>ONMF01000015.1 GCA_900318865.1 uncultured Prevotellaceae bacterium
TTCCTCGGAGAGGCACAATCAATACGCCCGGTGCCGCTCCGCCACGGCGTGATGCCAAAAGGAGGGTTGTGCCTCTTCGAGGAACATTGGCATTGCCGTTGTTTTCCCCAGGTTTGGCGCATTCATGCGCCGAAACCTGGGGCTCTGTCAGCTTGTGCATCTTCGATGCACGGTTGTCACTGCAGCACGGTGGCATCTTCGCCGCGTGGCACACTCCCTCGGCCCTGCGGGCCACTCCCCCTAACTTAGGGGAAGAGCTGCCACCCTCGCTACCTGCCGGTGCCCCCGGCCCTCCGGGCCACCCCCTCTACCTTAGAGGGGGACATAGTTGAGGAGTGTGTAAACCCTGCCTGGATACCGGCATCGCCGCAGGCAGGGAGTCCTGAAAGGGCTGCTGCATGGAATGAAAAAACGAAAAAAATGGGTCGCAGTTGCCATTTGTCAAATTATTGCAGTATCTTTGTGGGTTAAAATCCGAAAAATCACTAAAACCGACATAAAAAGTTTATGAATATTTCGTACAAATGGCTGCGGCGTTACATCGACACCGACCTCACTCCCGACCAGGTGAGTGAGGCGCTGACGTCGCTGGGCCTTGAAGTGGGCGCGCTGGAGCGCGTCGAGACCATTCGTGGCGGACTGCGTGGACTCGTAGTGGGCCACGTGCTGACTTGCGTGGAGCACCCCAACAGCGACCACCTGCACATCACCACAGTTGACCTGGGCGACGGCAACGCGCCGGTGCAGATTGTGTGCGGCGCACCCAATGTGGCCGCCGGTCAAAAAGTGATTGTGGCCACCGTGGGCACCAAGCTCTACGACGGCGACAAGGAATTCACCATCAAGCGCGGCAAAATCCGCGGCGAGGAATCGCTGGGCATGATTTGTGCCGAGGATGAGATTGGCGTGGGCACAAGCCACGACGGCATCATCGTGCTGCCCGAGGACACCCCCGCCGGCATGCCCGCAGCTCAATACTACGGCGTGGAGGACGACTGGATGATTGAGGTGGACCTCACGCCTAACCGCATCGACGGCGCCAGCCACTACGGCGTGGCACGCGACCTGTGGGCCTGGATGCAACGGCACGGCAAGGCCGGCAAGCTGAACAAGCCCGAGGCCGCAGGCTTCAAGGCCGACCGCCCCGACGGAGCCATCGGCGTGACCGTGGACAACGCCGAGGCATGCCCGCGCTACAGCGGCCTGACCATTCGCGGCGTGAAGGTGCAGGAAAGCCCCAAGTGGCTGCGCGACCTGCTGCTGGCCGTGGGCCAACGTCCCATCAACAACATTGTGGACGTGACCAACTACATCCTGCTGGGCATGGGCCAGCCGATGCACTGCTTCGACCTGGCCAAGGTGAAGGGCGACCATGTGGTGGTCAAGACTGTGACCCCAGGCACCAAGTTTGTGACCCTCGACGGCGTGGAGCGCACCCTCACCGACCGCGACCTGATGATTTGCAACGCCCAGGAGCCCATGTGCATAGGCGGCGTGTTCGGCGGGCTGGACTCGGGTGTGACCGAAACGACGACCGATGTGTTTTTGGAGAGCGCCTATTTCCACCCCACCTGGATCAGGAAAACGGCACGGCGGTTCGGTCTGAACACCGACGCATCATTCCGCTTTGAGCGCGGCATCGACCCCAATGCCACCGTCGACAACCTGAAACTGGCCGCCATGCTCATCAAGGAGGTGGCCGGTGGAGAAATCTGCGGCGAGGTGGTCGATGTGAAGGCGCACGACTTCCCGGGCTTCGAGGTGAGCCTGCGCTACGACTATGTGCACAACCTCATCGGCAAGGAAATCGGGCACGACACCATCAAGCAGATTGTGCGCAGCCTGGAGATGACCGTCACCGCCGAGGACGACGAGCACCTGGAGCTGGTGGTGCCCACCTACCGCGTGGACGTGCAGCGGCCGTGCGACGTGGTGGAAGACATCCTACGCGTGTACGGATACAACAACGTGGAGATTGGCGAATCGGTGCGCAGCACGCTGTCGATCAAGGGCGAAGTGGACTACTGCGACGACATGCAGGAGCACATCAGCAACCAGCTCACCGCCATCGGTTACCACGAGATGATGAACAACTCACTCACCGCAGCGGCCTACTACACCGAGATGGAAAGCTATCCTGAGGCCGAATGTGTGCACATCATGAACCCGCTGAGCAGCGACCTGAACGTGATGCGCCCCACCCTGCTCATGGGCGGTCTGGAAAGCATCGCGCGCAATATCAACCGCAAAAACGCCAATCTGCGACTCTACGAGTTCGGAAACGTCTACCACTACGACGGCAGCGCCAGCCAGGAAGTGAAAGCACTGGCCCCCTACAGCGAGCACACCGAGCTGGGACTGTGGCTCACCGGGCAGACGCACGACGAGGCCTGGATCGACAAGGCCCGTGCCACGAGCGTCTACGACCTGAAGACCACGCTGGAGAACGTGCTCGCCGGCATGGGCATCCAGCTCAAGGATCTGGAAGTGGAGCAAGGTCAGGACGACACCATAGCCCCCGCACTGATTTACCGCCAACGAGGCGGCAAGACGGTGGCCGAGCTGGGCGTGGTGAGCGACAAGCTGCTCAAGCGCATGGACGTGGACCAGCCCGTGTACTACGCCCACGTGCACTGGCAGGCGGCATGCCGCATGGCATCGAAGCACGACATCAAGTACTACGACCTGCCCAAGACTCTGCCCGTGCGCCGCGACCTGGCACTGCTGGTCGACAACGGCGTCACCTATGCCGACATCCGCCGCGTGGTGGAGCAGAGCGAGCGCAAGCTGCTCAAGGGCGTGAACCTCTTCGACGTGTACGAGAGCAAGAAGCTGGAGGCCGGCAAGAAGTCTTACGCCATCAGCCTGACCCTGCAGGACGATGTGAAGACCCTGCAAGAGAAGCAAATCGACGCCATCATGAGCAAGGTTATCAAGAACCTGGAAACCCAGCTCGGCGCCAAGCTGCGATAAACCGAAAAAACAAAACATCAAATAACCACACAACACTTTACACACTACTATGGGAAGAGCTTTTGAATACCGCAAAGCAAGAAAACTGAAACGCTGGGGCAGCATGTCGCGCACGTTCACCAAGATTGGAAAGGAAATCACCATGGCCGTCAAGGCCGGTGGACCCGACCCCTCGTCCAACTCGCGCCTGCGCGCCCTCATGGCCAACGCCAAGGCGGCCAACATGCCGAAGGACACCGTGGAACGCGCCATCAAGAAGGCCAGCGAGAAAGATGCCAGTGATTACAAGGAGGTCATCTACGAAGGATTTGCCCCCCACGGAATCGCTGTGCTGGTGGAGACGGCCACCGACAACACCACCCGCACCGTGGCCAACCTGCGCAACTACTTCAACAAGAAAGGCGGCTCGCTGGGCAACTCGGGCACCGTGGCGTTCATGTTCTCGCACAAATGCTATTTCCACGTCACGCCCAAGGACGGCATCGAGCTCGATGACCTGGAGCTGGAACTGATCGACTGCGGAGCCGAGGACTTCGACCAAGACGAGGAAGAACTGCTCATCTCGGGCGCTTTCGAGGCCAATGGCGACATCCAGAAGTATCTGGAGGACAACGGCTTTGAAATCAAAAGCTCGGAATTTGTCTATGAGCCGGCCGATTACAAGGAACTCACCGCCGAGCAGCAGGCCGACGTGGAGGCACTCATTGAGGCTGTGGAAGAGGACGACGATGTGCAGAACGTGTTCACCAACATGCAAGCTGCCGACGACGGCGGCGCCGAGTAAACACTGCGCAGCCATAAACCACAATCACCCCTCTCATTTCTGCCGAAGTGAGAGGGGTGATGTTTTTTGGCCGGGCTCTGAAGTTTACTGCTGCGGAAGCAGTTTCAGGCGCAGTTTCTCCAGCATGTCGCGCGTCATGGCATCGAGGTCGTACTTTGGCTTCCATCCCCACTCCATGCGCGCACAGGTGTCGTCGAGCTTGTTGGGCCACGAGTCGGCGATGGCCTGCCGCAGCGGGTCGATCTCATAGACCATCTCGAAATCAGGCACATATTGCTTGATTTTTTTGTAAATCACCTCGGGGTCGAAGCTCATGGATGCAATGTTGAACGAATTGCGATGCCGCAATTTGCGCTCCGGGGCCTCCATGATTTCGATAGCGGCACGCAGGGCATCGGGCATATACATCATGTCCATGAGCGTTCCGGCGGCAATGGGGCAGTGAAATTTCTCGCCACGCACAGCACTGTAATAGATGTCGACGGCATAGTCGGTGGTGCCTCCACCGGGAGGCGTGACATAAGAAATCAGGCCCGGAAAACGCACCGAGCGGGTGTCGACACCATATTTCAACGCATAATAATTGCTGAGCAACTCGCCGGTGACCTTCGTCACGCCGTACATGGTGCGCGGCTGCTGAATGGTGTCCTGCGGGGTACCATCCTTGGGGGCATTGGGTCCAAAAGAGCCGATGGAACTGGGGGTGAACACGGCACAATGCTTCTCACGCGCCACCTCCAGCACATTGAGCAATCCGTCGATACCGATGTGCCAAGCCAGCTGGGGCTTCGACTCGGCCACCGCACTGAGCAGTGCCGCCAGGTTGTAAATGGTGTCGATGTGATAGCGGTCGACGGCTTCGGCTATCTGCGCCGCATTGGTGATGTCGACCACCATCGACGGCCCGCTCTCGGCCAGAGCCCCCTTGGGCTCGGCGCCGGGGATATAGCCTGCCACGATGTCGCCGGTGTATATTTCTCTCAGTTTCATGGTCAGTTCCGAGCCTATCTGGCCAGTGGAACCGATAACCAACACATTTTTCATTGATGCTACTAATTATGTCGAGTGTTAAGCACGGCAAAGTTACAATAATTTTTGATGTTTTCTTTTAAAATCAAATAATTTTTATGAACTTTGTGGTCAATGAAGACCACCGAATAGAAAACTAATTAACTATAACAATTCATGTACGGAAAATTTCAACAACACTTGAGTCAAGAACTTGCCGACATCGAGGCTGCCGGCTTGTACAAGAAAGAACGAATCATCACCACACCACAGCGCGCCGACATCAAAGTGAAACCCGATGACGATGTGCTGAATTTTTGTGCCAACAACTACCTGGGCCTGAGCGACAACGCCCGCCTGATCGAGGCATCGAAGCGAGCCATGGACGAGCACGGCTTCGGCATGTCGAGCGTGCGCTTCATCTGCGGCACGCAAGACCTCCACAAGGAACTGGAGGCATCCATCGCCCGCTATTTCAAGACCGACGATGCCATCCTCTACGGCTCGTGCTTCGACGCCAACGGCGGCCTGTTTGAGGCCCTGCTCACCGACGAGGATGCCATCATCAGCGATGCGCTGAACCATGCCTCGATTATCGACGGTGTGCGCCTGTGCAAGGCCAAGCGCTATCGTTATGCCAACGCCGACATGGCCGAGCTGGAGGAGTGCCTGAAGCAGGCACAGCAGCAGCGCTTCCGCATCATCGCCACCGACGGCGTGTTCTCGATGGACGGCAACGTGGCTCCCATGGACAAGATTTGCGACCTGGCCGAGCGCTACGACGCCCTGGTGATGGTCGACGAGAGCCACAGTGCCGGCGTGGTGGGCCCCACGGGCCGAGGCGTGGCCGAGCAGTTCAACCTGTATGGCCGCATCGACATCTTCACCGGCACGCTGGGCAAGGCATTCGGCGGCGCCATGGGCGGCTTCACCACCGGACGCAAGGAAATCATCGACATGCTTCGCCAGCGCTCGCGCCCCTACCTGTTCAGCAACTCCATCGCCCCGGGCATTGTGGGTGCCAGCATCGAAATGTTCCGCATGCTCGACGAAAGCAACGCCCTGCACGACAAGCTGGTGGAGAACGTGAACTACTTCCGCGACCGCATGCTTGCCGCCGGCTTCGACATCAAGCCCACCCAGAGCGCCATCTGCGCCGTGATGCTCTACGACGCCAAGCTGTCGCAAGACTTTGCCGCCGCCATGCAGCAAGAAGGCATCTACGTGACAGGATTCTACTATCCTGTGGTTCCCAAAGGCCAAGCCCGCATCCGCGTGCAGCTGTCGGCCGGGCACGAGCGCGAGCATCTGGACCGCGCCATCGCCGCGTTCATCAAAGTGGGCCACGCACTGGGCGTGATTTCCTGAGGCGAAATTTTCACAAAGACTTAACGACGACGAGGGGGGCGGTGCCTGTTTGGCACCGCCCCCCCTCGTTTACGCCCGTGTCATTCAAATAAAACCCGATGAGCGATCATCAATCATCTGAACTGCAATGTGGTGGCCACCGGCGTGACGTTGAGCGTGGCTTCGCAGCCCTCGAGCATGGGAAAATTCCACGACTCATCATGACTCACCGGGAAATCGAAGCACACGGGGATGTCGCGCCCATGCATAAACAGGTTGATATACTCGCTGAGCATCTGATTCATCGACTCATACCCCCCCGCGGGAGAATAATCGGTGAAACGCCCCACGATGATGCCCTTCACCTGGCCGAGGACCCCCTTGTGATGGAGCTGGGTGAGCATGCTGGCCACCCGCGCCATCGACTCGCCCACATCCTCAAAGAAAAGGATGATGTCGCGCCCCTTGATGTAGTCACGGTCAAGGAAATCATACTTCTTGCTCCCCGAAAAATTGCTGGTGAAAACCGCCATGTTGCCACCCAGCACGATGCCCGTGGCATGGCCGGGATGGTTGAAGGGGTTGGCCGGAACGGTGTAGTCAGGGCGCTCGCCCATAAGGGCGTCGCGCAGCAGCAGGTTGATACTGTCGTTGGCACCCTTGCCGGCAAGGGCACCGCCCATGTTGGCATGCAGGCTCATGTTTCCGGCACGCACCTCGGCACTGTGCAGGGCGGTGATGTCGCTGTAACCCACCAGCCACTTGGGATTGCGCTTCATGGCGTCAATCAGCTCGTCGTTGATGAGCATGGCCGAGCCATAACCACCGCGGGTGGCGATGATGGCCTTGATGGACTTGTCGCGCAACAAGCGCAGCAACTCGGCCCGCCGTTGCTCCACGGTGCCGGCATACATGTGGTACTTGTTCAACGCCAAGGGACTCACCACCGGTTCAAAGCCCCACTGGCGCAGCACCTGGGCTGCACGCTCGGGAGCGGTGGAGTCGCCCGGCGTGCTGGCCGGCGACATGATGGCGATTTTATCACCCGGCTTGAGCGCTTGCGGCGCTTTTGGATTCTTCACTGCCATAACTGTGAGTGCGGTCATAACCACCAATAACAAACAAGAAATTCTATTCATTGCGAATGATGAGTAAATGATTGATTAGTCTTTAAAATACTTCAAGGGCATGTTGAAGTCGAGCGACACGCTGTCGTCGGCCACGGTGAGCGTCACCGGGCAGCCTTCAATCATGGGATAGTTCCGGCGGCCGATGTGACCCGTGGGAAAACCGTAACAAACGGGAATCTTGGAATCCTTGAGATACAGGTTAAACATTTCGTACATATCGTCCCAGCCATTTTCCCTGCGATAATCGTTGAAATGGCCTATGATGAGTCCCTTGATGTGGTTCAGCACGCCTCGGAGCTTGAGCTGGTGCAGCATGCGGTCCACGTGCTGGAAATTCTCATGCGTGTCCTCGATGAACAAAATCACGTCGAAGCGCGAAATCAGGTCGCGGTTGAGGCAGTCGTAGGGGCTCTCGGCCAGATCGGTGAGCACGCTCATATTGCCGCCCACCAGGATGCCCTGTGCGCGCCCTTTGACGTTGTATTCATGCGCGGGAACTTTATAGGACGGCATCTTGCCCATGAGCAGGTATTGCAGGGCCCGGCAAGTGCTGTCGTCGCGGCCGATGGGGTCGCACATGTTGGCATGGATGCTCATCACGCCGGCACACACCTCGGCACTGTGCAGAGCAGTGATGTCGCTGTAGCCAATCACCCACTTGGGATTGCGCCTGAACTCATCGAGCGGTATCTCGCACAACAGCTGTGCCGAGCCGTAGCCGCCGCGTGTGCACATGATGGCCTTGATGCTGGTGTCGCGCAAGGCCCACAGCAAGTCCTCACGGCGCTGCTTCACCGTTCCGGCGAAACTGCGGAAGCGCTTGCCCACCGCACGCCCCACCACAGGCTGGTAGCCCCAGCGCGTGAGATGCTTGATGCCGCTGTCCACGATGGAATAAGGGTGGGCGCTGGCCGGTGCTATGATGGCCACCTTGTCGCCGGGCCGCAGAAAAGCCGGCGCTCTCGTGGGCACACGTGCCGCCGTGAGCATGAGCAGCGCCACCAGGCCGATAAGTGAAAAGATGGTCTTTCGCATGGTCGATCGAACGTGAGCGGGTGGATGATTACTGATTCATGAATTCCTCCACCTCGGCGGGGTGATAGGGGATGCGGTCCTTGCCCAGGAAGCGGCAGCCGTCGGCCGTGATGAGCACATCGTCCTCGATGCGTATGCCGCCGAAGTCTTTGTAGGTCTCCAGCAGGTCGAAGTTGAGGAACTCGGCGCAGTGCCCGCTGGCGCGCCAGTCGTCGATAAGGGCGGGGATGAAGTAGATGCCGGGCTCGTCGGTGACGACAAAGCCTTCTTGCAGCCGGCGCCCCATGCGCAGGCAGTTGGTACCGAACTGCTCCAGGTTGGGCCGGGTCTCTTCATCGAACCCCACATAGATTTGCCCCAGGCCTTCCATGTCGTGAACGTCCATTCCCATCATGTGGCCCAATCCGTGCGGCAGGAACATGGCATGGGCACCGGCTGCCACAGCCTCGTCCACATCGCCACGCATGAGGCCCAGCTCCTTCAGGCGCTCGGTCATGCGGCGGCACACGGCAAAGTGAACATCCATCCATTTCACGCCCGGCCGGGCCACGCTCAGCGCCAAGTCGTGACACTCCTCCACAATGGTGTAGATGTCGAGCTGGCGCTGCGTGTATCGGCCGCTCACCGGCATGGTGCGCGTGTGGTCGCTGCAATAGTTGTTGACCGTCTCGGCACCGGCATCGCACAAGGCCAGCCGTCCAGCTTCAAGCACTGCGAGCGACGGATTGCCGTGCATGATTTCGCCATGCTGCGAGAAGATGGTGGCGAAACTCTCGTGAGCACCCAGGCTGTGGGCCATGCCGTCGACCTGGCCGCCGATGTATTTCTCGGTGACACCCGGCCGCACCAGCCGCATGGCCGTGGTGTGCATCTGGTAACCGATGGCGGCGGCACGCTCCAGTTCCTCGATTTCCTCGGCCGTCTTGACACTGCGCATGTCAATCACCGCCATGCGCAACGTGTGCGACACCGCACCGGCCTGCTCGGCAGGATGGATGCCCAGCAAGTCCATGATTTGGATTTTGGTGTCGTGGCGGTAAGGCGGCAGGAAATGGATGGTGCGTCCCTTGGCACGGGCCTCGTCGCACATCTGTTTCAGCGCCTTCATGGGCGCTGTGTGCTCCACGCCCACCTGCGCGGCCATCGTGGCCACGTCGTCAACCGAGCCGTACCACACAATGTCCTCTATATCGATATCATCGCCCACAAGCGTCTCGCGGTCATTGTCCACGTCGATGACACCCACCAGTCCATCGCGGTTCTGCCCGAAGTAATATAAAAAGGTGGAGTCCTGACGGAAGGGGTAATAGGCATTTGCCGGATAGTTGCATGGCGCCTCGTTGTTGCCGAACAACAGAATCAACCCGCTTTTCACCCGGCGCTTGAGCTCGCTGCGGCGGCTCACATAAGTTTCTTTGCTGAACATATCAATATCTGTTTTAATACCATTTGTTTATTAGAATGGCAAAGTTATTGATTTTTCGGCGTAAAAACAAGCAATCAAGCAGTAATAGTAAGTTGCTGGACGAATGCAATGCAGGCCGGCAATCCATGATTACCGGCCTGTGTGGTGCCCAAGAAAGGACTCGAACCTTCACGCCTCGCGGCACACGCACCTGAAACGTGCGCGTCTACCAATTCCGCCACTTGGGCATTTGCGAGTGCAAAGATAATACTTTTTTTTCACCCACAAGCGTTTTTTGAGAAAAAAATCAAAAAAATCGGTGCAATGTCGGCAAGAATCAGTAGATGAATGGCGATGAAGGCAGGTCGCCCACCGACTTGGGACTGGTGCCCAAAGCGGCAACCCACAAAAAAGTGACACCCGCAATTTTCCACAGCGCCATGCATGGCCCCAAAAAAGCTTGACCCCGCCGAATCGAAGTCAAGCTTTTTTATGTGTCTATTCACCGGCGGCCACAGCCCGCACTGGGCCGCGGCGGCAGGTGACCGCCGGGGTCAAATAAAACGCCAGGTGATGGTGCCGATGCCCTCGGTGGTGGTGTTTTTAGGCACCGAGAACGCACTCTTGAGCGACTCTTGCTCGCACGAGCGCCGCACCTCGGGGTGGGCCCAGGCTTCACCCGAACCACTCACGGCCCGTGCCTCGATGACCTTGCCGCGTGTGTTGACGCGCACCCGCACGTTGACCTTGCCCTCCCACTTGCTGTGGGGGCGTCCCCAGTACTCCAGGGTGTAACCCACCAGTCCACCCAGGCCGGGCTTGCCGCCCAGCGCGCCGTGCGACGCATTGCCGTCGGGCGTGCCCTGCTTGCCGGTTCCCGAGCCACCCGATTTCCCGAAGGCGTTTTTCACGCGACTGTTGGTGGCCGCATCGGTGCCTTGCTTCACTTGCACCTTCTTTTCTTCGGGCTTCTTGTTGTTGGCCGGTCCCGTGGGCTTGGGTTTCTCCTCTTTGGGCTTCTCCTTCACCTTCATGGGCGACGGGTCGGTGCCGGTGACCAGCGGTTTGGGCTGCTTGGCCTGCGGCCCGGCATCGTCCATGTCGTCACCTTCCACGCTGGGTTGCTGCAACACGTCGTCGGCCTCGTTGGGCGCTTCGCTGTCCATCTCGTTGGCCTCGGTAGGGTCAGGAGTGTTGCCCAGCATGACAAATTCGCCGCCGAACATGATGGAGTCCTGCTTGAGCTGGGTGAGCACCATGTCGTCGGGGGGCCACTGGTAGCGCAAATTGGTGAACATGAGCAGCGCCACGGTGCCTGCGAAGAGCAGCAGCGTGAGCAGAGCGGCCGTCAATTCATTTTTGCGTTCGTTATTGTCCATTGTGAGCGATTAAATCGATTCGTTGGGTTGGTCCGTTGCCGCCGGTTGCTGGCCTTCGGCAGCGGGAGTTTCGGGTTCGGGTGCGGCATAAGCCGTGCTTGCCGGCTTGGTGGCAAGCACAATCTTGAGCCCCGTCTTGCTGCCCTTGTCGAGGATGTCGACGATTTTCCCGTAAGGCACCTCCTCGTCGGCATAAAGCGCCACAAATTCATCGGGATTGGCCGCCTTGAGAGTCTGCATGAATCCCATGAGCTGGTCGGCCGGCATGGGCACGAGCTCCCCCTGGGTGTTCTCATCGCCTTGCGATGCAAACATGTTCATATCCTTGTCGATGTAGATGCGCGTGGTGGGTTTGAGCGACGTCTGCTGGCTGCTCTGCGGCAAGTTGACCTCGAGCGCCGACGGGAAGACAAACGTCGATGTGACCATGAAGAAAATGAGCAGCAGGAAGATGACGTCGGTCATCGACGCCATGCTGAACATCGACAGGGTTTCGTGTTGTCTTTTCAGAGCCATAATCTAACTCAATTTAGAGAGGTGAGTGTCATCAGTGGGGTGAGTATCACTTGGCAGGCTCGTTAAGCAAATCCATGAACTCCATGGTTTTGCCCTCCAGCTTGTTCATCACTTTGTTGACACGCGATGTGAGGTAATTGTAGGCAAACAGTGCGATGATGCCCACTATCAGACCGCCCACCGTGGTAACCAGTGCCTCGTAGATGCCGCTGGCCAGGATGGAGACGTTACTGTTGGCACCCGCGCTGGCCAGCTGGAAGAATGCCTGTACCATGCCGGTGACCGTTCCAAGGAAACCGATCATGGGCGCTCCGGCGGCCGTCGTGGCGAGCCAGTTGAAGCCCTTCTCCAGATTGGCAATCTCCATGTTGCCCACATTCTCGATGGCCACAAGCACATCGTTCATAGGCCGGCCGATGCGTGTCACACCCTTTTCAATCATGCGGGCCGCCGGCGTGTCGGTGTCCTTGCACAGCTGCAACGCCTTGTCGACCTGTCCGTCATGAATAAAGCCCTTGATTTGGTTCATGAACGATTTGTCCTCGCGCGAGGCTGCGTTGATGGCGAAGAACCGCTCGAAGAAGATGTAGATGCTGACGATGGCCAGCAGCGCCAGCGGAATCATGAGCCAGCCGCCCGCCATGGTAAGGTTCCACACAGAAAGTTCTTTGACCACAGGCTCGGCTGCCTGGGCTGCCGGTGCCACGGCTGCAGCAACGGTGTCGGCCACGGCTGCGGCGCTGTCGGCAATGGGCTGAATGGCGCTGTCGGGTACTGCCACTTGCGCCAGAATAGTGCTGAGTAAAGCCATTATGATTTAGTGTTATTTGTTATGATTCGTTATTACATTCATTTCAGGCACGCTTTGTAGGCCTGGATGGTTTGTTCAAGCCCCATGTAGAGTGCATCGCTGATGAGCGAATGCCCGATGGACACCTCCAGCAGGTGCGGCACTCGCTCCTTGAAAAACTTGAGGTTCTCCAGGTTCAGGTCATGACCCGCATTGAGTCCCAGCCCGGCCTTGCGGGCCGCCAGCGCTGCCTCCACATAGGGTGCCACAGCCGCCTCGGGGTCGGTCTTGAAATCTGCGGCATAAGGGCCGGTGTACAGCTCCACGCGGTCGGCACCGGTCCGGGCTGCCATGCGGATGTTCTCCACATCGGTGCTCACAAAGATACTGGTGCGGATGCCCACTTCCTTGAGTCGGTCGACAATCGACGAAAGAAAGTCGAGATTGGGCTCCACATCCCATCCGGCCGACGAGGTGAGCACATCGGGGGCATCGGGGACAAGCGTCACCTGCGAGGGCTTCACCAGCAGCACCAGCTGCATGAACTCCTCGGAGGGATAGCCCTCGATATTGAACTCCGTGCGCACGAGGGGCCTGAGGGCCAGCACATCGTCGTGGCGGATGTGCCGCTGGTCGGGCCTGGGGTGCACGGTGATGCCGTCGGCCCCAAATCGCTCGCAGTCGATTGCCACAGTCTCCACATTGGGAACATTCCCTCCGCGGGCATTGCGCAGGGTGGCTATTTTGTTGATGTTTACACTCAAATTGGTCATTTTGTCTTCGTTTTATTAAGTCGAATGCGGTCGGTTTTCGGAAAAATGCGTAATTTTGCCGCTGTACCACATACCACAATGCTTGAATTAGGCAAAGGTACAGCAAACCTGACGCATGACAAAATAAAAAAACTAAAAAAATAATAATAACAACCATGAAATTGCTGATTTTCGGTCACGAGCATCAAGAAAAAAGCATGGAAGGCATCGCGCACCTGCTGTCGACCGTGCGCCACATGGGCATCGAGATGGCCATGGAGGATGCGTTTAAGCGTCATGTGAGCGCCGGCGGAGTGACCGGCATCGACAATGTGGAGACGTTTCACCCGCAAGAGCTTCCACAGGGCGACGTGGCCCTGAGCCTGGGCGGCGACGGCACCTTTCTGAGCACGGTCATGTGGGTGGGCGACAGAGGCCTTCCCATCCTGGGCATCAACACCGGGCATTTAGGTTATCTTACATCGGCCACTCTGGAGCAGGCCGACCGGGCTGTGACCGATTTGATGGCAGGACGATACACCATCGAGCAACGGTCGATGCTGCGCGTGCAATGTCAGAGCACACAGGTGGAACACCCCTACGCGCTCAACGAGATTGCCATCCTCAGGCAGGACACATCGTCGATGATTGAGATGGACACCTTGCTGCGCGGCAACCCGCTCACGACCTATAAAGGCGATGGACTGGTGGTGAGCACCCCCACGGGCAGCACCGCCTACAACCTGAGCGCCGGTGGTCCCTTGCTGGAGCCCACCACTCGCTGCATCGTGCTGTCGCCGCTGTCGCCCCACTCACTGAACATGCGGCCGCTGGTGGTGGCCGACGATGCCGTGCTGAACATCGTCACGCACTCGCGCGCCCCCTACTACCAGGTGAGCATCGACGGCGAGACCGTGGTGTGCCCCACCGGAAGCATGGTAACCATTGACCGCGCGCCCTTCTCGACGCAGGTCGTTCACCTCGAAGGCCATGATTTCGCGCGCACCTTGCGCCACAAGTTGCTCTGGGGCACCGATCAACGGTGAGCGGCACCCTTTGCCCAGCGGCCCCAGCGCAGCGGCCCCAGGGTAGCCATGACAAATAGAAGAACGGGGAGCACCAGCGCCAGCGTTCCGCGCCAAGTGAAGGCAAAGTGCCACACCGTGTGCTGGAACAGCACCAGCACCCACAAGACATAAACGCCGGCAAAAATCAGCAGCCAGGCATTGTCGACAAACGCCTTCCGACCACGCGCAAACAACACATAGAGCAACGCAAGCAACGAAGCGCCCACCAGCATGTGCGGCGCATGGGAGAACTGCATCTTGCCCACAAACGTCCAGGGCGTGTAGTGCTCGCTCCAGGTGTGAATGGCCATGTAATGCATCACTTGCTCGACCATGCCTTCGCCTGTCACGGCCCACACCATGAGCCACTTGGCCGCCCACAGGCCGAAGTATCCTGCAGCCCAGGCAAGCACCAGCATCCACGTGGAGCGCATGCGGCTGCGAGTGTCGCTGTGCATCACAGCCAGCACGCCCGGCAGCGCCAGTGTCACAAGAGGCACGGTGAGCAAGTCGACATAGGAAGTGCACGCGCCAATCACGAAAAACGCCGTCACAGGCGCCTCGGTGCGCGGTTGGCGGCGCGCCACCACCCACAAGGCGGCAACCAGTGCCACATAGAACACATGGGCAAACTGCATGCACAGCGGCACACTGGGTAGCGCCACCCACAGCACCACTGCCGTCACGGCGGCAGCCACTTTCCAGCCCAGGCGAAGCCATGTGAAGGCCACCAGCAGAATCAACAACACCGACATGACGATGCAGTTAAACACTCGCAGGCCGCGCAAGTCGGTCACCACCATCATGGGCCTGACCAGCAGCTGATGCCCATGCCAGTAGCGATTATATTCGCCCACATCATAGGGTGCCGTGGGCTCGTCAAACGCCCGCCGCGTGCCTTCCATCAAGTTGTCCTTATAAGCAATGCGGTTGCGCATGGCAGCCTGCAGCGGCTGGCGCTCATCGGCCATGAAAGTCATGTTCAGGATAAGGGCATCGGTGAAATTGTCGAGACGGTTGAGCTTCTCACCCCAAATGACAGGATGCTGGCCCTCCTCGAAAATGGTGTGCACCGAGCGAGTGGCACCATCGGCCACTGCGCTGTGCGGAATGCAATTAGCCAGCGTGAGGAGCACTGTGAATCCCGCAAGGAGTGTCACAGCAGCAACCAGCAGACGTCCCGCCAGCGGCAAGCATCGACGAATCGTGGCGTTCATCGCTTGATCCAGCGCATTATTTCCTTGAAGGAGTGTTTCTTTCCATAAAGCAGAATACCCGTGCGATAGATGCGGGCGGCCAGCCACACACATGCCGCGGCGGTGGCATAGAGCAGCACAATGCTCAGCACCAGCTGCCACAGGGGCACGTCGTAAGGCAGTCGCACCATCATCACCACCGGCGAGGTGAACGGAATCATCGAGCACCACACGGCCATGGGGCCACCAGGGTTCTCAATGCATGCCATGCCGGCGTAGAGCGCCACCACCATAATCATGATGATGGGCGTGGTGGCCTGCGAGGCGTCGCTGGCCTGATCCACTGCCGAGCCGAATCCGGCAAAAAGCGATGCATAGAGCAGGTAACCGCCGATGAAGTAGAACACGAAGCTCACCAGGATGTAGACATAGTTCACACTGCTCACCGCCTGCATCACCGCGGCCATGTCGAAGTCGTCGGCCGCTGCGGCCATGGCTGCAGCACCGTCGGGCGAGGTGGCCGTGAGCGCGGCGGGGCCGAAGATGGCACTGAGCACACCGCCCACCACCACCATGATGACCACCCAGATGGCAAGTTGGGTAAGCCCCACGAGTGCCACGCCGATGATTTTGCCCATCATGAGCTGGAAAGGCTTGCAGCTGCCCACAATCACCTCCACAATGCGGTTGGTTTTCTCCTCGATTACGCCATTCATAATCATGGCACCATAGAGTAGCACGAACATATAGGTGAGAAAGGCCAATATCAACCCTACGACCAGCGCCACCTCGGTCGACGACTGGCTCTCGTCGCCCTCGGCGTTCCACTTCACGCTTTTGAGGTCGACGCTGACATTGGCATCATCCATCATCTTCTGCAGTCCGGGCACCCCGTAGGAGGCCACCCGGGCACGGGTCAGCGTGTCGGACAGCTGACGGGCAATGCGTTCTTTGAGGGCCAGATTGATGGTGTTCTCGCTATAGACGGTCACCGCCGCTGTGCTGTCGACATCGGCCGGAATGACCACCACGGCAGCCAGTTGACCGTCGGCTTTCTTGTAAAAGTCGTGAGGATTGGCCACCGTGTCGGCACGAAGGGGCACGAAATGGTACAGCTCGTCGTCGGCTATGGCACCGCCATAGCGTCCGCTCTCGTCAATCACCGCCACGGTCTGGGCCTCGCTGGCCGAGTTGTTGAAATAACCGATGGCAGCCGGCAATGCCATGCACAAAATCATGATGACGGGAATCAGAAGCGTCATGACGATGAACGACCTCCTCCCCACAATCGACATGTACTCTCGCAGTATGATGAGTTTGAGTTTTTCCATGATGGTCAGGCAGTTTTAACGGTTTCGATAAAAATCTCGTGCATGCTGGGCAACACCTCGTGAAATCCGGTGAGCTGGCAGTGCTCGTTGAGCCAGGCAATGACGTCGCGCACGGCTATTCCCTGATTGACCTTGATGTGCGTGGCTTGCCGCCCGGCAGCAGCCGGCAGCAGGGTGAACAGGGCGTCATTGGCGGCGATTTGGGTACCCTCACGCACGTCGATGGCTATGATGTTCTTCTTGTGCTGCTGCTTGATGTCGCTCACATGCCCCTGCAGCACCACTTGCGAGTGGTTAATGAGCGAAATCTGCTCGCACACGGCCTCCACGCTCTCCATGTTGTGCGTGGAGAACAAGATGGTGGAGCCCTCATCACGCAGGCGCAAGATCTCGACCTTGAGCTGCTCGGCATTCACCGGGTCAAAGCCCGAAAATGGCTCGTCGAAGATGAGCAGCCGCGGCTGGTGGATGACCGTGGCGATGAACTGCACCTTCTGCGCCATGCCCTTGGACAGCGCCTCCAGTTTCTTGTTTTCCCACTCGGTGAGGTCGAACCGTGCCAGCCACTGGCGCATGGCGTTGCGGGCATCGAGCTTGCTCATGCCTTTCAAGCGCGCCAGATACACAATTTGCTCGCCCACGTTCATTTTCTTATACAGTCCTCTTTCCTCGGGCAGGTAGCCGATATTCGACACATCGCCGGGCACCATGGGGCGGCCGTCCATCAGCACCTCACCGCTGTCCTGGCGGGTAATCATGTTGATGATGCGAATGAGCGATGTTTTCCCGGCGCCGTTGGGCCCGAGCAGCCCGTAGATGCAACCTTGTGGCACATTCAGGCTCACGTGGTTGAGTGCGATGTGGCCGTCGTACTGCTTGACCACATCGCGCACCTGAATAAAATCATTTTCCATATCGGTCATTTCTTTTTGGCGCGCGCTTCCCAGGGCAGCAGCCCCTGTTCCTCGGCCTTGATGATAACAGGCATGCCCACATAGGCATATTTGCTCTTGAGAGTGATGATGTCGGCATCGCGCAGACGTATACATCCCTCACTGGCACGGCCGGGCACCGACGACTCGTTGTTGGTGCTGCCATGGATGCCGATGCCCGAATGTCCGGGCGTGAGCAGTCGCAGGAACCAGTGGCCGTAGGCCTTGATGTTCCCACGCCCGTCCTTAAAGTCGTGTTTCCACGTCGATGCGTCCTGGATAGCCGTGATTTTGAACGGCTTGCCTGCGGGCGACTCGGGGGTGCGCATGTCGCCCACGCGCTGCTTGTTGCCTTTGTTTTTGCTCAGGCACGCCGGGAACTGCGCCAGCAACACGGTGTCTTTCCCCACGCGGTCGTAGACCTTGAGATTGAGATCTTTTTTCGAAATTACGATAAACGCCGTCTTGGCAGGCGTTTTTACGGTTTTGACGGCCGTGGCCTTCTTCTTGGGTTCAGCGACAGCTTTCTTTTTGGGTGTGGCGGCAATGGCTGCCACGGGCAGAGCCACCATCAACAACAGAGCGAGGAATTTCTTCATCATTTCTATAATTAGCTTTAAATTTGATGCAAATTTAATGGAAATCCTTGATTTTTTAGTAGCTTTGTGAAAATATTTCTATCGGCTATGCGGCAAATGGATGAAATAACCCGTTTCCTCGAACAAGAGATTGTGCCCCGCTATGACCACTTCGATGCCGGTCATCGGCGCGAGCACGTCCATCATGTGATGGCCCAAAGCCTGCGCCTGGCCCACCTTTTCGCCAACGTGAACCCCGCCATGGTGCTTGTGGCCGCCGCCTATCACGACCTGGGATTGACCGAGGGGCGCGAGCGGCACCACCTGGTGAGTGGACGCATCCTGCGCGACGACCACAGGCTGCTTCGGTGGTTCACGCCACAGGAAATCGAGGTCATGGCCGATGCCGCCGAAGACCACCGCGCATCGAGCCGACAAGCGCCGCGCACCATCTACGGCCGCATTCTGGCCGAAGCCGACCGCGAGATTGATGCCGACACCATTGTGCGCCGGGCTCTGCAATACGGGCTTGCGAATTATCCCCACCTGGACCGCGAAGGTCAATTCCTGCGCTTGATGGAACACCTGCGCGTCAAATACGGCCCCGGAGGATACCTGCACCTGTGGATTGAGCAGAGCGACAACGCCCGGCGGCTGGAGGAGTTCAGACTTCTTCTGGCCGACGAAAACGCCATGCGCGCCACCTTTGACCGAATTTATCATCAAATCACCCATCACACTCAACCCCCCAACCCATGAAACACCGTCACATCATCTTGATGCTCATGGGCATCGCAACCCTTAGCGCTGTGGCCAGCCCCATCATCTACGCCTATCGCAACTATCAGTACGACGCACGCGAGGCCAGTGTGTGCGGCCCTGTGGCCATGGATGCAGCCAACCCTGCCCAGGTGACCTTAATTGCCGACCAGACACGCCGCGGCGACTGTTATGCGGGCACCTATTATAACTACAAATGGTATGCCCAAATCACACTCAACGGCACGCAGAGCAGTGTGGAGGGGCTCTACAGCATCGACCTGGCCACCGGCGAACGCACCGTGGTGGGCCGGTCGGGCAGCCAGCTCAACGACATGGCCTTCGACTACTCCTCGGGGACAATGTATGGCATCCGAAACGGCAACACCCACCTGATGACCGTGAACTTGACCACCGGTGCCACCAAGAGTGTGGGAGCGTTTAAAAAAGCCGACGGCACAAGCCTTTATGTGCTGGCCATCGCCGCCACCACCGGCGGCATCATGTACGGCGTGGCCACCGACGACTGTCTCTACGCCATCGACACCGCCACTGCCGTTTGCACCCCGGTGGGACCTCTGGGCGTCGATGCCGCCTACACCCAGAGCATGTGTTTCGACTATGCCACCGGCATCCTTTACTGGGCCAACAACGGCGACTATGTGCTCTATACCATCAATACCGACACCGGCAGCGCCACCCGCGTGGGGCGGATAGGACACACCGGGTACGACAGTCTGAACAGTCTTTTCATCCCCTATATCCATGTGGCGCAAGGCGCTCCCGACCGTGTGAGCCAGCGCGCGGTCGCCATCGATGGAAACCAAGTGACCCTCACATGGACCAACCCCGTCACCGACGCACAGGGCACAGCCTTGAACAGCCTGACCGGCGTGCGCGTGCTTCGCGACAATGAGCAGGTGGGGCAAGTGGCACTCAGCCTTGTCGATGCCGGACAGACGGTAACCTTCACCGACACCGACGTGCCGCAAGGGCACCACACCTATCGCCTGGTGCCCGTCAACGACCAGGGCGACGGTGGCACCGACACCGACGATGTGCGAGCCACCGTGGGTCCGAACGCCCCGGGGGCGGTGAGCGGTTTCACGGCCACCGCCGGAAACAATGTGGCAATCCTGTCGTGGACTCCACCCACCGCCGGCGAGTTCGGCGGCCCATTCGACCCTGCTGAAATCACTCGTTATGTGGTGCGGCGCACACGCGGCGCATCCACTTCGATGTTCTATGTGAACAACGGTGCCGCCACCTCTTTCACCGACAAGCCGGGCTTCGGATGGTGCTCCTACACCATCGCGGCCGAAAACGAGACTGGGCTGGGACCCGCCACCGGCACTGGTGCCATCCTGGTAAAGCCCGACGACTGGATTGTGATGCACAACGGCGAGGCTGTCGTTGACAACGATGTGGACTACACCTTTTACGATGCCGGCGGAACAGGCTATTACCCCAACGCCGAGCAGGACACCCTGACGTTGAAACCCGCCACAAGCAATGCCTATGTGACTGTGAGATTCACCGACTTTGCGCTCGACAGCTACGACCATCTTCAGGTGTTCGACGGAGCCGACACCCACGCCCCGCTCATTGGACGGTTCTCTGCCACATCGGTTCCTGCCGAGCTGGAGCACCTGAGTGCCCGCAACAGCACCGGTGCGCTCACTTTTGTGTTCTACAGTGACATTATGACCGCCCACAGGGGATGGACGGCCGCCGTGAGCACGGTCACCAAGCCCGAAAACGACGTGGCTGTAACCCGATTCACCACCGATGGATACCCCCTGGCCACCCGGCCCGCGGTTGGCGTGGTCGAAGTCTTGAACCGCGGTGTTCAGCCCAGCCAAGGCCGCAACATCCAGATTGTGGAGATGAACAGCGGCCGCATTTTGGCCGAGGCCCCCGTTCCCCGGTTGAGCAGCATGGAGCTGGCCGAAATCACACTGACTTACCAGCCGAACACGGTGGGCGATTTTGAATTGGCGGCACGACTCACCGGCCAGGATGACGACGCAACCAACGACCAAAGCGCAACGGTGGCGCAATGCGTGGTGCCGGCCGACAGCAAGCGCGTGGACGTGCGCTGCGCCACCACGCAAGACCTGCTGGTGGTGCCCATGTCGTTCATGTCGGACGAGTCCATCAGCCAAACCATCTACCCGTCAGAGCACTTCGACGGCAACGCCGGGCTGCTGCTGAAGATGCTGTCCTATCCCATCACGCAATGCACCGTCACCTATCCTGTGGTGCCGCTGCAGGTGTGGGTGTGCGAAACCGAACGAACCTTGCTCACCGACGGCTCGCTGCCAGCCAGCCAGATGACTAAGGTAATGGACGGCGTGGTGAGCGTCACCTCGGGCGAGCGGGAACTGGTCATCGGGCTGGACCACGAATTTGAATACCACGGCGGCAACCTCGCCATTATGGTTCACAAGAATGGCGCAGCCACAAGCAATCAGGGTGTGCAGTTTGCCGGCGACTATGGCGATTACCGCCCCGAGCACGGATGGACGCGATTTGCCTCGGGCATTGGTGCCGGCGACCCCGATGCCACCTTCGGACTGAGCGCCATGTCGCTCAAGCCCGACGTGACATTGCTCTTCATTCCCAAGCCTACAGCCGTGACCGAGGTAAAGAGCGATGCCACCGGCCGCAATGGCCGCACAGGAATCTTCACGCTCGACGGACGCCAGGTGCGCCGTGCCAGGACCGACGCCAGCGGGCTTTCGCCGGGCATTTACATCGTCGACGGCCACAAAGTTGTGGTGCATTAACGCAAATGTGACGTTTTTGCATTATCTTTGCACGCTAAAACCATTTTGAATGAAAGGATTTTTTCAATTGCTGGCACGTTTTGTGCCGCCGTACAAGAAATTTCTGTTTCTCAACATATTCTTCAACCTGCTGGCGGCGTTCCTCACGTTGTTCTCCTTTGCTTTGATTATCCCCATCCTGGAGATGCTCTTCGGGCTCAACACGCAGACCTATGAGTTCATGCCGTGGACTGCAAGCAAGCTCGATGCCGTGGCGGTGAACAACTTTTATTACTATGTGCAGTGCATTATCGAGCGCTACGGCTCGTCGGCAGCACTGGCCAGCATCGCGCTGGCGCTGGTGGTGATGACGGCACTCAAGACCGGCAGCGCCTACATGAGCGCGTTCTTCATGATTCCCATCCGCACGGGTATCGTGCGCGACATCCGCAACCAGATTTACTCCAAGATCGTGTCGCTGCCCATCGCGTTCTTCTCCAACGAGCGCAAGGGCGACGTCATGGCGCGCATGAGCGGCGATGTGACCGAGGTGGAGAACTCGGTGATGTCGTCGCTCGACATGATGTTCAAGAACCCCATCATGATTATCGTGTGCCTCACGATGATGATTGTGCTCAGCTGGCAGCTCACGCTGTTTGTGCTCATCTTGCTGCCTGTGGCCGGAGCCATCATGGGCGGCGTGGGCAAGCGGTTGAAACGCGTGTCGCTGGCCGGGCAAAACCAATGGGGTGTACTGTTGAGCAACATCGAGGAAACCATCGGCGGGCTGCGCATCGTCAAGGCATTCAACGCCGAGGACAAGGTGCGCCGCCGCTTTGAGGGCGAAAACGAGCATTACCGGTCCATCACCACGCGCATGCAGCGCCGCTATGAGCTGGCTCATCCCATGAGCGAATTTCTGGGCACAGCCACCATCGCCGTGGTGCTGTGGTTCGGCGGCACGCTCATCCTGAGCGGCCACAGCGGCATCACGGCGCCCAAGTTCATCTATTACATGGTGATTTTCTACAGCATCATCAACCCCGCCAAGGACTTGTCGAAAGCCGGATACGCCATCCAGCGCGGACTGGCGTCGATGCAGCGCATCGACAAAATCCTCTCGGCCACTAATCCCATCACCGACCCCGAGCAACCCGTGCCGCTGAAGGCCATGCGACAGGGAATCAGCTACCACGATGTGCGTTTCCGTTATGGCGAGCAGTGGGTTATCGACGGCGTGACGCTCGATATCGCACGAGGACAGACGGTGGCACTGGTGGGACAGAGCGGCAGCGGCAAGACCACCCTCGCCGACTTGCTGCCGCGCTTCTATGACGTGCAGCAAGGTAGCGTGACCATCGACGGTGTCGACATCCGCAATTACCGCGTGGCCGACCTGCGCGCCCTCATGGGCAATGTGAACCAGGAAGCCATCCTGTTCAACGACTCGTTCTACAACAACATCACCTTCGGGGTTGAGCATGCCACCCGCGAGCAGGTGGAAGCGGCGGCACGCATCGCCAACGCCTACGATTTCATCATGGCCACCGAGGACGGCTTCGAAACCAACATCGGCGACCGCGGCTGCAAGCTGAGTGGCGGGCAGCGCCAGCGCATCAGCATAGCGCGAGCCATCCTGAAGAATCCGCCCATTCTCATTCTGGACGAAGCCACCAGCGCGCTCGACACCGAAAGCGAGCATCTGGTGCAAGAAGCCCTCGACAACCTGATGAAGGGACGCACCACACTGGTGATTGCCCACCGGCTGAGCACGATCAAAAATGCCGATGTGATTTGCGTGATGCAAGACGGACGCATCATCGAGCAGGGCACGCACACCGACTTGCTGGCACGCAACGGCGCCTACAAGCACCTGGTGGACATGCAGAAGTTCTAACATCGGGCAAACTTTACTTCTGCTGCTCAATGGAAGCATAATAAGAAAATTTTCGTAATGTTGCACTGACCACGGAGCATGAGTGCCGGGAACCGACGGAAAAACCGTCGATTTCCGGCATTTTTTGTGATAGACAAAAGTGCAACCAAAAAAACACAAAAGTGCAACCAACTTCATCGCAGAACAGTCACATAATAATATTTATTATTATAATTTTGCCGAAATGTTTAAATTAAAAACCGAAATAGAATGCTTATGAAACGATTTTCACTTTTAATTGGTGTTGTGGCGATGCTTGCCATGAATGTAACTGCAAATGTCAGTTTTACTGTGGGCAAACTGCAATTCTGGGTTTGCGACGACGGCAATTCGGTGTTTCTTCAAAAAGTGGTGGATGGTCAGACTGTATCGGGCGACCTCTTTATCCCCCAGATAGTGAACGATGGAGATAAAGACTATACCGTTGTGGGAATTTCGGCGAATGCATTTTACAAACAAACCGGATTAACGAGTGTTTACATCCCCAGCACCGTCAAATACATCAATCGTACAGCATTCTATGGCTGCACCAATTTGGCAGATGTTGTCATTCCAGACAATCTGGAATATCTCGCCGAAAAAGTGTTTGACAATACTCCGTGGTTCAACGCCAAACCTGACGGCCCAGTGTATCTCGGCAATACATTCTATGTCTATAAAAACCCCAAGTCCATGCCCGCCGGCACTAACATCGTGATTAAAGACGGCACGACACATATAGCGCGTTATGCCTTTGAGAACTGCGCAAATCTATCAAGTATTCACATTCCCAACAGTGTCACCAGCATTGGTGACCAGGCCTTCAATCATTGCACCGGCCTGACAAGCGTGACCCTCCCCAACTCGGCAAAGAATCTCGGCAACAGTTTGTTCTATGCCTGCACCGGCTTGACCGATGTGACCCTTCCCAACACAATCACATCTATCCCAGCACAACTTTTCTCCGGATGTCGGGCCTTGTCGAGCATTACCATCCCCGGCACTGTCGAGATAATATTTGGGCTTGCGTTCTACAACTGCACGAGTTTGACAAGTGTGAACATTCCCAACAAAGTGAAAACAATTGGCATCAATGCGTTCGCTGGGTGCACCGGTTTGACCGATATTACCATTCCCAATTCAGTGAGATATATCGGTAACGATGCGTTTATAAAAACCGCTTGGCTCAACAATCAGCCCGACGGCATTGTGTATATCGGCAATGTGGCATATACTTATAAGGGCACGCCCTCGGGCATTCTCACCATTAAAGACGGCACCACCGCCATAGCAAACAGGGCCTTCTACGAATGCTCCGGCATCACCGTGTTGCGCCTTCCCGGCTCGCTCCTGTATATCGGCGACGAGGCGTTCAGCAAATGCTCGAGCTTGACCTACTTGAACCTTCCCGGTAATGTGAAGGCAATAGGTTATAATGCGTTCAGTAGTTGCATCAACTTGACCGAAATCTCTTTTCCCAATACCCTTCTTCAGGTGGGGAGCGATTCCGGCACCAGCGTGTTCTCCGGCACACAGTGGTACACCGATCAACCTGATGGCGTCGTATATGCCGGTCCGGTGGCGATTGGATATAAAGGTTCCTTACCCGACGACAAAACAGTTATCGTGAAAGAAGGCACAAAGGCCATAGCGGGTTATGGAGTGGGAAAATATGCCGAAAAAGTAATTCTTCCAAACAGCGTCACGACCATCGGAAAATACGCCTTTTATGACAGCTATCTAAAAGAGATTAATATTCCAGAGTCAGTAACCGGCATAGGTTTTAATGCATTTGGCGGCATGCGATCCTTGGATAGGATTGACGCATACGTGGATCCGGCTAATGTGGCGATTGGTGATGACGCCCTCATTCTGGGTATGCCACGTGTGGAAAATTATTATGAAAAAATCGGTACCAGCATTTGTTTTTGGATGACCAACTTTTTCGGCCATGAGATGGACGATTGCGTGCTCCACGTGCTACCGGGCAAGGAGGAGAGTTTCGCCAACGCTTGGAGTTGGGCACGATTCAAGAACATCGTGGGCGACCTGAGCGAGGATGGCGGCATCACCGGTGACGTGAACGGCGACAAAGAGGTGTCGATTGCCGACATCACCGCGCTGGTCGACCTTGTGATGCGCGGTGCCACCAACCCGCGCAGCGACGTGAACGGCGACGGCGAGACGAGCGTGGCCGACACACTAAAGAGCAACCAACTTCGTCGCAGAATAGTCACATAATAATATTTATTATTATAATTTGCCGAAAATGTTTAAATTAAAAACCGAAATAGCATGCTTATGAAACGATTTTACTTTTTATTGGCGTTGGCGATGATCGCCATGAATGGAACAGCTAATGTTAGATTTACTATTGGTGAACTGCAGTTTTGGGTTTGCGACGACAGCAAGTCGGTTTACCTTCAAAAGGGTGGGAACGTAACGGGCGACCTCTATATTCCCCAGATTGTGAACGACGGCGATAAAGACTATACCGTTGTGGGAATTTCGACGAATGCATTTTACAAACAAACCGGGTTAAGGAGTGTTTACATCCCCAACAGCGTCAAATACATCCATCGTGCAGCATTCTATGGCTGCACCAGTTTGACCAATGTTACTGTTCCAAACACCATGGAATTTCTCGACCAAAACGTGTTTGAAGATACTCCGTGGTTCAACGCCAAACCTGACGGCCCGGTGTATCTCGGCAATACATTCTATGTCTATAAAAACTCCAAGTCCATGCCCGCCGGCACTAACATCGTGATACAAGACGGTACCACACATATAGCGGCTGGGGCCTTTAAGAGCTGCGCTAATCTGACGGGTATTCACATTCCCAGTAGTGTCACTTCCATTGGCGACGCAGCCTTCAATGGTTGCACCGGCTTGACAAGCGTGGTCATTCCCAACTCGGCAAAGAATCTCGGCAGCAGCTTGTTCTATGGTTGCACCGGCTTGACCAGTGTGACCCTTCCCAACACAATTACCTTTATTCCTAAAAGTCTTTTTTACGGCTGTAATGCATTGTCAAGCATTACCATCCCCGGCACAGTCGAGACAATATTTGGGAGTGCGTTCTACAACTGCACGAGTTTGACAAGTGTGAACATTCCCAACAAAGTGAAAGCAATAGACTACAATGCTTTCAAAGGTTGCACCAGTTTGACTGATATCACCGTTCCCAGTTCGGTGAGATTTATCGGTTACGATGCGTTTCTAAATACCGCTTGGCTCAACAATCAGCCCGACGGCATTGTGTATGCCGGCAATGTGGCATATACCTATAAGGGCACGCCCTCGGCCATTCTCACCATTAAAGAAGGCACCACCGCCATAGCGAGCAGGGCCTTCTACGAACGCTCCGGCATCACGGTGCTGCGCCTTCCCGGCTCGCTCCTGTATATCGGCAACTGGGCATTCCAACGATGCACAAGTTTGACCTACGTAAACTTACCTAACAACTTGAAGGCAATAGGCGACTATGCGTTCAACGGTTGCACCAACTTGACCGAAATCACCTTCCCCAATTCCCTTCTTCAGGTGGGAGCCGATGAGTCTGCCGTTAACGTGTTCTATGGCACACAGTGGTACAACGAACAACCCGAGGGCGTCTTATATGCCGGTCCTGTGGCGATTGGCTATAAAGGTTCCTTTCCCGACGATAGAACGGTCATAGTGAAAGACGGCACAAAGGCTATAGGGGCTCGTGGAGCGGGAACTGGCGCCTACAAAGTAATTCTTCCCAACAGCGTCACAACTTTGGGGCCGAAGGCTTTTTATGACAGCTATATAAAAGAGATTAATATTCCTCAGTCAGTAACCAGCATAGGTTATGCTGCATTTTCCAACACAGGTAAGCTTAAGAGAATTGACGCATACGTGGATCCGGCTAATGTGGCGATTGGTGATGAAGCCCTCATTATGGGAATGCCCTATCTGGACGACTATTATGACAAAATTGGCTATGCCATTTGTTTCTTTTTCACTGGTTCTGATGAGATGGACGGTTGCGTGCTCCACGTGCTACCGGGCAAGGAGGAGAGTTTCGCCAACGCTTGGAGTTGGGCACGATTCAAGCACATCGTGGGCGATCTGAGCGAGGGTGGCGGCATCACTGGTGACGTGAACGGCGACGGCGAACTGTCGATTGCCGACATCACCGCGCTGGTCGACCTTGTGATGCGCGGTGCCACCAACCCGCGCAGCGACGTGAACGGCGACGGCGAGACGAGCGTGGCCGGGTTGGCACCATTGTCAGTGCAAAGTTACTCTCGCTCGGCAAAACTCAAATAAATTTGCTTTTGCGCTCGCTTATTCGTAACTTTGCACTAACCACGATTCCGGCGCGGGCCATCAAGTGGGCATTAACCCTTAATAACGACACGACAATGAAGCGACTGTATGTCATTCTCTGCATGGTGGCACTGCTTGCCATCACCAGCCTGGCAGCCGAGAAGGCCGCCCGTAAATCGACCATCCACCTGCGCAGCGGCGAGTTTGTGACGGGCGTCATCACCGCCCGTGACAACCAGATGGTGGAAATCGTGACCGACGACCAGATGAAATACATCTACGACATGAACGACGTGGACTACATCACTCACGATGTGAAAAAGAAAAACTACGACACGGCCAAGTTCCGCGGTTTCATCGACCTGGGCTACTCCCTGGGCGTGGGCGAGCCGAGAAATAACTATTGGCTCATCGAGACGTCATTCGGCTACCAAGTCACGCCCCTCTGGTATGTGGGCGCCGGCGTGGCACTGCACCACTTCAAAGCCAATGTGGGCTCCTACCCCTTGCGCAACGACAAGACCGTGCCCGAACCGAACGACCCCGACTGGAAATATCCGTTCATCCCCTTCTACCTGAACGGGCGCTACAACCTGCGCAGCGAGAGCCAGCACACACCGTGGGTCGACCTGAAAGTGGGTGCCACGTTTATCAACCACACCGGATTCTTCACCTCGCCATCCATCGGCTATCATTTTGCCACCAACCAGTTCTTCACCATCAATGTGGGCGTGGGCTACGCCCTGCAAACCGCCACCTACAAACTGTGGTGCCTGGGCGACACGCCGGGGGCCATCAGCGACGACCGGGGCGGCTCCTATGTGAAAAAAGGCGGCACATTCCACAACTTGTTTGTCAAGATAGGGGTGGAATTCTGAGGCTTTAGTCGATAAAAAGATTAGATTGATATATCTTATTTGGTGTCTTGTGGGCATCATGCTACCTTTGTGCCATCAATAACGAATGGTCATGACTAAAAAATTTGCACTTCTCATATTGCTGGTAATGGCTTTCACCGCCGGCTTGCAAGGTGCCACCATCAATGGCGTGCTTGTCGACGCGGCCGACACCACCGGCCTGATTGAGGCCACCGTGAAACTGGTGCGTGCCAACAAGGACAGCACCTTTGTCAAAGGAACGACCACCGACTTCAACGGCGTGTTCAACATCAAGGGTGTGCAACCGGGCAAATACCTGTTGCGGGTGAGCTACATCGGCTACAACGAGTTGATCAAACATGTGACCGTGGGAACCGACGGCCGCGATGTCAACATGGGAGTCATCACCCTTGACGCCAACACCGTGATGCTCCAGGAGGCTGTGGTGGTGGGCGTGAAGACGGCCATCACCGTCAAAGAGGACACCGTGGAATTTAACGCCGACACCTACAAGACACAAGCCAATGCCGTGGTGGAAGACCTGCTCAAGCGCCTGCCGGGTGTAGAGGTGGGGACCGACGGAAAAATCACTGCCAACGGCAAAGAGGTGAAGAAAATCCTCATCGACGGAAAAGAGTTTTTCGCCGATGACCCCACCGTGGCATCGAAAAACATACCCGCCGACATGGTCAACAAACTGCAAGTGATTGACCGCAAGAGCGACCTGGCACGACTCACGGGCGTCGACGACGGCGAGGACGAGACGGTAATCAACCTCACAGTGAAAAAAGGAATGAACAACGGCTGGTTCGGTACGGTCAATGCCGGATATGGCACCGACAACCGCTACGCCGGCAATTTTATCGCAAACTATTTCCATGAGGGTAACCAGCTCACGTTCCTGGGTGGCGGAAACAACACCAACAACCTGGGGTTCAGTGACGGCGGCGCCACGCGCTTCCAGCGCTTCGGGGGCAACAGGGGCATCACCAAGTCGCAAAACCTGGGCCTGAACTTCAGTGCCGGCTCAAAGGACGACGAGCACTTCAGGGTGGGCGGCAACCTGCTCTACAGCCACAGCGACCGCGACACGCGCAACAACACCGCCCGGCAGTACCTCTTCGAGGACTCCACCAGTTACTACGACGCGGCCACCAAGGCGCGCGACCGCGGCCACAACCTGCGCGGCGACTTCCGCATGAAATGGGAAATCGACTCGTTCAACACACTCGACGTGCGCCCCACTTTTTCATTCAACTTCAACAAAAGCGAGCGCACCGACTCCTCGTTCACCCGCGCCGGTGATGCGGCACGAAGCCGGGTAAACCAGAGCATGAGCAGCTACCGCAACGACGGAAAGAGCTACGAAGCGGGCTTGTCGGCAACTTTCAACCACAAATTCAAAAACAAGCCCGGCCGGAGTTTCAGTGTCAACATGCGCTACAACTTCAGCCGCGTGAATGAAGACGGCAACACGCTCACCAACAACATCTATTACCTGCTCGACTCCATTGCCTATATCAACCAGGACAACTCCAACCACCGCACCACCAACAGCGTGAACGGCCGCATCACCTGGACCGAGCCGCTGGGCGATGTGCGCAACGCGCGGTTCCTTGAATTTGCCTACAACAGCCGTTATCGGTACAGCAAAGCCGAAAAGATGGTCTATGACATCCCCGACGGCGCTGCAGGGAGCGGCAAATGGAACGAGAAACTCAGCAACAGCTTCCGCAACAAGTTCCTCGAACAGTCGTTCCAGATAGGCTTCAGGCAGGTGCGCAAAGAATACAATCTGAATGTGGGTGTCACGGTAAACTCAGCCATGTCGTCGAGCGAGAACCGCATCAACTCGGCACGCGACATCCCCAGCCGATGGGCTTGGACCATAGCCCCCTATGCACGCTTGCGCTATAAGTTCAGCGCCACGCGCAACCTCACGCTCAACTACCGCATGCGCGCCAACCAGCCATCCATCAACCAGTTACAACCGGTGGCCGATGAGAGCAACCCGCTGGCCATCGTGGTGGGTAACCCCAACCTGAAGGCCACGTTCGCGCATCGGTTCAACACACGCTACAGCGACTTCGACCAGCAGAACCAGCGCAGCATCATGGCCATGCTGAACGTGAACTTTGAGCAAAACAGCATCATCTCAACCACCGACTACAATCCGGCCACCGGCGGACGCACCACCACCTATGCCAACGTGAACGGCGTGTGGAACGCGATGGCAATGAACATGCTCAGCTTCCCCTTCGGAAGCAGCAAGGCGTGGTACTACACGCAGAACACCTTCATGCGCTATGCCTCCACCAAGGGCTATAACAACGGACAGTTCAACCGCAGCGGCTCGTTTACCATCAACTTCATGCCCGGCCTGGCCTTCCGAACCGGCGTTTGGGACCTGGAACTGCGCCCGCGTTACAACCTGCAGACCACCCACAACAGCGTGCAGATGACCAGCAACCGCAACGTCCACACCTACGGTTTCATGTTCAACGGCACCTATTCGGCTCCCTTCGGCATGGTCGTCAGCACCGACCTGAACTTCAGCTCCACCAGCGGTTACACCAGTGGCTACAACACCAACCAGTGGCTGTGGAACGCGTCGATTGCCTATCAATTCCTGCGCAACAAGGAAGCCGCACTCACACTGTCGGTCTACGACATTCTGGGCCAGCGCAAGAGCATCAGCCGCAACGTCACGGCCAATTACATTGAAGATGTGCAGTATAATTCTCTCACACGCTACGCCATGCTCATGTTCACCTACCGCTTCACCACCTTCAAGCGTGGCGAGGAACCCAAGTCGAAGGAGGGAGAGTTTGGCGGCCCCGACGGACGCGGACGCTTCAGAGACGGTGGCGGACGACCCGGCGGATTCGGCGGCGGGCGGCCGGGCGGATTCGGCGGCGGGCGACCTTTCTAAACCGGCTTTCACCTGAGATTTCCAGAGGGTCACAACTTTTGGAGCAAGGTGTCGCGCTGCCTACAAAAATCGGCAAACGTGTCATACACATCGGTGAGCGCCAAGTTGGCATTCTCGGCCTGCATTTGATAGAGGGAGGCCGAATGATGAGTCGTGTCGCTCTTGCCTTGCAAAGCCCCCGATACACCCGATGCTTGCTCCAGCAGCTTGAGCTGCAGGTTAATCATGTCGTAGGCGCCGGCATCGGCACCTGTGGCGATGATTTGCTCGGGCCGGGCATCGGAGCGGCTGGGGTCGTACGGGAGCAGTCCGCCCGTACTGCTCCACAAGCGCCTCACGTCCTCCCATGTGAAGCCGTCGGGCAAAGCCGTTTCGGGGAAGAGCAGCACACCCTTGGCATTGGAACGAATCACGTTGTCGACCATGGTCACCAGGCGGTTGACAAGCCGCTGCTGGTCGATGACATCCTCCACCAGTGCATGCACCTCGCCATCGATGAGCGGATACATCTTCACCACAAAGGGGTGTGAGCGGTGGGGCCACGGCGAGTCGTACTCGGCCAGCAGGTCACCCATCGGGGTAAACCAGCGGCAATGCCACACCATCGTCACCGTCCATGTGCCCCGGCTCATCTGCTCGCGGCTGTCGAGTGTCCACACTTCTATGGCCCTACATTTTCCTGTGCGCGAATACCAAAAATCGGTTCCCGTCTGGACATCGGCACCCAGTGCAGTAGCCATTTGCGCCGTGCGCTCATCGGCGTGGTCGCTGTAGAGCCGCCGCACCCAGGAGGCTTGACGGCGCGATGTGCACTGCAACTGTTGCAGCAGCCGGGCCAAACTCATGTCGTGCAACTGTCCCACCAGCTCACAGTCTCGGCCTCGCACATCGGTCATCGCATTGACGAAGAAGCGACTCAGACCCACGTTCTCCACCACGGCCGTCTCGCCGGGCAGGGTGTGCACACGTTGCACACAGCAACCCGAGATGACAAACTCCTCGAGGGCGCGGCTATCGAGCTCATCGAGGCGGTTGGTCTCATGAATGGACTTCAACTTGTCGGGCAGGCGGGCAGGGCGTTCATCGATGACTTGAGCGCGAAAACGCCCCACAATAGTTTTCACCAACTGGCGGATGAGGTTGTTGGTGATGGGCTCGCGTCCGTTACGCGTGTAAAACGCTCTCTCGGTGACCCATCGACCCTGCGCGTCGCGCACGACATCGGCCCACTGGTCGCCATAGGCATAGCGCTTGTTCCTCAACCGGCAGGCACGCAAGGGCGCGGCCGCCATCCAGGCGTTGTAGGCCGCATGGAGCACGGCCCGGTTGCGTTCGATAGTGTTTTTTGTGTTTTCCATAGTTCTTTTTTTGAAAAATGACGAGCGCAAAAATAATGAGTGACTGCCACAGGCAGCCACATCAAAAAAATCAGAAGTCGAGGGGCTTTCGCTTTCCGTCAGCGGCGGGCCACATGGCGCTGCAGGCGGGCGATACGGCGGTTGGCCTCCACAATGCGGCCATAGGGGATGCGCCCCTGCTTCACGGCCGTGACGATGATTTGCGCCAAGCGCTGCGGGCGGTCGGGCTCAAACCCGGTGTTGATATTGTTGCCGGCACACAGCATGTCGGCTCCGGCGTTGATGGCCATCACCACGGCCCGCTCGATGCTGTAATTGTCGATGATGCCCTGCATGTACATGTCGTCGGTCACTACCACGCCGTCATAGCCCATGTCGTGCCGCAGCAAGCCGGTGAGTGTGGCGCGCGACAACGTGGCGGGAAAATCGGGGTCGATTTGGCGGTTGAAAATGTGCGCCGTCATCACCAAGTCCACTTTTCCTTGCTTGATAAGCCGGGCGAAAGGCTCGAGTTCTTGACGGTTCCACGTGTGGGTCACATCGACAAAGCCCCAGTGCGAATCGTCGCGTGCGCTGCCGTGGCCGGGAAAGTGCTTCACCGCACACAGCACTCCGGCACGATGACACTCGTCGATAAACCACCGCGCCTGGCGGGTGATGACATTCACATCGGTCGAAAAGCATCGCCCCAGACGTCCCAGGCCGGGCGTGTCGCCACCGATGTCGAGCACAGGAGCAAGATTCACGCTCACACCACATTCACGCAATTCCCGCGCCAGCCGCGCGGCATAGAACCGGGTGGTGTCGCGGTTATCGGTTTGACCCAGATAGGCGGCCGAAACGGTAGGCTCAAAACCATATTCGGTTTTCAGGCGGGCCACGCGCCCACCCTCCTGATCCAAGGCGATGAGCAACTGGCCGTCACGGGCCCAGCGGTAAAGCTGGCCAGTGAGGCGCTGAAGCTGCTGCTTGCCGGTGACGTTGCGAGAGCCGATAGTGGCCTTGCCGGTGAGATCCACGTCGAAGAGGATGATAGCCCCCACGCCCAGGTCGCGCACATAGCGTGCCGCATCGCTGTCGGCGGTCACTTCATCGCCCTTGAAGCCCACCATGAGCATCCGGGCAGCCATGCGTTGCAGCACCGAGTCGGGCGGTAACACCTGCTGCGCTGCCGTCGACAGCGCAACGCATATTGTAGCCACTAAAACGGCAGCACGTACAATCATCGGTCGAAGAAGCGGAACAGGTAGTAGCAGGCGATCCAGTCGACGCGTATGCCACGGGCATAGCCCAGCGTGTTGTGCCGGGCATCGGTCACCTTGCCGTCACTGAGGTTGACGGCACCCATGGGATGGCTCTCTCCGTCGCGCACGTTGCCGTCACTGTTGATGTAACCGATGCGCTCACCGTCCTCGTTGAATATCTCAAGGCGTGCGATGCGTCCCAGCACATTCCCGGCCTTGTCGCGCACGGTGCCATCGTCGTCAAAACTGCCGATGGAATGGCCTTCGGCATCACGCACCACGCCGTTGCCGTTGATGCGGCCTATGGCGTTATAGTTGGCATCACGCAGCACTTGTGCCTGCGCAGTGAAGCTGGCGGCGAGGGCCAGCACCAAGGCGGTGATATACAATCTTAACTTTTTCATGTCGCCAAGCATTTAATGGTTGTTTTTTCCTTTAGACTGACAATGAGTCACAAAGTTAAATTTTTTTCTTGATAATTGCAAACGTGGAATATCGCCCATTACCGAAAAGCATCATAAAAAGAGTGCGTTTGACCGATTTTTTCCTTAGCTTTATTGAATAAATTTTGGCATCGAACACATTTTAAGTAATTTTGCGAATTATCGAAAACAAACGTATTATCAGCCTAACTTCAAACGCTATGAGGAACAAATTATTCATTTTTGCGCTCATGATGGCATGCACATTGTGCATGGAGGCGCAGCAGACGATGTGGGTTCACACCGGCCAGGTGAAATGGGCTTTCACCACATCGCAGCTGGGACAAATGCCTATCACCGATGCGACATCGGTGACCATCCTCGACAAAGTTTTTGCAGTGAGCGACATTGACAGCATCACCGTCGACAAGCAAGAATGGCCCGACAACAACATTGCCGTGACCTACAACGGCTCGACAGCCCAAGTGACTGTGGCGGGCAACATCGCCAAGAATATCACTCTGGCAACTGTCACCGGTGCCAATGTGGCCATCATCCAAGACCCCGAGGCCGTGGCCGACGAGTACACCTACACCCTGAGCGGCACCAGCGGCAACGGGTCGTTCTGGATGGATGGAAAGTATAAAATGACGCTCGTGCTCGACAACCTCACCCTCACCAGCGCCGACAGCGCCGCCGTGAACATCCGCAACGGCAAGCGCATCGCCGTCACACTCGTGGGTGACAATGTCCTGGCCGATGGCGCCGGCGGCAGCCAAAAGGGATGCTTTGCCGTGAAAGGACATCCCGAGGTGGGCGGCAGCGGCAATTTAACGCTCACCGGCAATGCCAAGCACGCACTGTGGACGGGCGAATACCTGCAACTGAAAAAGAAATTCACCGGCACCATCACCGTGGCCAAGTCGGCCGGCGACGGTTTCAACATCAACCAGTATTTCCAGCTCAATGGCGGCAATGTGGTGGTCAGCAATGTGGCCGACGACGGCATCCAGGTGGGTGTCACCGACGAGCTGACCGATGAATATAACGGACAAATACTGATTAACGGCGGCTCGCTCAAGGTTACCGTGAGCGCAGCAGGCACAAAGGGGCTGAAGGCCGACAGCCACATCGGCATCACCGGCGGCACCACCGAAATCAACTCCAGTGCGCCAGGCACCTGGGACGCCACCGAACTCGACACCCAGACCAGCGCCTGCATCAAGACCGACAGCACACTCACAATCAGCGGCGATGGCACCCAGGTCACCCTCAAGGCCACCGGCACCGGCGGTAAAGGCATCAACGCCGATGGCGGCATCACCATCGAGGGTGGCACGATAACCGCCACCACCACCGGAGCCATTTACACCTACACCTACAATTCCACCGATTACACCGGCTCGCCCGACGGTATCAAGACCGATGGCAACATCACCATCACCGGCGGCAACATCACTGCCAGCACCACTGGCGTGGCCAGCAAGGGCATCAAGTGCAAGGGCAACATGGTGGTGAATGGAGGAACCATCCAGTCGACCACCACAGGCGGCGCACGATGGGATGCCGTGGACAACGAGACCAAGGCCTGCGCCGCACTCAAGGTGGGAGGCACCCTAACGACCAACGGCGGCACCTTCACCCTCAGCAGTAGCGGACAGGGCGGCAAGGGCATCAGCGGCGACGGCGTGATGACTTTCAACGACGGCAACTTCACCGTGAAGACCACCGGCACACGCTACACCTACGGCAGCAGCAGTGGCGGCGGCTGGGGTCCCGGCAGCTCCAGCAGCAGCAGCAACAAGCGTTCTTCGCCCAAGGGCATCAAGTGCGACGCGGCCATCGTGTTTAACGGCGGCACCTTCAACGTGAGCGCCACCGGCTCGGGCGACGGCTCGGAGTGCATCGAGTCCAAGAGCACCATCACTATCAACGACGGAACCATCGAGTGCAACGGCTACGATGACTGCATCAACTCGGCGGGCGAAATGAGAATCAACGGAGGCAAGGTATATGTCAACGCCACCAATAACGACGGCATCGACTCCAACAGCAACCTCATCATCACCGGCGGCGTGGTGGTGGCCTACGGCTCCTCCAGCCCTGAATGCGGCCTCGACGCCATCGACGGAGAAGGCGGCACGGCAGGCTACCTCTACATCACGGGCGGCTACGTGCTGGCCGTGGGCGGTGGCACATCAAACCCGCACAGCCCCACCACCTCGATGGGCATCGGCACAGCACAGCCTGTGATGATTTACAAGGGCACCCAGACGGCCAACACCAACTACGCATTGGGCACCACCAGCAGCAATGTCATGGCTTACACCATGACCAAGACCTTCAGCGGCGGTGGCGGTGGCTGGGGACCCGGTGGCGGTGGTGGCGGCAGCTCGCTGACCGTGCTGATGAGCTCGCCGAAAATCACCAGCGGCACAACCTACAACTTTTACAGTGGCACATCGGTCAACACCGCCAAGGAAAACTGGCACGGCTTGTACTACAACGGCGATGCCGTGACAAGCACCGGCACATCGCAGGGGTCCAAGTCGGCATCCACGCCCTACTTCCAAATCGGAAGCAGCGGTGGAGGCTGGGGCTGGTAAAAAACCGAAAAGTGTAGTGTGTATTCAAAAGAATTTTGTACTTTTGCAAAAAATAACGAGCACAATGAAAAGGATTATATTGATCATCATACTGACCATTGCGGCCCTGAATGTTCAAGCCGATGGTTTTGGCTATGTGAAATTTAACATGGCCGGCGGCACCGAAACGCCTTTTGCCGCCGACGGCCTGAAAATAACCTTTGTCGACGGTAATGCCGTGCTCACACTGGCCGACGGCACCGTGAGCACATTGAACCTGGACAACATCAACTATTTTTACTTCACCGACGATCCCGGAACAGTCACCGGCCTAAAGGGCGATGTGAACAATGATGGAGAGGTAGGAATCGCTGACATCACAGCACTCATCAACCTGCTATTGAGTGATGAGCAAATCTCCGATGCCGACTTGTTCTTCCGTGCCGATGTGAACGACGACAATGAAATCAGTATTGCTGATGTTACAGCACTTGTGAATTTAGTGTTGACACAATAACTTCACTCTTTGCACAGTGCTCAACACTCGCCCCGTTTGGTAGTCGCCGATACCAAACGGGGCTTTTCGTTGGAGAAATGCCCCCGTTGACCGACAATTGATTGCCAATTGTCAGTTTAAACGCTTCGATTACAATAATATTTTGTAATTTTGCGTTGAAAAAATAAACAAATGAGCATTACAGCCAACATCATCGGCCAGTTTGCCCCCATCGGCCTTGAAGAGATGTCGGGAATCAAACTGATGAACCGCATCGACACCAAGTTTGTCACTACGGTGCCGCTGGTGGTGCGCCTGTTGAAAATGGCACAAGCCGACTACCGCATGCAGGAAATTGACGGCCTGCGCAACATGACCTACCGCACCGTCTACTTCGACACGCCGGCGCTCGACATGTTCATCGCCCACCACAACGGGCACGCGGGGCGCCAGAAAGTGAGGATTCGCACCTATGTGGACTCGCACATGGACTTCCTGGAGGTGAAAACGAAGAACAACCATGGCCGCACGCGCAAAAAACGCATCGCCGTCACCGACGACAACCTGAGCGAGCCCGGCAAGACCGCTTTCCTGAACCAGCACCTGCGATACGACCCCGGCACGCTGGCTCCGCGGCTACAAAACCGCTTCAACCGCATCACGCTGGTGAACAGCGGCCGCACCGAGCGGCTCACCATCGACACCAACCTGCAATTCCACAACCCGGCCACAGGCCGCAACTGCTCGCTGCCCTCGCTGGCCATCGTGGAGCTCAAGCGCGACGGCCTGCAACCGTCGCCCGTGCTGGACTTGCTGCGCCAGTTACGCATCATGCCCATGGGGTTCAGCAAGTATTGCATCGGCTCACTGCTCACCGACCCATCGCTCAAGCGCAACCGCTTCAAAGAGCGGCTTCACACCCTGGAGCGCCTCACGGGCAGCACTTTTCTCTCACTCCATTAACCTCAAGCAACAGCAACTCATTATGAATACCGATTTTTTTACATTGCTCGCTCAATTCTTCACTACGGGAAATTTTGGACGCATCACCTTGTCCACTTTTCTGATTAACGTAGTATTTGTGTGGATTATCATCCACTTTTTGTACTTTCGCCGCAGCCATCGTCGCGATTTCTACTTCACCTTCATGCTGCTGGGCATCACCATCTACTTCTTGGTGTATTTCATGATTTATGTGCTGGAGGACTTGAAGGGAAAGACGGGTATAGGCATCGGCATTGGCCTGTTTGGAATATTCAGCATCATGCGTTACCGCACCGACGCCATGCCCGTGCGGGAAATGACCTATCTATTCACCATTATCTGCATGTCGGTCGTCAATGCGCTGGGCTCAACCATCAGTTTCGCCGAGCAACTGATTCCCAACTTCATCATTCTGCTGGCCATCGGGCTGTGCGAGGGGTTGTTGCTCAACGGCAAAGAGATGTCGAAACTCGTGCAATATGACCGCATTGAACTCATCAAGCCCGAGCATCATGATGAACTGCTTGCCGACCTGAAGGGACGCACCGGCCTGGAAATCACTCGGGTCGACATCGGCTCTATCGACTTCCTGCGCGACATGGCCATGCTCAAAATCTACTACAAAAATCCCGGAGTGGGAGCCAGCGATGACGCGGTGAACCACCAAAGCAAAATCACTCGACAAGAATGGGAAGAGGTAAACGGACTATGACACGACTGCTGGCAGCGATGCTGCTGGCATGCATCATGACACTGCCATCGTCGGCCGACGACAGCGGGCTGATTGTCGCGGCGGGAGTCGACAAGAAAGTGAGCAAAAAGCTCACTGTGGGTGCCGAGCTGGAGTTCCGCTCACGCAACAACTGGCGCACCGCCGACCGACTGGCACTCTCGCTCGACGCCCAGTATAAACTGCTTTCCTGGCTCAAAGCCGGGGCCGGCTATGAATTGCTGGTGGACAACAACCCCGAGAAAATCAGCTATCACACCGACGGCGACCTCAACAACTGGCGGCCATCCTATTGGGGCACCCGCCACCGCCTGAACGTCACCCTGACCGGAACGTACACCTACAAAAAACGATTCTCGGTGTCGCTGCGTGAGCGGTATCAGTTCACTTGCCGCCCCACCCACACCACGTGCCGCTACGACTTCGACAATGCCTTCTGGGAGGACACCGATGTCAACAGCCGGTGCAAGCACGTGCTGCGCTCCAGGCTCAAACTGGAGTACGACCCCCGCAACTGCCCTGTCGACCCCTGGGCCAGCGTGGAATTCTTCAACACTCTCAAACTGGAAAAAACCCGCGTGCAAGTGGGTGCCGACTATAAAATCAAGAAAAAGCACACCCTCACCCTCTATTACCGTTACCAAGCCGTGAACGGCGACGAGGACGAGACCGAGACCGACATGCACATGGTGGGGCTGGGATATAACTTTAAATTTTGAGTTGAACAATGAAACGCGCAATCAAGCATATCACCCCTTCTCTGGCCTGCGCCATCGCCATCATGCTGGCCGCCACAGGATGCCAAAAGGATGACACCAACTTCGACAAGGTGATAGCCGAATACGAAGCACTGCCCGACGTGGACATCGAGTGGGACAACAGCGCACTCACCGAGGCCCCCGACGAACCTGTGACCGATGAGGCTGACGAGTTTTTCAACGACTATGTGGAAAACACCGACTTCACCAGCACCATCGCCATCGACTACAACGGCAACACCGCCACGGTCACCGGAGCGGTGGGCGGCGTGGTGGTGGAAACCGACGGTGCGCATGTCACCGTCACCTCGGCCAAGGGGCATGTGAACTACATCTTGAGCGGAAGCACCACCAATGGCTCGTTCAAAATCTACAGCTTCAACAAATATTGCATCACTCTCAGCGGAGTGAATATCACCAACCCCGCCGGAGCTGCCATCAACAGCCAGAGCAGCAAATCGTGCTACATCGTGCTGCCCCACGGCACCTCCAGCACCCTGACCGATGGTGCCACCTACACCGAAGTGGAACTTGAAGACCAGAAGGCCGCACTCTTCAGCGAGGGGCAAATCATCTTCTCGGGCAGCGGCTCGCTCACCATCAACGCCACGGGCAAGGCGGGCATCACCAGCGACGACTACCTGCGCTTCAGGCCCGGCCCGCACATCAATGTCACCAGCACGGCAGGCAATGGCGTGAAAGGAAAAGACGCGGTTTACATCGATGGCGGCGTGCTCAACATCACCGTGAGCGCCGCCGGAGCCAAGGGCATCAATAGCGAGGGACTCGTGAACGTGCGGGGCGGACGCACCACCGCCATCGCCACGGGCCACACCCGCATCGAAGGCACCGACACCACCACTTGTGCGGCCATGAAGGTCGACAGCGTGCTCAACATCAGCGGCGGCACGTTGCGGCTCAAGGCCACCGGCGAGGGTGGCAAGGGCATCAACTGCAACCGAAGCATCACCTTGAGCGGCGGCGATGTGGCCGCAGTGGCCACAGGCGCCAAGGAAGCCGGCTCGCCCAAGGGGGTGAAGTGCGACCAAGACATGACCATGACCGGAGGACGGCTCTACGTCTACAGCGCATGGGCCACTCCGCTCGATGTGAACGGCCTGCTGACGGTTGCCGGCAGCCACACCAAGTATGAAAGCAAAAAACGCTCTATCGACATTCAATTCTGAACACATTGCATATGAAATACAAAATACTGGCCTTATGCGTGGCCGCATGCCTGAGTGCCGCGGCAGCCACCTACACCTATGTGGGCGATGTCAACAACGACGGCGAAGTGACCATCGCCGATGTGACATCGCTGGTCAACATTGTGCTCAGTGAAGAGGCATCGGACAATGTGATGACCGATGTCAACGAAGATAACGAAGTGAGTGTGGCCGACATCACCTCACTGGTGAGCCTGGTACTCGACGGGGAAGCACCACGAAAAGTGATGCTCGACGACAGCGACCTGAGCGAGGCTGCCGATGTGGTCGAAGACGATGAGGACATGCCTGCCTATGGCGATTACATCGAGAACACCGCTTTCACCAGCACGGTCACCATCACCTACGACGGCAACAGTGCATCGGTCAGCGGCAAGCCCACCGGTGTGAGCATCACCACCAGCGGCGCCCACGTGACCGTTATTTCGGCCATCAAGAACGTGAAATATGTGCTCACCGGGAACAGCACCGACGGCTCGTTCAAGATTTACAGCGAAAAGAAATTCTGCCTCACGCTCAATGGCGTGGACCTCACCAACCCTCATGGCGCAGCCATCAACAACCAGTGTGGCAAAACGCTCTATCTGGTGCTGCCCGAGGGAACCGACAACCATCTGGCCGACGGCGACACTTATGCCGAAGTGGAGCTCGAGGACCAGAAGGCCGCCTTCTTCAGCGAAGGGCAAATCATCTTTTCGGGCAAAGGCCGCCTGAATGTGGATGCCGTGGGCAAGAGCGGCATCACCAGCGATGACTACATCCGCTTCAGACCGGGCACTCACATCAACGTCACCAGCACTGCCAATCATGGCGTGAAAGCCAACGACGGCATCTACATCGACGGCGGTGTGCTCAATGTCATGGCCACCGCCCACGGAGTAAAAGGCATCAACTGTGGCGGAGTCATGGAGGTGAATGGCGGACGCACCACGGTCATCACCACCGGCAATCCCATTATCGAGACCACCGAGCTGGGCAACGACACCACCTCGTGCGCCGCCGTGAAAGCCGACACACTGCTCACCATCACGGGCGGCACACTTTGCCTGAAATCCTCGGGCGACGGCGGCAAGGGCATCAACTGCAACAACAACATTGTGATGACCGGCGGCGATGTCACCGTGGTGGCCCAGGGAGTGAAAGATTTGGCCGCACCCAAGGGCGTGAAATGCGACGGCACCATGAGCGTGACTGGTGGAGCTTTCTATACCTACAGCGCACAGAGCAAGCCCCTCGACGTGCAGGGCGGGGTGACCGTAGGCGACGGGCATGCCGGCTACACCGTCACCGAGCGATCGGTGCGCATCACGTTTTAGCCCGTCCCGCCAAAGGGGCGGGACACCGCAGTACCGTGAACCCTATTCACACCCTAAAAATCGGTGATTGGCCTATAAAACAAGGCCTGTCGCTGATTTTATTTGCCCATTCGTCTCGTATCGCCTATTTTTGTTTATCATAGACATAAACCATGACCGCATCTTCTTTTAAAAAAATACTCAACCAAGAAAAGCTCATCTACCTGGTCGTCTGGACAATCTGGTACATCGCGCCGCTGGTAGTGATTTACTCTCACTCGCATCTGAACGAGGGGCGACCCTTTGAGTGGGGGCCGGTGCTGATGATGTGGGAGTCCATCACAGTGTTTTTTGTGTTGTTTTTACTGCACAACTGGATACTGGCACCCCTGCTAATTTTCAAGCACAAGACCAAGATGTATGTGACGTGCGTCATATTGCTGATGGCAACTTTCACCTTCTATCAATGCTCACATCATCCACGCGGCCCGCGGCATCCGCAAGAGATGAAAATGGACAAGCCCCAAACCGGGTCCAAGCAGCACATGGGCCCTCCCAACCGGCCGCCCATGCGCCCGCCCATGGGCATGCACGACGTGGGGGCGTTTGCATTGTTCTTGTTTATGATTGGTGCCAACCTGGGTGTGAAACAATACTTCAAGTCGCAGGAAGACAGGAAACAATATGAAGATTTGAAAAAAGCGAGTCTGGAGCAAGAATTGGAGTATTTGAAATATCAAATCAACCCGCATTTCTTCATGAACACGCTCAACAACATCCATGCACTGGTCGACATCGACCCCGACCGCGCCAAGACGAGTGTGGTGGAGCTGTCCAAACTGATGCGCTACTTGCTCTATGAAGGCATTCAGGAGCGCATCGACCTGCATCGAGGCATCGACTTTCTGGAGCACTACTTCTCACTGATGCGCATGCGCTATACCGACAAGGTGAAAATCATCTTCTCCGTTCCACCGGAGATTCCGAACGTTCAGATTCCGCCGCTGCTCATGGTCCCCTTTGTGGAAAATGCCTTCAAGCACGGGGTGAGCTACCAAAACCAGTCGTTTGTCAACGTGAATATTTCCACCGACGATGACAACATGCTCCATTTTGCCTGCAGCAACAGCAAGAACGGCGGCCAGCAAGAGCGGGGCGGCGTGGGGCTGGCCAACGTGCGCAAGCGGCTCGACCTCATCTACGGCCAGCGCTATCGGCTCACCACCACCGACGGTCCTGCCGTCTATTCCATGCAACTCGACATCCCTCTCAACGTGTAACATAACCGCAAAACAACATCAATTCAACATGATACGCTGCATTGCAATCGACGATGAACCACTGGCCCTGCAACAACTGGCCTCGTATGTGAAAAAAGTGTCTTATCTGGAGCTCGCCGGCACGTGCCAAAGTGCCATTGAAGCCCGCAAGTTGCTGGAAAAGGAGCAGATTGACGCCATCTTCATCGACATTAACATGCCCGACCTGAACGGACTGGACTTTGTGCGCTCGCTCGACAACCCGCCGCTGGTGGTGTTCACCACAGCCTATAGCGAATATGCCGTTGACGGATTTAAAGCCAACGCCATCGACTATCTGCTCAAGCCATTCGACCTGAGCGAATTCAAGCGTGCCGCCGAGAAGGTGAAAACACAGTTCGAACTGCTCAACGCATCGCAGGTGAGTCAAGTCGATGAGGACGATGCCATGTTCCTCAAAAGCGAGTACAAGGTGGTGAGAGTAAACATCAAGGACATCCGCTACATTGAGGCCATGAGCGAATACCTGCGCATCTACACCACCACGCTCGCCCGCCCGGTGATAGTGCTGCTGAGCATGAAAAAGATGGAAGAACGGCTACCGGCGGTGCAATTCATGCGCATCCACCGCTCCTACATCATAAACCTCAAGAAGATACGCGAGGTGAGCAAGAACCACGTGATGATAGATGCCGACACATCGCTGCCCATCGGCGACATCTACAAGGAAACATTCAACGCCTACATCGCCAGCAAATTCCTGGCAAGATAAGCGCGAATCGCCGCAACCCGTTCCGCTCCCCCCCTAAAAAAATCGTGCGACTTCAGCTGAAGCCGCACGGATTTTTTTGATGGGTGATTGACTTATCGCGTGAGCGTCAGTCGGAGCACTTGGCACCCAGGAACTCGCGGTTCAAGCGCGAGATGTTGCTCAACTTGATGTTCTTGGGGCACTCGGCTGCGCAGGCACCGGTGTTGGTGCAGTTGCCGAATCCCAGCTCGTCCATCTTGCTGAGCATGGCTTTTACGCGCTTTTTAGCCTCGGCACGACCCTGCGGCAGCAGGGCAAACTGGCTCACCTTGGCACTGACGAAGAGCATGGCCGAGCCATTCTTGCAAGCAGCCACACATGCGCCGCAGCCGATGCACGATGCACTGTCCATGGCCTCGTCGGCCGCCACCTTGCTGATGGGTATGGCGTTGGCATCCTGTGCGCCACCGGTGTTGAAACTCACATAGCCGCCGGCCTGCTGAATTTGGTCGAAGGCATTGCGGTTCACCATCAAGTCCTTGATGACGGGGAATGCCGCACTGCGCCAAGGCTCCACCGTGATGGTGTCGCCGTCGTTGAAGCGACGCATATACAGCTGGCAGGTGGTGGCACCGGTAGCCGGGCCGTGAGGATGACCGTTGACGTAGAGCGAGCACATGCCACAGATACCCTCGCGGCAGTCATGGTCGAACACGATGGGTTCTTCACCCTTTTCGATGAGTTGTTCGTTGACGATGTCGAGCATCTCCAGGAACGAAGTGTCGGTGGGGATGTCGTTCACATCATAGGTCACGAATTGTCCTTGAGCCTTAGGAGATTTCTGTCTCCAGACTTTAAGCTTGAAGCTGATGTTTTTCTCCATAGTGCTATTTAGTTTTTGTAGTTTCTCGTTTGTACTTTGATGGCCTCGTAATGGAGCGGCTCCTTGATGAGAGTGGGTGCCGTCTCGTCGTCGCCGTTATACTTCCAGCATGCCACATAGAAGTAGTTCTCATCGTCGCGCTTGGCCTCTCCCTCTTCGGTCTGATACTCCTCGCGGAAGTGACCGCCACACGACTCGTTGCGATTCAGGGCATCGTGCGCAATCAGCTCGCCCATCGTGATGAAGTCGCGCAGGCGGAATGCCTTGTCGAGCTCCACGTTCATGCCCTCTTGGGTGCCGGGGATGAACAGATTGGTCTCAAACTCATGGCGAAGCTCTTTGAGCTTGGTCAGCGCCGTTTGCAGGCCTTCCTTGGTGCGACCCATGCCCACGTATTCCCACATGATGTGGCCCAGCTCCTTGTGGATGCTGTCGACCGAGCGCTTGCCGCCGATGGACATCAGGCTGTCCAGATTGGCCTGCACGCGCTTCTCGGCTTCCTCAAACTCGGGCAAATCAGTCGAGAAACGAGGCACGGTGATTTGGTCGCTCAGGTAGTTCTGGATGGTGTAAGGCAGCACGAAATATCCGTCGGCCAGGCCTTGCATCAGTGCCGATGCGCCCAGACGGTTGGCACCGTGGTCGCTGAAGTTGCACTCACCGATGGCAAACAAGCCCTTGACACTCGTTTGCAGCTCGTAATCAACCCAGATTCCGCCCATGGTGTAGTGAATGGCCGGGAAAATCATCATGGGGTTATAGTATTTCTCGCCGTCAATCTCATTGGCCAGCTCGCCGGGGTTCACATCGGTGATTTCCTCATACATGTCGAAGAGGTTGCCATAGCGCTGGCGAATCACATCGATGCCCAGGCGGTTGATGGCCTCGCTGAAGTCGAGGAACACAGCCAGGCCGGTGTTGTTCACGCCATAGCCCTTGTCGCAGCGCTCCTTGGCGGCACGGCTGGCCACATCGCGCGGCACCAGGTTGCCGAATGCCGGATAACGGCGCTCCAGATAGTAGTCGCGCTTCTCCTCGGGGATGTCGCTGCCCTTGATTTCGCCCGCTTGCAGCCGCTTGGCGTCCTCAATGTCCTTGGGCACCCAGATGCGGCCGTCGTTACGCAGCGATTCGCTCATGAGCGTGAGCTTCGACTGCTTGTCGCCGTGAACGGGGATGCAGGTGGGGTGAATCTGGACGTAAGCCGGATTGGCAAACATGGCGCCCTTGCGATAGCAAGCCATCGCAGCCGAGCAGTTACAGCCCATGGCGTTAGTGCTCAAGAAATAGGTGTTTCCGTAGCCACCGGTGGCAATCACCACGGCATGGGCGGCAAAGCGCTCAAGCTTGCCGGTGACCAGGTTCTTGGCGATGATGCCGCGTGCACGGCCGTCGACGATGACCACATCGTGCATCTCATAGCGGTTGTAGCTCTTCACCTTGCCGGCCTGGATTTGACGGTTCAGGCTGGAATAAGCGCCCAGCAGCAGCTGCTGGCCGGTTTGTCCCTTGGCATAGAAGGTGCGGCTCACCTGTGCGCCACCGAACGAGCGGTTGGCCAGCAGGCCGCCATATTCGCGGGCAAAGGGCACACCCTGCGCCACGCACTGGTCGATGATGTTGTTCGACACCTCGGCCAGGCGATAGACGTTGGCCTCACGTGCACGATAGTCACCACCCTTCACCGTGTCGTAGAACAAGCGGTAAATCGAGTCGCCGTCGTTCTGATAATTCTTGGCGGCGTTGATACCGCCCTGTGCGGCGATGGAGTGAGCGCGGCGGGGCGAATCCTGGATGCAGAAGTTAAGCACATTGAAGCCCATCTCGCCCAGTGTGGCAGCGGCGCTGGCACCTGCCAGTCCGGTACCCACCACGATGATGTCGAGGCGGCGCTTATTGGCGGGGTTCACCAGTTTCTGGTGTGCTTTATAGTTGGTCCACTTCTCAGCGATGGGCCCTTCGGGAATCTTGGAGTCGATGACCGGCTGAGCAGTTTTGTTGATAGTTTCTTCCATTTTTGTTAAAGATTTGAATGTTAGTTACTCAGCGTTGACTTAGAAAGCAAAGAACCAGGTAAAGTAGCAAGCCTCGATGGCAAACAGCGCCATCACGCAGGTAGCCCACCACCAGCCGATGCATTTGAAACGCTCAATCCACTTCTCGTTGGCGGCACCTATGCTCTGGAATGCGCTCCAGAAACCATGCGTGATGTGGAACCAGATGGCCACAAAGCCAATGAGATAGACCGGCAGCACCCACACTTGGCTGAAGGCCAGCTCAAGGGCTTCCTTGCCACGAAGGGGTGCTTCGCCCATGATTTCGGGCAATTGCATCTTGGCCCAGAAGTGGCACAGGTGCAGCACCAAGAAGCACAGCACGATGATGCCCAGCACCAGCATGTTCTGCGAAGCCCACTCCACCGTCTTGGGGCGGGCACTCACCTCGTAACGGTCGTTGCCGCGGGCCTTGCGATTCTGCCATGTGAGCCAGAAGGCAAAGATGATGTGAATCACAAATCCGGCGGCCAGCACGGCTGTGCCCACCAGAGCATACCAGTTGGCGCCGAGGAATTCACACACGGCCTCATACGCGTCGAACGAGATGAGGGCCACAGCGTTCATCAGCGCATGGAAGGTTAAGAATAGGATCAAGAAAAGCCCGGTGACACTCATCACCACTTTTCGTCCTACCGATGAATTAGTTAACCACATAGTAGTTTTGGAATTAAGTTATTAAATTGAATATTTATGATTGTCTAATTTGCAAAATTACCCATAAATATAGTCATTTGCAACAAATAAGGAAAAAAATCATTATTTTTTATCCTTTCAAGCGCTTTCAGATGCCGCTGTTCAGAACTCAAATCCTGCCCTCATTATCCATGCCGGTTTATAGCCGTCGCTACTTTCTTCACTCTTGAGGTTGGCAACTTAAAAAAAATGCCTAACTTTACCATCCCGAACAGCTAAATAATCTTGCCATGACAAAAAAAGCGGCCACTATTCTGAAAGCAACCGGCATCGTCATCGCCACCGTGGCGGTTCTGCTTGTGGCAGCCATGCTGCTGCTCAACACCGATGCCGTGCAGCAGAAAATTTTGAAACACGCCACACTGACGCTCACCGACAAGCTGAAAACCCGGGTGAGCATAGACCATGCCAGCGTGGACCTGTTCACACAGGACATCAGGCTGCACGGCGTGAGTGTCGACGACCAGAAGCAACGCCCTTTGCTCCGGCTCGAGCAATTGCAGCTCGATGTGGACCTGTGGGCGCTCGCCGGCCGGCGAGTGGTGATTCACGAGGCTCAAGTGACGGGCCTGCGGGCCGAATTGCACCGGGGGGGCAGTGACACGGTGCCTAACTATCAATTCTTGATTGACGCGCTGGCACCGAAACACGCCCCCCGCCACCCCACCGAAAGCAACAAGCATCCTCTCACACTCGACATTGACCATGCCAGCGGAGAACGCGTCCAGATATTATACAACGGAACCAGCGTGACGCTGGGACACGTCGACTACAAGCAAAACGGTCAGCGGCAAGCCACCGCCACCTTGCAAAACATCAGCACAGCGTGGCAGCGAATCAATGGCAAGGGGTATCGCGTGGACAACTCGCTCAGTGTGGAGCGCGTCGACTACCAAGAGGCCGACAGCCTGCGCCACATCGACGTGAGCCGGCTGCAATTTGTTACCGACAACCATCATCCGCGCAAAAACGCCGGCAAACCTCATCGCGGGTTCTTCGATGCCGAGCATCTTCACCTCACGGCAAATCTTCAACTGGCGCTGGACCACATCGATGCCGACTCGCTGCATGCATCCATCACCCGATGCTCGGCCACCGACAGCGTGGCGGGCATCGACCTGCGCCGTCTCACCGCCACCGTGGCGGCCACCAAGCGGGGCATCGAGCTCACCGGGGTCAACATTCAGCAGGGGAGCGGCATCAGACTGGCCTTCGCACAAGGACTGATACGCCTGCCCCACAAGCAGCGGGGCACCACCCTGGCCTACTCCACCTCGACCATTACCGGGAACGTCGTGCTGCGCGACATCGCACGGCCATTCGCGCCGGCGCTGGCACGCTTCACGCTGCCGCTGAAGCTGCGCACCCGCATGAGCGGCGACAACAACAATATCCGCTTCACCGGCGTCGACGTGCGCCGCACCAACGACGCCCTTGCCATCCAGGCCAGCGGATTTGTCCACGAACTGAAAAACTCGAAAGGGCTGCATGTGCACTTCGACGTGAGCCGCATGAAAGCCACCGCCGCCGAAGCCGGACAAATCATCAACCAGTTCACGGTCAAAAAATTCATGATGGAGCAGCTGGCCAGGCTGGGATATATCGACTACACCGGCCACTTCGACGTGCTGTGGAAACGTGAAATCTTTGCCGGGCAACTCGGCACACAGGCCGGCAACATGACTTTCAACTTCGAACTCAACGGCCTCACTCACTACCTGAGCGGCAACGCCAGCACCCGGGAACTGCAAATCGGGCACGTCATGGACTTGCCCGACATCGGCCCGGTAGCGGCATCGGCCAACTTCAAATTCGACGTTTCCAAAGACCGAACCGCAGCCGTGCGGCGCGTCAAGGGCGGCAAGCTGCCCATCGGCGACGTGACAGCTCACGTGGACAAAGCCTCCTACAAATTCCTGTCAACCAGCGACCTCGATGTGGTCATCAACAGTGACGGCGCCGTGGCTAAGGGCACTCTCAACGCACCGCACAAATTTCTGGACTTGGGCTGCACGTTCACCTTTACCAACACCAGCGAAATGCGCAAGATGAAAATCAAGCCGCTGGTGAAACTGCACCTGTGACGGCAGCCACAAATAACAGGACTCGCTCATTTTCCACTCGGGCGGCTTGTGAGAGCCGAAAAAATTGCTTACTTTTGTTAGCGGACAAAACCTTTAATACCTAACCATTATGCACATCGCCGTTGCTGGAAACATTGGGAGCGGGAAAACAACTCTCACACAGATGCTGGTGCAGCGTTATGGCTGGACACCACGATATGAATCGGTGGGCGACAACCCCTATTTGGCCGACTTTTATGCCGACATGCCCCGATGGTCGTTCAACTTGCAGGTCTACTTCCTCAACAACCATTTCAAAGAGGTGGTGGAAATAGCACAGAGCCAGGAAACCATCATTCAGGACCGCAGCATCTTCGAGGACGCCTACATTTTTGCCACCAACCTGCACGAGCAGGGATTGATGAGCGAGCGCGACTGGAACAACTACAAGAGCTTGTTCGACCTGATGCTGTCGCTGGTCAAGCTGCCCGACCTCATGATATACATCCGCTCGAGCATCCCCACCCTGGTGGCGCAAATCCAGAAGCGGGGACGCGACTATGAGCAAAGCATCCGCCTTGACTATCTGCAAGGCCTGGAACGGCGCTACGAGGAGTGGATTGCCGGCTACAAGGGGCAGTTGCTTATCATCGACGGCGACAACTGCAAGTTTGGCGACCGCCCCGAGGACTTTGTGCAAGTGACCGACCGCATCGACTCCATCCTCTACGGCCTGTTCCCCATGATTTAGGCGGCAACACTTTAGGACAAGCATGACGCGGGGCGGCACCACCGAGATGGTTGCCGCCCCGCGCATGATGTCAAAGGGGAAGTTACCGGAGTGTGAAGCGCACCTTCGACGCTATGCGGTCGCTCGACGTTCCCAGCAGGGCCTCAAAGTCGCCGGGCTCGGCCACCCAGCAGTGCTTGCTGTCGTCATAGAAACTGAGCGCGTCTCCACCGATGGTAATCGACACATCGCGGCTCTCGCCGGGCTGCAAGTACACTTTCTTGAAGCCTTTCAGTTCCTTGACCGGACGCGGCAGCGACGATTTGAGGTCGCTCACATAGAGTTGCACCACCTCGGCGCCGGCTCGATTGCCCGTGTTTTTCACGTTCACTGTGAACGTGATGCTGTCACTCGGGGCTATCGACTTGGCACTTGCCGCAGGCTTACCCAGCTCAAAGGTGGTGTAGCTCAGGCCATGACCGAAAGCAAAGGTGGGTTTCGTCTTGAAATGGTCCACACCGCGGTAGCCCACATAGAGGCCTTCCTTATATTCCAAATCCCACACCTCTTCACCGGCACGCTTCACGCCGGGATAAGCGTTCAGCCGGTGGGCGCCCACGTCGTTGAGCGATTCGGGCCAGGTGAAGGGCAACTTTCCGCTGGGGTTCACATCGCCCACCAGCACACTGGCCAGCGCCGTGCCGGCCTCGCTGCCGATGAACCACCCCTGCACGATGGCGGGCACTTTCTTGACCCAAGGCATAGCCACCGCATTGCCGCTGATGTTGACCACCACCAGATTCTTATTGGCTGCGGCCAGGGCTTCAATCACCTGGTCCTGGCCATAAGGCATGGCGTAGTCCAGGCGGTCATATTCCTCGGCATCCTGGTGATTGCTCTTGTTGAGACCACCGAAGAAGATCACCACATCGGCCTGGCGGGCCTTGGCCACCGCCTCGGCGATGAGCTGGGAGGGCGTGCGGTCGTCCTTGAGGTTCTGGCCCGTGGTGACACCATTGTACTCGCCGGTGACATCGCCCACGTATCCACGGGCGTAATCCAAGGTGGCCAGGCCGGCGAGCCGCGCCTTGAGGCCGTCGAGCGGAGAAATCTCACGCTGCACCTTGAGCGAGCTGGAACCACCGCCCACGGTCATCATTTTCACCGCGTTCTCACCCACCACAAGCACTTTGTGAGCCTTGGCAGGGTCGATGGGCAGCACACCATTCTGGTTTTTGAGCAGCACAATGCCCTCGCCGGCAATGTCGCGCGCGGCCTGATAGTGGTCATCGCTGCACATCGAGCCGAAGGGGCGGTGTGCGTTGAGCGTGGTGCGCAGGAAAAGCCGCAACACGCGGCGCACCTTGTCGTCGAGTTCCCGTGTGGTGTATTTCCCTTCCAGGATGAGTTTTTTGTAGGGCTGAGCCAGATAGTAACTGTCGTAGGCGTTGGGATAGCCCTCGTTCAGGCCGTTGGTCCACGAGCCGAACTCCATGTCGAGGCCGCCGACGACAGCCTGATGCGTGTCGTGGGCACCGCCCCAGTCACTCACCACCACGCCATCGAAACCCCAGTCGCGCTTCAAGATGTCGACCAGCAGATAGGGGTTCTGGCAGTTGTGGATGTTTTTGTAGAGGTTGTAAGCTCCCATGATGCCCCAGGCATGACCTTGCTGCACGGCCGCCTTGAAAGCGGGCAGATAGATCTCGTGCAGTGTGCGGTCGTCGATAATGACGTTGGTATTATGCCGGTTCACCTCATTATTGTTCAGAGCATAATGCTTCACACAAGCCGCCACTCCCTGCGACTGCAGGCCCTGCACATAGGGCACTACCATGACCGATGCCAGATAAGGGTCCTCGCCCATGTATTCAAAGTTGCGGCCATTGAGCGGGGTGCGATAGATGTTCACACCGGGGCCCAGAATCATGTCCTTGCTGCGATAACGCGCCTCCTCGCCCAGCGCCGTGCCATAGCGCCGTGCCATGGCGGGATTCCAAGTTGCCGCCAGGCAGGTGAGTGCAGGGAATGCCACGCACGAGTCGTTGGTCTGTCCGGCCTGTTCCCACTCGTCCCACAGCACGTCGGGGCGCACTCCGTGCGGCCCGTCGTCGGTCCAGAAGTCACGGATACCCAAGCGCTTGATGCCCGGCGACGAGAACTTGCTCTGCGCATGGATAATGGCGATTTTATCGTCGAGTGTGAGCCTCGACATCAAGTCGTCGAGCCGCTCATTCTCGCTGAGCGATTCATCGAGGTAGGCGGGCACTTTTTGCGCACCCACGGCCAGCGACATCCACAAGAATGCCACTAAAAGAATGGTTTTTTTCATGTCGGTGAACGAGGTTGGAATAAAATGATTGTTATTGGTTCAATAGTATCTCGACCAGTTTGGTGACATCGGCCACACTCGTCTCGCTGTCATTATTGACGTCGCTGCGTTCGTTCGATGCCTGGCGCACCACCAGGTCGACCAGCATGGTGACATCGGCAATCGACACCTCGCCGTCGCCGTTCACATCGCCCTCCTGAAAGCCGCCCTGTGATTCCAGCCGTAACCAGGCCAGCTTGCAGGTGGAGCTATACTTTCCCGTAAAAGTAAGGCGGTGCTTGCCTGCCGGCAAAGTGACTGTGGCCTCGTAGGTTTGCCACTTGTCTTGGGTCGATGTCATGCCGGTGTAAGGCAGGTCGAGATTGGTCACCAGCACACCGTCGCATTTCAACTCCAGACGAGGAGTGGAAATGAAGTTCATGCTCGAGTGCCGCAGCGTGAGTTTGTATTCGCCCGCTTGAGGCACCTCCACCAGGTACTCACCCACCGAGCCGATGCCAAATGAGCTGATATTCAGTTTCACGTCGCTCTGCCCGTCGGTGTTGGGACGGAGCTGCACCACTTTGCTGTAAACATAGTTGGTGGCCGGAATGAGTTCGGCCGGGCGATAGTAGTAGGTGGTGTCGAAGGGCGACATATGGGTGTAAATTTGCCCCATCCAAGTGAGTGTGCCGGCCGGTGGCAAGTGGGTCACCATGTTGGGGGTGATAACCAGCCTGTAATAGGGGGCGGCGTTGCTGCCGCGCGCCTTGAACCAGGCATAGCGATGCACATAGGGGCTGAGCTCCAGGTCTTGAATTTTCTGGACCATGGTGTTCATCTGAGTGATGGAGTCCACAGTGCCTTCCCAGGCACAAAACTCGGTGAGCCACACCTGCTTGCCATATTTCTTGGCAAAATTCTCCACAAAGCCGATTTGCGCGGCAGGTGAATTCATGTAGCAGTGCAGGGCCAGGTAGTCGATACGGGCCTGGGGATAGGCGGCCAGGAATGCGTCCATCCACTGCTCGGGCTGGTAGGTGTTGCCGTCGTTGATGGCCCCGTCGGGGTAGTTGAGCGCGGGAGCCACCAGTTTGAGGCCGAACTCATCGGCAATGGCTTCCAGGCGCGGCCACAGGGCCGCCGCCTGCTGGGGCGTCATGTTGGCCTGGGCCCTGAAGTTGGGCTCGTTGAAGCCCAGCAGATACTTGGCGTCGGGGTGCTCGGTGTAAAACGAGCGCAGCGCCGACTCATTGAAATTGCCGTTCCAAGCCATGGGCACAAACTCCATCTCGGCATCGCTCCCGCCCAGCACATCGCGCACATAGGACGTGGGATTGGGTCCCCAGTTATAGGTCCACGACACCCCGGGCGACAATGAGTGAATCTCGGCGGGATAGCCAAAAGCGTTCTCACTGGCTCCGCGCTTAAAGCTGCGTGCAGGTTGTGCGGTCAGGCTCACTGCCATCGACACCAGCAACGCAAAAAACAATAACTTTCTCATGGTTTGTACTCTATGTTTATGCTTGGAAATGTGTTATAAAAGTTTTCTCACCCGGCCCGGCAGGTTCACCTGGCCGGGCAAGAAATTTGGTTAATCGTCAATTACTCAGCGGGGTTGGTGTGTCCGCCGGTCATGACGTGCTCGATCAGGTAGGTGACATCGGCAATACCCACCTCGCCGTCGTGGTTCACGTCGCAGGTGTCGCCGGTGATGGGTTCGGGCTCATCCTCAACCAGACCCTTGGTGTAGAAGAAGATGTTGTCCAAGTGGAGCTCGGCGCCGGCCGTGCCGCCGCTCAGCGTCCAGAAGTAGTTGCTCTTGTAAGCCTTGGGGCCGCCCTCGGCAGCCTCCCACACGTCGTCCTGATTGACAGGAGCGCTGGTAGCGATTTGCTTCAGCACGCTGTAGGGGATGTCGAAATAGTACCATTCGCCGTCGTTCTCATAGGTGCCCACATTGATGTAGAGTTTGCCATTATCGTCAAATTGTCCGTTACCCACCGACATTTTGGCCGAACCAATACCGATAGCATGCACCACATCGGGGTTACCCTTGATGGCGAAGTGCAGGTAATAGTTATCATTGAGGAAGCTCAAGTCCAGGGGCACATCGCTCACAAAGCCCTGGCCCGACCAGCCGGCGGCTCCGCTCACACGGATGGCAAAGTGGTTCTCTTGCTCGCCGAAGGAGTTCTCACCACCCTGGCCACCGTCTTCGATGGCCGCATAGGTGCCATCCCAGAACCAATCGTGCGTGGTCTCCTCGTTGATGCGCAGGTCGAACTTGATGCCCTGCTCAGTAACCGATTCCATGGCCTCGGCCACACCGGTACTCACGGCAATGGGAACGAAGTTGTGGGCATTGGCCCAGTCAAATTTGTCGTAGTTACCGGTCACGTCGTTGTAAGCCTTGGTAACATACTGTGCGCTGGCCAGTGCAGAGCCAGCAAGCAGCAATGCTGCGATAGCGAAAATCTTTTTCATTGTTTGTGGATTAAAAAATTAGTTAGTAAAAAATATGATTGATTGATTCATTCAATTCGTGTGATGGGGTTACCATCCGTTGTTCTGGCTGATGCCGCTCAGCGTGATTTCCTCGCTGGGGATGGGGAAAAGCTCGTGCTTGCCCTTGATGAAGGGCGACACATGGCTGCGGCACTCTTCGGTCTCGCCGGCAAAATAGGCCTCCATCGTTTCGGCTGCGATACCCCAGCGGCACAGGTCGAACCAGCGGTGTCCCTCCATGGCCAGCTCGCAGCGGCGCTCGTGGCGCAGGGCGGTGCGCATGTCGGCCTGGTTTTTCTCGAGTTTCACCACTTGGCCGCGGATATAGGTCGTGTAGGGGAATTTGGGCAGGCGGTTGCTGGCACGGTTGCGCACCTGGTTGATAGCCTCCACAGCAGGATCCAGGTCGTTGAGCTCGATGCAAGCCTCGGCATACATCAGCAGCACGTCGGCATAACGAATCTGGCGGCTGTTGGCCGGTCCGCGCGTGGCATGCGTGAGGTGATACATGGCTCCGGTGGGGCCATCGCTCATCATGTTGTACTTGCGGGCGCAGTGGCGCGTGCCCAGATAGATTTCCTGCTCTTCGTTCTGGATTTGGGCATCGGTGGGTGTGAGGATGCTGTTGGCACGGCGCACGTCGCGGGTGGCGGTGGTGGTGGCCATGTTGGTCTCAAACTCATCGTAGAGGTCCTGCGAGGGCTTGTCGAACCCCCAGCCACTCTCGCCGAAGGCTGTGGTGCGCGGCCGCTGCAGGATGGTGGTGAAGGTGCCGCGGGTGAAACCCTCGCCCTCGCCGTAGTCGCTCATGGGGTCCTCGGTATACTGGATGTCGAAAACCGACTCAATGCCGTTCTCCTCGGCCAGCGTGAAGATGGCCGCATAGGTGGGCGTGAGGCCATACTCGCCGCTTTCAATCACCTTCTTGCCCCAGGTGCGGGCCTGCTGATAGCACTGCTCCACCGTGGCACCGTCCACGCTCTCGTCGCCCTGAGCCAAGAAGCCCGCGCGATAGAGCCACACCTTGCACAGCATGGCGTCGGCGGCACCGATGGTGGCGCGGCCGGCATCCTCCACAGCATATTCGCTCTTCTTGATGAGCAGTGTGTCAGCGGCCTCCAGGTCATCGAGAATGAAACGGAAAGTGGCATCGCGCGTGGCGCGTGTCTGCTTCCACTTGGAGTTGCTGTCAATCACATCGGTAACCAGGGGCATGCCGCCGAAGATGCGCAGCAAGCGGAAGTAGTAATAAGCACGCACAAAGCGAGCCTCACCTGTGAGCCGTTTTTTCAAGGCGGGGGTGTAGTCGGCGCTCATAGGAATCTTTTCAAGCTCGTCGAGGGCAAGGTTGCAACGGGCTATGCCCTGCCACTGCGCGCGGTAGAAGCCCAGCAGCAACTTGTTGTCGGTGTTGGTCTTGAAATTCTCCATGTCGTATACGTCGCCCATGTCGCTGGTAACGCTCTGGCCGCCCTTCAGGGCGTCGTCGCTCACCACATCGCCGATGAACCATTCGGGATAATAGGTGGGGCCAAACTCCCACATCAGGGGCGCATAGGCCGCATTGACCACCTCAATACCCGTCTCGGCCGTGGCAAAATAAGCGTCGCGGGTGCTCACACCGGGGGTTTCCTCGGTGAGCCAGTCGTGACACGAGGTGGTGGACAATGCCAAGGCGCCAATCATCGCATATGATAAAAACTTTTTCATCGTTGTTTTATTTTCAAAGGTCATACGTTTCGGTTACTTAGAACGACAGGTTGATGCCAAACAGATAGGTGCGCGACTGCGGATAGTTGCCATAGTCGATGCCGCTACCCACCTCGGGGTCATAGCCTTTGTACTTGGTGAAGGTGAGCAGGTTGCTCACGGTGGCATACACGCGGCAGCGGCTCATGCCCAGGTGGCGGGCGATGTTGTTGGGCAGGGTGTAGCCCAGCTGCACGTTTTTCAGGCGCAGGTAGTTGGCATTCTCCACAAAGCGGCTGCTGTAGCTGGTGTTGGCGCTGTTGCCTTTGGGGTTGGGGATGGTGCCGTCCACATTGTCGGGTGTCCACACGTTGACCATGTCGGTGCTGAGCTGCGTCTGCAGGCCCGAGCCCTCGGTGCGTGTGCGCATCATGTTATACACCTTGGCTCCCGCCACGCCCTGGAAGAAGAGCGACAGGTCCAGGCCTTTCCAGTCGGCGCTCAGGTTCAGGCCATAGGTGAGCCAGGGGAACGAGCTGCCCAGGTTTTGCTTGTCGTTGTCGTCGATGATACCGTCATGGTTGATGTCCTCGTACTTGGCGTCACCGGCATGGTAGGGATTGAGCGACACTCCGCCGGCATTGGTGCCGTATCCATTGAGATACTGGTTGGCCTCTTCGTCGGTTTTGTACACCCCCAGGAATCGATAGCCCCAGTAAGTGTAAAGGGGAAGACCCTCGTCGTTGACGCGCAGTGCGATGCCGTCCCATGCCTTCTCGCCGCCGTTGAGGGCGGTGAGCTTGTTGTCGATCATCGACACGTTTCCGTCGATGGCATAATGGAACGAGCCCACGGTGTTCTGGTGGCCGAGGGTGATTTCTATACCCTTGTTACGCACAGTACCCACATTGGACTGGGCATCGTAGCGGTTGCCCACCCATGCCGGGCCCTTGACGGTGAGAAGCATGTCCTTGGTGTCGCGGATAAAGAGATCGACGGTGGTGGTGAGGCGTCCGTTCCAGAACGATGCGTCCACACCCACGTTCCACGTTTCGGTCTTCTCCCATTTGCCACCCTGGTTCACATAGGTGAGGATGGTGGCGCCGTTCAGGTTGTAGTCGCCGTTGAAGGGATAGGTGACAAAGGTGGGACCGGTGTGGAAAATGGTCTGGTTGAAAGCATCGTTGCCAATCTTGTCATTACCGATTTGTCCCCAGCCCAGACGGAGCTTCAGGTTGTCGAGCCACTGCACGTCCTTGAGGAAATTCTCCTTGTTGATGCGCCAGCCCAGTGCCAGCGAGGGGAAGAAGCCCCACGTGTTCTCGGGGAAGCGGTTGGAACCGTCGGCGCGGAAGTTCACGGTGGCCATGTAGCGGTCCATCAAGGTGTAGTGGAAACGGCCCAGGAAACTCAGCCGGCGCGTGCGTCCCACGCCGTCGCCGGCATAGCCCTTGTCCTCGGTGGTCTGGCTCAAATACCAGTTGTTTTCCACCGGCAGCAGGATGTTCGAGCCGCTGCCGCCGATGCTGTAGGAATTCCACTCCTCGGTGGTCTGGCCCACCATGAAGTTGATGTAATGATTGTCGGTGAGTTGCTTCATGTAGGTGAGCGTGTTTTCCCACACAAGCGTCTTGTAGTGTGTCATGGAGCGCTCCAGGAAGTTCTTGTCCATATTGTCGTAGCTCGACACCTCATATTTGTCCTTGAACAAGCGGTGGTTCACGTTCACATCGTCGTAGCTCAAGTCGGTGCGATAGGTCAGCCCGTCGATGGGGGTAATCTCCAGATAGATGTCGCCAATCCAGCGGCTGGTCTTGTCCTTGGGGTGGGAGAAGGTAATCATGGAGATGGGGCTGTACACATTCTTGAAGTTGCTGGGGGGCGCCACTCGCCCGTCGGGGTAGAACGAGGGGTCCCAGGGGGCCATGGAGATGGCCTGCGACAGCAGGTTGCTGTCCATCGACCAGTCCTGAGTGGCAGCGTTGCGGCCCCAAGAATAGACAAACGAGAGATTCTCGCCTATCTTGAGCCAGGGCTTCACCTGGAACGACGTGTTGGCACGCACGGTCAGGCGGTTGAAGTTACTGGCCTTGAGCGTACCATCCTGCTGGAAGTAGCTGGCGCTGAACGAGTAGTTGGCCTTGTCGGTGCCACCGTCCACGCTCACATGGTAGTTCTGGATGGGGGCGGTGCGGAACATCTCGTCCTGCCAGTCGTGATTGATGGCCGCGTAGTCGAGTCCGTCGGGGTTGTCCTCGGTCTTGGGCTGCATGTAGTGGTTGTCGCCACGGGTCTTGAATTGGTAGAGCCATTCGTTGAAGCCCTTCTCCTCATAGTAGGTTTTCTCGCGCGCGGTAGCGTTCATTGCAAGATAGGTGCGCACGAAGTCATCTTTGCTCATCAAGTCGAGTTTGCGCCAGCGCTGCTGGAAGCCATAGTAGGCATCGAAGGAGACGTGGCTTTGGCCTTTCTCGCCTTTCTTGGTGGTGACCAGCACCACGCCATTGGCACCGCGGCTGCCGTAGATGGCCGTGGCCGATGCGTCCTTGAGAATTTCGGTGCTCTCAATGTCACTGGGGCTAAGAAAATTGATATCATTGCAAATAACGCCGTCCACCACATACACCGGGTCGCTGTTGTTCACAGTTCCGATACCGCGGATGCGCACTTGCGCTCCCGCACCGGGCTGGCCGCTGCTGGCGTTCACCGTCACACCGGCGGCACGGCCCTGCAGGGCCTGGTCGAGGTTGGCGGCCGGGGTCTTTTTCAGCTTGTCGGCGCTGATGGATGCCACTGAGCCGGTGAGGTCGCTCTTTTTCATCACACCGTAACCCACCACCACCAGCTCGCTGAGCATCTGGTTGTCCTCACCCATTCTCACATTGATGGTGGTGGAGCCGGTGAACTGACGTTTCTCGGCTCTCATTCCCACGAAGGAGAAAACAAGTGTGCCGGGCTTGTCGGCAGTAAAGACATACTGTCCGTCAAAATCGGTGACAGTGGCTTTGTTCGTACCTTCCAGCGTCACGGTGACACCGGGCAACGGCTCACCGTCGCTGTCGTCGACCACCGTGCCCTGGATTTTCATAGTCTGTGCCATCAGTGCTGAAGGCATCAGCAGTAGCAAAAAAAACGCTAATTTCAGTTTCATCGGTATTATTTTTTTCGTTTGATTGAATGCAGGTTATAAAATCTGCCGCAAAGTTAAGCTATCGCTCGCATACACACCAAATAATAAACCTCACAAAAACCTCACTTTTTGAGAACAAGGTCAAAACCAGCATTACACATAATCGGCTGATTTATTTTGCTTTATGAAATTTATATGTTGTAAAACATAAAATATTCAACCTCAACTTGGCGATTTTTGCCTACTTTTGCAACTCAAGAAAACCACACAAGCCATGAGACTATATCTTTCTGTTTTTTTGCTCACTCTATTCGGCGCGATTGCACCGGCGCAACGCCCGCTACTCTATAACTTCACGCCACAGGACTACAATGGCGGCACCCAGAACTGGTGCATCAGCAAGACCACCGACAACCGCCTGCTCTTTGCCAACAACCAGGGGCTCATCAGCTACGACAGCCAGTTGTGGCACAGAATGCCGTTGCCCAACTACTCCTCGGTGTGGGCGGTCTATTACGATGAGGCGCGCGCCTGCGCTTGGGTGGGAGGAACTGGCGAAGCGGGTTATTTTGCCCACGACAAGGCCACGCACACCATTGTCTATCACTCCATCATCGGCGACCTGCCGGCCGGCAAGCGCGACGTGGGCGAGGTGTGGCGCATCATGCCGTGGAAAAACGGCCTGGTGTTCCAGTGCCGCCAATGCGTGCTGCTGCGCAGCGACAAGGGGGCACTCACCGTGGTGCCATCGGAGCATCTGATTGACTGCTCGGCAGTGGTCGACGGACGGCTGCTGGTAGCCACCAAGCAAGGCGTCTTCGAGGTAGTGAACGGGCAGATGGTGCAGCAACAAGGCTGTGAAACGCTCGTCGGAAAAACCATTCGCTCAATGCTGCCGCTCGACAACGGCACCATGGTCATCGCCACCAGCAACGACGGTGCCTACATCTATGATGGCGACTCCCTGAAACCGCTGTTGATGGACATCACGCCGTTTTTAAAACAGAACGAGGTGTTTTGTGCCGCCATTCAGGGCAAGCAACTGGCTTTCGGCACGGTGCACTGCGGCGCAGTTATCAAAAATCTGGAAACGGGAACCACACAGTACGCCAACATGGCCACCGGATTGAAAAACAACACCGTGCTCAGCATGAAATTCGACGAGCTGAACAATCTGTGGCTGGGACTGGACCAAGGATTGGCCTACGTAATGCCCGGCTCGCCCTACGGCAACCTGCTCACCGACGTGAACAACATCGGCACCGGATACACTTCGCTCGTGTGGGACGGACGGCTCTACCTGGGCACCAACCAGGGTGTCTATTACCTGCCCCACCCCATCCCTAACAGCGCCATCCCGCCTGCACCCATACCCATCGTGGGACTGAGCGGACAAGCCTGGCGGCTCACAGCCATCGACGGCACACTGCTTTGCGGCAACGACCACGGGGCTTACACCATCGTGGGGGGCATTGCGGCACCCATTGCCGGCCCCGAAGGCACCTGGAACTTCATCGAGCTGACGCGGCACCCGGGGCGTGTGCTGGCTTGCGACTACCGCTCGCTCTACGTGCTGGAACGCACAGCGGGCGGGGGCTTTCGCTTTGTGGGACGCGTGAGTGGCTTTGACCAAACCAGCGCATCGTTCATCGAGGACAGCGACGGAACCATCTGGCTCAGCCACTGGCAGAAGGGTATCTACCACCTGTGGCTGAGCGACGACTGCCTGCGGGTGACCAAGAGCGAGCGGTTCGACAAGAACCACGGCCTGCTGGTCGACGACAACAACATCCTGTGCCGGGTGGACGGAAAAATCTACATTTCATCGGTCGACGGATTTCACACCTACGACCACAGCACCCACCAGCTGCGGGCTGCCGAGTGGCTCACCAAACTTTTCGGTAGCATGGGCCAATCGCTCAACGTCTACGAAACGCCATCGCGCCATCTGTGGGCCTACAACAGCAGCTATGTGGCCGTGGCACGCCCCGCCGCAAGCGGCTACGAGGCCGACACGCTGTCCTACCAGGCCTTGAGCAACCGGCTGCAGATGGCTCTGGGCAATTTCAGTTCACTCGACTCGGCACACACCATCCTCAATTGCGGGTCGGGCTTCATCATCGCCGCCAACCGCTATTCGGCCGTGCCGAGCAACCACCGGGTGGTGTTACGCAGCCTTTACGCCATGAGCGACACCGATAGCCTGACGCTGCATTTTCCCATCGATGACCGAGAGCCCGAGGTGACCATTCCTCACGACCATAACTCGCTCACTTTCAATTTTGTCATGCCCGAATATGTGCGCACCAGCGACATCAGCTACCGCTGCTTCCTCGAGGGCTACGACAGCAAGTGGGGCGGGCCGCAAGAGCAACCATTCAAGACCTACACCCAGCTGCCGGGAGGCAATTACCGCTTTCACATCGAGGCCACCAATCAAGTGAGCGGACACACCGACACACTGGTGGTGAAACTCAGGGTCAAGCCGGCATGGTACGAGACATGGTGGGCATGGATGCTCTACGTCATGGCGGCTGGTGCAGCGGCATGGATGGTGGCAAAAGTGGTGCAGCGGCGACAGGCACGCAAAATCGCACTCATGGAGAAGGAAAATGAACGCCAGATGCGCGAGCAGCAAGCCCAATTCGAGCTGGAACGGCACCGCAAGGAGAGTGAGCTGGCCCATCTGCGCAGCGACCAGCTGGAGATGGAACTGAAGCACAAATCGAGCGAGCTGGCCGACAGCACCATGAATCTGGTGAGAAAAAACGACATGCTGCAACTGCTCGACGGACAGATGGAGGAACTGGCCACCACGCTGTGGAAAGAAGACAACAAAGCCATGCTGGTGAAAAAAATCAACGCCATCCGTCACGACATCAAAACCAACATCAAGGAAGACGAAAACTGGGAGCGCTTTGAGGAAAATTTCAATCTGGTATACGACAACTTCATGATTCGGCTCGTTGAGCAGTTCCCAGACCTGAAAATTACCGATAAAAAGCTATGCGCCTATCTGCGCATGGGACTCACCAGCAAGGAAATGGCCTCGCTGCTCAACACCAGTGTCCGCTCGGTGGAAACGGCGCGCTACCGCCTGCGTAAAAAACTGAACCTCGAGGCCGGCGACAATCTCACCGACTTCATCCAGCATTTCTAATCAAGAACATGACAATAAACACCAAAACACTCTATGTGAGCGACTTGGACGGAACCTTGCTGGGTGCCGACTCACGGCTCTCGGCCGGCAGTGCCCGGCTGCTCAACCACCTCATCACCGAGCACGGCGCACTGTTCACCGTGGCCACGGCGCGCACACCGGCCACCGTGGTGCCGCTGATGCAGCAGGTGGAAGCAACGCTGCCCTTCATCGTCATCGGAGGAGCGGCCCTGTGGAATGTGCAGCAGAATGCCTACGAGCAGGCACGACCCATCAAGCCCGACACCGTTCTAACCATTGCCGACGCCTTCGAGCGCAACTCGTTACACCCGTTCATCTACCGGCAGCACGGCTCGCTGCTTCACACCCATCACTTCGGCCCGATGAGCGACCAGGAGAGCCGGTTTGTGGCTCAGCGCCAAAACCTGCCCCTGAAACGCTTTTTTCTCGATGACGCCCATTATCGCACCAGCCCCGACCCGGCGCTGCTCATCTTCTCCATGAACAAATACCGCGTGCTGAAGGGCATCGTCGACGAAGTGATGCCACAAGTGCAGTGCGAGGTGATGCTCTACCACGACATCTTCGACCCCGACGACGGCTACCTGGAAATCTGCGCACCGGGGACAACCAAGGCACTTGCCATCAAGCGACTCGCCAAGCGGCTGGGTGTGGAACGCGTGGTGGTCTTCGGCGACAACCGCAACGACATCGCCATGATGCGGGCAGCCACATGGAGCGTGGCGGTGGACAACGCTTTCGACGAGGTGAAAGCCGCGGCCCACGAAATCACCGGCCCCAATACGGCCGATGCCGTGCCACACTGGATTCTTAATGACTTGCTACAAAGATAACCGCCCCTATGGTATTGAGTTGCAGGAGGATTTCTACTTATCAATATTTTTTTGTATTTTTGTGACCATCGTGGCCAATTTGAGAAACATATACGATTCGCGGCGCATCTGGAAAATTGCCCTTATCGCCATCTCGATAACACTCGTGGCAGCTTTCCTCTACATCTCCAACCGCCTGGTAAAAGACCTGGCGGCGCAGGAGCGCGACCGCATGGAAATCTGGGCCAGCGCCACGCAGGAACTCGCCACGATGAACACCGAGCCGGTCGACAGCCTGGGCAACCCGCCGCCCATGACCGATGTGGACTTCCTGCTTTCCATCATCGAGGGAAACCGCACCATTCCGGTGCTGCTGGTGGATGACGATGACAACATCTTGCAGCACCGCAATTTCCGTCTGCCCGAGCCGGTGGACAGCATGAACCCCTACGACATCTCGCCGGCCAACATGGCGTTTCTCAAGAAAAAACTGCAGACCCTCAAGGGCGGCACCAATTCCATCGAGATAAAAATCGACCCCACCACCACACAGCATCTCTACTACGAGGATTCCACCGTGCTTCGACGGCTGGCCTATTACCCCTACATCCAACTGGCGGTGCTGCTCATCTTCATCGCCGTAGCCTATTTTGCGCTCATCAGTGTCAAGAAGGCCGAACAGAACAAAGTGTGGGTGGGATTGTCGAAGGAAACGGCGCACCAGCTGGGCACGCCCATCTCATCGCTCATGGCCTGGACGCAGATGCTCGAATCGATGGGCGTGGAAAAGGAAATCGTCAACGACATGGACAAGGACGTACACCGCCTGGCCATGATTGCCGACCGCTTCTCAAAAATCGGCTCCATGCCCGACAAGGAACTGGCCTATGTCAACGAGGCTGTGACAAGCAGCCTGGAATACATGCGCACCCGCATCCCCAAGCGTGTGGTTCTCACCATCGGCACCAATGATGACACCAACTGCGGTGTGATGCTTTGCTTGCCGCTGTTTGCCTGGGTGATGGAAAACCTCACCAAGAACGCGGTCGACGCCATGGACGGCGAGGGAAGGCTCGACATCGATGTCGGCAGCGACGAGCACAATGCCTTGATTCTCGTGCGCGACACCGGAAAGGGCATCGCACGCAAAAACTTCAAGAACGTCTTCAACCCGGGATTCACCACCAAAAAGCGTGGATGGGGACTGGGATTGACTCTGGTGAAGCGCATCATCGAGGAATACCACGGCGGACGCATCTACGTCAAGGACTCCGAACTGGGGCGCGGCACCACCTTTGCCATCGAGATACCAAAAATCACCTAACAACCCACCACCATGCCTTCCTCCTCACAACTCATCATGCTCGGCACAGGCAACGCCATGTGCACACGGTGCTACAACACCTGTTTTTATCTGCGCACACCCGGCGGGGGCCTCATGGTGGACGCCGGTGGCGGAAACGGCATCTTCCGCCAGCTCTACAAGGCGCACGTCACCGTGGAGGAAGTGAGGAACCTGTTTGTCACCCATGTCCACACCGACCATATCCTGGGAGTGGTGTGGATGGTGCGCAAAATCTCACCCATGATTCACAAGGGCCGCCACACAGCACCGTTCACCATCTACTGCAACGCTGAAGTGGCCGATGCCGTGCGCACCATCTGCCGCCTCACCATGCCGCGGAAAATTTGCAGCGCGCTCGACGACACCATCATCCTGCGCGAGGTTACCGACGGCGAAACTCTCACCATCGACGACATGGAGGTCACTTTTTTCGACATTGGCACCATCAAGACCAAGCAATTCGGCTTCAGTGCCATCTTGCCCGACGGCCAACGCGTAACCTGCCTGGGCGATGAGCCCTACAACCCTGTGGCCGAGCAATATGCCCGCGAGGCCGACTGGCTGCTGTGCGAGGCGTTCTGCCTCTACGGCGACCGCGCGCAATTCAACCCCTATGAGAAAAATCACTCCACTGCCCTCGATGCCGGGCAAACGGCTCAACAGCTGGGCGTGAAAAACCTGTTGCTCTACCACACCGAGGACACCCATCTGGCCACACGGCATCAAGCTTACGCCACCGAGGCCGCCAGCCACTTCACCGGCCGCATCGTCGTCCCCGACGACCTCGAAACCATCGACCTCTGACCACCACCTTCTCCCCGGGCCCATTTTTACTGAATATCCGATTAGTATTTGCATAAAAACTGAAAAAACAGTAATTTTGTGCTAAATCTTTCATAAACTGTTTACACACCTTATTCTTTCATGCTACGGAAAATCCGCATTATTCTCGCCACGGTGATGATGACACTCATCACTCTGCTCTTGCTCGATTTCACAGGCACAGTCCATCACTGGATGGGATGGGTGGCCAAAATTCAGTTTCTGCCGGCTGTGCTGGCACTCAATGTGGTAGTGGTGGCAGCACTGGTGCTGCTCACGCTCGTTTTCGGGCGCATCTACTGCTCGGTGATTTGCCCGCTGGGTATCATGCAGGACCTGCTGTCGAGCATGAACCGCAAGAAAAACCACTTCAGCTACTCTCCCGAAAAGCGATGGCTGCGCTACGGCGTGTTGGCAGTGTTTCTGGCGGCGCTGGCAGCCGGCGTGGGAGCCATCGTGGCCCTGCTGGCGCCTTACAGCGCCTACGGGCGCATCGTGACCGGCCTGCTTCAACCGCTCTACATCTGGGGTAACAACGGGCTGGCGGCCATCGCCGAGCACTATGAGAGCTACGCCTTCTATAGCCGCGACGTGTGGCTGCGCGGCGCCCCCACACTGATTGTGGCCGTGTTCACACTGGTGCTGCTGGCCGTGCTGGCCTGGCATGGTGGACGCACCTATTGCAACACCATCTGCCCCGTGGGCACCGTGCTGAGCTGGCTGGCCCGCTTCTCATGGTTCAAGGTCTATATCGACACTGACAAATGCCGCAATTGCAGCCTCTGCAGCAAGAACTGCAAGGCCAGCTGCATCGACTACAGGAACCATCGTGTGGACTACAGCCGGTGCGTGACGTGCGGCAACTGCCTGGAGAAATGCGAATTTGGCGCGTTGCGCTATGGCCGCCCCATGAAGCAGCCGGCCACACAGCCGGCGCCTGACCAGCAACCCGACACCGCACGACGTGCATTCCTGGTAGGTGGCTCCATTGTGGCAGCTGATGCTGCACTGGCACAAGCAGGCAAGAAAGTCGATGGCGGGTTGGCCGTTATCATCGACAAAAAACAGCCCAAGCGCACCACTCCCATCACGCCGCCAGGCTCAATCAGCGCGGCCAACATGGCTCGCCACTGCACGGCCTGCCAGCTGTGCGTGGCCCAGTGCCCCAACGACGTGCTGCGCCCCAGCACCGACCTCAAGACCTTCATGCAACCCGTCATGAGCTACGAGCGCGGATACTGCCGCCCCGAGTGCCACCACTGCTCACAAGTGTGCCCGTCAGGGGCCATCCGCCCCATCGGCCATGCCGCCAAGGCCTCTACACAGATTGGCCACGCTGTGTGGATCAAGGATAACTGCGTGGTTCTCACCGACGGCGTGTCGTGCGGCAACTGCGCGCGCCACTGCCCGTCGGGGGCTATCATGATGGTGCCGCTCGACCCCGATGACGACACGTCGCCCATGGTGCCCGCCGTGGACCGCTCGCGCTGCATCGGCTGCGGTGCCTGCGAATATGTGTGCCCGGCCCGCCCATTCTCGGCCATCTACGTCGAGGGGCATGAGCAACATCAGGAAATTTGATTTATTCACTCCACCGGAAAACACCTCACCGAACATGAACGAGAAAAAAATATTGTCGCGCCGCACATTTCTCAAAGCCCTCGGAGTGGGCACCGCCACCGCTGCCGTGCCTTCTATCGTGGGATGTGCCACCGCCGACCACCAAGAATCGCCCCAAGAACCTCCTGTGGGCAAAATGACCTACCGCATCAACCACAACACCGGCGACCGCGTGTCGCTGCTGGGCTACGGCATGATGCGCCTCCCCACTGTGGGGGCGCAAGCCAGCGCACGCGAGGACGGGGATGCCGAAATCGACCAAGAAATGGTCAATCGCCAGGTGGACTACGCCATTGAGCATGGCGTCAACTACTTCGACACATCGCCGGCCTACTGCAAAGGCCGCAGCGAGCATTGCACCGGCATAGCGCTCGCCCGGCACAAGCGCGAAGAGTTCTTTATCGCCACCAAATTGTCGAATTTCAGCCCCGAGACGCAATCACGCGCCGCAAGCATCGAGATGTTCCAAAACTCGCTACGCGAGCTGCAGGTCACCTATATCGACTACTTGCTGCTGCACAGCATCGGAGGCGGCAGCGATGCCATGCAGGAGTTCAACCGCCGCTATATCGACAACGGCATCCTGCAATACCTCATCGAGCAAAAACAAAAAGGCACCATTCGCAATCTGGGTTTCAGCTATCACGGCGACATCGCCATTTTCGACCTCGCGCTGCAGATGCACGACCGAGGAGAGGTGCACTGGGATTTCGTGCAAATCGAGCTCAACTATCTCGACTGGCGGCATGCCAAGGAAATCAACGACCGCAACACCAATGCTGAGTACCTTTACGGCGAACTCGTGAAGCGCGACATCCCGGCCGTCATCATGGAGCCGCTATTGGGCGGACGACTGGCCAAACTGCCCGACCCGCTGGCGAAGAGGCTGTTGCAGCGCGACCCCGAGCGCAGCGTGGCCTCCTGGGCGTTCCGCTATGCCGGCACCTATCCCAAGGTGCTCACCGTGCTCAGCGGCATGACCTTCATGGAGCACCTCAAGGACAACCTGCTCACCTACAGCCCCTTGAAACCGCTCACCAAAGAAGAGATGCAATTCCTTGAGGGCGTGGCATCCGACCTGGTAAGCTACAACACCATCCCGTGCAACGACTGCAAGTACTGCATGCCCTGCCCCTACGGCATCGACATACCGGCCATTTTTGTTCACTACAACAAATGCCTGAGCGAGGACAACGCGCCTCACGACCGCATGGACCCCGACTATGCCGAGCGCCGGCGCGCCTTCCTGGTGGGATACGACCGTGCCGTGCCCCGTCTGCGTCAGGCCGACCACTGCATCGGCTGTGGACAGTGCGAGCCCCATTGCCCGCAGCGCATACGCATCCCGCAGGAGTTGCGCCGCATCAGTGAATATGCCGAGACCCTGCGCCGCGAAAAACCCGGTCATCACCATCCCGACGCGCCCAAGCCACAGTAATCTTCAGAATTTTCGTGGAATTCACAACAAAAAGTCCTCCCGGCATGGATTCTTATCCACCGGGAGGACTTTTATAGCTTGAGTGGCGGCGGGGCTCAACTCACTTTCACCCCAGGTTTCACCGGCCCCGTGGGACCGATAACAACCAGCCGGCCGTCGGCATCCTCGGCACTGAGAATCATGCCCTGGCTGTCGATGCCCTTGAGCCGCTTGGGCGGGAAGTTGGCGATAAAGCACACTTGCTTGCCGATGAGCTCGGCAGGGTCGTACCACTTGGCAATGCCACTCACAATGGTCCGGCCTTTCATACCGTCATCGATGGTGAACTGCAGCAGCTTGTCGGCTTTCTTCACCTTCTGGCAGTCGAGCACAGTGCCCACACGGATGTCGAGTCGCGCAAAGTCGTCGTAGGTGCACGGGGCGGCCACGGCTTTCGGCACGAAGTTATTCACAATGTTTTCCTGCTTGATGCGCTCCAGCCGTGCCATTTGCGCCTCGACCACGCTGTCGTCAATCTTCTCGAACAGCAGTTCCGGCTGCTCCAGCAGGGTGCCTTCGCTCAGAATATCGGTACTGCCCAGGCAATCCCAGTTCACCTCGTTCATGGCCAGCATGTGGCGCAGTTTCTTGGCACTGAAGGGCAGGAACGGCTCGAAGGCGATGGCCAGGTTGGCGGCAATCTGCAGAGCCAGATTCAGAATCGTTTCCACACGCGTCATGTCGGTCTTCGCCAGCTTCCACGGCTCGGTGTCGGCCAGATACTTGTTGCCGATGCGGGCCAGATTCATGGCATCCTTGAGGGCCTCGCGGAAGCGGAATTGCTCGATGTTGTCGCCCAAAGTGGCTTTCACGCCCTTGAACTCGTCGAGCGTCAGGCGGTCGTAGTCGGTGAGCTCGTGAGCCTCGGGCACCCGTCCGGCAAAATATTTGTGCGTGAGCACAATGGCACGGTTCACAAAGTTGCCCAGAATGGCCACCAGCTCATTGTTGTTGCGAGCCTGGAAATCGCGCCAGGTGAAATCGTTGTCTTTGGTCTCGGGGGCATTGGCTGTGAGCACATAGCGCAGCACATCCTCCTTGCCGGGGAACTCGGCCAGATATTCATGCAGCCACACCGCCCAGTTACGGCTGGTGGAGATTTTATCACCCTCCAGATTCAAGAACTCATTGGCAGGCACATTCTCGGGCAGCTGATACCCGCCGTGGGCCATGAGCATGGCCGGGAAGATGAGGCAGTGGAACACGATGTTGTCCTTGCCGATGAAGTGGATAATGCGCGTGTCGGGGTCTTTCCAGTAACGCTCCCAGGTGTCGGGCAGCAGTTCCTTGGTGTTGCTGATGTAGCCGATGGGTGCATCGAACCACACATAGAGCACCTTGCCGTCGGCCCCCTCGATGGGAACAGGGATGCCCCAGTTCAGGTCGCGCGTCACGGCACGCGGCTGCAGACCACCGTCGAGCCACGACTTGCACTGGCCGTAAACGTTTGGTTTCCATTCCTTGTGGTCCTCAAGAATCCATTTGCGCAGGACCGGCTCCCACTTGTCAAGCGGCATATACCAGTGCTTGGTCTGCTTGAGCACGGGCACATTGCCGGTGATGGTGCTGTGCGGATTGATCAGGTCGGTGGCGTTGAGGTCGCGGCCACAGGCTTCGCACTGGTCGCCATAGGCGCGCTCATTGCCACAGTGTGGGCAGGTGCCCATGATATAGCGGTCGGCCAGCCACTGGTCGGCCTCCTCGTCGTAGAATTGCTGTGTGGTTCGCTCGATGAATTCACCCTTGTCATAGAGGGTTTTGAAAAACTCGGTAGCCGTCTGCCGATGGATTTCGCTGGTGGTGCGCGAGTACACATCGAATGAGATGCCCAGTCCGGCCATCGATTCCTTGATAATCTTGTGGTAGCGGTCCACGATGTCCTGCGGCGTGACGCCCTCTTTCTGGGCCTTGATGGTGATGGGCACACCATGCTCGTCGCTGCCGCCCACCATAATCACGTCCTCGCCCTTGAGGCGCAGATAACGCGTGTAGATGTCGGCCGGGACATACACTCCGGCCAAGTGGCCGATGTGAACCGGTCCGTTGGCGTAGGGCAGCGCTGTGGTGACCAGCGTGCGACGGTATTTTTTCTCTTTTTCCATGATTTAAACTGAATTTTTTGCAAAATTACAAAATTCCCTCCTAACGGCAAAGCGCCGGTCAAAGTGGCCCGTCGTAGGCCTCCATGGCTTGGCGCCAATCGGTGGGAACCGGAGCGGGCTTGCCGGCCGCGAGGTCGATGTAGACCATCACCACCTGGCACGAGCACTTCACCCGGCCCGTGGCAGTGTCGACCAATTGCTGAACAAGGGTAAAGCTCTTGTTGCCCATGCGCGCCAAGCGCGTGCGCACGGCCACCGGCTCGCCGGCGAGCGTGGGCTCCAAAAAGTCGCAGTTCACGTTGGCGATAATCACCGGCACATGCTCCCAGGGCATGTGCTCGCCGCGCACGCGGTCAAAGTAATCGCTCTTGGCCAGGTCGAAGAGCTGGAAATAGACCGAGTTGTTGAGATGTCCCAGCGTGTCGAAATCATTGAAACGCAGCTGGACGGGAGTGATGCAGTTGAAGGTTTCCATTGAGTGGATTCTGATGGGGGTTGATTCATTTAAACACAATTTCCTTGATGATGTCGCGGCCCAAGGCCTCGTTGATGAGTGTGACGATGCGCCCGCGGTTCATCATCAGCTCGGCGCGCAGCGGAGCGCTCGACAGCCGCACGGTCATCACGCCGTCGCGCACCGAGCGACTGATGGTGTAGCGGTTGATGCCCACACCCACGATTTCGGGCCACAATGCACAGGCACGGTGCTCATCGAGCGGCACGTCCAGATGTTCCTGCTCCAGCAGGCGGTTCACTATCTGGCCCACGGTTTGCGCGCTGGTGCGTTTCATGCCCGGTTGCCTCCTTTCGGGTCGGCCGTGACCACGCCGTGTTCCACGGTCATCATGCGGTAGTCGCCTGCCTGCCGCTGGATAATTTGGTCCAGGTGGGTGCGATTCGTGTCGGTAATAAAAATCTGGCCGAAGCGGTCGCCGGACACCACATCGACGATGCGCTCCACGCGCAAGGCATCGAGGCGGTCGAAGATGTCGTCAAGCAGCAGGATGGGCGTGGTGGGGTTCACAGCCTTGATGAAATCGAACTGCGCCAGGCGCAGCGCGATGGTGTAGGTCTTGCACTGGCCCTGAGAGCCTGTGCGACGCATCGAGTGGCCGGCAAGCAGCAGCTCCAGGTCGTCGCGGTGGACACCACGGGTGGTGTGGCCGATTATCATGTCGCGCTCGCGGTTGTCGTGCAGCACTTGCTCCATCGTCACACCGCCATTGAGGGGGCTGTCGTAGCGCATGGCCACCGATTCATCGGCACCGGCCACGGCATGATAATATTCCATGAAAATGGGGGTAAACTGCTCCACCCATTGCCGGCGCATGCGGTGAATGAGCTCGGCAGCGACGCACATCTGCTGCTCCACCGTCTCGTAGAGCAACGGGTCGCGCATGTCGTGGCGAATCATGGAGTTGCGCTGCTCCAGGGCCTTGTTGTAGCGGATGAGCGCATCGAGATACTGCTTGTCGGCTTGCGAGATGATGACATCCATCAGCCGGCGCCGCTCCTCTCCGCCGCCGCGAATCAAGTCCAAATCCATGGGCGACACCATGACGATGGGCAACATGCCGATGTGCTGGCTCAGGCGCTGGTACTCCTTACCTCCGCGCCTCACCACCTTGCGCTTGCCGCGCTGCAAGGCCACGCTGATTTCCTCGTCCACGCCGCGGCGGCTGTAGCGCCCCTGCAGCATCATGAACGGTGCTTCGTGGGTAATGACGCTGGCATCGGGCAGGTGGATGCTGCTCTTGCACATGCTCAGGTAATAGATGGCGTCGAGCACATTGGTCTTGCCCATGCCGTTGTTGCCTATCAGGCAATTCACCTTGGGCGAGAAGTCGAGTGCGGCCTCGGCGATGTTCTTGTAATTGAGGATGTGCAGATTGTTCAGTATCATGACGATTGCGGGATGCCTTAAAAGGGCTACAAATTTAGCGGTTTTTGCACAATGTTCAAAATAAAACGTCACAAGCCCCGGCTTCCCTCTGCGGAAACCGGGGCTTGATGGTGTGCTGGCGGGTAAAGACGCGCTACCCGCGCTCATCGTTCATTCGGCAGGCGCGCCGTGCATGGCGGCCATGATTTTGGCCTCGATTTCGTCGGCCAGCTCGGGGTTGTCGGCCACCAGTTGCTTGGCGGCGTCACGTCCCTGCCCCAGCTTGGTGCCCTCGTAGGAGAACCAGGCGCCGCTCTTCTTCACGATGCCGTACTGCACGCCCAAGTCGATGATTTCACCCACCTTGCTGATGCCGTGGCCGAAGAGAATCTCGAACTCGGCCTTGCGGAACGGAGGTGCCACCTTGTTCTTCACCACCTTCACGCGAGTGAGGTTGCCCTGCACCTGGTCGCCATCCTTGATCTGGCCGATGCGGCGGATGTCGATGCGCACGCTGGCATAGAATTTCAGGGCGTTGCCACCGGTGGTGGTCTCGGGATTGCCGAACATCACGCCCAGTTTCTCACGCAGCTGGTTGATGAAGATGCAGCAGGTGTTGGTCTTGCTGATGGTGGCGGTGAGCTTGCGCAGGGCCTGCGACATGAGGCGGGCCTGCAGGCCCATCTTGCTCTCGCCCATCTCGTCCTCGATTTCGGCCTTGGGTGTCAAGGCGGCCACACTGTCGATGACTATCACGTCGATGGCGCTGGAGCGAATCAGCTGGTCGGCAATCTCCAGGGCCTGCTCGCCGTTGTCGGGCTGGGCAATCCACAGGTTGTCGATGTCCACACCCAGCGACTGGGCATAATAGCGGTCGAAGGCGTGCTCGGCGTCGATGATGGCGGCGATGCCGCCCAATTTCTGTGCCTCGGCGATGGCATGGATGGCCAGCGTGGTCTTGCCGCTCGACTCGGGGCCGTAAATCTCGACGATGCGCCCGCGGGGATAGCCTCCCACGCCCAGCGCATAGTTCAGCCCGATGGAACCGGTGGGAATCACCTCGATGTCCTCGATGCTCTCATCGCCCATCTTCATGATGGAACCGCGGCCGAAGGTCTTGTCAATCTTGTCCATGGCCACCTGAAGTGCTTTCAGCTTCTCGGCCGAAATGGCCGGCCGTGCCGGTTGTTTATCTTCTTGGGGATTGATGTTTTCGTTTTCTGCCATTTTACTAATCTTGATATTCGGGAAAAAGGGTTAAGTGAACCCCTGTGCCGGTGTGTTCACTCAACCCTTTATTCTCATTGTGGGTTATTATTTGCCTTCCTCGTTCAGATCCTCAGGCATCATCACCACCTCCACGTGGTTGCCCGGTGCCAAAATCACACCTTTCACAAAGCTGGCAATCTTGCCTGCCGTCAGGCTGTTCACGATATTCTTGTAGTTGCTGTAGAGGTCGATGCCCTTCGTGTCGTAACTGTTGAGCACATTCACCCAGTACTCATTCTCCTTCACGCGGGTGTCGTGACGCTTGATGAGCAGCTCCTTGATTTCGGCGAGCGTGCCTTCGTCCACGTTGTTGCTCACGTTCACCACCTCGTCGCGCATGATTTGCAGAGCCACATCGGCCTTCTCGGGCTTCATGGGCACCGCACCCATGATAGTCGTGAACGTCTTGTCGCCCACACGCTGCACGCTGCCGGCTGCGCTGGCCGAATAGGCTGCGCTGGCGTCCTCACGAATCTTCTGCAGGTAAATCTTGTCGAGCACCTGTCCGGCCACATCGGCCATGATGGCGTTCTCCTGGCTGTAGGGTGCCAGCGTGTTGTACCAGTACATGCGTGCCATGGCCTTCGGGGTCTCCATGGCGCGGGTGAAGTGGTTCAGCACCTTGCCGGTGGCGCGCTCGGCCACGTTCACATAGTTCTCCTTCTTGCCCTTGGCAGGCAGGGTGGCGATGTACTGGCACAGATACTTGCGGATGCTGTCGTTGTCGAACGAGCCCACGATGTAGAACGTGAAGTCGGCGGCATTGGCGGTGCGTTCCTTGGCGATTTGCAGCACGCGGTCATAGTCCACCTTGGACAAGTCTTCCACATTGAAGGGCTTGTCGCGCCACGAGTGGTTGTTCAGCGTCACGCTCACCGAGTCGCTGAAGACGCTCTCGGGACGCAGGTTTTTGTTCTTGAGCACGGTCTCGAGCTGGCTCATCAGGTTGGCGTACGACTTCTCGTCCTTGTGGATGTTGGTGAAGTTGAGGTATGCCAGCTGGAACATGGTTTCCAGGTCCTTGATGGTTGAGCGGCCTTCCAGGCGCTCGTAGCTGGTGCTCAGCGACAGGTTGGCGCTGGCCTGCTTGCCGGCCATGGCCTTTTTCAGCTCGGTGTTGTCAAACTCGCCCAGTCCGCTCATCATCAACACGGCATCGAAGAGCTCGGTATTGGCCCAGTCTTTCTCGCCGTAGAGCGAGCTGCCACCCTTCGACTCGGCCTCCATGATAATCTCATCGGCCTTGAAGTCGGTCTTCTTCAGCAGCACGCGCACGCCGTTGCTCAACAGCAGCTCGTCGTAACCCAGCAGGTCGTTGTGGCTTTCTTTCTTGATTTTACCGGGCTTGGGCAGACTGGTGATGAGCGGCTCGTTCTTCACGTTGTCCACATAGGCCTCGATGTTCTGTGCACGGGCAGCGTCGACGGCGCCACGCAGTCCCTCGACGGTGGGATAAACTGCACCTTCCTTCTCTTGGTTGTAGTTCAGCACCACCATGTTGTGCTCGCTCTGCGGAATCAGCTCGGGCATGGCCTGGTTGATGAGGTCCACCGGAATGTTGGGAGCCAGCATGTTCATCAGTTGATACGCTGTTTCCATCGACATGTAGGGGTCACCGTCGATATAGTTGCGCACATATTCGCGGCCGTAGGTTTCGTTCTCAATCTTGTCGCGGTTGTTGTAGCGGTCCTCCAGGCGGCTCAGATACTCGGCCTTGGTGCGCTCATACTCGGTGGCCGTGAAGCCAAACTTGGAAGCGCGCAGCGCCTCGACCATGATGGCTTGCAAGGCGGCATCGGTCTGTCCCTCTTTGGGCAGGGCGAAGATGGAGAAAACCTCCTTGTTGTTGGTCATGATGAAATCGCCGTAGTAGCTGCCGGCTTGGATAAACGGGCAGTCGGGCTCCTGGGCCTTCTCGCTCATGCGCTGGTTGAGCATCATGGTGATCATGTCCACCATGTAGTCCTGCAGCAGATAGGCCATGGTGCCTTTCATCTCGCGGGGCATGGGGTCGTCCTTGAACATAAGCTGGACGATGCTGTAGGGCTGCTCCTTGTCCTTGTCGGTGACAATGATGGCGGCCTCGTTGTCGGGCACGGCCTCGGGCACCACACTGGCGGCGTTGGCATGCTTCTTGATGGGGCTGAAAAGCTTCTTGATTTTCTCGACCGTGGCGGCGGCATCGATGTCGCCCACCACGATGATGGCTTGGTTCTCGGGATGATACCACTTGTGATAATAATCGCGCAGCTCATTGTACTTGAAGCCGTCCACCACGCTCATCAGGCCGATGGGCATGCGCTGGCCGTACTTCGAACCCGGGAACAGGGTTTCCAGGTTGCGCTCCAGCATGCGCTGCGAGGGGCTGCGGCGCAGGCGCCACTCCTCGTGGATGACACCGCGCTCCTTGTCAATCTCCTCGTCCTCGAGCAGCAGGCCGCACGACCAGTCGCGCAGGATGAGAAGGCACGAGTCGAGCGCGCTCTCGCGTGTCGACGGCACGTCGTTGATGTTATACACCGTCTCGTCGGTGCTCGTGTAGGCATTCAGGTCACCACCGAACTCCACACCCAGCGTGCGGGTGTAGTCAATCACGCCTTTCCCCTCGCCGTGAAAGTTCTCGGTGCCGTTAAAGGCCATGTGCTCCAGGAAGTGGGCCAAGCCACGCTGCGACTCCTCCTCCTGAACCGAGCCCACGCGCTGGGCGATGTAGAAATTCACACGATGCTCGGGGTAATTGTTGTGACGCACATAGTAAGTGAGTCCGTTGTCGAGTTTGCCCGTCAACACTGCCTCATCGGCAGGAATGGGAGGCATCTCTTGAGCATTCACCATGGCTACTGCGGCAAGCAGTGCCATCGTCAGGAAATGTTTGATTCTCATAAAAAATACCAATTTATAATTAAGAATTAATCGTTTTCTTTGGGTATATTACGCAAATTTACTTCTTTAGACGCTTTTATCATTGCAAAAAACACACCAATCGACCGCAATTTATCATTTTTTAACAAAACGGGCGGATTGATGCACTTTATCACCACATGCTCTGCACCACCCTTGGCCACAAACTTCATGCCGTGTGTGGTGTCTCAGGCGTGATTCACTCCTGCGACCTGACACAAGCCAGCGTCCATGACCTCAAGTATCTGAATGATGCCGGACAAGATTTCTTCCATGCACAATCATTGGGGATAAGGGATATTTGAGTGCCGAAGTGCAGCTGAATTTGTTTGAGAGTGCACGCATCTGACTCGAGGTGCCTTATCGCCTCAATCAAAAGAATTGGAAACCATTCTATAAGCCTTTTGGCAAGGTCAGAAAAAGAATCGAGACCGATTTCTCGCAATTCACTGACCAGTTCAACATCATGCGCAACTATGCAAAGCAGCACGTCGGATTCTTCACGAGGATTATCAGTAAAGTGAGCGCATTTACTGTATCACAATATTTAAACTCGATTAATAACAGACACATCGGCAGGATTAAGTATGCACTCGTTTAATTCCGCCAACGGGTTTTAATAAAACCTTGAAAACAAGTAGCAATTTTTAGTCTTAATGAGATAAGTATTAGAATACTCATCAAAGATTATTCTATATCCACATCGGTATAGATAGTATATAATAGAATACTTTTTATAATGATAGTTTTTTTTCAGTATAAATGTTGTGCTGTCAACTGATGATAATTTACAGTATTTATCAAGAAGATAGCTTACTCCATTGCTCGAGTACTCTTCTTTTACCGAATGATCTGGTATAAACCAACATTTCCCAATGGTATCGATTGAGGTTCGCAAATTTAACAAGTCATATAAATAATTGCTGTAAGATTTTCTGGATGAACATTTTTCGTAAAGACCTTGTAACTCGCGTTGTTCTAATAGAATAATGCTGTTGCCTTCGCCATTACAAAAAAAGGTTGAATAATATATATCCGGGCTAACACTGTCGTGATATCCATGGAAAGTATGGCTGTTTAATTCAACTAACGGTTGTAACTCAAGTTGACTAAACAGCTCTGGTTCTGGTTTTTGGCAACTGACAAAGCTAAAAAGAAATATCAGGATATGTAAATGAAATTTCATCAATAATTATGTCTTTTAGGTAAATACTCAATTATTCTTGCTCTGTTTTCGTTTTTGACGGCTCGTTGTTCTGCCGGTGAATTTGCACCTAACAAGTCTATGCTGTCAGCCATATTTCCTGTATCGTAGTCATATTGGTGTTGCATCTCGTGTGCAATTGTTGTCAAGTCGCTGCTTGGTATCCCTTGTTGTTCTTCAAAGTCCTTTTTAGCCTTTGTGGTTAAATCTAAATATGTTTCAGTTCCGATGGGCTTGCCTTTTTTGATAGTTTGTTTGTCTTCTGTTATGGATGTTAACTTTTTAGAATAAGGTTTCACAAAACTACCATCACCGGAAGTTCTACTAATTATTCTGTGAACTTGATGACTTTTTTCCAAAGTGTGTAACTGATGTTTTAAAACCAAATCATTTGATGCTTCAATTTTCCGATAGGCAGATAGTATTCGGAATAATACTGGGTTTATGCTTTCTTTTCTAGGATTGTAGAGTACTCCTCTCGAATGCCAAAAATAGCCATTCTTATAAGTTAACTGTGTATTCTTAATAACAAAAATAATAACTTTCCCGGTGGGGTCGATGTTGCGGACGGGGTTTCCGGCGCACCACAGGTAGGGGCTCTCCCAGGGGCGGCGCTCGGCCAGCGGGTCCATCGTGGTGGTGCCCGGGCGGGCGGGGTCGTACCGGCGGGCTCCGAAGTCGTACTGGTTCAGCCCGTGCTGCCGCTCCAGCGTGTCGTTGCTATGAAACAATAAATATCTCATGCCATTCGGATAATATCTCAGTATCATTCTTGCCGGCTCCTCGTGAGTGGGTTGCCGACCATGCAAAGTTAGTGCTTTTTCCGCTTATTGTCAAGATATTGGCCCTATATCAAGGCGTTTTTAATGCGCTGATAATCAATGCAGATGATTTTTATTTTTATATCACCTCCACATCGTGTGCCGCGCGGCCTGCTCGGTCATGCCGCCATGGCCGCATGCGGCCACGGCCAGCATCAGCGCCACCACGGCGGCCACCACGGGCAATATGTTCCGGCAACCGTCCGTTCATCAACGCAAAAATAGCAAAAACGGGTGAGAAACGAAAAAAAACCTCCCTTTTTCTGCCTTTTCCGCCAAGTGCCCGCTGCCAGCGTGGCTGGCCAATTCCTCCCCTAACGTTAGGGGAGGTGGCGCGAAGCGACGGAGGAGTGTGTAATCCCTGAGTGGGTGCCCACCCTCGCCGGGTGGCACACGCCCCCGGCCCTGCGGGCCACTCCCCCTAACTTAGGGGGAGAACTGGCAGCGACGCCATGTGGACTCCCCTGGCCTTCGGCTACTCGCTCTATCTTAGGGGGAGCCGAGTGTGCACTTTTTTGATGTGGTGGCCGGGGTGGCGACGGGGTAATTTTGCAGCGTCTTTTCAAAATTATCAATCACATGAAACAAGAACCCACCCCAACCCGGCCGGCAGTGAACGACGACAACCCGCCGGCCACCACACAACAACCCTGTGTTCCCGCTCCCGAAGAGGAGCCTTGCGCACCCGGCTGCGATGACGAAAACATCGACAACGACTACGATGACGACGTGCTGCCGCCACCGTTTCCCGTCTATGCCCGCCGCTCCATCTGGGATTGCTGACCTTTCATCATTTTTTCTTTATTTCCCAACCCCTAAAAAACACACATCATGAATCTGAAAAACATGAAAAACACCATCCGATGGGTGCGCCGCAACCGCAAGCTCATCATGTATCTCACCGTTATCGGCCTGGTCGCCATCCTGGCATCGTGCCTGGAAACCGGACAGACGGCTCTGCTCGCGGCCGCGGCAACGATTATCCCCGGCCGAGCCGGGGGCAAGCATGTGGTGGACGGGCCACTCACCACCGACCTCACGCGCGAGGCGTCGCCGTCGCTGCTGCTCAACGAGATTGACCAGCAAATCACCAAAATCCGCCCCATGTCGACACCCATCGACCAAATCTCGCGCTTTGCCGGAGCCAAGCATGCCGGCAGCATGATTGTGGACTACTACAATGTGGACACCAAGCCCACCATGACCACGCTGGCGCAGGATTACGACGAGGTGGCGCCCGAAGCCGGGGCGGCGCCCAAGGCCCGCATCAAGACCCACAACAACGACATCTTCGACGAGAGCGACACCATCCTGGTGCAGGGCGTGAGCGGGTACGCCCCCGACGGCGTCACCGAGACGGCCGACGAACTGGTGCTCTACGTCACCGCACGCGATGACGACGGCGTGGTGGTGATGGCCATCAACGGCAAGACCCTGGGCGGCGTGCAGGGCTGCGTGCCATCCATCCCCGAGGACACCACCCTCATCCGCATGGGCCGCGCGGCCAGCGAGCTCGACGTGCAGTCACCGCAATTCGAGGCTCTGCCGCAAAAGGCGCAGAACTATTGCCAAATCTTCAAGATGCAGGTGGAGCAGAGCACGCTCCAAAAGCTTGCCAACAAGGAAGTGAACTGGACCATGACCGACCAGGAAGAGGCCGCCATCTACGACATGCGCCTGGGCATGGAGAAGTCGTTCCTCTTCGGCGTGAAGAACCGCCTCTGGAACCCCGACAAGAAGGAGAACATCCTGTTCACGGGCGGCATCTGGCACCAGGCGGGGAAAACGTTCCCCTACAGCCCCGACAGCTTCAACGGCGACACCGTGGTCGACATCATGCGCGAGGCATTCACCGGCAACGCCGGCAGCAAGCGCAAGATTCTGCTGGGCGGAAGCCGCCTCATCGGGCTGTTCAGCCGCCTGGACTACACCCGCGTGATTTCGGCCGGCGAGAGCGTGAGCAAGTGGGGCATCGACTTCACCGAGCTGCGCAGCAAGTTTGGCACGCTCTACCTGCTGCTCAGCGAAATCTTCGACGAGTGCGGCATGCCCGACAACGGCTTGGTCATCGACCCGGAGTACATCCAGAAGTACAGCCACATCCCCTTCAGCGCCGAGTCGCTCAACCTCAAGGCCAGCGGCATGCGCAACACCGACGCGCTGGTGATGAGCGAGGCCAGTTGCCTGGTGCTGCGCTACCCCAAGGCCCACATGCGCATCGTGGTGCGATAACGCGCCCGTCCATCCCTTGGGCATCGGGCTTGCCGGGCCCGTCAAGACGCAAAAAGGCGGGGCTCCATTGCGGAGCTCCGCCTTTTTAGCGGTTTATTCCGTGTGAAGTGTTATTTCACCAGAACTTTCTTGCCGTTGAAGATGTAGATGCCGGGCTGCAGGCCAGCCACGCCGGTGGCGTTCTTGCGCACCAGGCGGCCGTCGATACTGTAGACGTTGCCGGCCTGCACGGTGGCAGCCTTCACATCCTCCACAGCGGTGGGCAGCTCGGGATTGAGGGTCACCGGGTCGAGGGCCAGGTTATCGTCGTTCATCAACACATCTTCCAGCGTGACGCTCTCAAAGCCGGCTTTGCTGAAGTTCACACTGAAGTTCTTGTCGGCTTGGATGATGGCAATGTCGTACTCACCGTTCTCGTTGGTGGTGCCGGTGTAGACCACATCGCCCGAGGCAGCCTTGCGCGGGCCACCCTGAGCATCGTCGACGATGGGCTTGCCGGTGGCGGTCACCGTGACACCCTCCAGCGGATTGCCCTCGGCATCCTGAACCACACCGGTGAGGTGCAGCGGCTCTTTCTCCACGCCAAACTTGGTCACGGGGAAGTAATTGCCGGCCGATGACAACGAAGTAATCGCCGAAGACGACTGGCTATCGCTGCGACCATAATAAAGCTCGCCGCCCAGGCTTGCGTCAGCAAGGAACTGGGTGCGTGTGTCGCCACCACTCACGCGGTCGCTGGCCACCACAATGCGCAGACTCTTGCCATCCCACACGATGGGCTGGGCGAGTTCCACCTTGAACAGGTCGACAGGAGCGTTGCTGGAACCCATCACGGTGAACTTGTATTCCTCGTTGGCCCACACAGGAGTAAGCTCCGTAACGTCGGTCTTGGCAAAGGGTGCCATCGTCTCTTCCTCGGTGCTGAGGATGTAGACCTTGATGTTGTCGGTCACCTCGGCGGGGTTGTAGCCCATGTAGGTGACGCTGGTGATCTTGTTGCCCTCGGTCATGCCGGCGGCTTCGAGCATAGCGGGTGTGTAGAGCGCCTCACTCCAACCGTTGCGGTAATAGTTGGTGATGGGGTTGGCGTAACTGGACGACGATGTCAATGCTCCGTCGGGGTCACCCACGATAATGGCGGCCTCGCCGCTTTCCTCGGCCACGGTCACCTCCACTGCATCGGTGGCCACCAGATAGCCTTCACCAAAGTCAAACTCGGCATAGGCGGGGAAGGTGCCCGGCTCGTTGGGAGTGAACGTGAATTCGAACGAAGCGGTGCCCTGAGCCGGAATTTCCTTAGCCTCGGCTTCGGCAACCACCTTACCGTTGAAATAGAACTTGGCGGTGTAGCCATCGGCGGCCTCGGCCTCGCCCAGAACGTTCTTCAGCGTCACCGTGGCGGTGTAGTCGTTATTGGCCATGGCCGAAGCGGGAATCTTGCTCGAGTCGACAATCACGTCGTGGGCCACGGGCACCAGCTCGAAGCCGTAGAGGTTGTCGATGTAGACATAACCGGCCTCGAATGCGATATAGACCTCGCCGGCGGGTACACCCTCAAGCACCACGGTCTTGGGCAGATACTGACGGCTGTAGCCCGAGTTCTTGGTCGAGGGCAGGTCGGCCGAAGGCACGGTGGTGAGCAGCGTCCAGTTCACGCGGTCGACGCTGTAGTACACATTCAGCAGGATATCCTCGCTGGCGTAGCTGGTAAGGCGGCCCACATCGAAGGTCATCTTCTCGCCCTCGGTCACTTTGAGCAGCGGGGTGATGAACTTGTGCAGATTGCGGGCCTGGCTCTCCAGGTAACGCTTGTTGTCGTCGCTGATGGTATAGGAATTGGTGTTAACCTTCCACGAGTCCTCCTCGACGATGCAGCCGGCGGGGATGGCCTGGTCCTCAAAGTTGACGAACCACTTGCTCTGGTCGAGCACCGTTCCGCTCAGGGCGATGGTGAGGCTCTCCACGATGGCATCATCAATCAGGATGGGACCGGCAATCACCATGTCACCACTCTTGATGCCGGCGCTGCTGGCATCGATGGTGATAGTGGCCTGCACAGTCTCACCGGCGGGAACCGTCAGGGCGGCCGGCTCGGCGATAAAGCCCTCGGGCACGGTGATGGTCACCTCGCCGGGAGCGGCACCCGTGTTGCGCAGGTTCAGAGTCTTGCTCACATTGCTGTTCACCATGCCAAAGGCACCGAATGCCGAGGCATAGCTGGGATATTCACCCATGTCGTTGTTATCGGCATCGCGCACTTGAATCTTGGCCACATAAGGAATGGGCTCAACCCACGGAGTCACGGTCAAAGAAGTTCCGGTCATGCATTCCACGGCGTCGAAACGTGTACGCGACCCGTATTGAGCATAATTCAGATTGGCGGTCACCTCAACAGTAGCCGACTCGCCCATGGCCAAGGCCTGACCGATGGGAGCGGTAGCCACAGGGCTACCCAGGTTTTGATACTGGGCAATGCCCACCATCATGCCCTCGTCGTCGGCGGCAAGGTCACACTCGCCGGTGTTCTTCACCGTGATGGTGTAGGTGAACGAGTAGTTGCCCTCAGCATCGCAATTGACCGAGCCGCTGGACAGGCTCGACGTGGCGGCGGTCACGGTGAGTGCCTTCTCGAGCACGATGTCGACCTGGTCGGCGGCAAAGTTGTCGATGTTCATGTAGTTGAGCGCAATACCGATGCGCTTGCCCTCCACGCCGGTGAACGACAAGGTCACATACTCGCTGGTGCTCAGCGTGGCCTCATAGGTGAGCTCGTCGCCCACGGTGAGTGCGCCACTCTCGTCCTCGTCAATCAGGTAGAAGAAGATGCTGCCTGAGTTGGAGTCTTTCTTCACATCGAGGCTGAACGCGCCGGTCACGGCCGGGGTCACCAGCATGTCCATGTTGTCCTTGTTGGCGGTGCCATTGGGCTGGCTGCCCGCATACAGGCCGCCCGTGTTGTCCACGCCCACCGTCGTCAGGTAGTTGTAGACCTGATAGGTGTTGTTCCAGCTGGAACGATACTTCACGATGTGCTTCCATCCGGGAGCCACCTTGAAAGCATGGTCACTGGTGCTGATGGTGGTGTTGAAATCTACCGTGTAGCCGGTCACCGTCTCAGCACTCGCTGTCTTGAAGCCCAGCAGCACGACGGCCACCAGGCACAAAAAATAGTGTAATTGCTTCATGACATTTTAGATTAGTTAATAAATAGATATTGGTTATCTCTCAGTTTTTTCATCCTGTTCCATCGTCGACGCGTGCTTCAAGCCTCGCCCTGGCAGTGCCCGGGCGAGGCCTGTCGTCACGCGTTGTTTTTCACCGGGTGCATGGGCGGCTCAGTTTTCCACAACCAGGCTCACCAGCGAAGTCACGTCGGCAATGCTGATTTCACCGTCGCCGTTCACGTCGGCATTGTTCATCCACTCCTCGGGAACATCTTCATCGAGCAGAATCGAAACCAGGGCGGTGATGTCGGCCACGCTCACCTCGCCGTCGCAGTTCACGTCGCCGCGCAGGCCCAGATAGACAAACTCAAAGTTGTCGTAGAACGCTCCCAGACAGTTGTCGGCTTGCGCTTTGAGGGCCACATAGACGCTCTGGCCGGCATACTGGCTCAAGTCGTAGCTCAGGTGGTCCCATGCCAGCTCGTTGAAGAGTTCGGGCTTGAACGTGTCGCCCACCTGGGTGAACGAGTTGCGGTTCGTGGCGCTGGTGGTGCTCACGAGCACGGTCACGGTGGGGGTGCTGGCCGGCATGATGCTGTTGACCGACTCCCAGTTGCGCATGTCGAACTCGAACTTGGTGTTCTTGCCCACCTGGATCTTATCGCTCACAATCCAATCCTCGAAAGTGCCGTTGCTGTTGCAGCGGGTCATCAGCGACTGGTGGCCGTGAGGCTCCTTCAGGCTGTTGTAGCACTGGCTGTCGTTCAGCACGAAGAACGACAGCGGCGCGCCGTTGTTGGGGAAGTTCCAGAAGGTGAGCGGCGATGTCGACTGACGGTCAACGTCGATCACGGTGAAGCCGGCGGGGCCTTCGCCCGTGGCATCGTGCTCGAAGCCGTAGTACTTGATGTCCGGGGCAAGGGCCAGGCCGCTCACGGGCAGCGACACGCTGTTACCGTCGCTCAGATTCACGGTCATGGCGTCGACGATGGCCACCGAATCCTTCGCTGCGCTGGTCATGGCGTTGAACGACACCGTGAACTGGGCCGAGGCGGCAGGCTCGATAACGGTGCCCTCGGCAAGGGTGGTGCTGAAGTTGGGATTCTCGAACGTCACGCTCTGCACGGTCACAGGCGAGCCGCCCAGGTTGCTCAGCGCCAGCGTGCCGCTGGTCTCGGTCTGGCGGGCGTTCACCTTGTAGGCATGCCAGCCGTCGACGCTGAACGACAATTCGACTCCGGCGCCCTCAATCTTCACATTGTCGAGCGACGCGCCACGCGAACGGCTATAGTTGTGCGAGATATAACGCCAGCGGAAGGCCACCGTCTTGCCGGCGTACTGGCTCAGGTCGTGGCTCTCGTATGCCCAGTAGCGGATGGGCTCGCCATCCTCGTCCTCGCCCTCGCTGTTGTTGCTGATGAGCGACAGCTGCTTCCACTGTCCGTCCACAAAGATGTCGAAGAACGCGGCATCGATGCCGTCCTCGGCGGTGCTGTGGTTCACATGCACCTGCTCGCTGTCCTTGGTCAGGCTCACCGGGCGGTCGTTGCCCCACCAGAAGCTGATGTGGTTCTCCGAGCCGGCGGGCAGCACCACGTCGGGGGTGGTGAGCGAGGTGGTCTTCTCGGTCTCGTTGCTGTAGGCCATCATGCTGTACTTCCCGTCCATGGGATAATAGTCGCTGCGCGACCACTTGGTGTACTGCGAATACTCGTGGAACCAGCCCAGCGGAATGGCCTGGCTGCCCTCGAAGTCCTCGCTCCAAGGCAACTCAGCCACCGTGTAGTCGGCCTGGGTGGTGAACACCCATTCGGGCACGTCCTGCGCGTCGCCCACGCTGTTGTAGGGCACCACCTTCCAGTGATACTGGGTGGCATTGTCGGCCGTGGCAAGGGTGTAGGTGAGCACATTGCCCAGGTCCAGGCCGTTAATCACGTCGTAGGTGTTCTCGGCCTTGCCAAGATAGAGCTTGTAGCCCTGGGCAAACTGAGCCTCGCTCCACGACAGGGTGATGTTCTTGTTGTAGACGTTCACCGCGCTGTCGGCCGGGGCCACAAGGGTGGCGGGCATGGGCACGCCGTCGGCACCGTACAGGTTGGGCAGCAACACGCGATCGATGATATACTGCGCGTCGGGGTCCATGCCGTATTCCTCGTCGTAGTAACATTCGGTGTTGTTGAAGCGCAGCACCAGGCTGTCGGTCGTGAAGCGCGACAGGTCGATGCTCACGTTAATCAGGGTGTCCATCTTGGTGTAGTCGCTCGTCCAGATGGCAGTGAACGGACCACCGTCCACGCTGGCCATCACTTGCAGGTCGTTGGCGGGATACTCCTCGTCGGCATTGATGCTGGCATAATAGGTGAACATGAACTGGTGGGGAGCGGCGGGGTCGCTCATGTCGAGGCGCGGCAGGTCGATGTGGTTAGCCTCGATGAAGCCCGACGTGCTCAAGCTGTAGTCGCCCTCCAGGGCGTAAGGCGTGCGGCGGAACTGGTTGATGCCGCCACCGTCCACCCACCCTGCCGGCGGGAACTGGTCGCCCTCGAAGAGCTCCAGATAATAGCCCTCGGGCACAGCCTCCTTGGTCACCGTCACATGGATGGTGACATCGCCGCCGTTGGTCTTGATGGTGACGTCGGCCTCGGTGGGGCTGGTGAGCGTGGCCTTGTAATAGAGCTGGAAGTGGGCGGTCTCGTTCACGCCCAGGCTCATGCCCACGGTGTCCATGGCCAGGCCGATACATTCGGGAGCCTCAAAGCCGGTCACCTTCAGGCCTTTCAGGCCCACGTTCTTCAAGGTCATCTGCTCGCTGTAGAATTTCTCGCCGATGTAGGTGGTAGGGAATTCGTACGACGTCTGCGCCAGCTCGGCGATGGGGCCGGTCTCGGGACGATGCTGCTTGATGATGATGTTGTCCAGATAGAGTATGTTACCCGTCTGCTTGAGCAGGTTGTAGATAAAGGCCACCTTCACCTTCTTGCCCTGCCAGGGGCTGAGGTCGAGTTTCGAGGTCTGGATGGCCCAGTTGGTCCACATGTAGGAGCCGTAGATGTCGGCCGGCACGCCGCTGTCGCGCACCTGCTCCTCATTGGTGATGTCGAAAATCACCTCCTCGCTGTCGCCCTCCAGAATGGCCACCTGCAGGGTGTAGAGGCCCTGAGTGAGCACTCCGTAGGCGGCTGCCTCCCAGTCGAACTGCAGCTGATAGGTGTCGTTCAGGTCAAGCTCGGGGGTAATCAGGTACTCCTTGCGCGGCCCGTAGGCTGCCGTCACGCCGTTGGCATAGGTGGGGGCATCGCACGTGGCATAGTAGAAGCCGCTCATCGAGCTTCCGGCCGTGGCGTTGTGGTGAATGGCCCACTTGTAGTTCAGGTTGTCGCCGGTGTAGGTGTCGCGCCGGCTCCAGCCGTCGGGCAGCTCACTGGTGGTGACTGTGCCGCGGGTGTTCTCAAACCCCTCGTCAATCAGGGTCTGAGCCGAAACACCCATTGCGGTGAGCGCCATGAGCGCCGTCAATAGCATGTAAATCTTTTTCATCTCTAATTTTATTATTTGTTAATTACCATATATTTCCAATTTCAATCATCAGCCGCAGCCCACCCCTTTCAGGGAAGCCTGTGCGGCCGTCTTAGCTTGCAAATTTATTGATTTTTTTCGACAATTCGAAACAATTCACTCTATTTTTCAATAAAAACCTATACATTTTCAACCATTTTGCCCCAAGCGCCCACCCACAGCCCGCCGCGCATGGCAAGATGCCCTGTTTTGCCGCCTCGTGGGTTAAAAAAACATAATAAACAATGATTAAGGAAATTTTTCCATAATAACTTTCGTTTTTAGCGAAAATTATCACTAATTTTGCGACAGTCTAAACCGAAACATTTTCAACATCAAAACAACCATAAAATTTTAACACCAATTACTACAATGGCAAAGTTTGACAAGTCTATTCTGGAGAAGTACGGAATCACCGGAACCACCGAGGTGCTTTACAATCCCACCTACGAGGTATTGTTCAACGAAGAGACCAAGCCCGGGCTTGAAGGATTCGACGTGGGCGTCGAGACCGAGCTGGGAGCTATCAATGTGATGACAGGTGTCTACACTGGACGCTCGCCCAAGGACAAATTCATCGTCGACGACGAGACTTCGCACGACACCGTGTGGTGGACCAGCGAGGGTTATAAGAACGACAACAAGCGCGCCAGCAAAGAGACCTGGGCCGCTGTGAAAGATATCGCCATCAAGGAGCTGTGCAACAAGAAACTCTACGTTGTGGACGGCTTCTGCGGCACGCACAAGGACACTCGCATGAAAGTGCGCTTCATCATGGAGGTGGCTTGGCAGGCTCACTTTGTGACCAATATGTTCATCCGCCCGCAGAATGAGGAAGAGTTCGAACTGGAGCCCGACTTCGTGGTGTTCAACGCCAGCAAGGCCAAGGTGGAGAACTACAAGGAACTGGGACTCAACAGCGAGACGGCCGTCGTCTTCAACGTCACAAGCCGCGAGCAGGTGATCATCAACACCTGGTACGGAGGCGAGATGAAGAAGGGCATGTTCTCCATGATGAACTACTACCTGCCCCTGAAGGGCATCGCCGCCATGCACTGCAGCGCCAACACCGACATGAATGGCGAGAACACGGCCATCTTCTTCGGACTGAGCGGCACCGGCAAGACCACCCTCAGCACCGACCCCAAGCGCAAACTCATCGGCGACGACGAGCACGGATGGGACGACGAGGGCGTGTTCAACTTTGAGGGCGGATGCTACGCCAAGGTCATCAACCTCGACAAGGATGCCGAGCCCGACATCTACAACGCTATCCGGCGCGACGCGCTGCTCGAGAACGTCACCGTCGATGCCCAGGGCAAAATCGACTTCGCCGACAAGAGCGTCACCGAGAACACCCGCGTGAGCTACCCCATCTACCACATCAAGAACATCCAGCGTCCGCAGAGCCAGGGACCCGCAGCCAAGCAGGTGATTTTCCTGAGCGCCGACGCCTTCGGCGTGCTGCCCCCCGTGTCGATTCTCGACAGCGAGCAGACCAAATACTACTTCCTGAGCGGATTCACCGCCAAGCTGGCTGGCACCGAGCGCGGCATCACCGAGCCCACGCCCACCTTCTCGGCTTGCTTCGGACAGGCATTCCTTGAGCTGCACCCCACCAAGTATGCCGAGGAACTGGTCAAGCGCATGGAGAAGAGCGGCGCCAAGGCCTATCTGGTGAACACCGGATGGAACGGAACCGGCAAGCGCATCTCGATTCGCGACACCCGCGGCATCATTGACGCCATCCTCAACCACTCCATCGACCAGGCTCCCACCAAGAAGATTCCTTTCTTCAACTTTGTGGTGCCCACTCAGCTCGAGGGCGTGGATCCCGCCATCCTTGACCCGCGCGACACCTACGCCGACCCGGCACAGTGGGAAGAGAAAGCCAAGGATTTGGCCGGCCGTTTCATCAAGAACTTCGTCAAGTACGAGGACAACGAGGCAGGCAAGGCACTCGTGGCAGCAGGCCCACAGCTCTAAGCAACCACTTGCACAGGCAATAATAAAACAAGTTTAGATAATCGCCTGGGCGGGCAGCACCTCATCACCGTGCTGCCCGCCTGTTTTATAGCGACCAGAAGAAATCAGGCAAAAAATTTTTTCGATTATTTATTGCCAGTTGCCAAGAAATTACTATCTTTGCAACCGCAAAAGAGATTCGGGGTGTAGCACAGTTGGTTAGCGCGCCACGTTCGGGACGTGGAGGTCGGAAGTTCGAGTCCTCTCACCCCGACTCTGAAAATCGGGAGGCAGTACGACACTGCCACCCGATTTCTTTTTTCCCGGACCTCCGCCCCACCAAAGTCGAGCGCCGGCAAATCTTATCCATGTTTGTGAGATTTCTTCGACAAGCGAAGCGAGTAGAACTCGGTTTCTTCGACAAGCGACAGCCGCTATGGCCATCGCCTGCTATTTGTACCTGCTGTAGTCGTCATACCACTCTTTTTTCTTGCGCTTGCGCGAATACTTCGTTTTCTCACGTTGTTGTTTGCAATCAAGATAATCGAAATACATCTCGCTCAACGGTTCTTTAAATATAGTCCATAGCAACTTGCCTATCACCATCAAGACTATGATGGACACATAAGCGAGTAAGCCGAATATTATCACGATAAAAAGCATCGTGACAATCCAACTGAATGTTTCGAATAATCCCATCATAGTGATTGTTTTTATAATTTAGACTGCAATTTTTGTGCCAGGTTAATATAAGGGCACAGTTTTTGCTGTCTAAAATTTAAAGAGCGACACGACTATGATTTACTTCTTTGGCATATTCAGTGACATCTTCGCCGCCTGCGGAACAATCCTCGGGGGCATCATCGTTTTCTTCCTTGCCCTGCTGGTGATAGCCTTCTATATTGTCGCCGGCCTTGCATGTGTCGTCATCGCCCTCGGACTCCTCTATGGCATATATTACTGGTTACGCTATTGTTTCTACAAGTTGCGAGGCAAGAGTGTCCCTCCCGAACCGTTCATCATCAAATATGAAGAGGCAAGTGAGCGCTTCCTCAAATGGATGAAAGATGTGCAAACAAGGCTTGACAACAAAGTGGCTCAAATGAAAGAGGAGCAGCGTCAGCGGGAATGGAAAAGTTGACTACGACATCAACATTATATTGAGCGGCACTGATGAGTGCCGCTTTTTTTGTCTTTTGTAGTCAAGATAGAATCAGCTTTCTTTGCAGTGTTGAATTAATTGTAAAGAATTACAAAGAATATATGAGCGACTACACAACAAAAGCCACTTCCATTTTCGAGGTGAATGGAACACAAGCCAAGGAGGAACTCTCCCGGCTGAAGAAACATGCCGAAGAAGTGCGTGAGGCCTTGATGCAAGCCTGGAAAACGGGAGACACCACGGCGCAAAAGGGGCTACAAAAAGAGCTGAACAAGACAGAGAAGCAAATCCACAAAATCCAGTCGGAGATTGTCAATGTGGAACAGGTGCTGAAACGCTTAGATAAGGCCACACCGAAAGAGTTGCAGCAAACGCTGCCCCGCCAACTTAAAAAATGTGTTTATTTTTCAGAAAATTACACATCTCACCCGCACGTTATTGATTAAATATCGTAAATTTGCGGCACACAAACATTCACAACGATGAAACGAACTGCAACCATACTACTGGCGACGATGGTCATGGCCGTCGCCATGCGGGCCGCCGATGGCGGCGCGCTCACCACCCCCTGGACCTACGGATTCACGGCCGGTGCCGGGGCGCTCTTCCCCACTTCGAGCCTCACCCACAACTTCAAGGGCACAGCGGTGTTCACCGCCGGCCTCACGGGCAACTACCGCCAGTGGCGGCTCAATGCCGCGCTGCACTTTGGCCAGCCTTCTTTCAAACGCCCTAACATCTATCAGGTGACCGATGCCGCCGGACGCGACGCACAGCTGCGCAGCGCAGCCAACGCCAGCCAGCTGGGCGTGGCCCTGCAGCTGGGCTACACCGTGCCCTGCGGCAGCCGCGTGAGTGTCACCCCGCTTGCGGGAGGCTACTGGAGCCGCTACGGATGGCGCGTGAACGACATCGAATGGTCGAAGAACGACGAGGGCAACGATGTGTTCCAAGTCACCGACACCCACTCCACCAGCCTGAGCAATGTGAGCTGGATGGTGGCCGTGGACGTTGACATCTTGCTGCACCGCCATGTCACACAGGAGCCGTTTTTCCTGAGCGGCTCGCGGGCACAGCTCAGCTCCTCGCTGCGCATCACACCACTGGTGGCGGGCGCGCGCTACAGCAAAAGCGTGCCCTCGGTGAAGGGTTGCTTTGTGGGGGTGACCGTGGCCTATCTGGGGCTTGTCAAGGGCTTGAATTATTAAATTTCGCTAAACGCACAATTTAACGCACTGCTCGATTGTTTTTACAAGTGATGACACGCTTCATGAGCATAGTGGTACTCACGGCGGTGGCGGCAATCGCACTCACCGCACGCGCACAGGAGAGCGTGGGAGCCATGACGGTGCCCTCGGCCCTGCAGCAGGTGTATGCCGGCATGTACCACTTTGTCGAGCCCGAAACGGGCGACACGCTGGCCATGCTGGTGTTCAACCCCATCACCATTTTCCCGGCCGAGAAGTTCAAAAACAAAAAAGAGGAGGAATTCTATTGGAAAACCGTGCGCGATGTGAAGCGCGCCCTGCCCTACGCCAAGCTCATCGGCGCCACACTGCTCGAGACCTACGAATATCTGGAAACCTACCCCACCCAGAAGCAGAAGCAGGAATACCTCAAGCAGTTTGAGAAGGAAATTTTCAAGCAGTACAAGCCCGAGATGAAAAAGATGACCAAAAGCCAGGGAAAAATGCTCATCAAGCTCATCAACCGCGAAACCAACCAAAAAAGCTACAGCATTGTCAAGGCCTTTCTGGGAACCTTCAGAGCAGGGTTCTGGCAGACGTTCGGGCGCTTCTTCGGTGTGAACCTGCGCCAGGGCTATCACCCCGAGAAGGACAAGACCGACGCCATGATTGAGCGCATCTGCGTGCGCGTGGAACTGGGGGTGCTGTGAATGATGCGGGGTGGATATAAAAATTTATTCTTAACCAGCTGGCAATCAGCCGCATTTTCTCACTTTGATATACCCTTGAGGGGTTGACACACGCACCGTTCTTGTCGTATCTTTGCATCAACTCATTGAGCGAAAAAACACCCACATGAGTTCTGGACGACAAGAGCGGGAAGTGACGACACCCGCTCTCTTTTTTTGCCTCACTCGGCATCCTGGCCCGTGGCGCGCCGCAGATACTGGCTCAGCGGCTCATGAAGCCCCATTTTCTTGGCCATGCGCGATTTCTTGGTGTTCACATAGTTGATGTTGGAATATCCCATGCACACGGCAATGTCGGCATAGGTGAACCCGCAGCACAGCAGCCCCATGATGTAGAGCTCGTCGGTGGTGAGCGACGGATGCTGCTGCTCAAGGCGGGTGATGATGTTGTCGTACTTGCTGTCGACGTAATAGCGCAGATTGCCCCAGAAACCGTCGGGAAGCCGCCCTTGCTCAATGCGCTCGCGGAACTTGGTCATGAACTGGCCGGGGCGCTCGCTGTATTTGTAGGACAAGTCGATGAGTGAGCGGATATTCTCAATCTGCCGCGACAGGATGTCCTGCAACTGCTGGTCGCCGGCCACATTGTCCAGCACCTGGCCAGCCGTGCGGCCACCTTCTATCTGCAGTCGCTCCATCAGCTCCATGTGATCCTGCTCCTGCTTGCGCCTAAGCCACACATAAAACGCCACAGCAGCGGCCAGCGCCAGGGCCAGCAGAGCCACGACGGCCCACAAGATGGCGTTGTGACGATGGGCGCGGTCGAGGCGGGCCTGTTCTTGCTGATGGTCGAGACGGCGCTCCACGGCGGCCAGCCGCTGACGCGCATGCAGGGCCCGCACCGAGTCGTTCACGGCATTCACCTGCTGCCCCAGCAGATGCGCTTGCTTATAGTCGCCACGGGCCAGCGCAATCTCGCGCCGAGCCACCTGACGCAGCACCTGGTTGGCCAGCGACGGCACCACCGTGGTGGCCTTGCCGAGCATGAGCTGAGCGGAGTCGGGCTTTCCAAGGCGGGCCAGCGCCATGGCCGCATCGCAATAGGCCGCCTCGGGGGCGGGATGACAGGCGGCGATGCTCATTTGCGACATTTGCAGCGCCAGCCGATAGTTGCCGGCGGCATACTGAGTGCGAGCCAACGCCTCCAGACATTCGCTCTGCCCCACCGTGTCGGCCCGCTCTGAAAGCAACGCCACGGCACGGCTCAGGTAGTGAGTGGCACTGTCGGCGTCGGACTGGGCAAGCTGCATGCCCATGGCCCGCAGGCAGGTCACCATCTGCGTGGTGTCGGCCAGGCGGGTGTAAAGGCGCAGCGCAGTGCGATATTTATCGATGTCCTCGCCCGACGTGACATAGGAATTCGTATACAATACCGCCATGCGCAGATGAGCGAGCGCCTGCAGGGCCAGGTCGCCATCGCCGGCCAGCGTGGCGGCGCGGTGATAGCAGGCAAGAGCACCCTCGTTGTCGCCCTGTATCTGCAGGCGCACACCGCGGTCGAGCAACTCGGCCGGAGCGGCTGTTTCCCGAGGGCCACAAGCGGCCAGGCCCAGCATCAGGCACAATCCCAGCGACAAAATCCAACGCATGACTGGTGGTTTTAATGAGGACGAGAGTGGTTAGGGTTTTAATATTGCTCGTGCTCGTTGGGGAAGTCACCGCTTTTCACGTCCACGATGTAGTTGCCCACCGAGTCGATGATTTGCTCACCCAGGTTGTTGTAGACGCGCAAGAACTTGGGCTTGAAGGCACTGTTCAGTCCCAGCATGTCGTGCGCCACCAGCACCTGGCCTGCACATGCCGGCCCGGCACCGATGCCGATAGTGGGCACACTCACGCTCTGGCTCACCTTCGCGGCAAGCTGAGCGGGAATCTTTTCGAGCACGATGGCAAAGCAGCCGGCCTCGTCGAGCACCTTGGCATCGGCTATGAGGCGCAGTGCCTCGGCTTCGTCCTGCGCACGGGTGGCGTAGGTGCCAAACTTGTTGATTGACTGCGGAGTGAGGCCCAGATGTCCCATTACCGGAATTCCGGCGCGCAAAATCATCTCGATGGCCCCGCGCATCTCGCGGCCGCCCTCCAGCTTCACACCGTCGGCGCCGGTTTCACGCATGATGCGCACGGCATTGCGCTGTGCCTCGATGGGGTCGCCCTGATACGAGCCGAAAGGCATGTCGACTACCACCATCGCCCGCTTGGCGGCACGGGCCACGGTGCGGGCATAAACAATCATGTCGTCCACCGTGATGGGCAGTGTGGTGGCATTTCCCTGCATCACATTGCTGGCGCTGTCGCCCACCAGGATGATATCAACTCCCGCCTGATCGACGAGCGATGCCATCGTGTAGTCGTACGATGTGATCATGGCTATTTTCTCTCCTGCAAGCATCATGTCCTTGATGCGCTTGGTAGTGACCTTCTTGGGGTCGGTTGGTGTGTAAGTCGACATTTCTTCTTCGATAAGTTGATTTGAATGGCGCAAAGATAATGATTTTTAAGATACTTCTCCACTTTTTTCGCCTTTTTTAGTCATGCCTCGCTGGCCCCACCCTCCAACCGGCCATCAAAAAATCTCGGGCCGCCTGCACCAACATTTACGCCTTTTTTACTATCTTTGCCACTTCAAAAGACAGCGGCAGCTTATCATGGAAGCCATCGATTTCACCTGGACGCAAGCACTGATAACCGCGGCACTGGGAGTGCTGTGCGGCCTGCTTAATGTGCTGGCCGCTGGCGGCTCGCTCATCGCGGTGCCCTTTCTCATCTTCCTGGGATTGCCGGCCAATGTGGCCAATGCCACCAACCGCGTGGCCATCCTGATGCAGAATGTGGTGTCAACAGCCACCTACAAGCACGAGAAGATGCTCGATTTCAAAGCCGACTCCTTTGCACTGCTGCCGCTGGTGCTGGGGGCCATGGTGGGTGCCACGCTGGCAGTGGACATCGACGAGAAACTGCTCAGGCGCGTCATCGCCATCATCCTCGTGGCCATGTTTTTCCTGATGATGAAGAACCCGGCATCCTGGCAAAACACGACCTACAAGCGGCCCCGAATCAAAAACGTGTGGCTGCAGCGCGTCATGTACTTTTTTATCGGCGTCTACGGCAGTTTTATCCAAATGGGAGTGGGGTTCTTCCTGCTGGCCATGATGGTGCTGGGACAAGGATTCGACCTGCTCAAAGCCAACGCCGTGAAGGTGATGTGCATTCTCACGTTCACCGTGGTGGCACTGGTCATCTTTGTCACCAACGGACTGGTGATGTGGCGCGTGGGCCTGACGCTGGCGTGCGGCAACATGATTGGCGCCTGGCTGGCCGTAAAATACAGCATGCGGCTGGGATCCAACCGCATGCGCTACGTCTTGCTGGCTGCACTGGTGATAGCAGCCACCTATCTATTTATCTCTTAACCGGTTAAAAAGGTTTCACCTCACTGCCTGTGAACGACTGGAACAGCGCGTTGGCAAGGCTCGACGCCCCGATGCGGAAACGCTCGTTGGTGAGCCACTGCTCGCCCAGCACTTCCTTGACGATGGTGTAATACTTCACGGCATCCTCGGTGCTGCGAATGCCGCCAGACGCCTTGAAGCCCACCACTTGGCCGGTCTTCTCGTAAAACTCCTTGATGCAGCGGCACATCACATAGGCGGCCTCGAGCGATGCTCCGGGATAGCCCTTGCCGGTCGACGTCTTGATGAAATCGGCGCCCGAATACATCGACAGGATGCTGGCACGACGGATGTTGGCCGCCGATTTGAGCAGCCCGGTCTCCAGAATCACCTTGAGCGGACGCTCGCCCACAGCCTGCTTGAGCTCATAGATTTCGTCGCACAGTTCCTCCCATGCGCCATCACGGAAATAACCCACGTTCAGCACCACATCCACCTCGTCGGCACCGTCCTGGATGGCCAGAGAGGTCTCGGCGATTTTCGTCTCGATGTGGGCCTGCGACGACGGGAAGCATGCGCTGCACACGGCCACGTCGACACCACTCACCTCGAGTGTGGAACGCACCACCTGGGCAAAATTGCTGTAAACACAGATGGCGGCCACATTCTTGAATTGCGGATAATTCTCGTCGAACTGGTTCACTCGCTGCACAAACTGTGCCACCGAATGTTCACTGTCGTCGGTATTGAGCGTGGTCAAGTCCACGCAGTTGAGCAGGAACTGCGCCACCTCGGGCGTGTTGTTTGCCTGGCAATGCTCGTCAAGAATGCGCTGCACGGCGGCCTGCACGGCCCCATCGTCGGTCTCGACAGCACTGCCGTCGACCACTGCCTCGTAGCGGTTCAGATTCACTTCATGGTCGTGATGATGCTCGTGGCCACAGCCGCACGAGCAGTGTTCATGATGATGTTCTTGTTGTCCCATAGTGTTGTTTTTATTTTGATTTGGGGGTTAATTTTTCATTCTCAAGATGACGGTGGGCATCGCGTGCCGTTTTTTTCGTGAAATTACTCTCCAGCGCCTCGGTCAAGTCCACCCCGGTCTGGTTGGCGATGCAAATGAGCACCCACAGCACATCGGCAAGCTCGTCGGCAAGCACCTTGTCGCGGTCCGACGGCTTTTCCGACTGCTCGCCGTAACGGCGGGCCATGATGCGGGCCACCTCGCCCACTTCCTCGGTGAGGATGGCCATGTTGGTCAACTCGCTGAAATAGCGCACTCCGTAGGTCTTGATCCAGCGGTCCACCCGCTCCTGTGCCTCCTGTATTGTCATCTGACGCAAATTTACTATTTTTTTCCGATGCGGGCAAACAATTATTCACGCAAGCGTGAATCGATGATAATGGTCACCGGCCCGTCGTTCACCAGCGACACGCGCATGTGGGCGCCGAAAACGCCTCGCTGCACCGGGCGTGCCAACAGCTGCCCCACCCGTTCACAATAGGCCTCGTAGAGGGGGACTGCCAAGTCGTGACCGGCCGCACGGATATAGCTGGGGCGATTTCCCTTGCGAGTGCCGGCGGTGAGGGTAAACTGGCTGACGGCCAGCACTTCGCCACCCACGTCGGCCACGCTGCGATTCATCACGCCCTCATCATCGTCGAAGATGCGCAAGGCGGCCGTCTTGGCGGCCAGCCATTCCACATCGGCGAGGGTGTCGGCTTGTTCCACACCCACGAGCACCATCAGGCCCGGCCCGATGGCCGACACCTGCCTATCGCCGACGCTTACGGCGGCCTCGGCAACCCGTTGAATCACAATTCTCATATCTTATTCGTTGGATTTCAAACAATTAAACACCATCTCACCTTTCTTCTCCCCTATCACAGCCGCCAAATCCTCGACCGATGCCTCACGGATGCGTTTAAGGCTTTTGAAATGCTTGAGTAACAGTTGTTTAGTGGCAGGGCCCACGCCCTTGATGTCATCGAGAATGGAGTGCGTCTGCCCCTTGCCGCGCTGCTGGCGATGGTGAGCGATGGCAAAGCGATGAGCCTCGTCGCGCATGCGCTGCACCACGCGCAGGGTCTCACTGTTCTTGTCGATGTAAAGCGGAACACTGTCGCCCGGAAAAAAAATCTCGTCGAGCCGCTTGGCAATACCCACCACAGCAATTTTTCCACGCAGGCCGATGCCTTCGAGCGCCTCAACGGCCGAGCTGAGCTGACCCTTGCCTCCATCGAGAACAATGAGCTGGGGCAGCTCGGCACCCTCGGCCACAAGGCGGCTGTAACGCCGCGTGATGACCTCGCGCATCGACGCAAAATCATCGGGACCCTCCACTGTCTTGATATTGAAATGACGGTAATCTTTCTTGGCCGGTTTGGCATTGCGGAACACCACGCACGACGCCACAGGATGGGTGCCTGAGATGTTACTGTTGTCGAAGCACTCCATGTGGCGCGGCAACGAGGTGAGGTGGAAATCGCGCTGGATGGCCGTGAGTGTGCGAGTGGTTCGCTGCTCGGGGTTGAGTTTCTCCATGCGCTTGTATTTCTCGGTCTTGTATTGCTCGGCATTCTTCAGCGAAATCTCAAGCAACCGCCGCTTGTCGCCACGCTGCGGAATCACGAATTCCATCCCTTCGAACTCCACATCGGGAATGATATTGACCAATGTTTCGCGCACCCGCTCACGCTCGTAGGTTTCGGCGAAACGGCGGTGCATCTCATTCACAGCCATCGACATCAATTCGTCGTCGGGGGTGTCCTCGGCCGGCAACCTGTACTCGAGGGTGAGCGCCTGTACCACCGAGCCGCCACGCATGTGCATATAGTTGAAATAGGCCGACTGGTCGTCGCGAATCAGTGTCAGCACATCAATGTTATGAATGTTGGGGTTGACAATGACCGACCGGGCGCGCACTCGCTCAATCAGGCGGTACTTGCGCTTGAGCACCTCGGCCTCTTCAAACCGCAATTCACTGGCAAGCCGGTTCATTTCGGTCACCAGATATTCCGAGAGCTGAGCCACATCGCCATTCAAAATCTGCTTGATTTCTTCGATATAACGGCTATACTGCTCGACTGTCACCAGCCCGCGGCAGCACCCTTCGCAGCGCTTGATGTGATACTGCAGGCACAGGCGGTGCTTGAGCTGCTCGATTGTTTCACGTGAAACATTGTGGGTGCATGTGCGCAGCGGATAAATTTGCCGTATCACGTCGAGCAAGGTGTGTGCCACCTCGGCATGGGGATACGGGCCGTAGTATTTCGCACCGCGTTTCAGCGCATCGCGGGTGACAAACACGCGGGGGTAAAGTTCCTTGGTCACGCAAATCCAGGGATAGGATTTGTCATCCTTCAGAAGCACATTGTAGTGGGGTTGAAACTCCTTGATGAGGCTGTTCTCCAGGTCAAGGGCCTCCTCCTCGGTGTTGACCACGGTATACTCCATGTCCCAGATGTTGCGCACCAGCATATTGGTGCGCAACACCGAGTGCTCACGATTAAAATACGAATTGACGCGGCGCTTCAAGTTCTTGGCCTTGCCCACATAGATAATCACCCCGTCGCGATTCTTGTAACGATACACGCCGGGGGAGTCAGGCAAAAGACTGATTTTTAATTTAAGTTCGTCGCGCATGATGGTTGCAACCATTCAAGGGTAGCGACCGACCGCACCCTTGTACCTATAAAACAGATTGCCGTCCTACCCTTGCGGGGCTCAGAAGTCGAACAACGTCGACACCTCCACTTCTTTGGGGAACACTGAGCGCCCGTTCAGGAAACTCAGCCCGCAGATGCAGTTGATATAAATTTTGTCGGGATTCATCGACTTCACCAGGTCGTAAGCGGCCATCATCGTGCCACCCGTCGCCAGCAAATCGTCGTGAATAACCACCACATCGCCGGGAACAATGGCGTCGCGGTGAATCTCAATCGTATCGGTCCCGTACTCTTTGGCATAGGTTTTCTGGATGACTTCGGCCGGCAATTTGCCCGGCTTGCGCAGAGGAACAAAACCGGCACCCAAGCGCGATGCCAAAATGGCACCGCCGATGAATCCGCGAGCCTCGATACCCACCACCTTGGTCACGCCGCGGTCCTTGTACAGATCCACGAGCGCGTCACTGATGATGGTGAAGGCCTCAGGGTCTTTGAAAGCTGTGGTCAGGTCCTTGAATTGAACCCCCTTGACAGGGAAATCAGGCACATTGCGCACAACGCTTTTCACTTTCTCTAATTCTTCTTTTTTCATTTTTATTGGATTTGTTTCACGTGAAACATTTAATGTTTATCTACCTAATAACAACAATAATATGTTGATGTCGCTGGGCGAAATGCCCGGTATTCGCGATGCCTGCCCCACCGTGGCGGGATCAATGCGCTGCAACTTCTGGCGGGCCTCGGTGGAGAGCTGGTGCAGCGTGCTGTAATCAAACTTCCCGCGCAGCGTGACCCGGTCGAGCCGGGAAAGGCGGTCGGCCATTTGCGACTCGCGCTCGATGTAGCCGCTATACTTGATTTGAATTTCGACAGCTTCAACAATTTCTTCCTTCCGTGCCGGCTCAAGGGCATCGATTCGCTGCCGCAGCAAGGGGAGCATTTCAGCCATGAGGGTCATGCTCAACTGGGGCCGGAGCAACAGGTCGTAAAGTTTGGCACCTTGCTTGAGCGGCTGGAGGCCCATCTGTTCAAAACCGCCATTCACGTCGGCAACGCGCACCGTGGTCGTGCGGGCATAATCCACAAGCGCTTCTACCTGCTTGCGCTTACTTTCCATCAACTCATAACGGGAAGCGGTGGCCAGCCCCTGCGCCCGCCCGAGCGGCGTGAGTCGCATGTCGGCATCGTCCTGACGCAGCAAGATGCGATGCTCGGCTCGCGATGTGAACATTCTATATGGCTCGTCAACCCCTTTGGTCACGAGGTCGTCGATGAGAACACCGATGTAGGCCTCGTCGCGCTGCAGCACGAATGGCTCGCCACCCCACACGGCATGGTGGGCGTTGATTCCTGCCACCAGGCCCTGCCCCGCAGCTTCCTCGTAACCGGTCGTTCCGTTGACTTGACCGGCAAAAAATAGCCCTTTGACGAGTTTGGTTTCAAGACTGTGATGCAACTGCGTGGGATCGAAGAAGTCGTATTCAATCGCATACCCGGGCCGATAAAGTTGCACGTCGGCAAGGGCGGGAATTTGCTTCAACGCGTCCATCTGCACTCGCCAAGGCAAGGATGAGGAGAAGCCGTTGAGATACATTTCCTGGGTCGTTTCTCCCTCAGGCTCAATAAAAAGCAGGTGCGACTCCTTGTCGGCAAATGTCACTATTTTTGTCTCGATGCTGGGGCAGTAACGCGGTCCGATGCTTGTGATTTGGCCATTATAAAGCGGTGATTCGGGCAGTGCCTGGCGCAGAATGTCGTGCACGGCGGAGTTGGTATAAACCATCCAGCACGGACGCTGGGTGAGCGTGCTCCGCTCCCCGGGAAGGAATGAAAAGTGGTGAAAGTCGTTCTCACCATCCTGCCGGGTAGCCTTGTCGAAATGAATGGTACGGGCATCCAGGCGAACGGGGGTTCCGGTCTTCATCCGGTCGCTTGAAAAACCTAACTGACGCAGCTGCTCGGTGATGCCGTGCGCCGGTGGCTCGGCCACGCGGCCGCCCTCAATCTGCACAGGGCCCACATGCATCAGCCCGTTCAAGAAAGTGCCGGCCGTGAGCACCACTGCGCGGGCTGTGAAGTGCACGCCCAGTGCGGTTATCACACCCGCTACCCTACCCTGCTCCAGGCACAGCTGCACCACCGTGTCTTGCCAGATGTAGAGGTTCGGGGTGTTTTCAAGGATGCCGCGCCACTCGGCCATGAAGCGCATGCGGTCCGACTGAGCACGCGGGCTCCACATGGCCGGCCCCTTGCTGCGATTGAGCATGCGGAACTGGATGGCTGTGCGGTCGGTCACAACCCCCATTTGCCCGCCAAGGGCATCTATCTCTCTCACTATCTGACCTTTAGCTATTCCGCCCACAGCCGGATTGCAACTCATCTGAGCTATCTTGTTCATGTCGATGGTAATGAGCAGCGTGCACGAGCCCAGCCGTGCGGCCGCGCTCGCTGCCTCACAGCCGGCATGGCCGGCGCCAATCACTATCACATCGTAGTCGAGTCTCATTTCTTCCAAATCGTTGCAGGTGCGACGGCCAGGGCCGCATTCTCATGGTGTTCCATGATTTCACGCTCCCCCACCCCTTTGTCGTTCACTCCGCACAAGTGCAGCACGCCATGAATGACCACACGCAGCAATTCACTGTCGTAGTCCACTCCCAGCATTTGTGCATTCGATGCCACTGTGTCGAGCGAGATCAGCATGTCGCCGGCAATGCGCCGGCTGTTGCTGTAATCAAAGGTAATGATGTCGGTGTAATAGTCATGACCCAGATATCGCCGGTTGGCCTCCAAAATGTAGTCGTCGTTGCAGAAGATATACGACAACGTCCCCACACTCTTGTTAAAACTGCGGGCAACTGCCTCTATCCACCCGGCAAGGGCCAGGCGGTCAATGGGAGGCATATCGACGTTCTCAACCAAAAAATTGATTTCGGTCATGCCTAATCTTTAGAACCTACAAAGATAGGACTTTTAATTGATAATTGACACCGGCCGGCCACTTTTTTTCAAAACCACGGCACCACTCAATTTTTTACTCGATTTTTCAAGGAGCAAAAAACAACCGGTTTAGGCGTGAAAATGTGAGTGTTACAGCAAAATTTACTCGCTGAGAATCGAAAATTTCGCCTCACATCGGGCCGTTGGTGGTGATTTTTTTAATCTTTGGCACACATTTTGCAACATAAATAAATAAAATTTCACTCGGCAAAACAGATGTTAAACTTTGTGTCGCATCGCTAATAAATGCAAATTCTTCGCTTGCGTGATTTTTTTCAATAAAAAAACTGTAAATTTACAAGAACAACCAAACCCTTAAAACTATGATACAGTATTTCGCAGAAAACATGTGGCAACTCTGGGCCATCGTGGCAATCTTATGCCTTATCCTGGAACTTTCGTCGGGCGACTTCTTCATCATGTGCTTTTCCATCGGGTCATTCATCTCCATGCTGGCGGCACTGTTGGGAGGCAATATCACTGTTCAGGTCATTACCTTTGCAGTGGCTTCAGCCCTGTGCCTGCTGTTCGTCAGGCCGCTGGCCCTGAAATATCTCCACAAGCCGAAAAACGACCGCCCCAGCAACGCCGAGGCCATCATCGGGCGCGAAGGGCGTGTGAGCGAACGCATCGAGGCCAACGGATTTGGCCGCGTTGCAATCGACGGCGACGACTGGAAATCGTGCACCACAGGCGACAAGGCCATTGAGAAGGACAGCCGCGTGCGCGTCACGGCAATGGAAAGCATCATCCTCACCGTGGAGCCTCTGGAAGAAGGCAACGCAACGGAGGAATAAATCTGACAACAACACTTTAAACATATCATATTATGGACTTTTTATCTATTCTCTTGATTGTGATTGTAGCACTTGCTCTGGTGCTGGTGAAGATGAGCCTTGTCATCATCCCGCAGAGCGAGACTAAAATTGTGGAACGGCTTGGAAAATACCACGCCACGCTCAAACCCGGCATCAACATCATCATCCCCTTTGTGGACCGGGCCAAAACTATCATCGCCATGACAGGCGGACGCTATCATTACACCAATAGCATCGACCTGCGTGAGCAAGTCTACGACTTCGACAAGCAAAATGTGATCACCAAGGACAATGTGCAGACGCAAATCAACGCCCTGCTCTACTTCCAGATTGTGGATCCGTTCAAGGCTGTGTACGAAATCAACAACCTGCCCAACGCCATCGAGAAACTCACGCAAACCACCCTGCGTAACATCATCGGCGAGCTGGAACTCGACGAAACGCTTACCTCGCGCGACACCATCAACACCAAACTGCGCGCCGTGCTCGACGATGCCACCAACAAGTGGGGCATCAAAGTGAATCGCGTGGAGTTGCAAGACATCACCCCGCCGCAGAGCGTGCTCCAAGCCATGGAAAAGCAAATGCAGGCCGAGCGTAACAAGCGAGCCACCATTCTCACCAGCGAGGGACAGAAGGCAGCGGCCATCCTGCAGTCGGAGGGACAGAAAACGGCACGCATCAACCAAGCCGAGGCCGACAAGCAGACCGAAATCCTGCGTGCCGAGGGCGAAGCACAAGCACGCATCCGCCGTGCCGAGGCCGAAGCCATCGCCATCGACAAGATTACCGAGGCCGTGGGCAAGAGCACCAATCCGGCCAACTACCTGCTGGCCCAGAAGTACATAGGCATGCTTGAGCAGGTAGCCACCGGCGACAAGACCAAAACCGTGTACCTGCCCTACGAGGCCACCAACCTACTGGGCTCCATCGGCGGCATCAAAGACCTCTTCAAAGAGGGCTAAGCTGCCATTGCCAGCCTATCAAAAGCGGGACAAATCGTGTGATTTGTCCCGCTTTATTTTGAGTTTGCACAAAAATCATCTATTTTTGTAAGTTAAAACGAATGCAATGAAAAAACCGCTGTTCGTCATACTGCTTGCGTGGTTCACAGCACTGACCGCTGCCGCACAGTTCACACTCAACGGCCTTGTCGTGGCACACGACAGCCGCACAGGCACGTTCCTGTGCTCGGTGCCCGACACGGTTTTCGGGCACGACTATGGGGCGCGCATCACGCTCGACAAGGAGTGGGAAGAGTTGCGCATCGGCAACCATGCCTTCGTCGCCGGCGACTCGGCAACCTTCGACAGCGTGGCGGGCGGCAAAACCTGGCCCGTGCTCTTGACTGGCGACGGCAAAACGTGGCAGGGCACTATCACCTTCACATCGCAGCCCATTGTGATGATGACTGGCAATTTCGGCTACGACTACACGCCGGGCACCGTCAGGGTGGTGGAGCCGGGCAGGGTGGGGGGCGAATCGCTCTCAGCACGTGTGAAATGGCGCGGAGGCACCACCAATAGCGCCGGCAAGCACAAGCGCAACTACCACATCAAGTTCATCGACGACCTCGGCGACAAGCAAGACCACTCTTTTCTGGGCCTGCGCGAGGACAACAGCTGGATCATGGATGCCGGGCAGGTCGACATGGGGCGCGTGCGAAACCGCGTGGCAACCGACCTTTGGCTCGACATGGCTTCCAAGCCCTATTACCACGACAAGGAACCCGGCGCCCTCACCGGCGTGCGGGGCACGATGGTCGAGGTGTTTGTCAACGGTGCCTACAACGGCATCTACAACTTCAGTGAAGCGATGGACCGCAAGCAGTTGAAACTCAAAAAATACAAGCAGGACCAGGATTCCATCACCTTGCGCGGCCAGCTCTGGAAAGTGAAGTCATGGACGCGCACGGCAAGCATGTACGTCCCCGAGAATTATGATAACGACAGCGACACCTGGGACGGCATCGAGGTGAAATACCCCGATTTCGAAGAGATTCAACCCACCGACTGGACCACTCTCCACAGGGCCACGCAGTGGATGGCCACCGTGAGGTCGACAGCTGACTTCGACGACCAAGCCCATGAATATTTTGACATGCCGGTCATCATCGACTACATTATCTTCCACAATGTGCTCAACGCCATCGACAACTTGTGCAAGAACATTTACTGGTTTTGCTACGACCGCACCAAGAGCGAGGTGCTATCGCTTGCCGTCTGGGACCTGGACACCACCGTGGGCCAAAACTGGACCGACAATCCTCTGCACCCTGCCAACGTGGGCCCCACCAACCCCACACTCAACGGCGAGCACCGCCTGCACAGCTTCATTACCGACCCGCAGTCGAAATACTATCCGCTGTGGCAGCAACGCTACCATGAACTGCGCAACACCTTGCTGCGCCCCGACAGTTTGAAAGCACGCTACGCCCGCTGCATCCAGGCACTGATTGCCAGCGGCGCAGCCCGGCGCGAGGAGCAACGATGGAGCGGCGACACCGATGTGGCCCGGCACGAAATCAATCTGGCCTCCGAACTCGAATACATCGAGCAGTGGATCGACCGGCGCATGGAATATCTTGACACCAACACCTATAACACCAACACCACCGTGGGCGATGTGAACGCCGACGGCGAAATCAGCGTGGCCGACCTCACCGTGCTGGCCGACCTCATCATGAGCGAAACACAGCCCGCGGCATCGGCCTGGTCGCCCCTGGAGCGATTCAGAATCGATGTGAACGGTGATGGCGAAATCAGCGTGGCCGACCTCACCGCGCTGGTCAGCATTATTATGAACACAACACCCGTCGAAACACCATGATAAACGTCTTTCATATCGTGTCGGGCAAAACTTGGGGTGGGGCAGAGCAGTATGCTTACGACCTGGCTTCCCGACTACGGCACGACCCGGACTTCTACACCGAGGTGGTGTGCCGCAAAACACCCGCCGTACTCAACCGATTCAGGCAACTCGAACTGCCCATCTCCATATTACCGCTCAAGGGCATGGCCGACATCGACAGCCCCACGCGCTTGGCACGCCTGCTGCGCAAGGGCCTGAACATTGTGCATGTGCACTCGGTGAGCGATGCTTTCACGGCCATGTGGGCACGGCGCATCAGTGAGAACCAACACGGCACACGCATCGTCATGACGGTGCACGGCATCGACCGCCCCCGCGACAACTACTTGTACCGCAAAATCTACAAGTCGGTCGACCTATTTGTCTTTGTATCACAGATGGCGCACGACGCGTTTATGGGCCATGTGCGCAAGCGCGACCAGTACAAGGCGCTCGTTCTGCGCGACAGCGTCATTCCTGCCGCCCCCGACGCTGCCACACCCGTTATCGACTTGCGCAGCAAGCTCGGACTCAGTCCCGAGCAGGCACTCATCATGTTCCACGGCAGGCTGTGCCACGAAAAAGGCATCGACGTGGCCTTGCGGGCCATCACACAGCTCGACAAGCGCTCCTATCACCTAGTGGTGATGGGAACCGGTCAGCCCAAATTCCTGACACAACTCAAGGGCTTCATCGTGGCCAACCAGCTGGTGCGCAACGTCACGCTGCTGGGATTCCGCGACGATGTGCAGCAACTCATCGCCCAGTGCGACTTCGGTGTGCTGCCGGCTGTGGCTCCCGAGCCGCTGGGCATTGCCAACCTGGAATACATGATGCAGGGCAAGGCTCACATCACCACCAACAACGGCGCGCAGCATGAGTATGTGCGCGACGGTAAAAACGGCCTGCTCGTCTCGCCCAACAACATCTTCCCGCTGGCTGCCGCCATCAAGGGGCTCATCGAGGACCCCGCCGCACGTCGCCGCCTCGGCGAACAAGCCCGCGCCGACTTCAACGCGCACCTGAATTACGATGCCTTCTACCACACCATGACGACACAATACCGCCAGTTACTTAACGAATAAACCCATCCACTCCCTCGCATGATTCGTCACTTTCTCCTCGCCGCTATCATCGCTGTCATGACTGCATGCAACTCGGGCACCAAGCTCAAGGCCTCGACAGCGCCGCAAGCCGTCGCCAGCGACAAACATTCCACCGAGTACATCACCCAGCGGCTGAACGACATCTTCACCGACGTTTACACCCACCGTATCGACCTGCTCAAAGCCGACAGCATGTATATGTCGGCCGACTACAACCGCCTGCAGAACGCGGCCATGGCCATCGCCGAGCGCACCGACGATGTGGTTATCGATGCCGACCACTGGCTGCAGGGGCAAGACTGGACCGAGCCGGCAATGAAAGTGAAGAGTGTGGACGGTATCACCCCCGGCGCGGCCACTGCCGTGGTGGTCATCACCACCTTTCCAGGCACCCCCGACAGCCGCGACAACACCATCACCATGCCCCTTGTGTTCGAGCGCGGCGACTGGTACATCGATAACATGCAGCAGCAATGGCAGGGCGAAACCCTCGATGAAAAAGCCTGGTACCGGCACTACATCAGCGCGGGCGGCAACCCGTAAATCACATGGCCGGCGCGGCAGCTTCGGTGGAATCGGCGGGAAGCACGTGGCGATCGTCGAGAATGTCCTCTTCGAGCATAAGCGAATCGACAAACAGCGAATCGGCGGGAATGGAATCGACGGGTTCAAAATCACCAAAGCAATTTTGATACAGAGCCGGGTCGATGTACTCGCGCGGACCGGCGAAACGTCCATGATAACTGGCAAAAGCGGGGTCGTTGAGCACTCGCTGCAGGAATGCGCCGCAAATGGGCAATGCCGTGCGGCTTCCCTGGCCCAGGGCTCCTGTGCGGAAGTGTATCTGCCGGTATTCACCTCCCACCCATGCTCCACACACCAGCGCGGGAGTCACTCCCACAAACCAGGCATCGGCATGGCGGTTGCTCGTGCCCGTTTTTCCGCCAAAGTCGGTATCGTACATGGCCGGTGTGATATAGCCGTTGAGCGCCAGCGAAGTGCCGCCGGCATCGGTACGGCCTGCCATGAGCATCTGCTGCATCAAGAAGGCCGAGCGATAGGGCAGGGCGCGCCGCTGGTCGGGCGCTGAGCGATAGATTTCCCGGCCCTTGGCATCGACAATGCGCGTGACCAGCACGGGCTCGCGCATCATGCCGTCGTTCACCACCGTGCAGTAGGCGTTGACCAGCTCCAGCAGGTTCACGTCGCTGGCTCCCAGCGCCAGGGCGGGAGTTTCGTCGAGCGGCGATTGGATGCCCATCTCGCGCGCCGTCTGTGCCACCTGGCCGATGCCCACCTCGTTAGCCAGGCGCACGGCCACGCTGTTGATACTTTGCGCAAAGGCCGAGCGCAGCGTCATGTCGGCATTGGTGAAGCGGCCGTTGCTGTTGGTGGGCCTCCAGTGCTCCATCTGCCGCTTGGCCTCGTTGTAGACCATGGTGTCGATATAAGCGTCGCGGCGGCGGTCGCACGGATACAAGCCGCGCTGCATGGCGGCCGCATAGACAAAGAGCTTGAACGTGGAGCCGGGTTGGTGCATGGCTGTGACTTTATCGTACTTCCACGTGTCGAAGTCCACATCGCCCACCCAAGCCTTCACATGGCCGGTGTGCGGCTCCATGGCCACAAAGCCCGTGTGCATGAAGTGCAGCATGTAGCGAATGGAGTCCATCGAGCTCATCTCCACGTAGAGTGAGTCGTTATCATAGTCAAACAGATGCACGCTGTGTGGCTGGTTCATATAGTAATTCACCGAGTCCAGGTCGTTGGGATAACGTGCCAGCAGGTTGCGATACACATCGGTTTGGCGGGCCTTGTCCTCCACAAAATTGGGGATAACATTCCCGTCCTCGTCGGTCCAGCAGTCCTGATTGCCCCAATGCTGCTCGAAATTGCGCTGCACCAGGCGCATTTTCTCGGAAACGGCCTGCTCGGCATAGCGCTGCATGCGCATGTCGATGGTTGTGTAAATTTTCAGGCCGTCGGTGTTCAAATCCACATTGTTGGCGCGGCACCAGTCGCGCAGTTCATCGGCCACGGCGGCGCGGAAATAAAGCGCTTCGCCGTCGTAGGCGGTCTCCACGCTGTAGTGCAGCTCCACCGGCAGCTGCTGCAGCGAATCGGCCTGGCCGGCCGTCAGGTGGCCACAACGCACCATGTTGTCAAGCACCACATTGCGCCGCCGCAGACTGTTTTTGGGGTTCAAGCGCGGATTGTAGGTGCTGGTGGCCTTGAGCAAGCCCACCAGCACGGCACATTCCTCGATTTTCAGGCGCGACGGGGTGGTGGCAAAATAGGTTTTGGCGGCAGTTTTTATGCCATAGGCATTGCTGCCGAAGTCCACGGTGTTGGCATACATCTCAAGAATCTCGCGCTTGGAGTAGAACATCTCGATTTCGGTAGCCAAAATCCACTCCTTGCTCTTCATGATAATGATTTTCAACCCCGGGATATAGCCCAGAAGCCCCGTGGAGTAGTCACTGCGTACCCTGAACATGTTTTTCACCAGCTGCTGCGTGATGGTGCTGGCACCACGCGGGCGGCCATGCAGCACCATGTCCTTCACCGCAGCTCCCAGGCCGCCGAAGTCAATGCCGTGATGCTTGTAGAAGCGCTCGTCCTCGGTGTCGATGAGCACATCGAAAAAGCGGGGATTGATGCTGTCGTAGGGCACAGGCGTGCGGTTCTCGTCAAAGAATTTGCCAATCTCCTGCCCGTCGGCACTGTAAATGTAGCTGGCCGCATTGGTTTTGGGGTGCATGATACTGTTGATGCTGGGCGACTTGCCGAAGAGCCACAGCAGGTTCATGTCAACGGCCACGAGGTAGAGCACAAAGCACACCACCAGCGACGCCAGCGCCACCAGCATCTTCATCCACCACGGCCGGCCGCGATACAGGCCCTTATACCAGTGCTTGAAGCGCCGCCACTGGCCTCTCACGGCATCTATCACTTTTTTTGTTTTCATCAATGTGTGGGTAAAATTTATCGATTGTCACAAGGTAAATGCCGAGCGCAGGATGTCCACATAGTCGAGTTTTTCCCAGGTGAACAGTTCCACCCGCACATAGCGCTCGCCCTCGTACTTGGAGTTGAAGTGCTTCGACACCATTTTAGGCTCGCGGCCCATGTGGCCATAGGCCGCCGTTTCCTCATAGATGGGTGCACGCAACTTGAGGCGTTGCTCGATGGCGTGGGGCCGCATGTCGAAGAGCTGCTCCAGGATTTGGGCTATCTGCGCGTCGGTCATGTCGACATGGCTTGTGCCATAGGTGTTGACATAAAAACTCACAGGCTGTGCCACACCGATGGCATAGGCCACCTGCACCAGCATCTCGTCGGCCACCCCTGCCGCCACGGCATTTTTGGCGATGTGGCGTGCGGCATAGGCCGCGCTGCGGTCCACCTTGCTTGGGTCTTTTCCGCTGAAAGCACCGCCGCCATGCGCTCCGCGGCCGCCATAGGTGTCGACAATGATTTTTCGGCCGGTGAGACCCGTGTCGCCGTGAGGCCCGCCGATGACAAACTTGCCCGTAGGGTTCACATGAAGTATCAGCCCGTCGTCAAACAATTTCTGCACTTCGGGCGGCAGCTTATAGATGACACGGGGCAGCAAGATGTTCTGCACATCGTCATGGATGCGCTGCAGCATCTGCCGGTCGGCTTCGGCCTGGGCCTGCGGTGTGTGGTCGGCAGGCTTCACCCACTCGTCGTGCTGGGTGCTCACCACAATGGTGTGCACGCGCACCGGGCGACGCGTGTCGCCGTCGTATTCCACCGTCACCTGGGCCTTGGCATCGGGGCGCAGATAGGGCATGAGCTGCGATGTGGTGCGCAGCGCCGAGAGCTCACGCAGTATCATGTGAGCCAGGTCGATGGTAAGCGGCATCATGGTGGGCGTCTCGTTGCAGGCGTAGCCGAACATCATTCCCTGGTCGCCGGCGCCTTGCTCCTCGGCCCGCTCACGCTCCACGCCGCGGTTGATGTCGGGCGACTGCTCGTGCAGGGCGCTCAGCACACCGCACGACGAGCCGTCGAACATCAGTTCCGACCGGTTGTAGCCAATTCGGTTAATCACATCGCGGGCTGTCGACTGCAGGTCGACGTAAGCCTCGCTCTTCACCTCACCGGCCACAATCACCTGGCCGGTGGTCACCAGCGTTTCACACGCCACTTTCGACTGCGGGTCGTAGGCCAGGAACTGGTCCAGAATGGCATCGCTGATTTGGTCGGCCACCTTGTCGGGATGGCCTTCCGAAACACTCTCGGATGTAAATAAATAGTTCATTGTACCATATATTCGTTATATGGTGGAAATGAACGCTAAAGTGGCCAGAAATTATTGAGGGTAATTGCCTATTTTAGCATTTTTTCAAGTGGTTGCAAGCAGCCAAATTTTTCCACCGTGTTAGTAATTCGGCTGCAAAGATACGAACAATTTTTGGACAAAACAAGTGGCGGCCACCACTGCGGGAGCCGCCACTGCATTTTGTGAGCAACCGTAATCGGCGCCGTTAATTTTTTTTGTTGATGCGCTTGGCAAGGCCGATGGCTCCCGTGGGGCACACCAGCCGGCACAAATGGCATCCCACACACTTGCTGCCCTGGATGCGGGGCTGACGGGTGTCGGGGTCGAAACTGATGGCCTGGTGACCGCCATCCATGCAGGACGTGTAGCACCGGCCGCAGCCGATGCAGAGGTCACGGTCGACCATCGGGAACACCACCGTGTCACGGTCGAGGCCGGAAGGCAGCACGAAGTTGGGCAGTTGCTCACCCACAAGCGCGTCCAGCCGGTCGATTCCGCGCTCGGCCATGTAGTGGCGCAGGCCCAGCACCAGGTCATCGATGATGCGGTAACCGAATTCCATCACAGCGGTGCACACCTGCACGTTGCGGCAGCCCAGCTGGATGAACTCCAGCGCGTCGCGCCAGGTCTTGATGCCACCGATGCCGCTCAGCTGTATATTCTTCATGATTTTGTTCGACGCCATCTCGTAGATATAGCGAAGGGCTATCGGCTTCACGGCGCTGCCCGAATAGCCCGACACCGTGAGCTTGCCGTTCACGGCGGCCTGGGGCGACATGGTGACGCTCTTGATGGTGTTGATGGCCGATATGGCATCGGCACCTGCAAAGAAGGCGCCCATGGCGGGTTGATTGATTTGTGTGATGTTGGGAGTCATCTTGGGAATGACGGGAATCTTGACCGTGCGCTTCACATAAGCCGTGTAGAACGTCACCAGTTCGGCATTCTGCCCCACATCGCTGCCCATGCCTGAAAGCCGCATCTGCGGGCACGAGAAATTCAGCTCCACGGCATCCACTCCGGCAGCCTCGGCCATCCGTGCCAGTTCTATCCACTGCTCCTCGGTCTGGCCCATGATGGAGGCCACAACGACCTTCGTCGGATAGTTTTGCTTCAGCCGCTTGAGAATGTCGAAGTCCACTTCCACGGGATTTTCCGACAGTTGCTCCATGTTGCGGAAACCGGCAAACGCCGTGCCTTCTTTCACAGCATCGAAGCGGGGCGACACCTCGCGGATTTCCTGCATGCAGATGGTCTTGTAGAAGACACCCGCCCAGCCGGCATCGAACGCGCGCGCCACCATCTCGTAGTTGGTGCACACGGCCGAGGAAGCGAGGAAGAACGGATTCTCGCAATGAATGCCCACAAAATCAATGGCCAGGCTGGGACCGTCGGCACCGGCCGGCACCGTGTCGGCATCAAGCGAGCGAATCATCTCTTTTATCCTGACGGGGCGGTCGTAGTGGATGCAGGCCGCCTGGGCCTGTTCCAGTTCTTCATCACTGCAGCCTGCCACCCAATGCATGGCCAAAGCCTCATTTCCGAAGCGGATGGCACGAATGGCACGGGCAGGGTCGCCGTGCTTGCAATGGCGACTGCATGGGGCATCGGCGCACAGCAGGCAGCGTGCAGCCTCTTCATGGAGCTGCATCATGTTCTTCATGTTGTTAGTCATGTCAATTGAATCTATAAAAAAGTTGTAAACAGAAAAATCATTCCCGAATTCGGTGGTGCGTTGACAAAGATACAAACAATTTTTGGACAAAACAAGTGGCGGCCCCCGTTTTGGGAACCGCCACCGATGTTTGACTCAGAGTTTATCGTGATTATTTCACCACTTTGATGGCGCGCTTGCTGCCATCCTTCATGGTGGTGACCATGATGTTCACACCCTGGAAGGGAGCTGCGCTCACCTGGCCGGCCAGGTTCACATAGTGCACGCCGGCGATGTCGTCCACGCTGAGGTCGGTCACTGCGGTGGGCACTTCCTCGCTCTTCTTCACAATCAGCTTCAGCCCTGCGGCCGGAGCCTTGGCGGGTGCGCCCGAAGCGGCGCTGGCCTCGGCCTCCTTGAGGATGAGGTCGTACTTGCCGGCCTCCTTGACAATCAGGTTGGCGTAGCCGTCACCCGGGAACAGGCTCAGCTCGCCGCCCAGCAGGTCGTCGGTGATTTCGAAGTAGTGCACATTGTTGGCATCCTCACCGCCGTACCACACGGTGCTTCCG
>ONMF01000009.1 GCA_900318865.1 uncultured Prevotellaceae bacterium
GGTACAATGGCGGTACAAAATTACTCTAATCGGGGCAAACGCGCAATAGGCGAAGAATAAGGTTAGTTAAGCGGAGTTAATTGTAAGACAGTGTTTTACGTGATTTGATTTAAGATTTATTTCGGTCTGTTTTGACCTAATTTAGTTGGTGAAGAATTCATGAGGTACCAATCCATTCCCTTTAGGGATTAGCAATCCATCCTTTGTCAGTTTTTGCATGGCCTTCCTGATAATCTCGTGGTCATAATCCTTAGAGAACCTTTCATAGAACACATCATGCAAATCCTTCACTGTCCATTCACGATTATCACTACATGTAATTGCGAACACAGTCTGAAGGAACATATCTTTCCTTCCATCACTTAATACTGTATTTCTATTCAGAGAAAAGAGCATGGAACACTCTAACATCGCCTTTATCAATCTGTCCTGAGTGTTCTCTGAGAAAGAATCTATAAATGAGTTAGCCATATTTTATATGCAATTAGAAAGTTTCTTTTTGATATTGAGAATAAATGCCAAGTGCTATTTTTACGCCAAAAACTAAAACCCCAATAGTGATAATGGCATTTATCGCCACTATCCACTTGGTTATACATCCTTGTGGCAGATATTTTAGGATTGTCGTTAAAACGAATAAACAAAAGAAAACGACAAGTCCTGCCATTACTTGCTTGTTCAATTTTCGGAGTCGCTCAACGGAATTACTTATTGCTGTTGCACGATTCATTAGAACATATTCTTTTGATTGTTTTATACTATTCAATTCTTCCACCTTACCACACAGAGAAGCATACAATAATGTTATTATGGAAACCATAATACCCATAATTGCCAAGTGGAAATTCCACATATCATCAATCAAAGCCCCCCAAATATCTTCCATTTATTATTCTTGTTACATATGTTGGATGAAAAAGCATATTTAACTCGCCCCATAAATTCATGATTTAGAGGATTGAGATACTTTGACACACCACACTCCATCATTGTCTTTACCTTCACGCTTCAGGATATCAAGTTTCTGCAAAGCTGAGAGGTCGCGTTCGATGGTGCGTTGGCTCACCGACAAAGTCTCCGACATTTGTTTGCCGGTGATTGTCGGAGACTCTTTGATGAGATTGAGGATTTTCTGCTGACGCTCAGTGAGTGATGGTTTGAAATTGGGTCGGAGTAGATTTGAACACAGGTTTCAATTCATCCTTATACCCGTCTAATGCTTTGGTCTCATTACAGATGCGTGTGAGTCCGCTACCTCGTTTCTCCATGTAGTCAAGTTGAGCCATCACGTTTGCAAGTATAGGATTACGCCTTTCAGAAGACACATCTTTGATGTCCAAATCCTGTATCAGCATACCATTGTACATTCCTCCTGGGGATGTTACAGCGAGGCGGTCATCATAGATGTCAAGATGAACTTCACTACCCATTACGGTGTAGTCACGATGGATGAAATGATTAACCATTGCCTCTAGAACGGCACGTTCCGCATATTCAGGTTTGTTCTTTCGTCCATCAGGCAGTTTCTCCCAGCCTCTCTTGGTGTTAGACTTCACAAAGTTCATAGCTTCACGAAGTAGCATGAGGACATTGCCTGTAAACTCTGCATCGTTGATGGCATCGCCCTTTTCCTTCCCATCCCATCGTGTGCAATATAGGCGAGATTGCCACAATGGGCAGTCATCGGCAAACAGTGCACCTGCATTTGTAAGAAGCCCAGCATTAGTGACAAGGCCAAATGAAAGGAGATACTTTTTGTCCCATTCTTGACTGGTACGATTTTTGAACGTGTTGGCCAAAATCGTGAAAGAATAGTCTTCAACTTTATAATCCGTATGAAGGGAATCGTAAGTTTTGTTTGAGCCTTTCAGTACCAAGCGTACCATTTGCTCTGCCGTGGCAGGAAGGCTTTCATCACCAACTCGGACAAATGCAATACGCTGACCATCTCCAACGTAGTAATATGGGGTATAATGCCCCGCATTGACTTTTAGTTGCAAGATATGTAAACCATCTAAATCATGGGGAATCATCTCTACCTCTGGTAGGGAATCCATATAGTCACGAATCCTGCTACTGATAGCCTCGCATACATGCTGCACGTCATCAAGCCCTTTGACAATGCCATCATTATCAATGCCAAAGAAAAGGGAGCCACCCAAGCCATTGGCAAAAGCACTTACGCTTTTCAACCAACTCTTAGGTTTCTTTTCTTCAAGCATCACCTTGAAGTCGTATGCAGTACATTCCGCGATTAGATCATCTAATATCATTGGGGGGCAAAAAGTAAAAGATTTTTATTAGCTTACAAAGATACGACTTTTTATTGAAAAGACATTACGGAAATATCATTTCGTGTATATTTTGAGATTTTTAGTCTAAAAAAAGCACATAATTGGGAGCCTAATGTTATGTGGTTGAAGTTTTTTGTGTATCTTTGCAACGCATGGTGGCAATAACGCCTTCATTGCAAGACATTTTTGAAATTAGCGTTCAGCTATTTATCTTCGGTTCGGGAATGTAGGAAGTTCAAGAACCACATGATGTAAAGATGGATAGAGTGAATGCTCATGTTTAGCGTGGGCTTTACTTATCTTGACATCATGGGCATTTCCTACAGCCTCCGAACCTGATAATGTGAGTTCACGCTTTTTCTGTGTCTGTAGGAAATATCAAATATCGACATAATTATGGCTATTATTGACATCGTAAAGTATGAAAAACAGGAAGATATCATAGCACACATATTCCCGTCATGTGATTTGCGTTGGGGTTCACAACCAGTTGTTCACCTTGGACAAGGATTTGCTAAATAATACAGAGAAACAAAGATGACAAAGTGCTTGTAATAGTAGTATGTCAGTAGACTATTGATGTATTGATTACAAATAATAACATATCACAATGGATATAACTATAATAAAATCAAGATTCTTTAGGGAGTATTCTCTAAAAACAAGGATAGGAAGGTCATTATTATCCTTGTTACTACTCGGTACAGGTGGCCTTATATATATAGGTTTTCGCGAAAAATCTCTTCCTATGTTTGACTGGTTCAATAACATGGGGGTTACACAACATATTGAAACATTCAGAAGTCTTTTCAATTCAGATGGAGTATATGGATGGGTTAAAAATAGCTTGCCCGATGGATTGTGGCTATTTGCTTATATGTTTCTCGTTGATGCAATATGGAACGGATCAAAATCAATTAGCTCCTATATCTTTATATACTCTCTTCCTTTCTTTGCGCTCCTGTCAGAGTTCCTGCAATATTTTGGGTTAGTTCCTGGGGTTTTCGACTGGATTGATGTAGTCAGCTATTTGTTTGCTATAATGTTGTATATATTAATTAAAATCATAAAATAATTAAACTATGAAGATTAAATTATATCTTTCATCCTTAGCCTTGGTGCTTTTTGCATTACTAGGTGGAGGTTCATTCAGTGGTGAGGAAATAGGAATATTCTTTACTATTCTCCTCGTTGTTGTGGGTATTACTATTGTAGCTGCTATGATAACCAGCGCAGTACAAAGTAAAAACAAGAAGAAGAGACTTCAAATGATTAAGGAAGATGAACAACAATCTACCGATTTCGACCGAAGTGTATTCATCGGTGATGACAGATGCAAGCTTTATTTTGATGCGTCAAAGAAAAAGGTTATGATTATGAGAGTTATGACTGAGGGCATAAAAAAAGAATATGTGGATGATTTTGAGTACCCTGGTAAGAGTCTTGCTACATATACTACCCCCGCATTTTATATTTATGACCCAACAAGGCGGAAATTGTTGTCTGGTACTTATAATGATCTCAACATTATTCATCAAGTAACGTCAATAGCGGAGAAGGATAATAATAAAAATGTCGCTGTTAACAATACGATTCCACCAATATTCAGAACACTCAGAACAAGTCATACTTCTTCGACTGCATCTGTTACAAATAAACTATACAATGTTCTTATTGATGAATGCCATGGTTTAATGGCAATCTCTGAATCAGGAAAGGTTAAGGATATCTTTAACTATATAAATGCTAGCAGTTTGCCAAAGAAGAGAGGTGACAAGTCAACTATCAACACAAAAGGTGTAGGCAACTATCTCTTTATTATGGATGATTTCTTCAAGGTTCTTGTCCTAGTTGGTTCTAGTACTCGTGAAATATTCAATTATTCAGACATAATTGAAGTTTCCTATGAGGAAAACGGTAGTCAGTTATATACCAAGTCTGCGGGTAGAACAGTTGGTGGCGCTATTGTTGGCGGCGTATTAATGGGTGGTGCTGGTGCTGTTGTAGGAGGTCTCTCAGGTGGGAGCAAGCAAAACAAGGAGATTAAAGATATGGATATCAAGATTCTTCTCCGCAGTACAAGTAGAACAACCTGCATACTTCATTTTAAGGATGTTGACCGTGTTCTGAAAACAAAAGATGAAACTGATAGAAAGTTGTATGAAACTTATGTCAAAAATGCTAATCAGGCAAAAGACATACTTTCAATAATCATTGACAATGCTAAACAGTCAAGCGCACCTATAGCACAGCTTGTAACACAGCCTGTAGTAGCACCATCTTCAAGTAGTGTTGCTGACGAATTGGCTAAACTTGCGAAGTTAAAGGCTGATGGAATTTTGACTGAAGAAGAGTTCCAAGCCCAGAAATCAAAACTCCTTGAAATGTAATCTTTTAGGGCGATTCATCTCATCAAGATTGACAACGGAATTAGCAAACCCACTGATTTTTAGCAGTAATGCCAAAGGTCAGTGGGTTTCTTGTTCCCGAAATGTATCACACAATCCATGATGGGAACATTAGATGATTATAACCAGTTGAGCCATTTGCCAATCTGCACGACAATTATGGCAGCGAACACGAAGAATCCCAGGGTAAAGAAAAACAAGAAGAACCACTGGGCATAATGACCAAGGTAGCAACCGTCATACTCCTTGTATCGGTCCCGGACTTTCTTGCGTTCTTGAACTAACAAGGCATTGACCTCAAGGATATGCTCTTGCATCTTGCCAAGCATCCATTTGTGTTCCTGGTTGAACTTGTTTTGAATTTTCTGCCAGTCAGCATCAGACACATTCACTGAGACCTGCAATTTGGTGGGGGCCTCTTTCAAGATGTTGTCAATATGAGTGTTGATGGTGCCAACCTTGCCACTGATTGAATTGACCGCATCATCCAGTTTCAACTCGGCTCGTTGGTATTGCTGGATGGCAGATTCAAGTTGAATAGTCGCATTGACCCAAGTATTTGTGGCTTTGTCAATGTTCTCACTCAACTTCTTCAATTCAGGAACGCGGTCAACAATTCCCTGCTCGGTTTGCAGGCCTTCAAGTTCCTGTTCGACTTCGTTCATCATATTATCGAAGTCCGGCTTGTCTTCTCGGGCTTTACTTCTCTTAATCATAGACATTGGTCGTTTTAACGGTGGAAACCACGCTGACGTGGCTTTGGCTTACGCATTGAGTGAGCCATTTGGAGGCATCGGTGGGCGTAGGCAAATTCGTCCTCGTCATCTTTCCTGCCCCAACCTGATTCGGGGGCTGAGCCGCCGCCACCGCCACAAGATTCGGACATGGATGTGGCGGCATCGATGTACCCTGCAAAAAGAAGCATTGCGTTATGAGCAATGTTCTCGACTGTGGCGGTATCATTACCCTCTGGCACCTGAGCCTCATTGAGGAAAATACCCTTGACCGAGTTTGGAATCTCAACAGCCTTGCTGCCAATAGATGTATCGATGTTGAATGTGATGAAGGAAGGAACGGGCTTCGGCTGGACTCTTGGCTGAACCTTGGTCCGGATAGATAATGTTGTCTGAGCAGTTGGACGAATTGGACGTCTGCCTGGGGTAACTGTCGTGGCAGACGGTTTCATTCTTACCTGAGCAGGTTTTGGATGGAGTTTCTTCCATGTGGCTTCAAGCTGTGACACCATGTATCTGCGACCGATTTCAGAAGCCTTGAAAACTGAGGCATTCTTGCCGACAGTATAGCCAACAAGTTTGTGGCTCTTGTCGTAGCGTGGATTCACCTCATAGCCCTTCATGCGAAGCAAGTTGAAGTATCTGTCAACGTCAAAAGCATCCATCTTCTGAAGGGTGTATTCGCAAAATTCCGCAATCTCTTCCCGTCGCATGTCACGAATATCCAGTGGTTGTTGCCATCCATGCCTCATGTTGATGATTTCCGCAGCCATCATTGCCCTCTTGTGAATGTCGTGAACATCATTAGTGTTGCCGTTAAGGTCAACACGGCAACAGTCCAGATGCAGGTGCAGCGTTCCGGACTTGGAGTCGGAATGCAAGCCAGCCACATTCATTTTACCCGTTGCCGGAGATTTTGATCCTTTACGAGGGGCATGCGTCATTGCCTGCTCAGCAGCAAGTCGGTCAAGGCGGTGATGTCGGCAACGGAGGTCTCGCCGTCTCCATTCACATCGCTGGCGCCGGTGCTTTCCTGCCGCAGCACCACGTCGACGAGCGACGTGACATCGGCAATGCTGATTTCCCCGTCGGCATTTACGTCGCCAATCTCTGTAAGGTCGGCCACGATATTGGTGAAATCTTTCCACTGGTCAGCAGTTTGGTATGCACTCAGATACTTGGGCAACACATGCAGGGTCCCGTTTTTCGGAACAGCATAGAAAACATTACTCCCTATGCTGACTTTTTCAGGGTTAGGATATGCGTTTATCCTTGTCAGGCCTTCGCAACTGGAGAAAGCATAGTTGCCGATGGAGGTGACGGAATTGGGGATGGTGATGCTGGTCAAGCCGCTGCAACCATAGAACGCGCCGTTGCCGATGGAGGTGACGGAGCCTGGGATGGTGACGCTCGTCAAGCCGGTGCAGTAATAGAACGCATAGTTGCCGATGGAGGTGACGGAGTTGGGGATGATTACGCTCGTCAAGCCGCTGCAACCGGAGAACGCGCCGTTGCCGATGGAGGTGACGGAATTGGGGATGGTGATGCTGGTCAAGCCGCTGCAACCATAGAACGCGCCGTTGCCGATGCCGATGGTGACGCTCGTCAGGCCGGAGCACTGGGAGAACGCGCTGCCGCCGATGGAGGTGACGGAATTGGGGATGGTGATGCTGGTCAAGCCGCTGCATTCAGAGAACGTCCCTTCACCGATGGAGGTGACGGAGTTGGGGATGGTGACACTGGTCAGGCCGGAGCAACGTTGGAACGCATAGTAGCCGATGGAGGTGACGGAGTTGGGGATGGTGACGCTGGTCAAGCCGCTGCAACGGTAGAACGCAGCGTCGCCGATGGAGGTGACGGAGTTGCCGATAGTGACGCTCGTCAAGCCGCTGCAATCACGGAACGCATCGTCACCGATGGAAGTGACGGAGTTGGGGATGATAGTATTCATACACCCTTGGATTAATGTGCTACTTGCTGTCTCAATAATGGCATTGCAGCCATTGCGGGAATCATAGGTTGCCCTGTAGCCGATGGAGGTGACGGAGCCTGGGATGGTGACGCTCGTCAAGCCGGTGCAATCACAGAACGCATAGTCACCTATCTAAGTGACGGAGTTGGGGATGGTGACGCTCGTCAGGCCGGTGCATACATAGAACGCCCTGTCGCCGATGGAGGTGACGGAGTTGGGGATGATAGTATTCATACACCCTTGGATTAATGTGCTACTTGCTGTCTCAATAATGGCATTGCAGCCATTGCGGGAATCATAGGTTAACGCCGAGTCACCGATTGAGGTGACGGAGTTGGGGATGGTGACGCTTGTCAGGCCTTTGCAATTGGAGAAAGCATGGTTGCCGATTGAGGTGACGTAGTTGCCGATGGTGACGCTTGTCAGGCCATTGCAATTTCCGAACGCAGAGTTGCCGATGGAGGTGACGGAGTTGGGAATTGTGACGCTTGTCAGGCTGTGGCAATTCGCGAATGCACTTTCGCCGATTGTGGTGACGGAGTATGTCGTTCCGCTATAGGTCACTGAAGGTGGGATGGTGAGGTCGCCAGATGGCATACTTGAATAGCCAGCGACTGTAACAGTAGTGTTGTCGCTATTCACGCTGTAGCGCAGGCCATCAACAACAAATTCGATGGCAAAAGCACTGGGGGCAAGCATTGCCAAGGTTGTCAACGTGAAAAGTGTTTTTAGGTTGAAACGTTTCATGATGATTTGATTTTAGGATTAACACCACATTTTTTTACATTGGCAAAATTAAATAATTGTTTTGGATTATGCAAATAAAACCATGATTATGTGGGGCTTCCATGGCGCATGGCTTTTGTTGATGCGGTTGCAGGAAAAAGCGGGCGGCTCGCCGCCAGGGTGGTGGGGCGAGCCGCCGGGTGATGGGAGGTGAGTGGCGGGTCACAATTTCTTGCGGGCCTTCTCGATTTCCTTGTTCGATTTCTCGATTTTCTTGTTCAGGCTTTCGATTTTCTTGGCAGCCTTTTCTTGCTTCTTCAGGTCAGGGTCGGTGAGCTTTGCCTGCTCCTTGACGATGTCCTTTTGATATTTCTCAATGTTTTTTTGCTCTTTGTTGATTTTTTTCTGGGCATTTTGGCGCTCTTTCAGCAATTTCTCCTGTTTCTTGGCTTCCTTGGCCTGCTCCTTGGCCTTTTTCTCGGCCTCTTTGGCTTTTTTGGCCTGCTCTTTGGCTTGCTTCTCGGCCTTTTTTGCCTTGTCGGCCTCTTCGCGGGCCTGCTTGGCTTTCTTCTCAAGGTCTTGTAGCGTCTCGACGTCCTGCTGGCCGGTGGTGATTATCTGTGAAACGGGATTTTTTGCAAAACCGGTGCCCACGATGATGGTGCATGCCAGTGCTAATAGTGTCTTTTTCATATCAATCAATTTTTAGTTGTTCGGGTGGTTGAAACATTGTATGTTGCGGGCAAAGATAACAACTTTTTTCTTTCTGTGCAAGCCACTGTTCAGCGCCGGCACAGGTCGGCAAAATGGCAGAATCTGCAGTGGTTTTTAGGTTGCTCGGTCTGTGTGAAAGGCGTGTCGATGCTGAACAGATGGCCCAAGATGGAGTCGAGATTATGGGCAAACTTCAGGTTCAGCTCATCGTCGGGCGAGAACACATATTGCATGGCGGCTTTTTGGGAGGGCTTGAAGGTCATGCCACTCTCGTCGATTTTCCGCAATTTCATAATCATGGGCTCGATGCGTCGATACTCGGGATGCACGTGGTGATAGGCGTTGCAGTAGAGCATGAGCTGGAGCAGCGCCTTGGGGCGCTTGGCGAGAGAGCTGTCGCACAACTGTGCGATGTCGCTGAATGTGGTGGCATCCTGCCCCGTCTTGTAATCGATGATGCGCACCATGGGCTGCGGGTTGATGCTGCTGTGGATACAGTCGATGCGGTCGGCCTTGAAGGTGAAGTTGAAATGGGTGTTGCCGCCCGGCAGCACCATGTTGTCGATGGAATGGTCCACCTCACATTCCAGTACCTCGATGTAATCGGCAGGGTCGGGTAGCAGCTTCAGGTCGTACTGAAGCGCTCGCCGCACAAAGTCGACGATGGTGTCGAGCAGGATGTAGGCGTCGCCGCGGAGCGGTGACTCAGGGTCGGGGTTGTGCAGGTAGATGCGGTTGATGTTGGCCATGACCGTGGTGCGCATCTTGTTTTTCAGATAATCGGTTATCATCGGGCCGGTTATCTTGTGGCCGCTGGGCTCGGTGAGAGTGAAATACAGCTCTTTCAAGGTTTCGTGAACGATGTCGCCAAAGGTGTCATATCCCATGAAGTCGGTGGCCTCGTTGTCGTCGCTCAGGCCCTCGACGTGACGCAGATAGAACTTGAGCGGGCAGTTGATGTACTCGTTGATGGAACTGGCCGACAAGTAGCGCTTGGGCGTGCCGCCGCCGTAGGGAAGCACATGCTGCGGGCGCTTGCCGACGCTGATGGCCAGCTCGGTAAACGAGGAAATGTCGGTCTTGACGTTGATGTGCTCAACGGATTGCCGGTAGATGCGTTCCAGCTGGGTGATGAAGCGAGAGGGCTCGTTCGAGCCAATGGCCAGCGAGCTGGAGTCGTAGATGAGCGACACGTTGCCGGCACGCGAAATCATGCGATAGAAGTAGTAGGTCGACAAGGCTTCTTGCTGCTCGTGCGTTGACATGTAGAATGCCCGCCTGAAGTCGTTGGGTATCATGGAGTTGATGGTGTGCTTGCGTGGAAACACCCGCTCGTTCATCGACAAGACGATGATGTTGTCGAAATCGAGGTTGCGCGTCTCCAGCACCCCCATCACCTGCAAGCCCTGCAGCGGTTCGCCGCTGAACGGGACGATAGGGGTGGAGGTGAGGCGGTCGATGAGGTAGAAGAGGGTGTTGTCGGCCACGGGAACGCCATGCCGCTCGATGCACTGTCGCAGCTGTGCCAGAGTGCCGGCGTACTGCTCGATGAAAGCGGCCTGCAGGGGCAGGGTGGAGTCGTCGGGGGTGGGGTTGTCGTGTCGTTGCACCTGAAGCATGAGGGCGCGGGTGAACTCCGTCAGCCTGTCGAGATAGGCCAGCACATCGGCCGTGTGGGCACTGGCCGGCACAGTGGCCATGAGAGGCTGCAGACCGGTGCCATCGAAAAAGGCCGCGTCAATGTTGAATTTATTCTCCCACTCAATCTGCATGCCCAGCCGCAGCGCTTCCTGGCCGAAAACAGCCTTGATGATGGGATGCGAGAGCATGTCCTTCACGTCCTCGCGGTAATAGACGCTGTGGCCAGTGGTGCCGTCGATGCCGGCTTGCTTGTGGGCTTTTGCCACGATGCGCATGAGCGATACGATACCCGACAGGCGCAGCGGGTAGCCCAGCGTGATGTTCAATTTCTCGATGGCCGGCGGCACGGCGTTGACAAGAGGCAGCAGCAATGCCTCGTCGGGCAGCACGATGGCGGTGTCGATGGCATTGGCCAGCAAGTCGCCTGGTGCGCCCTGCTTCACTCTCAGAACCTCTTGAAACGCATATTTGGCTTGGCCCACGTGCGAGGGCACCTTGATGGCGCGGATGTTCTGCTCGTGCTGCAGCGGCTCGAGTGCTGCCGGCGACGGGAACATCCTGGTATAGCCCTTAATCATGGCGCCGCCGGGGTTGTTGCCGTTGTCAAAGGCCGGTGAGGCGTCGTCCCACCAGAAATGAGCCACCCCCTTGGCCTGCAGCGACTTGAAAATCATGATTTCACTCATCGAGAGCAGTCCGAATCCCACAAATACCACCCGCTTGTGGCGCATCTCTTCGGGAGCCATTCCGGCAAAGATTTTCACGGCATTGCGCATCATGTGTCCGGTAGTGGTGAGGCCGCGTTGTTCCAGTTGCCGGTGAAAAACCTCGTAGATACTTTGCATGGCATCCCACAGGCCGAAGTACTCCTCCTTCACGTCGCTGTCCTTGACAGTGTCCTTCCACGGCTGGCCCGCCTTCCAGAATCGGTCGCCGCTGAGGGGCAGGTCGATGTTGAAAATGCGTCGGATTTCGCGCTTGAGGTCGTCGGGGATGTAGTCGGTGTTGATGTCGCGCAGATTGCTCAAGTTGGTGTAGAGCTGATGCGGGTCCACCAGGGCGCGGTCCACATCGTTGAAGTCGTTGAGAATGATGTCGGCCCAGAAGATGAAGTGGTCGAAGGAACTTGCGCGGTCGCCCATCACCTGGCGATAGGCCTCGTAGAGACAGAAAGCCGCCTCCAGGCCTCCCACCGGCACGGCGCGCGTGATGCTTGCCACAAACTCGTTTCCGTCGCACACGCTGGGCAAGCGTGCCGGGATGCGTAACATCGGCACCAGTTCCTTGAAGAAAAACTGGCGGCTGCGCTGATTGGGAAACACGAAGCAATATTCGGCCAGGTCGGGTTGATTGGCGTAGTACCGGGCCACTTGGCTTAAAAACGATGCGGCATGCATTACGATGGGTGGGCTGTGAGGATGATTAGTGAATGATAGGGACGAAGCGGTCAGCGCTTGGCCTGACTGCGGATGAGGTTGCCCATGCGCAGAGCCAGGTCAAAGAGCACGATGCGTCCGTTGGCGTTACCCCTGATGTCGCGCTCGGCCCGACTCAGCTCGTCGTGCATGGCTTGGACGTTGGCTTCGTTGATAAACGGCGCGAAGCGGCTGCTGAACTGCTGTTCTTGCCTTGTGAGGTAGTTGAGTTGCGGCATGTGCAGGTTGTAGATGAAGTTCTCGCGCACCTGCCGCGCGGCATATCGGAGAAAGCGCTGCGCTTTCTCGCGTTTAAAATCCACAATGGTGTCGCTCCACAGTTTCAAGCGGCCGGTGTCGTAGACGTAGGCCGCCCGCATCAGTTCCACAAACTGTGAGTGGAACTCTACAAGCTCATTGTTGGCCTCCATGAGGTGCTCGGCGGTGTTCACATTGCCGCCGGCCGGTGCAGCGATGGCCATGGCATCCTGGGGGTCGATGCTGTATCGGCGCACCAGGTGGTCGGCGATGACTTGAACCGATGGCAGGCGCATCTCGATGCGCTGAGTGCGCGACAAGATGGTTCCCAGAATCCCCTTTATGTTGTCGCTCACCAAGATGAACTTGCAGTCGTCGTAGGGCTCCTCAATGAGCTTGAGCAACTTGTTGGCGCACTGTGGGTGCATCTTTTCGGGTAGCCACATGATGAGCACCTTGTAGCGCGAGGTGTAGGCCGTCATGCTCATTTTGTGCATGATTTGTGTGCTCTCGGCGGTCATGATGCTGGGCTGCGAGTTGTCGCTTTTGAGAATGTTGAGCCATCGCTCATAGTCTTCGACATCGCTGGCGGTGAGGAAGTCTTTCCACTCGGCCATGAAGTCGTCGCACACACTGGGCTTCTTCGAGTCCTTGCTTTTGTTCACATAGGGGAAGCTGAAGAACGTGTCGGTGTGGTTGAACGACTGGTGCTGACGGCAAGAGGCACAATGGCCGCAGCTGTCTCCGCCCTCGCGGTTGGTACAATGCAAGTATTGTGCTGCGGCGCGTGCGAGTGCCAGCTTGGGGATGCCCGCCTCGCCATGCAGCAGCAGGGCGTGCGGCAACCGGTCGGCATCAATCATGTTGCGCACCTGCTCCACAGCTTGCTCGTTACCCAGAATGTCGCTGAATCTCATAGCACGTTGTCGAAGTTTTTGCGCCTGAACACAAAGTTGTGTCCCAGGTATTTGTCGCGCACCACAGGATTGTCGGCCAGTTCCTCGCTGGAGCCCTGAAACAGGATTTTCCCCTCAAAAAGCAAGTAGGCGCGGTCGGTGATTGACAGCGTCTCGGGTGCGTTGTGGTCGGTGATGAGGATGCCTATGTTTTTCGATTTGAGGCTATAGACGATGCTCTGGATGTCCTCCACGGCGATGGGGTCGACACCAGCAAACGGCTCGTCGAGCATGATGAACCGTGGGTTGATGGCCAGGCAGCGTGCTATCTCGCAGCGCCGACGCTCACCGCCCGACAGGCGGTTGCCCAGGCTCTTGCGCACTTTCTGCAAGTGAAACTCGCCGATGAGCTGCTCCAGCCTGTCGCGCTGATACTCGGGCGTGGTGTCGGTCATCTCCAGGATAGTGCGGATGTTATTCTCCACGCTCAAAGTCCTGAACACCGATGCCTCTTGCGGCAGATATCCGATACCCAGCTGGGCTCGCTTGTAGACAGGCAGCTTGGTGATGTCCACATCGTTGAGAAACACCCTTCCCTCGTTGGGGGTCACCAGGCCGGTGGCCATGTAGAAGGTGGTGGTCTTGCCGGCTCCGTTGGGCCCCAGCAACCCCACGATTTCGCCCTGGCGCACGTTGATTGACACATGGTTCACCACGGTGCGCTGGCGATATTTCTTCACCAGGTTGTCGGTGCTCAGCACCAGCGTGCCCTCCTCTCCGCTCTTGTTGAGGGTGGCGGCGATGTCGGCGTTTCGATCCCGTGCCTCCTTGGCCGGGCGGTGGAATATTTTAGGAAGGTTCAAAGTGGCAGAGGTGTAAGGATGAAGTCAGAATTTGTTTTTCATTTTTTCCAGCCGGCTCTTGATGTAATCGGTGAGCAGGTTGATGGCCACTTCGTTGTGGCCTCCTTCGGGAACGATGATGTCTGCAAACTTTTTGCAGGGTTCAATGTGCAGCTGGTGCATGGGCTTGAGCACGCGCTGGTAGCGCTCGATCACCTCTTCGGCTGTGCGTCCGCGCTCCAGGCAGTCGCGCGTGATGACGCGAATCAGGCGGTCGTCGCCATCGGCATCGACAAACACCTTGATGTCCATCATCTTGCGCATTCTGGGGTCGGTGAGTGCCATGATGCCCTCAATCAGCACCACGTCGTGAGGTCCCATGGGCACAGTCTCCTTCAGTCGGGAGCAGGTGATGTAGCTGTAGGTGGGCATTTCGATGGATTCACCGTTTTTAAGCTTTTTCAAGTGCTCCAGCAGCAGATTCCAGTCGAAGGCCGCCGGCTCGTCGAAGTTGATGTTCTGTCTTTCTTCGGGGGGCACGTGGCTCGAGTCCTTATAGTACGAGTCTTGAGAAATCACTCCCACTTCGCCTTGGGGAAGGCGCTCCATGATTTTACGCACCACGGTTGTCTTGCCTGAGCCGGTGCCGCCCGCTATTCCGATGATAAACATAGCGTTATAGGGTTGGTTTGTTTGTTACATGGTTGTTAGCCGATACTCGAATCCACTCAAATATCAAGCAAAGGTAAGCAAAAAACCGATGAATTGCAAAAATCGGTTGCCAAAGAATTGCATTTTGGCAAGAAATGATTAAATTTGCAAAAATAACCAGTAATCTCAATATAAAATGAAAAAAGCAGCAAGAATGGTAGCGGCAGCCGTGATGCTGGCAGCCTCGCTGACCCTCGGCGCCGAGCACGGGCCGCGTTACGGCCTGCATGGCGATGTGAGCCAGGCGGTGACCACACGCTATTTTGTGGTGATGGAAGACGGGGAGTTTGTGCCCTCGAAGCCCAACGAGAATCACCGGCGCACCGACATCCGTTTCGACCGCGACGGCATCATTCTTCAAGACCACTTGGGCAATGTCTATGACTGGGCGTCGCCGCGCAGGCTGCGGTCGGGCAATCACCCTTATTCCAAGGTGGAAGTCGACGCGCTGGGCCGTGTGGTGGCTTACGATGACCATGACCCGGCCGATGACGACGAGAGTGATTTCCGCGTCACCTATATTTATAATGACTTGAACCAACTGGTGAAGGTGGAGTACGCCGGGTGGACCGAAGTTTCAGAAATCTCCTACACCTATAACGACCAGGGGCTGATAGAAGTGCTCACCGGCAGCGGCACCTACGAGGGCGGCGGCGAATGGACGCTTGAGGAGCGATACGATTATTTGCAGTTCGATGCACGGGGCAACTGGACCGAGCGGTTGGTGACTGTGCGCAGCACCGAGCTCGATGAGGAAGGAAATCCTGTGGAGGACGAAGACGACGATGGCGACTCGGTTCTCTACCAGATGGATGTGCGCGAGGTCAAATATTATTGAGCAGCCCCGGGCGGGTCACACCAGCGTGGTGTCGTCGATGAGATTGTTGAGCATGGCGTAGACGGTGAGGCCGGCCACGCTCTTGATGCCCGTCTTGTGCATGATGTTTTTGCGGTGAGAAATCACCGTGTGTACCGACACGCTCAGTTGCTCGGCAATTTCCTTGTTGGTCAATCCCTTGGCAACGAGTACGAGCACGTCGGTCTCACGGCGCGACAATTCGTAGGCGGTGCCCTCGGTACCGGCAATCTCGGCCTTTTGCTCATTCTGAACGGCATCGGCCAGGGTCTCGACGATGCTGGCTCGGCTCATTCGGATGTCGATAACTGCATCATAGGCTTTCAGGCGCCAGGGTTCCACATATTGATAGACCAGCGCCACCACTGCCGCTTGCGGGGCATCATCGCGCAGGGTGCCCGGATTGTCGACCAGGGTGGGGTTCACCACAATCACGTCGGGGTGCGCGCCCACGATGCGCTCGGTGAGCCGCTCGGTGCCGAAGGCCGGCGACAACACCGCAAATCGCGGCTGGTTGCCCAAGAAAGAACTCAGGCCCTCCACCACCACCTCGGCCGGCTCCACAATCAGTATCTTGATTCTGTTCATGCCATGCTCCTTTCAAGACGGGTGACATAAGGCACGAGGATTTTTTCCTCGATGAGCGCATGCTTGCGCAGGTCGTGCGAGAGCATCAGGATGTCGTGCACCACGCTGATGGCGTCGTCGCCGGTGGCCTGCTCGGGCAGATACTTGAAGATGATTTGCAGCAAGTCGTCGAGTTTGTCCTCGATGTTGCTGTGAGCGTCGATGAATGACGACATCTGGTAGGTGTCGTCGCGCCGGCACTGCTGCATGGCTTCAATGTGCGGAAACACATGCTGCTCCTCGTAGGCAAAGTGCGTGCCCACTTCGCTTTTGTAGGTGTCAAAAAACTCCAGGAACACCTTGGCCACCTTGGCGGGCATGGTGATGGAGATGTGCTGCAGGTGCCGCTCGATGTGTGGCAGCCGCTTGCCCATGTAGTAGTTGTGCGAGCGCCGCAGGTAGTCGACCAGGCGGCTCATGTCGATGTCGTCGAGCGTTTGGCCGGTGGGCACATAGTTGTCGTTGGTATAAACATTGCACATCAGCAAGAAGAACTCTGGGGCCACGCCGTGCCGCCGGCACACGTCGCCGATGGACCGGTCACCGAATCCCAGTGTCATGTCGAGCCGTGGCAGCATCATCACCAGCTCGGGGTGGCTGCTGATGAGCTCGCTCATCTTGCTTGTACTGTCGTAGAGGAAATCTTTCGCCATGTGTTAGCAGTTTAGTGTTAATGACGCAAAAATAACAAATTTCGTCCACTTTTCCACAATATTACCCATAAAAGGGGATGGATGAAGTCCAAAAACCCCACAAATGGTGATACTGAGCCTAACGGAAAACCCCTATCTTTGCAAATTGAAAAATTGTATACTCATGAGTCAAAAAAATGATATATCGCAAGTCTCCCTTCGGCCCCTCGACAATGAGCCGGTGGGGGCTGTGGTGAAAGTGGCGCGCGTGCAGGGCGGTGGCGCTTTCAGGCAGCGACTGCTCGAGATGGGATTTGTGCGCGGCGCTGAAATCACCGTCATTAAAAACGCTCCCCTGCTCGACCCCGTGGAGTACATGATTCTGGGCAGCCACATCTCGCTGCGGCGTGTGGAGGCCGCGCGGGTGATGGTGGTGGATGCCGAGGTGGAGCTGCAGGCGACGGCCGGCAGCCTTGCCTACAACGGCACCACGCTGACGGTGCTCGACGAGCAAGACCCCATGGCCGACAACGTGCTGCGTGTGGCGCTGGTGGGAAATCCCAACTGCGGCAAAACATCACTTTTCAACTTTGTGACCGGCGCGCGGGAGAAAGTGGGCAACTATGGCGGTGTGACCGTCGACAGCAAGGAAGGCAGCTTTGTCATCGACGGGCATCGAATAGAGCTGGTGGACCTACCCGGAACCTACTCGCTCACCGAATACAGCCCCGAGGAAATGTATGTGCGCACCTATCTGCGCGACAAGCACCCCGACGCCATTCTCAACATCGTGGATGCCGGCAACATGGAGCGCAACCTTTACCTCACCACTCAAATCATGGACATGAACATCCCCATGGTTATTGCCTTGAACATGTGGGACGAATTTGAGAAGTCGGGCGACCGGCTCGACATCGAAGCCATGAGCCGCCTTCTGGGAGCACCCATCATCCCTGTTACCGCCCGCGACGGTCAGGGGGTGGACCGTGTGCTGCAAGCCTGTTACCAAGCCATTGAGGAAAGTGAGCAAAAAACCACGCACAAAAATGTGAACTACGGCACCACGGTAGAAGACGCCATCGCCCAACTCGAAACCCTTCGTCCCGACCTGAACCGTTACACCCTGCTCAAAATCATCGAGAATGACCGCCATGCCCTGGAACTGCTCGACACAGCCGACAATGCCCAGCAAGTGAGGCAGCAGGCCGACAGGCTGCGGGAGAAGATTGAGCGTGAGTACAACGACGACATCGTGACCGTTGTCAGCGACCTCAAATACGGATTTGTGCGCGGGGCGCTGGCCGAAGTGCTCACCACCAATTCCAATAAGGATAAAAAACAGCTGGGTTACGCACTCGACGTGGTGCTCACCAACCGTTGGCTGGGCTTGCCGGTGCTGTTTTTGCTCATGTGGGTGGTGTTTCAGTCCACTTTCACGCTGGGTGCCTACCCACAGCAGTGGATAGAGAGCGGCGTGTCGTGGATAGGGCGGTGGGTCGACAGCGTGATGCCCGCCGGGGTGCTGCACGACCTGCTGGTGGACGGCATTATTGCCGGTGTGGGTGGCGTGCTGGTGTTCCTGCCCAACATCTTGATTCTGTTTTTCTTCATCTCATTGCTCGAGGACAGCGGATACATGGCTCGCGCAGCCTTTATTGTGGACCGCATCATGCACCGCATCGGCTTGCACGGCAAGTCGTTTATCCCTTATCTGATTGGCTTCGGGTGCGGTGTGCCGGCCATTATGGCCACACGCACACTCGAGAACCGTCGCGACCGCATCATCACCATTCTCACCGTGCCGTTCATGTCGTGCTCGGCTCGTCTGCCGGCCTATCTGCTGCTGGTGTCGGCATTCTTTGCGGCCAATCAGGGCCTGGTTTTGATGAGCCTCTATCTGGTGGGCATCCTGGTGGCGGCCCTCACCGCCATCCTGCTCAGCAAGACGCTGCTCAAGCACGACCACACGCAGTTTGTGATGGAACTGCCGCCTTACCGCACACCCACAGCCCGGAATGCCGCCATCCACATGTGGAGCAAAGGCTCGCAGTATCTGCACAAGATGGGAACTGTGATTCTTGTGGCTTCGATTATCGTGTGGGCGCTGGGCTACTTCCCCCGCCATGAGGGGCAAACGCAGCAAGAGCAAGTGGAGAACTCTTACATGGGGCGCATGGGTAAGGCCATCGAACCCGTGGTGCGACCGCTCGGCTTCAACTGGCAGATGGGCGTGAGCGTGCTCACCGGTGCCGCGGCCAAGGAAATCGTGGTCTCCACCATGGGCGTGCTCTACACCGGCGAAACGGCCGACGAAGAGTCGGCACCGCTCAAGGAGAAACTACAGACGGTCACCGATGCTCAGGGCAATCATGTGTTCAATCCCGTGGTGGCCTACGCCTTCATGCTTTTTATCCTGCTCTACTTCCCGTGCATCGCGGCCCTCACGGCCATCAAGCGCGAGGCCGGCACACGCTGGATGATATTCGAGATATTCTACACCACTGCCGTGGCATGGGTGGTTACATTCATCTTCTACCAGGTGGCCTCGTTGCTTGCCTGAGACGAATCAATCAACAAGAACAAATCAAAGCATCATCATGACACAAACACTCATCGCTTTATTTATCGTGGCGCTGGCACTTTGCTGGGTTCTGGTGCGCCTGGTGCGCACATTCAAGGGCCGCGACGGCGGCTGCAACTGTGGCTCGCGCGATTGCCCGCACTGCCCCAAGAAAGAGAGCTAAAGCGGCCCTATAATGGGAGCTCAGGTTTAATAAAACCTCATTTTTTTTGGTTTTATATTCGCCTTTCACTAATTTTGCCTCAAAAATAAGCAAAAAGAGACAAAAATATGGTTTTAACCCGTTCGTTAGAATCCTTCGGCAACTACTGCATGTTCTTGTGGCGCGTGTTTGGCGTGCCCGAGAAGTGGCGCGAGTTCTTCAAGCGGTATATGTCGGAGATATACAAGCTGGGCATCGACTCAATCCCGCTCATCGTCATTGTGTCGCTGTTCATCGGTGCGTTGTGCACCATCCTCATCAAGCTCAACATCAACAACCCGCTGCTGCCACGTTATGCTGTGGGCTTGTCGACGCGTGAAATTATTTTGCTGGAGTTTTCTTCGTCCATCCTGTGCCTTATCCTGTCGGGAAAGATTGGGTCGAACATAGCCAGCGAGATAGGCACCATGCGTGTGACCGAGCAAATCGACGCCCTCGACATCATGGGCATCAATTCGGCCAATTTCTTGGTGATGCCCAAGATTTTGGGCTTGATAACCATCCTGCCCTTCCTTGTGGTGATTTGTATGGCTACCAGCCTTTTCGGCGGTTACCTGATTTGTGTGCTCACATCGATAGTGGATGTGGATACTTATATTTACGGCATCCAGACGATGTTCATCGAGTGGTACGTGTGGTTTGCACTCATCAAATCGCTCTTTTTTGCCTTTGTAATCAGCAGTATTTCGGCTTATTACGGTTACACCGTGCAGGGCGGCTCGGTCGAGGTGGGCAAGGCCAGTACCGATGCCGTGGTGATGAGCAACATCATGATTCTGCTTGTCGACGTGATTCTCACTAAAGTGATGCTGCAATGATACAGGTTCAGAACATACGCAAATCGTTTGTCGAGGGAGATAGCACGCGTGAGGTGCTGCATGGCATCACGGCCGACTTCTACGACGGGAAGACCAATCTCATCATTGGCCAGTCGGGCTCGGGAAAAACCGTGCTCGTCAAGAACATCGTGGGGCTTTTTATGCCCGATGAGGGACGCATTTTGTACGATGGCCGCGACATCACGGTCATGGACCGCCGCCAGCTCAAGGACCTGCGCAAGGAGATAGGCATGCTCTTTCAAGGGTCGGCGCTGTTTGACAGTGAGACGGTGATGGGCAACGTCATGTTCCCGCTGAAGATGTTCAGTGCGCTGAGCCACAGCGAGCAGATGGACCGTGCCCAGTTCTGTATCGACCGCGTGAACCTCACCGGCAGCGAGAAAAAATATCCCAGCGAGTTGTCGGGCGGCATGCAGAAACGTGCCGCCATTGCGCGGGCCATCGCCCTGAATCCCAGGTATCTTTTCTGCGATGAGCCCAATTCGGGCCTCGACCCCAAGACGTCGATTGTGATTGACGAACTGCTCAGCGACATCACGCATGAGTACGGCATCACCACCATCATCAACACGCACGACATGAACTCGGTGATGGGCATCGGTGAGAACATTGTGTTCATCAACAAGGGCCACGTGGGCTGGATAGGCAACAAAGACGAGATTTATGACCAGGACAACGATGATTTGAACAACTTTGTCTATGCCACCGACCTTTTCCGCGACGTGCGGAAATACCGCCTCGTTCACGGCTACAAGAAGTGAGCCGTCCTGAAGAAGAGAATAACAGGAGACCACAAATTCTTGCGTTTAAGCGGAATTTGTGGTCTCTCGTTTTGCCGGTTCACACCACGTTGATGGGCGCGCCCGCCAGATAGGCTTGCACATTGGCCACGGTGATGTCCATCAGTCGCTGGCGCGCCTCGGTGCTGGCCCATCCGATGTGCGGCGTGATGTAGCAGTTGTCGAGTGCCAGCAGTGGGTTGTCAGGGCGTGGCGGCTCATTCTCCATGACATCGATTCCGGCCGCCAGAATGTGGCGACGGCGCAGAGCCTCGGCCAGCGCGTTCTCGTCGATGAGCGGGCCTCGGCTGGTGTTGAGCAGGATGGCATCGTGACGCATCAGAGCCAGCGCCTCGGCGTTGATCATGTGGCGGTTGTCGGCCGTCAGGGGGCAGTGCAGGCTCACCACATGGCTGGTGGCCAGCAACCGGTGCAGGGTGGGGCACTTGTCGATGCCTGTGGGCAGCGCATCGGGTGCCTTGCTGGTGAGGGCTTGCACACGCATGCCCAGAGCCAGCGCCGTGTGCGCCACGGCACTGCCTATCTGTCCCAGTCCCACGATGCCCATCGTTTTGCCTGCCAGTTCCATAACCGGAGTACTGGTGTAGCTGAAGTCGTGACTGCGGCTCCACGCTCCTTGCCTTGCCTCAAGGGTGTAATGCTGCACCTGGCAGCAGATGTTGAGCAGATGGGCAATGGCCAGCTGAGCCACCGAGGCGGTGCTGTAGGCCGGCGCGTTGGTCACGATGATGCCCCTGCTGTGAGCGGCCTCCACGTCCACGATGTTATATCCTGTGGCCAGCACGCCGATGTAGCGTAGCTGGGGCAGCCGGTCCATGTGGCTGGCTGTGATGGGCACCTTGTTGGTGAGCAGCATTTCGTGCCCCGCCGCACGTTCCACCACCTGGTGGGGCAGGGTGCGGTCGTAGATGTGGCAGGTGGCCAATTGTTGGAGCCGGTCCCATGAGAGGTCGCCGGGATTGCCGGCATATCCGTCGAGTACTGCGATTTGCTTCATGATGTGGTGTTAAGTTTAGAAGTACAAATTTACACAAAATTTCTCAAGCCACCTTGCCCATTGTCGAGAAATGAGTAATTTTGCGGCATGGATAATAAAGAATTAGTCAACAGGATTTCGAGCAAGCTGGGCCGTAACAAGACCGATGTGAAAAAACTGCTCGATGCTTTCGTGGCAGTGGTCAGGACTCGCAGTAGCGAGCTCGACAGCATTGCCGTGCCGGGCTTCGGCACATTTGAGACCCGCAAGCGCGCCGAGCGCATCACCGTGATGCCCGGCACGGGAAAGCGGCTGCTTGTGCCGCCGCGCGTGGTGCTCTCGTTCAAGGTGAGCAATGTGTTGAAAAACAAACTCAAATAACGCTATCGGTCATGAATGCCAAAATAACTTTTCCCGACTTGGTCGACTTGGTGGCCGAATCCACCAGGAGCAACCGGCGCGTGAGTGAGCTGTTTCTGAAGGAATTGTTCGCCACCATCTCGCAAGCGCTCATCGATGGCGACAACGTCACGGTGAAGGGGCTGGGCACATTCAGGCTCGCCCGTGTGGCAGCACGCGACATCGTGAGTGTGAACACCGGCGAGCGCACGCAGGTGCCCAGCCACAACAAACTGGTCTTTGAACCCGATAAAAAACTGGCCGCCGAGCTGAACCAACCCTTCGCCCAGTTTGAAACCATAGAACTCGACGATGACATCACCGACGAGATGCTTGGTGCTGAGGAGCAACAGCCGCAAGCCGACGTGCTCACCGAGCCTGAGGAAAACGCTGAAACGGATGTTGAGGCGCCGGCGGTCGACTTGCCATCGGCCGAGGCAGCTGTGGCTCCACCGCCTTTCAGACCCGCTCCTGTCATGATGTCCGCTCAGCACGCTGAGCCCGAACATGAGCCTGAACCTGTCGTTGTGCCCGAGCCCGAGCCCGAGCCCGAACCCGAGCCTGACCCTGTCGTTGAGCCTGAGCCCGAGCCTGAACCCGAACCCGAGCCCGAGCCCATCATGGTGCAAGAGCCTGAGTCCGCCCCCGCTCAAGCAGATGTTTATGAAACGGCTCAAAACCTGCGCCGTGCCACGTTCAAAGGCTTTCTGATGGGAGCAGCCTCGATGCTGGTGCTGTCATTGCTGGTGTGGTGGCTGGCCGGAACCCGGTCGGGCCAGAACTCCGACGCACTTGCCGCCGGCGCCGATACGGTAGCCCAGCAGCAAGAAGAAGTGGATCTCACAGCTGCATCGCTCGAGACAAGCGAGAAGGCCGAGGCGCAAGCGGCAACTCCCGCCCCGGTAGCGCAGGTAACCGACACCGTGTCGCCCACCAACTATCTCACCAAGATGGCAGTGAAGCACTACGGCCGGCAAGAATTCTGGGTCTACATCTACGAGGAAAACAAAGACCGCATCGACAATCCCAACGCCGTGCCTCCCGGTACAGTGCTGGTGATACCCCCTGCCGGCAAATATGGCATCGATGCCACCGACAAGCAAAGCGTCGACCAGGCCAAGAAAAAGAGTTTTGAGCTGTTCTCCCGTTTCAACTGACGAGAGCTGCCGCTTGTGGCACCCAAAGCCGTGCGGGCGAAATAAATTTGGAGTTGAGAGCGCTTTTTACTATATTTGCCTTTTAAATGAAACATCGGATGAGCGAAGGGAACAAAATACGTTTTGCATGCATCGTGCTGCTGTGGCTGGCACTATGTTATCTGCTGCTCACACGCACCCCGCGCATCGATGGAATGACTATCTTCACGATAGTGGCCAGCGGCATCATCGTGTTTGTGCCATTATACAAGAAGTACGTCCGAAACAAAAAAGAATGACCGTATGACCCAAGACCCTTATATAGCAGAGCATTTCCCGTTACTGGCAGCCATCGACAGCCCGGCCGACTTGAAGAAATTGAAGGTCGACGAGCTGCCTGCCGTGTGCGACGAGTTGCGGCGCTTCATTGTGCATGAGTTGTCGACCAATCCCGGCCACTTCGCCTCGAGCATGGGAGCTGTGGAAATCGTAGTGGCACTGCACTATGTCTTTGACACACCCAAGGACCGCATCGTGTGGGATGTGGGGCATCAAGCCTATGCGCACAAGATACTGACCGGGCGGCGCGACCGTTTCAAGACCAATCGAAAACAAGGCGGGCTGAGCGGATTTCCCAACCCGGCCGAGAGTGAATACGACACCTTCGTGGCGGGCCATGCCTCGAACTCCATTTCGGCTGCCCTGGGAATGAGCATCGCCGCCGAGCTGAGTCAGGACGATGGCCGCCATGTGGTGGCTGTGATAGGCGATGCGAGCATCAGCGGCGGCCTGGCCTTCGAGGGGCTGAACAACGCGTCGAACCACAAGAACAACCTGCTCATCATCCTCAACGACAACGACATGTCGATCGACCGGCCTGTGGGCGCCCTGGGCGAATACATGACCGAGTTGTCGACCAGCAAGCGCTATAACACCATCCGCTACAAGTCCTATCAGTTCCTTCGCCGCCATGGCGTGATTGGCGACAGCGGAAAAGGGGTGGTGCTGCGTTTTAACAACGCCATGAAATCGCTGCTCACCGGGCAGCAAAACATCTTTGAGGGCTTGAACATCCGTTACTTCGGGCCATTCGATGGGCACGATGTGAAGCGGCTGGTGAAGGTGTTCGGCGAGGTGAAGGACATGACGGGCCCCAAGCTGGTGCATCTGCACACCGTCAAGGGAAAAGGGTATGCTCCCGCCGAGGCCGACCCCACCACCTGGCATGCCCCGGGACGATTTGACGAAGCCACCGGCGAGCGAGTTAAGGACCGGGCCGAATGGGCTCCGCTCAAGTACCAAGATGTGTTCGGGAAAACGCTGGTGGAACTGGCCGAAGCCAACGAAAAAATAGTGGGTATCACAGCTGCCATGCCCGGTGGCACCTCCATGTCGCTCATGCAGCAGGCTCTGCCCGGACGCACGTTCGATGTGGGCATCAGCGAGGGGCACGCCGTGACGTTTGCCGGAGGGTTGGCCAAGGAAGGATTAAAGCCCTTTGTGGCCATCTACAGCTCGTTCTTGCAGCGTGCCTACGACGAGATAATACACGATGTGGCCATCGCGCAGTTGCCGGTCACCTTCTGCATCGACCGCGGCGGCCTGGTGGGCGAGGATGGTGTGACGCACCACGGCTTGTTCGACCTGGCCTATCTGCGCTGCATTCCCGGCATGGTGGTGGCGGCGCCCAGCAACGAGCACGACTTGCGTAACCTCATGTACACATCACAACTGCCCGACTGCCGTGTGCCATTTGCCATTCGCTATCCACGTGGTCGCGGGGTGCTCAAGAACTGGCAGAATCCAATGCAGGAACTACCCATCGGCCGCGGCCGCAAATTATGCGATGGCCGGCGGGTGGCCATCCTTTCACTGGGACATATTACCAACATCGCAGCCCAGGCCGTGGAACAGTTGCGGGACCAGGGAATCGAGGTGGCTCACTACGACATGATTTTCCTCAAGCCCCTCGACGACGGCATCATGAGCCATGTGGCCGGCGCCTTCCAGCACGTGGTCACCGTGGAAGATGGTACCACCGTGGGCGGGCTGGGCAGCGCTGTGGGCGAGTGGATTACAGCTCACGGCACGCCGTTGCCGGTAACCCGGCTGGGTGTCCCCGACCGTTTCATCGACCAGGGCACCGTGGCGCAGCAACAAGCCGAATGTGGCATTGACGCAGCGTCCATAGTGGCCGCTATTCAACAAATCATCAACACCTTGCCACCATCATGAAGATAGTCATCGCCGGAGCTGGAGAAGTGGGCTCGCACCTGGCCAAGATGCTCAGCAACGAGGAGCAGGACATCGTCATTATCGACAGCGATGCCCGCAAACTCGTGAGTTTGGAGAATTATAACCTGATGACCTATCAGGGCAATGCCACCTCGTTTCGCGACCTGAAGAGTGTGCGCATCGGCAGTGCCGATTTGTTTATCGCCGTCACGCCCTATGAGACCACTAATGTGCTTGCCTGCTCCATTGCCAAGAGGCTGGGGACCAAGACCACTGTGGCACGCATCGACAATTTTGAGTTTCTTTCCAAGGAACATCAGGAGTTCTTTGCGCAGATGGGGGTGGACGACCTTATCTACCCGGAATATCTGGCCGCCGAGGAGATGCGTAACGCACTGCATCGCACCTGGGTGCGCAACTGGTTCGAGCTGATGGACGGCGAGCTGGTGGTCGTGGGAGTGAAATTGCGGGAAAACTCGCGCATCGTGGGGCACCATCTGCGCGAAATCACCCACGATGCACGCACCTTCCACGTGGCAGCCATCAAGCGCAACCGCGAAACGATTATTCCGCGTGGCGACGACCGCATCCTGGCCAACGACATTGCCTACATAGCCACTACACACGAGCATATTGACGAAGTGGCCGAAGCTTGCGGCAAAGTGAACGTGAAGGTGGAGAAGGTGCTGGTGGTGGGTGGCAACACCATCGCCGAGCAGCTGGCGCTGCTTTTGGGCAAGGACTACCGAATCAAAGTGATTGAGGAGAATCTGGAACGCTGCGAGGAATTGGCTGCGCGTCTGCCCGACACCAGCGTGGTGCACGGCTCGGCGCGCGACATCGACCTGCTCGAGGAGGAGGGCATCGGCGACTACGACTTGTTTGTGGCCCTCACGCCCAGCAGTGAAGCCAATATTCTGGGGTGCATGATGGCCAAGGAACACGGCGTGCCCAAAACGATCGCCGAGGTAGAGGATTTGCAGTACATCAACGAGGCCGAAGCACTCAATATCGGCACAATCATCAACAAGAAGCTGCTGGCATCGAGCAAAATTTTCCAGATGATGCTCGACAAGGACAAGACCACATCGAAGTGCTTGGCTCTGGCCGATGCCGAAGTGGCCGAGCTGGTGGTCCAGGAAGGGTCGAAAGTGACCCGGGCCGCCGTGAAGGATGTGAAGTGGCCCCACGACATGACGCTGGCCGGGCTGGTGCGCGACGGCGAAGGCCAACTGGTGACCGGCGACACCCGGCTCAGGGCGGGCGACCACGTGGTGGTGTTCTGCCTGGCAGGTGCTATCAATAAAACCGAAAAAATGTTCAGCTGAAATGCGCCACACACTCACACGCAAGGTCAATTATCCCATCGTGCTGCGCATGCTGGGATGGCTGCTGATGGTCGAAGCATTGTTCATGTTTTTGCCGGCGCTCGTATCGTGGTATTACCGCGAAATCGGCACCGTGGTGGCATTTTTGGGCACGGCATTTCCGGCGCTGATTATCGGGGCGCTGATGGCCTATCGCATCAAGCCTTCCAGCTCGTCGATGAACAAGCGCGAGGGCTTGTTGCTCACTTCATCGGTGTGGGTGTTTTTCTCCTTGTTCGGGATGGTACCTTTCTTGGTCACCGGTTCACTGAATACGGTCACCGACGCTTTTTTTGAGACCATTGCCGCTTTCACCACCACCGGGAGCACCATTGTTCAAGATGTGGAGGTGTTGCCTCACGGCATCCTGTTCTGGCGCTCACTGATGCAGTGGCTCGGAGGCATGGGAATCATTCTGTTCACGCTGGCGGTGCTGCCCATGCTCAACTATAAGGGAGGCATCACACTGTTCAATGCCGAGGTGACCGGTATCACCCACGAGCGATTGCGCCCGCGCGTGAACCAGACGGCCAAGGACCTGTGGCTGGTCTATTTGGGCTTGACGGTGCTGCTCACGCTGCTGCTGTTGCCTGCCATGGGCGGATTTGACGCTGTGTGTCACTCGATGTCGACCATGTCGACAGGAGGCTTTTCAACGAAGAATGACAGCGTGGGTTTTTGGCGTTCGCCCTACATAGCTTTCGTTCTCATGCTGTTCATGTTCCTGGGCGGTGTGAATTTCTCGCTCATCTACATGGCCATCAGCGGCAAGTTCAAGAAAGTGTGGCAATCCGACGTGTTCAAGTGGTACGTCCGCTTGATAATCATCTGTTCGGCAGTGGTGTTTGTGCGCATGGTCATTGTCAAGTTCCCCGGCACGAATTTGGAGCGGGCCATCTTCTCGGTATTCGATGTGCTGTCGGCCATGACCTCAACGGGCTTCCCGCCCATGAGCGTGGAACCACAGGGCGAATTCATCGGCATGGTTCTCATGGTTCTCATGTTTTTTGGCGGCATGGCGGGTTCCACGTCGGGTGGGGCAAAAATCGACCGCTTGATAGTGCTGATTAAAAATGCCAAAAACGAGCTGTACCGCGTGCTGCATCCCAACACGGTGACCACGGTGCGCATCGATGGAAAGGCCCTGCCGTTCAACCGCGTGAGCACAGTCATCGCATTCCTGTCGATGTATGTTATCATTGTTATTGTGGTGGCGTTGCTGCTGGTGATGATGAACATCCCCATGTTTGATGCGCTCTACACATCCCTTTCGGCGCTGAGCAATCTGGGCGTGGGGTATGGCATCACCGGTGCCGATGGCTCGTGGGCAGTTCTGCCCGATGCCGCCAAGTGGCTGCTGGCGTTGGAGATGCTGGTGGGACGTTTGGAGTTGTTCACCGTGCTGGTGTTGTTCACGTCCACGTTCTGGCTGCGCGACTAAGTGAAGAGAGGAATAATTTACTTTCGCGAATTTTTTCGGCCGAAAATTGTTTACAATTGAAAATTTAGTTGTAATTTTATCGGCTAATTAATGATTTGCAGAAATATGTCAAAAAATATGAACAAAGAACCGCTCAATCCCGACATCAGTAATATCACCGAAAGTGAGGAGTACCGACGGCATGTGGAGGAGCAAGTTGCTATCGAAAATGGCAAACTAACTCGCTGGCAGCGATTTACGACCTTCTTTAAAAATGGCCGCACTCGTTTTGCCATGGGTGTAATTTTGTTATTTTTGGGCTTTTACCTGCTCATCAGCTTTGTGTCGTTTTTCTCGGGGGCCGGTGCCACCGACCAAAATTATGTCGACACGCAGACGGTGATTGAAAATGCTCAGCACCCCGACCGTACGAAGAACGCCGGAGCGGTGGTGGGTGCAAAGGTGAGCGACCTGCTCATTGCCGATGGCGTGGGTGTGGCGGCTTTTATCTTGGTGCTCTGGTGCTGCACCATCGGGTGGCGCATGGTGCGCAAAGGCAGGAAAACCCATTTCTTTTCCTATACGCTCGTGTCGTTGTTCAGCATCTTCACGGTGTCGATGGTGGTGGGTGCCTGCACCTATGGCATGAATCTGACATTCTTCCCGCTGGGAGGCGGGTTTGGATATTTTGCCAATAAATGGCTGCTGGGGCTGGTGGGTATGTACGGCATGATTGCGGTGAACATTATTGTGGTGATGCTCTGGGTGATGCTTTGCTACAACACCATCAAGGCACTCATTGAGCAAGCGCGCAAGCGCATGCCCGCGCGGCGCAATTTCCAAGGCGACGAGGTGGGGCGGGAAGCCGACAAGCGCAGCGGCGACTTGGCCGAATTGTTGAGCAATGTGCGTCGTCATGGCGCACATGACGAGCAACATGAAGATGCCGAAAAACGCCATCAAGCCGAAGCCGAGAAGCCTCGCCAGCAGCGGCAACCGCGTCAGCAGCAAGTAGCCGCCGCCACTGGTGCCACCTCGACCGATGCGCCGGCTCAAATCAAGGCCATTGAAAAAGGCGTGCTGAGTAATCCGCATGACCCCACGGGCGAATACATCCATTACAAATTTCCCACGCTCGACCTCTTGCAGGACATCAAGATGCGCAACAGCGTGGATAAAGAAGAGCAGGAGGCCAACAAACAGCGAATCACCGAGACGCTGGGAAAATATGGCATAGAAATCAAGCAAATCGAGGTGCATGTAGGCCCTACGGTAACGCTGTTTGAGATTATTCCGCAAGACGGCGTGCGAATCAGCAAGATTCGCGGTCTTGAGGACGACATCGCCCTGAGCCTCGCCGCTCTGGGCATCCGCATCATTGCGCCCATGCCGGGCCGCGGCACCATCGGCATCGAGGTGCCTAACCGCGACCCGCAGGTGGTGCCCATGCGCCAGGTCATCGAGTCGAAGGCCTTCCAGGAAAGCAAGGCCGAGTTGCCCATGTGCCTGGGATGCACGGTGAGCAACGAAGTGTTTGTGGCCGACCTCACCAAAATGCCGCACCTGCTCGTGGCCGGTGCCACAGGTAAAGGAAAGTCGGTGGGTCTGAACGCCATCATCACGTCGCTGCTCTACAAGAAGGGTCCCAGTGAGCTCAAGTTGGTGCTCATCGACCCCAAGAGGGTGGAGTTCAGCGTGTATGCCGACATCGAGAAATATTATTTTGCCAAGGTTGACGGCGAGGACCGTGCCATCGTCACCGACACGCAAAAGGTGGTGCGCACGCTCAACAGCCTGGTGCAAGAGATGGAAGACCGCTATACCATCCTCGAGGAGGTGAAGGAGCGCAACATCAAGGATTACAACAAGAAGTGGCGTACTGAACTGAAGGAAATCCGCGATGAGCACGGCGACAAGAAATATCACTTCATGCCCTACATTGTGGCCGTTGTCGATGAGTTTTCCGACATGATCATGACGGCAGGCAAAGAGGTAGAGGGCCCCATTGTGCGCATTGCCCAGAAAGCCCGTGCGGTGGGTATCCACATGATTATCGCCACACAGCGCCCCAGCGCCAACGTCATCACCGGCCTGATCAAGGGAAACTTCCCCGGCCGCATCGCTTTCGCCGTGTCGCAGATGATGGACAGCCGCATCATCATCGACCGCTCAGGCGCCCAGCAGCTCATTGGCCGCGGCGACATGCTTTTCTCCATCGACGGCGACATCACCCGGCTGCAATGCCCGTTTGTCGACACGCCCGACATCGAGCGCATCTGCAACTTTATCAAGGAGCAGGAGGACAACGACAAGAACATCGACCACGATGTGCTCATTCTGCCTGATTACGTGGCACCCGCCGATGCCTCGGGCGGTGGCTCGACGGGAACGACCAACCTCAAGGAGCGCGACCCGCTTTTCGAGGAGGCGGTCAAGTGGATTGTGCAGGGCGATGTGGCCTCCACGTCCTCGCTGCAGCGCCGTTACGAGATAGGCTACAACCGTGCCGGCCGCATCATGGACCAGATGCAGCAAGCCGGCATCGTGGGGCCTTCGGTGGGCGGCAAGCCCCGCAAGGTGTTGCTCACACCGCTCGAGGTGGACCAGCTGTTCTCCTGACAACGGTTTGGCATAAAGTTTGCAAGATTTTAACTCGATATGAAACGAATTGCATCCATCATCATCCTAATGCTCGCGGTCGCCACAATGGCATCGGCGCAGACGCCGGCCGCCGTGCTCGACCAGGCGGTGGCGGCACTGCGCGGCGCCGGCATGGTGACTGCCACCTACAAGTTGACCTCCGGCCAAGGCAACTCGGCGGGCACCATTGTGCTCAGTGGCGACAAGTTCAGGCTCATATCACCTGATATGAAGACATGGTTTGACGGCACCACGCAATGGACCTTTTCCACGGCGACGGGCGAGGTCAATATCACCACCCCGACGGCCAGCGATTTGCAGATGCTCAATCCCTATGCAGCCGTGCAAGGCTTTAAGAAAAACTGCAATATGTGGAAGGCCGCCGGCCAGATTCCCGGTTGCTATGCCATCATGCTACGCCCCAAAACCAAGAGCGACATCAGTCAGATGTGGCTATATGTGTCGTCCAGTACGCATATGCTGCAAAATGCCCACTTCAAGATGACTAACGGGCAGACGTTCACCATCAGCTTGAGCGGCTACAAAACCCATCAGTCGCTGCCGGCATCCACCTTTACCTTCGATGCCTCGATGGTTCCACCCGGCACCGAGGTCGTCGACTTGCGATAAGAACATTATACACTCATTCTGTCACACTTTTTACTTATGACCACCACACGTTGCTTAATCATCGGCTCTGGCCCCGCAGGCTACACCGCTTCGATCTACACCACGCGCGCCGGCATCAACAGTATCCTCGTGGAGGGGTTGCAGCCCGGCGGACAACTGACCCAAACCACCACCATCGAGAATTTTCCGGGATTCCCCGACGGCATCGACGGCAACGAACTCATGGACCGCATGAGGCAGCAGGCCATCGGTTTGGGCGCCACCGTCAAGCCCGACATTGTGAAAAGCATCGATTTGAGCCGGCGGCCATTTGTGGCCCTGCTCGATGGCGGTGACACCATTGAGGCCGACACCGTGATTGTGGCTACCGGTGCCAGCGCCAAATATTTAGGGCTGGAAGATGAGAAACGTTATGCCGGCATGGGTGTCTCGGCCTGTGCCACCTGCGACGGCTTCTTCTATCGCAAGAAAGTGGTGGCCGTGGTGGGAGGCGGCGACACGGCCTGTGAGGAGGCTCACTATTTGAGCCACTTGGCAAGCAAAGTCTACATGATAGTGCGCAAGGACTATCTGCGTGCGTCGGCCGCCATGCAGCAGCGTGTGAATGACACCCCTAACATTGAGATTCTTTATAACACCAACACCGTGGGCCTCTTTGGCGACAACGGAGTGCAGGGTGCGCACTTGGTGCGTTTCAAAGGCACCGGGCAAGAGCAGTTCTTCGACATCGATATCGACGGCTTCTTCCTTGCCATCGGGCATAAGCCGAACACCGATTTCCTGGGCGGTCAGATCGACCTCGACGAAGGGGGATACATCAAGACCGACGGCACGACTACCGCTACCAGCGTGCCCGGAGTTTTTGCCGCTGGCGATGTGGCCGACCCGCGTTATCGCCAAGCCATAGCGGCCGCCGGCACCGGATGCCGTGCGGCACTCGATGCCGAGAAATTCTTGGCAGCGAACGGTTGATAATTGGCGTTATTCGGTTTCTACCTCTTCCGGTTCTACTTCTACTGGTTCAACTTCTATCCGAGTGGTGTCGGTGGTTTCGTCGATGCTGCTGTCTCCATCCACCATTTCGATGACCACCTCTTCATCTTCCACGGGTTTTGGGGGTCGGTATTGGCCTGCAGCGAGCATGACAATCAGGAAAACGCCGCTCACTGCAAGCCCTATGAGCACACCCAGCGTGGGCAGCAACCTCGGCTTGATGAACAGGCCGGCAATGCACAGCAAAAAACCTGCCGCACCGGCCAAGAATGCCGCCTCGGGGAGGATGACGAGCAGGGGCAATGCCAATAACTGGAGCCCCAGCCCGATGGCACCGGGCTTGTTTCGCAGCAGCCACGGTTCACGGGGCGGCTCGGGCTGTGGTACAGGGGGCATGGAATAGTTCTCGTTCATGATGTGTGGTGTATTGGTCTTCGTTTCGCAAATTTAGGCAAAAAATCTCGATTTATAAATCGGTAGAAATAAAAACAGAAAATAAATGTCTTGATAAAAGATGTGAGGGACGCCCATCAGGGCGTCCCTCGGTCATTTTTTGTAGTGACAGGAATTTACTCGTCGAGCTTGAATCGCCAGATTTGGTAATTCTCCTTCTTGTTGCCGCGGTCGCTCACAAAGTAGACAAAGCCGTCTTGGCTCCAGTAAGGCTGTCCGTCGTACGATTTGTTGACGGTGAGTTGCACCAGATTGTTGCCATCAATGTCGATGATGTAGAGGTCGGTGTCCTTCTTGTCCTTCTTGTATGCGTCGAAGATGATGTGCTTGCCGTCGGGGCTCCAGCAGGGGTTGAAAGCGTAGCCTTTCTTGGCGTCGGTGATTTGCACCTGGTTGCCTCCGTCGAGGTCCATTGTCCAGATGGAGCAGCTCTTGGCATCGGATGAATATTTCACATAGGCAATGCTCTTGCCGTCGGGGCTGAAGCGTGGTGTGTAGCCACCCGAAAGCAGCACATTCTCGCCAGTCTTGAGGTTGCGCAGCCACACTTCACTGTGCTCCACAGCCACGGTGGTTCCGCCAAAGCCGAAGAGCGACCAGAAATTCAGTTTCTTGTAGAATGAATAGGACTGCTTGTCGTAGATGAGGTATTGTCCATCAGGACTGAAGCTGGGATGTCCTTCGAAAGCGTCGGGCGACTCGGTGATGGCTTGCAGGGTTTTTCCCTTGGTGTTGTTCATCATGAAAATGTCGCTCGTGGCGCTGCCCTCATTCTGGCATCGGAAAGCAATTTTGTCGAGCACTTCGCTGTAAGCGGGAGCCCAGTTGAAGTTTTTGCCACTGGTTTTCTGGCTCATGGCAGTGGAGAAGACGTTCTCCTTCTTGTAAATGTTCCAGTACTTTTTGTTTTCACGGGCGGCAAAAAACAGGTTCAGTCCCATGTTGCCACCATAGGGATTCATGCAGGGTTCCTCGTTGTCGGTTACCTTGGTGAGGGTCATCAAGTTTTCGCCGCTGGTGGTGATTTCAAAGTTTTTTCCAGCCCAGCTGGTGAGTGTCGCGCAAGCGACAAGCGTCAGGGATAGTACTTTTCTCATATAGGTTGATTTTAATGGATTATTAGTCGTGGTGTCAAAGAGTTTTCACAAAGATAATGATAATTTTTAAAAAAATGAGGACTTTAGTGGGATTTATTGAGGCATTGAGTCGAATGCTTGTTGCAGTTCCTTGAGTTGGGCGCGGATGCTTTTGAGCCTGTCCACCACTTCGAAGCGCTTGTCCACACCATCGCGGTTGGCACGGATTTGCGCTTGTGCCGCCTCCAGCTTGATGCCTTTGTCCTTGACCAAATAGTGGATTTTCTTGATGGTCTCAATGTCGGCCGGTGTGTAGAAGCGCGTGCCCTTGTCGTTGCGCTTGGGCTTGAGAATGGTGAGCTGCGACTCCCAGAAACGCAGGGTTGTCACCGGGATGCCCAAAATTTGGGCCACATCGCCGATACGATAGTATTTTTTGTCAAACTCTTGCATGGTGGGCATGAAAAACGGTTGTTAGTGAGTGAATGTGGGCGGAAACTCAACGTCGCTGTCGATGGTGGTGGGGTCGGAATTGTCGGGCTTCTCTTTGTCGCCGGCATCCATGAGCTCGTCGTTTCTCGATTTCCACTGGCGTGGGCCGAAAATGCGCATTGCGTCCTCGGTGTAAATGACTTCGCGCTGCTGCAGCAAGTCGGCGAGCTGGTGATGGCCGTCGGTGTAGAGTGTGAGCAATTCGCGTGCGCGCTCGTACTGCGAGTCGATGATTTTCTGCACCTCGTTGTCGATGGCGCGTGCGCGTTCTTCGCTGTAGGGTTTTGTGAATCCGTAGGTCGACTGGTCGGCGTCGTAGTAGGAGATGTTGGGTAGCTGGTCGCTCATGCCGTAGTAGGTGACCATGGCATAGGCGATGCGGGTGGAGCGTTCCAGGTCGTTGAGCGCGCCGGTGTCGGTAAGTCCCAGAAACATCTCCTCGGCCACGCGGCCAGCGAGCAGCGAGCAAATTTTGTCGAGCAAGGCTTGCTTGGGTTCGATTTGGCGCTCTTCGGGCAGATACCATGCGGCTCCCAACGCTTTGCCTCGAGGCACGATGGTGACCTTGATGAGCGGGTCGGCGTACTGGAGATGCCAGCTCACGGTGGCGTGCCCGGCCTCGTGCACGGCAATGGAGCGGCGCTCCTCGTCGGTGATGACTTTCGAGCGCTTTTCCAGGCCGCCGATGATGCGGTCCACGGCATCCATGAAGTCTTGACGCTGCACGGCCTGTTTTTTGCGGCGTGCGGCAATCAGGGCAGCCTCGTTACACACGTTGGCAATGTCGGCTCCCGAGAATCCGGGCGTCTGTCGTGCCAGCAGGTCGAGGTCGACACTGCCGTCGGTCTTCACATCGCGCAGGTGAACAGCGAAAATTTCCTTGCGGTCGCTCAGTTCGGGCAGTTCCACATAGATTTGCCGGTCGAAACGTCCGGCTCGCAACAAAGCTTTGTCCAGGATGTCGGCACGGTTGGTGGCGGCCAGAATAATCACCCCGCTATTGCTGCCGAAACCGTCCATCTCGGTGAGCAGCTGGTTGAGCGTGCTCTCGCGTTCGTCGTTTCCACCCATGTTGGGATTTTTGCCGCGTGCGCGTCCCACGGCGTCGATTTCGTCGATGAAAACGATGCAGGGGCTTTTTTCTTTGGCTTGGCGGAACAGGTCGCGGACGCGCGATGCTCCCACCCCGACAAACATTTCCACAAAGTCGGACCCCGACATGGAGAAGAAAGGCACATTGGCCTCGCCGGCCACCGCCTTGGCCAGCAGCGTCTTGCCGGTTCCCGGAGGCCCTACGAGCAGAGCGCCTTTAGGGATTTTTCCGCCCAGCTCGGTGTAGTGCTGCGGATTTTTCAGGAAGTCGACAATCTCGGCCACTTCCACCTTGGCCTCGGCCAAGCCGGCCACATCCTTGAAGGTGACTTTGTTCTTATCGTTCTGGTCGAAGAGCGTGGCTTTTGAACGGCCCACGTTGAAGATGCCTCCCATTCCACCTCCGGCATTGCCCATGCGGCGCATCATGAAGAAGTAGAAGGCGATGAGCAGCAAGAAGGGGCCGAAGTACCAGAAGATGTTGCCCAGGTCGCTTCCTTTTTCATAGGCCACCTCGCCCTTGAACGTGCCAGCTTGCCGCCACTGCTCCACTTTTTCCTCAAGTTTGTCGGTCGACGGGATTTGAGTTTCGATATGCGCCTTGGTGCTCTTGGAAAGCTTGCCTTGCAGCTGGCCCTTGAACACCACGCTGGCCAGCGAGTCGGAGAGCAGGCCTTGCGCTTCGTTGCTGTTGGTAATGACGGTGATTTTGGTCACACCGCCCTTGTTGACCCATGTTTCAAATTCCGACCAGCTCACTTTTTGTGAAAGAGAGTTGTCGTTGAAAAAGTAAGAGGCCACGATGATGAGTGTTATCAGTCCATACATCCAGAAGATGTTGAACTTAAACCCTTTGGGCGATTTGTTGCCACCGCCGGTGTTGTTATTGCTGTTGTTGGTTGCCATGTGGTTGTAATTGACAGTCTGCTGCGGGGCTTAGTCGAGGTCGGGTATTTCGCTCACCTTGGCATCGGCCCACAATTGTTCCAGATTGTAACGCTCGCGGAACTCGGGCAAAAAGATGTGTACATAAATCGTGCCATAATCGATGACAATCCACTGCGAGTTTTGATATCCGTCGTAATTGAACGGCCTCACTCCGATTGTCTTCTCCACATATTCGCGCACGCTGTCGGCCACGGCATCGACTTGGATGGGTGTGTTGCCCTCGGCGATGACAAATCCCTGTGCTGCAGCATATTCGATGTCGCTCAGGTCGACGGTGGTGATGTGGTGTCCTTTCTTTTCCTGGATTCCTTCGATAATGGTGTTGACTAATTTTTCGATTTCTGTCATGTTAAGTTTTTAATAATGTGTACTGAAAGGCAAAGTTAATAATTTATTCTCAATGCGCAACTCATTGCTGCCATTTTTACAGCAAAAAGATTTGTGGCCAATGACATTTTTTACTAATTTTGCACTCAATAGCAATCAATCAAAAAACGATAAACATTCATTATGGAAGTAACAGGAAAAATCATTCAGAAGCTGGAACCCGTGAGTGGAACGTCCAAGGCGGGCACGCAGTGGAGTAAACAAGAATACGTGCTTGAGACCATCGGCGACGCATATCCCAAAAAAGTGTTTTTTGACTTTTTCGGGGAGCGTGCCCAGCAGTACTCTTGGATTGAGGTGGGCCAGGAAATAACGCTCAGTTTCGACATTGAGAGTCGTGAATACAACGGCCGGTGGTACACCAACATCCGCGGCTGGAAAGCAGAGCGCTATGTGCCCACGGCACAGCAAGGCCAGGCCGGCGAGCCTCCTTATCAGGCCGCTCCCGCCGCTCCTGCTCCGGCTCCCGCCGCTGCTCCTGCCGGCGGTGCCGACGCATTGCCCGATTTCAACCGCTCGAGCGAAGACGACGAGTTACCCTTCTGAAAAAAAGGGCCCTCGCAGTTGCCCCGCAGATACACCGAACCGCCCATTGTGCCGCAAGGCCGATGGGCGGTTCGATGATCATGTGGGGCGTCAGAACTGGCGTGCCACAGCTTGCAGCACTTCGCTCAGGGTGGGGTGGCCGTGGATGGCACTTGCCATGTCGTCGACCGTGGCGCCGCAGCACATGGTCATGGACACTTCCTGGATGAGGTCGGCCGCATGAGCGCCGCAGATGTGGCATCCCACAATTTGACGCGTGGCCGAATCGACAATCATTTTCACCAGTCCATCGGTCTCGCCCATGGCCAAAGCCTTGCCGTTGCTGCGGAAGAATGATTTTTTCACTTCCACCTCCCGGTTCTGCTCGGCGCATTGCTCCTCGGTGAGGCCCACCATGGCCAGTTCAGGGGTTGTGAAAACGGCGCTGGGTATAATGCTCAGGTCGATGTTGCAGGGTTTTCCCAGAATGTGATGCAACGCCACCATGCCCTGTGCCGATGCGGCGTGGGCCAGCATGCACAGGCCGTTCACGTCGCCGATGGCGTATACGCCCGGTTCGCGCGTGAGCATGTGCTCATCGACGGCGATGCCGCGGCGTGTGACCTCCACGGCAGTGTGCTCCAGCCCGGCGGGAAGCACGGGCTGCCGGCCTACCGACAGTAGCACGGCATCGGCCGTGACCGTGATTTCCTTACCCTTGGCATCGTAAGCGACGACAATGCCGTCGTCACTGCGGGTGAGCGACTTCACGGCCGCTTGTGTCACCATTTTCACACCTCGCTTGCTCATCACGCTGCGCAGTCGCTTGGCAATGTCCTTGTCGAAGGGGGGGAGAATCTCCTTGCAGTATTCCACCACGGTCACGTCTACGCCGTAAGCAGCGAAAATACCGGCAAATTCCATTCCGATGACTCCGCCGCCCACCACACACAGCCTGCCAGGCAGGGTGGTGGCGGCCAGCAACTCGTCGCTGCTGATGGCCAGCTCGGCTCCCTCGATGGGTAGGCCGCGCGGTGCCGAACCGGTGGCGATGACCACGTGGGGGGCAGTGAGCGTGTCGTCACCCACACCGATGGTGTGGGCATCGACAAATCGTGCCTCGCCTTGCACCACAGTGACACCGCCTTGCTGCATGAGCGTCGACACGCCGTCGCGCAGCTGACTCACCACCTGGTCCTTGCGGGCCACGGCGGCGGCATAGTCCACCGTCATCTCGCCTGTGGTTACCCCCCAGGCTTGCGCCTGGCGCACGGTGCTCACCACCTCGGCACTGCGGCACAGAGCCTTGGTGGGAATGCAGCCGCGGTTCAGGCAGGTGCCGCCCAGGTGGTCGCGTTCCACCAGAGCCACTTTCAGGCCTGCGGCGGCAGCGGCGGCAGCCATTTCGTAGCCGCCGGGTCCGCCGCCGATGATAATCAGGTCGTAGGTCATTGCGCCAGTTCTTTAAAGGTGACAATGGGGTGCAGGGCAGCCTGCGTGTCGTCGAGCCTGCGCACGGGGGTGTGGTGCGGAGCTTCTTTCACCACCTGGGGATGGGTAGCCGCCTCTTGGGCAATGCGGCGCATCACATCGATGAAAGCATCGAGCGTCTCGCGGCTCTCATTCTCGGTGGGCTCAATCATCAATGCCTGATGGAAGAGCAGCGGGAAATAGATGGTGGGGGCATGGAAGCCGTTGTCGAGCAGGCGCTTGGCCACATCGAGTGTGGTGACGCCGGTGCTCTTGTCTTTGAGCCCGTCGAATACAAATTCGTGTTTGCAGATGCCCTCAATGGGAAGTTCATAGCAGTCTTTCAGCGATTCCTTCACATAATTGGCGTTGAGCGTGGCCAGCGGGCCCACCATCTTCAGATGCTCATTGCCCAGCGTGAGGATGTAGGCCAGAGCGCGCATGATGACCCCGAAGTTGCCCAGAAAACCGGAGATCGAGCCCAGCGACTCGTCGGTGAAGAGGATGTCGTAGTTACCGGCCTCGTCCATCGTGACGCGGGGATTGGGAAGGAACTGCTCCAAGCCTGCGCGCACACCCACGGGGCCACTGCCCGGGCCACCGCCTCCGTGAGGCGTGGAGAAAGTTTTGTGCAGGTTGATGTGCATGATGTCGAATCCCAGGTCGCCCGGGCGGCAACGTCCCAGCAGCGGGTTGAGGTTGGCCCCGTCGTAATACATGAGTCCACCACATTCATGCACCAGCGATGCAATCTGGCCGATGCGCTGCTCAAAGATGCCCAGCGTGTTGGGGTTGGTCATCATCATGCCGGCCACGGTGTCGTCGAGCAAGGGCTTCAGGTCGTCCACATCCACGGTGCCGTCGGGCAAGCTCTTCACTTGCACCACTTCCAGGCCGCACACGGCGGCACTGGCAGGGTTGGTGCCGTGGGCACTGTCGGGGACAATGATTTTCTTGCGTTTCTCGTCGCCGCGGCTCATGTGGTAGCTGCGCATCACCATCAGGCCCGTGAGCTCGCCGTGAGCTCCGGCAAAGGGGTTGAGCGTGAACTCACTCATGCCGGCAATTTCCGACAGGCATTCTTGCAGCGTGTAGTACACAGCCAGTGCCCCCTGCACGCTGTCGACGGGCTGCCAGGGATGCAGGCCCGTGAAGTCGCGGTGAGAGGCGATTTCCTCGTTGATTTTGGGATTATACTTCATCGTGCACGACCCCAGCGGGTAGAAGCCCGTGTCGACACCGAAGTTGTTGTTGCTCATGTTGGTGTAGTGGCGAACCACCGTGAGCTCGTCGACTTGGGGCAGGGCAGGAGCACAGCCGCGCAGCAAGTGTGCGGGCATCGACTCCAGGCTGTATTCACTCAACTCATTGTCGGGAAGAGTGTATCCACAACGTCCTTCTTGCGACAACTCAAAAATGAGTTTTCCGTAATATGTGTTGTTCATATCGTTTCTCCTCCTTCGTGTTTAGTGGGTTAAAATGTCGACCATGTTGTCAATCTCTTCGCGCGTGCGCATTTCGGTGACGCACAGCAGCAGGGTGTCGGAGCCCACGCGCACACCCGCATGGATGCCGTCCTGGGCGCACTCTTGCTGCAGAGCATCGATGTCGAGCTTGGTGCGTACCACAAATTCGTTGAGGAAGGGCTTGTCGGGGTAGGCCAGGGCCCACTTTCCACTCTTGACCAGCTGGTCGGCAAGGTAGTGCGCGCCGCTGTAGCCCATCTCGTTCACCTGCCGCAGTCCCCGGCTTCCCATCAGTGCCATGTACATGGTCACATACAGAGCCATCAAGCTCTGGTTCGAGCAGATGTTGCTGGTGGCTTTCTCGCGGCGGATGTGCTGCTCGCGTGCCTGCAGGGTGAGGACAAAAGTGCACTTGCCGTCGACATCGGTCGTGGCGCCCACAATGCGTCCGGGCATCTTGCGGATGAGTTTCTTGCTGGTGCACAGGAATCCCAGTCCCGGGCCACCAAAGTTCATGGGAATGCCCAGGCTCTGTCCGTCGCCCACAGCAATGTCGGCTCCCCACTCGCCGGGTGTCTTGAGCACGCCCAGCGTGCTGGCGACGCAAGTGGTGATGAACAGCGCTTTGTTGGCGTGGCAGGTATCGGCCCAGCCTGTGTAGTCCTCCACGATGCCGAAGAAGTTGGGGATGGCCACAATCACGCCCGCTACGTCGGGCTGTGCCACCTTCTGTTCAAAGTCGGCGCGTGATGTCACACCGCCTTCTTGCTCAATGATTTCAATGGCCACGCCATGAAATTTGGCATAGGTCTCAATGACGCGCACCATCATGGGATTGAGGGTGGCGCTGATTAAGATGCGGTTACGCTTTTTACCGGCAGCCACAGCCATCATCATGGCTTCGGCGGTGGCGGTGGCACCGTCGTACATCGATGCGTTCGACACTTCCATGCCGGTGAGTTCCGACATCATGCTCTGGTACTCAAAAATGTATTGAAGGGTACCTTGCGAGATTTCGGCCTGATAGGGTGTGTAGCTGGTGAGGAACTCGCTGCGGCGCATCATGTCCTGCACCACCGAGGGCGAGTAGTGGTCGTAGGTGCCGGCTCCGGCAAAGCATGTGAGCGTGTTGTTCAGTGAGCCCAGTGTGTCGAAGAAGCGCCTCAGCTCCACCTCGCTCATGGCAGGTGGCAGGTCGTAGTCGCGATGAAACTGGAGTTCATCGGGGATGTCGGTGTACAGGTCGTCGAGCGAGCGGAGTCCGCAGCGCTGCAGCATGGCCTGCACATCGGCATCGGTGTGCGGGAAATATTTGTAGGTCATTTCGGCTGAGATAGATGTGACAATCACTCGCCAATGAAGGCCTTGTAACTCTCGGCGGTCATCAGGTTGTCGAGTTCACCGGGATCGCTCAGCTGCACCTTGATAATCCAGTTTTCGAAAGCATCCTTGTTGATGAGTCCGGGCTCGTCGTCGAGTGCGGCATTTGTTTCCACCACCGTTCCGCTCACCGGCGAAATGAGGTCGCTGGCAGCTTTCACGCTCTCCACGGCTCCGAATTCTTCACCGGCGGCCACTTCATCGTCCTCTTCGGGCATGTCGACATAGACCACATTGCCCAGCTCGTGCTGCGCGAAGTCGGTGATGCCGATGTAACCAAACTCTCCTTCCACTCTCACATACTCATGACTCTCGCTGTAATAGAGTCCCTCCAGAATTTTACTCATGATTGTATTTGTTTAAGTTGTTTGAAATATTCTTGTTTGCTGTTGGGGTGTCATTTTTTATAGGATTTTTTGTAAAACCGTTTTTTCACCACCACTGCCGGAAACACTTTCTTGCGGATGCGCACACTCAACTCGGTGTCGAGTGCGCCCGCTTCGCGGTCGACCAGGGCAACGGCCAGACTCTTGTCGACTGAGATGCCCCGGTAGCCCGTGGTGACGTAACCCACCACGCGGTCGCCTTGCAGCACGTCGTAGCCGTGCCGTGCTATGGCTTTGTCCTTCAGTTCCAGGCCCACTAGCTTTTTGGGGCTGCCCTCGGCTTTTTGCCGCGCGCAGGCATCCTTGCCGATGAAGTCACCTTCCTTGTCGAGTTTGACAAACATGCCCAGCGTGGCCGTGATGGGTGAAATCTCGGGACTGAGTTCATCGCCGTAGAGCGGCAACCCCACCTCAAAGCGCAGCGTGTCGCGGCATCCCAGTCCGCAAGGCTGCACGCCGGCATCTATCAGCCGGTCCCACATGGTGCGGATTGTGTCGTGCGAGGCGTAAATCTCGAAGCCGTCCTCACCGGTATAGCCCGTGCGGCTCACAATCACACAGTCGCCGTCCACATCCACTGTTTTGAATGAATAGAACACCAGGTCGGCCACATCGAGGTGCAGCACGTGGGCCACGGTGCTCTCCGAATCGGGTCCCTGCACGGCCAGCTGGCCATAGTGCTCGCTCTCATTGGCCACGGTTACATCGAATTGTGCGGCATGCTTCTGAATCCAGTCCACATCCTTGTCGATGTTGGCGGCGTTGATGACCAGGAAAAACTCGGTGGTGCTCACTTTATACACCAGCAGGTCGTCGACGGTGCCACCGTCGGGGTAAAGCATCATGCCGTACAGGATTTTGCCACACTCGAGCGGGGCCACGTCGTTGGTGAAAATATAGTTGACAAAGCGCTCGGCTTCAGGGCCGGTGACGCGCACCTCGCCCATGTGCGACACATCGAACACACCCACCCGGTTGCGCACTGCGTTGTGTTCTTCGACGATGCCTGCATACTGGATGGGCATGTCAAAACCGCCAAATGGGCTCATCAGTGCGCCCAGGGCCACATGCTTGTCATGAAGACAGGTTTCTTTAAATTCGGTCATACTCTCAATGGTTTTATGGGTTAATCAATAAGTTAATGAATTGTTCGTTACTCAGGTTCAGCACAATGCCGCTGATGTCCACGCCGGCAAGGGCCTCGGTGACGGCCTGGCGCGTGAACGGCACTCCATGCAGCCGCTCGAGCACTTGGCCGTCGAGATCGGCCAGGACAAAGAAATCGCCGGCCATGTCGATGTGCTGAATCTTGTTGTGGCTCACCTCCATGCTCACTGTGAACTCGCCGGCCCCTTCGATGCGGGCATGTCGCTCCACGTTGCAGCGCGGGTTGTGCCCGTAGATGAATTCCGGTTTGAGATAGCTGGCGGTGATGAGCTCGATTTGCTCCACATCGGCCTGTGAAAGCTCTATTTCGCCCGAGCAAAGCGCTTGCCGTGCATGGGCTTTGAAATCCTCGATGTCCAGGGCGATGTGGCGGCTCAGCGTGGTGATGCGGCTCGGAACGCTGGCTACACCTTTCGACTCCAGTTTCGTTTGCGACGGCGTGATGGCCTGCATCATGTGGGCCATGTGGGTGTCGTAGAGCATCGTGCCGTGCACAATGCTGCGTCCGGGCAAGTGGTAGAACGCGTTGCCGCTCACTTTGAGCCCGTCAATCAGAATGTCGTTGCGGCCATTGTCGGTGGCGTTCAGGCCCAGCTGGCGGAGCATGGCCACTACGGCTTGTGTGTAGCGGGAATAGGTCAATGCCACGTTGTCGCCAGCGGTGATGTAGCTGAACATGATGTTCGAGCGGTCGGCATACACGCATCCGCCACCGCTCTTGCGGCGATAGACGGCAATGCCGTGCTTGCGGCAATAATCCAGATTCACCTCGTTGTCGATGAGCTGATTGCGGCCGAAAATCACAGTGGGCTCCACCTGCCACATGAAGAAGATGTCCTCGCTTCCCATGATGCGTGCCGCATATTCCTCCATTGCCAGATAAAATGGAAGAATGTGGGCCGTTTCGTCGGGAAGTTTAAGGTATTTCATGCCATGGTGGTTAATAGGGCGAAATTAAGCATTTTTTCTCAATTGTGCAAGTGGGTGCGCAGTTTCCACCCGGCCACCATCTTAAAATGTGGGTTTACATGAATAAGACATTATCGGGGCTTGGCCTGCATGAAGCGTGCTGTGCGCAGTGCAATATTGTCACGCAACTGATTGCGGTAGAACCAAATCTCGCGGGAATGATAGCAGCCTTCCTTGCCAATCAAGGGCAGCACATAGTCGGTGCCGGTGACACCGTCGACCAGCAGCAGACGCGTGGCCGGGTCGAGATGGACCGAGAGCGAGTCGAGCGATTGCCCGGCAGGTGGAAGCAAGGGTGATGGCACGGTGACGAGTGAGGCAGGCGTGGCATCGGTGTGCCAGTTCACGGGGTTGATGGCAAACGCGTTGCCCTTTCCCATGATGGCACAGCCGGTGTCGCGCACCGAATTGTAGCAAATGGTGACTCCGGTGTCGTCGGGGCCTGTGGCGGCCTTGATGCGTGGCGAGGCAGCCGCCATCTGCGGGGTGATGGTGCAGCCCAGGGCATAGACGGCCACCAGGCGGCCATAGGTGGCATCGTCCATCTCGCTTAGCAGCTGCAGGGCAATCATGGCCCCCTGGCTGAATCCTGCCAGCACAAATGGCCGGCCCTGGTTGAAGTGCTCAAGATAGTGCTTGAAGGCTCGGCGCACATCGCCTGTGGCAACGTCCAGACGCATGGCGGTGCTGTCGCCGGCAAACGACTGCAGCGAGCACTGGCGGTAGTAAGGCGAGTAGAAGTTCAGCGTGCCGCTTATCAGCGTGTCCACGCCCACCATCTCGGCCTGCATCGGGAGCCGTGTACTGTCGCTATAGGTGTCGGCATAGTGGCAAATGGTGCCGCCGGGCAAGGCATAGTCGCCTGTTTCGGTCGAAATGATGTAGAACACGTCGGCCGGCGCCCGCCGGTCATCGACGAGCCATTGGCTGGCCAGCCGGTAGTCGGGAACCTCCGGAAGGACATCGCCATCGGGGGCCTTGTCGCCACTTCGGCATTGCGCGGCAATGCAGATAAGCATGCCCAGAGCCAGCCAATGAAAAGCAGCGCGCATCATGGCACAATCCATCCAGTGTTATTCGACAAGTAACCCCACCAGCGTCGTGACATCGGCAATGCTGGTCTCGCCGTCGCCATTGACATCGCTGCGTGGATTGGATGATTCGCTCATCAGCAAGTTCACCAGCATGGTCACGTCGGCAATGCTCACCTCGCCATCTCCATTGACATCACCCTTGATGGAGAAGGGCATTAACTCAAACGGTACCCTGTCGCCCCAAATAGTGTAACTGTTGGGATAGTTCAGGTTGCGCAAGCACATTCGGTAGACGAAACCCGGAGTGCCCTCGAAGGGCGAAAGAATCTGAACATTGACCGCACGGCCGGCCGGGATGTGCACAATGGGGCTATTGGCGTGGGTGAGGACCAGCGTCGCCTCATCGTTGATGATCATGTAAGGAATGGGGCCCACGTAGTCGCCCTGCCCATTGTTGGCGATGACCGCTTTCGCGCTCACTTTGCCCTGAGGCATAAGATAGTTGTCGACCTTCAGCTGCGACTGGATAACGAGATCGTAGCCCGTGCTTTCCATCACCTTGAAGTTCACGGGGCCGCCAATGGCGTTGTTGCCGGCGTCCACAATCATCAGTTGATAGTCGCCCGGTGTTGCCGGAGCGGTGAACGAGCCCTTGATAAGTACCTCGCCATTGGTTGCCACATCGATGCGGCTGCCTTGCTCAAGGCTTATTTGCCGGCCGTTTTGGACAACTGCATAGTTCAGTATGTCGTAATATTCTTCCCCATCGTTGTGGACGACGGCGCTCAGTTCCACTGTGTTGCCGGTGCCTACGGTGGTCGGGACAGTGAGATTGGATGCCGTGAGGTGGCCTGTGAGGGAAGTGTCGGTGTCGAAATACATCACGCCTCCGGCCACGCGGACGTTGATGTAACCACTGGTGAGCGGGCTGTGGTCGTACACGACGTAGTTGCTCACGCCGGCCGTGGGAATGGCATACATGAACAGCAGGTGGTAGTTGCCGTCGGCCAACGATGTGGACGGTGTGTAACTGATGCATTGCCTACTGGACGTGTCGAGTTCCCGGAAGCGATAGGTGCTACCCACCTGGAGCGAAAAATAGCGAATATTCGACGCATTGTATTGCTCGGCATCATTACCATTTTCATCGGTCAGCCAGAGGGCCATGTACACATTCAGCTTGGGGTAGTAGCCGTTGCCTGCCAGCGTCAACCGGTCGAGAATCATGGGCGCTGGATTGCCGAGATTCACCTGACTGACTCCCGGAGCGAACGTCTCGACGGTCAGCTCGACCGATTTTTCAGGAGCCGTTCCGCCCTGGTCGGGCATGATGCCCACAATCATCTCCTGGCCGCTGTTGTAGCCGCCCTCATATGAACCGATGCCTTGTGAGGTGGGGTTCAAAGCCGTCACGAGAAAATATCCGTTGCTCTTTCCTCCCCATCCCCAGTTGATGTGGTAGTAGCCGTTGGCATCGCGGCCGTCGAACACGAAGGCGTGTCCTCCGTTGGGAGTGTAGCCTGAATAGAGAATGGGCCGCCGGTTGGCCAGCTCGTTGTCGATGGCGGCTATCCAATCGGTGATGCCCATCTTGGCGCGTTTCATATAGGACATGCCCTTGTCGTAGCCGAAGTAGTTGCGCAGAGCTTCCTTGGTAGAATAGATGCTCATTCCGCTGGTGGCCCCATATTTCATCTCGCCGCCCACGCCCACGTGATACATCAGGGTGGCCACGGCATTGGCTTGGGCATCGGTGTAGCCATGGGCATAGTCATTGAGCATCATGTCCCATTCGTAGGTGGTGTTGCCAAAGTCGGCGCTCAACGTCTTGGTGGTGCCGGCGTTGTTCACGTTGCATGAATACGAATGTGAACCGGTTCCCTTCACGGGCCAGCGATGGTAGTACATGATTTGAGCCGTGGCAGTGGCCACGCATCCAGTCACTGAAGTTGTGGTGCCGTTGCTGCTGTTGTAGGTAGGGCACAGGTTGTTATAAGGATTGTTTTGATTCCAATTAGTCGTCAGCATGGGGGTTATCACCTGGCCCGATGTCCTTCGTGGCGCGGCTTTGGCGGCTTGGGGCTGGCTGCGCATGAACTGGATTTCTTGCCGATAGGTGTCGAGCATATATTGTAAGCCGTCGGGCACATCGGCGGGATTGAAGGTGCCTTCGTCGCTGTAGCCCAGCACGGCGGGGGCAAGGTCATCTCCTGCCACCACTACATAGCCATCCATGCCTGTGTTAAACACATAGTAGTCGGCAGCCTCGGCCATGTCGGTGGCTTTGGCCGAGAGAGCCAGGGTGAGAGCCGGCGCGTGGCCGGGTGCATTGTGGCGCGAGGAGACAGTGCGGAGATGCTCGGCGGCAATGGCGCGTGCGCGTTCTTGACTCACCGGGCCGGCTTGGGCTAATTGAGAAAAGGCCAGAAAAGCAGTGATGCAAAAGATGATGTGTTTCATGAGATTGGGGTGATTAGTTTCAGTTTGTAAAATTAGTTCAAAGTGATTGAATAGCAAAATTTTCCACGTTTTTTTCTCGATGTGTGGGGCAAAATGGCCAAAATGGGTTCAGTGTGGCCGATAAATCAAGCCGCCTGAAAGCGGAATTTTTTCAGGCGGCTTGTTTTCGTGTAGGGGAAGGGATGGTGGTGTGTCAACGAATCACCTTCGTGGCACGCGTGGTGCCATTGTCGTAGCGGGTGACAACGATGTTCACGCCACTGTGAGGCTGTGTCGAAGCCTGGCCCATGATGTTGTAGTAGGTCTTGCTCACTTCCTTGCCGGTTTGTGTGCCGATGCCCGTCTCGCTGATGGCCGTGTAGGGCTGGTCGAGATAGAGCTGATAGGCGGCATATCCATTGCCCATGCAGTACTCATAGAGCATCACATGCGTGTCGTCGAGTTTCTCGGCGCGGAAGAATGCGCCCACCGAGGGGTTGGCACCGTAGCCGCCATTGCCCATGGGATCGATGGTGAGGATAGGCTCGGCCTTGGCAGTCATGTCCCTGATGGTGAATCCACCGTTATAATTGCTGCCCGACGAGTGGAGGAAGAGTTCGTGTCCGTCCATGGTGAAGTAGGCACCGCCCACGCTCGAGTTGCGGTTGGGAGGTGTGGTGCTGGCCGAGCCGGCCACATATCCGCCCTTGTCACCGTTGTCGTAGAGGTAGTAGCCGTTGTTGCGCACTTGATAGATGAACTTGTTGGGGTCGTTGTTGATGGGATACACCACACCGGCAGTGGAGCCGGCAATCGATAGCGTCTTGCTGGCGGTCACCTCCACGAGCCTGCCCTCGGCAATCTTCACCACGTTCACCACATTCTGGGTGTTGGGGAAGAAGTAAACGTAGCCACCTTCTTTGGAGAACACATCGCCGCTGGCGCTGATGAAATGCACGCGTCCCGGGTTGAGCAGCGTAAAGTCCACTTCCACGGGTGTGATGCTCCCGTTTTGATAGAGCACCATTTTGTTGGGCGAGTTCTCTGTCGCCCCGTCGTTGCGCAGAATGAGGTTGCCCGCGTCGTCACAGGTCACCCCCTGTGCTTTACCTCCCGCGATGCCGCTGTCCTGCTCACCCTCGGCATCAAATGCCAGCAGGGTGCTGGTTCGGTAGTCATTGGGATAGAACATGCCTCCGCACATGGCAGCCATCTGTGCGGTGTTGTATTTCGACTCATCGGTCAATCCCGAGGGGAAATTCTCGGGCAGATTGCCGCGGAAGCGGCTGAATTTAAAAACCGTGTCACATTTCAGTTCCAAAGGCTGGACCGGCTCGACGACGGCATCCCAGTCGATTTCGTCAAGCTCGGGCATGGCGCTGGGCATGAGTGAGTTGCAAGTCATCATTTTCACGCCCATGGCCCCGATGGATTTGTAGCTGGCCTCGGTGTCGACCACCCAGCAAGCCACATCCAGCCCCAGATTGCGGAATTTCTTCACCGTGTAGATGTCGAAGTTGCCGGTTGAGATGCTGGGCTCCAGGTTCCACTGCTTGCACCACGGTTCGTTGTCCTTCCAGTTGGCGTTGCACAGCCACTGGCACTTCAGTGCCGGATAATTGGTGCGCACATACTCCAGCGAGTTTTTCATCGATGTGAGGATGATGGCCTTGTCGGTGAGTCCTTTTTGCTCAATCAATGCAGCCAGCCCCGGGAATTTGCTCATGTCGTTGTTGTTGATTCCGGTGGTCCACTTGAGCTCAATCACGGGGAACACGCCTTTTTCAACACAAATGTCGAGATACTCGGCCATGGTGCAGATTTTGCCGGTGTAGGTGACGCCGCTGCGCGTCTGAGTGTAGTTCTCGGCTTGCAGCTGGGCCAGCGTGGCACTTGCTACGGTGAGGTTGCCTCCCACGCGCTCGGTCGTCTCGTCGTGGCTGATGACGTATTGGTTGTCGCTTGTGACGCGCACGTCGCACTCCAATCCGTCGTAGCCGTAATAGTCCACTCCGTTGCGATAAGCCTCAACGGTGTTTTCCACGCCGCGGTTGCATCCGCGGTGCCCCACAAACAAGGGCTTCCATGCACTGGCTTGCGCCACGGCCGCCAGGCAAAGCATCAAGGTAAAGATTTTTTTCATGTTAGTTTTTGGTTTACGTTAATAAAAAAGGAATTGATTCAATTATGCAAATATATGAAAATAAAAGTGAAAATACAAATGAAATTCTTTTTTATTTGAGAAATTGTGAGCGGGAGGTCGATGGGTGTGGAGCCGAAATAGCAGCTTTTGCGCGCCGATACGCATCGGCAAGCAAAAAAAGGGTAACGTTGGCTCTGCCCAAGTTACTTTCGCTCGGAAAACCTCAAACGAGTTTGGGTTTTCGCTCGCTTATTCGTAACTTTGCAAACGATGCAAAAAAACAAGCAACAACCCAGCCACAAGGTGGAGGGACAATGGCTGCCGACCACCCGCAAGGAAATGGACCATCTGGGGTGGGAACAGGCCGACGTGATTCTCTTCACCGGCGATGCCTACATCGACCACCCTTCGATGGGCACAGCTGTCATAGGCCGTGTGCTGGAGGCTCACGGCTATAAGGTGGCCATTGTGCCACAGCCCAACTGGCGCGACGACCTGCGCGACTTCCGCAAGCTGGGCCGGCCCCGGCTCTTTTTCGGCGTGAGTGCCGGCGCCATGGACTCGATGGTGAATCACTACACGGCCGCCCGCCGGCGGCGCAGCGACGATGCCTATACGCCCGGCGGGCGGCCCGGTGCACGCCCCGACTATCCCACCATCGTCTACAGTGATATCCTCAAGAAACTGTGGCCCGATGTGCCCGTGGTGGCCGGAGGCATTGAGGCATCGATGCGCCGGCTGGCCCACTATGACTACTGGCAGGACCGCATCAAACCGTCCATTCTGGCCGAGTGCCGCGCCGATGTCCTGGTCTATGGCATGGGCGAAAAGCCCAATCTTCAGATAGCCGATGCGCTGGCCGCCGGGCTGCCCATCGACCAGATTACCGACGTGCCGCAAACGGTGGTGCGCCGCCCCCTGCGTGAAATGCCCGCCGCCTCCACGTCCACCGACGTCGTGCTCCACAGCTATGAGGAGTGCCTCGGCTCGAAGCGGGCCCATGCGGCCAATTTCAAGGTGATAGAGGAGGAGAGTAACCTGTGGCACGGTCACAACCTGTGGCAAGCCACGGGCGACATGGCCGTGAAGGTGAACCGCACCAATGAGCCGATGACAACCGAGGAAATCGACGCGTCGTTCGATTTGCCCTACACTCGCCTGCCGCATCCGCGCTATCAGGGAAAGCGCATTCCAGCCTATGAGATGATTCGCCACTCGGTGTGCTTGCACCGTGGCTGCTTCGGAGGCTGCGCATTTTGCACCATCAGCGCCCATCAGGGAAAATTCATTGCGTCGCGCAGCAAGGAGTCGATTCTGCGTGAAGTGCGGCAAGTGACGCACATGGATGACTTCAAGGGCTACATCTCCGACCTGGGCGGCCCCAGCGCCAACATGTACGCCATGCACGGCCGCGACCTCACGCTGTGCCAGGTGTGCCGCCGTCCGTCGTGCCTGCACCCCAAGCCTTGCCGCAATCTCAACACCGACCATAGTGCGCTGCTCGATATCTATCATGCGGTCGATGCGCTGCCCGAAGTGAAAAAGTCGTTCATAGGCAGCGGTGTGCGCTACGACCTGTCGATGCACCGCACGGGCGACGAGCGGGTGGACCGCATCAATGCCCAGTATAACGAGGAACTCATCCGCTTCCATGTGTCGGGGCGCCTGAAGGTAGCCCCCGAGCATACCAGCGACCGCGTGCTGCAGCTCATGCGCAAGCCGTCGTTCGACCTGTTCAGGCGCTTCAAGGCCTTGTTCGACAGGCTGAACGCCCGTTACGACCTGCATCAGCAGATTATCCCTTACTTCATCTCGTCGCACCCCGGTTGCACCGATGAGGACATGGCCGAGCTGGCCGCCATCACGCGTGAACTCGACTTTCACCTGGAGCAAGTGCAAGATTTCACCCCCACGCCCATGACGGTGAGCACCGAGACTTACTGCACCGGCTTGGCCCCTTATACGCTGCAACCCGTGTATTCGGCTCACGACAAGCAAGAAAAGCTGGGCCAGCGCAAGTTCTTCTTTTGGTACGACAAAGCCTACAAGCGCGACATCGAGGCGTCGCTGCGGCGGATGCACCGTCCCGATTTGCTGCGTCGCCTGTACGGCCCTTCAGTGTCGCCCAAAAAGCCCATTAAATAATCTTAACAAGGCATAAAAAGGGCCATGTGTGAACATTGGGCATGCCGGAAACAGCAGAATAACACAGAAAATGGCTGAAAAGTCACATTTTTTTATTTATATTAAGATTTTATTTTGTATTTTTGCAGACTGATAAAAACACAACGCAACGTATAACCTCATGAAGTTATTACAAGAAAAGTTAGCTAAATACCAAGTGCCGCAGCAAGCCAAGGCCGCCGGCATTTATCCTTATTTCCGTGCCATCTCCAGCGAGCAGGACACCGAAGTGATTATCAAGGGGAAAAAGGTGCTGATGTTCGGCTCGAACTGCTATAGCGGGCTGGTCAATCATCCCAAAATCAAGCAAGCGGCTATCGAAGCCACCAAGAAGTACGGCACGGGCTGTGCCGGTTCACCTTTCCTCAACGGCACGCTCGACATTCACAAGCAGCTGGAGCGGCGGCTGGCCGACTATGTGGGAAAGGAAGACGCCATGATTTACAGTACGGGTTTCGGTGTAAACCTGGGTGTGGTGTCGACCTTGACCGGTCGTGAGGACTACATCCTTTGGGATGAGCAAGACCATGCCTCCATCATCGAGGGGCGTCGCTTGTCGTTCTCCAATTCGCTCAAGTACAAGCATAACGATATGGACTCGCTGGAGAAGCAGCTTCAGAAGTGCGAGCCCGACCGTGTGAAACTCATTGTCACCGATGGCGTGTTCTCGATGGAGGGCGACGTGTGCAAGCTGCCCGAAATCGTTGACTTGGCCCGCAAGTACAAGGCCAGCATTATGGTCGACGAAGCTCACGGCATCGGCGTGTTTGGCCGCGGCGGCCGTGGTGTTTGCGACCACTTCGGCCTGGCCGACGAGGTGGACCTCATCATGGGCACATTCAGCAAGTCGTTTGCCTCACTGGGCGGCTTCATCGCCACCGATGAGGTGATAACAAATTATCTGCGCCATCACTCGCGCAGCTACATTTTCACTGCCAGCATCACGCCGGCTTCGACGGCTGCCGTGGGTGCCGCGCTCGACATCATGGAGAGCGAGCCTGAGCGCCAGCAGCACTTGTGGGACATCACCCGCTATGCGCTGAACGGCTTCCGTGAGATGGGCTGCGAGATTGGCGCCACCGAGACGCCCATCATCCCGCTCTTCATCCGCGACAACAACAAGACGTTTGCCATCACGCGCGACCTGCTGGAAGAGGGCATTTTCGTCAATCCCGTGGTGTCGCCTGCCGTGGCACCGACCGACACGCTTATCCGCTTCAGCCTGATGGCCACCCACACCAAGGAGCAGGTGACCACGGCTTTGGAGAAAATCCAGAAGGTGTTCCGCAGCTACGGCCTCATTCCCTGAGCCGGGCGCCACACTGGGAGAACAACTGCAATAAAGAAAGGCATCAGGCCGGCCTCGCCGCCGCAAGATGCCTTTTTTTGTGAGGTGGTCGCTCGCACAAATCATCATCGCGCGCGTGCGCGAATCATTACTTATAGTCGTCTTTAGCTGCAGAGCCGTCATGTGCCCCCACCGTGGCGGCAATAAAAAGTTTTGCGAGCAGTGATTTTTCTTGCCGAAACACTTGCACAAAATATTTTTTTTGCTTGTTCAAAAAAAAATTGCCAAAAATGCTTGCCTAAAGATTTTTATTACTAATTTCGCAGCGTGATATAACAGAACATACATTAAACAGACACGATACAATTTTATTATGGTTTACAAATTTCTTGTAGGATCGGAAGAGGCTGAGAATTTTAAACTTGAAATCGCCATCGACTCGGAGGACACGTTCTTGCGGCTGCGCAATGCCATCCTCGATGCCGCCGGGTATTCCAAGGACCAGATGGATTCGTTCTACATCTGCGACGAAGACTGGGTGAAAGAAAAAGAAGTGACTTTCATCGACATGGGTACCGACAGCGACGAGGATATCTGGCTGATGGAAGATACACCGCTGGCCGAGCTCATCGAGGACGAGGGGCAGAAACTTAAATTTGTGTTCGATTATGTGACTGAGCGCTATTTCTTCATGAAGCTGAACGAGGTGGTTCCCGGCAAAACGCTTCACGACCCCCTGTGCCAGCGCAAGGAAGGAAAGGCCCCGAAGGAGAACATCGACTTTGAGACTTTCAGCCCGGCAGCTGTGAAGGTTGTCGACACGAGTCTCGATGACCTTGACGCCGAGTTCTATGGCGAGGATGAGTTCGACGAAGAAGAAATCAGCGATTTCGGCGAGCTCGAAGACGGCATCCAGTGATACCGTTGTCGCTCTGGATTCATCGACCGATTGTTATTTGATTAACGTTATAGCTAAGGCGGCCGCTTCTCTGTATGAGGGCGGCCGCCTTATTTTGTGCTTTCGGTGGGACGTTACGGTGTGCCACTCAGCGGGGCAGGGTGGTGCGGTCGAGCATGAGCACGATGCGGCCCTTGTGGTCGAGCAGCGCCACTTGCGCATCGTTGATGCGCTTGCAGCTCTCGGTTTGTTCGAGAGCCACGAGGATAGCCGTCTCGGTGGCCATGTCGTCGCACACGTTGCCTGTGGTGTGAATGTCCTCGAACTGAATGGCATGGTCCTTGCTGGCGTCGATGTGGATGATGCCGTTAATGATGTTGCAGCCGGTGTTGCCATGCAGGGTCTGCATGGTGGCGTCGATAACCATCCTGACGTTTTTGTCGCGCACGTTCACGCCGTCGGCCTCGCGCACAATCCACACCCCGTTCATTAAGTCGAGGTTGTGGTGCTTGAGCACCATGATAACTTGTCCCTTGCTGTTCATCAGGTTGAGGTACTCGATGTTGTACTGCGTGCTCATGGTCATGCGCTGCACCTCGGCGAGCGCTTTGAGGATGTCGCGCTCACGGGTGGCGCTGTGGCAGGCACGCTCGGTGGTGATAAAGTCCTTGAAATTGATGTTGGTCCCGGATTGCTGGAAGCGCCCGTTCAGGTCGTTGCAGCCGGTGCTGCCGTAGACTTTGAAATTTTTGAAGTCAAGATATAGGTACGCGCGGTCGGGCGTGGAGACCGGTTTCTTGCGCAGCGTCACAATGTCCCATTCGCCTTCGAGCTGTTTCTTGGCGTTGGTGATGGTGACGGGTGTCATGGGTTGCTCCACGGGCTTGGAGTTGTTAAGACTGACCTCGGTCTTGGCATATTTTTTTTGTTTCTTCTTGCCATGCATGGTGGCCGGGCACAAAGAGAGGGCCGCCACAAGGCTCAAGATGACGATATTCTTCATGAAAATGCGGTGTCAATGATAAATAAACCTTCAAATTTCGCTATTTTTCTTAAATGATGCAAATTGTTTCGGCACTTTTAAGTTTTTATAGTTATTTTTGTTTCACTTTCATAAAGCAAGTGATGAAGACGAAGGCAAGAAACAGACTGATGTGCGTCGTGGCGATGGTGGCCCTGGCCTGGGGCGCCGCATGGTCGCAAATCAATACCGACCAGGTGATGGCCATCGGTCGCAATGCGCTTTACTTTGAGGATTACATCCTGTCGATTCAATATTTTAATCAGGTGATTAAAGCCAAGCCGTTTCTTGCCGAGCCTTATTTCTACCGTGCCGTGGCTAAAATCAACCTCGAGGATTACAATGGTGCCGAGCAAGACGCCACGCTGGCCATCGAGCGCAACCCCTTCATCGTGGACGCCTATCAGGTGCGCGGTGTGGCACGCCAGAACCGTCGCGACTTTGCCGGCGCGGTGGCCGACTACGCCGAGGGCCTGCGGCTTATGCCCGAGGAGAAGGTGTTCATGATGAACTCGGCGGTGTGCTACGGCGAGTTGCACGACTACGAGGCGGCGCAGCGTGCCTACGACCGCTTGCTGTCGGTCGACCCGAACAATGACCGGGCACAACTGGGCCTGGCGCATCTGTACCTGATGCGCAAAGACACCGTGGAGGCGCTCAAGCATGTGGACCGCTCGCTGGAACTGTCGAAAAACAATGCCGGTGCCTATGTGATGCGTGCCGCCATCGCCACGCGCTCGCGCGGCGACTACGAGCAGGCCCTGGCCGATATGGACGAGGCCATCAAGCTCGAGCCGCATCAGGCCGGTTACTTCATCAACCGCGCGTTCATCAAGTACAACCTCGACGATTATTTCGGCGCGATGGCCGATTATGACTATGCCGTGGGCCTGGACCCGGCGAGCATCGAGGCGCACTTCAACCGTGGGCTGCTGCTGGCCGAGGTGGGGGAGAACAACAAGGCCATCAATGATTTTGACTTTGTGCTGCAGAGTGATTCGCACAATTTTATGGCACTTTATAACCGTGCCATGCTTTACTTCCGCACGGGGCAGTACCGGCAAGCCGTGCGCGACTACGACGAGGTGCTCAAGAAATACCCCAATTTCGAGGCCGGCTTCATGGCCCGCGGCGAGGCGAAGCGTCGCATGGGCGACATGCGTGGCAGCAATGCCGACTATGAGCACGCTTTGTCGCTGTTCAAACGCAAGAAAACCCATGTTTCCGACTTCAATCCGGCCGAAATAGAAGTGAACGCCGCCATCCGCAAGCGTGAACAGCAGGAACTCACCGGGCAGTCCGAGCCCGAGACCGAAGAAGAAATCATGAACCGCTTCAACACACTGCTCACGGTGGCACCCGAAAATCCCATCAAGCCCGAGTATGCCAACAAGCAGCGCGGCCGCATTCAGAACACCAACGTCGAGATAGAGCCCGAGCCGATGATGCTGCTCACCTATTATACGCGCGATAACAAGCTCAACGGCAAGACGTACTACCTGCGGGAGATAACCGAGCTCAACGAGTCGCGGCTGCTGCCAGCCACGCTGGCCCTGGTGAGTGGCGAACAACGCCTCAACGAGGACGAGATTAAGCGCCACTTTGCCAGCATCGAGTACTACGACGGCCTGCTGGCAACGGCCAAGCCCCGGTCGGTCGACTATTTTGCGCGAGCGATGGACTACCTGCTGGTGAAGAATCCCGCCGCAGCCGTGGCCGATGCCGACCGCGCCATCGCCATGAGTCCCAAATTTGCCATGGCGTATCTGCTGCGCGCCTGCGCGCACTATATGCTCTACCAGATGGGGCACAGCGCCATGGCTGCCGATGGCGACGCGACGACCGACACCCAGACGCGCGCCATGCTGCGCCAGCGTGAGGACGCCGCAGCCCTGCAGCAGGTGCTCAACGACATCGACTCCCTGCTGACACTGTCGCCCAAGAACGTGTACGCCTACTACGACAAGGGGAACGCCTGCATGCTCCAGGCCGACTACACCAGCGCCATCAGCTGCTACACGAAGGCCATCGAGCTCAAGCCCGACCTGGGCGAGGCTTATTACAACCGTGGCCTGATGTACCTCAGGCTGGGTAATAAAGAGCGCGGGGTGGCCGACTTGAGCCAAGCCGGCGAGCTGGGCATCCTGCCCAGTTACAACGTGCTCAAGCGGATGCAGTGACGATTGCCGGAAGTGTGTGTGCGGCGCCTCCTCGCCGTGCATTTCGGGCCGGCTTTTCCCGGTCCGGGGGAGCTCCGGGGCATGGGCGACAAGGTGATAGCTCAAATAATCAAGGCATTTCGCACAACTTGCACCATTTTTTTATTATCTTTGCGGGTGATTTACAAATCGCCGTCGTGTTGTTGTAGGACACGGCGCAAAACATTTTATATATAGCATTATGATTAACATTACTTTTCCAGATGGAAACGTGAAGCAATTTGAGAGTGGAACGACGCCCTATCAGATTGCCGAGAGCATCAGCGCCGGGCTGGCTCGTAACATCCTGGCCGCTAAGTTGAACGACGAGGAGTGGGACATCTCCCGCCCCGTCACAAGCGATGGCAGCATCCAGTTCTTCAAGTGGGAAGACCCCGAGGGCAAGCACGCCTTCTGGCACACCAGCGCCCACTTGCTGGCCGAGGCATTGCAAGAGCTGTATCCGGGCGTGCAGTTCGGAATAGGACCCGCCATCGAGAACGGGTTTTACTACGACATCGACCCGGGTGAGCACCAAATCACCAGTGCCGACTTCGACAAGATTGAGAAAAAGATGGCCGAGCTCGTGGCCCGCAAAGAGGCCGTGGTGCGCCATGACATCAGCAAGGCCGACGCACTGAAGTTCTTCGGCGACGGCGGGCAGACGCTCAAGTGCGAGCTCATCAGCGAGCTTGAGGACGGCCACATCTCCACATACACACAGGGCCGGTTCACCGACCTGTGCCGCGGCCCGCACATTCCCAGCACCGAGCCCATCAAGGCCGTGAAAATCCTGTCGCTGGCCGGTGCCTACTGGCGCGGCGACGAGAAACGTCCGCAACTGGTGCGCGTGTACGGCATCTCCTTCCCCAAGAAGAAGATGCTCGACGAGTATCTGGTGATGCTCGAGGAGGCCAAAAAGCGCGACCACCGCAAGATTGGCAAGGAAATGGAGTTGTTCGCCTTCTCGCAGAATGTGGGTGCCGGTCTGCCGTTGTGGCTGCCCAAGGGTGCCGCTCTTCGCAACCGTCTTCAGGACTTCCTGGCCAAGATACAAAAGAAATACGGCTACCAGCAGGTGGTGACCCCGCACATCGGCAACAAGATGCTGTACGTCACCAGCGGGCACTATGCCAAGTACGGCAAAGATTCGTTCCAGCCCATCCACACGCCCGAGGAGGGAGAAGAATACCTGCTCAAGCCCATGAACTGCCCGCACCACTGCGAGATTTACCGCACGGCACCCCGCAGCTACCGCGACCTGCCGCTTCGCTTCGCCGAGTTCGGCACGGTCTACCGCTATGAGCAGAGTGGCGAACTCCACGGGCTCACACGCGTTCGCTGCTTCTGTCAGGACGATGCCCACTTGTTCTGCACCCCCGACCAGCTGAAGCAGGAGTTCCTGGGCGTGATGGACATCATTTCGTTCATTTTCAGCATCTTCGGGTTTGACTATGAGGCTCAAATCTCGCTGCGCGATCCCAACCATCCCGAGAAATACGTGGGCAGCGACGAGAATTGGGAGAAGGCCGAGCGTGCCATCATCGAGGCGTGTGAGGAGAAGGGACTCAAGGCCCGCCAGGAGACCGGCGAGGCAGCCTTCTATGGACCGAAGCTCGACTTCATGGTGAAGGACGCCCTGGGCCGCCGCTGGCAGCTGGGCACCATCCAGGTCGACTACAACCTTCCTGAGCGCTTCGGGCTGGAATACACCGGTGCCGACAATCTCAAGCACCGCCCGGTGATGATTCACCGCGCGCCATTCGGCTCGCTGGAGCGCTTCATCGCCGTGCTGCTCGAGCACACTGCCGGCAAGCTTCCGCTGTGGCTGGTGCCCGACCAGTGCGTGGTGCTTCCCATCAGCGAGAAATACAACGACTATGCTCACCGCGTGATGAATGAGCTCAACGCGCTCGATGTGCGCGCCACCATCGACGAGCGAAACGAGAAAATCGGTCGCAAAATCCGTGACAATGAGCTCAAACGCATCCCCTATCTGCTCATCGTGGGCGAAAAAGAAGAAGCTTCGGGCGAAGTTTCTGTAAGAAAACAGGGCGAAGGTGATAAAGGTTCGAAAAAAATTGCTATCTTTGCAGCCGAAATAAATGACGAAGTGGCCCGGATGACGAATTTTAATGTCTGATGGGGCTACGTTGTCGTGTACTGATAACTATTAAAATTACTTGATGGACAAGAAACCATTTTGGAGCGGACCCAAGCGTCCGGCAGGCCCTCCGGGCCCACGCCCCAAGCGCGACCGCAACCAGCCCGCGGGCAAGAAAGACAAAGACACACATGCCGTGAACGAGCAAATCAGGGCACGGGAAGTGCGCCTTGTGGGTGACAATGTGACCGAGGGAATCTACCCCCTGTCGCAAGCACTCAAGATTGCCGATGAGCTGGAGCTCGATCTCATCGAAATCGCGCCCCAGGCGCAGCCCCCGGTGTGCCGTGTGATGGACTACCAGAAGTTCCAGTTCCAGCAGCGCAAGCGGCTCAAGGAGCAGAAGGCCAAGTCGACCAAGATTGTGGTGAAGGAAATACGGTTCGGACCGCAGACCGACGACCACGACTACAACTTCAAGCTCAAGCACGCCATCGCCTTCCTCAAGGAGGGTGCCAAGGTGAAGAGCTATGTGTTCTTCAAGGGCCGTTCGATTCTCTTCAAGGAGCAAGGCGAAGTGCTGCTGCTCAGGTTTGCCAACGACCTGGAGGAATATGGCAAGGTGGAGCAGATGCCCGTGCTCGAAGGCAAGCGCATGACCATCATGCTCTCGCCCAAGAAGCCCGGTCAGGCCAAGAAGAAAGACGATGCCGCGGCGGCTCCTGCCGAGGACAAGTGAACCTGGTGGCCGGCCGAATATCAGCGCACGAAAACGAACAGAGAGAAAAGGGGCATCAGGCTTGTAAGTGCCTGGTCCTCGATTAGTTAATAATTTTTTTAAACAAATTTACAAAATGCCAAAAGTTAAGACTAATTCCGGTGCCAAAAAAAGGTTTACCTTTACCGGAACAGGGAAGATTAAAAGAAAACATGCTTACAAGAGTCACATCTTGACCAAGAAGAGCAAAAAGCGTAAGAGAAACCTCACCCACGTGAGCATCGTTGACAAGGCCAACCTGAATCAGGTGCGCACGCTGCTGGTGAAGTAATCCGAGCCAACCAACGTTTTCATCACAAATTTTAATCTTTAAGAGATTTTTATCATTTTTACTAACCGGATGCGTAGCTCAAAGCGCGACTTCGCCGCTCACATCCAAAACAATTTAAAAAAATGCCAAGATCAGTAAATCACGTAGCTTCACGAGCTAAACGAAAGAAAATCTTAAAACTTACACGCGGTTACTTCGGAGCACGCAAAAACGTGTGGACCGTTGCCAAGAACACCTGGGAGAAGGGTTTGACCTATGCCTATGCCGACCGTAAGAAGAAAAAACGCAACTTCCGCGCTCTCTGGATTCAGCGTATCAATGCCGCTGCCCGTCTGGAGGATCTCTCTTACAGCAAGCTCATGGGCCTCATCCACAAGGCTGGCATCGAGATTAACCGCAAGGTGCTTGCCGACCTGGCCATGAACAATCCCGAGGCCTTCAAGGCTATCGTGGAGAAGGCCAAGAACGCCTGACACCACTTCCCCACGGAATGACTGTGCCCTGAGGCACAGGCCGATTCGTAAAAGCGGACCCCGCAATCATGCAGGGCCCGCTTTTTGAGGTGCCTGCCTTGACTGTTTGTTGAATTGTGAGAAAATCACTATCTTTGTCACAATCACTTGGAAACACTAACCGACTTTAATAATGAAGGAATTATGTTCGGCTTTTTGAAAAAAGCGGGAGGCGTGGCAATCATGGTGTCGGCCATGGCGCTGCTGGCGTGGAACGAGAGCCATTCGTTTCATGCGCACAACCTGTTTGCAGAGGCGGCCTCCAAGCTCACTATCGTGGACGATACCACGACCGTGAACCCCGCCAACGAGGGGCGCCTGCTTTTCATGAACGTGTGGGCGCACCTGGGCGATGAGGCTGTGGACCCGCTCTACGGCATCGGGGGGCAATGCCTCTCGGTGGAGCGGCAGGTGCGGTATTATCAGTGGCAGGAGAGAGCTATTGAGACCAGTCATCGGACCGCTGATGGCACCCGCACCTCGAGCACCCGGTACGAGTATTACCACGTCTGGAGTGATAAGATCATTGACCCTGCCAAGTTCTCGGGCCCGCGGGCGAGCGGGTACGACAACACACCCGTGGTGCAGATCGAGCCGCTCAAGACCTATTCACGCGGTGCTAAGCTCGGCCCTTACCTGATGACCACCGAACTTGTTGACAGCATGCCGGCGCTCAAGAGCAATATAGCCGACGGCAGCGGCACACGCAATCGGCAACTTGCCGCCGCCATCGACTCTACCTCGCGAGGTGGCACGGTTCCCACCCATCAGGTCGACAATTTCATCTTTTATGGCGACAACCCCGCCAAACCCATTGTGGGCGATGTGCGCGTGTCGTTCGTGCGCCGCGTGCCGGCCAAGATGTGGGTGCTGGCGCAGGCCCATGCCGACAGCATCCGCCCCTTTGTGGGCTCGGAGCATTACTGGCTCACCTATTCGCGAGTGAGCACCCAGCAGTTCGACCCTCAGGAGGAGATAGATACCGAAACGTGGGGCTTCGATGTGCTGGTGTGGGTGCTGCGCGTGATAGGGTGGCTGCTCATGGTGTGGGGCATCAAGTGGGCACTCGAAATCTTCACGTCGCTGCTGGCCGGTGTGCCCGTGGTGGGGGTGGTGGCCACCGCCGCCGCTTCGCTGGTGAGCTGGGCGCTGGGTACGGCGCTGAGCCTGCTGGTGATAGCACTGGCTTTCTTGGTGATACGTCCTGTGGTGAGCCTGTGCGTGCTCGGTGGGATGGCCATCGTGGCCGTGGCCGGCTGGTACTTGCACCGCTCGCGCACCGCCCGGTCCAAGCAATCGCTTCCCCCGCCATTGCCCCCGCCATTGCCCCCGCAATGACCGGAATAGAATCAAATAAAAAATGGTGGAATTACCGAAAAAAGTGGCACCACGCCTTGTTATGTCGGGATATTTTTGTATCTTTGTGCAGATGAAAGTTCTTTGAAAAATTGTCCACATCAAAGTAGATCGGGATACTCTTCAATTATATTATGAAATGCCGAGACAAGCATTGCAGTCAATGGCGGGCCTCGACCGAAAGGTGCAGCCCAGCGCTGCCGGAGGATTACAAAGATGCGATGCCCTCAAAACTTGTTTTTATCGGAGTTTCATCACATCCTTTGGTGTGGCTTCTTATAGCGGGGTGCTTCACATTGCAGTGGGGCACCCTTTGTTTTTTGTGCGAAAATAGTTAACTTTGTGGCTCAAACCAATACAGAACAAGCAACGATGAACAATACCAGCGAGCAATTCGACCAAGTGGTGGCGCGGTGCCGCAGGCTGTACCAGATGAAGATGCAGGACTACGGCCCGTCGTGGCGCATCTTGCGCCCCAGTTCGCTCACCGACCAGATTTTTATCAAAGCCAAGCGCATTCGCACGCTCGAAATCAACGGGCAGAGCCGGGTGGGCGAGGATATCTGGGGCGAGTTTGTGGGTATCATCAATTATGGCATCATCGGGCTGATTCAGCTCGACTATGGCTACAGCGACGTGGTAGACATGACGCGTGAGCGCGCCCTGGAACTGTATGACCACTATATGGAGCAGACCAAGGCGTTGATGATGGCCAAGAACACCGACTACGGCGAGGCCTGGCGCGACATGCGCATCTCGAGCTACACCGACTTGATTCTGTCGAAAATCCAGCGTACGAAGGAAATCGAGAACCACGACGGCCACACGCTGGTGAGCGAAGGCATTGCCGCCAACTATCAAGACATGATTAACTACGCCGTGTTTGCCCTAATCAAGCACGACGAGAACGACGAGGCACAGTGAGCGCGACGGCCAGCCAGCGGCGATGGAACATCACGCTGCCCATGGTGGTGACACTGCTTGTGCGCCTGGCCGTGGGCGGGGTGTTCATTTTCTCGGGTTTTGTCAAGGCTGTCGACCCCTGGGGAACCTATTACAAGGTGAGCGAATACATGCTGGCGATGGGGCTCACCGAGATGGTGTCGCTATCGCTCTTCACGGCCATGGCCCTGCCGGTGCTGGAAATGATGCTGGGCGTGCTGACTGCCGTGGGAGCCTATCGGCGCTCGGTGCCATGGCTCATGCTGGTTTTCATGCTGGTGATGACTCCCATCACGCTGTGGCTGGCTGTGACTAACGCCGTGCCCGACTGTGGGTGCTTCGGCGATGTGCTGCACCTGAGCAACTGGGCCACTTTCGGCAAGAACTTGCTGCTGCTGGCCGGTGTGATTTATCTGATTCTGTTCAATCGCCGGCTGCCGTCGATTTACGGTCCGGCGGTGCAATGGGTGGCCGCGGCGCTGGTGTTTGCCTATGTCATGATGCTGGTCGTTCCGAGCTATTTTGTGCAGCCGCTCATCGACTTCCGCCCTTATGAAGTGGGAACACGGCTGACGTCGGCCGCGGCATCGACGGCCAGTGTCGACGAGGACGACTATGTGTTCATTTACGAGCGCAACGGCGAGCAGCGTGAATTTACCATTGACAACGCGCCCGACGAGGGCGAGGGCTGGACTTTCGTTGACCGGCGCATGATTAAGAAGCCCGCCGCCCAGTCACGCCCGGTGCCGGCTCATTCCATCGCCATCCGTGACAACGGCCTGGATGTGAGTGATGCCGTGCTTGACCCGTCAGGTGACCAACTGTTGTTTTTGTTCCCCGACCTGCCCGAAGTGAGCGTCCCCCATACGTTCCTGCTCAATAACCTGAACGACTTTGCCACTGAGCGCGGTGCGGCCATCTACGGACTGACATCGGCCTCCGAGCAGCAGATGCTCGACTGGGAAGATATCGCCATGTCATCCTATCCGCTCTATACGGCCGATGATACCGAAATCAAGATGCTGGCGCGGGGCAATCCTGCAGTGGTCTATGTTCAGAAAGGAATCATTCGCTGGAAGCGCACCCTCACCTCAATCGACGCCTCCAAGCTGCGCAACCCCGAGCAAACGCTCACGACGCTCAACGATGACAATGACGACCCCGACGGCGATTTGATGAGTGCTTTCTACTTCTTGATGGCGGGCTTGGCCTTGCTGCTGGTGGTGAACAGGACTCACCTGCTGGTGTTGTCGGCCTGGCGCCGGTGGCGCAAGGCCAAGTGAGAAAGGCGTCGGCGCACCGGCAGGTCATAGCACTTCATCGTGGCCCAGGCCAGCGCTATGCTTGCCAGCGGCAGGCACACCGCTACTGGCCACACCCGATTCAGCACCTCGATGGGCACGAGGTTGCCATCGAAGCCGATGTGGGCATAAAACAGATACATCAGCGGATAATGCACGGCGTAGAGCGGATAGCTCAAGTCGCCCAGCATGCAACTCACACGCCGGGTAAGCGTGCTGCAATGGGCTTCTGATGCCCCGAGCCACACCACTGCCGGGAACAGGAACAGGACGCACGCGGCGTCGTAGGCACCGTTGCACCATGCGGGCATGGCGGGCAAGGCCAGTGGCAGGCACGCTACCGCCACAATGAGCGCGGCGCACTTCCAGAAAGCGTGACGCACAGCCGCCGGGCGGAACACACGTGCCAAGAGCATTCCCATGGAGTAGGGGAAGAGCATGCGCACCATGCCGGTCCAGAGGCCGCCGTCGGCCATCGACCATCCCACGCCCAGAAATCCGTCGTGAAGCGATATTGCGGTGAGAGCCGCACCCAGCATGCAGGTGACCACGGCCAGCGCGCGGGTGGAAAGCCTGCGCAGGAGCAACGCGTAGAAGATGTTGCCCAGATACTCAAAAAACAGCGACCAGTTGGGGCCGTTGAGCGGGAACAACTCGCCATTGCCCCGCACATCGGGCCTCGCACCCACGGGCAGGGGCACCATGAACACGTTGAGCAGCAAGGCTATCATCACCATCGATGTGGCCACTTTCTGCCCGCTCCAGGTGACATTTCCCTGAATGAAGAAGCACACCGCACCCAGCACCGCTCCGGCAATGACCATGGGATGCAGGCGGATGAGGCGCCTCATGAAAAACCTGGGTGTGGTCAAGCCCTGACTCCAACGGTCGTCGTAGGCATAACCGATAACAAAACCTGAAAGTACAAAAAAGAAGTCGACCGACAGGTAGCCGTGGGGCAGGGGAGTCCAGTCGAAACATTCAAACACGTGGTACACGATGACAACCAGCGCGGCTACACCACGCAGCCCGTCGAGGGTGTGGTAATGGGGTTTTGTTTGGAATAATGCCATAACTTGCGCAAAGATAATCAATCACGTCCGTTCACGCAATAACCATGCGGCAATACCACCAAAAAAGAGCCGGCGCATGCATGGTGCGCCAGCTCTCGTTAGTCATTTAGGCAATAGGCCGGTGTGATATTATTTCACAAATTTCTGGCCATTTTGAATCACGATGCCGCGGTAGTCGGCATTGACGCGCTGCCCCATCACGTTAAACATGGGCTGGGCGGGGTCAAAGCCCTTTTTAGCGGTCGAGATTTCGGTGACACCAGTGGGAAGGGGATTTACAAAGTAGGCGTTGCCCACAATGAACGATTCGGTGCCATCGCCGTTGGCAAAGCCGTCGACCTGCCCGGCGGCGCCCTCGGCCACCACTTTGCTCACATATTTCATTTGCCACAACTGGGCCATGTTCAGACCTTTGTCAATCAGGTCCTGAACGGAAATTTCGAAGGCGTTCCACTGCCCGCCGGTGAGCGAGTGCTGGGAGCCCTTCTCAGGAGCGTTGCGGGTGATGGGCACGATGGCCAGCGTCATGTCCTGCATGGGATAGATGTCGTAGTGCAGGGTGGAGAATTCGGTGGCATCCACATCGGTAAATTGCGACCCGAAATAATGGAAATTGCTGATCATGTAGCCTTCCTTGCCCTGAATGTTGATAATGTTGCCGCTACCGCCGCCCCAGCTGTCAAAGAAATAGCCACCGGCATTGCCGATGTAGGGCGAGAATAGGCTCAGGTATTCCCCTTTCACGGGCTCGGGAATGGCGGGAATCTCCTCGGTGGTGAATGGCAGGCGTGTGGCTTCCGACGCATTGTCCTTCTCGTCGACTGCAACCACGTTCACGGTGTAGGCTGTACCGGTAGCCAGCCCGGTGAGTTCCAGGGAAACCTCGGCACCATTGGCTGCCGTTTTGCGCCACGAGTTTCCAGTGGCGGGATCGGTCACGGTGAAGTAGATGTTCTCGCTCAGGTTGTCGGTGGCCTTGAGTGTGAGGGTGGCGCTTGTGGCGGTCACGGCATCCACTTGAGCGGTGACAATCACGGGCGCTTCGTTATCGTCGTACTGGGCGGTCTCCTTGTAGAAGTACACGTTGCCCACGATAAAGGTTTCGGAGCCGTTGCCGTTGGCAAAGCCGTCGGGCTGCCCAGCAGCGCCCTCGGCCACCACCTTGCTCACATATTTAATTTGGAAGACGTTGGCCATGTTGGCCCCTTTGTCCACAAAGGTTGAGACCGACAGGTCGAAAGAGTTCCATTGTCCGCCTGTGAGCGACTGCTGGAGGCCCTTCTCGGCCGCGCCGGTGATGGGCACGATGGCCAGGGTCATGTCCTGCATGGGATAGATGTCGAAGTGCAGATAGTCCATGGCTGTGGCATCAATGGCCGCGAAGCCCGAGCCAAAGTAGGCGAAGTTGCTGATTTGGTAGGCTTGCTTGCCCTGGATGTCGATGTATTGTCCGGTACCGCCGCCCCAGCTGTCGAAGGCATAGCCCTCGGCGTTGCCCAAAGCTGCAGAATAGACGGTTTGATAATTGGTGACATCAGGCACCGGAATGGCGCTGATTTCTTGCGCGCTTGCAGACCATGCTCCAGCGAGCAACATGGCTGCCATGATAATGGTTTTCTTCATTGTTTTGTTAGTTTTTTTGATGATTGGTTAATGTGTTGAGTTATGAAAATCATTCTTGTTCCATAAGGATGTTGACCAGTGCCGTGATGTCGGCCACGGAAACCTCGCCGTCCTTGTTGACATCGGCCGAGGGATAGTCCTCGACCGAGGGCGCTTCGTTTTCCAAGATGATGTTGACCAGTGCTGTGACATCGGCCACGGAAACCTCACTGTCGTTGTTGACATCGCCCAGCAGCGAGGTGGGAGGAATGGCGTCCTTGCGATAGAAGAACACGGCATCGAGGCTCACGTTCACGCCCTGATTTCCGCCGCTGAGCAAGGCGATGGCGTTGTCGAGATAGTTGCCGGCATTGTCAAAAATGGGATTGGCAAACTCTTGGAGCTTGCTCACGGGGATGTCGAAATTGTACCACTTGCCGTCGCGATAGAAGTCGCCCAGCAGGCCGTAGAGGGTGCCATTGTCGTTGAAGGCCGCCCGTCCCAGTGAGAACTTGGCGCTACCCGCCCAGATGGCGTGCGACACATGCTGTGCATCGTCGCCCTTGATGGCGAAGTGCAGGTAGTAGCTGTCGTCAATCATCGACAGGTCTTTACCGGTTCCGGTGCCGCCCGTCGAGGCGAAGCCCAGTCCCGACCATGAGCCGTTGGCCACTTTCACGGCGGTATACTCCTCCTCGTAACCCATGGAGTTCACTCCCTGGCTGGCAGTGCTTTGGTAGGTTCCTTCCCAGATGTAGAGGAAGTTGCTCGTGTCGTTGGGGCGATAGTCGGCCAGCGTCAGCGCCTTGATTTGCTGGGCTTCTTCCTCACCCAGGGCGATGAGCACATAGTCGCGGCCTGCCGTCAAGTCGAATGTGGCGTGCCCGTCGTCGTCGAGAGCCGGACTGCCGTAGCGGCCCAGCACGGGGTCGATGTCTTCGGCCGTGCCATCGTCACTGTGGCGCTTGTAGAAGAACACATTGTCAAATTGCAACTCTGTGCCCGTGGCGCCGCCGCTCAGGAACGAAATCACGTTGCCCTTGAAGGCGTTCTGACCGCCATCGCCGGTAAACATCTCTCCGTAGAGCGAGCGCAGTTCGGCCAGCGGAATGTCGAAGCTGTACCACTGTCCGTCGCGGCGGTAGTCGCCCAGCATGATGGGCCCCGATGAACTATTGCCAATCACAAACTGCGCACTGCCCACGCCCACGGTGTGGCTGGCATGGCGCACCACATCGTTGCCTTTCATGGCAAAGTGCAGGTAGTATCCATCTTCGGCCAGCATCGACAGGTCTTTGCCGGCTCCGGTGCCGCCCGTCGAGGCATAGCCCAGTCCCGACCATCCCACGGAGTTCACCACAAAGTGATTGAACGCCTCATTGAGGCCGAAGGAGTTGAGACCCTCGCTGTCCACGCTGGTGTAGGTTTTTTCCCAAATGTAGAGGAAGTTGTTCTCATCGTCCACGCTGTAGTCGGCACGCACGCGGTCGCCCATCTGGTCGATGACACCCTGGCTGGCCCCGATCACCACGTAGTCGTAGCCGTCGGCGAAATCGAAGGTTGACTGGCCGTTGTCGTCGAGCGAGCGTTGCGCGTATTGTCCTATTTGGGTGTCGGTGTCGTCGGTGGGGGGCTCGGTGTCGACTTGCGGATTCTTATAGAAGAACACGTTGTCGAATTGCAACTCGGCACCGGCAATACCGCCGCTGAGGAAGTAGAGCACGTTGTCCTTGCGGTTACTCGCGTCGGTGTAGAGCGGGTCGCTCAGGCTCTTGAGTACCGACACCGGAATGTCGAACGAGCACCACCGCCCGTCGCGTTTGAAGTCGCCCAGCACAGGAAGTGCCTTGCCGTTGTCGTTGAACGGCGACGCACCGATTGTGAATGCCGCCGACCCGACATACACGGCGTGAGCCGTGTGCATCAGCGGGTCGGTGCCGCGCATGGCAAAGTGCAGGATGTAGCCATCCTCATCGAGCATCGACAGGTCTTTGCCGGCTCCGGTGCCGCCCGTCGAGGCATAGCCCAGCCCCGACCATCCCACGGAGTTGACGATGAAGCGGTTGTATTCTTCCTCAAGCCCAAAGGAGTTGACTCCTTCAGAGGGCTTGGCGGTGTAGGTTTTTTCCCAAATGTAGAGGAAGTTGTTCTCGTCGTCCACGCTGTAGTCGGCACGCACGCGGTCGCCCATCTGGTCGATGACGCCCTGGCTGGCCCCAATCACCACAAAGTCGGTGGCATTGGTGAAATCGAAGGTGGAGCTGCCACTCTCGTCGAGCGATAGGCTGCCGTAGCGTCCCAGCTGTGTGGTGGTGTCTTCTTCTATCTCGCCCGGCCCGTCATCGCCTTCGCTGCCATCGGGGGTGAAGTAGTTCTTCTCGTCGGCCTTCTGGTAGACGCGCACATAGTCCACTTCCATCGTCTGCTCACCGCCGTTCAGCGCAGTGATTCCACCCGGGTCCAGAATGCCGGGAATGTTGCCGCCCACGGCCACATTCAGCAGCAGGAAAAACTGCTTGTGGAAATAGTTGCCGGCCGAGTTTTGCTGCGACGTGTCGTTGATGTTCATCTCGAAATAAGGCTCGGTGTCGTCGTCGAGGTACATCGAGATTTTCTGCTGGTCCCACATCATGGTGTAGGTGTGGAACTGGCCGTCTTGCAGGCTGTAGCTTGCGGTGGTGGTGCGCGAGTACATGGGGTGTTGTCCGTTCTGATAGGGTCCCCAGTGCAGTGCGCTCACGAAAAAGCGTTCCTGTGTGCCCTCGGTGATGCCTTGGCTGCCACCGGCTTCCAGCACATCGATTTCACCGCAATAAGGCCAGCTCGTGCCCGAATTCAGGTCATTGCCCATGAGCCAGAAGGCCGGCCACAAGCCGTTGGCCGTGCGCGGCAACTTGATGCTGGCCTGCACCATGCCGTGCTTGAATGCCACCTTGCCCATGGTGTTGATGCGGCCCGATGTGAATGACTTGCCGCCATAGCTCTGTCGCCGGGCTGTGATGACCAGGTGCCCGTTGGCCACGCTCACATTGCTCGGCAGGTAGTACTGCAACTCCTGGTTGCCGCCGCCATCACCGTTCGACTCGGTGTTCCACACGCGGGTGTCGAGTGCTGTGCCGTTGAATTCATCGGCAAACACCTGCTCATAGCCCTCGGGGACAGCCGGTTGTGCGTTGGCCGCAAGCCCCATGGTCAGAAGCGCGGCAAGAGCCAGTGCTTTTTTGGTAAAAGTAGTGTGTGTCATAGTTTTCAGGGTTGTTAAGGAATAAAACTAAGTTTACTGTGACAAAGATACAATTAAAATCCGAAAAAAACGCCATCACCTCCTTGAATCTGCCAAAATGTTGGCCGTAGCTGCCATCCCGCTCGTTTGGCCCGAACATTTGTGGAATTAGTAATTATTTTGTAATTTTGTGGTCGGAATAGAAAACAAACTTTTAATTTATATTTCAGACAATGAGAAAGAATATTGTTGCCGGGAACTGGAAAATGAACACAACTGTTCCCGAGGGTGTGAAACTGGCCGAGGATGTGAACGCTGCAGTGAACGCTGCGGGTGAGCTCAAATGCGATGTGGTGGTGGGCGTGCCCTTCACGCATCTCACAGCTGTGAAGGCTGTGCTGGATGGCGGCAAGGTGGGTCTGGCTGCCGAAAACTGCGCGGCCAAGGCCAGCGGTGCCTACACCGGCGAGGTGAGTGCTGCCATGGTGGCGTCGACGGGAGCTCAGTATGTGATTTTGGGTCACAGCGAGCGCCGCGAGTACTTCTGTGAGAGCAACGAGATGCTGAAGGAGAAAGTTGACCTGGCTCTGGCCAATGGGCTGAAGGTGATTTTCTGCTGCGGCGAGAGCTTGGAGCTTCGCGAGGCAGGAAACTATGCCGACTTTATCGCAGCCGAGATCAGCGAGTCGCTCTTCCACCTCACGGCTGAGCAATGGGCCAACATCGTGATTGCCTACGAGCCTATCTGGGCTATCGGAACGGGCAAGACGGCCACGAGCGACCAGGCTCAGGAGGTGCACGCCATGATTCGCAAGCTGATTGCCGGCAAGTACGGCGAGAAGCTGGCCGATGACACGACCATCCTGTACGGTGGCAGCTGCAAGCCGAGCAACGCGCCCGAGCTGTTTGCCAAGCCCGACATCGACGGTGGTCTCATTGGCGGCGCATCGCTCAAGGCAGCCGACTTCATGGGCATCGTTACCGCGTTCTGAAAACACCACGGGGCGACACAATCTACCACGATTTTATGACATGCTTGCGCCCTTCTGCTGGACAGCGACGACGGGCCGCAAGCACGTTTTTCAAGACAGGGCAAGGCTATGAACAAAAAGGCAGTTGTGGTGACTGTGGTGGGCGGGGTGAATGTCGACATCTCGGCCGCGCTGGCATCGACATTCGTTCACGGTGACAGCATCCCGGGCCATGTGGCCGTGGGCTACGGCGGTGTGGCGCGAAACATGGCGCACAACTTGCTGTTGCTGGGCCATGAGGTGCGGCTGGTGACGCTATTCGGCGGCGACGCGTTCGGCGCGATGTGCCGCGAGGAGTGCCGGCGACTGGGCATGGACTTGTCGATGGCCGAGTGCCGCAGCGACTTGCGCAATGGCCTCTATATGTGTGTGAACGACCAAACGGGCGACATGATTGTGGCCGTGGCCGACACCGACATCATTGAGCAACTTTCGCCTGCGTTCCTGGCCGAGCGCATCGAGGTGTTGAACGCTTCGGCGGCTGTTGTGGCCGACGCCAACCTGAGCACCGCTGCCCTGGCCTACCTCATGGACAACTGCCGCGTGCCACTCATGGTGGATGCAGTGAGCACTGCCAAGGCAGCGCGTGTGGTGGAGGCTCTGGACGAAAAAACCTCGCGGTGCCTTCACACCCTCAAGCTCAACCGCATCGAGGCGCTCACTGCCACCGGTACAAGCAGCGTGGAGCATGCCGCGCAAGCCTTGCTGGCCCGTGGGGTGGGGCGCGTTTATGTGACCCTGGGTGCCGGTGGTGTGTTGTGCTGCGACAGGCAGCACATGGTCTATTATCCGTCGCAGCCCGTGGATGTGGTTAATACCACCGGGGCCGGCGACGCCTTTTTGGCGGCCGTGGCTCATGCGCAGCTGGCCGGCGTTTCTTTTCCACAACTGGCCATCTATGCACAGCGCGTGGCACGTGCCACCCTGGCCGTGGAGCAATCGGTCAACCCCGAAATTATGAATATTTCTTTCACTTAACCCTTCTATCATGAATCAATATCTGTCAATCTCGCCACAGGTGCAGCAAGCGTTGCAGCAAGGGCAGCCCGTTGTGGCCCTGGAATCGACTATCATCTCACACGGCATGCCGTATCCGCAAAATGTGCAGACGGCCATGCGCGTGGAGCAAACCATTCGCGATAATGGCGCTGTGCCGGCCACGATAGCCATTATCGGCGGCCGCCTCAAGGCCGGATGCACCGCCGAGGAAATTGAATACCTGGGCCGCCAGGGGCAAGCCGTGACAAAGGCTTCGCGGCGCGACCTGCCTGTGCTCGTGGCGCGCGGCCTCGATGGAGCCACCACCGTTACCACCACCATGATTATTGCTGCCATGGCCGGCATCAAGGTGTTTGCCACGGGAGGCATTGGCGGTGTTCACCGCGGCGCCGAAACTACGATGGACATCTCGGCCGACCTTGAAGAGTTGGCACAGACACCTGTGATGGTGATTTGCGCTGGAGCCAAGTCGATTCTTGACCTGGGACTCACACTCGAATACCTTGAGACAAAGGGTGTGCCCGTGATTGGCTATGGCACCGACGAGTTGCCGGCCTTCTACACGCGCACCAGTGGACACAAGGTGGACTATCGCATCGACACCCCCGAGGAACTCGCTCAAGCTTTCATTGCCAAGATGGCCATGGGGCTCAAGGGCGGAATGCTGGTCACCAACCCCATCCCCGAGCAGTACTCAATGCCACACGACGTGATTGACCGTGCCATCGACCAGGCTATCGCCGAGGCCACCGAGCAGGGCATCAAGGGCAAGCAGACCACACCCTTCCTGCTGGCGCGGGTCAAGGAACTCACTGGCGGTGACAGCCTGGATGCCAACATCCAGCTTGTGCTCAACAATGCACGGCTGGCAGCCCTCACAGCACGGGCCATTGCCACGCTGCAGTGAGCTGTAACATAGGGCGAGAGCGGCACCGGAATGCAAAAAAACAATTGTTTATGCATTGCAATTCACCGATTTGCACTATCTTTGCAGGCGAGTTAAAACAATTAAAGTAGAATTACTCATGTTGATACATCATCTCACAAGGCGGATGCTCATGATGGCGGCCACCACTGTCGTGGCACTGATAGCTGTGGCTCAGAAGCCCGACATCGTGAATCACATCACGGCCGGCGGAAAGGTGACCGTGGAGGCCCCGCAAGGGCTCACCACCCGATCCAACGAGGCCGCCAAGTCGTCGAAAAACGACGACGGCACAAGCGACGACGAAACCGACAAGAATAAAGACAAAGATAAGAAAAGCGAGGATGCCAATCGGCCGGTGAAGCGCACTCACACCACCCAGCAAACCATTCAGTCGCGCGGCGTGGGCTATCGCATCCAGGCTTATAACGACAACAATCCCAGCACCGGAAAGATCAATGTGCAGAAACGCGCGCGGGCCATTGCCATGCGCTTCCCGCAATATCGTTCCTATATCTCCTATAATGCGCCCGCTTGGCGGCTCAGAATAGGTGATTTCAAAAGCCAGGCCGATGCACAGGCGGCGTTGTCACGCATCCGCAGCGTCTTTCCGCAATATGCGCGCGAGATGAGCGTCGTGCGCGACAAAGTTAACGTTTGGAGTAATGATTAAGAAATTCTTTGATAAAGACGACCAGCAACTCATCGCCAAGCTGGCCGAGCACTACCGAGCCATCATTGAGCTCATAGGCGAAGACCCCGACCGCGAAGGACTTCTCAAAACACCCGAGAGAGCGGCCAAAGCCCTAATCGAGAACACCATGGGTTACTCCCAGGACGCCGAGGCCGTGGTGCGTAGCGCCATTTTCGAGCACCCCGGAAGCGAAATTGTTGTGGTCAAGGACATTGAGTTTTACTCGCTGTGCGAGCACCACATTCTTCCTTTCTTCGGAACCGTTTCCATCGGATACATACCCGATGGGAGCATCGTAGGCCTGAGCAAACTGGCACGCGTGGTCGAGACCTATGCACGGCGCCTGCAAGTACAAGAACGCATGACCGACGAGATTTGCCAGCTGCTCACTCGTGTGCTCTCGTCGCAAGGCGTCATTGTGGTGACCAAGGCACAGCATATGTGCATGATGATGCGCGGTGTGGAGAAACAGCACTCGGCCACAGTCACCATGCAGTACAGCGGTGCTTTTCAGGATGTTAATATGAGAGCCGAATTCTTCAGAATGCTCGAAGCACAAAAATAAATTGATTTTTTTCAGCAAAAATTTTGTCAGTTCCACAAATAGCACTATCTTTGTACCCGCAATAAGGTGAACCACCTTTGCGAATGCGACAATAGCTCAGTTGGTAGAGCGCGACCTTGCCAAGGTCGAGGTCGCGGGTCCGAGTCCCGTTTGTCGCTCAACCCAAATGTCCAGGTGGCGGAATTGGTAGACGCGCTACTTTGAGGGGGTAGTGCCCGTTCGGGCGTGTGAGTTCGAGTCTCATCTTGGACACCAATTTTTAAAGCAAGTCGCTGAAATTCAGCGACTTGCTTGTTTTATACCCCTATTTCTGCGCCGATTTTGCACCGAAGATTGTTATCAACACAGTTTCAGCAGACCGCTGCCGTTCTCGGGCGACAGTGGTCTGCGCTTTAATAATATGAACTGATGTATATTCTAATCTGACAACTATAGTCATTAACCCATTCATCAATATGTTTCTGAAATTTATATAAGCAATAATACCCTTGTAATTGGTTCCCAAAAGTAACCATACGTTTTCCTCTCATATCTTCTTGATAAAATGGACTTACACATACTATAATGTTGTTATGTGTCACATCATTCTTGAGAATTTCAGCTTAGTTTGATTCATAGATTTTATTTTAGCATGGGCTTGTTGAAGGATTTTGCCAAATGTAAGTGTGTTTTTCATCGTTAGTGTTTAATATATTATGGTTTCTGAATGTGGGTTATGCCGTTCAAGATTATAGGAGGCAGATAGGGGTGATGTGTTGGCATAACAATACTTGCAACCATGTGCACATGTGTTATAACTGCCAATGTCTTTTGCCAGAATGCATCCGCACATCTTGCGTTGGCCGGTGTCCTTTCTTGCTGAATAGAGGAACTGTTGCAATGCCGCATCGTCGGGTGAGAGACGTGCTATGAGCTCGGGATCAATGCAACGGTTATGCTCGATGCCATACTGTTCCAGCGCTATCTCCTCGGCACATGTGGCAAGCGTCAAGTTCCACTTATCTCGATTCAGCGCGCTTAGTTTTTGAGCAAAATCGTTCATTGCTGTCGCGTCCCATTCAAGATAATTCACATGACATTGCTGCAAGTTTCGTTTCACTCTTGGGTATGTGGCTATATCGGCGAAACTGAAAACCAACTTCTCTGTATATCTGTGAAGTTGCTCTCCGATATAATAAATTCTTTCAAGCAATTTGTCGGTAGATATTTCATCAGTGAGCAAGAGTGGGTCAAAACGCCAAATCACACCGCCTTTTCCCAATTGCTCCACCAATTTTTTAAAACTCTCTATGCGCTCGTCCAAAGCTGGAACATTTGGCTCTATTCCCTCGGCCTCATAGTCGTTAAGCGTGAACTGGATGTAGCACCCAATCCCTCGCTCTTTGAGCTTATCGAGAAAAGGGAGGAGAGGCTTAGGATTCTTCGACCAGAAGACAATGAATCGCGTGTTGGCAAATGAAACATAACTATCTGCTCCATTAAACGGGTTGCGCCACCGTGCGTAGCCCTTTTCAAGCCGATTAAAGAACCAATCGCTATAGAATGCCGGCACATCGGTAGCCCGGCTTGCCGAGATGATGACGGGAGCCTGAGCCTTGACCCTCTCTCTGCCAGCTGTGACGATTTCGATATGTAGATGCTTTGATGCTGCCATAGGATATGTTGCAAAAGTACAATATTATCATGATAAAACGTTTCATTTTCCATGCTAATCTTTATTTTGGTGCAAAATTAATGAATGAAGAAATCATTGTCAATGCCAAAAAAGAGTTTTGTTCTTATGCGTAGTAGGCTTATTAACAGATAGATATAAAACTGCCGGAATCGAGATGCTTATGTAATATGCTGATAATTAATAATATGATGTCGCCGAATTTAACATATAGGTATAGGCGCTCTTGTCGTGGGTGGATTCAAGCACCGACTTCCATTCGCAGAAGATATTGAACGCGCCCATAAGCAGCGTGAAGAACGGTGCCGACAGCACGAACGATGTCAGCACGTCGATGCAGGAAAGACACAGCATGGGGAGAAAGTATTTGGTGGCTTTCTCCGTGGTCATTTTCAATGCCCTGCTGGTTGTGACTTTCCCTGCGAGTTTGGCCTTGCGCAGTCCGGCGATGAAATCGACGGCCATTGCCAGAATGACGGCGATGTAGGCGATTGCGAGCCACACGGCATGAATGTGCAGTGAGGCGTTTTTGAGTGTTTCGACTAAAAATTCCATAGAATTTGATGAGTGATTAGTGGTGAGTGATGAGTGATTTTTGTCACAAAGGTCACTCAAAGAAACCAGACTACAAAAGACAAGAAAAACGCACCTCCCGAAAGAGATGCGTCCTCAAAATGTATGTGAAGCAGGGTCAATAGGAGCGGTTGGATTCTCGCTCTTTGGTGTCGCGATAGACGTTGTTCACTTTGTTGCTACCGAATGAGTAGGAAACACGCAGCGAGACTGCATGGCTGTGGATGTTATTACGGGCATAGATGCTATAGCCGTTATACAGAGCGGTTGATTTCGTGATGTTCCACCCGAAGGGGTCGCTAACGGCGGCTGTAAGCGTCAGACGATTGTCGAGGAGCATATAGCGTAGCTCAAAGCTTATCAACGACATGGACTCAAACCGCAACATGCGCTCATGATAGGGGAAATAATGGCTGAACCGGGCGTTGAAGATAAGCGTCTTTGCGCGATTGAGCATCCATGACGAGTTAAGCTCAATCTTGCCGCTCCAACTGCTGTCGTCGCCATCTTTGAAATCGGCGATTTTTGATTTTGCCTGTGTGTTGAATACCTCGCCACCTGCATTCACGTTCCACCAATCGAAGATTGAACGGTAGTAGGAAGCGTAAAGTCCCACTTTGTTGTTGTCGATGCAGTTCTCGGGAATTGAGTGTTGTGAGCCATCTGTATTGAACCGCGTTACATAAGCAATCGAATTGCGATTATAGGAGTTGTACAGCACTGCATAGAAGCCCTTGAAGCTATAGCTCAGCTCGGCGTTGTGTGCAATACTTGGCTTAAGGTCGGGATTGCCCGACACATAGTCGCTCGTCGTGGTGTGATAGCGGAAAGGATTGAGGTCGCCGAAGTTCGGCCGAGTGATGCCCATAGAATATGACAATGAGAAACGCCCAATGCGTTGATTGTTCCAACTGATGTTCAGCGAAGGGAACAGATAGCCGTAATTGTTGTTATGCTTCTCATCGCCCATTAACTGACGCCCTTTCACATTGGTATGCTCGTAACGTAATCCGAGTTTTCCGAAAAATGAGTTACTAAAACTCTTTTCGGCACTGGCGTAAGCTGCAATGGTGTTCTCTTTGTAGTCAAAGGCGTTGCTCTGCGATGGATCGTAAGCCCATCGCGAACCATTGTAAGTCCCGGCGGTCATGGCTGTGTTATTACCGATTGTGGTGTAAACCATGCCGGTTTCCATCTTGAATGCGTCGAATGGTAGGGTGGCATCCAGTTTCACAGAATGGATGTGATACTTGTTGTGCCCGTCATTAGTCAAGCGTGTCGAGCCTCCATCCCAAGTCGTGGTCACATCAGAGAACGACTTGGTTGACTTGTTGAACCAGTTGTAGGTGAGGCTTAATATCTTGCCCTTTTCATCAAGTTGCCAATCGGCAAAAGTCGTCAATGTGACGGCATTGTTGGGCCGTGACGGCGAATCATTGTTTGAACTGAATATGTGACCATTGTCGTTAGTGACATCGCTTAATTTGCTGTTCATTCTGCTCGTGCTGAAATTGGCTATGCCCCCCACCGCAATTCGGTCGGTGAATTTGTACTTAAAAAGTCCGTTCAAGCCAAATGCGCGATTGGTGAAATGCGTACTTCGCTTTGAGGCCTTAACATGATCGCTGAAAGTGAAAGTGCGGTCAAGGTCGTTTATGCCTCGGTTGTCATTCCAGTTTGCGTCAACCGAAAGTTCAACTTTGCGATTGGTATGCGACAAACTGCCCCCCAGCATGTAGCTGAAGTCCTCACGTGCGATGCCGCGCCCCCACACGTTGCCCCGCGTGCCGAGCGACTCATTGCGCGTGGTGATGCTGATGAACGCCACATTGGTCGCGGCGGCATATTTCGCCGGTGGAGTGGTGAGCACCTCAATCTTCTCGATGCCCGTTGCTTGTAAGTTCTTCAGCTGCATGGCAATGGCATCGTCGGGCATCTCCAAAAGGCGACCGTCGACGATGTAGCGCACCGACGACTTGCCGGCAACAGTCACGGCGTCGCCTTCGACCGTAACACGGGGAATGCGGTCAAGCACCTCGATGCCGTTCAACCCCTTGACGAACTCGTCATTCTTGGTGAGATAGACGATGCGGTCGGGGGCCTGCTTGAGCACCGTGCGGTGCCCTACTACCACCACTTCGTTCAATTCCAGCACTTTATCCCAGTAGTTGGCAATGGAGTCAATGGCTGTTGAGTCATTGTTTTCCTGTGCAAAAAGGGACGTAGGAAGTATAGCCATCAACAAGATGGCTTTCAATGGTTTGTTCATAATGATTTATTGATTAGTTATTTGAATGCTTTTTCTTTGCCTTGAATGAAGAAGAAAGCTCCGCCATGCTTGTCGCGTTGCAGGCCAATGTAGATGAGTTCGCCGTTGTTGACAATCTGGAGCGACATGTACTGCCCGTCAGCTCCATTGTAATCAGAGTATTCTTTTGCTTTTGGCGCATCTTTCGAGATGGCTTCAGCAATTTTCTTGACAATACCAGGGTTGTTCTTTACTGTCAGTCCGCGATAGTAGTTGCCATTGTTTTTGTAGATTGAAATGGTGACACTCTTGTTGTCGTTGTATCGGCCATCAAACAGGCTCTCAACGTTCAGCTTCGGTGGGTTGGCATAGACCGCCAAAGCTGTAACTATGCACGTGATTATGATGATTAAACGTTTCATTACTGTTGGGATTTATGTTGCATGAATTGATTTACTTTCTCTTGTTCAGAGGCATTTTGCTGTGCCACAGTGCGCATGAATTGCTCCATCCTTGCGACATCGGCTTCGGCAATCGACTGCGCTTCATCGCCACTGGTTTTCTGCCCTGCGACATATACGACACACTCGCGGCCGCACGATGTGGCAACAGCCCCTTTGCCATTGAAAAGCATTGCCGCTCCAACAATCAGCACTATGCAAGCTGCCGCCGCGGCACTCCGAAACCAGATTGTGCCCTTGTGTTTTTGAGCAGAGACGGCGCGGACTCGTTGGCGCAGCGCCAGTGACGCGCCGATTGAACGTCTCGGCCTCAATAATTCTTTTATGTCTTGATATTCATCCATATCGGTCATTGATTATTGGTGAAATACTTTTCTCGCAGCTTTTTCATTCCCGCATAAAACCGTGATTTTGCTGTTGATTGTGGCAGACTGAGTATGTGGCTTATCTCCACAAACGAGAGTTCGTCAACCACTTTCATTCTCACAATCTCGGCCTCATTAGGCGGCAAGTCGTCCAGCAGGTTGTTGATGCGGTCAATCTCCTCTTGTTCAAGTCGCTCATCCGGCTCGTCGGCCAACTCAATGCTGTCAAGAGGGACAGTTGGGAGACGCTTTCTCCTGAACTCATCCCGGCACAAGTTGTAAACGATTTTGAACAAGTAGCACCTCGTAGCGTTAACCTTTTCTCTGTTTTCAAGCAGGCGCACCACGGCCTCACACACAATATCTTCTGCCATAGGGCGGTCGCACGTGCGGAAGTAGGCAAACCTTACCAGCGCGTCAAGGTTCGCCTCAATCACTTCGTCAATATGTCTACGTCTGCTGCCAAACATAATCTCCTGAACACTCATTCGGCGTTCCACTATATAAGACGCAAAAATACGAAAATCGCCGAAAAGAAGTGAGGAAAAATCTGTCGCGAGGTATTATGTCGCTTAATATTTGAAAATTTGCAACCAGAAAACGAACAGATTATGGCAGATCAGATTAACAACGAATTAGTGAGCGGTGGTGAATATTCGCTGTTCCGCGACGACATATTGAAACGCATCCGCAGTGCCCAATATGAGGCCTTGCGTGCGGCTTTCTTCTTGTGTGCGCTCTCCTGCGCTCTCGCTCGGCTCATCGCAACAATCGTGCAAACCGAATGCAGAGTCAAGCTTGCTTGAACTATGCTAAGAGGCGCAGCCGATTAACGCGAAATTTATTTCGCAAGAGTAGATTGCTACGGTGGCTCGGCAAAAGACACCGTTTACTTCATGATTTTCACGGATGCTGTGTTTCGTGAGGCTCGTCCGCTTGATTCACAGTGGAAGTGGCGGGCTTGGAGCGTCGATGGTCAATGTGCCATGCTATCGGCAGCCCAATGCCGACTAGCACCAGGATGAACAAGCCGAAGGCGATGGCGCCAAGCACCTGGTTGCTCATGGCTTTTGTCGTCCATAGCCTGTGTCCAACCAATTCGATAATCAAGGCTGAGAACATCAATAGCACCCCGTTCCACCACACCGCAACTATTCGCCACAATGTGCCCCACACGCTGTAGCCAAATAGCTGATAATAACTGCGAAACCACACCAGCCCCAGCATTATCAGCAAGATCAATGTCATCGATGCCGGGTGACCGTTGGGCAACACGACCGAGGTCAGCAATCGCCATACGCTCATCTGCACGCCTATAAACACCTGGATGAAAAAGCTCTCGGGCAGCGTGTGGCGGTTGCATCGTGGCGACTCGCGACAGATGAGGTAGGTGGGAACGATGAAAAACGAGAGCATAATCAACGTTGCCCATGCAGGATTATCTTTAAGCCAGTTGATGGTGATGACGGTGATGTTAAAAATACTGATACTGTCGTCACTGATGTCGATCTTAGTCTCTGCTTGCGTGACGCCAAAGATGTTCTCAACCAGCAGGATGATGACGGTGACGAAAAACAACATCTTGACTGGCGGAAAACTCACCTGCCGCTTTCCGCTGATGTAGTCGGCAATGAAGTAGCCCGGTCGCAGCATCAGTTGCCAGATGGAGTAAGGCATGGAGCGTGTGCCCATGCCCCAAAGGTCGAGCGCGCTCTCGCGCACGGCGCCCCAGGTGATATGTTGCTGGCCGGTCTTCTGGCCGCACACAGGGCAGTAGTTGCCCTCGTACTCGTAGCCGCAGCATGCACAGGTGTGGCCGGTCGACTCCTTGACCTTGAACTCGGAACCATTCTGCTTCCAAGATTGAAAGCGCATGTAGTGTTCTTTGATGGTTGGTTGTAAGCGTGTGTATCGTTCTTTGATATTTGACATAAAACAATCAATTTTGAGCTACAAAAATAATATTTTTTTGCCAACTCACGCGCAGTACCCCGTGCTGCAAACTTTGTCGAGCTGAAGGTTCGGGCGAGATGGACTCCTTTTCAGTCTCGACCCGGAAAGCGGAAACGAGTGCTGATAGTTAGTTGGTATCAATCATAAGAATGTAGTTTTGCTGAATTGCTGTGCAAAACTACATTGATTGAGTGGTAGAGCAAAAGACAAGAAAAAAGCCCACCCAAAGGTGAGCTTTATTCTGATGATGCGTTAATTATAAGTCATCCATCGCGGCATTATTCATTATAGCACCATTAATACCATCTATATATGCCAAGATCACATAGCATTTACTAACACCCTCATGGGCTAGAGACAAAGCAATCCGCCCCTTTTCAGTGTCGAAGATAGTTTTATAAGTACATCTATCAAACTTTAATTCATATAGTTTATCACTATCATTTCTTGGTTGCACCATAGATTGAAAATTTTCTACGACCTCACTTGGTTCACCATATTTCGTTGTAAGCATTTTTTTGAGTTTAGTATAATTCGCCTCCAACAATCCCCATTGGTCTAGTGCTGGGAACATTACGCCAACCAGATAGACTAAATCTTTTTGGTCGACAGAACTTACAAACACATAGCAGTCTTTATATCCAGCGAAATCACCTGTTAGCATGGCTTGACCATTTTCGCTTCCTAGTTTTATGAAGCCTTTTTGAGTCAGTTGCGAACTAAATTGACGAAGTGTACCATCAATTGGAATACCCTTAAATGTAAGATGCTCACTTTGAGCAAATATAGTTATGGGTAATAATAACAATATGAGAAATAATAATTTAGCTTTCATATTATTGGAATTATTAAATTCAGATAGTGCAAAGGTACTATAATTTTCGTAACCTCAGCTACTTCTCCCGAAATTTTTATCGAGGGCGTTGCTCAAAATGCCCGTGAAAGTGGCCCCGATATTATCCTCATAGAACTCCTTGATTCGCATTGCCGAGGCGTAATACTTGCGCGAGAACCAACGGCGGCGTTTGCTTGCCGTGCCGCCAAGCCCAGTCGTTATTGCCGTAGCGGTGCAGGACTTTCAGCCCTGCCCAGCGGCAGAGGCAATAGGCTTTGACATCGGTTGCGGTGTAGCCCTGCGCGAGCAAGACGAAAACGTACCGAAGCTGCTTGTCCGATAAATCCGCGGTTTAGCGAGAGCAGAAAGAATAACGTTTTTTCTTTTTGCCAAGCGTGAGCGGATTATCTAAATCTTCCCATCTGGTGGGAAGTTTGAGGTCGATGGAGATTTTGTCTTGTTGCATAGAAAAAGCGGTTATCGTACTGCGAAGGTACGGTAACCGCTTCTATGCGTAAAAGACAACGATTTGTGCCTTATCTCACAATCATGTTGAGCATCGCTCTAACTCGTTCACGCTCGGCAATGCTCATGCAAGCATGGCGTTGCTCTCACTTAATCACTCGTTTTTTGCCGTCTTCGATGACGATGCCCTTGTAGTCCTTGCCTACGGGTTGGCCCATGAGGTTGTAACGCTGGCCGCTCTTTGCGGGCGCCACGTTGATGTCCTCAACACCGGTAGCGATGGCCTCCCTGAAGGTGGCGGTCACTGCCACGGGAGCAGCCGGCATCTGGAAGGTGTAAGTGCCATTCTCACCAGGAGTGAGCTCCAATGAGCCGCCGCGCAGACGCAAGGGTGCGCCGCTCGGCTCGCCGTCGACGGTGGTCACGGTGAGGTTTTCCAACTCATAACCATCATCGGGTGTCACGGTCAGCGTCACGGTCTCGCCCTCGGCGGCGGTAGTCTTATCACATTCCACTGTGCCGTGCTCAAACGATTCGGGCAGACTGATGGCGAACTGAGGCGACACCACGTTCAGATGCATGACTGACATACCAGGCATATCAGGATTGCCTGAAGCCTTGACGGTATAGGTGACACCAGCCTCCAGATTGATCGTGAAATCCAAATTTGAACTGACGTTAAAATATCTGCTAATCAAATTTTCTCCCAGATATATTTCAATAGCGGGACGTATTTCAGCATCGCCAGTTGTGTAGAACCTATAATCACCGCTCTCTGTAGGCGTGAATAAATAATCGAAGGAGTTACCATATGGAACGTCAATCACATTCTTGCCCACAGTGAGGGGGGGGAGTTCGAGTTTGGCGATGTTAAAGATCACGCCCTCGAGTACGTCTTCTACTTGAGCCATCGGCACGACGTAGTAAGTCTCATTTGCCTCAAGCATGGCTCCTACCTTGACCGTTTCACCCGCAGGAGCATAACCAGAACCTTTAAGGTCGTTGTTTTTAAGAAGCAGTACTTGCGCTATGGCGCCGCAGTTCATCGAGAAAACGTAGGCTCCACTTTCTTCGGGCACAAAGGCATATTGTGTGCCATCGTAACTCAAATCTATCTCATTGTCGCCCATTTGGAGCGATGGCATCTCGTATGACCCGCTGATGACGACATCGGCTGCGGGCATGGTGAATGTGTAAACCATTCCAGATTCATCGACTGTCATGGCGACAGGCTGGCCGCCGCTGGTGGCCGTCAGACCAGAAATAGTCACTCCTGGACTCACCGTTAGTTTGACTTCTTGTCCCTCGTAGGCCACAACAGGCAGTGGTCCCATCACATTTGAGAGTTCGGCACACTCGGGGTCGGGGATGATGATGTGGCCTGGGCGTATCACAACCTGGGCAGAAACACTTGTAGTTAATTCATTATTAGGTAACAGCCGCATGATATAGGTGGTGCCGGCGTAAAGCTTGTTCGGATAGCCACAGTGGCTGACGTGCGTCTGTAGGAGTGCATCCGGCTCGGACCAGGCATAGTACAGAGAGTCGCTCCACAGGTTTAAAGCCATGGAATGCGATTCGGCGCATGTTGTGCTTATCACATAATAACCGGTCTCCTCGGGAGTGAACGACAGATAGCCCTTGTCACTGTCATTAGAGCCTAACTCAATTCCATTGTTCTCTCCCATTTGGAGCGGGATGAACTCTTGTGCCCACACCGTGGCGGTGGTGAGCAGTGCGAAAAGAAATAGTAATACTTTTTTCATACGCGTATGGTTTTAAAAGTGAATAAATGAGTTATACAATCAAAGCGGCACACTCAAGCCGAAGCATGAATGTGCCGTATGAGGTTGTTTATAAGAAACCAGTCCTACAAAATCTGAGTGGCAATAATACACTAACAATCAAAGACTTATGCGTGTTATGCAAGTCAAATATCCTTTGGGCTGATATGTTAGCGATTGCAATCATTATCTTTATTACCCTTGTTTGAAATACAAATGTATAGCTAATATTTAACATGGCAATCACCAAACGGCTGAAATTTCAAGAAATCTACGAATTTTGCCGAATGAGAAGGGCTTTTGAGCCGCCAAAGTTCACGACACATCGGTTGGCGGTGTGATGCGTAAAAGACAACGATTTGTGCCTTATCTCACAATCATGTTGAGCATCGCTCTAACTCGTTCACGTTCGGCAATGCTCATGCAAGCAAGGCGTTGCTCTCACTTAATCACTCGTTTCTTGCCGTTCTCGATGACGATGCCCTTGTAATCCTTGCCTACGGGCTGGCCCATGAGGTTGTAACGCTGGCCGCGCTTGGCGGTAGCCACGTTGATGTCCTCAACACCGGTAGCGATGGCCTCCCTGAAGGTGGCGGTCACTGCCACGGGAGCCGCCGGCATCTGGAAGGTGTAAGTGCCATTCTCACCAGGAGTGAGCTCCAATGAGCCGCCGCGCAGACGCAAGGGTGCACCGCTTGGCTCGACGTCAACAGTAGCCACGGTTAGCGTTTCCAACTCGTAGCCGTCGTCGGGGGTCACGGTCAGCGTCACGGTCTCACCCTCGGCGGCTTCAGTCTTGTCGCAAGTCACCGAGCCATTCTCAAACGATTCGGGCAGCGTAATAGCAAATGGCTGATATTCTACGATGGGCATCATCTGGGGTGTGTCGGTGACCGGCGGCAGGGCGAGGAACGCCTCGTTCTGCGGCATCATGTCGCCCAAGTAGCGGTAGTAGCCCACACCGTAGTTGTTGCCCAGCAAGTAGAAGGTATGCTCTGGGTAGTTTACAGCTGTCCAGTTGGGGATGTATCTGGGGGCGTTCTCGGCGTGCAGCTCGTTAGCCCGCGTGTCGCTGCTTGTGTCGGTGGTGCGGTTCAGTTGCACGAAATTGTTGCTCTTGCCCGTCTTCAGCACCACCGCCGTTCCAGCATTCACTATCTTGTCTTTCACCTCGGTCAACACCACCTTACCGTCTGCCACCGTGGCTTTATAGACCTTCGCCGCTCCCTGCGCCTTGAAGTTGGCGTAGTCGTTGTAGAACGTCGTCCAACTCGCGTCGTCCCAGTTATTCGTCCTTGGCTTCAATACCAGCGTCGTTGCGTCGGGAAAGGCTTGCGCTCCCATCGTTGGATTGCCGCTGATGGTGACCGAGTTCAGGGCGTTACATTCGTTGAATGCTTTATTCCCGATGCTCGTCAAGCTGCTCGGGAGGGTGATGCTTGTCAGGGCGTCACAATTGAAGAATGCCATCGTCCCGATGCTCGTCAGGCCAGACGGGAATGTGACGCTCGTCAGGGCGTAACAATTGAAGAAGGCTTCATTCCCAATGCTCGTCAGGCCAGACGGGAATGTGACGTTCGTCAAGTGGATGCAAGAATAGAAGGCGTTGTTGCCAATGCTCGTTACATTGGGCATCTTGAGGGTCTCAAGTTTGGTCCAGATGAATGCTCCGTCAGCGATGCTCGTGACGGAGGCAGGTAGTTCATCTTCCTTTATCTTTATGCCGCTGTTGTCCACGATATGGACATTCTTTAAAAATCTGCACTGATTGGCCGACGGTATCGTGCTGGCGTCATAGTCTTGGCTGAAGTATATCGTTCTGAGCTCGCTGAAATCTGAGAAGTTCATGCCCGTTATTCCTACCACTGCTGCGCCGTCGATGATGGCGGGGAAGGCTAATATGTCGCTTTTCGGTAAGCCAAAAGAAGAGAGTCCCGTGACGTGGCATTGAGAGCCGTCGCTGCTCTTCTGGATATCCCAACCTGGCGCAGCGTTGGATTCGCAGTGCATATAGATGTAGTCCCCACCGGCACCATCGTTCAGGTCGTAGCCCGTGGCTGCACTAAAGGTGTATATGCCACCGCTCTGCGTCGCGTTGAAGGTGATTTGGCTGACTGCTTCCATATTTTCCATTATTTCCGTGGTGTAGTAGAGGTGGATGTCGTCACCGCCGGCATTGCTGTTCAGGTCGCCCTTCTTCTGCTTGAAGTGGTCGCCGCCGTCATAGGGCACCAGCTTAAAGCGATGGCCGTAGGCGTCACGGGTGTCGGGGGCAGTGCCAGAGGCGTCGCTGATAAGGAAACGCGTGACGAAGGTGTGGTTGGGCGATGCCGTACTTCCCTCTTTGTAGAGCAGATAGATGTAGTCGCTCGACGAGCCGCAGCCCGCATTCAGGTCCTGGTCGATGACCGTCCAGCCTTGGTCAGTGTAGGTATCCTTAAGCTCGTCGGTCTCGGTTTTGGTGCCTCCTATGAGCATCACCTCGGCGATGTACTTCGGCTCGGCCCACATCGAGAGACTGGCGAGCACAGCCACAAGTAAGAGTATAAACTTTTTCATAAGCGGTAAGTTTTATGAGTGAATAATAAATTTCACGAAGCAAAGCGGCACACTCAAGCCGAAGCATGAATGTGCCGTATGAGGTTGTTTATAAGAAACCAGTCCTACAATTTTTGGTGGGGTAAATGCGCTGGTTGTCTGCAATTTATGTAAATCACCTAAGCCGCAGTCACATTGAATGGTATATTGACAATCGCGCATCATAAAGCATTAAGATAGTTCTCAACTTGGTCTGTCCTTATCTTTAGATTGCTCTCTCATAGATTAATTGTCTATCGTAGTTTGCGTCCTCAGCAATCAGTGGACGCATGGTGCCGTCTTCAACAAGATCAACATCTCGACCAAGCTTCTCCTTTAACTCTCTCCACATTCGGGCGTAAGCTAAAAGTCCGATTGCCGTACTATGGTCAAATTCAACAAGGATGTCTACATCACTGTCGGGGGTCTCCTCGCCACGAGCGAAAGACCCAAACAGCCATGCTTTCAAGACAGGTTGTGTCTTGAAATACTCGGCGATTGTCGTTTTGATGTCTTGCGTACTCATAAGCCAAAACCTAATATATCATAATGCAAAGATAAATAAATTTTCCAAATGGTAATCGAAATAGCCTAAAAATATTGAGGCTATTCCGATTTTTGACTGACTTTTGGTCAATGCCAATCATGACAGCGACTTGTCGATGATGGTGGGCACCATATCGACATCCTCCTTGAACACCTTGCCCGAGTCCACCTGACCCTTTAGCCGTTCGAGCGTAGGCGAGAAAAACGCCGCCGAGGCGTTCAAGTGGGCACGGTCTCAACCGATGAAAAATTTAACTCCATAATTCTGCGATTTTGTTACCGCAAAATTATGGAGTTGTATCGGTGTCTTAAAAGACAAAGAATATATCACGAGGGATTGTTCATTTCACTTGCAATCCAGATAACCCATTCATCAATATTGTCGGTTAGTTTTGTTGGATATGGCAACGCTATACGTATGTCGGGGGCGATACCGGCTGTTCCTAAATTTTTCCCTTGAAAATAAGAAAGATTTCCGCAGGTCGGATAATAGAACCATATTTTACTATTTGGAAGCATTGCACCCAATTGGTTACCT
>ONMF01000016.1 GCA_900318865.1 uncultured Prevotellaceae bacterium
AATCTCACTTACTACGTCTAATTTCTCTTCAAAATAATGTTTCATATAAAAACTGCACCTCAAAAGTTTTGTGTCTAACTTTTGGGGTGCAGTTCAATTCTTGCAGGGGCAAATCTTGTGCCAAACGCGACGCCGGCTTTCAGGAAAATCAAGGTGCCGCGAAAAGATTATTTCTTGAACAGGTAGGTAGTGACGCTTTCGTGGCCCAGATAATAAGCGCGCGCTTTGATCACCGGCGGCTGACCGCCTGCCAGGGCCACCGGAGCCGTCCATTGCGGCGACATGACCGTGGGCTCGCTGCCGTCGAGCGTGTAGCGGACCACCACGCCGGGATATTGCGCGTTGGCCAGCAGCTGGCCGTTCACCACCTTGAGGCCGGGCTGGCCGATGTGGAAATAGTAGCCCTTGGCCTTGAGCACAGGCAGCTCGCGGGCTCCCACCTTGAGATTGAACTGATGGCGGGCCTCCTCATAGGCCTGGGTATCGGCCAGCTTGCCCGCCCACTCGGGATTGGCGTTCCAGCCGCGCTCCACCATGCCAAGCACCTTGGGCAGAGTGTAATCGAGCACCTGGTCGAAGTCGCGCACCGTCTCGGCCCAGAGCTGCGACTGCACGCCGATGATGTTCTGCGGTTTCTCAAGCCGCACTTTGCCCTCATGGGCCGTGGCTGCATTCAGGCTGTCGCCCTCCCAGGTGAGGCGTGCGCTGGCATAGATGTTCCACGGCAGTGCGCTCCAGGCGTCAAGTTCGTCGACTTTTCCGCCCCAGTGCAGGCCCCGCTCGTACTGATGCCAGCTGTAAGCCATATCCATGTAGAAATTGGTGACGTTCGACAGGATAACGGGGTAGCCGTCGTTGGCCAGCCGGTAGGGCACCACATCGCGGCTGCCGATGGTGCTCCAGGCATTGACACCCGCCACGCGGGGCGCCACCACATCGTTGAACGCCTTGTCATGGTCGAGAGCCACTTCTTGCCAGCCCTCAAACTTGATGCCGCGAGCCGTGAGCATGTCGGTGACACGCCGCACATAGTATTCGTTGACTTGATGGGCGTTTTTCAGGCCGTGACGCTGCATCAGCGCCTGCACATCGGGAGCCTGGTCCCATGCGCCGCTGGCCACCTCGTCGCCGCCCAGATGCACAATGTCGAGTTTCAGCCCGGCATCCTTGTACATGAGTTGCAGCTCGCTCACCACTTTTTCCACAAACCGGTATACGCCCTCTTGGGCCACATTGAGCACATTGTCGTGATAGGACTGGGCCGACGTGTACTGCGAAGTGGATTTTTCGTCCCACAATTTATACTGCTCGGCCAGCGCGGGATTGCTGCCGATGTAACGGTCGTAACGATTCTTCATGGCCACAATGGCCGCACGGGCATGGCCGGGAGTTTCCACCTCGGGAATCAACTTCACGCCTCGCTCGTGGGCATACTTGAGCAACTGCACAAACTGGCTGCGGGTGAGGTAGCCGTTGGCACTCTGCGTGCGGTCGTCGGGATTACCGTTCCCGTCGAAGATCTGTGCCAAGTAGCCCTTTTCGTCAAGGGTGCAGCCGCGACGGCTGGCCACCTCGGTGAGCTCGGGCAGGCCGGGAATCTCCACTCGCCAGGCCTCGTCGTCGGTGAAGTGGAACTGCCAACGGTTGATTTTATAGTAAGCAAGAATGTCGACAAAGCGCTTGAGGTCGTCAAAACCGATGAAATTGCGGGCGATGTCGAGCATATAGCCACGATAATGCAGGTCGGGGGCATCGGCCACGTGCACGTTTTGCAGGCGGTGGCCCTTGCTGTGGTCGAGTGCTGCCACGAGCGTCTTCACGCCATTGAGCAAGCCTTCGTCGGCAGCACCGGCGATGACGATGCGTCCGTCGTTCACATCGAGCGTGTAGCCTTCGGGGTTAGCTCCCGCTTTCTTGTCAATTTTCAGCTGGATGGTGGTCTTCTGGCCGCCGGTGGCGTAGATGCCGCGTCCCTCAAGCTCCCTGAGCAGATAATTCTTGGCCCGTTTCATCCCTTTACCGGCAAACAAGCCTCCGCCTTTCACTGTCACCAGGCCGCCCACGGTGGTGTAACCGTTGCTCACGGTCACCTCTTTGGGCGTGGGGAAGATGTCGTAGTCGTTGCCGGTGTAGGCATCGCCCACATTGTTCACCCGCTCATTCTGAGCGTAGACGTACGGCCCGTCGGGATAGCACTTGTGGTCCTGCCACTGGCCCGGGGCGTCGAGCAGCGCATGGTCGATGGCCACCGGCAACGGGTGGCGCGTGTCGCCGTCGAACACCACATGCCCGCCCATGGGCTGGTAGCTCACATTCACCATCGTCCCCCTCATCACCAGGTCCAGCACCAGCGAGTCGCCCGGTGCCAGGGGCATGTAGCGCCGGTTGGGCGTCACTTGGTAATAACTGGTGGAAACCTCCTTCACATCGACCGGGCAATCGGCCGGCAGTGTCACCCTGCGTGAGAACTGATTGAAGTAGAACTGCCAGTTCGAGCCCAGCTGATAATCGCTCACATTCTTGAAGATGAAGCGCGAGCTATACCCTCCTTCCTGTCCATTGCGGCCCATTTCCCAGCGCACGGCCAGCGGCGATTGTGCCACGGCCGGCACGCCCACGGCACACGCCGTCAGGGCACACATCAATAGATTGCTGATTCGTTTCATTGTAATGTATTGTGTCGTTATTGATGAATAATCATGCGTTTTGATTCCAATTCCTGCAGCAGGCACTCGCAGGCATCCTCCAGCAGGTCGAGCACCAGTTCAAAGCCCTCGCTGCCCTCGTAGTAGGGGTCGGGCACATGGTCATAGTGGCGATTGAACCTGATGTAATTGCCCATGTTCACCACCTTGCGCATCTGCCCGGTGGAGTAAGCCATGCTTTGCAAGTCGTCCACATTGGCCGCATCCATGCCCACTATCACATCGAAGTGCTCCAAATCGTCGGGGGTCACTTGGCGTGCACGGTGCGTGAGTTCATAGCCGCGTTGCCGCGCATGAACGCACATGCGCCGGTCGGGCATCTGTCCTGAGTGCCCGCCGTAGGTTCCCGCCGAGTCAATCTCGTAGAATTCCTCCAGGTTTCTCTCATTCACCAGGCGCTGCATGACGCCCTGCGCTGCCGGCGAACGGCAGATATTGCCCAGGCACACAAACAACACCCTGGTGGGTTTTCGTTGCGGTATGTCGTCGCGGAGATTTTGCATCACGCAAATTTAGTAAAAATAAGTGCATCTCACACGCTTCATTGCATTTTTTTCCACTCTAATGAGCATTTGCTACACTTTTTCGCTACCTTTGCAACAGAAAAACAGCGTTTTTATGCAGTAACCTCCATTGCGAGTAATCTTTGTCATATTGCTCATGGGCTTGTGGCTGCCGATGACGACAGCCACAGCACAAGCCATATCAGGCCAGCCAGCCGACAGCGTTGCTGTCGCCCTTGCCCCCGACAGCATTTCCATCCATTCAGCCGACAGTGTCGCCGCAGGCCAGCAGGCTAAAAAGGAGTGGTTCGGAAAGCGCTGGATAAACTCCATCACAAAGCGCATGAACGAGCCTTTCGACACCGTGCGCGACGACGGATACTGGCTGCGCGCCCTCAAGCACGGCAAGGTCAACCTCAAAGACACCACCATCCATTATCCCAAGTTTCTGTCGGGGTGCGTAAACATTTACCGATGGGTCGACCGCACGCTCAACGCTCAAGACCCCGACTACGTGAAAGGCAACGGCAAACTGTTCAAGCTCACGCTGAAAAACAACAACTGGCTTGACTATTACCAGTGTGAGCCCGACGACAAAGTGATCATGTCGTTCAGGAGCAAAATTTCGAGCAACCTGGGTCTGTATTTTTCCATATTAGGAATCTCGCTGGGCTATTCGGTCGATGCCGACCGCCTCGTAGGAGGGCACCCCACCAGCAAGAAAAGGGAATTTGGCTTCACCTGCGCACGTTTCATCCTGGAATACTACAACCTGTACAACACAGGCGACATGACCGTGGTCATGCGCGACAACAACGAGCGCGAGACCTACCGAATCCCTGAATTCGGCGGCCTGGAACGGCGGTCGTGGGGAGTGAGCGGCTACTTTTTCTTCAACAATCGCCGTTATGCGCACGCCACGGCCTACTCCAGTTCCAAGAAGCAACTTCGCAGCGTAGGCTCCTGGATGGCCGGTTTCAAAGTCACACGGCAACGATTCAGTGTCAACGAGGAGGACATGAAAGAGTTTTACCAAGATCTGGAGGAGGAATTGCCCGAAGACAACTCCATATTTGATTACACCGACTATTTTCTGGGTGCCGGTTATGGCTACAACTGGGTTCTTGGTCCCAAGTGGGTAATTAACGGCACGCTCATGGCCCACGCCGGAATCAAGCACGCACACTCCCATACCTCGAGCGACAGCCACAGCAACATGTTTGCCGTCAACGCCAAGGCCCGCGCAGCGGTCACCTTCAACCACCGAGGGTTGTTTGTCAGCCTTCAGAGTTACTTCGACAGCCATTTGTTCAACAACACCGATTACAAATACAAAAGCAACATCTTTGACTTCACCGCCATCGTCGGCGTGAAGTTCTGAACGCGCGGCGGCGGTTCTTTTGCGCACTTTCGTGGCAAATTAGGGCACGGCTTGCCGTTTTGTCATTTTTTTTTCTTATTTTTGTGCGTAATTTATCTCATCACTAATGAAAACACTGAAACTGATTATGGCAGCATGCCTTGCCGCATCCACATTGACAACCGGTGCCGAGGTGCTGCCCAAACCTCAAACCACAGGCGGCATGCCGCTGATGGAAGCCATGGCGGCGCGCCAGAGCAGTCGCGGCATTGACCCGGCTTCAATTGTCACCAAGCAAGAGTTGAGCAACATGCTGTGGGCCGCATGGGGAATTACCCACGACGGAAAGCGCACCATTGCCACGGCCATGAATCGACAGGAGCTCATCCTCTTTGTCATCACGGCCACCGAGGTGAGCCGCTACAATCCCGAGGACAATAGCCTCACCGTGGTCAAGAAGGGCGACTACCGCGAGCTCTCGGCGCGTCAGGACTTTGCCAAGACGGCTCCCGTCAACATTGCGCTCGTGGTCGACACGCAGAAGCAGGAACGTCCTGAATTTCAGGCTTACACTGCCGGCGCCGCCTCTCACAATATTTATCTGTACTGTGCCCAGGCTGGGCTGAAAACCGTGGTGCGAGCCATGCTCGACCATGAGCCCCTGAGCCAGGTGCTGGGATTGAGCAGCCATGAACGTCTGCTCTATGTCCAAACCGTGGGGCGCTGATGCGCAGGCTCGTATTTCTCTTACTCGCCTTTTTGGCGACGGGCATCATCGCTTCGTGCGGTGGCGACAAGACCGAGAGCCGGCTCGATGACCAAGCCTGGTTGCCGCGCCAGGAAATGCCCGCTATGCCCGGCGTGCCCGCTATGGGCACACCCGTCGTGGCCGATGAGGAGGGCGTGGTGCACATCCCCACCTACATCATCCCGGGACGATTGCGCGATATTTTCAACGACAGCAACGAACTTCAACTCACCGCAGCCAGGGCCAACGGCTTCTCACCCATCGGCGACCTGCGCAGTGCCTACACACTGAGCCAGCCCGTGATGAAAGTTGCCACCTGCGACGACTTCTTCGTCGACTCCCTGTCCATGTCAATGCCGTTCCTTGTGCCGAAAGCATTGCAACTGCTGCATGACATAGGCCGCACTTTCAGCGACACGGTGAGAGCGCGCGGTGGCCGGGAGCAAAGGCTGCGGGTTACCAGCCTCACTCGCACCGAAAACAACGTGAAGTGCCTACGGCGACGCAACCGGGCTGCTACCGAGCAGTCGTGCCACCGCTATGGCACCACCTTCGACATCAGCTGGACCCGTTTCGACGCCCGCGACTCGAGCTACATCGTATCGCTGGAAGACCTGAAAAACATCCTGGCCGAAGTGGTCTACGACTTCCGCCGGCAAGGCCGCTGCTACGCCATCTTCGAGCGACGACAGGGATGCTTCCACATCACCGTGCGATAAACCCATCTGTAACATTCTTTACCTTTCAATACCAACCATCAATCATGACAGAACAACAAGCAATCACCAATTTTTTGAAGTATACCGGCCAGCAGGCCATAGCACCGCAAGCCGCCCTCGTCGACTGCGACGGTGTGCTCTACGACTCAATGAAAAATCACACCCGCGCCTGGGTGAAGCTGATGCAGAAGAACGGCATCCGATGCACTCGCGACGAGTTCTACCTCTATGAGGGCATGACCGGAACCGAAATCATCAAGATGAAATTCAAACAAGGCGCCGGCAAAAACATCACCGACGACGAGGCATTGGCCCTTTACGGCGTAAAGACCCGCTACTTTCACGAGTTGGGCGAGATGCCCATGATGACCGGTGCCACGGCCGTGCTCACGGCACTGAAAGAGCTGGGATTGAAACGCATTGTGGTCACCGGCTCGCAGCAAGCCACCATCCTCGACCGCATCGACAACGACTACCCCGGCCTTTTCGACGGACGAATCACGGGCTTCGACGTTCACCGCGGCAAGCCCAGCCCCGAGCCCTACATGAAGGGCGCCATGCAAGCCGGTTGCAAGCCCGGACAGTGCCTGGTGATTGAGAATGCCCCGCTGGGAGTGCAGTCGGGCCATGCCGCAGGTTGTTTCACCATCGGTGTCACCACCGGCCCCATTCCGGAAAAAGACCTCTACAAGGCTGGCGCCGACATCGTCTATCCGTCGATGCAAGCCCTTGCCGAGGTACTGCCGCAACTGCTTGCCGCCATGCAAGCCAAAGGCTGACCGTTTCTCGCCCATTCACCCATGGCTCAGAGGCTCATTTTCACCAATGACGTAAATCGGGAACTGGCCGCAATAGTGGACCGGTTGCACCCGAGCAGCTTGTTCCTGCTCACCGACACGAACACCAGCCGCATGGTGCGACCGCTCATTGACCTTTCGGCCACCCACATCGTCATCCCCGCAGGCGACGAGCACAAAAACATCGACTCTCTGCAGCACGTGTGGCAGGGGTTGCAACAAGGCGGCGCCACCCGCCAGTCGGTGCTCGTCAACCTGGGTGGCGGCGTTGTGACCGACCTGGGCGGGCTGGCGGCGGCCACTTTCAAGCGCGGAATGCGCTTTGTGAACGTCCCCACGACACTGCTCGGCGCGGTCGACGCTGCCGTAGGCGGCAAAACGGGTATCAACTATGGCGGCTTGAAAAACGAAATCGGCGTGTTTGCCGAGGCCACCGATGTAGTGATTTCCACCTGCTTCTTTTCCACCCTGCCTTCCACCGAACTGAAATCGGGCTTTGCCGAGATGCTCAAGCATGCACTGCTCACCGGCAGCGATGAGTTCGACCGGCTGCTCGACATCGACCCGGAGCGCCTTTCGCCTGAGAATCTGCTCCACCGCCTGCAGGTATCGGTGATGGTGAAACAGCGCATTGTGGAGCAAGACCCGCACGAGCATGGACTGCGGCGTGCCCTGAATTTGGGGCACACAGTGGGCCACGCCTTTGAAAGCCACGCGCTGGCTTGTGGCCGCCCCGTGCCGCACGGCTACGCCGTGGCGTGGGGACTGGTGACCGAGTGCGTGTTGAGCCACATGATGATGAAGTTTCCCAGCGACACGCTACATCGACTGGCCGCGTTTGTCCACCTTCACTATGGCCATTTCGGCATCACCTGCGACGACTACGACACCCTGCTCACCATCATGCGGCACGACAAAAAAAGCCGGCAGGGCGAAATCAACTGCACGCTGCTGGCCGGCTGCGGCGATGTACGCACCGGCATCACCGTCGCACCCGACGACATGTGCGTCGCCTTCGACATCTACCGTGACCTGATGGGGATTTAAAAGGATTTTTCCCTTTTTTCAAGCGAATGTATCTGGACAAAAAAACGAGTGACTGAACGACCAGTCACTCGTAAAAAACGGATGTGGAGCATAGCGGACTCGAACCGCCTACCTCAACAATGCGAATGTTGCGCTCTACCAGATGAGCTAATGCCCCTTGCGCCTTCCGGGTGGCAAAATTACAGCCTTTTCCCGGTTTTGGCAAATTTTATGGGGCAGAATATTCTTTTTTCTGCTTTTCACCACACGAGCTGGACATCCTGCGCGCGTCATTTGAAGCGCCCGAACTCGGTAATGGCCGGAAGGGCACAGCCGGTGCGGTTGTTGAACAGGCCACGGTTTAGGTTGAACTGCCGGTGCGGCGTGCCATAGGTGTTCTCCTCAGGATACCACCAGAAGAGTCCTGTCACATTCTTGTGCTTGCGCAATTCCTGCACCAGTTGCGCAGTGAACTGACGCTGCCCGTCGATGGTGCCGGGGAGGCAATGGCTGAAGTTCTCCTCGCCCCGGTTCACACCATCGTGCTCGAAGTAGTAGGCTGTTTCCACTATCATTACAGGCTTCGACGGGAACTGGCGGGCCAGGTTGTCGAGCGTGGAGCCCAAGTATTCGATGGTGTTGTGCCACATGGGATAATAACTCAACCCGATAATGTCGTAGTCGAGCCCGGCCTGCGCCAGCCGGTTGTAATAGGCCTCAGTCATGGGCCACACGCCGGCCTTCTCGGTGTGGATGATGATTTTTGCATCGGGACACACTTCACGGCATGCCTTCGAACCGGCCTTGAGCAGGTCGACGAACGGGCCCCAATTATCGTCCTTCAATGGCTCCACACGCCCCGCTGGCCACATCATCCCGAAGGTGATTTCATTGCCCACTTGTATCATGTGCGGGGCCACACCGGCTTGCTTCATCGCCTCAAGGCAGTAACGGGTGTAGGCGTAGACCGAATCGGGCAGTGCTTCAGACGGGGTTTCAAGCCACCGGTGCGGCATAAACTGCTTGGCGGGGTCGGCCCAAGTGTCGCTGTAATGGAAATCAAGCATAATTTTGAACCCGGCCTGCTTGATGTGCCGGCACAGGTCGATGACATAGGGCAAATCCTGGCACACACCCTGGTCGTGATGAGCGCCGGGCGCATGCTGCGGGTCGACGAACAGGCGCACACGCATCATGTTCCATCCACATCGCTTGAAAAATTCGAGAGCATCGACCGGCCGTCCTGCCAAGTCCTTATAGACCACACCGGCACGCTCGTTGGCCGTGAGCATGGAAATGTCGCCGCCCAGCCATCGCTTGGCTGCCATCGACGGCAGCATCAGGGCTGCCAGCGTAAGAGCAAACAGTATTCTTTTCATGGTTTTCGGTAAATTCCGGTTTTCATACCGCTAAGATAACACATTGCGGCCTAAAGGGCACAAAAACCGGGCGCACATTAACACTGATTAACGAAGCACCGCCCCCATGTGGCGAGCCGAAGATTTTGATGTGTTGCCACCGACCGCCAACCGGTAATTTTGCTTCGCAACTTAATCTTCACCACCATGCGAACAATCAATGAAATCATCGTTCACTGCACCGGCACCCGAGCCGGGAAACAACTCACCGCGGCCCAAATCCGCCACTACCACATGAAGCACCGCGGCTGGCGCGACATCGGTTATCACTACGTGGTGTTGCTCGACGGCAGCACCCAGACCGGCAGACCACTGGAGCAGGCCGGTGCACACTGCACAGGGCACAACGCCCACAGCATCGGCGTGTGCTATGTGGGCGGGCTCGACGACAACGGCCGTGCGGCCGACACGCGGACCGCCGCCCAGAAAGCAGCACTGCGCACTCTCGTTGCACAGCTGTTGAGCCAATTTCCGGGTGCCTCGGTTCATGGACATCGTGATTTTGCCCGCAAGGACTGCCCGTGCTTCGACGCGGTGACCGAATATGCCGACCTGTCACACACAAAAAACAACCCGTTATGATTGACAAACCAAATTATTGATGTACTTTTGCATCACTAACAAGTAATTTTCACAGAAAACATGATACACAAACGTCTCACCCAACTCATCGGGCACACACCCTTGCTCGAAACAAGCATCGTCGAGGGCCAGCTGGCACGTGTGGTGCTGAAACTGGAATTCTTCAATCCCGGAGGCAGCGTTAAGGACCGCGTGGCACTGGCCATGATTGAAGATGCCGAGCAACGAGGCATCCTAAAGCCCGGCGGCACCATCATCGAGCCCACCAGCGGTAACACCGGTGTGGGACTTGCATGGGTGGGCTCCACCTATGGCTATCACGTGATTCTCACCATGCCCGACACCATGAGCATGGAACGCTGCAACCTGCTCAAGGCCTATGGAGCCAGGCTGGAACTGACTCCCGGAGCACAAGGCATGCAGGGTGCCATTGAGCGCGCCGAGCAACTGCACCGGCAGATTCCACAATCGGTAATCTTGGGGCAATTTGACAACCCGGCCAATCCTGCCGTGCACGAGCGAACCACAGCACAGGAAATCTGGAACGACTGCGAGGGCACGGTCGACATCTTTGTGGCGGGAGCCGGTACCGGAGGAACCGTGAGCGGCACCGGCCGCGCCCTGCGCCGCCACAACCCGCAGGTGCAGGTCGTAGCCGTGGAGCCGGCCACATCACCTGTGCTTTCACAGGGGGTTGCCGGCAAGCACCAGATTCAAGGCATCGGAGCCGGGTTTGTGCCCGAAACCTACGACCCCGCCGCCGTTGACCAAGTGCTCACCGTTACCGACGACGAGGCCCGGCAGGGAGCACGCATGCTGGCACGCAACGAGGGGGTGCTGGTGGGTATCTCGGCCGGAGCGGCCTACGCTGCCTCATTGCGCCTGGCACGCATGCCCCAGAACGATGGAAAAACTATTGTGGCGCTGATGCCCGACTCGGGCGAGCGCTACCTGTCGACCGGACTTTTCGACTGATATCTATCACACGTCATCATGAATAAAACCATTGACCAAACACTGCAACGCGTCACCGAGCTACTGGCCTCGGTGAGCAAGAATGAAGAACTCATGGGACTGCGCGGCAATAACGTGATGCCGTCGGTCGAGGCACTGAACGAGCTGATGCTGCAGGTGCGCAGCGTGGTGTTCCCGGGATTTTTCGACCGCTCGGCCACCACCGAGCGCATGCGCCCCTACCGCATCGGGGTGGACGTGGAGCGCATCTTCTGCTCCCTGGCGCGCCAGGTGGCTTTTGCGGTGGCATTCGGTTGTGAACAAGACGAAGCCACAAGCCGAAGCATGGGCCAACGGCTTGCGCAGCAATTTGTCGACCAGCTGCCTGAAATCCGCCGGTTGCTGCTCACCGATGTGGCGGCCATCAAAGCCAACGACCCGGCCGTGACAAGCGCAGGCGAAGTGGTCTACAGCTACCCGGTGGTGCAGGTGATGCTCCACTACCGCACGGCACACGCGCTGCATGAGCTGGGAGTGCCCATCATTCCGCGCATCATCACCGAGCTGGCACACTCGGCCACCGGCATCGACATCCATCCGGCCGCACAAATCGGCGAATACTTCGCCATCGACCATGGCACAGGCGTGGTCATCGGCGCCACCAGCATCATCGGCAACCATGTCACGCTCTATCAAGGCGTGACGCTGGGCGCAAAAAACTTCCAGCACGATGAGCAAGGCCAACTGCTCGATGTGCCCCGGCACCCCATCATCGAGGACAACGTGGTGGTTTATTCCAACGCCTCGATTTTGGGCCGCATCACCATCGGCCACAACTCGGTGATTGGCGGCAACGTGTGGCTCGACCACAGTGTGCCGCCCCACTCCCGCATTCGTCAAGGAAAAATCAATTCCCAACCGGGATTTACCGACGGGGCCGGCATCTGACCGGCGCACCGCACGTCACAAAAAACCGAGCCACCTGCCTCACGGTCGATGACGACCGCCGCGGGTGGCTCGCTATTTCATGCCGTTTCCGGCCGGTTTACCCTTTCTTGGAACGGATGCACGACACCGCCAGATAGGTGAGCAGCGCGGCATACATCACGATGGCCAGCACATTGCTTGCCGTCTCGCCCACAGGGCTCTCATACTTGAAGCCGAAGAAGAGCATGCCGGCACTCACCACGCCCATGAGCGCGCCACCGGCTATGAATCCGCTGGCCAGCAGGGTGCCATGCTCCTGGCGAGCCTTGTTCACGGCATCGTCCTTGCTGCGCGAGCCCACAAACCAGCTCACAATGCCACCCACGAGCAGAGGCACATTGAGCTGCAGCGGGATGAACATGCCCAGCGAGAAGGCCAGGGCAGGAACGCCCAGCCAGTTGAGCAGCAATGCCAAAATGGCGCCCACGATGTAGAGCAGCCACGGCGTTTCGCCACCCATCATCAGCGGGTCGATGACGGCTGCCATGGCGTTAGCCTGAGGGGCCACCAGGGCATTGTCGCCCACAAAGCCGTAAGCCTTGTTCAGGATAATCATCACACCGCCCACCGTGGCAGCGCTGAGCAGCGTGCCCACGGCTTTCCACGTCTGCTGCTTGGCTGGCGTGGTGCCCAACCAATAGCCCACCTTCATGTCGGTAACCATTCCACCGGCCATCGACAGCGCGGTGCACACCACACCGCCAATCACCATCGATGCCACAATGCCTTGCGCGCCATTGAGGCCCACAGCCACAAAAATGCCGCTGGCGATGATGAGCGTCATCAACGTCATGCCGCTCACGGGGTTGCTGCCCACGATGGCGATAGCGTTGGCGGCCACAGTAGTAAACAAGAAGGCGATGACCGTAACCACCACAAAGGCCACCAGCGACTGCAGCAAGTTGTGAATCACACCCACATAGAAGAAGACAAGCGTCACAAGCAAGGCAGCGGCCAGCGCAAACACCAGCACCTTCATGGAGATGTCCTGCTGGTGACGCTCCACTTGCACGTTCTCATCCTGGCCTTTGAAGGCCTTGCCGGCCAGGCCCACAGCACTCTTAATCACACCCCACTGCTTGATGATGCCGATGATACCACTCATGGCAATGCCACCGATGCCGATGTAGCGTGCGCCGTTCTTGAAAATCTCGTCGGCCGATGACGATGCCATGTCGGGATTCATGCCCATGAGCGGAACGATGATCCACCAGATGAACGCACTGCCGGCGAAAATAATGAACGCATAGCGCAGGCCCACGATGTAGCCCAGTCCCACTATGGCCGCGCTGGTGTTAATTTTAAACACCATTTTCAAGTTGTCGGTCACATGCTGCAGGGCGGGGATGGTGGCAGTGGTGAGCACCTCTTTCCACCACCCGAAGGTGGAGAGCAGAAAGTCGTAGATTCCACCCACCAGACCGGCGATGAGCAGTGGCTTGGCCTGCTCGCCGCCCTTCTGCCCGCTGATGAGCACCTGGGTGGTGGCAGTTGCCTCGGGGAAGGGGAACTTGCCGTGCATATCACTCACAAAATACTTGCGGAAGGGGATGAACATGAGTATGCCCAGCAGGCCTCCCAGCAATGAGCTGAGGAACACCTCCAGAAAATTCACCGTTATTTCGGGATACTTCGCCTGCAAGATGTAGAGCGCGGGCAGGGTGAAGATGGCTCCCGCCACCACGATGCCCGAAGCCGCGCCAATCGACTGGATGATCACATTCTCACCCAGTGAATTCTTGCGCTTGGTGGCACCGGCAATGCCGGCAGCGATAATGGCGATGGGTATCGCCGCCTCAAACACCTGCCCCACCTTCAGCCCCAGATAAGCGGCTGCGGCACTGAATATCACTGCCATAATCAAGCCCATCGACACCGAGTAGGGAGTCACTTCGGGATAAGACCTGTCGGGCTTGAGGACGGGCACATACTTTTCGCCCGGTTTGAGTTCACGAAACGCATTGTCGGGCAATGTCATTTCATCAATCTGATTCAATTTCTCTTCGTTCATTGATATGGTTTTAATGTTTCATTTCTTGCTTGACGGCCTGCACACGGCGGTCGATTTCGCGCACAAGCGCCTCGCCGGTGTCATTCATGCCCTCGATTTGCAGGTAGTCATCACCTGCCACCGACAGGATTTGCTGCCCCACCAGCTCGCCCTCATCAATTTCATGCAGGAAGTGCACCAGCATGCGCGTAATCAGGTCGGCCGGAACGTCATACTGCCATTGCTCGGCTTCCTCCACGGTGACTGGGCGGCCACCGTTGTTGCCGGTGTTGTCGATGGTGACCAGCTCCACATCGGGATAATTCATGTGCAGCAGCGAAATCTTGTTGATATTGTTGCGGAAAGCACCTATCAGATATTTCAGCCCCAGGAATCGCTTGGCTCGCTTGCCGCGGGCAATGCTGTTCTTGAAGCAGGTTATCAAATCGTTGTAGATGGCTATCACCTTCACGTGGGTCATCCCGGCGGCCTTGGCCTGGTCGATGACGCTCGACAACTTTTTGTAGCTGTTGAAGGCGCTGTCGTAGAGCATGCCCTCGCCCGAGAAGTCCATGGTGCGGGTGGAAAAACTCTTGCCGCTGCCGCCTGTGCCGGTGAGCAGGATGATGCTCGTCTTGCCGGCTGCCACGGCACTGGCCAGCATACGCTCGTAGGCACGGTCCACAAGCACCCTCTCGGCGGCGCGATAGCTGGGCACATCGGTTCCGTCATAGCCTATCTCGGCAAGCTCTTTGCGCAGTTCATCGGGGTCGAGCTTATTGCCAGCCTTAGCCATATAGTTATCCACCAGGCGGTCGGCGTTCTCGCGCGCCCAGGCTTCGGCTTGCTGGCCCACGAGCACTTTCTTTTGGCAGCATTCCATCGCTGCCCCGCTGTCACAAGCATTCCCTTTTCCGCTGCACTGATGCTCCTGTGCCGTGGCGGGAACGAAAGCGGCCACCATCATCAGGGCAAACAATAAAAAACATTTCTTCATTGTAGTTCCTTTTTATATATTAGTAATGTGCTTTTCACAAGTCGCCGTAGCCCGCTGTCGTGCTGGCCTCAACCAAGCGCTGCATCTCCTCGTCCTGGGCACGCACATAGTCCACAATCAAGCGCTTGGGCCACAATCGCACGGGGATGTGCGAATCACGAAGGGCCAGATAGTCCTCTCTGGACAATGGCAGCCGGATGCTTTTCAAATCGTCTTTGGTCATCTTGGTTCCACTTTTGTATTGTTGTTGCAAAGATAGTGTAAAATGTGTAACTTTGCATGACTGAACTCATAATTTTTACACTCTATGAAACGATATTACGCTCTTATCATAGGTTTGCTGGCCGCCGCATCGTGGCAGACAAGCGCACAAAGTCACAACGACCCGGCCTCGCTCAAGCAGGAAGAGCGCGATGCCTATAACGCCGCACGACTGGCCAACACCATCGACGCCTGGGAAATTTTCATGAACAATTATCCCGACAGTTACTACCGCGAGCAGGCACGCAAAAACCGCGACGCCGCCACCGTGGCACACTACTGCAACGCTGCCACCACTCTCGACCAGCTGGTGGCCTACATCGACGACGTAAGCGCGCAGGAACCGCGCATCCGCCTGTTTTACGCCAATCTGGTGAACAATCCCACCCATTCCTACCGCTACGAGCACATGGACGTGGGCTTCAACGGATGCACCGGCGTGGTGAATGAGCACATCGAGTGGGCCGACAAGAAACAGCGGCCACGCGACAACCGTTTCACCTTCAACGCACAAGGCCTGCTCACCGAGTCGTCAATCACCGGCAGCAACGGCAAGCCCGTGGTCAGGCAGTACACCTACGCCTACGACAACCTGCACGGATACAGCCTGCGCAGCGAGAGCAGCGGGTCGAAGACTGTGCAGTACGCGCCTTTCTTCGACAGCGCCGACAAGTTGCAGACGCTCAAAGGCAACGACCAGAGCACCTTCACCTACACCTATGGCGACTACGGCGTGCTCACCAAGCTGGTTCACAACAACGGCAAGGCCACACGCACACTGCTTTATCGCGACGGTTACATCATCCGCGAGGAAACCGGCGGAAAGGCCTTCCGCTATCTCTACGACTTCGACAGCGCCACGGGCAAGAAGTACCTCATCGCCATCCGCGAGCTCGGCCAGGGCACGACGGTGGCGCACGAGCGCACATTTGACTACAAGGTCGACACCCACGGCCGCATCACCACCGTGAAGGTGAGCCAGGACGGAGTCCTGCAGATGACCATCACACGCACCTATCAGCGCTGACGGCCACCCGCTCGCTGAGCAAGGAAAACACTTCAAATTTTTCGGGCACATCTGGGAAACCGCCTTTCATGCCCCGCTGCACGCTACCGTGCGCGGTAGGGATTTATTTTGCGCCCTTACAGATTGAAATTTGTTAAAAAACAACAAATATGAAGAACTTTGAATAAATTTTCTTATAAATCGTAATTATCTAACTTTTTTTCTTAATTTTGTTGGCTGAAAACAACAGCATTGAATTTCAACCACACTTTTGGTTTAATATTCTTAACTCATTCTGTTCTAAACCACACAAAATTACGATAGAATTATGGCAAATTTAAAACTGGATTCGCTGGATTATAAAATCCTGAAAATGTTGTCGCTCAATGCGCGCAAACCGTACTTGGAGATAGCCCGTGCCTGCAACGTGAGCGGCGCGGCCATCCATCAACGTATACAAAAACTCTACAACATGGGCGTCATCAACGGCTCCATCTCGCTCATCAATCCCGCTGCCGTGGGCTATGAAACCTGCGCCTTCATCGGGTTCTTCCTCAACGACCCCTCCAAGTTCAACGAAGTGGTGGAGCGCCTCAAATCCATCCCCGAGGTGGTGGAATGTTACTACACCACAGGCAAGTACGACATGTTTGTCAAGCTTTATGCCCAGAATAACGACCACCTGTTGCAGACTATCCACGACCGCTTCCTGAAGATGGGGCTGGGGCGCAGCGAAACGCTCATCACCTTCAAGGAAGTGTTCAAACGCCAAATCCCCATCCGTGATGAAGACGGGGAGTGACAGCAACTCATTATTCATTTAAGAACTCATGGTGCGGAGGACTGCCTCAAGTGTTCTCCGTGCCTTTTTATCACGCTTCAACCAAACACACCAATCTACAATGAAAAAAATCGTTCTGAGCGGCATTCGCCCCACAGGCCAGCTCCATCTGGGCAACTATCTGGGCGCACTGAGCAAATTCGTCAAGATGCAGCAAGAGGGTGTCTACGACAGCTACTTCTTCATTGCCGACCTGCACGCACTCACCACTCACCCCGACGCTTCACAACTGCACGAGAACGTGCGCGGCGTGGTGGCCGAATACCTTGCCGCCGGCCTCGACCCCGACAAGTCGACCATCTTTGTGCAGAGTGATGTGCACGAAATTCCCGAGCTCTACCTGCTGCTCAACATGCATGTGGGCATCGGCGAACTCATGCGCACAGCCGCTTTCAAGGACAAGGCCCGCAAGGCGCTGGGCATCGGGCCGGCAGCCTCGGCCGACGAAGATGCCGACATGGCCAAAGAAATCATCGGCGCACAAAGCAACAAGCGAGTCAACGCTGGACTGCTCACCTACCCCACCCTCATGGCTGTGGACATTCTCATTCAGCATGCCGACTATGTGCCCGTGGGCAAAGACCAGGAACAGCATCTGGAACTCACACGGCGTTTCGCACGCCGTTTCAACGCTTTCTACGGCACCGAATATTTCAAAGAACCCGAGAACTTCAACTATGGCGGCGCGCCGGTGAAAGTGCCCGGGCTCGACGGCAGCGGCAAGATGGGCAAGAGCGAGGGCAACTGCATCTATCTCATCGACGACGAGAAGACCATACGCAAGAAAGTGATGCGAGCGGTCACCGATTCGGGACCCACCGAGCCCAACCAGCCCATGGCCGAACCCATCCAGAACCTGTTCACCATTCTCAAACTGGTGTCCACCCCCGACAAGGTGGCGTTCTTCACCGATGCCTACAACAACTGCGCCATCCGCTACGGCGACCTGAAAAAAGAAATCGCCGAGGACGTGGTGGCCATGACAGCACCCATCCGCGAGCGCATCATCGACATCCGTAACGACGAGCAGTACCTGGCACGCGTGCTCAAGCAGGGTGCCGAGCAGGCGCGCGAGCGCGCGGCACGCACCCTGGCCGACGTGCGCAACATTATGGGCATCACCCCATTCTGGAAATAAAACTATTCAAGAGAAAACGGGTCGCGGCCGGTTCATTCGGCCAAGACCAGAGTGATCAAGGCGGTGACATCGGCAATGCTGATTTCACCGTCGTTGTTAACATCCGCACTTTGACGGGCACGCTCGCTGGCCATCGACGGGTCGAGCAGGATGGTTATCAACGCGGTCACATCGGCCACACTCACTTCACCGTCGCCATTGATGTCGCCTTGGAGCGGCGAACCCTCCTCACAGATGGTGGTGAAAACCGCAAACTGCGGCAATCGGCGGTAGGCCTCCACCTGGCCTTGCGGCACATAGAGCACACAGCGGCCGCCGTCCACGCCTTCGAAGATGTCATCGCCCAGTTGCTTGAGCTTGCTGGCATGGCACCGCATCGTGACCGTGCGCAGCGAGGAGCAGCCGGCAAAGGCCCGGAAGCCTATCGACGTGAGCGCAGCGCTCATCGTCACCGACAGCAAGCCGTTGCAGCCGGCAAAGGCCTCTGTGCCGATACTGACCAGCATCGTGGGCAGCGCCAATTCCTCAAGTGAGGCACAACCTTTAAAGGCCCTCAGTCCCACTATGTGCACATTTTCACCTATCACGAGCGTCCTCAGCCACCGGCACCCGGCGAAGGCATAGTCGGGCACGACACGCACTCCGTTGCCCAACGCCACATTTTCCAGCACGCACAGGTCGGCATCGTTGAACGACTCAGCCGACGCCAGCGTGGTCACCGTCGACGGCAGGTTGAGCATGCGCAGCTGCGCACAGTCCTTGAAGGCGAGCATGTCGACATGGGTCACTGTGGGCGGCAGCACCACAGCCACCATGTTGCACCCGGCAAAGGCGTAGCGCTTCACCGCGGTGATGCCATCGGGCACCTGCACAGTGCGCACATAGGTGTCCTTCAACACCATCTGATGGGCATAGTAAAGCGGATTGCAACGGGGCGTGGTGCCATGAAAGTCGATTTTGCACCATCCCGACAGGTCGGGCAGCACCACCTGCTCAAGAGCCGAGCAGCCCATGAAAGCTTCGGGCTCCACAACGGCCAGTGAGGAGTTGACTTTTATCATTTGCAGCATGGTGCACCATGCAAAGGCCTCGTACCCCACCCGCGTGATGTTATCACCAAGAATCACCGCCTTCAATCGCGGGCAGTTATAAAAAGCATGCATGGCGATGGACGTGACGCGGTAAGAACGGTTCGACACCGCCACCCATTCGGGAATGGTCACCCGGCCCTCGTAACTGCGGCCGCCATCCAGCGCCACCACAGCGGCTGTGCGCGCGGTGGCGTCCAGCTCATAGTTGATGCCCCCAACCTCCGCTCCCTGCACCGACGGCACAGCCAGCACCGCCATGACAATGGCGGCAAATAATATTCGGTGCAGCGTTTGCAGGCGCATGGTATTCAAGGCGAAGATTGAGGGTCAACAGAAAACTCAACTTTTTACCAGATGATGGCGCGGTCGGCGGGGTCGAGCCACATTTTGTCGCCCGGCTTGATGCCGAAGGCGTCAAAGAAAGTGTCGATGTTGCGCAAGGTGGCATTGACGCGATAGCGCCCGATGGAGTGCGGGTCGCTCTTGGTCTGCTGGAAGATGGACTCCTCGGTGGCGTTCTCGGCCCAGATGCGGCCGTAGCTCAGGTAGAAGCGCTGAGCGGGAGTGAAGCCGTCGAGCGGCTTGCCGGCCTTGAACTGCGGTGTCTGGCGGAAGGCGTCGTAGGCAATGCGCAGGCCGCCCTGGTCGGCGATGTTCTCGCCCAGTGTGAGGTGCCCGTTGGCATGCTGGTCCTTGACAACAATGATTTTGTCGAACTGCGCCGCCAGCTTCTCGGCCTGTGCGGTAAATCGCTCGGCGTCGGCAGCCGTCCACCAGTCCTTCATGTTGCCCACGTTGTCGAAGTTGCGTCCCTGGTCGTCGAAGCCGTGTGTCATCTCGTGGCCAATGACCACACCGATGGCGCCAAAGTTGGTGGCATCGTCGGCTTTGACATCGAAGAACGGCGGCTGCAGGATGGCGGCCGGGAAGCAAATCTCGTTGCTGGTGGGGTCATAGTAGGCGTTGACCGTCTGCGGTGTCATGCCCCACTCCTCCTTGTCCACGGGCTTGCCCCACTTGTTGAGGTTGCGCCGGGTTTCATAGATGACGGCAGCTTTCACGTTGTCATAGAGCGATTTCGACGCGTCCACTGTGAGGCCGCTGTAATCGCGCCACTTGTCGGGATAACCAATCTTCACCTTGAAGGCATTGAGTTTCACCAGGGCGTTCACCTTGGTGCTGTCGCTCATCCAGGTGAGGCCGGCGATGTGGGTGGCCAGCGACTTGCGCAGCGCCTCGATGAGTTTGAGCATCTTTTCCTTGCTGCCGTGAGCGAAATACTTGTTCACATAGAGTTCTCCCACAGCCTCGCCCAGCAGATTGTCGGGGATGCTGAGGGCGCGTTTCCAGCGCGGACGCTGCTCTTGCTGTCCGCTCAGCAGCCGTCCGTAAAACTCAAAATTGGCTTTTCCTATCTCATCGCTCAGGCGGCTGGCCGACGACTTGATGACCAGGCCGCTCACATAGTCCTTGATTTGCTGCTCGGTGAGTGTGGCCATCATGTTCTGCGCCACGGCCATCACGCGAGGCTCGGTGAGAATCACCCATTCCACGCCCCGCAGGCCCATGCCGTCGAAGTATTCACGCCAGTTCACGGCAGGATAGTCGGCCTGCAGCTGCTCCACGGTGCGGACATTATAGAGTTTGTTGTAGTCGCGGGCCTCGGCACGGTCCATCGAAGCCTCGGCAAAGCGGTACTCGAGGTCGTAGATGGTCTTGGCAGCACGCTGGGCGGCTTTTTTCGTGTATCCGTGGAAGCCGAACATCTGGGCCAGATAGGCACGATAGGCTTTCTGGATTTTGCGGCTGTCGGCATCGGTGTTCAGATAGTAGTCGCGGTCGGGCAGGCCGCTGGTTCCTGCGCTCACCCACACCACGTTGGCATCGCTGTTCTTCAAGTCCACCTCAATTCCCGTCGAGAAGAACGGGTTGCCGTTCTCCAGGTGCTGCTTCACCAGGAATGGCGTGAGATTGGCACGCTTGAAGGCGGCAATCTCTTGGAGCGTGGGCTTCACAGGTGCGGCACCCTCGCGATTGAGGCGGTCGCTGTCCATGGCCAGCTTGTAGAGGTCGGTCACTTTCTGCCCCACGCTCCCCTGCGGGTGCTGGGTGCGCGCCAGGTCAAGGAAGAGTTCCCGCAGCTGTTCGCGGTTCTGCTCATAAATCACATCGAACACCCCGAAACTCGAGTATTCCGGTTTCAGCGGGTTGGCTTTCATCCATCCCCCGCCGGCGTACTCATAAAAATCTTCCCCAGGGCTCACGTTCAGGTTCATGTCGGCCCGGTTCAGCCCGGCCTGCTGGGCTTGCGCGGCGAGCACCGCAGTGGCCACGACGGCCACAGTTGCCAAAATTTTCACTGTAATCTTCATCTTGAATGATATTTGACAGGTGTCATTTCCGGTTTTATTTGTCGAGCGGGCACTGGTAGCCCAGCTGTTCTATTTTCTCTCGCACGGCTTCGGCGGTCACGTCGCCTTCCACAAACACCTTGCCCGTGGCAAGGTCAACGGTCACTTTCTGAACTCCGGGCATGGCCGACAGGCCATTCTCCACGGTGGCTTTGCAATGATTGCACATCATGCCTTTTACGTTGAATTCTTTCATTTCTGTAGTTTTGTTATTTTTGATTTGATACGATTTTCGGTATTTTGCTACCATGGCCACCAGCAGCATCGTCATCAGCAGCACCGAGCACACCGCGTTGAGCCACGACGTGCCCATGGCGTGGTGCATCACATGGCATGGCATGGCGGCGGTGAACGCCTCACGCATGCCGGGCCAGTAGTCCACTATCAGCCCGAACGCCATTGCACCCACCACAATCGAAGCCAGATAGGCGATGGTGGTGCGGCGCCCAAAGGCCTTGCCGATGACCAGCATCGATGCCACGTTGGCTGCCGGGCCGGCCATGAGCATCACCAGCGCGCAGCCAGGGCTCAACCCCTTGAGCATGAGTGCCGCAGCAATGGGGATGGAGCCGGTGGCGCAGATGTACATGGGCACGGCGACGATGAGAATGAGCACCATGTTGAGCAAGGGGTAGCGCGCATAGGTGCTGAAAAAATCATCGGGAACAAGCACGGTGATGAGGGTGGCCACAACGAGCCCCAGCAGGAACCACCGCCCTATATTCTGCATCATCTCGAAAAATCCGTAGCGCAGGGCCTCCACCATTCGCCCGGCAAGGGTGGGCTTGAGCGCCGAGAACTCGTAATTGCCCGGGGCGGCATCTGCTTCGGCCTCGCCGCCTTTGCGCTCCAGCCGCCCCACGGCGAGGCCGCCGGCAAGGGCGGTAACCAGCGCAGCCACAGGCCTTAAGATGGCAAACGGAAGGCCCATCATTGAATAGGTGGCCACAATGCTGTCGACACCGGTCTGAGGCGTGGCGATGAGAAACGAGGTGCTGGCGGCACGGGAGGCTCCGCTGCGTCGAAGGGCCACAGCCGTGGGCAGCACGCCACACGAGCACAGCGGCAAGGGCACCCCGAAGAGCGCCGCCAATGCCACTGGGCGGAAGCCGTTACCCGCCAGATAACGCGAGTAAATCGTTGCCGGGACAAAAGCATGCAGCACACCGGCAATAAAAAATCCGAGCATCAAATAGGGTGACATGGCGTTAAGCATCGCCACAAAAGCCCACACATAGTCCATTCTCGTGGTCCTCCTTACAATTTCACGCACCGATGCGCACACCCGCACACATCGCGCGCTGTTCATTATTTATAACGTAAAATTCGGCACAAAATTACAAAAAAGGATTACAATGCGCAATCACCGCGCCCTTCCGGCCCCGGCGCATACAGTGGAGGCCACCGGGCCGGTTTTTCGTTTTTTAACACCCCGGAAGGCTTTCCGAGCACCTATTTTCTTGCATATCAACAAGTAGCGCAGGCGCCACAATCATGATGCCGAAAGTGTCGAAATCTTAAATTTTGCTATCACTTGTTTATTTTAATTATTAAATTTTGTTATTTGAGCTAAATGCCCTACCTTTACGCACTCGAAACAAGATTTTATGATTAAATACATCGATATCTAATACTAACTTTTAACAATATTAAACAACAATGAGAAAGTTTATCTATGCATTGCTTGCCATGCTGATGCCCATGCCGATGCTGGCAAGCGAAGCCAACTTGAAAATGCCATCGGGCTTTGCCAGCAACAGCGAAACCGGTATATTGTACTGGGGATTTCTTGTGGTGGTGCTGGGAATGTTGTTCGGATACTGGCAGTTCCGTAGAGTGCGCAGCCTGAAGGCGCACGAGTCGATGCTTGAGATTGGTAACGTAATTTTCAAGACCTGCTCCACCTACCTCAAGCAGCAAGGAAAATTCCTGGCTATTCTGTTCGCATTCATCGGCCTGGCCGTGCTCCTCTACTTCGGAGTGCTGGAGAAAATGCCGGCATCGTCGGTGGCTCTCATTCTGGGATGGACGGTGATTGGCGTGATGGGCTCTTATGCGGTGGCTTGGTTCGGCGTGCGCATGAACACATATGCCAACTCGCGCATGGCCTTCGCGTCGCTGCGCCGGCAGCCGCTGCAACTGCTCAACATCCCGCTCACGGCCGGCATGAGTATCGGCATCCTGCTCATTTGCGTGGAGCTGGTGCTGATGCTCACCATCTTGCTGTTCATGCCCGAAGACTTGGCGGGCAGCTGCTTCATCGGCTTCGCCATCGGCGAGTCGCTGGGTGCCAGCGCGCTGCGCATCGCCGGCGGCATCTTCACCAAGATTGCCGACATCGGCAGCGACTTGATGAAGGTGGTGTTCAAAATCGGCGAGGACGACCCGCGCAACCCCGGCGTGATTGCCGACTGCACCGGTGACAACGCCGGCGACTCCATCGGCCCCACGGCCGACGGCTTCGAGACCTATGGCGTCACGGGCGTGGCACTGGTATCGTTCATCCTGCTGGCGGTTCCGGCCGAATTCCAGGTGAAACTGCTGGTGTGGATTTTCGTGATGCGTATTCTGGGTGTGGTGACGAGCGTGCTGGCTTATTACATCAACAACGCCATCTCCAAGATGCGCTACAGCAACGCCGACGACATCAACTTCGAGACTCCGCTCACCAGCCTGGTCTGGATCACTTCTATCCTCTCCATCATCGCCACTTTCGCTGCCAGCTACTTCCTGCTGGCCGACCTGGGCGGAAGCTACTGGCTGGGACTGGCCACCATCATCAGCTGCGGCACACTGGGCGCGGCTCTCATCCCCGAGTTCACCAAGCTCTACACCTCGCCCACCTCGGGCCATGTGAAAGAGGTGGTGCGCACCTCACAGCAGGGCGGCGCGTCGCTCAACATCCTGAGCGGCCTGGTGAGCGGCAACTTCGGCAGCTTCTGGACGGGCATGGTGTTCTTTGCCCTGATGCTGATTGCCTACTTTGCCTCGGTGCAATTCGGCATGAGCGAGCTCTTTGGCGAATACGGCAAGTTTGCCTCCATCTTCGCCTTCGGCCTGGTGGCATTCGGCATGCTGGGCATGGGACCGGTCACCATCGCCGTCGACAGCTACGGCCCCGTGACCGACAATGCACAGAGCGTCTACGAACTCTCGCTCATCGAGGACGACAAGGCCAAGGCCGAGAAGGAAATCGAGGAGCAATTCGGCTTCAAGCCCGACTTTGAGAAAGCGAAATACTATCTGGAGGCCAACGACGGCGCCGGAAACACTTTCAAGGCCACGGCCAAGCCCGTGCTCATCGGCACGGCGGTCGCCGGCTCCACCACCATGATTTTCTCGCTCATCCTGCTGCTCAAGGACATGCTGCAAAACTCCTTCAGCCTGCAGCTTCAAGATGTGCTCAACCTGATGAACCCCTACTCCATCCTGGGCTTCATCCTGGGCGGATGTGTCATCTTCTGGTTCACGGGGGCCTCGATGCAGGCGGTAACTACCGGAGCCAACCGCGCGGTGGAATTTATCAAGGACAACATCAAGCTCGACCCCAACGCACCCAAGAAGGCCGACATCAGCAAGAGCCAAGAAGTGGTGCGTATCTGCACCGAGTATGCACAGAAGGGCATGATTAACATCTTCATTTCCATCTTCTGCTTCGCCCTGGGCTTCGCCTGCCTGTCGTCGCCCGAGAGCATCGGCGGCGCCAACGCCGTGTGCCTCTTCGTGAGCTACCTCATCTCCATCGCCGTGTTCGGTCTGTTCCAGGCCGTGTTCATGGCCGATGCCGGCGGCGCCTGGGACAATGCCAAGAAAGTGGTGGAAGTCGACCTCAAGGCAAAGGGCACCGAACTGCACGACGCCAGCGTGGTGGGCGACACCGTGGGCGACCCCTTCAAGGACACCAGCTCGGTAGCACTGAACCCCATCATCAAGTTCACCACTTTGTTTGGTGTGCTGGCCATGGAAATCGCCATCAGTCCCAATTTCCAGGCCATCGCGCCCTGGATGGGCATCCTGTTTGTCATCATCGCCATCTACTTCGTTTACCGTTCATTCTACAAAATGACGTCGAAGTAACCGTCGGCGCTACTCCTCATTCTACTACACACGCGGGCCATCGGCGATGATGGCCCGCGTGCTGTGTTTCGGGCACACCGGCTCCCCTAAGCTCAGGGGAGCAGATTTTCGGCGACGCCGGCCATTTCACACGGATTTCGCCGACAACGGAGATAGATCATAAAAAATATTCTGCTGCTTCTGCGTCGTCTGCGTGAGCTTAACTCTTCCTCTAAGTTATGGGGAATATTTGGCGGTCGTTCTGGGGCATCAGCTGGCGCGTGCGCAAAAAATGCCGGCCACAACGTCTTGCATCTGATTTCTTTTTTGTATCTTTGTAGGTTGATAAATAGCACTACATGAAAGAAGACAACGAAGAACTCGACCAGCTCGACGAGCAACCTGTCGAAAACAACAATACTGAAGACGCCTCACCCGACGCCGAGGCACATTCCTCCTATCAGGTGCATGCCAAGGACAAGAAATTGCTATTGTCGGGCATGTACGAGAACTGGTTTCTCGACTATGCCTCCTATGTGATTCTTGAGCGTGCCGTGCCACACATCGAGGATGGCTTCAAACCCGTGCAGCGCCGCATCATGCACGCCATGAAAGAGGCCGACGACGGCCACTACAACAAAGTGGCCAACCTGGTGGGCCTCACCATGCAGTATCACCCGCACGGCGATGCCAGCATCTACTCGGCGCTGGTGCAGCTGGGACAGAAAGAGCTGCTCATCGACACGCAGGGCAACTGGGGAAACATCCTCACCGGCGACGGCGCCGCCGCAGGCCGTTACATCGAGGCCAGGCTGAGCGAGTTTGCACTGGATGTGGTGTTTGACGCAAAGGTCACCGAGTGGGGACTGAGTTATGACGGGCGCAAGCGCGAGCCGCTCACCCTGCCGGCCAAGTTCCCGCTGCTGCTGGCACAGGGCGCCGAGGGCATCGCTGTGGGTCTGTCGTGCAAGATTTTGCCTCACAACTTCAACGAAATCATTGACGCCGCCGTTCACTATCTGCGACAAGAGGAGTTCCACCTCTACCCCGACTTCCAGACCGGCGGATACATCGACGTGGGCCACTACAACGACGGCGAGCGTGGCGGCAGCGTGCGGGTGCGCGCCAAAATTGAGAAACTCGACAACAAGACCCTGCTGGTGAAAGACGTGCCCTACGGGAAAACCACAGGGGCCGTCATCGACAGCATCATCAAGGCCAGCGAGAAAGGAAAGATTAAAATCAAGAAGGTGGAGGACAACACCAGCGCCACGGCCGAAATCATCGTCACCTTGCAGCCGGGCACCAGCAGCGACATCGCCATCGACGCGCTCTACGCCTTCACCGACTGCGAAATCAGCATCTCGCCCAACTGCTGCGTCATCATGGACGAGAAACCGCAGTTCCTCACCGTGAGCGATGTGCTGCGCGCCAGCGTGGACCGCACCCAGGACATCCTGCGCCAAGAGCTGGAAATCCAGCGCGCCGAGACGCTCGAGACACTCCATGCGGTGTCGCTCGAAAAGATTTTCATCGAGAACCGCATCTACAAGGACAAAGAATTTGAGCAGGCTCGCGACCAGGAAACCGCCATCAAGCATGTCGACAAACGATTGACACCGTTCAAGCCGCAGTTCTACCGCGAAGTCACCACCGACGACATCCTGAAGCTGCTGGAAATCCCGATGAAACGCATCATCAAGTACAACAGCGACAAGGCCGACAACTATATCGTCACCCTGAACGAGCGCATTGCCGACATCGACTACAAGCTGGCCCATCTGGTCGACTACACCATTGAGTGGTACGAGGGATTGAAGACCAAATATGGCGCCAAGTACCCGCGGCGCACCATGATTCGCGAATTTGACACCATCGTGGCCACCAAGGTGGCCGAGGCCAACGAGAAGCTATACATCAACCGTGCCGACGGTTTCATCGGCACGGGGCTCAAGAAGGACGAATTTGTGTGCAACTGCTCCGACATCGACGACATCATCATCTTCTACAAGGATGGCAAATACAAGGTCATCAAGGTGGCCGAGAAAATCTATGTGGGGAAAAACGTCCTCTATCTGAACGTGTTCAAGCGCAACGACTCGCGCACCATCTACAACGTGGTCTACCTCGACGGCCGCGGCGGCACGGTCTTCATGAAGCGCTTTGCCGTGACCGGCGTCACGCGCGACAAGGAGTATGACCTCACACAAGGCAAGCCCGGCAGCCGCGTGATGTGGTTCACCGCCAACCCCAACGGCGAGGCCGAGGTGCTCCGCGTCACGCTCAAGCCCAAATTCAGGCTCAAAGTGCTGCAATTCGATGTGGACCTGGCCGAGCTGGCCATCAAGGGCAAGCAAAGCCGCGGAAACATCGTCACCAAAAACGAGGTGCACCGCATCACGCTGAAAGAGCGCGGCGCCAGCACGCTGGGCGACCGCGAGGTGTGGTTCGACCCCGACATCCTGCGCATCAACTATGAGGGCCACGGGCGCTCGCTGGGGCTGTTCGGAGGCGAGGAACGCATCCTGGTGGTGATGAAAAACGGCGACTTCTACACCACGTCAATCGATGCCACCAACCACTACGACGACGGCATATTGCGCATCGAGAAGTGGCACGAGGGAAAGGTGTGGACCGCGATTGTCGACGATGCCGACCAGGGCTACTACTACATCAAGCGGTTCACCCTCGAGGACAACGCCAAGAAGCAAAGCATGATTGGCACCAATCCCGACTCAAGGCTCATGCTGCTCACCGACGAGCGTTACCCGCGCTTTGAGGTGAAATTTGGCGAAGGCGACAGCTTCCGCGAGCCCTTGACGCTCGATGCCGAAGAGTTTATTGCGGTAAAGAGTTTCAAGGCCAAAGGCAAGCGCATTTCGAACTATGCCATCGACACCGTGGCCGAAATAGAACCCCGGCAAGTGGAGGAGCCCGAGTACAATGAGCCCACACCCGAGGTAGCGGCGCTCGACGAGGCCGACACCCACCCCGAACCCGACAACGAAATCAGCCAAAGCCAAGTGCTCGACAAGCTCACCGGCCAGTGGCGACTCTTTGCCGACGACGACAACAACAACGACGATGAGCAATAAACGGTTGTTACACATGGTCACCGCGCTGCTGCTCACCACCCAGGTGGCGGCAATGGCGCAAGAGCCGCCCAGCACGGCCACATCGGCCCTGTCCGAGCGGCCGGTATTGGCCATGTTCACCGCGGCGGTGGGCCATGCCTCATTGCTCGACACTTACCTCACGTCCATCCGTTACAAAGGCTTGAACCTGGAGCTGGGATTTGAGCACCTGCAAAACACGGGCTTTAATCCACAGCACTGGACACGCCAGCTCACGCTGGGCGTGGAATACGACAACGTGGACAACCGCGTGGGCAACAACACCATGCACGCCATCATGGCCGACGGCCAGTGGGCGCTCATGCACCGCTGGCAGTGGCCGGCAAAGCACATCAAGGTGCTGGCCGGCCCCATGACGCAACTGCGCGCCGGAGTCATCTACAACGCGGCCAACAGCAACAATGTGGTGGCCGTCAAGGCACGGTGGAGCCTGGGCATCACGGCCATGGCCTGCTTCGACACCCGGCTGGCACGCAAGCCGCTCACTCTGCGCTACCAGGCATCGCTGCCGGTGGCCGGTGTGTTTTTTTCGCCCCACTACGATGAGTCCTACTATGAAATGTATCTGGGCAACCGCAAAAACCTGGCACACCTGGGATGGTGGGGCAACCGTTTCGACCTCACCCACCAACTGCTGGCCGACTGGCATCTGGGCGGCACCATCGTGCGCCTGGGCTACCGCGGGCACTTCGAGACGTCGTGGGTGAACAATCTGAGCACCAAAATCTACACCCACAGCCTGGTAGTGGGCATCGGAGGCGAATTTTTAACAGTGAAACGAAAATGAAACGCGCCATTGCACACATCATCACCCCACTGCTGGCACTGCTGGCACTCACAGCATGCCATCACGACGTGGAGTGGCCCGACGACCCGGTGGGCAACTTCGAGGCGCTGTGGCAGGTGCTCGACGAGCACTACAGCTTCTTTGCCTACAAAAACGTGGACTGGGACGAGGTGCACACCCGCTACCGCGCCCGGGTGGGCAACGGCATGACCCAGACCGAGCTCTTCGACCTGTGCGGAAACATGCTCAAGGAACTGCGCGACGGCCACACCAACCTCATCGCCTCGCACGACGTGTCGCGCTACTGGATTTGGGAGCAATTCCCGGTCAATTACGACGAGCGCATCATCGACGAGCACTATCTTCACTTCGACTATAAGCGCGCCTCGGGCATCAAATATCAGATTCTGCCCGACAACATCGGCTACATGCACTACGGCGACTTCTCGACCAGCATCGGCGAGGGGAACCTCGACCTGATTCTCAGCCAGCTCGCCACTGCCGACGCACTGATTATCGACGTGCGCAACAACGGCGGAGGGCTCCTGACCAATGTCGAGACCCTCGTCAAGCGCTTCATCGACAAGCGCACTCATGCCGGGGCCATCACCCACAAGAAAGGCCCCGGCCACGACGATTTCGCCCAACCCTACGACTACTACTTCGAGCCCGCCAAAGGCCACATCCACTACCTCAAGCCCGTGGTCGTGCTGGCCAACCGCGGCTCGTTCAGCGCCACCAACAACTTCGTGTCAATCATGAAGTCGCTGCCGCAGGTCACCATCGTGGGCGACACCACCGGCGGAGGCTGCGGGCTGCCCTTCACCAGCGAGTTGCCCAACGGCTGGCGCGTGCGCTTCTCCTCGTGCCCCATCACCGGCCCCGACGGACAGCTCACCGAATTTGGCGTTGAGCCCGACGTGAAAGTCGACATCACCGACCAGGACCGCGCCCGCGGTCACGACACCATCCTGGACCGCGCCATCCAGATTCTTGTCAACCAGCAATAACAACGAGAGTAATTCTTATATTGTTTAATCAACCATTTAAAACCACTAAAACAAATGAAAAAGACAGTTTTTATCATCGCAACAGCTCTGGCAGTGGCCTGCACCAGCTGCTTCTCCACCGGAATGGGCACATCAACCGCCAACTCCGGCTATGGCTACGGTAACAATGGACTGGGCGGCATCCTGGGAAGCGTGCTGGGCAGCGTGCTCTTCGGGGGAATGACTTTCGACCAGTCGAGCCTCGTGGGCAACTGGAACTACAACGCTCCCAGCGCAGCCTTCACCACCGAGCAGACCCTGAACAAAGCCGGCGGAATCAATGCGCTGAACAACATCACCGCACAGCTGGCACCCAGCTACAACTCCATCGGCATCAACAAGAAGAACACCTTCTTCAACTTTGCCCGCGACAACAAGTTCAACGCGCAGGTCAACGGCATCCCCTTCAACGGCACCTATGCCTACAACCCCCAGAACGGTGAAATCACCCTCAAGACCGCTACCGAGAGCATCAAGGGCAACGTCACCAAGACCCAGAACGGCATGGGACTCATGTTCGACTCCAAGCAGATGACCAACCTGCTGCAAAAAGAAGGCAAAGTCACCGACAAGCAAGCCGTGACGGCCGTGAGCACCCTGGCCAAGAGCACCGATGGCGCACGCGTGGGCTTCGAGTTCACCAAGTGAGCCGCGCGCTTACGCACCCGCTAATCATTTTTGCGCCGCAATGTGACTCACTTCTCAAAAGAATGTAGTATCTTTGCGGCGCAATTGCAGCGCTTGTGGCGGAATTGGCAGACGCGCCAGACTTAGGATCTGGTGTCGCAAGACGTGTAGGTTCGAGTCCTATCAGGCGCACAACTCGCGAAGGCATCACACCGCCCGAAACTCGGTGAGATGCCTTCGCTACATTCACTCACACCCCCATGCACCACCAGGGCGCACCCAGGGCGACCTTCCTGCCGACATGCGCGACCAGTCAGTGTCCCAGCCACAGCCTTGAAGACCCGCGTGTGAATTAAGAGAAAGAAAATTCAACCGATGAATTCTACTCGATCACGAAACTCTTGGGGTAAAAGTCGCTGTAGAAGCGCCCATCGGTAGCCGTGAACTTCAACACGCAATAGTTGGGGTCAGTGATGCCGCCGGGATAATATTCGGTGTCACCTTCCCGCCAAATCATCTCTTTGCTGGCCGCATCGGTCAACACCTCCATCGTGCCACGCAGCATCATGCCCTTGAACCCTGCCTCGTCGCACCAGTAAATAGACGCCTTGGGATTGCCCCGGTAATGAGCGACACGCAGCGAGAATGTATTGGTCGTGAAATAGAACACCTTGATACCCTCGCGAACACGTGGCGACAGCATGGCCTTGGTGCAGGGGAAGCCCTCTTCATCTACCGATGAGATATAGGTGACGGGTAGCGAGTCGGCCATCTTGGCAATCAAGTCTTTAACGCCCGCCAGCGCAGGATTCTCGGGTGTCTCCTCATTGATTGATATCTCCCTGCGCCAGCGTTTCAGGTGAGGGAAATACATCTTCATCTGACCGATGTACTCCTCGCGAGTGATGGGTTGCGGCAGGCCCTTATTCACTTCATCCACAAACTGGGCACAATGCTCAATCATCTCATCCATCGTGCAGTCCTGCAAGAACCGGCCATCCTTGTAGCAATAGATGCAGTAGTCCTCATTCTTACTACCGTCAGCATTGGTGCCGAGCAGTTCCTTGGTGAGCGGCATTCCGCAGCTCTGACAAAATTTCTGTCCCATATTCTTTTTTAGTTTTTTCAAGCAAAAATACAAACAGTTGTCAAATCCTCCAAACAACTGTAGCAACTCCTAAATGTTTTTTATGACCTTTTGTAGTTCTTCCAGAAAACGTGCGGCATGACCACCGTCCATCTGTGCATGATGGAACTGGAACGAGATGGGAAGGGTGACTTTTAGCCACTTCTTGCGATAACGTCCCCACATCACCATCGGATTGCAGAACTGGTCGGTGTACTGGTTGACAATGCTGTCGAGCTCTGTGCCAGTCACAGCCGATGTGCCGACAATTACGGCTTCATCGTCTAAAATGTCCTGACAGGTTTGACTGATAGTCTTGGTCAGATGCAGGTAATTGACGTTAAACAGCTCCAGATTGTCGGTAACGGCAATGTCGCAAAAACTTAGCCCACCCATAACGTTGTCAACTATTACGTTAATGGCCATACGATCGAATTTGTACAGTTTCCCGTTCTGGGGCAACATGTAAAACTCCTCAATCCGTAACGCCGCATTGCCAATGCTCCAGCACAGGAGCATGTTGAACTTCAACCCGCGCTGCCGACTTACCTTATATAGCCGCGTCACGTCGATGGTCTTGGTGAGCGTCACCATCGGCATGGGTGATTTGATCCACAACTCAAATGCCAGCGCCCGATTGGTATCCTTTGGATTGATTTCCTGTTTCATCATTATATCTGGCATCATGTTTATTACAGATTATACTAATTGCCATGGCAGGTGAAGTTTTACTTTTTCGGGGAAGGTTGCTTCATAGGCCTCATAGGCTTCGGCGTTCTCATCAGCGACAAAGTAGCCCCTGGGAGGGCAATAAGTGGCCTCAATGATGCCGTTGTTTTTCAGCCAGCCGGGGATGAGTTCCTGGGCGAGGAAATAAGGCACCTCGGCATCGCGCGGCTCGGCATGGTAATGGATGCCCATCTTGCTGGCCAAGTCGAAGCCCGCATAGCGATAGAAGTCGATATTACCCTCCATACACAGGAAGCCGATGCTCATTGCACGGGCTTTCTCTAGAGCGTAGTTTAACAACTTGAGGCCGTAGCCTTTGCGTTTATAGTCGGGATGGATGCTAATGGGGCCGAAGGTCCACGACGAACGGCGCGTGCCATCATCGAGAATGAGTTCAGCCCTGGAAAACATGATGTGTCCCATGATGCGTCCGTCCTCTTCCATCACCAGGTCGAGATCGGGGATAAAATCGGGATTGCTGCGGTATTGATTGAGGACATAATGTTCAGTGCAGCCGGGACGGTAAATGTTCCAGAAGGCTTCGCGGGTAAGGTTCTCCACCTCACGGTAATCACCAGGTTGTTCTAATCGGATTGTCATAATAATTCCTAATTTCTAATTCATTACATTCTCGCCTTCTGTTTGTCGCCCGCACCCGAGCCACGATATTTGCTGGCTGCCGTGTTAAACTTCCAGGTGAGGTCGAGCGAGAAGGTGCGACGAGCCGGATTATAGGTGGTCAACTCACGAAGCCCGAAGATGATGGCACCAGCCTTGGTGGTGTTGAAGATGTCCATGCACCGCAGGTCGACGGTGAGCGAGCCGGCATGGCCCAGGCTGACATCCTTCTGCAAGCCAATGCCGGTGTAAAGACGGCAGCGGGTGACGCGGAAGTTGTCGTAGTCGCCCCGCGAGGTCCACTGCACGTGCGCATTCAGCCTGAAGCCGCGCGGCAGCACAATGTCATTGTTCCACGACAGCGACAAGAACGGATGGTTGAGCGTGATGGTGTTGCCGCTGGCACACAGCGTCTTGTAGTTCTGAAAGATGGCATAGATGCTCCATGAGGGGTGCCAGCAGCCAATCACAGGATTGAGCGAGGTGATGACGTTAAGGCGGTTGTAGCCATCCTGGCTATTGACGGGGCGCACCAGGCTGACCATCGGGTCATCTGTGCCGGGAAACAATTCGGTAACCATTGTCACTGCGTCCTTGATGCGGGCATAGTTCAACGTCAGGTTCATCCACCGATAGGCAGCATTGAGCACCAAGCTGTGCGTATAGGTCGGCTTCAAGTAGGGATTGCCGCTCTGATAGGTATAACGGTTGATGTAGATGGTTGAACTGGTCAGGTTGCTGTAGACGGGACGCTGGATGTCGCGCCGGTAAGAGAGCGACAACTGCACCTTGCCTATGGGAGCCGAGACAACCGCCGTGGGAAACCAGTCACCATAGTCGCGACAAGCCTCATCTTCACGCTCATTGAAGTTGTAATAGTTGTTCTTCAGATGTTCATAGCGCAGTCCCACCTGGGCAAAAACCCGGCCAAAAGCGCGGCCATACTCGGCGAAGGCTGCCGTCGACGACTCGTTGATCTCGGTGTCTGTCGCCCTGACTGGCACCGAGTTGGTGGCCGAGAAGCTGTAGGCATCGGTGCGACGGTTGTGCGAGTACTCGCCGCCCACCGACAAGTTGCCCTTCCATACCGGGTAGCTCAAGATGAGTTTCGTTGCCCAGAAGTTGTTCCCGCTGTTGGTGTTGCTCTCGATGCCTCGAGTGATGTGCACGTCCTCGTCACCAAACACTGTCGTCTGCTCGGTCGTGCTGCCGGGGGTGGTGGTCTTGTCGAACAGGCCGTCCACGTTCCAGTCGATGCCCAGTGCGCCCACCTTGCCGTTGTAGTAGGCATTGAAGATGTGTTTCTTGAACCGGTCGGCCTGCCAGATTCGGCTCTCTGACCGCTCGGTGTACACTTCGTTCACATAGTTGTCGGTGACAAACAGCGAGTTAAATTCACCGCTGGGATGCCGGTCAAACTTATAGTATGCCCCAAAACTGTGATTCTCGTTGACCATATAGTTGACCTGCAGCTGTGGCGACCAGCCATTCCAGTCGTTCTGCCCATCCTGGGTGCTGCGTCCCACATAGCGGTCCGAACCGACATAGTAAGTGAGGTCGTTGGCCTGCAACGACTTGGTGTGCCCGTAGTGGCCGGCCCAAAACGAGACGGTGACATCGAGGCCACCCAAGCGGTAGTTCACATCCAGGTTGTTGGTGATGGTGCCACGATACTGATACATGGCCGTCAAGTTGTCCTGGAAACTGAAACCTTCGCCCTGGGCCTTCTTCAGCGTGATGCGAACCACAGCACGGGTCGACGCCGCATAGCGAGCCCCAGGGTTCTGAATGACATCGATGTGCTGAATCTGGTCAGAGCGCAGACGCGACAGTTCGCTGTTGTCCTGCACTTTGCGACCATTGATATAGACCTCGGCATCGCCGCGACCCAGCACCTTGACACCACCATCACGCTCGGCCTCAAGCGACGGCACTCTCTTCAGCGCATCGGTCACGGTGCCGGCCTTCTCCAGCAGTGTGCCGGCGACGGTGGTCCGCATGGCCTCGCCCTTGACAAAAGTCTTGGGCAGCTGGCTCTTGATGACCACCTCGCCCAGCAGCAGGGTCGCCTCCCTCATTTGGATGGGCTGACCCAGCGCACTTGGGGCGACATAAAGTGTCTCATACCCGATGCTAGACACCTTCAGCACGCCAGTGCCTTGAGGTGTCGAGATGAGGAACCGGCCCTGCTCGTCGGTCATTGCTCCCTGCACATAGGCCGAGTCGGGCAGCGACAGCAGCACCACGTTGACGAAGGGCATAGGTTCGCCCTTTTCGTCCAGTATGGTCCCGTTCAAATCGGGAGTCACAGCAATGGCTTTAAATGTCAACAGCATCACAGCTATCATGACGAGAATGATGGCAACAGTAATTCTTTTCATTTTTCTATTTTACTTTTTGATTGTTGATAATAGTTGCAGTCATACTTGCAATCTGCGTCCGGCCACGCATCAATTGCGAGTGCAAAATTACGGCCACTGGCGGCAGGTGCCAAGTTTCTGGGATATTCTGCAAGGGATTGTGACGAATGACAATCAACAGGGACTACTTACGCAAAATGTGACGAAAGGTTTGGCCGTGTGGGCAGATTGTTGTAGCTTTGTGGCCTGTATGAATGAAAGAGAAAAAGAGACCCTGCGAGTGCGCCTCATCAGCGTTGCATTCGTCTGTCTTGCCTTGGCCATTTTTCAACCGATGGGTCTGAGCGAGTTGGGGGTCATGTTGTATGTACACCTGCTTGCCATCTGGATGCTGGGTGTGGTCATGTGCTATGTCACCGAAGCCCTCATGAGCTACGTTGTGCGTATGCCAGCCACTCTCGACAATGGGGTCAACTACATCATCAAGCGCAACCTGCGGTTCCAGTTGATCAACACACCACTCGAGGCACTGCTTATCTGCACCTATTTCCATTATCCCATGAGAGCCATCGGCGCTCCCGACCCGCTGTCGCCCATGGGGTTACTGAAGACACTGCTGCTCTTGGCTTTCTGCTCATTTGCCATCGGCCTGTATTGGCGATACAAGTTCCGTAGCCGCTATCTTGCACTCGAACTGGAAGAAACAAAAAGGCTTAACGAGCAGTTGCACACGATGCAACAGCAAGCAGAGTTGCGCGCCAAAGCAGCCGAAGCAGCCAAGCTCGCTACGCCTCATGAAGAGTCCGCTCAACCGGCACCTCTCACTCAAGCAACACCCACTATCGTACTCACCGGCACCACCAGTGAGACCGTAACATTGAAGGTTGCCGACCTCCTGTACATCGAGGCTGTCGGCAACTACACCAAAGTCTATCAATGGCGCGATGACCAAGTGCACTGCGACATGCTTCGAACAACATCGCGACAAATCGAAGCTGATCTAAAAGCCTATCCGACAATTATCCGTTGCCACCGAGCGTTTCTCGTCAATCTGGGTCAAGTGGAGCAGATTGTCACCCACGCTGGCACCATGCAACTCGTTCTTCGTCACACCCACGAGTCCATCCCCGTGTCACGCAGCCGCATGGCAGCTGTCAAGCAAGCTGTCCAGAGTTGACAATGGTATAAATATGGTACAGTTTCTCACAAATCTAGAATAAAATGCTTATCTCTGTGCCATGAGACGAGGACTTTTGCAGGAAAGCGGTGCCATGCGTGGGCTGCTCACGGCAGTTGTCAGGGACATGATGATGGAAAATGACATTCTGCCTGTGACAAAAAAGGCACATGCGCCAGACTTAGGATCTGGTGTCGCAAGACGTGTAGGTTCGAGTCCTATCAGGCGCACGAAAGGAGTATCTTGTTGAAATTCAACAAGATACTTGATTTTTTATACCTTCAATGTAATTATTGTAACAACATCACCAATCTTGGAAAATCACGCAAAAAAAGACTACTTTTGTAAAACCGAATGAGATAAAAAACACTGAAATGTCTACTTTTATAAATTTATTCATCTAAAAATCATTTTCAGTGTCTACTTAAACAATCTGGTGCAGCTTATTATAAGTTCCACTAGAAAAGTGTATTGTAAATGCGAAACTTCCCATAGAAAAGTGGCAGATATCTTTGCAAGTTCCCCCAGAAAAGTGGCAGAAATCATTGCAAGTTCCCCTAGAAAAGTGTAACTTTGCAGAATAAAATAATAAAAACCAGCTATATGAAAAGAGAAATCGAGAGCAGACTTATTGCTTGGAAAAATAGTCCTAATCGTAAGCCTTTGATTGTCATGGGTGCAAGACAGGTGGGGAAGACATATCTTTTGCAGCAATTTGGAAAAAACAATTATGAGCATGTTGCTTATATCAACTGTGATAACAACCCACAGGTTGCCAATCTGTTTGCAGAAGATTATGATATGGAACGCATTTTACTTGTCATTGGCGCAATAACTAAGGTTCCTGTCATAGCAGGAAAAACTTTGATTGTCTTAGATGAGATTCAGGAACTGAAACATGGTTTGACAGCACTTAAATACTTTTGTGAACTGGCACCGCAGCACCATGTTGCCGTAGCAGGCTCTCTCTTGGGTATCACTATGCATCAAGGAGAATCGGCTCCCGTAGGAAAGGTTGACATAATAAACATGTACCCTTTGACTTACGTGGAATTTCTTGAAGCACTGGGACGTGAGCAGCTAGTGCAAATCCTGAAATCAAACGATTGGAAAACAATCCAATTATTAAAACAAGACTTCATCAAATATCTTCGTATATACTACTTCGTTGGAGGAATGCCAGAAGCTGTGCTCAAATATATTGAAACTAACGATACAATGTCGGTGAGAGACGTGCAGAACAACATTCTAGCCATTTACCGCAGCGATATGTCAAAGCATGCCTCAGCACAAGAAGTGATACATATAACACAAGTTTGGCAATCAATACCTTCTCAGCTTGCACGAGAGAACAAGAAATTTATTTATGGTTCCATAAGATCTGGAGCTCGTGCTCGCGAGTTTGAACTTGCCATCCAGTGGCTGCAAGACGCAGGACTTGTTATTCGGGTAAATCGTGCAACAAAGCCAAATTTACCTCTTAAATTTTATGAGGACCTGTCGGCATTCAAACTCTATATGCTTGACACAGGCATGTTGGGTGCATTGGGCAATGTGCCTCCTGAACAGTTGTTGACCAAAGATAATGAACTAGGTGATAGTAAGGGTGCATTCACAGAAAACTTTGTTGTCTCACAGATTGCGACAATGCGCAATGTGACTATGTGTTACTTCAGCAATGAGAATCACACCCTTGAAATCGATATGCTCTTGCAGGAAAAAAGCAACATCTGGCCCATAGAAATTAAAGCCGAAGAAAACTTAAGGTCAAAATCGTTGCGAACCTACGTCAATAATAATCCTACTCTCACAGGATTGCGATTTTCAATGAGCGACTACCGAGACCAGCAGTGGATGCAAAATGTGCCGTTATATGCATGCACTACCTTTTTTAATAATGATTGATTATAATTTAATCTTAAATTACAACTACGATTTAAGGGGAGCGTGCGCTCCCCCTTTTTTTGAAGTTCATGACATTTTATGACACAATAAGATATTTTGAGACGCCCCAAGTGCCTGAAAATCAACATGCCTTGTGTCTTGTTGATTTTTGTTGTGCAACTTCTCTTTCCTATCAGGCGCACAGACAGCAAAAAACCCGCTGAATATTCAGCGGGTTTTTTGCGTTAATTCAGGCTAATAATGAAATTGAACCCAATAAGGCCTATTTCATCCATATAATAATGCCTTCAGTGTGATAACGGCCCGCAAAAATTGATATCTGGCTGATTTTATAATAAAGAATAACTCGTCTGCGAAATCATGTGTTGCGCGACACCGCCGCATCATCAATCAAGACACGATGGCGGCTGGCTTAATTCGCCACGATGTCGACCAGTGACGTGAGGTCGGCAATGCTGGTCTCGCCGTCGCCGTTCACATCACTGCGCTCGTTGCTCTGCTGGCGCAGCAGCAGGTCGACCAGCATGGTCACATCGGCAATCGACACCTCGTCATCGCCGTTCACATCGCCGACAACAGGCACATTATCACCTTCTACAAAAACTTCATTAACATTAAATATACTAGTCGATAACGCTGCTGAAGCTGAACTTAAAAAATCATGTCCGTCACCAATATACTCATAAAGATAATAATACCTACCATCACCGGTATGATAATAGCGGATAAAGAAACCGCCAGCTGCTCTCTCCACAACGTGGCATAGATATGAACTGTTTATGTCAGAAGTAACAAATTGGTCCTCCTCAAAATATCCGTGGGCGGCTCTGTTATAAATCAAAATCTTGTCAGATGAGACTTGTACAAAGCACCAAAGGAAATTATCTTCGGTTGATGCCGTGGGAGTCAATTTAATCTGATCGAAAATGCTTGCGTTTGGGTCAAAATAAACATACTTGCCGTTAATTATTAGCTGATACCAGTGGATGGGAAGAGTGGTGGAGCTGGGTGTTGTCACAAATGGCAATGCCCGCGCTGCAAACGTCACCATCAGCAATGAGACAATGAGTAAGATTTTTTTCATACACTATAAGTTTATGAAGTTAATAATAGAGTTATTTCAATTTGTAAATTTAGCCATTATTTCTCAATTATAATTATAAAATCATGTGTTGCGCGACCCCGCCGCATCATCAATCAAGACACGATGGCGGCTGTCTTAATTCGCCACGATGCCGACCAGTGACGTGAGGTCGGCAATGCTGGTCTCGCCATCGCCGTTCACATCGCTGCGCTCGTTGCTCTGCTGGCGCAGCAGCAGGTCGACCAGCATGGTAACATCGGCAATCGACACCTCGTCATCGCCGTTCACATCGCCGACAAGTGCCACCGAGCCGCTACCTTTCATCATCAGCTCGCAGTCGAAATAGGCACCGCCCCAGTTCTGCTGGATGTAGACGGCAAGCACATTCGGGCCCGCGCGGAAAGCCGAGGCGGGGATGGTGAATGATTCATAAGCATCGATCCACTTGCGGGTGTCGGCATTGGGGGTCCAGCCTTGCGCGTTGATCACTTCCTGGCCATTGACATAGACCACCATGTTGTCGTCGTGCACGCAACGGAACGTGAAGGTGGCATCAGAATCGTAATGGGGCAAATTGAATTGCCTCACAAAATAATAGCAGTTATACTCTCCGTACCAGTTGCTGTTATAGTACAAGTAGGAGAACGGGCCCATGCTGTGGCCGGGGCTGGCAATGGGCATGAGCACCTGACTCCACCGCGACGCGTCGTAGTTGCCCACAGAGGGCCAGCCGGCAGGCGGCTCGGGCCACGCCCCGCTGCCAGAGCGGAAATCACGACAGGCGGTCATGAAATAGGGTACATACTGGCCATTGCGCAGCAAGATGGTTTCATGCTCACGAAGGTGGCACTCGGAGCAAATGCCATCGACAATATTGTGCACTCCGGTAGGCGGCATGAATTCCCACCTCTGCACTTGGCAATCGTCACACACTCGTGTGAGCTGCCCCACATCGCCGCAGGAGGGCATGACATCGGTTGTGGCGTATCCCCAATTGTGTTTTTGCTCATTGATCCACACCTCGCTGAGTTGAACATTTTCGCTCACTCCTTGCGTGGCGATGAACTTGAAAAAACGAAACTTGCGATTGTCATTAACCGTGAAGACGACTTCTTGCTGGTCGACAATAGGCATCGGCCAATCGGTGCGGACGTCAATGTCGACCCAGGTCACATAGTCGGTGGACCCTTGCAACTTCCAGCTGCGCAATGCGCGCTCGAAATGCTGGCGCGAATCATTGGCTGTGACAATGGAGTACTGCTTCACTGCCACCTCGGCCGAAGCGCTCATGACAAACCAGTAGTTATCAACCGAGCCGTAATACTTGGTCGCCGCATTGTTATCGAGCAAACTCGCGATTGACTCTCCCTCTACGGGCGACTGGCACCCTTGAACAAAAGCATATTTCACTCCATTGGCATCCTGCCGTGTCCAGCTGGAGTCTTCGGGCGGCTTCACTCCGGCGATGGCCGATTCAACGCTGAACGCTCCCATCTGGTAAGGCGCCACGTCCATGTATCTTGTATCCCCATGCTGGTCGTCGACAAAGGTGCGCATATACAGGTATTGCGGCTCACCGAAGCCATCAAACCGCAGATAAAAATCCAAATCATTGTGAGGCTCAACGCGCACATACCAATTCTGATCGGTTGCGGGGTTGTCGGGGAGGAAATTACCCAAACTCAGGAATTGAGCCTTACCTTTATTGTAAACCCTGTAACCGCTCTCTTCATCTCCCACAAAGCACCACAAGTTATAGCCATCGCTATTGGCGACCGTCGCGGGAAAGTTCAGATCCTGATCATCGGGATTGGCAACCATATAATAACCATCAGTCTTAAGAAAATACCAATAGGTGGAAGCGAGCGAGGGGTCGCTCGTAGGCTGGAAGGGCAAGGCCAATGCAGCAGTTGCGGTGAGCGACAAAGCCCCAAAAAGCAGTGTTTTCTTCATTGTCAAGGGATCTAATTTGATTATCTAAATATGAACAGAGGTTATAGGATAAAATGAGCTGAACCAGGAGATGCCCTATTAATTCGTAAGAATGTCCACGAGCGACGTGAGGTCGGCAATGCCGGTCTCGCCGTCACCGTTCACGTCGCTGCGCCCGTTGCTCTGCTGGCGCAGCAACAGGTCAACCAGCGTGGTCACGTCGGCGATCGACACCTCGCCGTCACCGTTCACATCACCGGTAAGCGCGCTACCTTTCACCGTGAGTTCGCAGTCGAAATAGGCACCGCCCCAGTTCTGCTGGATGTAGATGGCAAGCACATTCTGACCCGGGCGGAAAGCCGTCGCAGGAATGTTGAATGTCTCGTAAGCATCGCCCCACGAGGCATTGTCGGCATTGGGAGTCCAGCCTTGCGCATTGATCACTTCCTGACCGTTGACATAGACCACCATGTTGTCGTCGTGCACACAACGCAAAGTGAAAACGTCGGCCGGGTTCACCCTCGCAAGATTGAAGGTGCGACGCATCCAGTAGCAGTTATACTGGCCATACCAGTAGGAGTTGTACTGCAACAGCTCGAACGGTCCGCCCGAATGATTGTCGCTTGCCATGGGCAGCGGCAGGTCAATCCAGTTGCTGTCGTCAAAGCCCACGGTATTCCAGCCGTCGGGAGCCGACGGCCAGTTATTTTCGCTGATGCGGGAGGCATGCAACGCTTTCACATAATAGGGGAAAAGCGCCTGGCCATTGTAGAGCAGCAGTGTCTCGCCCTCGGCAAGTCCACACACGGTGCACACGCCATCCACGTAGGAGTGAGCGGTGGTGGGGGGCGACATATATCTTCCTCGCACGTTGCAGTCACGGCACAGCCAAGTTCGGGTAATCGGATGGTTGCACCCATGATGCATCTCACTCCAGACATCGATGTTGTTGTGCACCTGCTCGTTAATCCACACTTCACTGATTTGGACGTACATGCCGGGGGAATTAGTGGCCACAAACTTGAAAAAGCGGAACTTACGATTGTCGTTGACCTTGACAACAACCTCTTTTCGGTTTTCAAATGGCATAGGATAGTCCGTTTGCTCATCAATGGGAACCCAGTTGACACAGTCATTGGAGCCTTCCAACCTCCAACTGCGCAGCGCGCGTCCGGGCAAATCCCTTGAATTGTCGGAGGTGACTATCGAATATTGCTTCACGGCCACATCGGTCGATGCTTTCATGACGAACCAGCAGTCGCTGTAGTAACCCACATACTTGGTTTCGGCATTATTATCGCACATGTGATAAGTTGGTTGGCCCTCGGCTGCCGGTGCACCATTTCCACCTTCAATGTATCCATACCCCACGCCATCCTTGTCGAAACGGGTCCAGGTGGGGTCGGCAGGTATAGGAATCCCCTCCTTGGCCATCTCCACCGAGAATACGCCCTTTGTGCCGGAATCGCTGTCCATATATCTCATGGACCCATATTGGTCCTGATAGGTGTTCATGAACAGGTAGCGATAGACATTCCATGAAGGGATGTAGTACTTAAGATAAAAACTGACTCCATCCTTATCCTCATAATAGGTGTTGGTGTAGCTGCTGTCATAAAGCAGTCCTTCGTACATAACATACGTCCCCGTCCCCTTATTATAGAGCTTATATCCCACATCGGAATTGCCCACAAAGCACCACAGGTAGTCATCATTGCTGGCATCGGCCGAATTACGAAACGCAATCTCCGAATCGTCGGCCGCGCAATAGAAACCTTCGGTCTTGAGAAAATACCAATAGTTGGACGACAGGGTGGGATCGGTTGTCGGCACAAACGGCAAGGCTTGCGCTATTACTGCGGGGAGCAGTAGCGAGAGAATAAGTAAAAGTTTTTTCATTAAACAATATTTTTAGTTTTCTTACGCAAATTTAGACTACATTGCGGGGGTAGGCAAGTTTCTTGCGGTTGAGTTGGTTACACTTTTGTCAAATGCAACCAATTTGACAAAAGTGCAACCAAAATGGCAGAAAATACAACAAAAACACCACTCAAAAACACAAAGTGCAACGAGAAAGCATTATATTTGTGGCATGGAACAACTATATCACCTGCTGGATGCATTTTTTGCACCGGGCATACTACTGGGAATGGCCGTGTGCCTGTTCTTCCTTCACATCCCGCCCAAGGGTGCGCTGCGCAACTATCGGCTGGCCCGCATTGTCATGGGGACGGCCTACCTGTTCTACGCCGTGTGCATCTATGTGGAATACTATGTGGTGGGGCATGACACCAACGATGCCCTGGCACGCCCCACCATCTTGGTGGTGGCATGCTTTCAGGCATTCCTGTTCACCAACACTCTCATCACACTCATCAGAATCAACTACTTGTCACGCCGGCAGTTAATCATCGAGGTCTTGCTGATATCGGCTGTGCTGCTGGGGCTGGTGGTGACTCATCTTTATTACGGCGACGTTGTGGCGCGGTGGGCTTTCTGGGGGGCCACACTGTTCTATGTGTGCCTGCTGCTGCGCTATGTGCTACTTTTCAACCGAGAATACATCAATTATGAGAATCAGATGAGCGAATACTTCTCCGACGGAGAGTCGCACCGCCTGCTATGGGTGAAACGCTCGTTCTACATCTCCCTGGCCGTGGGTGTGCTGGCTCTGGTGTACGCCTTGGTTCCCATGGCCACCATCGGAACCGCCTTTATGATGATTGTGATTGTTTTCTACATGGCCTTCGGGGTGCGCTTCATCAACTATGCCCTGCAGTTCCAGTCGATAGAGCCGGCCATCACCGAAACCGACGAAACACTCGCCGAAGACACCAGCGAAAGCCATCTGAAATTGATGGACCGCATCGATGCCTTGATGAAGGACGACAAACTCTATTGCCGGACCGACCTGTCGGTGGCCGACATAGCCACCAGGCTGGGCGAGCGGGCGCGCATGGTGTCGACCGTAATCAGCATCTGCCGGCAGGTAAACTTCAAAACTTACATCAACGAGTACCGCGTGCTCGAGGCCAAGCGCCTGCTCGACGAGGACCAAGACAACGCCCGCACCATCGACGCCATTGCCTGCGAGGCCGGATTTGCCAACCGCAGCAGCTTCTACCGCGTGTTCAAGCGTTCACAGAACATCTCGCCCACCGACTACCGCCTCACCTCCGACCAAGCTAAAAATCGCCCGGCAACGGAAGGGTGACCGATGCCGGGCGTTTGCTCTATTGGAATGAAGGGAGCCTACTTCTTCTTGGCGGTGTAGTTCATGTGAACCTTTTCCCAAGTGAGGCTGCCGTCATTCTTCACATGGACGCGCACCAGGTAGTCGCCGGGCTCCGGGCTGTTGCGCTCACTCATCGAGTCGAGCGTGAGGTAAGTGACGCCCTCAAACTCGCGCTCGTCCCATGCATGCACATGACCGCAGAAGACAATCGAACAGTTCCAATGGACAAACTGGTTAAGCAGGAAGAAGGTCTCCTCACGGGGGAATGTCGAGGCAAACTGCGTCGACGACGGGCGGAAAATGTTAGTGTGGCTGAAGACGAACGTATGCCGATAGCGAATGCCGTCAGAGCCGTCGAGAACGCCGTCCTCAATGAGGTTAATTTGTTCCTGGCCCATCGTGCCACTGGCCGTGTCCAAAAAGATAAATCGGTCGGCCTCAACGGCGCCGGTTTCCCTATTGGTCACTATCACCGGGAACTCATAGAACGATGAATGGAAGATGTTGGACCACAAAGCCCAGCCATTGTGGGTCAAGTCGTGGTTGCCCACCACCGGGAAGAACGGGAAAGTGATTTCTGAATACAGGTACGATTGTTGAGGATCCGACTTGAGCGTATATTTGTCGGGGTTGTTTTTATCCACGTCGTAGTACTTGTTGATATAGCGTTTCTTCGCCTCTTCAATCAACGAGTCGAGCACAATGTAGTATTCGGCCTTGGTGTCGGCGATATCGCCCAGGTGAGCATACAGCAAGTCGTTATTCTGCAGGCCGATAGCCAGCATCTCGTCCATACGGCCGGGGTCGGTGGTGACATGGCTGTCGCCGCCCACGATAAATGTATACTCGTCATCGGCGATTTTGATTTCCAACTCGTTTTTATATTGCTGATAGTAGAGGTGCGACATCTTCACACGGTCCTCTACCGCCGTACCCGACACGAGCACGCCGATGGGGCTCACCTTCTCGCAAGAGGTAAACACGAGCGCAGCCAGTGCCGCGGCAATGATATAATAATGTGTTCTCATTTTCTTATTACCAATTATATTTAACACCTAACTTTACCGAACCCTCATACTTCGACGCCAGCTGGCTGATACTGCCCGCCGGACGCACATTGAACTCACCGAAGAGCCTCATGCGGCGCGGCAGCGGCGCATAGAAGCGAACACCCCAGTTGATGTTCCAGTTCTCGTAGTAGAAATCATCATAGTTGCGGAAGAACAAGCCGATGTTCCACGGGTTGTTGCGGTGGCGGATGTTCACACCGATGCCGAAAGTGAGCGTCAGCGGCTCGCTATAACCGTCGCTCATGCCGCGATGTCCCGAACGCTGGTAATGAATGTAGGACTCGCCCAGACGGATGTCAACGTAGGGCGATTCCCAGATTGCCGACAGGTTAACAATGGTCTCGTTGAAGCCCCACTTGTCGTAACGGTTGTAGTGGAAAAAACCGTCAAAGAAAATGTTGCCGTACTTGAGCGGAAGGCGGTAACCTGCCATCACATCGAACGAATAGAGCTGTTTTCCGAACTGCGCCTGGAAATCTCCGCCCACGTCCCAGCGATTGGTCAAGTGGCGGCGATAACTTGCCGCAAAGCCGCCAAAACCGTCGGTCACGACGTTGTTGCCGGCCATGATGTAGCCCTGCACCTCGTTGCGGTGCTGGCCATCGAACGCGTGACTACCGCAATAGGCCTGGGCATAGGCGATGCCGGCGCATGCGGTCGCCATCAAAAAAGATAACAATAACTTTTTCATCTGTATTTTATGATTTATTTTTTCCGTAATTTCAGAAATGGATACACAGTGCGCCACCCAGCACCCACTGGTGCAGCGACTTCCTGACCTTCGACACGGCGGGAGCGGTCATGTCCCAGCCGGTCATGTCCTTGATGATCTCCACCATGTCGGGCGACAGCGTTTTAATGAATCCAAACGGGTTATAGGTGCCCTTAAATGTCTTGCGGCTGTAGTCGTAGTCGCAGAACAGACGGAATGAGAATGAATTCTTGTGGGCATAGGTGAGCGACAGGCCCGAGCCGAACTTCATCGAGTTGGAGGCACTCACATTGATGTAGTCCCACTCTCCATTCACGTCCTTGTCCGACGGGATGAAGAAGTTATTACTATCGGTATCGAATGCGTCGGGGTTAAACACCAGCTCCTTGCCTGAATAAGCGGCGGTCACCTCGATGTCGTCCATAATCGTGCGGCCCACCAGCAGTTTGCTGCCCAAAGCGAATCGCGACGAAAAAGGCAGCGAGAAATAGATGCCCGCATCGCCTGCAAACTCGGTGATGTGGTCGCTCTGGATGGTGAACTCGATGGAGCGAACGCTGTTCTGCATGTCGGGGTCGGCCATGAACTGCCTGAACTCTTTCTCCTCGCTCACGGCAAAGGCGCTCCAGCCGTTGATAGGCGTGCTCTTCACGCGCAGACGCCCTCCAATACCCACATAGGGGCAGAAAAACCATGCGGCCTCGGCCCCCACGGCAGTGGCGGTTCGGAACTGGAGGTGCAGTGGCTCGGTGTCTCCGGTGGTCACGTCGGACTCGTCGATGAGTTCTTCGGGCACGTTGAAGTTAACCGGCGGCAGGTCAAGATGCTTGTTGCCGAAGCCGGCACCCATCGAGATGGAGAAGAACGACGGGTTGCGGCGCAGGTCGGGATAGGACACTATGTCGTTGTGCAACAGTCCACGACCCTTGAACAGCAAGTCGCACAAGCCGTAACCGAGCTCCACCGAGAGGATGCCGATACCGGCTCCTGAAAGCACGTCGGAAATCCAGTGACGGTTGTTCAGCACGCGCATCACGCCGGTGGCGGTGGCCAGCGTATAAGCTCCCACCGAGAACCACGGCGAGCGCGTCATGCCATATTCCTTGTGGAGGATGGTGGCCGCCAGGAAGGCGGTGGCGGTGTGGCCCGAGGGCCACGCGTTGCGCGTGGAGCCGTCGGGGCGCATCTCCTTGGCAGTGTACTTGATGCCGTTCACCAATCCTGCCATGATGGCTGCCGACATGGCCGACGAAGCCCAGAAACGCGGCCAGTCGCTGCGGCCCTCATAGCCGCCCAGGTGCAGGCCGATGGTGAGCGCCAGCGGCACATACTGCGTGTAGTTGTCGATTTCGCTGTGGAAATTGTACTTGATGAGGCGGATGCGGGTGTTGGGATTGTTGTAGTTCTGACGGAAAGCGGCTTTCTCGCTCTTGGCAATCATGCCGGCGAAAAACAGCGGTATTCCCACCCACGTCTGGTCTTCCAGAAATTTGTAGGGCCGTGTGGCGGGATTGGTCACGCTCTTGAACATGCGCCAGTCCATGCCGCGGTGAGGCTCGTAGGCTGGTTTTTCGTCAACCAGTTTCAACACAGGTGCCGGCGCGGCTGTGGGCGCCACAGTGTCGGCGGCCGGGCTCTCGGCAACCGTTTCATTCATCGCCACAGAGGGGGCCTCGGCCTCAAGGGCAGTTTCGGTTTCCACCGCCGACGCCGCATCCATCGGCACTTCGACGGCGTCCTTTGCCATGGCCGCTGTCATCCAAATCGCCGCCACAGGCAGCAGAGCTAATCGTAATAATTTCATCGTTGATTCTTATCTTGTTTTAGCGGATATTGCCGTCACTTTTTCTTGCTCAGCTCTTTCTCGAAGAGTTTGTCGATCTGGGCTTGAATCTCAGCCTCCATGGGAGGAATGTTGTGACCCTGCTCAAATTGTTTGATTTCAAAGATATTCATGTCCACCTTGTTGTCCTTGCGCAACTGCTTGTACTCGCTCTTGTCGATATAGTTGCGGTCGGTGGCATAGCACTGGAGCAAGATGGTGTAAGTGTCTCCGGAACTCCGATGATGGCCGTTGACCAGGAACTGGCCCATCACGAAATCGTCGATGCGCGAGCGGCCCTCACCGTCAATGGCATACACCTCATAATAACTATGATTGTCGCCCTCGTCATCTTCATTCTCATTTTTATCTTTTTTATCTTTCTTCTTGCTTGTTTTGCCCTTGGCAGCGTCTTCAGCGGCTTTCTTGGCTGCCTTGGTGGCCTCCTGATGCTTGAAAAGTGTCCAGAAATCAAACGATGTGGTGCGACGGCGGGCAGCGGTGTCGGTATCGACATAGCCCAGCACCGAAATGGTGTCGCTCAGCGTTTGGTGACCAAGCGAATCACCGGTGATGAAAATATCACCCCTTTTAGCCGACTTGAGCAGGCGACGGTAAGTGGATGTTTCGTGCAGCTGTCCCCAACGGTCGATGTAACGGCCAACGAGCGTGCTGATGATAAAACGCAGAAATCCCGAACTGCCTTTGGCCAGACTGCGAGTCTTGGACGACACCTTGTGCGTGGCAAAATCGTAGGTGTTGTCTATCACGCCGGCACGGTAATAGATGGGGCCATCCTCGTCAAAGTAGATGAGCCTGTAATAGGTCTGCACATAAGCCAGTTCCTTAGGCTTGACTTCGATGTCGCCCAGCGCATAATTGATTTCAGTCATCACCACACGGCGCTGGCCCAGTGTGTCGCAGTTCACAACGATGGGCTCAAAGGCCACATGCGAGAAATGAAGCCGTGTGTTCCCTTTGGTATCGGCCAGCCGGCCGTCAAGGTCGGTGGTGCCCACCAGTGCGCCGTTGTCGTTTGTCACGCTCACAAAAGAGACAGGCAACCCCTCAGTGTCGACCACTGTGATTGCCTGCCCGTTAAGCGTGAGCAAAGCCAAACAAAAAGTCAATGCGGCCAGCATACGAAGCAGTGCATTGTTTCGATGAAGATGTACCATTCTGTGAATATTCATTTAAAAATCGTGACAAAATTAACATTTTTTGTACTAACTAACAAATATTCCATAGTTTTTCACCACATATAATAACAAAAGCACCCATTACTCCCTGAAAAAAACGGGTGCCGCACTCCTGCGCGGCACCCATCGTTATCGATAGTTGAAAAATCAGAATTCGGTGAAGAAGGGGGTCAACGTGATGGTCTTGGTGGTGGAACGAAGAGCCGTTTTCACCGTCACAGCACGCTGTTCACGCGCGGTGATGCCGGTGAAAGTGGCTGTCACCGAACGCGATGAACGCGCCGCCACCGTTACCTGACGCGTGTTGCACACCACCCCTTTTCCAGTCACGGTGAGTGGTGTGGTCACGGCCTCGGTGCCGTTGTTGGTCACGGTGATGGTGAACGATGCGCAATCTTTGGCGTTGGCCTTCAGGGTGGACGCCCCCACCAGCAGCTGCAGGTTGCCGCCGCTGATGGTCGCCGATGCCACCTTGCTTCGCTGTGTCTTGGTCTCAGCGGTCGAAGTCGCGGCATTGCCACGGGGCTTTGTGGCGGGCTTGCCGGTGGCTTTCGGCTTGGGCTGGGGTTTGGGTTTCGGCTTGGGCCGGGCGGTGATGGTTGTGGAATAGAGCCATAACTCGGCCGCCTTCACCTTCACCTTGTGCCGCCCACCCGGCAGCAACAGCGACACCAGGCGGTCACTGCCTCCCAGGTAGCTTTTCTCCTCCACCACATGTCCCCGGGCATCGATGCAGTCCACGGTCACGATGTCGCCGGCAAACTCGTCGGGGATGCGCAGCTTCAGGTCGACTGCCGCTCGGCTGTAGTCGTCCAGGAGAGCCGTGCCTTCGGCCTGATGACAAGTGATCTCGCCGTCGAAAAGCCTGAGCAGGCCGTATCGACCCGTGCTGTCGGCGGCCACGGCATAGCCCTTGATAAACGGATAAGCCTCTTGAAATTGGGGCGGCATCAGTTCATCGTCGTCCACGCGGTAGCCGTAGAGGTCGTTTTCCTCAAAGGGAATCGGCCCGTCGGTGTAGAACACCAGTTCCGGCTCCTCTTTGGCCGGGGGCAGCGAGGCGCGGTTCACCTTGTCCTTGAGTTTCTTCCCTTCCATATCAAGGAACAAGTCGCGACGTTTTTTGTCGGTAACCAGCAGGCGTTCGCCGCCCACAAAGGGGTTCTCGTCGACGTAGACTTGCTCACGCACGGGGAAGATAGAACCGTCCACATGCAGCACCGAGAGCAGGCGCCAGCGGTCGTCCTCCAGGCGGAGCACCACAGCGTGGCCATCGACAAAGTCGGTAATCGAGTCGGCCATGAAGGGCACCACCTGCTTGCCTTCGCTGTTGAACACACCGCACTTCTCGGCATTCCACGCTTTGAAATGGCTGGAACTCATGCGCGAGATGGCCTGGTTCACGGGGCGGATAATCCACTTGGCCACCTCGGCGCGGGTGAGTGCCGCCGGCGCCAGCAGGCAAGCCATGATGATAATCGAGCGTAATTTATTCATTTTGCTGTTTTTTGTCGTGGTTGGATTGCTACACATTGCCAGGCCCGAATATCACTCAAGCGATGAGAGGCGAATTTCAAAGCGCTCGCTAAACTGGATGTCGCTTGCCTGCTGGGCATATTTTGCACCTTGCGTGAAGTACTGCTTGGCCTTGTCGATGTCACGGTCAACGGCTCCGCGAGCATCGCCGGCCATATAATCGCACCCCAGCTCATAGAGCGACGGATAGTAGGCCGGGTCGAGTGCCACGGCTTTCTCGTTCAGTTCATGAGCCTTCTTGGTGTCCTTGGGAAGCAGATTCTCGACATGGGCAAGCACATCTTTTTCTTTATAGACCCTGCCATAGAGTTGAGCGAGTGTATAAAGGGCCTCGACCGACTCTTTACCCCCATTGGCAATGGCTTGGTTCAGCTTGTCGATGCCTTGCCGGGCTGTAGCCGCGCTCTTCAGCTCGTCGAGGGCGGCGGTGGTCAGTGCCTTGGCATCGGCGGCTGCGGGGGTAGCGGGGGTGGCCGGCTCAGCCGTCGCAGGCTCGCTCGGGGCAGTGGTGGCTGTCGCTTCTTCTTGCTGGGCGGGAGTCTCTTGGCTGCCGGCAAAGTGACTGAAGGCATAGTAGCCGCCACCCACAATCAGCAAGGCTGCCACCGCCCCGCCTAAAATCAGCGGCAATTTACTCTTGCCGCCACTCTGAGCAGCAGGCTGAGGAGCCGGGTGCGGCTGTTGCACCGCTATTCCTTGCACGGGTTGTGGCTCAGGCTGCCGAGCGGGTTGCGGCTGCGGTTCGGGCATCGGAGCGGGCTGAGCCATGGGCTGGGCGGGCACTGGCGTCCCTACCACCGGCTGCGGTTCAGGCTGCCGAGCGGGTTGCGGCTGCGGTTCGGGCATCGGAGCGGGCTGAGGCATGGGCTGGGCGGGCACTGGCGCCCCTACCACGGGCTGCGGCTCAGGCTGCCGAGCGGGTTGCGGCTGCGGTTCGGGCATCGGAGCGGGCTGAGCCATGGGCTGGGCGGGCACTGGCGTCCCTACC
>ONMF01000029.1 GCA_900318865.1 uncultured Prevotellaceae bacterium
CCACGATAGATGAGCGGTAAGGCGCGAAGCGTAGAACTGACCGCCGGCAATCCGCAGCGCAGCGTAGGTTGCCAGCGGTGAAGCGGCGTAGATGTAGCGTAGAGGACACCGCGAGCGCAGGGAGTGGTGTCCTTGCAGCCACATCGTCAGCCGCGTGTTCGGAGCCTTGCGCCCTACAAGCGAATGCAGTTCGCAGTGTTAAGGTCAAGAGGAAAACGGGACACAGCGAGGTGGTCTCAGCGCGAGCCGAGACTGCCGAGCGGCAAGCACCATGTACTGCCGACGGGCAAGTGCCGAACTCTTTGCGCAGGGAGCGTAGTCCATGCCCTGCGTGCCGTGCGAGGGTGCTTCTATGGCTTTGTCCCTGACAAAGAAACAAAGGGCGGGTTTGTGGGGTTTTCAGCGGACTCGTTCCGCTGATGATGAAAAAACAAGGCTACTCTCCCGAGCAACCTTGCCTCCATTAACATAAACCTTAAAAACTGATTCACCTTTATGAAGAAATCTATCTACTTCTTTTTTTGAACCAAATGACAATGCAGCAGCCAACGAGCAGCCCTGCGAGCATTAGCCACGGCCACCACGTCACGTCAGGGGGCTTTGCGATGCCCACGTTGTCACGTGCGTAATGGTCTGCCTTGTCGATTGAGCGGTGAGCCGACAGTGTGTCAACCTGTTCAGCCCGACGCGTAGCGTCGCGCTGAACGATGTCGGCTTTGCCCAATCGGGCGTGTTTGCCTCGCAAGACAACCGCATTCGCAGAGTGCGGTCGGCTTGCGGCCAGGGCAAACTGTCCGGGCAGATCCATCGCCGTGTCAGCCGCCACATTCCTGTAATCAGGAACGTGGTCGGCAGTGGGCATGATAATCTCGAAGGAGTCGATGTCGAGGGCAAAGCGGCTCAACCACTGAAACCGCTCTGCGGTTGAAGTGGTGATTGAGCCAGCCGCCTCAACATCGTATTCCTCTTTGGTGGTAGCCGTGGCTTCCTTATGGCTTCGGCATGAAGCGAAAGTGAGCAATACCACAGCAAGCATTGCCGTGGTTGCAGCGAGCATGAGCGACTTTTTCATTTGGCGAAAAGTGATTTGATGGCGTCGAGGTGGAGTGCGGCGACAGCCTCTTTCCCCGCTTGCGAGGAAAGGAACTCCACATCGGCGCGGTTGTCCTGGAATAAATTCTCTGTCAGCACGGCAGGGCAAGCCGTGTTGCGCAGCACATAGAAATCGGCTTGCCAATAGTGAGCCGACGGCACGGCGCGATTGCCCCGCAAGCCCCGACTGATTGCGAGTTCGCAAAGAGTCCGGGCGAGGCGCTTGCTCGTTGGCGAGCAAGAACGGGCGACATAGACGGCGAAGCCGCGAGCGTCGTGCCACTGGCCATCACTGCCGGCGGCGTTGACGTGGATGCTGACGTAGATGCAGTTCTGCGAGCCGAACTTCTTGCAGATGCCATTGACGTAGCGGCAGCGCAGCGAAAGTTCGGTGCTGCCCGGGCGCGGCACCTCATCCGAGGGCATATCGACGAACACGGTGTAACCGTGGGCTTCGAGCCGTGGTCGGAGCATGGCGATGACTTCACGGCTGAACTTGTACTCACGGAATTTGCCGTCAGGCGAGCGTTTCCCCGGCACATTGGAGCCGTGCGCCGTGCCGAGGATTACGACTTTAGGAGTGTTGGTTGCGGTCTGCATAGCGGTTATGAGTTAGGATTTGCCAACATATAGTCATCGCCGTTCTCTCCGAGGAAAACGTGCACCATCACTTTCTTGCCGAGCAAGGTGATTTGCGACTTGTCCTCCTTGATGAGGTCAACTCTGATGACCTCGATTTGATTGTCAAGCGGCCAAATTCGGGTGATAACTGTGGTGTTGGGATTTTGCAAAAGGATATTGGCGAAATCCCGGATAGGGATTTCGGTTGCGCTTCCGTCGCAGGTGACTGGCTTGTAAGTGGCTGTGCCTGTGCGGAACTCGCCTGTGGCAACAATCTCGTAGGCATTGGGATTGTTCTCAATGGCCGGTGATGGCGCAGAGCCGCCACCACCTCCGGCAGATGCCACCTCGTGCATCTTGCCGTCGCTGCCCTTGTACTGCACTGACCGCTCTCCGCCTACGGTGACTTCCTGCGGTCTGATGTTCATTACTCTCTTTTTCATAACTTATGCGTTGTTTATGAACAGTCTAATCTCATTACTTGTCTTGTTGACGTATGCGTCAATGACATCTGTCTTATTACCTGCAAGTGTTCCCTCAAGCCGCACCTCACTCAAATCCGCATGGATTTGATTGGGACGCAGCAGGACAATTCTCTCATACGAGCCGGAACCTTTGGTGCGGAAGATAATCGTTGTGTTCGGGTCGGCAACGATGATGTCAACCAGTTCGCTTGCCGAGATTTCAGTCTTTGCCTCGTCGCAGGTGTAGGCGTTGAACTTTTTCTGTCCTCCGCCTACATATTGGCCGGAGAATACGAGTTCGTAGGCATTGGGATTGTTTACGACCGCATAGGATTGTGCGGTGTTACCGCCATCGGGTGCGATGCCGTGGAACTTGCCGTCGCTGCCTTTGTACTGCACTGACCGCTCACCATCGACTGTGACTTCCTGCGGTCTGATGTTCATTACTTTCTTTTTCATTGTTCGTTGTCTGTGAAGTTAATAGTGGTTCGTTTACTCTCGATTTCCTGTTTCTTGGCCATCATTTCCATAGCCTGGGTGACGATGGCTGCGATGTCGTCCTTGTTCTTGACAATGACGTTGAAGGTGTTGGCCGCCTCACGCAGCTCTTGCTTGTCGTGGGTGGATTCAAGCACCGACTTCCATTCGCAGAAGATGTTGAACGCGCCCATGAGCAGCGTGAAGAACGGTGCGGGCAACACGACCGAGGTCAGCACGTCGATGCAGGAGAGGCACAACATGGGGAGAAAGTATTTGGTGGCTTTCTCGGTGGTCATTTTCAATGCCCTGCTGGTTGTGACTTTCCCTGCTTGCTTGGCCTTTTTAAGCCCAGCGATGAAATCGACGGCCATTGCCAGTATCACGGCAATGTAGGCGATTACGAGCCACACGGCATGAACGTGCAGCGATGCGTTTTTGAGTGTTTCGATAAGAAATTCCATTTTGATGAGTGATTAGTGGTGAGTGATTAGAGATTTTTTGAAAATATTTTCTCGAAAACGCTTGCGTTTGAGAGAAATGTAGTACCTTTGCATCAGAAAATGGTCGTGCTTCCGCTCTTCCATCCTATTTGATTGAGCTTCTGCTCAGTCTCCTTATTGAAGGTGTGCCTCTGCTCACCTTATTTTTTTGTGCCTACCGCTCGAAAATCCAGCGGTATTGGCCGTTTGAGAACTCGGTGCAGACGTGGAACGGGATGATGGGCGTGACCAGATGCGACGGCAGGAGCCGGTCACGCTTGCCCACGGCGTAGTCGGCGAAAGCGATGCCGTAGAGCAGCCGTACCTTTCGCCACTTCTTCGAGCCGTCCGGCTGCTTCAGTTGCAGGTCGATTTTCGACTTTCCGAAGGAAACATAGCGCACGCCGATGCTTGCGTCAAGCTCGTCCTTGACGAAAAAGCGTGCCTCGACTTGGTAGTTCTGCAATCCTTCTGTGTCAATGTCGGGGTGTTTGAATACGTTTGTCCTTATTTTCACTTGATCCAACGGCCCAATAGTGAGCGTGTCGGCCTTGCCGACCACGTTCCAGCCTTTGCGTACTTCGCCGTGGTCTTTGACACCCTCCGGGGATTTGGTGCGGTTACGTTTCTTGCTGTAGCGGAACAGATAAGGTGTATAGCCTTTGTTCACTAGAGCCAAAGCACCATGCAGAATCAGTGAGTGTTCGCCCTTGTTGATTTCAATGGCGAGCGGGAAGTAAGTCTTTTGGGCGGTGGTGCCGCTGCCGCTGCCGCCGAACACAGCTTGGCGCAGTGCGTCAAGTTGCTTGACGTGCGTCGCGGTCATCACACCTGCCGAGCCTTGTGAGGCAGCCGGGATGTAGAAATCCTGTATTTCCACTTCACGGTCGCCTGTGGCGAGGTCGTAGCCCATCAGCATAATTCCTACCCTATTGGTGTCAAGGTGATAGACCATAGCCCCATTGACCACGCACCCTGCGCCCTGCACGATACGCATTTTTGATTGCAATGCGGTGATGTCCGTCTTGGCGTTAGCCAGTGACGTGACGTGCGCTGCGGTCATGGCTCCTGCCTGGTTAGCGGTCGCTGCCGCAATTTGGCAGGTGCCGAGGTTTGGGAAGTCCTCACCTGTGCGCACATCGTGCTTGGTGAGCGAGAGGAAGATCTTGGTGGCGTTGCCGACACCCTGCTTGATGTCAGTCACGACGTAAGCAGCGGCTTGGATTGCCGACAACTGCCAGCCGTGCTGTTGTACGGTGGTCTGCAGTGCAGTGACCGCCGAGCGCACTTGCGGCAGCGAGGATTGCAGTGCCATGATGGCTTGCACATGTGCTGCGGTCATGATGCCGGCTTTGAGGTCGGTTGCGCCGTACAGGGGCACCGACGAGGTGAAAGACGCGCCGTTGCGTAGGCTGCGGCCTTTCAGGGTGAGAAACATGTGCTCCATGTCGGCCATGCCGGTAGCGTGGGCGACATCATAAACGACGGTGTACTGCGAGAGCAGTGCTTTCCAGTCGTCGAGGATTTTGCGCTCGGTGTCGCTACTGGCGGTGGCGAGCAGGTCGAGAATGTCCTGCAAGAGTTTTCCGACAGTCTCGGGCGAGATACTCTCCTTTTCGGTCTCTACCCGAAAAGCGGAAACGAGTGCTGATAGTTGGTTTGTATCAATCATAATCTTTTGCGATTTTGTTGCAAAAGTAGATTGACAAGTTCACCTCGCAAAAGACACGCTGAGAAGGAAAATATTCGTACCTTTGCAGCGTAATTAGAACGATAAATCGAAATTTAGCAGAATAAACATAAAGTATATTCAGCGAATTAAAACATCAGAAAGGTTCAATTACAAAGCCAGTAAAGCATTCAAGTGATAAGGGGCAGAAAACTCATTATCATTCTACTCGAGATGGCGAAAAGATGCATGGTGGAAAAAATGTACACTA
>ONMF01000020.1 GCA_900318865.1 uncultured Prevotellaceae bacterium
ACAATCTCACTTACTACGTCTAATTTCTCTTCAAAATAATGTTTCATATAAAAACTGCACCTCAAAAGTTTTGTGTCTAACTTTTGGGGTGCAGTTCACTTGTGGAAGTCTTGCCGGGGCGGCTATGATTGTCACTGGCAGGTAATGGCCAGGGATGTTTACTCGTCGGCGTCGCTCAGGTCAACGGCGTAGTACACTTTCTTCCCCGTGGGATAAAGGCCGGTGATGAACATCACCTTGTCGGCATCACTGGCACGCATAATCTGGTTATAGATATTCTCTACATCGTCGCGACTGCTCACAGGCACATTATTGATGTCGGTGATGACAAATCCGTCCTTGATGCCTGCGTTCTTGAACTTGCCGGCTTTCACGCCCACCACTTTCAGGCCTTGCGAGATGGCCAGGTCTTTCTTCTCCTGGTCGGAGAGCTCGGTGAAGGCGCATCCCAGCGACATCACATCACTGTTCTTGGTGAGCTTGGTGTCGCCTTGATTATTCTTGAAGGTGACGGTGGTGGACTTCAGCTTGTTGTCGCGGTAGTATTTCACCTCGGCCTTGTCGCCCGGGCGTAGCTTGTTCATCTGCTCCTGCATCTCGCCGCTGTTTTTCACTTCAGCGCCATTGAGCCCCACAATCACGTCGCCCTCTTCCAGGCCGGCTTCCTTGGCGGCACTGCGGTCGTTCACTTTGGCCACATAAAGGCCATTGACCGTGGCGGTGATTTTGTTCTCCTTGGCCATGTCGGCATCGAGCTCTTTGTACTGGATTCCCAGCACAGCGCGCTGCACGGTGCCATATTGCTTGATGTCGGTCACCACTTTCTTCACGGTGTTGCTGGGCACGGCGAAAGAGCAACCGCTGTAATTACCCGTCTGCGAGTAAATCATGGTGTTGATGCCGATGAGTTCGCCAGCAGTGTTGACCAGTGCGCCACCCGAGTTGCCGGGGTTCACAGCAGCATCATGCTGGATAAATGCCTTGATGCCGGCGCTGCTGCTGTCGCTCAGGCCACGTGCCTTGGCACTGATGATGCCCACCGTCACTGTGCTGTTGAAGCCGAAGGGGTTGCCCACGGCCACTGCCCACTCGCCCACTTTCACGGCATCGCTGTTGCCGAAGGTGGCGGGATGCAGGTCTTTGGCATTGATTTTAATCAAGGCGATATCGGTCTTGTCGTCGGTGCCGATGACCGTGGCGTTGAACGTGCGGTCATCGTTGAGAGTCACCTCCAGTTTCTCGGCTCCGTCAATCACGTGGTTATTGGTCACAATATAACCGTCGGCACTGATGATAACGCCCGACCCCATGCCTTTGGCCTGGGGTTTGGAGTCACTCTTCGGCTGTTGCTGGTGGCGCTGTCCGTTGCCGAAACCGAAGCCCGGGCCGAAGAAAAACTCAAACGGGTCGATGTCGCCTCCTTGATAATATTGTTGCTGGCGCGGCGTGGCAAAACTCTTGATTGACACCACCGAGTTGATGGTGCTCTCGGCCACCGTGGTGAAGTCTTTGCTCAGGTCGGGGGTGCGCACGGCTGCACTCACAAATCCGTTTTCGTCGGTCACTGTGTTTTTCCCGGGGATGAACGTGTCGGCCACGTCGATGCCCGCACTCTTGAGCGCCGTGGTGGCCATGAGCGTTGCCGCCGACCCCACAATCGAAGCGCTGATGAGCAGAATCGCTAATTTGCTGTCCTTTTTCATAATCTACCTATTTGTTAAAATTTCGTTGTCTTTTAATTTTTCAATCGTTAAAATTAACTTTTCAAAAGTCATGCCAAAAGTACAGATAAAAATGACAAAAACAATACCGTCGGCATCGCTTTTAAACTAAATTAAGCATCATGCCGACGGTTTTTAACTTGTTTAGCATTTCAACGTGCTGCAGTGTCAGTTTTTCTTGAGAAGTGCCAGGATGGCATTCACCATACCCATGCGGTCGATGTCGTTTCGTGTGGAGAACAGCATCACGGTGATGTCGCGCCGCGGTATCTTGCCGGCATAGATGGTAAAGCCTCCATTGTCGCCGGTGTGGTAAACCACCGCATCGCTGCCGTCGGCTGGTTGCTGGATGAAGAAACCGTAGCCATAGCCGGTGTGAGGCTGGTAGCCGTAGTTGGCATTCTCGGGGATGCTGATGACTGGCGTGTAGGCCATCCGCAGCGTGCTGTCCGAGACAATCTTGCCCTCGCGCAGAGCCTTCTCCCACAGCGCGAACTCACTGACCGATGTATACAGGCCGCCATCGGCCTTGGTGGCGAAGAAAGTTTCCTCATCGTAGTCAAATTCCACATAGCGCTGCAGCGAGTCACTCCACTGGTAACCGTGCGCCATCTTCTCAATGGGCCGACCCGCCTCGAAATAAGCCGTGTGCACCATGCCGGCAGGCTTGAGCAGGTGGTCGTGCACATAGGTTTCAAAGTCCACGCCTGTGACGGCGGGAATCATCTGATAGATGAGCTGGAATGTGGGATTGATATATTCATATTTTGTGCCGGGCTGAAACCGCAGGCTGTCGAGCGTGGCGATGTATTGGGCCGACGCCACGTCGGTGGCGTGAAGCACAAAGTCGCGGTCGTCACGAGGACGTGCGTCGGGTATACCCGATGTGTGCGACAAGATGTGGCGCACGCTCACGCTGTCGAGCACAGCCGACGGCCATGAGCCGAAGAACCGGCGAAGCGGGTCGTCAAGACTCACCTTTCCTTGCTCCACCAGCTGAAGCAGTGCCAAGGCGGCAAATTGCTTCGACACCGACGCGATGCAGAAGTTTGTTTCGGGCGTCACCGGCTGGCGGGTTTCCAAGTCGGCCAAACCGTAACAGCGCTGGGCCAGCACGCTGTCGCCCTGCATCACCAGCACTGCCGCTCCTGGCAGGCTGTCGGGGAACACACGGCCCACGATGCTGTCGATTTGTTCACTCAGAGGTGTCACTCTCTCGTTTCGGCCACAAGCCGTCAGCAACATCACGACGGCTGCCACAAGATAAATGTTCACTTTTTTCATCATGCCGCAAAGTTCGTGACTTTTCACATGATTTACAAACAAACTTTGCACAATTTGACTACAGACCCGAAAAATCAAGCTAAATTTGCATCATCAATTCGTCTTTTTCATGAAACTCGTCCGTATCACACTCGCCTTGATAATGGCCATGACAGCGATGCAAGCGCTGCCTTACGATGCCCGGCAATGCCAGGGCAGTTTAGGGCCCTACACGGCTCCCGACAGCCTGGTTGCCGCCCCCGACAGTTTAACCCCTGTGTTCGTCAACCACTTGGGACGTCACGGCTCGCGTTACCCGGCCTCATCCTATTCGGCTACCACCCTGCGCCGGGAACTGTCCAGAGCCGACTCACTGGGCACCATCACGCCGCTCGGGCTGCAATTTGCCGCCATGCTCGACGATGTGATTTCACGCAGCAACGGCCGCTGGGGCGCACTCGACTCCATCGGCATGGCCGAGCATCGTGGCATTGCCCGACGGCTGGCGCGGCAATATCCCGAATTGGTGCACAATTCGGCTGCGGCCGCTTCGGCCACCTACTCACCCCGCGCCATCATGAGCATGTACTCCTTCCTGCACGAGCTGGCGCAGTGCGACCGCACCATCACGCTCTCCACCACGTCGGGGCCGATCAACAGCATGGTGCTCTACCCCTTCGATATCAACGAGCATTACAAGGCCTACTCCCGGCTGAAGCCCTGGCGTGAGGCGTATAGCCACTGGGTGGACAGTGTGGCCCCCATGACGGTGCGGCGACTGCTGGGCGACGGTTATCAAATCACCGACAGCGCTGCCCGCCAACTCTCCATCATAGAGTACTACAATCTGGCCAACATGGAGGCCATGGGTATGCCCAACGACTACATGCCCTACATGAGTCTGGATGAATACAACCGCCTGTGGTCTTGCTTCAACCTGAGGCAGTACTTTCAGCACACTGCCAATGCCTTTTCGGAGGTTCCGGCACAAATGTTTGCCGGTCTTGTGCAAGATTTGGTCGCCGCGGCCGACGATGCTTTGAGCGCAACGAACCGCAATGGCAAAAGGCCCACGTTGCAATTACGCTTTGCCCATGCTGAGGTGTTGATGCCCGTGCTGTCGTTGCTGCAGGTGCCGGGGTGCCACTTGGTCACGACCGACTGGAACGCCGTGCGTGACTGCTGGCACGACTTCAACATCGTGCCCATGGCGGCCAACATTCAATGGATTTATTACCGTGCTCCAAGCGGCACGGTCTATGTGCGCATGGACTTGAACGAGCGCCCCACCCCCATCATCCCTGGCCGCGACGACATCTACGTTCCGTGGTCCGAGGTGCGGCGCCACATGCTGCACTGCATCGAGCAGTGATTTCGGGCTGTACAGGCAGTCCGAACTTACCGATTTACAATCAGCCCGCGCCCGTCAGGGCTGACCTGTGATTTGCTCCATCTATTCCAAGTCGTCTTTCATGGCGACGATGAAACGATCGATTCTCTCCTTCGTCACATGCTGCATCACCACCACGTGGGCCAGATTGCCGCCGAAGCGCTCGTCGTAGCCCTGGGCAAGATTGTAGGTGTTGACGATGTCGGCCGAGGGTCGCTTGAAAAACACCGTGTTGCTGTATTCGTTCACCCATGCGGGCCAGCCGATGGCATCGAGCTGCCGCTTGAGATAGGCGGTACATTCCATGATCCGCTCGGCCTGCTCTGTCCACCCCTCGGTCCCCACCTTCTGGATAAGCCACCAGAATTTCAGGGGCTGCACGGCATCGCGCGAGCAGTTAATCATGCGCATGTTGCGGTTCAGATAAGTCACACTGAAGTCGTCCTGACTGTCGTACACGTCGCGTGTGCACAAGAACAGGCCAGAAGGTGAGTCGATGCCGAAGAACTTATGCCCGCTGATGGCAATGGACTCGAAATGCATAGCTTTGTGGCTCACCATCTGGCGGTGCTCGGTGAAAGGCAGGTAGCCGCCAAAAAGTGCCGCGTCCACATGGCGATAGACGCCCGGTATCTCCGAGTGGCGGTCAATCACGGCATTGAGGGCCGCCATGTCGTCAATGGCCCCCTTGAAGGTGGAACCCATTGCATAGACGATGAGCACCGGGCGGCTTGTGTCGAGCGCCCGCTCTAACTCCTCAGGAATCATTCGGCCCATTGCATCGCTTTTGACAAGACGCAGTTCAATGTTCTGCAAGTCAGCCAGGCGCATATTGGAATAGTGGGCTTCATCGCTCACATAGAGCACGGGTTGCATTCGAGTCTTATTCTTCAAATACTCCGCTCCGAAGTAGATGCCGTGGTTGTTGCCGTCGGTGCCGCTGTGAGTCACAATGCCCCACACATTGTCCCTTGTGAAACCATAAAGAGGGGCAAAGTATTCAATAACTTCGCGTTCGAAAGCCTGCGACGACATATTCCACGGGCTGTCGGTCATCGGGTCACCGGCATTGTTCAAGTTAATGCTCTCCAATCCCGCCTCAAGATACCATTTATAGAAGTCCCTCATTTCCGACTGCTGGTTGGCCGGGTAGCCGAAATAGGTCTGCTGTCCCGTCTTCCAAATTTCAGTCCACTCATCGAGCTTTTGGAATCCCGATGTCTGGGCAAATGTAGTCAGCGCGCCCACCAAGAAGGCCTGCAACAAGAAAAGTCTTGATTCTGTTTTCATCGTCTTGCTTATTAAGGTAAAAACATTGTCAACAATGGGTGAAAGCTCCCAGAATCCGAAAAACGCACCAGGAAGCAGAAATCTGAACCATGCACTACAAAGATAAGTTTTTTTTCTGAATGTAGAGCACATTTTCAAGAATTCTGCCATCTATTCTTCATCTATTCTTCATCTATTCTTTGCGCACGCGCTCAAAAAAAGCGGAAAAAGTTTTGTCATTCGCTCGCTTATTTGTAACTTTGCACCGCTTTTTGAGCAAAATTTTAATTACTTATTTAATTTTAAACGTTTTATGAATCATTACGAAACCGTTTTCATTTTAACTCCCGTTTTGTCTGATGCTCAGATGAAGGAAGCGGTAGAAAAGTTCAAGGGCGTCCTCACCGACAATGGTGCAGCGATTGTCAATGAAGAGACCTGGGGCCTGCGCAAGCTGGCTTATCCCATCCAGAAGAAGACCACCGGTTTTTACACCCTGATTGAGTTTGATGGTGAGCCCACCATCGTCAAGCAGCTCGAAACGGCTTTCCGTCGCGACGAGAAGGTGCTGCGATTCCTCACCTTCCACCTCGACAAGTTTGCCGCCGAGTATGCTGTGAAGCGCCGCAACCTCAAGAAGGCTGCCAAGGAAGAGAAGGCTGCCGAGGCCGCCGAAGAAGCCAAAACAGAAACTAACGATTAAAAAAGGAGGAAAACATTATGGCACAAGCTCAATCCGAGATTCGTTATCTCACCCCGCTGTCGGTCGACACAAAAAAGAAGAAATATTGCCGCTTTAAGAGAAGTGGTATCAAGTACATCGACTACAAGGACCCCGAGTTCCTGAAGAAGTTCCTCAACGAGCAGGGTAAAATCCTGCCCCGCCGCATCACCGGCACCTCGCTCAAGTTCCAGCGCCGAGTCGCCAAGGCTGTGAAGCGCGCCCGTCACCTGGCTCTGCTGCCCTTCGTGACCGACTTGATGAAATAATTCTCTTGTATCACACTAACATTAAGGAGGACATTACAGATGAAAATCATTTTGAAAGAAGATATCGCCAACCTGGGTTACAAGGACGACGTGGTGGAAGTGAAGAACGGATACGGACGTAATTACTTGATCCCCACCGGCAAGGCCATCATGGCTACCGAGAGCGCTCTGAAAGTGCTGGCCGAGAACCTGCGTCAGCGTGCACACAAGATCGCTAAAATCAAAGCCGATGCCGAAGAGGCCGCTACCAAGTTGCAAGGCATCAGCCTCACTATTCCCGCCAAGGTGAGTGCCACCGGCACCATCTACGGTTCGGTGAGCAACATCCAAATCGCCGAGGAGCTGGCCAAGCTCGGACACGAGGTGGACCGCAAAATCATCTCTCTGAAGGAGACCGTCAAGGAAGTGGGCAGCTATGTGGCTACTGTGCGCCTGCACAAAGAGGTGGCCGTGGAAATCCCCTTCGAGGTCGTTCCCGAGGATGCACCGGCCAAGCAGCAAGAGGCTGCACAAGCACAGGAAGAACCTGTGGTCGAGCAGCAAGAGGCCGAGGCCGAAGAAGCTCCCGAAGCCGAGTAAATTCTACTCTGCATCATGCCATAACAGCAAAAGCATTGCCGCAACAGCGGTGATGCTTTTTGTTTTTCCGGCGATTTTTCGTAATTTTGTAACGGAACAAACTTAACACACCTTATTTATTATGGTAAAACACATCGTCATGTTCAAACTCTGCGGATCGGCCACCGAAAGGCTCGATGCTGCTCAAAAATTCAAAACGGCACTCGAAGCACTGCCCGAGAAAATTGATGTGCTCAAAAGCATGGAAGTGGGGCTGAACGAAAACCCCGACGAGCAGTGGGATGTCGTTCTCACTGCCACCGTGCCCACCATGGCCGATGTGGCCACCTATGCCCACCACCCCGCACATCTGGCAGCCGCAGCCCTGCTCGCAGGCCACAAGGAACTGCGTGGATGCGTGGATTACGAGTTCTGATACCTACTCACACACCGATGTCCCGACACCCTTTCACCGACACCGTCGTCAGGTGGTTTGCCACACATGGCCGCGAACTGCCATGGAGAGGCATAGGTGATCCTTACGCCATCTGGCTGAGCGAGGTGATTCTGCAGCAGACGCGCATCGCACAGGGCACCGACTATTGGATTAGGTTCATCCAGACCTTTCCCACCATCGGCGACTTGGCACGCGCCAGTCAGGACCAAGTGATGCGCCTGTGGCAAGGGCTGGGCTACTACAGCCGGGCGCGTCACCTGCACCAGGCAGCCAGGCAGGTGGTGGAACTGGGATATTTTCCCGACAATTACAAACAATTGCGACAACTCAGCGGTGTGGGCGACTACACGGCGGCAGCCATCGCGTCGATGGCCTTCGGCGAGCCGGTGGCGGCTGTCGACGGCAATGTGTTCCGCGTGTTGGCTCGGCACTTCGGCATCGACACCCCCATCAACACCACACGGGGCAAACGCCAGTTCACCGAGCTGGCGCAGTCGCTGCTTCCTGTCGACGAGCCGGGCACGTTCAATCAAGCGATGATGGATTTCGGGGCATTGCAATGCACCCCGTCGGCGCCGGCCTGCCGGCAATGCCCGCTGGAAGCGTCGTGCGCGGCATGCGCGCAGGGCCTGGTGGGCAAGCTACCGGTCAAAAACAAGACGTTGCAGATAAAACGCCGCGACATCACCTATGTGTATCTGCGATGCCATGGGAAAACTGCCATCCGCCAGCGGCCGGCAGGCGACATCTGGCAGGGACTGTGGGAGCCGCCCGCATTCGAGGATGGGCATCTGCCGCCATGGCAGGGACGGCTCACGCTGCTCAAGCAGAACGTGCTCCATGTGCTCACTCACCGCCGTATCGTTGCCACATTCTACTTGCTCGATTCCGACACGCCGCCCACCACCCTACCGCCCGATTACATCTGGATTGATGAGAGCGAAATCGACCACTATGCCCTGCCCCGCCTGGTGGAAAAACTTATAGAATTACTAACAAAACACACCAAACACTGACCTACTACTCATGGAATTGATCAACCAATTTTTTTCCGATGCCAGCTCTATGCTTTGGGGATGGCCCATGATTATACTGCTTCTGGGCACACACATCTATCTCACCGTGGTTCTGCGCGTGCCGCAACGCAAGTTGTTCACCGCCATGCGCCTGTCGGTCAAGACCGACCGCAATGCATCGGGCGACGTGTCGCAGTTCGGAGCGCTGACGACGGCCCTGGCGGCTACCATAGGCACCGGAAACATCATCGGCGTGGCTACGGCTGTAGCCCTTGGAGGACCGGGGGCTGTGCTGTGGTGCTGGCTGACCGGCGTGTTCGGAATAGCCACAAAATATGCCGAAGGTCTGCTGGCTGTCAAATACCGGGTGAAGCGTCCCGATGGACAGATGCTGGGAGGGCCCATGTACGCACTGGAACGTGGACTGGGGTGGAAATGGCTTGCCGTGCTCTTTGCCGTGTTCACCGCCATTGCGGCTTTCGGCATCGGCAACACGGTGCAGGCCAACGCCATCTCAACCCTTGCCGATAAATCCTATGGCATCTCGCCCTACATCTCCGGAGCCATCCTCTGCGCGCTCACCGCGGCCGTGGTGCTGGGCGGGGTGAAAAGCATCGCCCGGGTGTGCGGAGCGCTCGTGCCATTCATGTCGCTGTTCTATGTGCTGGGATGCATCTATATCCTGATTGTCAACGGGCATTATCTGATGCCTGCGCTGCGCATTATCATCGATTCGGCATTCTCGCCACAAGCAGCCGGCGGAGGTTTTCTGGGAAGCACGGTAATCATGGCCGCGCGCTTTGGAATTGCACGCGGACTATTCAGCAACGAAGCCGGCCTGGGGTCGGCGCCTATCGTGGCGGCAGCGGCACAAACGCGCAACCCCGTGCGCCAGGCGCTGGTGTCGTCCACAGGTACTTTTTGGGACACCGTGGTGATTTGCGCGCTCACGGGAATGGTGATTGTGAGCAGTATCATCGCCCACCCCGACATCTCGTCCGCCGACGGGGCCATGCTCACCCAGGCGGCATTCAGCAAAATACCCCATGTCGGCACTCCCTTGCTCACACTGGGACTGATCACTTTTGCCTTCAGCACCATCCTCGGATGGTGCTACTACGGCGAAAGCGCCATGGCATATCTCAAGGGTGAACGATGGAAACATGTCTACCGCTACGTCTATATCGCCGCTGTGTTTCTGGGCAGCGTGGCCAACCTGGCTGTCGTGTGGAACCTGGCCGACTGCATGAACGCACTCATGGCCATCCCCAACCTGCTGTCGCTCATCTTGCTTAGCAGGGTTTTGATTAAAGAAACCAACAACTATCTATGGAACGATGGCCTGGATCGTGACATGGAAAACTTGTCACACGACCCATCATGACAACCTTTGGAGCGCTCCTTGGCCTAACATTGGCCATCGTATTAATAATCAAAAGGTTATCACCTTTGGAGCATGCGAGCTCGCGTTCAAACAACGGCTGAAACTTGTGCCGTACGAAACGGCCGTGGGACTTGTCCTCACACTGTCTTCGGTAGTCACCTATTTACTGATTGGATAACCCAAATTATACTGTCATGAAAATCCTCATAGCTATCGATTCTTTCAAAGGGTGCATCACCTCGGCACAGGCGGCGCAGGCGGCAGCACAGGGTGTGGCCGACGCCTTCCCCGATGCTCAGGTCACATGCCTGCCGGTGAGCGATGGCGGCGAGGGAATGCTTGAAGCATTCCAGGCGGTCACGGGCGGCCAAGAAATCATCGTTCCTGCCCACGACCCGCTCATGCGCCCCATTCAAGCGCCTTACGCCATCACCCCGGACGGTACGGCTATCATTGAAATGGCGCAAGCAAGTGGACTCACCTTGCTCGCTCCCAAAGAGCGCAATCCGCTCATCGCCACCTCTTACGGGACAGGCGAACTCATTGTCGACGCACTGAACCGGGGATGCCGGCGCATCATCGTCGGCCTGGGCGGTAGCGCCACAAGCGATTGCGGGCGTGGCATGCTCGAAGCCATGGGCATCTACTTCGGCGAAGGGTATGATTACCGCTACATGAACGATTTCAACTTCATTCTCAACGATTACCCCGATGTGGAAGTGATTGCGGCCAGCGATGTACAAAATCCCCTGACCGGACTCAAGGGAGCCGCACACGTTTTCGCGCGGCAAAAGGGTGCCACTGGCGCCATGATTGCCTTGCTCGACAAGCGGGCACGGCGATTTGCCCAATTGGCAAAATTCTACACCGGCAAGAACCATCGATTCACGCCGGGCGCCGGAGCGGCTGGCGGAATGGGATTTGCCTTGATGACTTTCATGAACGCTTCCTTACAGTCGGGGGCCGATTTACTGCTCGACATGGCCCGCTTCGATGAATCAGTGGCCGAAGCGAGCATGGTCATCACAGGCGAAGGCAGTGCCAACGCGCAAACTCTCATGGGCAAACTCCCCTATCGTGTCATGTCGAGGGCAAAAGCCCACGGTGTGCCTGTGGCAATGTTGTGCGGGCAACTCGCCGACGGCAAGGCGCTCGAAGATGCAGGATTCAGCAGCATTCACGTCATCAACCGGCCCGGCGACCCGCTCGAAGTGTGCATGCAGCCCGAAGTGGCCATGCGCAATATCCGAAACACCGTTTCCAAGATTCTGACAAAGCCATGACATTTCCCCCTGACGACAATCGGCTTGACCATCTTCTGCAGTTTGTCGATGCCCACCAGGCAGGCGACCCTCAAAAGCTGGCACTGATGGCGCACAAATATCCCGATGTGGACATGCCATTTGTCATTGACCAAATCGTGGGCAGGCGCATCGCATCCTCCAAACTGCCGCAATGGGCGGCTACGCAAGGCATCGTCTATCCGCCACGGGTGTCGATGGAACAATGCTCGTCGGAGCAAGCCGCGCTCTACAAGGCCTCACTTGTGGCGGGCGACTCTCTCATCGACCTTACCGGCGGACTGGGAGTGGATTTTTCGTATATGGCACGCCGTGTGGAGCATGCCACCTATGTCGAACGGCAAGAACTGCTGTGCCGAATTGCCGAGCACAATTTCCCCCTGCTGGGTGTGCAGGCCGATGTGGTGCAGGCCGATGCCGCGCTTTTTCTTCATGAGCGTGTCAACCGGCCGGCTGGCACCATCTTTCTTGACCCGGCACGACGCGACAACCAGGGAAACCGGGTTATGCTCCTTCAAGACTGTTCGCCCGATGTGACCACCCTGCTGCCGGCGCTGCTGGCCAAGGCACAGCGCATCATCATCAAACTGGCACCCATGCTCGACGTCACCCTGGCCTTGAGGCAGCTGCAACATGTGAGCCAAGTGCACATCGTGAGCATTGACGGGCAATGCAGGGAATTGCTGCTGGTGCTTGAACCCACTGCACACGGCGAGCCGGTTTTCTATTGCGTGAACAATCATCATTGCTTCACCTACGACCCTGCCTTGCCGGCGCCCGAGCCTTCTTATTGGGACGGCGACACCACCGGCACACTCTATCTTCACGAGCCGAACGCCTCGGTGATGAAAGCCGCCTGCCACAAGCATGTGGCACACCGTTTCGGCATCAGCATGATGGCCCCCGACAGCCATTTGTTTGTTTCGCGCAAGCCAGTGGAGGATTTTCCCGGGCGCTCCTTTGTGGTTGACACGGTAACCACCATGAACCGGCGAGCCCTCAGAAAGGCCCTCCGCGGCATCGACCGCGCCAATGTGTCCACACGCAATTTCCCGATGCGGGCGCCCGAGCTGGCCAGGCGGCTGGGAATGAAAGACGGTGGCAACACTTTTGTATTCGGCACGACAAGCGCCGATGCCACACACTTAATTTTCATCACACACAAACTTTAATCCCCATCACCATGATATCTTTCACTTGCGACTACACCCAGGGCGCACACCCCGAAATACTGCGACGCCTTGCCGAAACCAATCTTCAGCAGGAAGAGGGCTATGGAATGGACTCCTTCAGCGAGCAAGCGCGTCAAAAAATCAAAGCGGCCACCGGGTGCTCCGATGCCGATGTCTTTTTCTTGGTGGGAGGCACACAGACCAACGCCACCGTTATCGATGCCTTGCTGCAACGCCATCAGGGGGTCGTCGCTGTCGAGACAGGCCACATCGCCGTCCATGAGGCAGGGGCCATAGAGGCAACCGGCCACAAGGTCATCACCCTGCCGGCACACGAGGGGAGAATGTGGGCCTGCGACCTGACGGCCTACTTGCGGGCATTCTATGACGACCCCACCTGGCCGCACATGGTCGTGCCGGGAATGGTCTACCTCTCGTTCCCCACCGAATACGGCACGCTCTATTCCCGGCAGCAACTGGCCGACATTCACAACATTTGCCGTCAATATAATCTGCCGTTATTCATCGACGGCGCACGACTGGGCTACGCGCTGGCCAGCCCCATGGCCGACATCAATCTGCCTGGACTGGCCTCGCTGTGCGATGTGTTCTACATTGGCGGCACCAAAGTGGGAGCCTTGTGCGGCGAGGCCGTGGTGTTTCCGCGCGGCGATGCGCCCAAGCACTTTTTCACGCTCATCAAGCAGCACGGAGCTTTGCTGGCCAAGGGGAGGCTCCTGGGAATTCAGTTCGACACCTTGTTCACCCACGACCTATACCTCGACATTTCACGACACGCCATTCAGATGGCCATGCGGCTGAAAAACGCCTTCACGGCACGTGGCATCGAATTGTTTATCGACTCGCCCACCAACCAGCAGTTCCCCATTCTCACCACCGCACAGGCCGAGGCAATAGGCCGTCAAGTGGCGTTCGAGGTGTGGCAGCCATTACCGGGCGGACGGCTTGTCACCCGCTTCGCCACCAGCTGGGCCACACCGCCCGAGCACATCGACATCCTTGAGCACCTGCTCGATGAAGCAGGCGCTTAATAATGCCGGGCCATCACATTGCACATCCGCACAAGGAACAACGCCAAGCACAAGGCCCCTCAACTTCCAAATAACGGATATCTTTTTCTATTGTTCACCGCACCACTCCGCTCGATGCCGGGTCCATCTTGGCGAGGCGAATGTTCACCTCATCGGTCAAATCATCGAGAGAATAATTGTGATACCGGTTGCTGAGCAACTCGTCAAATATCTTGTAATGGGTCATGGCATTCTTATTGACTGGCATAGCGGTTCTTTGATTAAAATGAAGGTGATTTTTGATTATAATATTCTTGTCACCAAGGGTTTTCTCACGGCAAAAGCGATCAGCGCATCAGGGCACCTCAAAACGATGACCGGTGGCCTGATGGATGCGGCGACGGGCTTTCGGGCTCATGCCCGGACGTGTGAGTACCGGACGGAAACCGCTTGAATTGCGGCGGTAACGGCCGTATTCTTCCTCACGGACTACCCCGTCGTTGTACTTCACTATCATGTGATAAGCCATCTGGCGCCATCGGGCCACCATCTGCTCTCCCACCTCATGGCTGTAATCATCCAAATAGGACACTGCCGAATCGCGGTCACCAGCCAGCAATTCCAGGGCTCGGCGTTCCACTTGCTCTTGCCGCGCAAAATAACTGGATTGCAACGAGTCGCGCACCTGTTGCAATTCGGGATAAAGCAGGCTGTAGCGAGGATAGACCATATTGCTCACCCAGTTACACACCCAGTAGGCATTCTCGTCGCTGAAGTGGAAGGCATCGGCCCCGGGAGTATCGTAACACCGAGGCACACGCCGGGCGCAGCAGTAAACCGGCGTATAAGCCACCATACCGCTGTCATCGTTGCCCCACCAGATAACGCCGCCCACCTCGCGAGGCATAAAACCGCGCAGCTGGCACACCCATGTGAATGCGGTGTGCGGTGTGGCCACAGGACGCTCGTTGAACATTCTGGTGCCCTGGTCTTCATATCGCAGAGGCTGTGGCCTGAAGGGGCTGTCGTACAAGCCGGCACCCGGGTCGTCGTCCATAGCCAGCGGGGTTTCCTCAAAGTGGTCGCGCAGGCACTCTATTACATCGTTCACAGTGAGTTTCTTGTCAGGGACAATCCACATGGGCAGTGGTTCCACCTCATCCAGAGGCTTTTTGCCTTCCACATAAGGCAGATAGCGGTCCATGCCATCAGCCAGCCGACGATAGATGGCCCACACACGCGAATCACTCAACCGCCGCCCGCCAAACGTGGGCGGATTATAGGCATCGCAAAAACTGAATTCACTGTCAGCGCCTTTGAAATAACCTTTCTTACGGGCAAAACTGATACAGTTTTTTGAAATTTTCACATGGGCGGTGTCGGTGAGGTCCACACGGCGTATGCGGCTTTGGTTGGCATGAACCAGCACGGCGTCATCGGGCACACGCACCGCTATCCACGCCACGCTCTTGCTGCGCGGGCCGCACCCCGTCATCTCAAGTATCCATGCTTCATCAGGGTCGCACACAGTGAACGTTTCACCCGCACTGCAGAATCCGTACCTCTCGGCCAGTCGGGTCATCACCTCGATTGCCTCACGCGCCGTCCGCGAGCGCTGCAGCCCCAGGTCCATGAGCGAGCCATAGTCGATGATGCCACTGTCGTCCACCAGTTCGTCGCGACCCTCAAAAGTGGTTTCGGCAATGGCCACCTGCCACTCATTGATGTTGCCGTTCACCCGATAGGTGACCGGTGCCTCGGGTATCTGTCCGTGGCAGGTGCGGTAGTCGCGGTCATAAATCTTGCGCATGGTACCGGCCGGATGAATGCCCGCCTCGAAATGATACATTTTGTGGAAGCCGCCCCACGTGTCGATGTTGTAGGTGCACATCACCGAGCCGTCGGCACTTGCCTTCTTGCCCACAATCACACTTGTGCAGGCCATCGACTGAATCATGCCAGCCATGGCCGTCATGGCCATCACCAGTAAAACCTTCGTTTTTCTCATAATTAACAACATTTTAAAACAAATCGCAAGTAGCTCCATTGCAAGCCCTTGCGATTGTGATTTTGTGGAGCTGGAGGGGATTGAACCCTCGTCCAAACGCGGAACTAATAAGCTTTCTACATGCTTAGTCGGGACTTGGTTTTCGACCGACGACAGGCTCCTGACTACCAATCGGCGACTTATCCGCTAAATTTCGAGCGCCGCCCGCGGCATGCCGCACTCTATCTCCGATTTGCCAGCACCACCATGTCGATAAGCCTCGCAGAAAGGGCTACCGGGTGATGTCTCGTTTCAACCCCTTGGGCCGAAATTAAGCCGATCTACTATACTTCAATCAGGCAGCGAGAGCGTAGTTGTTTTCGCCAGTTAAATTTAAGTAATGACTGATATTAAAGAGCATTGCCATCATCGCTCTGCATGCTTACCTACCACCTCTACACGCTGTCAAAGCCAAGTCAGCCCCATGTGTGCGCTTGTGATAAGCGGCTGCAAATTTAATAAAAAATCGTCGGCCGACAACACTTTTCCAAAAAAATTGTTTATGCGTTTATAAATAATGTGACCGTCGGCCGGTCGAGGGCATGTGATCAGAATTGTTTAGCGCAGGCCCTTTTGCGACGGCCTGCGCGCGACGGGTGGCACTTGTCGTCTCTTTTTTCTGAACAGTTCGCACGGCACACTCGTTTCGGGAATGAGTGTCACTCGGCATAAAAAAGAAAAATTCTTTTTGTTCTGCACTCGTTTATTCGTAACTTTGCATCGAATGTGATGAAACTTTTGGCACATATCGTGATGTCTCTGGCGGTGCTCGCGGCCTGCTTGACGGGGTGCGACACGCGCCCTGCGGCCGGCACTTCCTTCAGCGTGGAGGTGAACGTCGACAGTGTTCTGCACAGGCAGTGTGCCACTTTGTGGACTATCGATGACGATTATCAACGCCTCCGTTGCCTCGGCACCGATTCGGTCAAAGACGGTGAAAAATTCAGTTTCAATGGGGTTCTCGACTGTCGGCAAGTGGCATTCATCCAGTTTGCGGCCGATTCCATTCCGTTTTATTTTGTCTTGGAGCCCGGCACCCACACCGTTATTAACATCACCCCCAGCCACTGGCGAATAGATGGCAGCAAGGCATGCTATTCCTATATCCACTTCCTCAACCAGCGGCAGCACATCACCGACGACATGAAAAAAACGTGGAAAGCCTACCGCCACATGGCCGCCGACTCAACGCTGAAACGGCGGCACGAGGTGATGTTTTTCAGGCACGACAGCCTGCTGCTCGACTCATTGCAACGCATCACTGTGGAGCGCATCAACCGGGGCGACCTGGTGAGCCGCATCGTGCGGGAGCGCTTCATCAACACCCTCGACAGCGCGCACTTGTCGCAAATACGCCCGCACACACCATCCCCAATCATTGAATGTCCTTAGAGTTATGTCACACCTTCGATTTAAGCAAATTGAGATAGCGCTCAACCGCGAACCCTTCGACGTGAAACCACCCCACCCCGACCCGACGGTCTACTTCGGTCAGCACGTTTTCGACCAAAAGAAAATGGCCACTTATCTGCCTCGTGATGCCTACGAGGAACTGACGGCTGCCATCAAGGGAAAGCGCGCCATCGGCCGGGAACTGGCCGATGTGGTGGCTCAGGGCATGAAAAAATGGGCCATGGACAACGGTGCCACGCACTACACTCACTGGTTTCACCCTCTCACCGACGGCACGGCCGAGAAGCACGACTCGTTCATCGACCTGGATGATGAAAAGGGTATCATTACCGACTTCTCGGGAAAGCTGCTCATCCAGCAAGAGCCCGATGCATCGAGTTTTCCCAGCGGTGGCTTGAGAAACACCTTCGAAGCACGCGGCTACACGGCGTGGGACATCTCCTCACCGGCATTCATCCACAACGGGGCACTGTGCATCCCCACCATCTTCATCGCATACTCAGGCGAATCGCTCGACTACAAGACACCCCTGCTGCGTGCACTCAACTGCATCGACCGGGCGGGCACCAAGGTGGCCAGGCTTTTCGACCCGCAAGTGCAGCACGTGATTTCTTACCTGGGATGGGAACAAGAGTATTTTCTCATCGACGAAGCCTTGTTCGCCGCACGGCCCGACCTGGTGATGACCGGACGAACGCTCATGGGCCATGAAAGCGCCAAGAACCAACAGCTCGACGACCACTATTTCGGGTCCATACCGATGCGAGTGCAGCGGTTTATGGAAGACTTGGAAATCGAATGTTATCAACTGGGCATCCCGCTCAAGACCAAGCACAATGAGGTGGCGCCCAACCAGTTTGAGCTGGCACCCATCTACGAGGAAGCCAATCTGTCGAACGACCACAACCTGCTGCTGATGAAAGTTATGGCACAGGTGGCGCGACGGCACAAATTCCGCGCCATCCTGCACGAGAAACCATTTGCCGGCATCAACGGCAGCGGAAAGCACAACAACTGGAGCCTGGGCACCGACACCGGCGTGCAACTGTTCAAACCGGGCAAGACACCCATGCAGAACCTGCAGTTCATAGCCTTCATCGCCGCCACCATGGCAGCCGTCCACAAGCACAACGACCTGGTGAAGGCTTCGATTGCCACAGCCAACAACACGCACCGCCTCGGGGCCAACGAGGCACCGCCGGCCATTATCTCCATCTTCCTGGGACGCCAGCTCAGCAAAGTCATCGACCAAATAACCGGTCATCAGCAGGCCGACGGGCAAATCATGTTCTCGGCAAAAGAGGGCCTGAACTTGCAGATGGCACAAATACCTGAGATTTTGCTCGACAATACCGACCGCAACCGCACATCACCTTTTGCCTTCACTGGCAATCGATTCGAATTCAGGGCTGTGGGGTCAAGCGCCAACTGCGCATCGGCAATGATTGTGCTCAATACCATCGTCGCCGACCAGCTCAACGCTTTCCACCAAGCCGTCACAGCACACCTTGAGCAAGGGGACACCCTTGAGCAGGCGGTGATGGAACAGGTGCAGCAACTGCTCACGCAAGCCAAGCCCATCCATTTCGATGGTAATGGCTACAGCGAGCAGTGGCCCCAAGAGGCCGCATCACGAGGGCTTGACACCGAGAATTCCGTGCCCCGGATGATTGATGCCTACTCCACCCCGAAGGCACTGGCGCTTTTCGAGCGCACACACGTCTTCTCACAAGCCGAAATCAAGGCCAGAAGCGAAGTCAAATGGGAAACCTACTGCAAGAAAATCCACATCGAGGCCAGTGTTATCGCCGATCTCACACAGAACCACATCTTGCCGGTGGCCATCAGATACCAGAATATCCTGCTCGACAATGTGCTGAAACTCAAAGCGCTCGGAAAACAGTCAAGCACAAGCCCCGTCAATGTCACTATAGAGCACATTGCTGAAAACATCACGGGCATCGACGAGCACCAGCGCCTGCTCGCACAGGCCATCGAGCATGCCATGGCTCAGCCCGACTCACGCTTGCAGGCCTTTGCCTTCGCCAGCCTGGTGGTGCCGCACATCGATGCCATCAGGCACCACGTCGACGCGCTGGAGCTGCTCGTTGACGACGAGATGTGGCCGCTGCCCAAGTATCGTGAGCTACTTTTTATCCGTTGAGTAGGTATTGTCAGGGAGGTGAATCACAAATCCCTCATCCACAAGGAACGACAACATCGATAGCACTTCGTCCTTGCCAAACGACAACGTAGTGAGGAATTCTTCCAAACGGCGCGGTCGCACCGAGGCCATATACAAGATGCCCTCACGGACATCGGCCGCACTGTGACCGGCGCGGCTACGGGCCTCAATGCACACATCGCAGTGCCCGCACTCGACGGTATTCTCCTCGCCAAAATAGAGCAGCAATCGCTGCTCGCGGCACATGCCGGTGGTGAAAGCATAATCCAGAACGGCGGCCACACGCTCCTCCATCCTCACTTTGAGGTCTTTGTACACAGCCTTCGGAAAAACGAGGTGCCGCTCTTCCTCACGCGACATCGTATATATTATATAGGGTGTGCGCTTGCGGGGAATGTAGTGTAAAATGTGCATACGCGTCAGCTCAAGCAGCGACTGATAGATGGTCTCGTGGTCCAAGCCGGTGCCATGGGCTATCACATCCTCATTGATAAAAACATAGTCGGCAAAGAGGCCGGTGTAGGTGCGCAGCAAGGCCTGCAGCACACGGTCGGCACCGGGAGTGTGCGTGTGCAAGTCGTAAAGTTCGTCCTTATTCACCAGAATCATCACACGCGACTGGGCCTCCACATCTTCCAAAAACTCGATATAGCCCGAGCGGGTGAGAATCTTCAAGGCGTTGTGCGTGGGAAGGACCGGCAATTTATAAGTGGTGCAGAACAACCCAAAGTTGAAGTCGTACATCTTTCCATGCCCCTCGCCCACCGCCACGTCAAGAAAAGTGGAGGCCAGTGTGTAGACACGGCGGATGAAGTCTTCATCGGGGAAAGAGTCGGCAATGTGCCGCTTGAGCACTCGCTTGTCGGGCGGCGAAGTGAGCAACACGGCATAAGAGCGCTTGCCGTCGCGGCCGGCCCGACCGGCCTCCTGGTAATACTCCTCAAGAGTGCCGGGCACGTCGATGTGCACCACAAGCCGCACATCGGGCTTGTCGATACCCATACCGAAAGCATTCGTTGCCACAATCACACGGCACTGGTCGGTCTTCCACTTCTCTTGCTTGTCCTCTTTGTCCTCAATCACCAGCCCGGCATGGTAAAAGTCGGCTTCTATCCCATGACGCTTCAATTCATCGGCGATGAGCTTGGTGCGCTTGCGGCTTCGCACATACACGATTGCCGTGCCCGGCACCGACCGAAGGATGTGTACAAGCTCGGCCACTTTCTCCGACGTGGCACGCACCACATAGCTCAAATTGGGCCGTGAGAAACTCATGCTGAACACACGCCCGTCCGAAAACTCCAGCCGCTCGGTGATGTCACGCATCACTACCGGAGTGGCGGTGGCTGTCAAGGCCAGCACGGGAACTCGTGGAAAGAGTTTGCGCACCTGTGCTATGCGCAAAAACGACGGCCTGAAGTCATAGCCCCATTGCGAGATGCAATGCGCCTCGTCGACGACAATGAGGCACACCTTCATCTGGCGCAAGTGCTCGATGAATGCTTCGGAAGCAAGGCGTTCAGGCGACACATAGAGGAACTTGCAGTTTCCGTACAGGCACTTATCGTAGGTGCGGCGCACCTCGGCCAGTGTCAGGCCGGCATGCAGATAGGTGGCCTTGATGCGGCGGGCCAGCAGATGGTCGACCTGATCTTTCATCAAGGAGATGATGGGAGTCACCACCAGCGCCAGGCCCTCCATGGCCATTGTGGGCACCTGAAAAGTAATCGACTTGCCGCCACCCGTGGGCATAAGTCCCAACGTGTCGTGTCCGTCAAGGACCGACCGGATAATGTCCTCCTGAAGGGGGCGGAATTCATCGTACCCCCAGTGACGTTTCAGTATCTCATGAATTGACAGCGGAGCCATCAGCGTCGTCGGTGTGGGGACGGATGCCTTTAATCAGCAACTGCACGGTGGTGGTGTTGCGGTGCTTGTTCTCCTCGATGGTGTAGCATATGTCGAAGGGCTTCTGCTCCTTGATGTAGTCCATGTGCTCGGCCATGTTGAAAGCGATGCCGTTCATGATGCGGCCGCCCTCACTGTCCACCATTTCGAGTTTGATGTGCTCCAGTTTTTTGCCCACGAGCTTGCTGGTGCCGTAATCACGCACGCCGCGAGTGATGAACACCGGCTTCTGGTTCTCCGGGCCGAAGGGATTGAATTGACGCATACATTTGAGAAAATGCCCATTGATTTCCTCAAAACTCAACTCGCAATCAATCTCTATCGAGGGGGTCACCTGCTCGGCCTGAATGTGAGTTTCGACATAGGCTGTGAGCCGACGGCGAAACTCCGGAATGTTCTCCTCGCGCATCGACAGGCCCACGGCATTGGTGTGGCCGCCGAAATTCTCCAGCAGGTCGCGGCACGATTTAATGGCGGTGTAGACATCAAAACCGCGCACCGAACGCGATGAGCCAGTGGCCAGCCCATTGGAATAGGTGAGCACCACCGACGGCCTGAAGTAAAGCTCGGCAAGGCGCGAGGCCACAATGCCGATGATGCCCTTGTGCCAATTCCGGTCATAAATCACGATGGGCTTGCGGCCCTCAAGATTCTGGATGTGACGCTCGATGATTTCATTGGCCTCATCGGTGATTTGCCGGTCAAGTTCCTTGCGGTCCTTGTTGTATTGGTCAATGCGCTTGCTAATCTCGTAGGCTTTGGCCGAATTGCGGGTCACCAGCAATTCCACCGATTCCTGGCCGCTCTCCATGCGCCCCGAAGCATTGATGCGGGGCCCAATTTTAAAGATAATGTCGCTGATAGTAAGCTCCTTGCCGCTCAGCCCGCACAAGCGAATGATACTGCGGAGGCCCACATTGGGATTGTTGTTGAGCCGGCGCAAGCCATAGTAGGCCATCACACGGTTCTCGCCGGTGAGGGGCACTATATCGGCGGCAATGCTCACGGCCACCAGGTCGAGCATGCTTTCCAGGTCGTACATGTTGCTGATTCCGTTGCTCTTGGCAAAGCCCTGCATGAACTTATAGCCCACACCGCAGCCCGAAAGACCCTTGTAAGGATAATGGTCATCTTCGAGTTTGGGATTCAGGATTGCCGCGGCATCGGGTAGTTCATCATCGGGCACATGATGGTCGCACACGATGAAATCGATGCCTTTCGACTTGGCATACGCAATCTCGGGGATTGCTTTGATGCCACAATCCAGCACTATTATCAACGTCACTCCAATACTCTGGGCGTAATCGATGCTTTGCAACGATATTCCATACCCCTCGTCGTCGCGGGTGGGTATATAATACACCAGATTGGAATAAAAATTCTGAAGATACCTGTACACTAAGGCGACTGCCGTGGTTCCGTCCACATCGTAGTCACCATAAATCATTATCTTCTCTTTTGCCCCCAGCGCCCGGTTCAAACGGTTCACGGCCTTGTCCATATCCTTCATCAGGAAGGGATCGGGCATTTGGCTCAATGTGGGACTGAAGAAGGCACGCACATCGGCCTCGCTCTTCATGCCACGCTGCACCAATAGCCGCGCTATCGACGGGCAATTGGGGAACATGCCCACCAATTGCTCTTCGATTTTGCGTTGTTCGGATGTCAGAGGTAAGTAATTCCATTTACTTATCATCTATGTTGTTATTTTTTATATTCGGTTACAACGGGGCCAGTCGCTACCGGCCTATGTGGGTATATAAATTTCACATGCCACGCCGCTTCAGTCGCCACGGGCACATGTCCCAGCGAAAGGGCATCATTATCACAAGGCGCCTTGTCATGAGTGGCCCGGGCCGCTTTTGCCCGCCCTCAAATGGCTGCCCGTCCCGCCGTGCAGAGTAACCGCCCCCACGGGAAAAGTGCCTGTTTTCGCATCTTCATGCAAAGTTAGTGCAAAGCTATGGGAAAAGCAAATTATTACACATCCTTTTTATCTTCAACAATTATTTTTTAGAAATTTTTATCAATTGCCACAAGGAGGCCCATCCCGTGGCTTTACGTTAAATAACCGTTAAATATTTGCCCGACAGCCTCAAGTTTTGGCTCAATGACGTATTTTTGCATCATCACTTTTTTGCTCACGCACAATGACACTGAACACTATCATCGCTCAAATAACCGGCGTGGTGCCCGACAGCGTGGCTGCAGGCAAGCTGCACTCGGTCACCAAGGCCGCCAAGGCGCATGTCGACTCCCTGACCAACACCATCACCAACCCCGACTCGCTGATGGCACTCACGCCAAAAAAGGTCGCCAACCATCTGCTCGGATTGGACTGGGGAGGCATCGCCACCGACATCTCAGGACAAGTCATCGGCCTGGCACTGCGCATCCTGGCGGCCATCGCCATCTTCTACATTGGCAAATTCATCATCAACAAGATTTACTCTCTCACACGCGCCGTGATGATTGCCAAGGACTTCGACCGCTCGCTCACCACGTTCTTGCTCAGCTTCATCAAAATCACGCTGCTCTTTGTGCTCATCATCACTGTCATCAGCATCTTGGGTATCGAGACCAGCTCATTCATTGCCATCTTCGCATCGGCCGGCGTGGCCATCGGCATGGCGCTGAGCGGAACCTTGCAGAACTTTGCGGGCGGCGTGCTCATCCTGCTCATCAAGCCCTACAAAGTGGGCGACTACATCGAGTTCGGCCAGCACAAGGGCCACGTCAAGGAAATCCAGATTTTCAACACGGTCATTTCGGCCTATAACAACGACCTGATTATTGTGCCCAACGGCGGCCTGGCCACCGGCACCATCAAGAACTACACCGCCGACCCCTATCGCCGGGTGGAGTGGAAAGTGGCCATCTCCTATGGCGACAACCTGGACAAGGCAAGGCAAGTGATTCTCGACATCATTCATGCCGACAAGCGGGTTCTGCTCAAGCAGGACGACACCATCGACAACCAAGCCGACGAGGAAAAGGCCGCCACGGTCACTCAAAGCCAAGACGGCGAGGAAAAGACATCGCTCTGGCAGCGCATCTTCCATCGCCACAAGGCCAGGGCGCAGCAGTGGGCCGCCAGCCAAGCCGAAGAAATCCGCAAGAAACTGCCCAAAAAGGACTTCACCCCCATCGTGGCCGTCGACGAGTTGGCCGACAGCGCGGTAGTGCTGGTGGTCAGGGCATGGACCGTCAATGCCAACTACTGGGGCGTCTTCTACGACATCAACGAAAAAATCTACAACCAGCTGCCCAAGAACGGACTGCACTTCCCGTTCCCGCAGATGGATGTCCACATCAACCCGAAAGACAACGCATGAGACACATTATCACAATCTTGGCAGCTGTTTTGTGCATCACTGCGGCAAGCGCGCAAGTCATCACCCAGCTGGGCAAGGAGAGCATGAACATCCCACGGGGCATCAAGCCCGACAAGAAGGCGTCGACGGGCAGCGTCGGCACCATTCAGATCACCCACATGGACACAACCGGCGCCTACTTTGCCTGCATCGACTCGGCACAAGTGTACATCGACTGCCATGAATGGCCCACGGCACAACAATTCCTGCGGCGTGCCATCGCCGTCGACCCGCATAACCCGAACAACTCTCTCTTGCTCTCCAACATCGCCACCATGCAACGCTTCGAGGGGCGTTACGACGAGGCCGTGAAAAACTACTCGATGGCACTCGATCTCACACCCAATGCCGTGACCGTGCTCCTCAACCGGGCCGCGCTCTACATTACTATCGACAGCACCGCGCTGGCCCAGGCCGACTTTGAACGAGTGTGCCAGCTCGACCCCACCAACACCGAGGCGCGCTATAGCCTTGGCATGCTGGAAGTTGAACGTCAAAACTTCAAGCAAGCCGAGAAGTATTTCGAGCGAATCAAGGCCATCAATCCAAACTCGGGGCTGGCTAGCGAGGGCATGGCCAACCTGTATAAAGCCAACGGCAACTACAGCAAAGCCGCACAGTGCTTCACCGACGTTATCAAAGCACGCCCCAACGCATCATTGCTGGCAAACCGTGCCGACTGCTACCTCATGCTCAAGCAACTCAACAACGCCGAAGAGGACATCCGAAACGCGCTGACGATGACCCCCGACGACCCCTACCTTTATGTGCTGCGCGCCAAACTCAACAAATTCCGCTTCGAGAGGCAGGACATGGAACGCGACATCAATCTCGCTGTGAGCCATGGCCTTGACCGCAACCTTGTTGATAACTTGTTAAAATAATTTCGGGCAAAAATTTGCGTGGGTCAAAGAAAGTGACTAATTTCGCCGTGATGATTTCTTTGATTCAACATATCGAATACCTCATGATGAACAATGACTGCGTGGTTATCCCCGGCTGGGGTGCTCTCATTGCGCAGTACAGTGAATCATTCTATAACGAGAAGTCACATGTCATCCAAAAGCCTCAGCGTCAGGTAGCTTTTAACGCGGCCGTCAATCACAACGACGGATTGCTCGCTCAATCGCTCATCAGGCGCGAGCGCATCACCTACACCCAAGCGGTTCAGTGCATCGACCAAAATGTGGAATCGTTTAAAAAACTGCTGGCGCAGGGCGACGAGCTGTCGTTTGGAAGATTGGGGTTCTTCCATGCCACCAGCAAGGGACACATCGAGTTTGTACCGTTCTATCACGAAACGGCCAACGATGAGTATTTCGGGCTGCGCTCGGTGAAATTCCGAACCCTTGCCGAGATTCAAGCCGAGCAACAGGCTCAGCAACAATTCGAGCAAGCCGTGGCAGCCGCCATGCAACGCCGCCCCAACCATTGGCGCCGATGGGCTCAAATGGCCGCTTCGATAGCGGTTCTCATTGGCCTGGCGGTACTTCTCTCCACCCCCATCATTTCCAACCAGGACACCAATCCCAATTACGCCAGCCTGAATTTGCCACAGGTAAAGAAAGCCGCACCTGCTGCACCCGCCAGCGAATGGAGCGACGCACAGCAGGCTCCGCTTGCCGTGGCACTGCCTCGTCAAGCACTGGCCGACGTTCATCAGCGCGCAGCCAAGAAAGTCGAGGCGCAACCCGATGCCGACGTGGCCACTCTCATCGACCGTGTGGGCGCAAGCAGTGGCGAGTATTTCCTCATCATTTCCACCATGAGCAGTAAAAAACAGGCACAAAAATTCATTGATGCACAGCCCAGCCTGCAAGGGCGCATGCATCTGGCTCAGTCAGGGAAACGATTCCGGGTATATGTGGCGCGCAGCGACGACCGAGCCTCACTCGAGGCTATTCGAAAAATGTTGCCGCAACGCTACCAGGACGCCTGGGTCGGAAATTGACAATGAAGGAATAAGTAAAAACGTGTAGCGCCGCACGGCCAGCATCAGCAGCACATCACCATCATTGAGCACAATGCGTGTCACCTGGTTCCACCCAATCAGGCGATTGCTCATGCGTGGATGGGCAAACTCAAGCAGCAAGCCATCGGGGCCGATGGTGATGTCTTTCTCCATCACCGACCATCGGGCCTCCTCCGACAAGCCATAATAAATGTAGCACAGTGCCAGCAGCATCGGCACAGCGATAAACACCAGCATCAACGACACAATGAGCCACCGCACATCGAGCAACGACAAGCCCGCACCAACCAGCAGAGGCAACGCCAACCACACGGCATTAGAAGCAAAAAACATTCGGGCAAGCAGCGACAGGTAGCGCGAGGAGTCGGCTTTTACGCTTTCAAGCTTCATTTTACGTCGAGAAATGCAAAATACACGGCCAAAATCAGAAGTGCAAAGGCTACAAGATGGTTCCAATGAAGCGACTCTCCCTTGAAAAACACCGTCACAAACACGGTGAACACCGTGAGCGTGATGACTTCCTGCACCACCTTGAGCTGCATCAGAGTGAATGGCCCGCCGTTGCCCACAAATCCCAGGCGGTTGGCTGGCACCTGAAAGCAATATTCAAACAAAGCGATGCCCCACGAGAGCAAGATTACGCCATACAGAGGCCAATTACTGGTCACACCGGCATCCTGAAGTTTCAGGTGCCCATACCACGCAAAAGTCATAAAGGCGTTCGACACCACCAGCAGCCCGATGGTCAAAATTCCGGTTGTCAGGCTATTCATTTCTTTTTCTTGGACAATTCAGCACGCCGGCGGGCTATCTCGCGGTAGCCTTCTTCATAGGCGTGAAGGTTTTTGGAAATGAGTTCTTGAGCAATTCCCGTACCGCCGGCATTGAACAGTTCCGACAGATGCAGATAACGATTGCCGTTGCCGCGCTTCACCGAGAACACCCTGGCCTTGCGGGCAAGCACTTTGTCACATTGTGAGCTGTGACGGTTCTTCCCCTGGCCACGCAGCGAGGCGGGCACACCGTCCTCTCCCATCCACACGGGTATCATCTCGCCACAGGGGGGATAGCCCAGCACGGTCCACATGGTGGTGAGCAACGGGTCTTCGCCCGGCAGCACGCCCTCGATGACAATCGACGCGGTGCTGGAGCGGCGTGGAATGTAATCCTGATCCACTATCCAGCGCTGCCCGCTGTGGGTGTAATCCTTGTCAACAAGACTATTGTAGAAGGTGCGCGACAGTTCCTCGGTGAACACCGCCGGCGTGATATCCATCTGAGCGATATGCGGGGCAAGCAACGCGCGGGCATTTTGCTCGCGGATGTAGCCCTGCCCTTCATTCGAACGGCCGCTATAGGAATAATTGGTGCGAGTCAGCACACCGCTGGGCTCGTCGGCAAGGTCATATTTTACATAGGTGTAGTTGCCGGCCTCAAAATAAGCACCATGCCCCTGTGCGTCAATCACTCCGAAATTGGCCTCCACGCCTAATGGCTTGGGCAACCTCTTGAGCAGGGCCTCGAAGTCGTCGACAGTGACACACGTCTCTAATGCCAAACGCATCACCACGCCCTCGCGATCCATGTCTTTCGCGGGCACATTGTCTTTGTTCAAATTATAGGACGCGGTGTTCATGATGGCAAAGCCGCGGGCATTGAAACCGGTCCAGGCGGCTGTGTCGCGGGCATCGCGGGCATCGAACAGTGCCACAAAATCGTAGTTGCCGGCACGTGTGGCCCGCACAAACTCCACACGGTTGTTTTGGTCGCTGGTGTCACGGTTTTTCCATAGCAGCGGCCGGCCGCTGCGCGTGAACTTGCCGCTCACGATGGCCGATGTGCAGGCATCGGCAGCAATACACCCCATCAGCGCCAGCAATACAAAAAGAATTCTTTTCATAATCAGATATTCGATGTTTGATGGCTCAAAAGTAATAAAAAATCATTAACTTTGCCAATATTTCAGCACAATATTATTCAGCACTATGCCCGCTCACTACGTTTACCGAACCGAGTTCGATGTGCGCGACTATGAACTCGACTCTGAAGGCATTGTCAACAATGCCATTTATCTCCACTATCTGGAACACACCCGCCACTGCTTCTGCCGTGAGGCTGGCTTTTCATTCGAGGAAATGAGGAAGCAGGGCATGCTGCCGGTGGTCAACCGTGTGGAGATTGACTACAAGGTGCCCCTGGCCAGCGGCGATGTGGTCGACAGCCGGCTATGGGTCGAGATGAAAGGCCCGCGGTTTGTGTTTCACCAGGACTTATTCAACAAGCACACCGGGCAGTTGGCCCTCAGGGCCGTTGTGAGCGTGGTGTGCCTCGAGAACGGCACTTTGTCAAGGGGCGAGACGCTGGCAAGTGCCTTCAGCGAATACCTGCAATGAGTCTCGACGCGCTCACATATCGCATCGCCCTGGCATCGGTCAGAGGAATGAACGTAGACCTGGCGCAAAAATTGTTTGATGTCATTGCCGACGAGAGGACGTTTTTCGAAATGACCGAAAAAGAGCTCCGCGACATCACGGGCAGCCGAAGCAAGGTCTACGAGGACTCCTATCGGCATGAGCAGCTGGCCAAAGCCCGCGACGAGGCGGAATTTGTCAAGCAAAAGAACATCAGGGTGCTCTACTTTACCCAGCCCGACTACCCCACCCGCTTGCTCGAGGCACCCGACGCACCCATTCTGCTATACATCTCGGGCGAGGCCGACCTGAATGCAACGCACATCGTCAGCGTGGTCGGCACCCGTCATGCCACACCCTACGGACAACGATTCACCGAGCAGTTGATTGCCGATCTGGCCGAAGCCATCCCGGGAATTATGGTGGTGAGCGGGTTGGCCTATGGCATCGACATCGCGGCCCACCGGGCTTGTCTGCGGCATCATGTGCCCACAGTGGCTGTCATGGCCCAGGGGCTCAACCACATCTATCCCGCACAGCACCGGGCCGACGCTGTGGCCATCGTCAAGCAGGGAGGGGCCATCGTCACCGACTACACCTCGGCCGACCGGCTGCACCGCGGCAACTTCCTGGCTCGGAACAGAATCATCGCGGCGTTGGCCGACTGCACGGTGGTGGCCGAGAGCGCCGCGGCCGGAGGCGCACTGGTCACGGCATCGCTCGCGGCCAGCTACAACCGCGACGTCTTTGCGTTGCCGGGGCGAACGAGCGACGAGTTTTCAACAGGGTGCAACCGCCTCATCAAGTCGAACAGGGCGGCTCTTATCACCAGCGCCGCCGACTTGCTCGATGCCATGCAATGGGAAGCCCGTTCTTCGCAGCCCAAGCAAATGGAATTGTTTGCCGACTTCACCGAGCTGGAACAATCCGTCGTCAACACCCTGCGCGACAATCCCGACATCCACACCAATGAGCTGGCAGCCAGGCTGGCACTGCCCGTCTATCGCGTCATGAGCACCCTGATGGACCTTGAAAGCCGCAACGTCGTCATCAGCCTGCCGGGCTCGCGATTTGCCCTGGCATAAGTTTGCTCCGGCAGGAGCCCCGTGGACGGCAATGAAAAAATATTTGCGCAGTTCGATTATTTTACATATATTTGCTTTTTCAAAACCCTTCTAAAACCCAAGAAATATGAACAGAAAAGCGATTCCAGATTCTGAGATGATCATCAACAGCGATGGCTCTATATTCCACCTGCACCTTCTCCCCGAGCATCTTGCCGACAACATCATCGTATGTGGCGACCCGGGCCGCGTAAACATGATTGCGTCCTACTTCGACGAGCAACTTTATGAAGTGAGCAGCCGCGAATTTCACACCATCGGGGGCATGCGCCACGGCAAGCGCATCATGGCGCTCTCGCACGGTATCGGTGGCGACAACATCGACATCGTGATGACCGAGCTCGACGCACTGGCCAACGTGGACTTCGCCACGCGCATGCCGCGCGACGAGCACCGCACGCTCAACATTGTGCGCATCGGCACGTCGGGCGGGCTCCAGCCCTACGTTCCCGTGGGAACACCGGTGATTGCCTCCAAGGCCCTTGGATTTGACGGCGTGCTGAACTATTACGCCCTCCGTAACGCTGTGTGCGATCTGGATTTTGAACGTGCTTTCTGTGATTTCGTCAAGTGGAATCCGCTGTTTGCCAAGCCCTATGTGGTGGAAGCCGACCCCTGGCTGGTGCAGAAAATCGGCCGCGACGACATGGTGCGCGGCTACACAATCTCGGCCGTGGGCTTCTACGGACCGCAAGGACGCGAAGTGAGAGCACAGCTCGCCGAGCCCGAGCTCAACCATCGCATTGAGGCTTTCGAGTATGCCGGAGGACACATCACCAACTACGAGATGGAGAGCGCTGCGCTCCAGGGATTGGGTAAAATTCTGGGACACCGCTGCATGACCGTTTGCTCCATCATAGCCAACCGTGTTGCCACCGAGGCCAACCCGAACTACAAGACTGCTGTCAACGACTTGGTGGCAAACGTCATCGAACGCTTGCTTGAAGATTAAAATTGACTTGCCGGGCACTAACGGGGGCCCGAGCAAACAAGGCACAGGGGTGGCCGGCATATTTCTCGAAGAACATCATCGAGACATGCCGGCCACCCCCTTTTCTCATGGCAGGGGAGTCAGGCGGATGGCCACACCACCGCTGCGGGCCAGACGCAGGGTGAGCACATCGGCCGCCGTGACATCTTGCTGCCTGATCGACATCGACATGGGATTGTCGAGATAGTCGGCGCCTGGGCCGTCTTCGTATATCATGGCCCGATAGCGCTTGTCGGTGTCAAGGAATGTAAGCGGCAAGGTGAGCGTGCGGGAGATCTCATCGGTCAGGCTGCCGATGAACCACCGCCCACTGCCATCGCGAGCTTGGCGGGCGATGGTGACATAGTGGCCAATCTCACCGTTGGGCACGATAGTTTTGCGCCAGGTGGTGGGACACGACTCAATGAACGACAGCGCTGGATGATTCTCATAGCTCTCGATAGCATCGGCGGCCATCTGCAACGGGCTATACAGCACCACAAATTCGGCCAACTGCTTGGCCAATGTGCTCTTGGGACGCGTGCCCGGAACCACCTCATCGCTGTAATCAAAAATGGCCGGAGTGAAATCCATGGGACCGGCCAGGCCGCGGGTAAAGGGCAGCGTGGCAGTGTGGCTCGGCGGATTGCCTCCATCCTGGCTCCATGCGTTGTATTCCTGACCACGCACGCCCTCCTGTGTCATCAGGTTGGGCAGGGTGCGCTGTAATCCGGTGGGCATCATCGGTTCGTGGTTGTCAATCATGATGTGGTGACGGGCGGCACATTCGAGCACCCGGCGATAGTGACGGGCGCCGAACTGCGAGTGCTGCAGTTCCTCACCGTTGAGCATGGCACCCACGTAGCCGGTTTTCACCACTTTGATGCCGAGCCGCTCATAGAGCGAGAACGCGTCCTCCATCTGCTCCTCAAGAAGTCGACTTTTGCCCCACGTCTCGGTATGCCCCACGACAAACACGCCACGCTCACGGGCATAGCGAGTGACCTCATTGAGGTCAAAATCGGGATAGGGCTTGGTGAAACTGATTTCTTCTCCGCTCCCCCATCCGTAGTTCCAACCTTCGGCGAGCACACCGCTGAAACCGTGCTTGGCAGCAAAGTCGATATAGCGTTTCATGTTTTCGGTGGTGGCTCCATGATGGGGCCCCTGCTCCCATGTGTGTTTCTTCTTGTGAATGCTCCACCAGATGCCGATGTAGCGCCCCGGCTGAATCCACGAGGTGTCGTCCCATGTGCACGGCTCGTTGAGATTGAGCATCAATCGTGAGGTAATCAGGTCGCCAGGCTTGCGGCCCACGATAACAGTGCGCCATGGCGAGCACAATTGGTTGCCGGCCTTCACCTTGGTGCCGTCTTGCCAGGGGGTGAGGGCGGAAAGCATCGTCACCGAGCCGTCCTTGCCGGCGCGCGGCGTGAGGTTGAGGTCGGCATAGTCGACCAGGGCGGCTTGATGAATGGCCAGATACACATCGGGAGCCGCCTCAATGGTGAGGGGGGTGTGGACGGTGTCCTTGACACTGAGCAAATCGCGATGGTAGAGGTTTTCGTAATAGATGGTACGATTAGTGGGAATGGACCATGCGGGCACATCATGTGGCAAGGTGAACTCGGTCAGCTCATCGGTGACAACAATGTGGGGCAAAGCTTTCTGCCGGGGTATCTCATATCGGAAACCCAGCCCGTCGTCAAACAAGCGGAAGGTCACCGTCATCTTCGCGCGGGGGCGGCCACCTTGCAGCGTGACGCTGAGTTGGTTATAGTGATTGCGGATTATCTCGTCCTCACCCCACAAGGTTGTCCAGCTGTCATCATGTGTGTCGTGCGACGATGACACAATCTTCATTCCGGTGGACAGGTCGCCGCTTTCCAGTGCAAACCCCAAGTGGCTCGTACCCAAAATGGCAACGCCATCGCGGCTGAGGGTATAGTACGGACGCCCCTTGTCGATGCCTGCGGTTAAACGCAAGTGCCCGTCGGGCGAAGTGACGGTCAACGGGGCGGCACTGGTGGCACCGGTAATCAGTGCCACCATAAATAATAAGATAACAGCATTTTTTCTCATCACTTTTGGTATTTCGGATTCATGACAGGGTAAAGATACAAAAAAAATGGAACAACAGCAATTCTCACTTCTTTTTCACCTTGCTCATCAACAACATATAAAACTCAAATAAAGGCCATATCTCCGCACTCAACCCCACAAAACAACGGGAGCGCCGCTTGGCGCCCCCATTAGTTAATGTCGAAACAAAATATCAGTTGGCTAAAAAATTGCCAAGGCCGGCTGGCATCATCACGCTGAACGAGTAGACACGAGCAAATTGCTTCAAGAATTCTACCGTTGTCGTTTTCGGTCCTTTCACTGGTTGTTCTTTTGTTTCATAATTCACTTGAGTAGAGGTTTTATGCATAGGCAAATCTGTTTTGGGGTGTTTACATTTATATAACGAGTGCACACTCATAATATTATACGCTATTACACTTTTCACATTATTTCACCAAACCACACGCCGCAGGCGGGCCATAAGCCACGAAATTCCGCACTTTACTTGTCCATCCGGCATTTTTTTCATACTTTTGTAATTTAGAATAATTACAACCAACTCAATAACAAAGTATGGCAAACATCAAACTGAAAAAAGGTTTTGACCTCATTCTGAAAGGTCAACTCACCAGTGATGCCATCACACCTGCCAATGCCAGCCCCACCTATGCCATCGTGCCCGATGATTTTCAGGGCATCGTTCCGCGCATGGACGTGAAAGAGGGGCAGTCGGTTCAGGCCGGAGCAACCATCTACCACGACAAGAACCACGAGCAAATCAAGGTCACGGCACCGGTTGCCGGAGTGGTCAAGGAGGTGCGACGGGGTGAGAGAAGAAAAATCGAAGCCATCATCATCGAGCCCGACGGATCGGGACGGCAAGTGACGCACGACAAGACGGCACCCGTCAAGAAGCTCCTGCTCGAATCCGGCCTGTGGGTCATGATGCGACAAAGGCCCTACGATGTGGTGCCTGCTCCCGATGTGGCACCGCGCGACATCGTGGTCACATGCTTCGACTCGGCACCACTGGCGCCATCGCTCATGCACCTGCTCGCCGACGATGTCCGCTACGTGGCACCAGGTGTCAAGGCTCTCAAGGAACTCACCGATGGCAATGTGTACCTCTGTTTCCGGCCCAACGAGGAAATCGACATCGACGACGCACAAGTGATGACCGTGCAGGGGCCCCACCCCGCCGGAAACGCCGGCGTGCAGCTGGCCAACATCAAGCCCGTGAACAAGGGCGAGGTGGTGTGGACGCTCGATGTGCTCACGCTGGCACGCATCGGCAAGCTGGTGAAAACCGGAGTAGTGGACTTCGACACCATCGTGGCCGTCACAGGCGAAGGCGTGTCGACGCCGCGCCTTCTCAAGGCCACCATGGGATGCAGCATCCTATCGCTGCTTCAAGATGACAACGTGCACGACATGCGCATCATCAGCGGCAACGTGCTCACCGGCTTCAAAGTGAACGCCGAGCAATGGCTGCGCGCGCCCTACAGGCACATCACCGTCATTCCCGAAGTGGCACAACGCGATGAGTTTATGGGATGGGCTTCTCTCAGCCCCAAGCGGTTCAGCATTTACCACCTGTTCACCAGCTGGCTCACCCCGGGCAAGAAGCCTGTGTCGCTCGATGCCCGCATCAAGGGGGGAGAAAGGGCCATCGTCAGGCTCGACGAATACGACCGCATGCTGCCCATGGACATCTATGCCGAATTTCTCATCAAAGCCATCATTGCCGGCGACATCGAAAAGATGGAGCAGCTGGGCATCTATGAGGTGGCGCCCGAGGACTTTGCGCTCGCCGAGTATGCCGACACGTCGAAACTCGAGTTGCAACGCATCGTCCGCCAAGGGCTCGACAAATTGCGGGCCGAGATGGAGTAAAACGATTTCTATTAACCCATAAATTTTGACAAGACTGTGAAATTTTTGAGAAAATACATGGACAAGATTCAGCCGCAATTCCGGCCTGGAGGTAAACTCCAAAAACTGGAGTCGGTCTATGACGGCATGGAATCTTTCTTGTTCACACCCAATACCACCAGTCATAGCGGAACTCACATCCACGACGGCAACGACCTCAAGCGAACCATGATAACGGTGGTGGTGGCCCTGATGCCGGCTTTGTTCTTTGCCATGTACAACATCGGATTGCAGCATTACCTAGCCATCGGACAGCCCGAAACGCCGTGGCTCACGATGTGGACGTTTGGCTTGCTGGCCATGTTGCCCGTGATTGTGGTGAGCTACGTCGTGGGCTTGGGCATCGAGTTTATCGGCGCACAGATTCACCACAAGGAAATCCAGGAAGGATTTCTGGTGACGGGCATCTTGATTCCGCTCATCGTCCCCATCAACACTCCGCTGTGGATGGTGGCCGTGGCAACGGCTTTCGCCGTCATCTTCGCCAAGGAAGTGTTCGGCGGAACGGGAATGAACATCTTTAACGTGGCACTCATCACGCGTGCCGTGCTTTTCTTCGGATATCCCTCACGCATGAGCGGCGATGAGGCCTTTGTCAAGACCGATGCGGCCTTCGGCATGGGCGCGGGTACAACAGTCGACACCTTCTCGGGAGCCACTCCGCTGGGACAAATCGCCACCAACGTGGGCGACTCGCTGTCGCTGCACAATGTAGTGGGCGACCCCATCACCACATGCGACGCTTTCATGGGAACCATTGCCGGCTCACCGGGCGAAACATCGATGGTGGCCATCCTCGTCGGGGCGGCCATCCTGCTCGTCACCGGCGTGGCTTCATGGAGAGTGATGTGCTCGGTGTTTGCCGGCGGACTGGCCATGGCGGCACTGGCAGGCGCATTTCCCTCGCCCACCTATCCGGCCTCTATGCTCTCGCCCTGGGCACAGCTGTGCTACGGCGGTTTCGCTTTCGCGGCCGTGTTCATGGCCACCGACCCGGTCACAGGTGCCCGCACGCGTGTCGGGCAGTATATCTATGGCTTCCTCATCGGCGTTTTTGCCATCCTCATCCGCATCTACAATGGCGGCTACCCCGAGGGGGCCATGCTGGCGGTGCTGCTGATGAACGCCTTTGCACCGCTCATCGACCATTGCGTGGTTTCGTTCAACATCAAGCGCCGCATGCAGCGAGCCGGCAACAAAAAATGAAAGGAGGACTTCGTTATGAACAAAAACAGTAATCTTTATCAAATCCTCTACTCGGCCATCATGGTGGTGCTCGTGGGCACTGTTTTGGCGTTCGTGTATATGGCGCTCAAACCCAGGCAGGACGACAACATTGCCAACGACAAGCGCAAGCAGATTCTCAGCGCCATCCACATCCCCGCCACGGCCGACCAGCAACTGAAAAACATCTATCACAAGTACATCACAGCCGAGATGCTGGTCGACGACCATGGCAATGTGGTGGACTCGACGGCCAACGTCGCTTTCGACATCGACATGAAGAGCAATGTCAAGGCCACCCACAGGAAACTGCCCGTGCTGGTGAGCAAGCTCGACGACGGCAGCACCAAGTACATCATCCCGGTCTATGGAGCGGGACTGTGGGGACCCATCTGGGGATATATAGCGGTCGATGCCGACGGCAAGACCATCTACGGAGCCAACTTCTCGCATGAGAGCGAGACACCGGGACTCGGAGCACGCATCACCGACGACCCGGCTTTCGCCAATGCCTTCAACGGCAAAACGCTTTACAAAGACGGGGCGTTCAAGTGTGTCGAGGTCATGAAAAAGGGGCAACTGCCCACCAACGGTGCCGACTACATCGATGCCTTGAGCGGAGCCACCATCACAAGCCGCGGTGTGGGCAACATGATGCAGCAGTGCCTGGGGCTCTACGATGGATTCTTCAAGAAAATTCAATCTCAAAACGCTAACAACTGACATTCGCAATATGCTATCCAAGAAAAACAAAGAAGCACTGTTCAATCCGCTGTCGAAAGACAATCCGGTGCTTGTGCAAATTCTGGGCATCTGCTCCACTCTGGCTGTCACGGCCAGCATGGAGCCGGCCATCGTCATGGGCATCAGCGTCATAGCGGTGATGGCGCTCAGCAATGTGATTATTTCGTTCATCAGGAAATCCATTCCCACCACCATCCGAATCATCGTGCAGCTGGTGGTGGTGGCCGCCCTTGTGATCATCGTCCAGCAATTCCTCATCGCGTTCGATTACGATGTGTCCAAGCAGCTGTCGGTCTTCATCGGGCTGATTATCACTAATTGCATCCTCATGGGGCGCCTCGAGGCGTTCGCACTCAACAACCGCCCATGGCCGTCGTTCCTCGACGGCATCGGCAACGGGCTGGGCTACACCATCATCCTGGTCATTGTGGCGGCGGTGCGCGAGCTCTTCGGCTCGGGAACCCTCATGGGCTTCCAGGTGATTCCGCAGTGGTGCTACGACCATGGCTACGAGAACAACGGACTCATGATTCTGCCTCCCATGGCACTCATCACTGTGGCGTGCATCATCTGGGTGCACCGCGCTCGCAACCCGGAACTCATGGAAAATTGACAACTCTGATAAATCAATACGATTATGGAAGAACTGAATTTATTTGTCAAGTCGATTTTCATCGACAACATGATATTTTCCTATTTTTTGGGAATGTGCTCGTTCCTGGCCGTTTCCAAAAATGTAAAAACGGCCTTCGGGCTCGGACTTGCCGTCACCTTCATGCTGGTGGTGACCATGCCCATCAATTTTCTGCTCGACAAGTACGTCTTGCAGCCGGGGGCGCTGGCATGGCTCAGCCCGGCGCTGGCAAGCGTCGACCTGAGCTTCCTGGGGCTCATCATGTTCATTGCGGTTATCGCCAGCGCCACCCAGCTGGTGGAGATGGCGGTCGAAAAATTCTCGCCGGCGCTTTACGCCTCGCTGGGAATCTTCCTGCCGCTCATCGCCGTGAACTGCGCCATCCTGGGCGGAGCGCTGTTCATGCAGCAAAAGGATTTCCCGGGCGCACTCACCGCCACCGTCTATGGAGCCGGCTCTGGCATCGGGTGGCTTCTGGCCATCGTGGGCCTTGCCGCCATCCGCGAGAAACTGGCCTACAGCAATGTGCCCCGCCCGCTACGCGGCATCGGCATCACCTTCATCATCACCGGGCTCATGGGCATCGCCTTCATGAGTTTCATGGGCATTAAACTTTGAACCGTCATGGCTATGAACACAGCTATCATTATTTTAAGCACAGCATCAACCACCGTCATGGCCAGTGCGGCAGTGTTTCTGCTCATCACGCTGGCACTCGTGGTCTTGTTGCTCGTGGCACGCCATTATCTCGTGCCGCAAGGTAAAGTGAAAATCGACATCAACAATGGCACCCGACAGCTCGAGGTCGACACGGGATCGTCGTTGCTCAACACCCTCCACGCCAATGGCGTGATGCTCTCAAGCGCATGCGGCGGAAAAGGAAGCTGCGGACAATGCCGCGTGCAGGTGGTCGACGGAGGCGGAGAAATCCTGCCCACCGAGGCCGTGCACTTCTCACGGCGCGAGCAGCAGGACCACTGGAGGCTGGGATGCCAGGTGAAAGTGAAAAACGACATGAACATCGCACTGCCGGCCAGCGTGCTCAGCGTCAAGGAGTACGAATGTACCGTGGTGAGCAACAACTTGGTGTCGTCGTTCATCAAGGAGTTTATCGTGGCACTGCCGCCGGGCGAGCACATGGACTTCATTCCGGGCTCTTATGCGCAAATTCGCATTCCGCCCTACTCCATGGACTACGACAAGGACATCGACAAGCAGTCGCTGGGCGAGTACCTGCCCACATGGCAAAAGTACGACATGTTCTCGCTCAAGTGCCGTAACACCGAAGAAACGGTCAGGGCCTACTCCATGGCCAACTATCCGGCCGAGGGCGACCGGTTCATGCTCACCGTGCGCATCGCAACACCGCCCTTCAAGCCCAAAGACCAGGGCACGGGCTTCATGGATGTGATGCCGGGCATCGCTTCGAGCTACATCTTCACCCTCAAGCCGGGCGACAAGGTGATCATGAGCGGCCCCTACGGCGATTTCCACCCCATCTTCGACTCCAAGAAGGAAATGATCTGGGTGGGAGGCGGAGCCGGAATGGCACCGCTCAGGGCACAAATCATGCACATGACCCGCACGCTCAACACGCGCGACCGCCAGATGCACTATTTCTACGGGGCGCGTTCACTGTCGGAGGTGTTCTATCTCGACGACTTCCTCGAGCTTGAAAAGGAATTTCCCAATTTCCACTTCCATCTGGCTCTCGACAGGCCCGACCCGGCAGCCGACGAAGCGGGCGTGAAGTATACACCGGGATTTGTGGCACCCGTCATGCGCGACACCTACCTCGCCGCTCACGAGGCTCCCGAGGACTGCGAGTACTACATGTGCGGCCCCGCCATGATGAGCAAGACGGTCAACGACCTGCTCGATTCGCTTGGAGTGGATCCCTCCAGCATCCACTACGACAACTTCGGCTGACGCCACATCTACGCCAGCCTCTTCGCTCCCCTGCCACCCGGCGGGGGAGTTTTTTACTGCCTAAACCAAGCAGGCCAGCGAGTCAATAATCCATTATCATTACCATTCCATATCCTCTAGAACCTCTAGATAATCTAGAGGTTCTATATAATCTATAGGATAAAAAAAAAACGGAGCCGCGGCCCGTTGCTGGGTCGCGGCTCCTTAGGGGGCGGTTACCTACTCTCCCACTTTCGCAGTACCATCGGCGTGGTGAGGCTT
>ONMF01000026.1 GCA_900318865.1 uncultured Prevotellaceae bacterium
CAACCGTTCATCAACGCAAAAATAGCAAAAACGGGTGAGAAACGAAAAAAATCCCTCGATTTTCGGCCATCGGCCGCTCTCCCCCCAGGTTTGGCGCATTCATGCGCCGAAACCTGGGGCTCTGTCAGCTTGTGCGTCTCCGACGCACGGTTGTCAAATCCTCCCCTAAGTTAGGGGAGGTGCCCGAAGGACGGAGGAGTGTGTGCGCCCTGTGTGGTGGCCAGCGTCGCCGGGTGGCACACGCCCCCGGCCCTGCGGGCCACCCCCTCTACCTTAGAGGGGGAACTGCCGGTGAGGGTTGTGCCTCTTCGAGGAACATTGGCATTGCCGTCGTTTTCCCCAGGTTTGGCGCCGGGCGGCGCCGAAACCTGGGGCTTTGTCAGCTTGTGCATCTTCGATGCACGGTTGTCAACTCCTCCCCTAAGTTAGGGGAGGTGCCCGAAGGGTGGAGGAGTGTGTGAGCCCTGCACGGTGGCATCTTCGCCGCGTGGCACACGCCCCCGGCTCTGCGGGCCACATTCCCGAGCTTCGCTCGCCTACCCGTAGCCTTTCCCTCTACCTTAGAGGGGGAGCTCTCCACTAAATTGAAGGGGAAAATTGCCACGGCACAGTGTGTGTGATGCGTCGAAGACGCATTATTTGACAGAGCCCCATGTTTCGGCGCCGCCCCGCGCCAAACATGGGGTTGATGATGACGGTTTCACGGATTGTTCCTCGGAGAGGCACAATCAATACGCCCGGTGCCGCTCCGCCACGGCGTAACGCCAAAAGGAGGGTTGTGCCTCTTCGAGGAACATCGGCATTGCCGTCGTTTTCCCCAGGTTTGGCGCATTCATGCGCCGAAACCTGGGGCTTTGTCAGCTTGTGCGTCTCCGACGCACGGTTGCCAACTCCTCCCCTAAGTTAGGGGAGGTGCCCGAAGGGCGGAGGAGTGTGTGAGCCCTGTGTGGGGCCAGCGTCGCCGCGTGGCACACGCCCCCGGCCCTGCGGGCCACCCCCTCTACCTTAGAGGGGGAACTGCCCTGCACGCGTGCAGTAGAAAGAGTAGAAAAGTAGAAAAACGGAAAAATTTGGGTTTCAGCAATGGTTTTGAGGCAGGCCTTTCCTCTATTTTAGTGGAGGAACTGCGTTTGCTGAAATCACCCTATAAACCAAAAAATGCCCTTTGCTAAAGGGCACAAAAAAAGCTGCTCGACTCATCCGAGGGGAACAGCTTCAAACTCTTTCGTTGTTGTTTGCGGAGTTCGCTAATTACTTAGCGGCAGCATCAACAGCAGCCTTGGCGCTGTCGGCAACCTCTGCAACCTGAGCAGCAGCGCTGTCAACCTGAGCAGCGGCGCTATCGATCACGGCGTTGGCGCTATCGGCCACAGCCTCGATGGTGCTGTCAGCAGCCTCAGCAGTCTGCTCAGCAGTACCGGTGCAAGAATACAGAGAAACACCAAAAACAACAGCAAGTAATAAAACTAACTTTTTCATTTTCTTTTTTAATTTAAATAATAAAACAATTATTGTTCGTTTTGAAAATCGGTGCAAATTTATAACAAAAAAGTAACATGCAAACTTTTTTTCTCAAAATTTTTATTTCGTTTCAGTGAAATCGTTTGCTTTTTTATCAATATTTACACATAAAATCCAGCTATCAGGCTGATTAACACCATTTTAATTAAATAAATTTTGGTTTAATCGCGAAGTGTTAAATTTTGTTATCATTCGCGGGCTTGTACTGCACAAAGGCTTCAATGGCCTCGTAGGCAGCCAAGCCCAAAGTGTTGTAGAGCTCGGCCAAAGCACGGTTTCGGTCGATGGAACGCTGCCAGCTGAGTTGCCCGTCGGCACTGTCGCGGAAGGGCGCATCCTTGATTTGCGACTGATAGCGCAGGATGGCGTCGCGCTTGAAGCGGAACTCCTCGGGGCTCATGGGCACGGCCATCTCCACATGGTCGATGTCCCACTGCCCCCACTGCCCGCGATACATCCACACGCGGCAATCGCGCATAAACTCCTCATGCTGCAGGATTTCGATGGCCATCAGCACGGCGTTCAGGGCACGCACATGGGTGCCGTAGGGGTCGGTGAGGTCGTCGGCCACAAAAATCTGATGGGGCCGCACCTCGGCTATCAAGCGCGCCACGGCCGTGGCGTCGGCCTCGGTGATGCGTCCGCGGCCGCTGGGGTCGTCCACATAGAACGGCAGGGACAACTCGTGCATCTGGGCTTTGCTGATGCCCATGTGCCGGCAGGCCATGATGCCCTCGCAACTGAAGATAGCCCCCTTGATGAACCGCATATCGACGCTGTCGAGGACGTTTCCGGCGGCCTTGTCGCTCAAGTTCTGGCGCACAGCCCGGTTGATGCGGTCGTGCTCGCTGCTGCGAATGCCGTAATGGCGTGAAATCTTTTCGCTGAGGATGAGATTGCGCAGCAGGTCCTCGTCGCTCACGGCCACGTCGCCCGAGGTCATGAACGCCACATGCACGTCGTGCCCCTGCTCCACGAGGCGCCGCAACGTGCCGCCCATCGACACCACCACGTCGTCGGGGTGCGGACTGAAAGCCAGCACGCGCTTGGGATAAGGCGTGGCACGCTCGGGGCGGTGGGTGTCGTCGGCATTGGGCTTGCCGCCAGGCCAGCCGGTGATGGTGTGCTGCAGGTCGTTGAATATCTTGATGTTCACATTGTAGGCCGAGCCGTAGATGGCCACCAGCTCGCCCAGGCCGTGGTCGTTGTAATCTTTGTTGGTGAGCTTGAGCACGGGCTTGCCCGTGAGCGTGGCCAGCCACACGATGGCGCGGCGGATGAGCTTGTCGGTCCACTCGCACGAGGTCACCTTCCAGGGATAGCTGATGCGGGTGAGCCGCGAGGCGGCCTCAAGGTCGATAATCACCTTGGTGCTGGAGTGCATCTGCAGGAACGACGCCGGAACCAGGTCGGTGACACGCCCCTCGATGGTGTTGAACACAGCGTCGGCGCTGTCCTCGTTCCACGCCACCACGATGATGTGCCGGGCCGCCAGCAAATTGCTGATGCCCAGCGTGACGGCCGTGAGCGGTGCGTCGTCGCACTTGAAGGCTTCGGCCACGCGCGCGCGCGACTCGCTGGAGAGCAGCTGCAGCCGGCAGGTGGTGTTCATGCCCGAGCCCGGCTCGTTGTAGGCCAGCGACCCCGTCTTGGTGAGCTCGCACACCAGCAAATCAAGCCCACCGAAGTCCTCAATCTCGGCCTCGTAGGCTTTGCACATCTTGTGCACGTTCTCCACTGTGGTCTCGCTATTGAAGGTGTGGATGTTCTGCGGCTCGATGTCCACCTTGTTATAGAGGTGTTGCTTGAGGCGCGCCAGCGTGCTGAGGCTGTCGTCCCCGGGGACACCCAGGCCCAGTTCGCTGATATTGAAGGCCACCACATTGGCAAAACTCACCTTGTCGGCAAAATAAAGCTTCACCAGTTCGTCGTAGACGGCCAGCGCGCATTTTCCCGCGCCGAAGCCAATCACACAGCGTCCTTTTTCACGCACACAGCGCTCGATGGTCTGCGCCACGTCGGCAGCCGCATCGGCAGCGCCGTCGGCAATCGTTTCCACCACTTTGGTGTAGACACGCTCGCAACGCGTGAGCGAGGCCAGCTCCACCTCGCTCTCGGGCCGGTAGAGGCGCTTCGACACTTGGTCGAGTTTGATGTGAGAACTCAAGTCAGTCTTCATTATCTATCGTCATTTAGTCTATATTATCATAAAAAAACGGCTTGGGACGGGGCACTCGGCGCCCCGGCCCCAGGCCGGTCAGTTGCTGTAGAGGTAGCGCTTGATGCTGCGCTTGGGCGTTTTCTCGAACTCGGTGGCAATGAGCTGAATCTTGGCGATGCGCTCATAGGGAGCCACCAGCTTGTTGAGCTCGACGCGGATTTTCTCCATCAGGTCGGGCAGCTGGTCGCGGGTCACACCCAGCTGGTCCATCGACTCGTAATCGGGATAAACCAGCGCCACAAGCCGTCCCTCACGCTCCACCACCAGGCTCTCGTTGACATAAAGCATATTGTTGAGCTTGGCCTCGATTTCCTCGGGATAGATGTTCTGCCCGTTGCTGCTGAGCAGCATGGTCTTCAGGCGCCCCTTGATGAAGACGGTGCCGTCGGCGCTCAGGGTACCCATGTCGCCGGTGTGGAGCCAGCCGTCCTCGTGCAGCACCTTGTCGGTGGCCTCGCTGTTGTGGAAATAGCCCTGCATCACATTCTCGCCCTTGACGCAAATCTCGCCGGGGATGTTCTCCGGGTCGTCACTCAGGATTTTGCACTCCATGAGCCCAGGCAGGATGCGGCCGGCACTGTGGGGCACAAACTCCCGCCACGGCGTGTGCGACACCAGCGGAGCGCACTCGGTCATGCCGTAGCCCACGGTGAAGGGGAACTTGATTTTGTACAGGAAGTCCTCCACCTCGGAGTTGAACGGCGCACCGCCCACGATGACCTCCTCGAACTCTCCGCCGAAAGCCTCGATGAGTTTCTTCCGGATTTGGGCATGGATGCGGCTGTCGAGAAACGGCACGGCCAGTGCCCAGCGCAGCATGCCACGGCTGATCATGGGCACTATCATCTTGCTATAGATTTTCTCCAGCACCAGGGGCACGCAAATCACCAGGTTGGGCTTGATTTCCTGCATGGCCTTGACCAGAATCTTGGGGCTGGGGATGCGGCCCAGCAACGTGATGTGGCTGCCCACAGCCAGCGGAACCAGCATATCGAAAGCGCAGCCATAGGCATGCGCCAGGGGCAGGAACGACAACGCCCGCGAGCCGCGGTAGTGCAACTTGGAGTTGATGCCGTACACCAGGTTGCCGCACAGATTGTTGCCGCTAATCATCACACCCTTGCTGAAGCCCGTGGTGCCGCTGGTGTAGTTCAGTTCCATCAGCGCGTCACCCGCGATGTCGGGATAATGGATGTCGTTGCGGTAGAAACCGCTCTTGTAATGGCGGTTGAAGGACCGGGTGAGGCCGAAAAGGTTTTTGCCCACCTGCTCGCCGGCTTTCTCGGCAAACAGTTTTTTGTCGTCGAGCGAAATAGCCGCGCGGATGTTGTGCATGTGGTCAAAGTCGAGCGTGTCCCACACGGCCTTGCTGGCAAAGAGCAGGGTGGCCTCGCTGTGATTGATGATGTGCTGGGCATCGGTGGGATTGAACTCCGAGAGGATGGGCACAATCACGGCGCCATAGGTGATGGTGCCGATGAACACCGTCACCCACGACGGTGTGTTCTTGCCGATGAGGGCCACCTTGTCGCCCTGCTTGATGCCACACTGCTTGTAGAGCAGGTGCAGGCGCGCTATCGACCGCGCAAAGTCGCCATAGGTGAGGGTGGTGCCGGCGTTATAGTCGCTCAGGGCGGGCAATTCCCAGTTGTCGATGAAACTGCGCTCAAAAATCTTGATGGTATTTTCTTTCAACATAGTAATTTAAAGTGCAAAATAATGTGCGGCAAAGTTAATGCATTTTTACCGTATATGCAATTTTTGAATCACACCGGCCCGGCAGCCCCGGCGCAGGTTACGGTTTCTGCGCCTCGCTCCGGTCGTCACGCTGCCTGCCGGCCTTGCGCTTCTTGACCTCATAAATCAGCGACACGACCGACACGGCCACGCCCACCAGGCCCACAAACAAGGTGATGAGCCCGAAATTCTCCTTGCAAAAAGTCATGATTGAATCCATAGTGCGCTCGCTTATTGAGTTTTCACAACACAAAAATACTAAAAAATGTGCACTCGCGGGGATGCGCCCCAACAAAATCAAAATAATTTTGCATTTGTGGCACTTTTGACTTAATTTTGCCAAAGAAACGAAACTAATACATCAACCAACAATCGACTGATATGAACTTAGAAGGAAGACGCGAAAGCAGCAATGTGGAAGACCGCCGCGGCATGAGCTCAGGCACCAAGATGGGCGTGGGCGGCATTGGCGGCCTCATCATTGCAGGCATCATCACCCTGCTCATGGGTGGTAACCTCGGAGATGTGCTGCAACAGGCAGGTAACATGAATCTGGGCGAGCAGGTGCAAACCCAGGGCGAGCAGAATTTCACCGCCGAAGAGCAAGAACTGGCCAAATTCGCAAGTGTGATCGAGGCCAGCACCGAAGACGTGTGGACACAGATTTTCCGTGAGAACAACGTGGGCCAGTATCAGCCCCCCACACTGGTGCTCTACACCGGCTCCACCCAGACCGCCTGCGGGCAAGGCAGCGCAGCCGTGGGGCCATTCTACTGCTCGGGCGACCAGAAACTCTATCTCGACCTCTCGTTCTTCAGCACCATGAAGAAGCAGCTGGGCGCCGACGGCGACTTTGCCTACGCCTATGTGATTGCTCATGAGGTGGGACACCACATCGAGTACCTCACCGGCACGCTGCAAAAGGCACATCAGCAGATGAACCGCCTCGGCGAGGCCGATGCCAACAAGATTTCGGTGCGGCTGGAGTTGCTGGCCGACTTCTATGCCGGCGTGTGGGCACACTATGAGAACAAGTCGTTCGGCTCGCTCGACGACAGTGACCTGATGGAGGCCATCAAGTGCGCGCAGGTGATTGGCGACGACTACCTGCAGAAGCGCGCACAGGGCTACGCCATGCCCGAAAGCTTCACGCACGGCACCAGCGAGCAGCGCATGAAGTGGTTCAAACTGGGATTTGACACGGGCGACATTCGCCGTGGCACCACCTTCCAGCAGAGCGACGCCACCCTGTGAGGCGCATCTGCACCACAAGCACACACACAAAACAAAGCCCGGGCAACACGTGAAATGACCCCCAAAAGTTGGACGGGTTAAACATTAATGGCTTAGAGAAAGAGTTCGGTATTGCACCGGGCTCTTTCCTTTTAACCTGGATTTGATTCTTTTATTGTTGTAATAGTCAATATATTCATCCA
>ONMF01000018.1 GCA_900318865.1 uncultured Prevotellaceae bacterium
GAATCAAATCCAGGTTAAAAGGAAAGAGCCCGGTGCAATACCGAACTCTTTCTCTAAGCCATTAATTTTTAACCCGTCCAACTTTTGGGGGTCATTTCATAATCCGAGGCTTATAACCAGCTTTATTGCAACGATTACTCCATTGGGTGTGCAAAGTCACGTTGCTATATCTTTAGATTTCATACATTTCTTGAAGTTCGGAATAGAAGTTAATGAGTGAGCGTTGTAGATCGATGCCGCCGTCATATTCGTTGATAGGAATTTCAAACGAGCGGAGTTGTTGGATGCACTCCGAGAGGAAATCAGGCGGCGAGGTGTTGAACGAGGCCATCCAGTAGCCCTTGATGCCTCGCGGCGAAAGTTCGGCATTACTGCCGTATCGCAGTTTTTCCCAAAGGAAAAACATCGAGGCTTTCAACGGCTCAACATTATCGGCGATGGGTTGCTGAATATGCTTTGGCATCCCTTTGGCCGACATGATTTTGTCTTGTAACTCGCACAGCGAGTTTACAAGCAAAATGAGCTGTTCTTTTGTTTGGTAATCGCCCATTAATAATCAAATACTTTATGTAAAATATTGATTAGATTGATCTTTCTTTAATGTTATAAGCTTCTTTAATGTATGGTATGAGTTCGTCATCTGGATTCTCTTTAATAAACTTTTTCGCTTTCTTCTTGGGAAGAATGCAAACAGCGAATAAATATGTAGAGATAGTAATTATTATTCCTATAATAAGAGTTACGACAAATGTGGTCGCGGTGTCGTTGACTATTGGTTCCAAACAAATTGCTATGACTATTGTTATGATTAAAACACCAAAGATAGATGAGACGCAACCAAATTCGGAAGTTTCAAATTTATAGCGAGCTTTAGCCAGCATTTCTTTATGATGCTCTTCTTCGGCTTTCTTTTGTTCTTCTTCCTTTTCTTTCAATTCTTCTTCAATCGCTTTTTGTTCAATGGCAAGGAAATACGACTTTAACTCCGATAAAGTCTTGGGAGCAAATTTATTACGATTATTGTCATCGATGAGGAATGCGTATTCTTGTGTGCCATCCCGATTAAGTGCCATCACCGAGTTGTTGAAATATTCGGGATGCAACATAACGATGGTTTCATCGGGCTGTTTGATAATCAATGATTTATTAGCTGCGACCCATCGCCATGTCCGTTGGAATCCCACTCCATTGACAGTAATCAATACGTTGCCATCAGTATCAAAGATTAACACTTCTTTATCTCCGCTATCGTTGAAAACCACCCATGGTCTATCGCATAAAGCTGTTTTAACGTCAAGAGATTCGCTGAAACGCTTGATTCTGTTGATGGTGTCAAGAAGAAATGTTTTCATAAGTAGTTAATATTACTTTATATAATAATTTGATGATGCGTCTTAGTACTAACACTAATTATATTGACTAGTTATGCGATTAGTTGACACAGGCACGTGGCGAGCAGGACTACCTGCGGTAGTGATGGCAGCGACGTGTCGGTGCGGTTAGCGAGATAAGTGTCAACGAGGACTTTGCGAAGCTGTTGGGCGGTAGCCGGCTCTTTCATCAGCTCGAAAAGTTCGTGGTCAATCTCTGCGCACTTGTAGAAGTTGCGCAGAGTGGAGATGGCATAACTGCTGGGCGAGTTGCCCAGAACACGAGGCACGAGCCTCCAGAACGGCTCACCGCTCATGTGGTAGAATGGCATCCCGATGTTCGGCTTGAAATGAGCGATGTGGCGTGTGTAGCGCATATCGTTCAACTTGAAAGCCGTGAGCAGTGCCTCGCTCAACTCAATCTGAGGCGAGCGAATGATGCCGCACTCCACCAGGTCGATGACCGCCAACAGCAGCAGCGGCTTGTGCGGTGCCAGCTGACCACCTTTCTTGTTCACCGAAAGGTGGTCAAAGCATTGCTGATAGTATGCCAAATCCTTGATAGACATTTCAGATACTGTTTTTTAAGTCTTCTTCTGACTGAATAGCTATTATTTGAGGTCTGATTTTCTTCAACTCTGTGTAGAAAAAGTTTCGGTCAAGCGATACAAGTTGTCGTGTTCCTCCCAGCTTATTGAAATATTTTGATATATATCTTGTTCTTTGGCGAAAGAATACAGAACATAATTCTTCATCTTCCATAAGAAAACGTAAGATGCCGATAGCTGCTTCTTTGTGGCGGAATAATGGATAGTTTGCAAGATATATAGTGCGGAGGTTGATGTCACGACTGAACAGAAACTTTGTGTATTTGTATCGCTCTTCGCCGTCTGCGTTTTCATCAACAGACAGAAAAACTGCCCACCATAGGCCAGCCAAAGCGTGACGTAATGGACCATGTGCGAAAAACCAGTGGTCAAGTACATATTGTGAATTATTGAAATCGGGGTCGAGAACAGAATTAAAACGCTGCTGTACGTAAGAAAATAGTTCGGTATGCGCAAGATAGACCCAGAAAGATTTGTCGGCGGCTTGAAGCGGAGACAAATCTTGATAAGCCTCATATAACGCTACAGCTGACTCAAAATCATGCTCAATTGATGGTATCATTTTGTCAATCAGTCCCTCTGGGTGCCTGATTGAAGGAATATATAGAATATTCTCTTTTTCAATCGGGAAAATATCCAGAGCATACAGCGAAATTGAAGAGCCGTTCTTTGCGCAATCAAGAAGCGAGTCTGCATATTTCGTTTTGAATGTTTGCTGCAACTGCATATTAGAAAAAGTCGATTGGTTTTTTTTCTTTGTGCTTTCGTTGCTATTTATTCCAACTATCTTGATTATTTCATTTCGGCCCTTATCATTCCACATAAAGATGATTTTCTTCATGAACTGGTTGAATGTTGGTTTCCCCCAGTCCTTGTAGTCATCATTCAATGTCATTTCTCCAGTTAAAGAGGAGACAACTCCTTTTTCAAATAAGAGTTTTTTTAATTGAATATAAGACAGATTGACGGCTCTCGTGATGTCAGCAGTTGTATAAATGTATTCTTCGCTCATTGTTAGTCGTTATTATCTGATGCGTCACCCATTAACAAAAGAGTATTGAATAATCGTCCGTAAGGATTGGAAAGTAATGTTTGTGCAAGTTCTATAATATCATCAGTTTCAAGAGTTTCTAAAACATTGCGTGCACGAAGGTCAGCAAAAGTCGCCTCAGTATCGACACGATATTGAATGGTACGTGCCCAAAGTGTATTTTCAAAGTTGTTGAAATTTAGCATTGCTGCGACTAGTGCATTGAGCACCAATGAAGAATGAATAATATTGGCAAAACTTGGGTTGCCCATTATACTTTCTTTGTACTGTTGATACATTGCTGTAGGCAGTTGTATGTCAATCTTTGGATTGTCGAAATTAAATCGAGGAATACTTAATGTTGGGCCTTCAGTGATTTGCATGAATGATCCGACAGATTTTAACTTGTCGTATTTAATATCTACATCATATGAATACTCTCCCAAGAAACCTAGCAGGTCGCCGGGTTCCAAGTCAAATTCAAATCCCTTATAATCTTCGTGAAATTCAGGATTTGTATAGTGTGAAATGGGGCTAATAACTGTTATTGTAAATTGAAAATTGATACGTCCTCCAATGTGGTTTTTAGGAATAACTATCTCAAATTTTGGAGATTGAGAAGTAAAACATTTACGATAGAGAGTATTTATTGAAGTGACTTCGCAAATATACATCGCGTAACCACGTTTTACTAGACGATGTATTGAGGAGTTCCTCATGTCAAACTCGGCGGTAAACTTATAGCTCGCCTTGTCGGAAGTTACTTCAGGTGATCTTAAAAAAGAGGGCTTGGGTGAAACATCATCACCGATACCCAAAACTGGATATGGAAAAGAAAGGTTACTGATTTTCATATGCTTTCAGTTTTAATGCGTGTCGCATTTTGTCCTTAAACTTTATCGTGATGATGTTGCGCCCCTCATCAAGGATGACATCTGTTAGTAGGTTCCCTTTTATCTCACCATTATCAGTGTAAACCACATCAACAACATCGTCAATTTGTTCTCCTATAGTTATCAATTCAAGTTCACCCTGTATTACATCACGTGGGCAGTGAATAATCAATTTGTGCTCGTATCCGTCTGCTATTTTCTGTGCAACCACACGGAATTGCACAGGAAGATATGTTTTGTATGTACCTTGTTTGTTGTTAATTGTGGTTTCCTCGAAACGGTTTCCTGCGCCTGGCTTTCCACCAGGAATTTTGGTGTGCGGGCGTCGGTTCGACGTCCCGGCGACAACATCTTTGCCATCTTCACTAGAAGCAGCATCATGGCTGCCACGCTCAATAATCCTTACAGAACCGATGTTGGTTTTTTCATCGGAGTTGTCATCTTTTTTATTGAGTGTTGAGATTTGCGTTGTGAGTGAAACTCCCTCGTCTTTGGTCTTACCAGTCGGGCTACCCACAAGGTGGTCAGCTTCACTGTCTTCATCATCAACAAGATTCTCGGGAATATAGAGGTAATCATTCAATCCTGTAATATCAAGAGCTGTCTCTTGATTTGTGGCAAATACTCGTTCAATACAATTGGTGATGAAGTCTTGAATTTCATCAAGTGCTTGCTTGCCGACTGGGTTGATATGGAAACCATCTGCTGCTTTCCAATTACCCTTATCCCAAATGTCGTGAGCCGGGTTCTCCAAGCTTTGGAGAATCTTGTCACCTTTTTCATTGGCGCAAATAAACACTCCATACAAACCTAGATATGACGAGCGTTTTTTAGCATAAACCATCATTAGTGGTTTCCGCATATACATAATTTTATCCTTAACATCCTTGCATTTAATTAAGTATAGCGTAACCTCTCCCAGAATTGGAATGTTTTCATTGAATCTAAAGCAGTTCTTGTTTGCCCCATATTCACTAACGGCTACAAAGTAAGGATGTGGATTGGCTTTCCTTGACTTGTCGATGAGGTCAGGAAAGTGTTGTTCCATCATTTCTTTCAAGTTATCTTTAGAAATGATGACTCCTAAGACGTTGATAATGAGTCTTTCCTCGTGAATGGCAAGCCAAAAACTTCGCAGGGCTTCCTCAATCATTTGGGTCTTCATATCTTCTATTGCATCAACATCTAATTTAAAGCCTAGAATGTAGAAATCGGAGCCATTACGGTCACGACGAAATTCTTGAGGTATTCTTTCATTATCTACTATAGGCTTGCCGGAATTGTTGTCGTAGAAACCAACGGCTTGTACTTTCTCTCCTTGATACTCATGGGTACATAACCAAGACACACCTTCAAAAACATGCTGCCCTTCATTTGTGAGAGTTGACACCAAAACACTTGAAATGGTTGAAAGCTGAAAATATGCTGATTTGCCAAAACCAAAAGAGCCACCACTTTCCTGATCAACTTTAGCACTGACACCACCTGCAAGCGCAAAAGCATAAAACGGACTTTTAGTTGTGTTGTCGTACTTCATTCCTTTAGTGTTGTAGTCCGATACCTTGATGTAAGGGAAAAGGCTGTTGCCATCTAGCTTGAATGAAGTGAGAGAATCTTCCATTCGCTGATAATACTCAACGGCCTTATCGTTCCAATCGTAGTAATCGCCACACGCTAAGATGTGGTCGCTTAACTCAAAGAAATTAGGATAGTTTTGCGACTTCATAATGCCTACTGAAAATACGACTTTCACCGGTTTAGTGCGGTCATCAACTGCATCAAGCGAGTTTTGCACAGCCTCGCGAACCAATGATTCGTAGGGCTGTGACCTAAAGTTTTGCATCATCGCATTATTTGGACCAGTTTCCTGACCACTATGCGGTGCAAAATGCCATCTACAATCTAGTTCTGTACTCATGTACTTGTAGTTATCTTCTAAGTTGACTGTATTTTTACGGTTCGGCGGCCATTAGTGGCGCTGTCTCTTCGTTTTCGTTATATGGAGCGGTGGGCTCGCTGGCGTAGCCCGACATTTCGAGGTCGGTGATGGAGTCGCCGGTGATGTAGAGATACATTGCCACAACTATGCTGATGGCGGCGTTGATCTCCTGCTCGCTGGCGGTGGGAGCGGTGTGCGCCTGGTCGTTGCGCCAGTTGGTCACCATGTCGAGATACTGGGCATATTTGCGCTGCTCATCGCTCGTGTAGGTCTCATACTTCTTTGCGTTGCGCAGCCGCCTCAACGCGTCGGTGTAGTGCACGGCGTTGCCGTAGGTGACTTTCTTCCCGTCGTCGTTGCTCATTTCCTCGTTATGGATGAGGTAATAGAACTTCTCCAAGTCGGGGTCGCTGAAGTCCATGAGCTGCGCCATGAAGCCGTACTGACGCACATAGCGGTTGACGAGCTTGGGGTAACGAATATTTGCGTTCTTGTTTACCGGCATGATGTTAATGCTTTTTGGCAGGCTCAATAAGATGAAATCTTATTGTTATAATCCACAAAATTAGTAAAAATATATTTTATACAAGGTGGCGATACTGCCAAATTGTGGATAACTTGATGAAATTTTGCCCGAAAGCCGCATTTTCAGGGCGTTTGAGAGCAAAAAATGCCTTGAAAACAATCATCAGGACTCACTTCTTCGGCAATTTCCGTCGCAAAGAAAAACTCTAACTGTGCGCTCTATCTGCACAGCAAAACTTTTTTTCAAAAAAGTGTGTTTTTTTATCTTTTCAGCGTGAACCTGCAGCCGGGATAGTTGCTGCATCCATAGAATGAGCCATAGCGACCATGACGCAAGATAAGTCGGCCTCCACACCGTGGACAGATACCTTGATTGATGGTCTGTTGCCTGTTGTAAACGTTGCTGCGTACATTCTCAACGTGTCTGCGGTGAGTTCCTTTCTCTTGTATAGCAGCTTGCTGAATCTTATTGCAAAAGTCCCCATCTGTCTCTGTATTGCGAGACAAAGTCTCGTACTCGCACGCAAACTTGTCCTGAACAAACAGCTTCCCCAGCGCTTCGCCTTTCTTGAGAGAGGGTGAGGACAAGATTCACTAGTATTGGATGTCGGCTGCACTCGGCACCCAGAGAGAGAGGACAAGATTCACTCGCATTCGCTCGTGCATCTTGGAGCGCTCCCGCGGGGCCGCTGCATAATGTGAAAGAAACGGCACCTTGGCGGTGCATTCGTTTTATTGCTATCACCCCCACAACAAGCGAGCTTGCTGTCGGGGTGATAACAACAAAACGGCCTCAACTATCGTCGAGACCGTTTCTTTCACATTAGGCGGAGAGGACAAGATTCGAACTTGCGGTAGAGTTACCCCTACGGCAGTTTAGCAAACTGCTGGTTTCAGCCACTCACCCACCTCTCCAGTGCTTGAAGTGCCGAAAATTTCACTAAGCGACTGCAAAGGTAATATAATTTTTGAAACCGACAAAGTTTTTGCCAAATTTTATTTCACTTGCGCCGCTCTGACGTAAAATTCAACGTGAAATGCGACAGGCCGGTCCAAGCGGCTCACGCCGCAAGTTGCCGGCCCGCCCCCAAATCATGGACGCCCGGTGCTACCGGCGCGGAGTAAGGTTCAGCGAGTAGTACATGATGGCCGCCAGGATGAAGAACAGGCCGATGCTACCGGCCAGCAGGGCATAAGTCTCAAGGCTGAGCAGCACATAGATGTAGACGTAGAGCAGCACGAGCAGCGCCCCAATCATGAGAGCCTGGCGCTTGACTTGCAGCACCCCGATGAGGTAGAGCGTCACCAATGCCACGGTCATGGTGGTGGCCACAAAATAGGCCCAGCCGAAGCCTATGTGCTCACTTAACGACAGCAGAAGCGAGAAGAACAGCACCAGCGCCAGCCCGATGAGCAGGTATTGGAACACATTGATGGGTCGCTTGAGTTTGAGCTCGCTGAAAAGTGCTGCAATAAAAGTGAGGACGATGACCAGCAGCGCGTATTTCAGCGCCCTTTCCGACTTTTGCAGATTGTCGACAGGCATCTTGAGGTTGACATCCATTTGCCACTCGCCCACCCCCATGGCTTCGAGCGATTGAATCACCTGTGAAAACGACCTGTTGACGCTTATCACATTCCACACGGCATCAAAACCGGTGTCGGTGACGGTGCGCTGTGTGGGCAGAAAGCGCCCGTCGAAACTGGGCGTTTTGCAATCGCCCTTCACGCGCACCGTGGTGCTCTCGCCCACCGGCATGAAGCTCAGCGTCTCGCTGCCTTTCAAGTCAAGGTGCAGGGAGAACGGCACACTGTCGGCCGTGGCCAGAGCACTCAGGTCGACGGAGCTTTGCACCTCGCTCATCTTGTCGATTGTGCCAGCATCATTCAGCGCCAGCCGCTTGTCATCAAGCGAGGCGGCCGGAATAGCCGTGATGCCTCGCAAGTCGGTGACACCCAGCACCAGCTTGGCCTCGTTCAGCCGCAGGCTTTTCCCCTGGGGCGGCACGGGCAGCAGATTGGCGATGTCAAATGTTCCTTTTATATCGACACCCGAGTTGTAGACCACCGCTTCGTAGATACCACGGTAGAGCGTCTGCGTTTTCACATCGGCCTCGGCGTTGTATGTTTTGGGCAAGATGTAAACATAGCTCCACTGCTTGTCCTTGTCGTTGCCAACCAACGGAATTTGAATCATGGGGCCTGTGACCAGTTGGCGGTCGGCCCATTTGCCGGCAATCTCCCGGCGCGAGTTTTCGGCCGTTAGCTGCCGTTCCTCGCTCAGGTTGGCGATGAACAACGTGGGGATGAGCAGCACGAGCGACAACGCCACTATCACAATCGTTTTGAAACTCAGGGTCTGAGTAAACTTCCGGTTTTTTTCATCATAGTCGTAATCGGGCAACTTGGCGCCTTCGGTCACGGGCTGACTGGGCGGCAACGCGGGGGGCACAGTGCCATTGTTGAATTGTTCTTCCATGATAATCTGCATTTGTGATTGACGATGCAAATATAGTGAAATTTCATCCATTCACACCATCCATCGCGGCATATTATACGAAACCCCTACGTTTTGCATGGAGACCGGCAGCCCGGCCATGCGTTAAATAATATGAATAGACTCAAGAGTTGGGCCGAGAATGTCTACCTTTGCAAATCAATGAACCGCGAAGAGCATGGAAAAGAAACAAATCTATGAGAACCTGCTGGTGCAACTGCGAGGGCTGGTGGACGGCGAGCACCATCGGGTGAGTGTGATGGCCAACGCCACGGCGCTGCTGCGCGAGCTGATGGGCGAGCGTTTTTTCTGGACGGGTTTTTACGTGGTCGACGGCGAGCAGCTGGTGCTGGGTCCCTTTCAGGGCAGCACGGCCTGCTACCGCATCGGCCGGGGCCGGGGCGTGTGCGGCGCAGCATGGCAGCAAGCCCAGACCCTTGTCGTGCCCGACGTGGAGGCTTTCCCGGGGCACATCGCGTGCAGCAGCCTGTCGCGCAGTGAAATCGTGGTGCCCCTGCTCGACTCGACGGGCACCGTGCGTGCTGTGCTCGATATCGACAGCCGCGACGCGGATGCCTTCGACTCGGTCGATGCCCACTATCTGGAGCAGGTGGCCCGCGTGATTGCCGCTGCCATCTACTAAGCACAGAAAATGGCCTCGATTTCTTGCTCATCAGGGGCTTTTGAATTACTTTTGCATTCAGAAAATGAAAATTGTGCGAAGCCGATATTTGCCACTGCGGGGGTTCGACGCCATCAACCTGTGCGGCGTGCTGTTTGTCCACCAGGGCGTTTACCTGTCGGGCGAGCTCATCAATCATGAGCGCATTCACACGGCACAGATGCGTGAATTGTGCTTCGTGCTATTCTATGTGCTCTACCTGGCCGAGTGGCTGGTGCGGCTGCTGCGCCGCGGAAACGCCTACCGCGCCATCTCCTTTGAGCGTGAGGCCTACGACAACCAGCGCGACGCCAACTACCTGTCGCACCGGCGGCACTTTGCCTGGCGACACTATCTGGGTGCCGGAAATCGCGCACATCGTAAAAACAAAAAACATCCGATATGAACTACGACATCGAATCAAAGAAACGAGAATTCATTCAGCTACTGCGCTCCACCGGTCGCGAGGGCGTTGACGACCTGCTGGAGTATCTGGACCAGGGGCGCATCCATTTTTTCACGGCACCAGCCAGCGTCAACCACCATCTCAACCGCGACGGCGGACTGCTGGAGCACTCGCTCAACGTGTGCCACGCGGCGCTGCAACTGCGTGAGATGGTCATCGCCATGCGTCCCGACCTGGAGAACAGGCTGAACCGCAACAGCGTGATCATCGCATCGCTGCTGCACGACATCTGCAAGGCCGACATCTATGTGCCTGCCATGAAAAAACAACGCGACGCCAACGGCATTTGGACCGAAGTGGCATCCTACAACGTGGACTACTCTAATTTTCCCATGGGCCACGGCGAGAAATCGGCCATGATGGCGCTGTGGGGCGGGCTCGACATCAGCCAGGAGGAGTTGCTGGCCATCAGGTGGCACATGACCGCCTGGGACGTCTCGTTCCAAAGCATTGAGGCGCTGAAAAGCCTGAACACGGCCCGTGACCAGCACCCGCTGTGCTCGCTGGTGCAACTGGCCGACGGCATCGCCGCCAACCTGATAGAACACGGAAACGACAGCGACTGAACATCATGAAAAACAAGGTTTTGCTATCGATAGCGCTGGGGCTCACCGCCATCGCCGCTGCAGCGCTCACCCCACAAGAGGCCGTGGACAGTTTCGCACTCGACACCACCCTGCGTCACGCATCGGTGGGTGTAGCTTTATGGGACATCGACTCGAGCCGAATGGTAGCCTGCCACAACCCGCAGCTGGCCATCGGCACTGCCTCGACAATGAAAACCGTGACCTCGACCGCGGCCCTGGAGCTGCTGGGCGCCGACTATCGCTTCCACACCCGAGTGGTGGCAAACGGTGAATTCAAGAAAAATAAATTCACAGGTCATCTGATTGTGAAAGGCGATGGAGACCCCACGCTGGGCTCGCGCTATTTTCCCACACACCCCGACATCGTGAAGCAAGTGATCGACGCACTTGCTGTCCGCGGCATCACCCGCGTGGAGGGACAGATACTCATCGACAACGGATGCTATCCAGCCCAGTCGTTCTCCGAAGACTGGCAGGTCGATGACCTGATGTGGTACTATGGAGCCGGCGTGCACGGGGTCAACTTTCACGACAACGTGCTTCAAGCCAACTATTCGGTAGCGGCCGACGGTTCCACCACCATCACCGCCACACCACCCGTGCCGGGACTGGTGCTGGAGAACCGCATCGCGCCCGACTCCACGCGCCACGTCTACACTTTCATGGACTTCGGAAGGTCAGGAATCGTTTTCACGGGCACCACGCCTGCCGGCGACTACGACGGCACTTTTGCCAACCCCCTGCCGGGAGCCATGCTGGCCGACAGCATCGCGCGAGCCATGACGGCGGCCGGCATCAAGTTCAAGAACAAACGGGTCAAAGAGTCAAAACTCGCTGCAGGCACGGTGCAGCTGGTCGACCATGAGTCGCCTGTGCTCACCGACATTATCACTTCACTGCTCGACCGAAGCGACAACATGTTCACCGAGGGCCTGCTGCGGGCTCTGGCACGCGAGGCGGGCATGCGACCCACCGACTGGAACGGCGTGCAGCAAGTGCACCGGGCACTGCACGGGCTGGGGGTCGACACCGACGGCCTGCTGATGGACGATGGCAGCGGACTGGCCCGTAACGGCAAGGCATCGGTGGCCTTCTTTGCCGACATGCTGAGCCACATGGCACAGCGCACCTATGGCGGCAAGCGGCTGTGCGACCTGATGCCCAACGCCGGCAAGCGCGTGGGCAAATTGCTTCCCGAAACCTCACTGGCCACCGATGTGGTGCTCAAGTCGGGCAGCATGAGCGGGGTGCAAACTTTTGTGGGTTATTACCCGGCCAAGGAGCCACGCTATGTGTTTGCCATTCTGGTCAACGAATTCAGTTGCTCCCGGAACGAACTGCGCGACAACATGGACCGCTTGCTCATCAACTTGTTTCTGCCCGTGAAATAATTTTTTCGGTGTATTTGCATCGCATTTCAAATCTTTTTTCTACTTTTACACGTTTATTGAGTAAGTAACCTAAGTTCCAAAGTTATGGATGCACCGATAGTGAAATTATTGACCCAAGTCTATGAACTTGAAGGACTGCTTCTTGTCATCGACAAGCATGGAGCCGACACCCCGTCGCTCGTCTACGACAGAGTAAAAGATGCGGGCGCCAAGCTCGCCGAAATGACACAGCAGCTGGCTCAGCGGCAGCAAGAACCGCAGCCCGTCATGCCCGAGCCCGTCAAAGAGCCCGAACCTGTCATGCCCGAGCCCGTCAAGGAGCCCGAGCCCGTGCCGGCCGACGAGCATCTGCCGGCACAGGATTACGATGCCGAGGACACCTGGCAGCACGACAATGGCGAAGAGCCGTTGCGCAACTATGTGTTCAACTATCAAGAACCTTCGCGCAACGACCAGCCTGCCGAAGCCACAGCCATTTCCTCGCCCGACAGCGTCAGGGTCGACGAGAAATTGCAACGTACCATCTCCAAGAATTTCCGGCACGCATTTTCCATCAACGACCGTTTCCGCTTCCGCCGTGAGCTGTTCTCGAACAGCGACGCCGAAATGAACGACGCGCTCGACATGGTGGAGTCGATGCACTCGCTCGACGAGGCCGAAGACTATTTCTACGGAGACTTGGGCTGGGACAAAGATGTGGAAGAAGTAGCCGATTTCATGGAAATCGTGCGCCGTCATTTCCTGTAACACGACCCAATGGCAGGAAAGCTCTACATAGTACCTACACCGGTGGGCAATCTGGCCGACATGACACCGCGAGCCATCGAAGTGCTGCAAGCTGTCGACGTGATACTGGCCGAAGACACCCGCACCAGCGGCGTGCTGATGAAGCATTTCGGCATCACTACGCCCATGCGCAGCCACCACAAGTGGAACGAGCACGACAGCGTGCACGGCGTGGTGCAGCTGCTCATGGCCGGCAACACCGTGGCACTGGTGAGCGATGCCGGAACACCGGGCATCAGCGACCCGGGCTTCATGCTCTCACGCGAGTGCAGGCGATGCGGCATCGAGGTGGAAACGCTGCCCGGAGCCACGGCTTTTGTGCCGGCATTGGTCAATTCGGGCCTGCCATGCGAGCGGTTCGTTTTCGAGGGATTCCTGCCCGTGAAGAAAGGGCGCGCCACCCGGCTGCAGCAGCTCCAGGTCGAGGAACGCACCATGATTTTCTACGAGTCGCCGCAGCGACTGGTCAAGACGCTGCAACAACTCACCGAGGTGTTCGGCCCCGACCGTGACGCATCGGTGGTGCGCGAGATATCCAAGCTGCACAACACCACGCACCACGGCACACTGGCACAATTATTGCAAGAGTTCACCACAACCGCCCCGCGCGGAGAAATCGTGCTGGTAGTGGCCGGAGCGGAGCCGCTAACGACCCGGAAAGTCGACAAATACGCCCGCTTTAAACTAAAACAAAGCAACAACAATCAACTAACCGACATAGAAAATGAAGACAATTAAATTATTTGCACTGTGCTGGGTGGTGCTGGCCATGATGCCTGCATGCCAGCGCATGTCGCAGGCCGACGAGCAGACGGCCGAGGACTCCATCGCCACCGAGCTCAACGATTCGCTGGCAACAGCGCTGGCCGAAAAGGACAGCCTGATGGCGCTGATGACCGAAATCAGCGATGGAATGATGCAAATCAAGCAGATGCAAGATGTGGTAAATTCTGTCAACATCAGTGGAGAGACACCCGACCGGAAGGCACAGCTGAGAAATGACATTGTGGTCATCAAGAAGTCCATCGAGGAGCGGAACAAACGACTGGCCGAGCTGGAAAAACGGCTCACACAGTCCACCAATTACACCTCCGAGATGAAAAAGACCATCGCATCGCTCAAAAAGCAACTGGAGGAGCAGAAAAGCACCATCGACGACCTGACCTCACAGCTGGCCAAGGCACATGTGGAGATTGAGAACCTCAACAAGAGTGTCGACTCGCTCACCAACGTCAACACCGCCGTGGTGAAGGAGAAGGTGAAAGCCCAGGAAGAGTCGGTAAGACTGGCCAACGAGCTGAACACCTGCTTCTATGCCGTGGGCTCGAAGAAGGAGTTGAAAGCCAACAAAATCATCGAGACCGGTTTTTTGAGGAAAACCAAAATCATGGAAGGCGACTTCGAGCGCTCTTATTTCACCAAGGCCGACAAGCGCACCCTCTCGGTGGTGCCGCTGCACAGCAAAAAGGCGCAAGTGATGTCGAAACACCCGGCAGGTTCCTACGAAATTGTGGAGGAAGGTAATGTGAAATCGCTTCACATCATCAACCCATCGAAATTCTGGGAGTACTCCAACTACTTGATAGTGAAAATCGACTAACCTCTTTTAGCGCTACATTGCTTCACCAGCTGATCTCTTCCCACACGGCCATTCAGGCTGTGATAGTGCTCTCGGCGCTGTGCGCGTGCGGCCTGGCATTAGGCAAGGTGCGTGTAGGCGGAATCTCGCTGGGGGTGACGTTTGTGTTCTTCGTGGGCATTCTTGCAGGAAACCTGGGGCTCTCGATCGACCCACAGATGCTGCAATATGCTCAGGACTTTGGCTTGGTGCTGTTTGTCTACGCACTGGGGCTGCAAGTGGGACCCGGCTTTTTCAACTCTCTACATCAATCGGGGTTCAAGCTCAACGCTCTGGCTGTGGCAGTCGTGCTGCTGGGAACGATGCTCGCCGTGGGGCTGCCGGCACTGTGCGGCATGGGTCTACCCGAGGCCGTGGGCGTGATGTGCGGCGCCACCACCAACACCCCCGCCCTGGCAGCTGCACAGCAAACCCTGGCCCAGCTGCACCTGCCCGTCACCGGCGCGGCACTGGCATGCGCTGTCACTTATCCTCTGGGCGTAGTGGGAGTGATACTGGCGCTGATGCTCATGCGTCGTGTGCTGGTGCGGCCCGGCGATTTGCAGCACGATGAGGCGGCAGAAACCGACAACACATTTGTCGCCGCTTTTCAAGTCAGGAACGAAGGAATATTCGGCAAAACGGTGGGCGACCTGGCACGCATCAGCCACAAGCCCTTTGTGATTTCACGCTTGTGGAGGGGCGGTAAAGTGCGCATTCCCAGCAGCCAAACGGTTCTGAACGAGGGCGACCGGCTACTTGTGGTCACACATGATGAAGATGTGGAGACCCTCACAATCCTCTTCGGTGGAAAAGAAAAAACCGACTGGAACAAGGACGACATCGACTGGAATGCCATCGACAGCAACCTTGTGTCGCAAACCATTCTGGTGACGCGCAGCGAAATCAATGGCAGGCGACTGGGGTCGCTGCGCCTGCGCAACCTTTACGGCGTGAACATCAGCCGCGTCAACCGCGGCGGAGTGCAACTGCTTGCCACGCCCGACCTGCGGCTGCTGATGGGCGACCGGCTGATTGTGGTGGGCGAAAAAGAAGCTGTGAGCAATGTGGAGCCCGTGCTGGGCAATGCTGTGAAGCGACTGAACGAGCCGAACCTGATATCGGTGTTCGTGGGCATGACACTGGGACTGCTGCTGGGATGTGTACCCATCGCCGTGCCAGGCACAAGCGCCCCGGTGAGGCTGGGACTGGCCGGAGGCCCCATTGTGGTGGGTATCTTGATGGGAACTTTCGGACCGCGCATTCACATGAACACCTACACCACACAAAGTGCCAACCTCATGCTGCGTGCAATCGGTCTTTCCCTTTATCTGGCCTGCCTGGGACTGGATGCCGGGCACGACTTCCTGGCCACCGTCATGCGGCCCGAAGGGCTGATGTGGGTGGCCACAGGATTTGCACTGACGGTGCTGCCCGTGTTGCTGGCAGGCTTTTTCGGCCTGCGGGCGATGCATCTGGATTTCGCCACCCTGAGCGGCACATTGTGCGGCGCCATGGCCAACCCCATGGCGCTGAACTACGCCACCGACACGCTGCCCGCCGGCGACCGGGCTGCGGTAGCCTATGCCACGGTCTACCCGCTCAGCATGTTTGTGCGGGTACTGCTGGCCCAGCTGGTATTGCTGCTGTTATTGTGACGGATTGACTCCGGCAATTCACTTTTTCCTTTTGCGAAACACAAGCCAGAGTGCCATCAAGGCCAGCACTCCGGCTGCCGCGCACACCCAGGGGAGCCACGGCCGCGACATTGCCTGCCCGGCGCCTGAAGCCGGGGCACCGGTGCCACCCACGCTGTCGGCAGCTATTGAATCGGGCACCACGGGCTTGGGGTCGGTGCTGACCTCGGGCTCGGCATAATCCACCCTGTAGAGGTTCACCGCATTGCCACCCAGCCCGCTGCGGGCTTGCGAGGTAACCACCAGGAAACGGCCATCGTCGCTGATGTGCAGCCCCACGGGATAGGAATCGACCGTGATGCTGCCAATGGCCGTCATGGTGCGTGTGTCGACCACATAGAGGTGGCTGGCCGAATTGCATGCAGCAAACACGAAACGGCCGCTGGGCGACGCCTCGATGGTGCGTGCGCCACCTCCCACACGGCACGTCTGCCACCCGCGCACCCCGATGGCCTTGCCATGCCTGCCGGCAATGGCGTGGAGCACGCTGTCGAGCGGAATGCGCTGCACCAGTCCCGCGGCATTGACACTGGCATAGAGATAGCCATTCTTGATGATAAGGTGGCGGGCATTACTGATGCCGCCCACAATACCCACATACTGACGGCTTGCCATGTCGATGACGGCAATGCCGCCTCCACCCATGCATCCCACCAGCAAGTAGCGGTCGTCGGGGGTGAAGACCGTGCCGCGAAGCATCAGCCCGCTGTGAACATCGCGGTTAACGGCACTCGATAGGCTGAAATTGAGTTGCAACTCCCGCTCCACCACCACATAGGGCAGATGGTGCCACCGGGCCGGGTCGGGGTCGGTGATGTCGACCAGGCCCACAGTGTTATTGCCCCAGTGCGTGATGGCTATGGTGCGGTTATCGTGTGAGCAGGTAATCATCTTGGGCAGCGGGCCCGTTTCCATCATGCGCACGATGCTGTCGACACGGGTGTCGATGATGGCCACCGCACTGGGATCCTGGGCATTGATGTCGAAGGTGCGGCGATAATAAGGCACCCAGAGATAACGACCGCCATGCGAGAAGCAGCTTTCCACCGGCTTGCCCATGAACGCACGCTTCTCGCCGCCCTGGTAGTGCGTGAAGCGATAGATGCCGCTCGGCGTGTTCCACAGCGGCCCCTCGCCCGAGCTGAAATCGTGATGAATGACCTTGATTTTTTTGTTGGTGGCCATGTCGTAAACCACGGTGCGGCACCCCTCCAGCGAGTTCACATAATACTTCGTGCCGTCGGGGTGGAAATTGACCGACTTGGGCGAGAACACATCGTGGTCAAGGGTGGCCGTGTCGCGGTAATCGCGATTTTGCTTCTTGCCTATGTTGGTGATAGTGAGGGCGCCATTGGTGGCCGTCATGGTTTCGCCGATGCGTGAGTGCAGCACGGGAGGCTCGGCCAGGACATTCATCGATGCCACAAGAATTCCCCCTATCACACCGATAATTGAGAACTTTTTCATAAAAAAATGATTTGTGCTGTAAAGATACAACTTTTTCCGGGAGTATGGCAATCGGCTTGCAATTATTGCCCGAAATTTATTAAATTTGCAGTTTGAATACCGTAAACAATAAGAGATGCGAAAATTTATCACTTTGATTGCCGCGTTGCTGGCCCTGGCAACGATGGCGCAGCAAACAAGGAACAACCGGCTCATGGTCAACAAACTGGATGGCACAAGCGATGTGTTTGTCGTCGACAGCATCCATGAAATCACCTTCGACGTGATAGCGCAGGCACAGGCACCTATCGCACTGATTGATGCCGACGACTCGTCGGTGAGAGCCCGGGTGAGCATGACCGAGGGTTGTGCACGCTATGAAGTGGCTTGCTATGCCGCCGACGCCCAGCCCGACTCCATCGCGGCCTTTGTGCATGACAACGCGCTTTTCAACCGCAAAAAAGCGGGAAGCGTTGAGTTTGTGAACCTGATTCCTGCCACCGACTATGTGATTGCCTCGCTGGCTTACGACAAGTATGGTCTACCTTGCGAAGTGGCCACGATGTCCTTCACCACGGCGCAAAGGGAAGAACAGGCACCGGCGCAAGTGGGCGACTTCCTCTTCAGCGACGGCACCTGGGGCAGCACCTTGTCGAGCACCAAAGTGCCCGTGGCTATGGTCTATTCCACCACGGTGACCCAGGCCGATGCGGCACGAGGCTATACACACGGCTACGCTGTGGCCCTTGGTGAACTCGACGGCGCGGCGTGGACCACTCAAGCCGGTGAGAACGAAAGCGGTTCAACCGTGAGCACCGACGGCAGTGACCTGGCCGACCACGACGGACTGAGCCACACGCTCACCCTGCTCACCAGCGCCGGCACACACCCTGCCGCCGCAGCAGCCCAAGGCTATGCCGCCACGCCCTATGCCACAAGCGGCTGGTTCCTGCCTGCAGCCGGCCAGTGGATTGACGTGCTGGTCAACCTGGGAGGGCTCAACGCAACAGGATTCACACGCGACGAGGCTTCCGGCGTTGCCACTTGGGAAAAAGAGGATGCCGCAGCCTGTGTTGAGGCCTTCAACGCCCGGCTGGCCACAGCCGGTGCAGGACATTACACACCGCTCAACCAGAGCTATTACTGGACATCGAGCGAGCGCAGTGTTGCCACGGCGTTCTATCTCTACGTCAACGCCAACTTCAACCTGAGCTTGCAGACCTACTACAAGGACAGTAAATTCGGCATCCGCCCCCTCATCGCATTCTAATTCCATATTCGCAACCGAAATCATTTGCATCAATCATGAAAAAAATATTTTCACTACTCACCATCCTCTTGCTTGCCGGGGTTGTGACCGCACAGACACCCGACGCACGCAAGCGTGTGATCATCACCGCCAATAACGGACAGCAGACCGTCTACGATGTGAGCAAGCTGCGCCACGTGTCGTTCGACAAGGTGGAGCCTGTCACGGCTTCAATCGAGCTGCTCACCGCCGCTGGCTTCAGCGTCAAGGTTCATGTGACCGTGCCCGAAGGCTGCTCGCGCTATCAGGTGGCCGTGGCGCCGGCCGATGAACAGGTGGGCAACTGGGCCGAATACATCCAATCGCACGCCTCCAGCGAGCTGACAGCCAGCGCCGATGTGGAACTTGGCGGGCTGCAAGAACTCACCGCCTATGTTGTGGCCGTGCTCACCTACGACCGTTACGGCATGGCCAGCACAGTGAGCACACTTGCTGTGAGCACAGTCCAGGCCACCGATGCCGAACTGCCCAAGGTGGGTTACATCCTGTATGCCGATGGCTCCTGGAGCAGGCGCATGGTCAAGGGACGCACCCCCATCGGCATCATTTTCTCGACCACCACCAGCCAGGACGACCAGAGCCGAGGCTGGCGGCACGGCTATGCCCTGGCCCTGAGGAACGCCGCACAGCAAGTGAAATGGGCCGTCACTCCGGCAGCCCACCAGGTGAGCGACCATTACACCTCGTCCGACAGCCTGGGCTTTCAAACCGACAAAGACGGATATGCGCACACCATGGCACTGGTGAATCAAGGCACAGGACTTTATCCGGCAGCCGAAGCGGCCGTGGCTTACCCGAGTGCAGCCCCCTCACACTCCAGCGGCTGGTACCTGCCCAGTTCGGGACAATGGTTCGACGTGTGTGTGAATCTGGGAGGACTGGATGCCACCATGCCCGTTGTGGGCAAGACCGAAGGTTACTGGAACACACCACAAGTGGTGACCAACTGCCTGAATCTCATCAACGAGCACATGAGCCTCGTGGGAGCCGCCAACTACGAGCCCATCAAGGTGAGCAGCGGCGACTACCAGTGGTTCTGGTCATCGTCCGAGAGCGGCGACCAGCAAGCCTATGCCGTGTTCTTCGACCAGGATCAGCTGGTGGTGGAAATTGCCGCTTATTTCAAGAACTACGGATTCTCAACCAATCGCGTGCGGCCGGTGATTGCCTTCTGAAGCCTAACACCATAGTAAATGAAATAAAAGCTCGGGTGGAGACGCTCCATCCGAGTTTTTATTATCTGAACGATTGCGGCGCTTGTCAACGGGCAATGTGCTTGCGACCGTTCTGGATGTAGATGCCTTGTGAAGGCTTCGCGGTGAGGCGGCGACCCATCAGGTCGTAGATGGGAGCGTTCTCATCGGCCTGGGCGGCAGTGATGTCGGTAACGGCAGTGACATCCTCAGGTTCGAGGACGATGTCGCTCTCCACATTGCCATTGGCGAAGCTGACGCTGCCGTTGTAGGGCTTGTAGCCGTCGGCTGTCACCATCACATCGTAGTCGAGTCCGCTCTGGAACACATCCACCGAGTAGTTACCCTGGACATCGGTAGTGGCAGTGTAGACCACCTGGTCGCCTGCCGACACCCGACGCGGTGCGCCCTGGGCATCATCGCCGGCGGTCTGGGCACGGCTGGTGAGCGTCACAGTGGCTCCAGCCACGGCGTTGCCCTCGGTGTCGGTGACACGACCGGCCATTGTGGAAGCCTCGGTACTCACCGTGAGGTACATCACGGGCAATTCGCTGGCAATGCAGGCACCCGAAATCGTGCGGTCATGGCTACGGTACACACTTTGTCCGGTCACATTCTTGTCGTGCTCGAAGTAGCACGTCACCCAGCCCGAGTTCTCGGTGTGCATCACCACACGCAGGTTCTTGCCGGTGTATTCAAACGGGATGGCAAGGTTCAGCACCAGCACATCGGTTTCATCGCGGGTCACATCGTAGGTGTAACTGTCATTGTACACTTGCGTCATTGCAGCTATTGCGTCTTCATTGAGCAGCACATCCTGCGGAGCCGCATCCTCGGTGTTTTCGAGCCACACTTTCAGGGTTCCGGTCACCGATTTCGCCGTGGTGCCATGTCCCTTGAACACCATGCGTGAAATTTTGCTGCCGGCGGCAATACCCAAATCCTGCGCGGTGTAGACGGTCTCGCTCTCACTCTTGTTGTTGTAGAGGGTGAGGGGAGCTGCACTTTTGGTGTCAGAACCATTGTTGGTGCCCACTTGCACCTCGTTGGTAGTCAGTTCCTCACCGATGGTCACAGTCACCACATCGCTGGTGGCGGTGAAACCCTCACCGGCAAATTCCACATAGGCCTCAAACGTGCCCTGCTCGTGAATGAGCGTGGAGAAGCTATAGGCATTCTCGCCATAAGCGGCCAGCTCAGTGGCTTCGGCCTCGGCCACCATCGCACCGTCGACGTACAGACGGGCTGTGTAGCTGCCGGCTGCTTCTACTGTTTCGGTGAGGTTTTTCAGATTGGCCGTGACATTGAACGGTGTGTTCACAGTGCCTGCGGCGGGAATGTCGGCCAGTGTAACAAAAGCATCGTGCTCGACAGCCACCACTTTGAAGCCCAGCAAGTTGTCGATGCGGGCATTGCTGGCTTCGAAAGCCAGATAGCCCTGTCCTGCCGGCACATTGTCGATGGTGAAGCGTGTGAAATCGTACTTCGTGTTCGAGCCCCAAGCGTAACCGGTGTAGGTGTCGGTCAAGCGGTCGGCATCGTTTTCGGCATTGGCATCAAGCGTGCGCAGCAACGTCCATTCTTTGCGGTCGGTGGAGTAGTAAATTCTCACGGCCGACGGAGTGTCGTAGTTGCGGGCGGCGTCCAGCCCGAAGGTTTCGCCATCTTCCACCTGGAGCAGGGGCGAGATGAGCTTGCCATCGGCATTCTTGCTGTTAACAGCATAGTATTTGTTTTCGCCGGTAACCAGACTGTTGCTCACCTCCCACGAGTCGATGTTGAGCACGTTGGCGGGCAGCTGGCCATCCTCAAAGTTCACATACCACTTGTCGGGGTCGAGCACCTCGCCGGTGAGATTCACGATGAAAGGCTCGATGCCGGTGCCCTCGATAGTGAGCTTGCCGGTCTTGGCACCCGGTGTGGCCGACGTCATGGTCAGAGGCACCTCCACTTGGGAATGCTTGTCGACAGTGAATGGAGCCACAAGTGTGGTGGCAAAGCCCTCACCCTCGACGGTAACAGCGGTCACTTGCAGCGGGGCGGCGCCATCATTGTAAAGCGTGAGCGTGCGAGCGGCCTCACCGGTGGTCAAACCGAAGTTGAGCGTGCTGCCGGTGGCATATTCGGTCATTCCCTCAAACAGGCTTGCATCGGGCCGGTAGGCAATGGGCTGATAGTTGCGAATCACATGGGTGGTGCCTGTCACACCCTCCACCACATCGTAGCGGCGAGCCTTGTTGTCATTACCCGGCAGTGCCACCACATCGGCCTCGTTCAGCACGACCGAAATCTCGATGGGCTCGCTCTCCTGGCCCACAGCCAGCGCCACGTTGACGGGTTGCGTGACAAGTACCTCGTCGACCACATAGTCGGCTCCGGTACCGGGCTTCATATTGGCAATTTGCAACTGATAGCCTTCGTCACCGGGGTTCAGGTCGAGCTCGCCGGTGTTCTTGAGCACCACCGTCGCCTTGACGGTGAACTGGTTGTTTTCATCACAGTCGATGGTGTTGTTATCGACGGCTGGAGTCACCTGGGCAATGGTCAGTCCACGGGTGAGCACCACATTGGCGGTGGTAGCCGTGAAGTCGTCGATGAGTACATTCTCGGCACGGATACCGATATAAGTGCCTTCAGGAATATCAGTCAGTTCCACCGGGGTGAAGTCGAACGACACCAGCCCGGGGTCTTCAAAGGTGATTTCGTCGCCCATGACCCAGTCGGCACCGTTTTTCGTGACCTTGTAGAACTTCACATTACCCGTGCTGGTAGCTTTTTTCACCTGCAGGGTGACCGTGCCTCCCACTTGGGGCGTGACAAGCAGGTCGTTCAGCGCCACGGTGCTACCGGTCCACCAGTCGTCATAGCCCTGGTCACCGGCCTGGAGACAGCCGCTCGCGTCGACACCCCCATCGGCCACATAGGTGTAGGTGACTTTTTGATAAGAATAACCTCCGGTGCTCACCAGATGGGCCCAGCCGGGATTGGCCTTGAAGGACGGGTCACTGGTATCGACCGTGCTGTTGAAATCGGCTTTATAACTCTGGGCTCCCGTGGCAAACGCCAGAAGACTCAGCACGCCGAGTAGAAAGATTTTTCTCATACACGATGATGTTTTAGATGGTTAATAAAATAGTTGTTCAATAATTCAATGTGCGCAAATTTACTAATTATTTTGCTTCATTGTTGAAAACAGTAGTTAAATGTACCAAAAAAAAGATGAATGTGAAGTCCATCCTGTCACATTCATCTCATGATGCCATGGCCTACCCCACGGATGTCAATCACCGCTGCGGGCACGCGCCTTTTGACGCATGGCCCTTTTGCGGGCTTTCATCTCTTGGGATTTCTGGCTGAAATCCCTGCCATGCTGTTTCATCCGGGCCGAGTCGCGTTTAGCCTTGAATTTGGAACTGATTTTGCGTTCACTCTGCAGGAAGCGATGAAGCTGCTTGGCGGTGAGCACGCGCGCAAACTGGTCGATGTACTTGGCTTGCACGTCGATGGCGGCCTTCTGCTTTTGCAACTGATCCTTGATGGCTTTGGCCTCCGAGGCCGCATCGCCGGCCGCGGGTCGCTTGTCGCGGCCGGCGGGCAGCACCTTGTGCATCTCTTGATTATAGCGTTGATAAATCTCGGCAAACGGTGCTCGCTGCTCATCGGTGAGATCGAGCGAGCGGGTCAAGTGCTTGAGCTTGGCGGCGTACACGCGCTCTCTCACATCGGCTTTTTCCTGAGCCACAGCTGTCAAGGCCAGCAGTGTGGTTGCAATAATAATAATGTACTTTTTCATAATGATGATGTTAGATTGATGTTTTTATTTCTATGATATATGTCAGTATTCCGGAATTTCATCAGGACAGGGTTCGTCAATCTGGAGCAGCTCGTCGGTGCTGAGGGTGTTGAGCAAAGCATCGATGGGGTCTTGCTCGGCCACTTGCTCCGGCAAAGCCTTCCAGGACAGGTGGGTGCTGTCGGGGGCGGGATGGGTCAGCGGCGGCCGATGGGCCTCATGCAGCGCCACGGTAGCCACAATTCCCGCCACGGCCGCTGCCGCCACTGTGCCTACGATGCGGCGGCGCAAAACTTGAGGGCGTTGCCGGCCAGCCTCGCTCATGGCGCGGCGCGCCAGCGCTTGCTCGGTGCAGCGGTTCACCAGCAAGTCGATGTAACTGTCGCTTTCACTGTAAGGAAGTGACTTGGGAAGGTTCGGGGTTGTGTTGCGATTGTCGGGATTCATGATGCGTGTTGCTTGATGTAATTTTTGATACGTGTCACAGCATAGTGATAATTGGTCTTGAGCGTTGACACACTCTTTCCTGTGATGACGGCTATTTGCTCGTAGGGCAATTCGTCGTAATAACGCAGGTTGAAAGCGATGCGCTGCTGGGTGGGCAGCTCGAGCACGGCCTGCTGAAACAGCCGCTCGGCTTGGCCTGCGTTGATGTCGTCGGCAGCCGGCAGGCGCTCGGCAAGGGCGGGCCCCAAGTCATCAAGACGCTGATACCAACGCTTGCGGCGCTTGAGCAGAAGCAAAGCCTGGTTGGTGGCAATGCGGTAGAGCCATGTGCCCAGTTCACTGTCACCACGATAGTTGTCGAGTCCTGCCAGTACGCTGATGGCGGTGTCCTGCAGTGCGTCTTCGGCATCATCGTGGTCGACCACGATGCGGCGGATGTGCCAATACAGACTGCGGCCATAGCGCTGCATCAGGAGCCTGAATGCCTCATCACGGCGGTCAGGGTCGGCAAGCAACTGGGTGATGTGGGTATCGTTGTTCATTCGAGTGACGTTTCAATGGTTAGATTACCCATTGTGCCAAAAGTTAAATCCGAAACCACCTTTTTTTGCCTTAAAATGCACAAAGGACGTTTAGCGACAAGCACCGCCAAACCACTCAGTTCTGTATAAAAAATGAAAAACTTTGTTTCTCATTTTGTTCTGCACTCATTTATTCGTAACTTTGCAATAACAATTCACCAAAATCTGGGTTAAAAATGAAATCAGACAGCGTGGTAATCATTCCCACCTACAACGAAAAGGAAAATATTGCAGCCATTATCGCAGCAGTGCTGGAGCTCGGCGAGCACCAGTTTGATGTGCTGGTGATCGACGACAACTCGCCCGACGGCACAGCTGCCATCGTCGACGACCTGGCAACGCAGACGCCCGGGCGGATTCACTTGCTGCGGCGCAGTGGCAAGCTGGGGCTGGGAACGGCTTACATCGCAGGCTTTAAATGGGCGCTGGAAAAGGGCTATGACTATGTGATTGAAATGGATGCCGACTTCTCTCACCCGCCACGCAAGCTCATCGACCTGCAGCGCGCCTGCGCCAGCGAGGGGGCCGACGTGGCCGTGGGCTCACGCTATCTCACGGGGGTCAACGTGGTGAATTGGCCCATGGGGCGCGTGCTCATGTCTTATTACGCATCGGCCTATGTGCGCATCGTCACCGGCATGAGCGTGCGCGACACCACAGCCGGATTTGTGTGCTACAGGCGCCAGGTGCTCGAGGCTATCGACCTCGATGCCATCGAATTCAAGGGCTACGCGTTCCAAATTGAAATGAAGTTCACGGCTCACCGCATGGGGTTCACTATCAAGGAGGTGCCCATCGTGTTCGTCAACCGTGAACTGGGGACAAGCAAAATGAGCGGCGGCATCTTCGGCGAGGCCCTCTTCGGGGTGATAAAACTGCGCCTCTCATCGTGGTTCAACCCCAAAAAATACCGGCGGCGCAGCACAAAAGAGTGAGAAATTCATCGCTTTCAGCATTTTTGGCCTGATTTTTGCTATACCACAAGTGTTGAAACGACTAACTTTATGAGTCATTTAGTACCTGCCTTTATCGAACACAAAACAAGCGCAACCACAAGCAAGCGCGGGCTTACCGATGCACAGGTGACAGCCAACCGCGAGCGATACGGTGCCAACGTGCTCACCCCGCCCAAGCGCGCATCATTATTGTCGCAATTCATCGAGAAATTTGACGACCCCCTCATAAAAATCCTGTTAGTGGCCCTGCTCATGTCGGCTGGGTTGGCTGTTTACGAGTATGTGTGGCTCGGCATGAGCACCGAGGTTCTTATTGAACCGGTAGGTATTTTCGTAGCCATCGTGCTGGCCACCCTCGTGGGATTTCTGGTCGAAGTCAACGCCAATCGCAAGTTCGAGTTGCTCAACAAGACCAACGACGACGTGATGGTGAAAGTGAAACGCAACGGCATGGTGACACAGGTGAAACGCCGCGACGTGGTGGTGGGCGATGTGGTGATGCTCGACACCGGCGAGCGCGTTCCGGCCGACGGACGGCTCATCGACAGCATGAACCTGAGTGTGAACGAGAGTTCGCTCACAGGAGAGCCCGTGGCCCGCAAAAGCCACAAGTTGACCGACGCGGCAGCCGCCGACGACACCACCTACAGTACCCGTGAAGTGCTGCGAGGCAGCACCGTCACCGAGGGGCATGGCGTGATGGTGGTGACACGCGTGGGCGACCGAACCGAATACGGCAAAGTTTTCACCGAGGCGCAAATCGACAACCATGTGCAAACACCGCTCATGCAACAGTTCGACCGGTTGGGAAAACTCATCACCACAGGCAGTTACATCATCGCAGCACTCATCGTTGCAGGGCGCCTGCTCATGCTGTGGCTCGATGGACGGCCCGACACCACCGTCGAAACGCTGCAATATCTGGTGGAAACGGTGATGCTGGCTGTCACACTGATTGTGGTGAGCGTACCCGAGGGGCTGCCCATGAGTGTGACGCTGTCACTGGCCTTGAGCATGCGGCGCATGCTGCAATCGAACAACCTGGTGCGCAAGATGCACGCCTGCGAAACCATGGGTGCTACCACCGTTATCTGCACCGACAAAACCGGCACACTCACACAGAACCAGATGCGGGTCTATCAAGCGCATTTCTATGGCCTGAACGAGGGATGCGAGCTCACCGGCGACACCATGAGTGCCGTGGTGAAGGAAAGCATCGCCAGCAATTCCACCGCATTTCTCGACCTCAGCGACCCCGAGCACGCCAAGGCACTTGGCAATCCCACCGAGGGAGCCTTGCTGCTGTGGCTGCACGATGCCGGCATCGACTACCTGCCACTGCGCGACGACTGCGTGGTGGAGGCGCAGTTGCCCTTCAGCACCGAGCGCAAAATGATGGTCACCGTGGTTCGCAGCGGGCTCACGGGCAAGCGACTGATGCTGCTCAAGGGAGCACCCGAGATAGTGCTCCGGTTCTGTAACACCATTGCCGGCGGGGTGAGTTTCCAGCAGGTGACCGACGAATTGCTCAGCTATCAGTCCAAGGCCATGCGTACACTGGGATTTGCTTACCGCGAACTGGAAGCCGATGAGCCGGCCACACACGACGGCACCATTGTCATCGACCCGTCGTCGCTCATCTTCTTGGGCATCGTAGCCATCAGCGACCCCGTCAGGCCCGATGTGCCGGCAGCCATTGCCGACGTGAAGCGAGCCGGGGTGGAAGTGAAGATTGTGACCGGCGACACGCCGGGCACGGCACGCGAAGTGGGACGGCAAGTGGGACTTTGGCAAGACGACACACCCGACGACGCCATCATTTCGGGGCCGGAATTTGCGGCACTGTCCGATGAAGAGGCCCTGAAACGGGTCAAAGCATTGAAAATCATGTCGCGGGCACGGCCCGACGACAAAGCACGGCTGGTGCGGATGCTGCAACGCGGCGGCGAAGTGGTGGCCGTGACCGGCGACGGCACCAACGACGCTCCGGCACTCAATGCCGCGCAAGTGGGGCTCTCCATGGGCGACGGCACGGCGGTGGCCAAGGAGGCAAGCGACATCACCATCCTCGACAATTCTTTCGCAAGCATTGGCAAGGCTGTGCTGTGGGGACGCTCGCTCTACCGCAACATCCAGCGGTTCATCCTGTTCCAGCTCACCGTCAACGTGTGCGCCTGCCTGGTGGTGGCCATATGCTCGTTTTTCAGCAAGCAGCCGGTGCTCACCGTCACGCAGATGCTGTGGGTGAACCTCATCATGGACACCTTTGCGGCGCTGGCACTGGCGTCGCTGCCGCCCAACAGCGTGGTGATGCGCGACAAGCCCCGCCGGGCCGCCGACAACATCATCACCCGCAAGATGGCCTCTTTCATCCTGGGGTGTGGCATACCGTTCTCGGTGCTGATGATTGCTTTATTCGGATGGACTTATTTCTTCAGCGGTGTGCCGCATCAAGTCGACACCCGCGAAATGACCTATTTCTTCACCGCATTCGTTTTCTTCCAGTTCTGGAATCTGTTCAACGCACGCTCATTCGGAACAGCGCACTCAGCCTTCCACAACGTGAGCGGGTCGCGCGTGTTCTTCTTGGTTGTCTCACTCATCTTTGTGGGACAAATACTGATCGTGCAGTTCCTGGGCCCCGTGTTTAATTGTGTGCCGCTCTCCGTCACCGAATGGGGGTGGCTCGTGCTGGGCACCATGCCGGTGATGCTCGCTGGCGAAATCTACCACATGTTGCAAATGCACCGGGCGCGGCTCAGTTCACAGTCTTGATGACCTGTGTGGTGCCGTCGGTGAATTGCGTCACCACAATGTTCACACCCTGGCCGGGCTCGCTCATGCGGTGCCCTGTGATGTCGTAGTAGTCCACCGAACGGGTGGAGGCACCGTCGTTCACCACGCGCTCGATGGCCGTGGGCCGAGGCAGTTCCAAATCCAGATACAGATCGTTCACCTCACATTCGCCTGGCGTACCCACGTTGTTCACATCATGATAAACGCTGGTGAACACCGTGCCGAAGCGCTGATCAAGCTCTACCCTGAGCAGCCCGCTCACTGCCGTGCGGAAAAGGGGCTTCACCAGGGCATTGATCATGCCGTCAAGGCCGGTGTTGATGTCATTCATCAAGTCATCGGTGCGCTTGAGATGCTCATTGCCCTCGGTCAGCAGCATGTAGGAGCGGCGCGCTGCGTCGCCCAGATATTCATTGACCAGCGCGGCCGCCTCGGCGGGTGTTTCGGGCAAATCCATGATGAGCCTCACGTTGTCCAAGCCCCCCAATTTATCCGACAATTTGTTAAGCAACCGGTCCCAGTAAAGGCTCACCAGCGTGCGGACCAGCGAGGGAACGCAAGATGACAACACCGCCTGCGACTGTGACTCCAAGTCGGGCATCGACGCGATGGAACGGATGAAACCGCTATGCAGATGGGCCTGAGTGAAATCGCTGTTGAAATCCACCGTGCGGAAAGGATGTGGATAGCCCACCAGGGCGCCGCTCGACACCTCGGTGAGCGAATCGGTGTGCTCGTCGTTGAAAACGCGGGCCACATCCTGAACATGGAAGTGTCCCGTCAGGACGAATCGCACGCCCGCTTCGAGCAACTGGCGCTGCACACTGGCGGCATTTTCCAGAACATAGGGGCTCACCAGCGTTTCCTCTTTGTCGAAATGCGACACCAGGTGATGATGCAGCAGGGCGATGACTTGCTTGTTGGCACGGGTGGCTTCGCGCGCCCTCTCCAAAAGCCACTGCAGCGTGGCGGGCTTGATTCGGCCGGCCACATGGCTCACGTTGCTGTCGTCACCACGGCTCACCAGACGATTCTCTTCGTCCTCATTGCTGTCGATGCCCAGCACCACCAGGCCGGGCAGCGGCTCGGCGACGTAGCTGAGTGACGACGGGTCGCGCACCACGTTCTCACCGTAACCGAAATCGCTGTAAATCTGCGCAAACTCGTCGCGTGTCACCGTGGGAGCGTAGGCCCAATTGTCGCCATCGAAGGTCTTGGCACCGGGATTGTTGCAATCGTGATTGCCGGGTATCACCAGCGAGGGAATACCGGCCTCCTTCATGCGCCTCAACTCGCCGGCCACATAGTGGTGGCTTGCCGTCTCACCGTCCTTGCTGAGGTCGCCGGTAATCACCACCAAATCGGGGTGCAGACGGATGATGCTGTCGGTCATCGTCGAGAAAATCTCGGCACTTTGCCTGAGCATCTTGCGGTCGGTGGCCACATGGTCGGTAAAAGCCTTGCCGTCATGAATGAGCAGTTCGGGGGCCATCACGTGTATATCGCTCAAAACCACTATCCTCGATGCGCCGCGCACCACTTTAGGGTCGGCTACCGAGAATGTTGCCTGCTGGCTCACCTCAGCGCCATCGTGCATGGCTTTCACCGTGTAAGTTCCTGGCTCGTAGGCATTTCCCAATGTTATCGTGCCCGATTCACCGGTCACCACCTGCGACTCGAGCATGGGTTGAAGCGACAGACCTTTATAGATAAGGACCTCGGCCCCGGCGGGCAACCCGTCGTAGGCTATGACAATGTTCTGGCCGGAGGCATAATGAGTGCTCGACATGTGAATGTGGGCCATCACGGCCACCGCGGCCGCCGAACAAATCAGAAATGTGATGATGCGCTGTTTCATGACGTGATGCTTAAAGTTACCAAAAATTGATAATTGAGCCCGACCCGTCTACCCCCCACGAGCACGGCAACCAAAAGAAACAATCTGGTTGCTTTCTTAGATGTAATATCTTTGTCGCGTTGCCGCCGGGGCAAGGTGAGTGTGCTGTTAATAGTACTTCTCGGTCTCCGGAGTGGCGAGTTCCACCGCCTTGGGGGAGTTCGTCTCAATCTCACGGTCGATTTTCTCAAACACCGAGTGATTGCTCTTGTATTCAGGCACAAACAGCTTCATGGCGTAGACCATGCCGTGAATGTCGCCCTGCATGGCCAAATCCACAATCTGCTCAATGTGCTCGCACACATCGCGATAATCGTAGGTGCGCACCTTGGCAATCATAATCTTCTTGTTCACCGTGGCAGTGGTTTTCTCCTTGTCGTTGAGCAACTCCTCGTAAAGTTTCTCGCCGGGGCGCAGACCCACTTCCTTGATTTGGATGTCCACACCCGGGCGCAACCCTGCCAGCGAAATCATGCGCACGGCCAGGTCATAGATTTTCACCGGCTTGCCCATGTCGAAGATATAAATCTCGCCACCGGCGCCCATGCAGCCGGCCTCGAGAACCAGCGAGCAGGCTTCGGGGATGGTCATGAAGTAGCGGATGATGTCCTTGTGGGTGACCGTGAGCGGTCCGCCCTGCTCTATCTGCTTGCGGAAGAGCGGTATCACCGAGCCGTTCGAGCCCAGCACGTTGCCAAAGCGGGTGGTGATGAACTGCGTGGAGCGACCTTGCTTGCGGGCATCGAAAAACAGCGATTGACAATAAATCTCGGCCAGGCGCTTGGTGCAGCCCATGATATTGGTGGGATTCACCGCTTTGTCAGTCGAAATCATCACAAACTTGTACACTCCGTATTTCAGCGACAGGTCGGCCATGTTCTTGGTGCCCATCACATTGGTGAGCACGGCCTCGGTGGGGTTGATTTCCATCATGGGCACGTGCTTGTAGGCTGCCGCGTGGAACACAAACTTGGGCTTAAACTTCCTGAAGGCCATCTCCATGCGCTGCAAGTTCTGCACATCGCCCATAAACAGCTCCACATCGGCTTCGGGGAACGTCTTCTGCATCTCAAGTGCCAAGTCGTGCATGGGGGTCTCGGCCTGGTCGATGAGCACAATCTTGCTGGCATTGTAGGCCGCCACCTGGCGCACTATCTCGCTTCCGATGGAGCCGCATGCGCCGGTGATGAGCACGCACTGACCCTTGATGTTGTTATTGACAAGTGAGTTGTTGAGCACGATGGGGTCACGGCCCAGCAAATCCTCGATTTGCACTTCCTTGATGAAGGTGGAGATGTTGGCATTGTTCTCCTCCTTGTCGTTGTCGAGTTCAAACTCCTCCACCTTATTTATCGACAGCAAGGCGATGTTGTTGCGGATGAAGTGGTCGGCAAAGCCGCTGCGCATCAGCTCATTGTTCGATGCACTGAAAATCAAGGCATAGATACTGTTGCCCACAAAGATACTGGCCACATTGTCGGGGTCGAAACGATACACCTTGAAGCCGTTGATTTGCTCGTTTTCCTTGCCGTTTTTGATGCTCAGCAGCCCCACGGGCTCATATTTGCCGCCAATCTCGCTTTTCAGGGCGTTGGCCAGGATGAGCGAATCGAGCGATGTGCCCAGCACCAGCACGCGCCGCCTGACGTCGTTGGCCGATGTGAGGCGCATGTAGAAGTACTTGATGAGCAGGCGCTCAATCATCATCATCGAGAAGGTCAGCGCACCGATAATCAGCACATTCCAATAGCTGAAAAGGGGTGCTTCCCGCACCAGGTGCACCACCATATTGATAAACACCAGCATCACCGTCGATGTCACCACCACCAGGAAAGTGCGGTACAGGTCTTCAATGACCGACAGGCGGATGACGCAAGTGTAGCTTTTCGACAGATAGGTCACCAGGAAGTACACCGTAATGATAACGAACCAGTTAAGCAGTATCTGGGTCGACGGCAGCATCTTGTGCCACGCATAGGTGTCGCCGAACACAATCATCAGGTAGGAAGCTGTGACAATGAGCATGTCAATCAGCAGAATAATCCACCTGGGTGTGGTTTTGAGCCTAAATGCCTTGACAAAAGGCAATTCAAAAATATGGCTTAGTATCTTATCTACCATAGTTATGAAAAATTCAAGCAATAGCTCACAAAGATAAGCATTTTTCCCAAATTAGAGAAAAATGCCATCTTATTTTGCGCTTTTTAGCCAACTTTACATTGGCCGGGCAGCCAGTTTACAATTTCACGGTGAGGACCGTCGGAGCCGACTCGTTGTTGCAGCGGTCCACAGCAGTGACCGCATATTGCCATGTGCCGCGGTTCTTCTTGTTCTTGGCAGGCGGCAGCAGCAAGCACGGCTCGCCGGTAATGGCCACGATGCTGGGAGCGTCGTCGATGTTGACCGGCTGGCCGGCGGCAAAGCGGTACACCACATAACGCACCGCCTGCTGCATGGGGTCGGTGGTCAGGGGAGCGTTCCACAGCAGGGTGCGGGTGTCGCGCGTTTTCTCCACACGCACATTGGTCACGGCATCGGGGGCACGGTCATCAAGCCAGGTGTAGGGCTGGATGAGTGCAGGCGTACGCATCTGGTTGGTGCTCAGCGAGTCGAGCACACCCTTGAAGTTGGCCGCCACGGTGTAGCCGGGCCACCAGGTGACGCCCTGCACGTTGGGCAGTTCACGCATCAGGCGAATTTTGTGGTCGAGCTGTGTGGGATTGAGCGTGTCGCCCCCGGCGGCGGCAATATCGCGATGGGTCATCACATTGTGCACCGCCTGGCCGTAGTACATGTGGCGGCCATTGGCATGGTCGTTCCACCAGTAACTCAGCTCCAGGTCGCTGGCATTCTTGTGCTCCAGTTCCCAGTAGAGCTGCGGCACCATGTAGTCCACCCATCCCATCGCCGTCCACTTGGGGCAATCGGCAAAGAGGCCGTCGTAACATTCCAGGCCGTTGGTCTCGCTGCCTCGCGAGTCGCTCTTCTTGTTGCGCCAGATGCCGAAGGGGCTGATACCCAGTTGCACCCAGGGCTTGATGGAGTGAATGGTGTTGTGCAGTTGCTCCATGAGCAGGTCCACGTTGTGACGGCGCCACTCGCCCTTGTCGCCCCAGCCACGGCCATAGGTGGCAAAGGACGCTGTGTCGGGAAACTCGACACCGGTCACCGGATAGGGATAAAAGTAGTCGTCCATGTGGATGGCGTCCACATCGTAGCGCGTAATCATGTCGCGCACCACCTGGTCAATGAAGTTGCGGCTCTGGGGCAGCGCGGGGTCAAAGTAGATTTTGCCGTCGGCATATTGCAGGAACCACTCGGGATGCTGGTAGTAGACGTGCCCTTCGGGCGGCAGGTCGTTCTTACCGTGGGTCACGCGGTAGGGATTGATCCAGGCATGCAGTTCCATGCCGCGGCGGTGAGCTTCGTCAATCATATACTGCAGGGGGTCCCACAAGGGCTGGGGGGCCACGCCGGCCTTGCCACTGATCCACTGGCTCCAGGGTTCCAGCGAGCTGGGATAGGCCGCGTCGGCCTGGGGACGCACCTGCCAGATGACGGCGTTCACGCCGGCCTTTTGCAGCAGGTCGAGCTGCTCGCTCAGGTAGGCCTTGTTCTGCTCGGTAGTGTTGTTGGAAAACTGCTTTTGGCCGATGATATGCAGCCAGGCACCGCGGAATTCCCGCTTGGGAGCCTGCGCCTGTAGCGTGCCGGCCAGCATCAGGGCCACAGCGGCAAGGAGGAAGATTTTGTTCAGTGTTCTCATTGGTTATTGGTTGTTAAGAGGTTTCTATTGATTCTAGATTTTCTAGATTTTCTAGAGTTTCTTGATTTTAATTTTCAGGAATCCAGGTGTAAGCACCCAGGTCCACGCCGCCGCTCGCCAGGCGGTCTTGTCCATAGCGGTCGTAGCGCGCCGAGGCGGGGCACAGCGCGGGGTTGCCGCGGCCTATGGCATCGCTTTCGTCGTGAAGCCGGTAGTCGAAGATGTACTTCTCGCGCTCGGTGTAGAACTTGGGGTCGCCCTGCCACACGCAGCTGATGAAATTGGCGTCGTCGTCGCCGGCGCTCTTGAGCAGGCAGTAGCGCAGCATCACATCGGTGCCGGTGAGGTCACCCATATTGATTTCGCTGGTGTTGCCGTAAATCACGCAGTTGTCAAAGCGCGCCTTCAACTCGTCCACCACATGGTCGTCGTCCTGGAGATAGACAAAGATAATGGGGTCGGTGGGGGCCTTGAACAGGTAGTAGTTGGCCAGCGTGCACTGCACCAGATTCACCTTGCCGCCGATGAAGTTCACCACACTCTCGGCCGCGTCGCTGAACTCGGTTCCCACGGCATCCACCCATGCGCCGCCGCTTGTGAACACGCTGGTGCTGGCATTGTGCAGCACGCAGTTGTGCAGATACAGGGCGCGCGTGAGGGTGTCGGAGGCACTCACATGCATGCCTATCGACGAGCCGCTCATGGTCACATGGTGCAGTTCGTTGAGCCGCGTGGGCGGGGTGAATATCACACCACCCCACTGCCCCGACATGATGTCGAAGTTGATGGTGCCCACCACGTGGTCCAGGCGGTCGCCGCGCAGCACCACCGGCCGCTCTTGCGTGCCGTTGGCCACCAGCCGGCCGGCCACGCGCATGGCGCCCTTGTCGTGGAAGAGCAATGTGGCGCCGGCGTCGAGCGTGAGCGTCGCGCCACGGGCCACAAACAACGTGTCGTAGATCAAATAAGGCTTATCGGCTGTGAAATGGACACTCCGCCCGATAGTGTCGCCGTGCAGACGCACCACGTCCTGTCCCCAGGCATGTGCCACCACCTGCTGCTTCACGCCATTGGTCTCAAACTCTATCAAGTCGCTGATTTCCACAGGCGCGTCTTGCCGCATCTCATCGAGATAGCTCTCCACAAACACGTAGATGCTGTCGTTGCCGCGCACCTCCACATCATGGAACTCGGTGCCTTTCACACCGTCCACATTCAGATAGAAATGCCCCTTGTCGCTTCGGCCCGCCATCTTGATGGACGAGATGCGCAACTGCTTCTTGCCGCGGTTATAGACCACAAATTGCTTGGTGGGTGTCGACTGCGCGGTAATCACCGTGTCAAACTTCACACTGTCGGTCGAGAACTCCAGCACGTCGGTCGTGCTGGTGGAGAAATTGTCCTCGATGCATGCGGTGAGCAGCGCCGCGAGCGCCACAAGTAGGAGTATATTTTTCATAATGCCATGCTAATGTCCTTACATTATTATTAAACGCAACCAGGGCCGTTTTATTGCATCGCGGCAGGCCACTTGCCACAATCATGCCATGAAGCCGTAGTGGTTCTTCCCTGCCCGGCACATGCTCGATGAAGTAAATATGATGTACAAATTTATCGATTTTTCTTAAAAATGGCATGATTTTAATATTTTTTTGTGATAATTTGAACAAAATTTGTAACTTTGCAGTTTAAAAAGATGAAATAGGTTTTAATTATAGGTACAACTTACGTGAAAATGTTGCGTAAATTTCTAAAGAATACTGGAGTGTTGACCATGGTGGCAGCCATGTTGCCGCTGACGTCGTGCTTCAAGGACGAGCCGCTCAACGCCGAGGCCGACATCGAGCGCGTGGTGGTGAAGGTGACACAGCCCGAACAGTTCTTTTTTCAGCTGACCGACACGGCACAGCAGGTGCTCTCCACCGACAGCGTCGTCACCTTTGTGGTGCGTGGCCATGCCGACCTCACGGCATTGGCGCCGCGGTTCACGCTCACCCCGGGAGCCACGGTGGTTCCGGCCAGCGGCAGTGTGCAGGATTTCTCGAAAGGCCCGGTCACCTATGTGGTCACCTCGCAGGACGGGCAGTGGAAACGGCGCTACAAAATCGCCTTTGAGCCGCAACTGGTTATCGTGAGCGACACCATCAAGTACGACTTCGAAATGTTCGACCTGGAGCCGTCAGGCAAGAAATATTACCTCTGGTACAACCTGAACGCCGCCGGACAGCCCGTCCAGGAATGGGCCAGCGGCAACCCTGGCTATAAAATTGCCCGCGCCACGGCCAAGCCCGACGAATACCCCACCATTCCGCTGGCCGAAGGCTACGAAGGCTACGGCGTGAAGCTCATCACGCGCGACACCGGCCCCTTTGGAAAGATGTCGAAAAAGCCTATCGCTGCCGGCAACCTCTTTTTAGGTGAGTTCGACATGTCGAAAGCCACCACCGAAACGCTGAAATCCACCCGCTTCGGCCTGCCGTTCACCAAGCACCCCACCAAGTACACCGGCTACTACAAGTACACCGCCGGCGACACCTACAAGGACAAGGACGGCAATGTGGTGCCGGGCAAGAAGGACATCGGCTCCATCTACGCCGTGCTCTACCGCAACCACGATGACGCCGGCAACGAGGTGATGCTCTTCGGCGACGACGTGCAGACCAACCCCAACATCGTGGCCATCGCCAAAGTGAAGGACCTGCACGAAACCACCGAGTGGACGGCCTTCGACGTGGATTTTGAATACTCAAAGGAAATCGACGAGCAGTTGCTCGAGAACCGCGGCTACAGCCTCACGGTGGTGTTCTCGGCAAGCGTCGAGGGCGACTTGTTTATCGGAGCCATCGGCAGCACGCTGTGCGTGGACAAGGTGCGGGTGATTTGCACCCGTGAGGAGTGACCCAGCAACGACGCGGCACATTAAATGATTCATGGCAATGAAAAAAACGATTATAACTGCAATCTTGGTGCTCGCGGCACTGGTGGCGCAAGCCGCTAAGTCCGACAGCACTTTCCTCGGGATGGGATTCCGCTTCGAGGGACGCGTGGGTTACAACATCGGCGGCACGGCGCCCATGGGCATGCCGGCCACCATCCGCGCGCTCAACCGGTTCTCGCTCACGCCCAACATCACCTTCGGGCTGGGAGCCTACAAGCCCATCTACGGGCGCTGGGGCGCCAAGGTGGGCATCACATTTGAGAACAAGGGCATGGACATGGATGCCCGGGTAAAGAATTATCACATGGAGATTGTGAAAGGCGGCGAAGTGCTGGCTGGCATGTTCACCGGCAATGTGGTGACACGCGTCACGCAGTGGATGTTCACCGTGCCTCTGCAAGTCACCTGCGACGTGGGCAAGGTACGACTGCGCTGCGGCCCCTATTTCTCCTATCTGACAGGGAGCACCTTCGACGGCTGGGCCTACGACGGCCACTTGCGCGTGGACGACCCCACCGGCGCCAAGGTGATGCTGGGCCATGACGAGGGCGAGCGCGGCGAATACGATTTCTCCGACAGCATGCGCCGGCTGCAAATCGGCATGGGAATCGGGGCCGACTGGTATTTCATGAGAAAATTCGGCGTGTGGGCCGACCTGAACATGGGGTTCCACGGTGTTCACAAGAGCGACTTCCGCACCATCGAGCAGACGCTCTACCCCATCTACGGGGCTGTGGGCATCACCTATAAAATACGATAAAACAAACTCAACAAATAAAACAACTCAACAAGTTATGAAAAAAGTATTATCTCTTATCATGCTCCTGATGTGCACGATGGCCGCGACGGCCACAAGCTACACAGGGCAGCTGATTGTGGGCAGCGTGGAGAACAGCAAGGCTACAGCCACCGTCACCCAAAACGGCGACACCTACACGCTGGCCGCGGGCTCTTACAGCCTCACAGGCCTCACAGGCACCACTGCTGCCGGCGTGACCACTCTGAAACAGAATGGCACTGTGGTGGCACGTTTCAACACCACCACGCTCTATGCCAACTTCACCCAGGGCGGCAACCAAGTGGAATTCACCACAGCCGGTTTCCAGCTCAACAACCGCGGCTTCGAAGCCTGGCACGACGTGAGTATTAGTATTAGCGGTGTTCTTGGCTCGTCGACACCATATTCCGGTGTAGAACCCAACAGTTGGCATGGCTTTTTGAGTTCAACCCAAAATGGCCTTCCAAACGCGTTCAAGAAAGCTGCTATTAGTGCCGTGGAATCAAGTTTACAAAAAACAGAAGACAAGCATAGTGGCAACTATGCCGCATTGTTGACTGCCTGTTCCGCATTAAATAAAACAGCCAATGGAACCATGACCACCGGCCGAATGAATATGGGAAATATCAGCGCTTCCAACACGGCCAACCATGCAGCCATTAACACAACCGACACCGATGCTAATGGCGACCCATTCTATACTCCGTTGAATGGCAGTCCTGATGCCATCTCGGCTTGGGTGAAGTTTGTTTCCACCACGACCGATGCAAAATTGTCGGCCATCGCATTGACCGATGGTGCTTACCAAGACCCCGAAGCCGACGGCGCTACCTACAACAACGTGGTGGCCAAAGCCCAAGATGGCGCAATCACTGCCTCATCGGCTTGGAAACAGGTGACTGTTCCCTTCGACTATACGAAAGGCACCACCACAGCGGCTCCCACACAGATGCTTATCACCATGTCCACCAGTTCCACCCCGGGTGGTGGTTCCGGAGGCGACCAGCTTTTTGTTGACGACATCTTTGTTATTTACAACGCGGGCGAGGTGACGGGTATCACTTGCAGCAAGTTCGAAGGCTTCACATTCGATGCCGCCACCACCGAGTACGACGTGACCTACACGGGCAGCGACGCTCTCACCGAGGCCGACATCAACGCCACGTTTGCCAACCTGGGCAAGGGTGCCATCACCGGCAAGAGCGTAGAAACCACGGCCACGGGTTACCGAGCCGTCGTGGCCATCTACAACCAGGAACTGAGCAAGGCCGTAGAATATGTGATTAACGCCAATGTGCCCAATGAGCTTTACCTCATCGGCTCTTTCAACGGATGGGACCTCGAAACGGCTGTGCCTTTCACTCTGGCTGCTGACGGCAAATTCACGCTCACGCAGCAACTGGCCGCCACCGACGAGGTGAAATTCCTGGCCAAGAAGAGCTGGAGCGACAACGACGTCTTTGGCTCGACCGACAACGAAACGCACAACTTCGCACAAGCCGAGGTGGGACAGACGCTCAATCTGGCGCATCCGGGCAGCAACATCCTGATGAACCATGCCGGCGAGTGGACGTTCACCGTCGACAAGGAGGCCATGACGGTGGTCATCACCGGCAGCTGGCCCGATGAATACAGCCTGGTGGGTGACTTCAACGACTGGAACACCACCGCCGACTTGCTCACAGCAGGCACCGACGGCAAGTTCACCATCAACAAGAGCTTTGAGGGCAACTTCAAGTTTGTGAAGAACGGCACCGATTGGCTCGGTCCCGAGTCGGCACTGGCTATCACCGCCAACAACGCCACCGGCATCGCCCTGAGCACCAACAGCGGTATGAACAACTATAGCCTGCCGGCTGGCGAATGGGCCTTCACGCTCGACCCCGCAGCCGCCACCTTCGACGTGAGCGGCGAGTGGCCGGTACAGAAACTCTATGTGGCCGGCGACATGAATGGCTGGAGCACAAGCAATGATTACGAGATGACTTTTGCCGACGGCAAGTACACCTACGGCCCCGCCGAGCTGGCTGCCGGAGGCTTCAAGATGGTGACCGACGTGGCCGATGCTTGGAACAACACCTATTACGGCCCGGCAAACGACAAGACCATGACACTGGGCACTGCCGAGGCGCTGGTGGAGAACGGCGGCGGCAATTATATGATTGCCGAGGACGGCACCTACACCATCACCGTGGACCTCACAGCCATGACCGTGACCTTGACTGGCACACCGGCTCCTGTGGAACTAACGGGCGTGGCCTTCAGCGAGGCTAACCGCTACGCCACCTGGTACGGCGACAAGGATTTGGCCTTGCCCGAACCACTCAAGGCTTATGTGGTGACCGCCATCAATGCCGACGAGGCCACCATCACTCAAGTGGATTACATCCCCGCCGGCGTGGCAGTGCTGCTGCAAAACGACGGCACAGGCAGCGGCTACAGCGCACCGCGCTACACCGGAGCCACCCAAACCGTGACCAGCCTGCTGGCCGGCAGCAACGAGGCAACGACCGTGAGCGAGGGGTACGTCCTCTTCAACGATGAGTTCGTGATGTCCGATAGCGGCACGCTGGCAGCCCACCGCTGCTACCTGCCCGCCGCCAACGCAGCCGGTGCCCCCGCCCGCCTGCGCATCGGCAAGGGTGGCGGCGTGGTCACCGCCATCGACGATGTGAACGCCGCGCGCGTGGCCGGTGTGAAATATGTGAGCCTGGACGGCCGCGTGAGCGACAAGCCCTTCACGGGAGTGAACGTCGTGGTCAAGACCCTGACCGACGGCACCACCACCGTCACCAAGGTTGTCAAGTAACCCCTAACTCCCCCTCTAAGTTAGAGGGGGTGGCCCAACGGGCCGGGGGGCGTGTGCCAACCAGCGACAAGGCCCGCCACGCAAGCAGGACACACTCCTCAGTCGCTCCGCGACAGCTCCCCTAACTGAGGGGAGCAGCAAAAAGATTGAAATGAATTTATAATTTATATTAAAAACAAAAAAAGTAAAGAAACAATGAAAAAAATCATGATGACTCTGGCTGCAGCGGTTTGCTCGCTGGCAGCGATGGCAAACACCTACACCGGACAGCTCTCCGTGTCGATCAACGGCGTGGGTGGCCCGCAAGACGGCGTGGCCATCAACATGGACCAGAACGAGGATGGCACTTACAACTTCAGCCTCAAGAACTTTGTGTTCTATCTCGAGGGCGAACCCATGCCCGTGGGCAACATCGAACTGAACAACCTCACCGCCACCGAGGGAGCACAGTTCAAGAACGTCAGCTTCACAGGCGGCATCAATATCCTGCCCGGCAGCACCGAGGAATTCCCCAATGCAGATGACTGGGCCGGCCCCTATTTGGAAGAAGTGCCCCTGGTGCTGAACGCAGCGTTCAACGACATGGCCATCAGCGTCCATATCGATATTGAAATGGAAGTTCTGAGCCAAACCATCAAGGTCGACTTCATCGCAGCTGCCAAGCAGGGCGACGTGAACCTCGATAACGAAATCGGTATCGCCGATGTCACCTCACTGGTCAACATCGTGCTCGAACAAGAGTAATTCTCACAAAATCTTTTACTACCCCAAAGCGGGGGAGAGCCTCACGGAGGCTCTCCCCCGCTTTTACCTCGTGCGCGCACTACGCACGCACGTAAACGCGCAATCATTGTTATCAATTGAAAATAAATTCGTATCTTTGCCCGCAAGATTCATTCACTACCTGCACAGATAGAGATGACTCGCCACATAGAAGCCGGCACCGGCTGTGACGCGCGTGCTGCTGCGACAGCGCACCCCGCCCCACCCCGCCGGCTCGCTTGCCACACTTCACGGTACACCGCCGCTCATGCCCCGGTGACCCTTTTTATTTCCCTGCCTCAACCCCATCACCGCGGCATGAAAGCCACCGGTGGTGGCGGTTTCATCGGCAGGGCTACCACCATCTAAGATACACCGACCTCGACCGGTCAAACATCGATTTTATATCATGATAAAAAAAGATACTATTCTTGTCACGTCGCCGTTGCTGCCAAGCCTGGACGAGTTCGACGTACTTCTTCACGAAATCTGGGACAGCAAGTGGGTCACCAACAACGGCACGTTCCACCAACGGCTGGAGGCGGCTTTATGCCAGTATCTCAAGGTGCCGTTCATCAGCCTGTTCACCAACGGCACACTGCCGCTGCTCACCGCGTTGCAGGCCCTGCGCATCACCGGCGAGGTGATTACCACGCCCTACAGCTTTGTGGCCACCACGCACGCTCTGTGGTGGAACGGCATCCGCCCGGTGTTTGTTGATATCGACCCCGCCACCGGCGGATTGGACCCCGAGCGCATCGAGGAAGCCATCACGCCGCGCACCACAGCCATCATGCCGGTGCACGTCTACGGCAAGCCGTGCCGCACGGCCGAGATACAGGCCATCGCCGACAAGTATGGGCTGAAGGTGATTTACGACGCGGCCCATGCCTTCGGCGTGGAGGTGAACGGCAAGAGCCTGCTGAACGAGGGCGACCTGAGCACGCTCAGTTTCCATGCCACCAAGGTGTATAACACCCTGGAGGGAGGAGCGCTGGTGATGCACGACGAAGCCATGAAACAGCGCATCGACCGCCTGAAGAATTTCGGCTTCGCCGGCGAGACCGAGGTGGTGGCACCCGGCATCAACAGCAAGATGGACGAGGTGCGGGCCGCCTACGGCCTGCTCAACCTGCAGCAGGTGGACGCGGCCATCGAGGCACGGCACCGCGTGGCCGTGAGCTACCGCGAGGCTCTGCACAGCGTGGAGGGTATCACGTTCTGGAACGACATGCCCGGCGTGCGCCACAACTACAGCTATTTCCCCATCTTCATCGATGCCGACCGCTACGGCATGACGCGCGACGAGCTCTACTTCAAGATGCGCGAGCAGGGCATCATGGGGCGCCGCTATTTCTACCCGCTCATCAGTGAGTTCTCTACCTATCGCGGCCTGCCCAGCGCCCACCCCGACAACCTGCCGCAAGCCACCCGCATGGCCAACAGTGTCATCTGCCTGCCCATGCACCACGAGCTCACCGAGGACCACATCAACCGCATCATCCAAGCCATAACAAAATGAGCAAGAAGAAACTGATGCTGCTGGGCGGTCTCCGCTACCTGCTGCCCGTGATTGAGGCAGCTCATCGTCATGGCATCCACGTCATCACTGTCGACTATTTGCCTGGCAATATCGCCCACCGCTATAGCGACGAGTATCACAATGTGAGCATTCTCGACAAGGAAGCGGTGCTCCGGCTGGCGCAAGAATTGGAAATCGATGGCATCATGTCGTTTGCCGTTGACCCGGGTGTGGTCACCGCCGCTTATGTGGCCGAGAAGATGGGGCTGCCCTTCCAGTGCAGCTATGAATCGGCCTGCATTCTACAAGACAAAGCCCGCTTCCGCAAGTTTCTGGCCGACAACGGCTTCAATGTGCCGAACGCAAAAGGTTACGACAACGCCGATGCTGCCATTGCCGACGTAGGTTACTTCAACTGGCCCATTATTGTCAAACCCGTTGACAGCGCCGGCAGTAAAGGCGTTACACGCGTTGACGCTGAAACCGAATTGCCAAGGGCAATCAATCATGCCATAGAGTGCTCGCCGTCAAAGAGGTTCATCATTGAGGATTTTCTGGAGAAACAAGGCCGCTCGTCGGGAATTGAATGTTTTGCCGTCGACGGGAAAGCGCTGTATAACGCTTTTTATGACCAGATATTCGACAACGAGGCCATCAACCCCTACACGCCGTCGGGCGAGCGCTGGCCTTCAGTCATGCCTGAGCATTATCAGCGGGAACTGAAGAATGAATTGCAGCGGCTCTTCGCGCTGCTGGGCGTGGGCAGCGGAATCTTTAACGTGGAGTGCCGCGTGTGCACCAATGGCAAAGCCTACCTGATGGAAGTGTCGCCACGCGCCGGCGGCAACCGCTTGGCCGAGATGCTGCGCTATGCCGCCGATGTCGACATCATTGAGGCCGAGACGTGCCACGCCGTGGGTCTTCCCATGCCACCTGTCCATGAACCCAACTACCGGGGTTGCTACGCCATCACAGTGCTGCACGCACGGCACGACGGCACTTTTCAAGAGCTACGCATCGACCCGCGATTCGAAGCGCAGCACGTCGTCGAGCGCGACCTTTGGGCCGCACCGGGCCACCGCGTGACCCGCTTCACCGGTGCCAACCAGTCACTGGGGACTCTCTTCCTGCGTTTCGACAGCGTGACCGAAGCCGATGTGGCGCTACAGGACACCGACAAGTATTTCCAAATCATCACAAGCGACTGATGGAGCAGTATTTTAACGGGAAAACGCTTTTAGTGCTGGGTTCCAATGTGGGTTCGGTCGAAATCGTCCATTACGCCCGTGCACACGGGGCACACACGATTGTGGCCGATTATTTTGAACCCGAAAAGTCGGCGGCCAAACTTGTGGCCGACGAGCATGCACTCATCAGCACGGCCGACGTGCCCCAATTGGAGCAGCTGATAAAAGCGCGCCACATCGACGGTGTGCTGGCCGGAATCAGCGAGTTCAACCTGCTCAAGGCGCAGGAACTGTGCCGGCAGCTCGGACTGCCGTTTTACTGCAACCGCCGCCAGTGGGACACCATTGAAAACAAAGTGCTCTTCCGCGACCTGTGCCAGCGGCATGGCGTCCCCGCGCCACGCACCCTGTTCAAGGGGGATTCCTCGCTGGCCACAGCACCCTACCGCCCCCCTGTGGTGGTAAAGCCCGACGACTCCAACTCCTCGCGGGGAGTCACTTTCTGCACCGACAATGAATCACAAGCCGATGCCATCGCTCAGGCATCGCGCCTGTCATCGGGCCACAGGGTGATTGTCGAAGAGTTTTTCCAGGGCGAGGAGTTCACAGCTCACTACCTGGTGGACCACGGAAAGGCGTTTCTGGCATGCATCGACAACCGCTTCCCGGCCGCGCTTCACGATGCCAAGACCACGATTCCCATCGCCCGAGTATATCCCTGCCGTTACGCCGGCCAATACATGGAAAAGGTGAATCCCCGGGTGGTGAGCATGATTGAGTCGCTAGGGCTGGAATGTGCCGTCATCTTCGTGCAAGGGCTGTACAACAAAGAGTCGGGACGATTCGCCATCTTCGAGGGCGGACTCCGCTGTGCCGGCGAGGCAGCTTATCGAATCACCGACCATCTGTACGGAGTGAATTTCCTGCACAATCTGGTTGATTATTCACTACTGGGCCATTCGGCAAAACCCGTAGCCGAAAGCTTGCCCACCGGCGACAACCGGGTGGCGTGCGTGCTGTCGTTTGCCGCACGCGGAGGCACCATCGCCAGCATCACCGGCGTGGAGCAGGTCACGGAACAGCTGCCATCGCTCATCCATTTTGAGCAACGCTACAACGTGGGCGACACGCTCCCCGAGGGCGACACGCTGCGTCAAATCGTGCTGCGCTTCACCCTGGTGTGCGACAATCTTAATCAATTAAAGCAACACATCGACCTCATCAACACGGGTGTGAGCGTGCGCGACGCGGCGGGCAACGACCTGTGCGTGAGATTCGATTCATCACAACTTTTGGCATGACGCCATGAGAAACATCATCATCACAGGCGGACGCGGACTGCTGGCAACCGAGCTGACTCGCCGATTGCTGGCCGGCGGAGACTGCAACCTCTATCTGGTGAGCCGTTCGCCACAAGACATCCAGCCTGCCGACCACTTGCAAGCCATTGAGCTGGGTCAACTGGTTGATGACAAGGCACTGCGCGGCCTGAACTACGACGCTGTGGTGCACACCGCCTTCGCTCGCGGAAATGATGGCCGCGAGCTGTTCGCTTCACTATCCTACACGGAAGCTCTGCTTCAGGCCATGAGACGACTGGATGTCAAGTCGTTTATCAACGTATCGTCACAAGGCATCTACGGCCCCGACAATCATGGGGTCATGTGGAAGGAAACCTCACGAGTGGCACCCGGCTATCCCTATACCATTGCCAAGAGTTTTTCCGAAGTGTTGACCGATGCCCACCTGAGCACAATGGGAGTAACGCATACGAATGTGAGACTCGCGTCGATAGCCCAAAACGCACGATTTCTGCACGTTTTTGTAGAGAAAGCCCTTGCCGGCGAGGCCATCACGGTCATGGGCGGCACCCAGCGCTATTCGTTCATCGACGTGCGCGACGCCGCCGAAGGACTCATCACTTTGCTCAACAACCCCGGCAAGCAATGGAGACGAGTCTATAACCTGGGTCCCGGCCAATCGTACGCTTTAATCGACATCGCGTTGACAGTGCAAAAAATTGCCCGCGGGCGTTGCGGACATGACGTGGTCATCGACCGGCAGCCATCGGATGTGAAAGCCAGCGTCGGGATGGACATTTCCTGTTTCATTCAGGATTTTTCCTGGACTCCACATTACACATTAGAAGACAGCATCAACCATCTTTTTTCAACCAAGGAGACATAATTCAATGCGACGATTCAAGCAAGTAATCAACTACGGCTGGAAGCATTCCGGCACCATCAGCGAGAACGAAGGGTTTTCGGCAGGGAAGCGTGTGGCAATATTCTGCGACATCCTGCGATGCTTCCACAAATACAAAATGTGGTCAAACCAGTACGTCAAGGAAAAGTTCTATTCCTTGTCCAAGCAGGAGCGCTCCGAAATAGGAGCCCGCTACCGCGAGAAGGGCATCATCCGCGACCGCTGGCAGCGTGACTTCCAAGAAAACCAGCGGTTTTTAGAAAAATATTCTTCCCTCAAGTGGGACCGCGTGGCGCTGCGCCAAAAGAAAATCAATGCCTACCGCCAACGCTACGGCATGGGCGAGGGCTGCCTCATCGAGCACGACGTGCATCTGAGCCGGCAGCACTATCTGGAGGGCACCATCAGTATCGGCAACCATGTTACACTGGCCAAGCACGTCTTTATCGACTATTCGGGCGAAGTGATTCTCGAGGACGGCGTAAAGATTGCCAACGGCGTGATCATCGAGTCGCATCACCGCGACATCGACGCCTACAACCGCGGCCTGAACGTAAACATCCCCACCACCATCCGCATTTGTGAGAACACCTACATCGGCTCACGCGCCATTATTCTCGATTCGTGCAACTACATCGGCAAGAACGCCCGCGTGGGTGCCGGTGCCGTGGTTACGAAGGATGTCCCCGACAATGCGCTGGTGGCAGGTGTTCCGGCAAAAGTTATCCGCTACATCGACCAGCAGCCCGCGCATCCCGCCACATGAACGAAGCGCACGACCCCAATCGAATGGCCCATTCTGCAACACCCCCCCCGGTGAAGAAAGAGCGCGACTCCAACCTGGAGCTGTTTCGAATCATCGTGATGTTGCTCATCGTTGCGCACCACTATCTGGTCAACTCCGGATTAAAGGAATTCATCGACTCACAACCCCTCACAGCACAATCTTGCTACCTCTACACCCTGGGCATGTGGGGCAAAACGGGAATCAATTGTTTTGTGCTGATAACCGGCTACTTCATGTGTAAATCCCGCATCACGCTCCACAAGTTTCTGAAACTCGTCTTGCAGGTGTATTTTTACGCGATAACAATCGGGCTGATTTTTGTTTTCACCGGCTACACAAAACTCGATGCCGACAACATTGCCTACTTCCTGTTCCCGTTCAACAGGCTGAATACCGGATTCAAAAGTGCTTTCGTCGTCTACTTCCTGTTCATCCCCTTCCTGAACATCGTTGTCAACAGCATTTCCAAGCGACAGCACCAGGCGCTGACAGCCCTATGCCTGGCAGTTTATTGCGTCTTCGCCAAGGTGGGTTTCATCACCTTGAATTATGTGGCGTGGTTCATGGTTCTCCACATCATCGCCTCTTATCTGAGGTTTTACGTCCCGGAGGCCGACAGCAAGGCAAGGAAGCGGTGGGGGCTCCTGATGGCCACCTGTATCGTCCTGTCGGTAGCCAGCGTGCTCTTAGTGCGACGGGCAGGCCTCATCTCGCTCAAGTTCTGGTTCGTTTCCGACAGCAATGCGCCCTTGGCCATCTGCACCGGCATCACGTCATTCATGTTCTTCAAAAACTTGAAGGTTAAGCAATCCAAACTCATCAACACCATAGCCTCCACCACATTTGGCATATTGCTGATTCATGCGCACAGCGCCGCCATGAGGCAATGGCTATGGAGCGACACGCTCCACAACACGTCGCACTTCGGCACGCCCATGGGGTGGGTGCACCCCATTGTGAGTGTGCTGGCCGTCTTCGCGGTCTGCTCGCTCATCGATTATCTGCGAGCCCGATTCCTTGAGAAACCATTATTGCCCATCATTGTCAACCTTGCCGAGCGAGGACTCGAGAAATGTAAATGGCTGAATCACTGAAAAAGAAAACGGTGAAAGGTGTGGCCTGGACCGCCACCGACCGCGTGGCCAACCTCACCATCGGGTTCATCATCGGCGTGGTGCTCGCGCGCATCCTCAGCCCAGGCGACTACGGCCTGCTGGCGATGATTGCCGTGTTCAACGCCATTGCCTACGTCTTCCTCAACAGCGGCTTCGGTGGCGCGCTCATCCGCAAGCCCGACCTCACCGAGAACGACAACACCACAGCCTTCATCTTCAACATCGCGGCCGGAGCGGTGATGTACGGCGTCATCTGGCTGATAGCCCCCCTGGTGGCACAATTCTACGACAAACCCATCCTGGCGCAGCTGCTGCGCGCCGAGGGCATCCTGCTCATCATCTCGGCATTCAAGATTGTGCAGAACACTCAGCTGTCGCGCGCACTCAATTTCAAGGCCAAGGCCATCATCAATGTGTCGTCGCACATCGCGGCAGGCATCCTCGCCATCGTGGCAGCCTACAGAGGTCTGGGCGTGTGGTCGCTTGTGATTCAGCACATCGCCACAGGGCTGTTCAGCCTCATCCTGTTCTGGATTTTGTCGCCATGGCGGCCACGCGGCCGGTGGGACAAAAATTCTTTCCGCTACCTGTGGGGCTACGGCTCGAAGATGCTCGCGTCGGGATTGCTCGACAAGATTTACGCCAACATCTACCCCATCATCATCGGCAAATTCTTCTCGGCGGCCGACCTGGGCCAGTACGCACGTGCCAAGGACTACACCCGCATGCCCTCACAAGGCCTCACCGAGGTGATTCAGCAAGTCACCTTCCCGGTGCTGAGCCGCATCCAGAACGATGACAACCGCTTGCGCGACAGCTACCGCCGCATGCTGCGCTTCACCGCCTTCATCATGTTTCCCGTCATGGTCGCAATCGCCGCGCTGGCCCATCCGCTCATCATCACCCTGGTCACCGCCAAGTGGGAGCCCTGCGTGCCTTATCTGCAGATCATCTGCTTCGCGTCGATGTGGTATCCCATCCACGCCATCAACCTCAACCTGCTGCAGGTGAAAGGCCGCAGCGACCTATTCCTGCGCCTGGAAATCATCAAGAAAGTGATTGCCACCATCGCCATCTTCGTGAGCGTGCCGTTCGGCATCACCGGCATCTGCATCGGTTCCGTCTGCACCTCCCTGATTGGCCTGGCCATCAACACCTACTACACCGGCCGCCTCATCAACGTGGGCTTCTTCATGCAGATGCGCGACCTCACCCCCACCCTGCTGCTGAGCCTGCTCACCGGAGCACTGATTTACGCTTTCACCCGGCTCGTGCACCTGCCCGAGGCCGCCCTGCTCACCATCGGCATACTCGCCGCCGCCGCCATCTACCTCACCGTCGCCCGCCTCACCCGCATGCCCGAGCTGCGCGAGTCCCTCGACATCATCCACCGCCGATAACCCCACCAGCAAAAACTCACACAAGCGATGACCGAATGGATTTTTAGCGGAATCGGCAGCAACCTGCTCACCTGCATCATCAGTGTGCTCATTGGCGCAGCGGCCGGCTTCCGGCTGGGCGTGCGGCAAAAAGCCCGGCAACGGCAACAAGCAGGCGACCACGCCACACAA
>ONMF01000017.1 GCA_900318865.1 uncultured Prevotellaceae bacterium
TTCCTCGGAGAGGCACAATCAATACGCCCGGTGCCGCTCCGCCACGGCGTGATGCCAAAAGGAGGGTTGTGCCTCTTCGAGGAACATTGACATTGTCGTCGTTTTCCCCAGGTTTGGCGCATTCATGCGCCGAAACCTGGGGCTCTGTTAGCTTGTGCATCTTCGATGCACGGTTGTCACACCTGCATGGGGCCATCATCGCCGCAGGGACACACGCCCCCGACCCTACGGGCCACCCCCTCTAACTTAGAGGGGGAGCTCAACTGCTCTCCTAAGTTAGGGGAGCTGGCGCGAAGCGACTGAGGAGTGTGTGACGCCTGCGCGGGTGCATCATCGCGGCAGGTGGGGTGCTCTCCCAGCAATCAAAAACAACAAACGGAACTATTTTTGTAGCCCGTTACGCCAATGGTTACGAGCCGCCGCTCGTTTACCAGGAGCCGTAGGCTTTGCGGTCGGCATCGATGCGCAGCAGAATGAACAACAGGAATGTGAAGCCCCACAGCGACGAACCGCCGTAGCTGAAGAACGGCAGCGGGATGCCAATGACCGGGCACAGCCCGATCACCATGCCGATGTTGATGGCCAGATGGAAGATGAGATAGGATGCCACGCAATAGGCGTATACGCGCCCGAAAGCCGTGTGCTGCCGCTCGCCGATGCTGATGATGCGCAAAATGAGCATCAGGAACACCACCAGCACGGCCGTGCTTCCCACAAAGCCCTCTTCCTCGCCGATGGTGCAGTAAATGAAGTCGGTGTGCTGCTCGGGCACATATTTGAGCTTGGTCTGTGTGCCGTTAAGAAAGCCTTTGCCCAGCACCCCGCCCGAGCCGATGGCTATCTTGCTCTGGTTCACGTTGTAGCCGGCACCGCGCAGGTCGTCCTCGATGCCCAGCGTCACCTTGATGCGCATCTGCTGGTGAGGCTCCAGGATGTTGTTGAAAGCAAAATTCACCAGGAACATAAACACCAGCGAAGCTGCTGCCCAACCGATGGTGACGGCCACCTTGCGCAAGTCGTCGTGAAGCATGCCATAGAGCAGATAAACCAGCGACAACCCTATCACGGTGAAGAAATAGACGTAGCCGTTGATGTGCACGCCCAATGCCGACAGTCCCCACACCAACAGTGCCGAGCCCACATAGCCCAGCAGCACGCGCCCGCCCAGCACGAGCGAGCGGCAGTAGAGCAACAGCATGCCCACAATCACCGCCATCACCATGATGAAGGCGATGAACAGTCCCAGCGGGATTCCCATCACCACCGTGGCGGCAAACTTGAGCACCACCACAAAATAGACCACCGCGCACAGCGCGGCGAACAGCACGAAGCCGCTCAGCCCCTCGCGGTAAAGCACAAAGACGAGCGACGTGTAGACCAGCGCCGAACCCGTCTCCCGCTCCAGGATGATGCACAGGATGGGAAGCACGATGATGCCTGCGGCGATGGCGATGTTGCGCCAGCCCTTCAGCGAGTAGCCGTAGGTGCTGAACAGCTTGGCCAGCGCCAGGGCGGTGGCAAACTTGGTGAACTCGGCGGGTTGAAGGCTCACCGGGCCAAAGACCAGCCACGAGCGCGAGCCCTTGATGTCGGGGGCGATGAAGATGGTGATAATGAGCAGCAATATCATGAACCCATAGATGGGATAGGCATAGGCCTCGTAGATGCGCCGGTCGATGAGCAGCAGCACCAGGCCCAGCACAAACGACAGGCCGGCCCACATGAATTGCTTGCCCGAGAACTCGTCGAGCGAGAACATCGACGCCTTGTCGAAGTCGTAGGTGGCGGCATAGATGCTCACCGCTCCCCACACGATGAGAATCAGGTAAAGCACCATCGTGAACCAGTCGATGGAGCGCAGCAGGTTGCCGCTATTGTCATTGTCATTCCTTATTTCCATCGGCAATGTCGGTTTTAGGTTGTGACGGTGACGGCGGGGGCGTGGCCTTCTGCTCGCCGGCAGCCGGCGCGGCGGATTTCTTGGCATCGGCCTTCGGGGCCGGCCCGTAGGCCTTGGAGTTGGCAAAGCTCACAGTGTGGCTGGCTGCCATGCGCGCCGCCACTGCCTGACGGCCCGGCGATAGCGTGCCGCGCAGATATTTCTCAATCATCAGGCTGCCGATGGGCACGCCGTAGGTGGCTCCCCACCCGCCATTCTCCACATAGACGCACACGGCGATTTTCGGGTCGTTCATCGGCGCGAAGCCCATGAACACCGAGTGGTCGCGCCCGTGGGGGTTCTGGGCGGTTCCCGTCTTGCCGCACACCTCGATGCCCGGCAGGTTGGCCGCACGGCACGTGCCCCCCAGCACGGCCATGCGCATGCCCTCCACGATGGGAACGTAGTTGGCGGGACTCACCTTGGTGTCGTGACGCTCCAGATTCTTCTTCAGCACGCCCACACCCTTGATTTGCTTGACCACATGCGGCGTGATATAGTAGCCGCGATTGGCGATGGTGGCACCCAGATTGGCAATCTGCAGCGGCGTGGCCAATATCTCGCCCTGGCCGATGGCGTCGCTGATAATCGACTGCCCCACCCACTTGTCCTTGCCGTAAATCTTGTCGTAGAACGCGGTGTTGGGGATGAAGCCGCGGCTCTCGCCGGGCATGTCCACATCGAGCTTGTAGCCGTAGCCCATCGACACCATGTACTGCTTCCACACCTCGAAAGCGTTGCCCACGCTGCCGTACTTGGAGCGCTTGTCGAGCATATACTTCAGCCCCCAGCAGAAATAGGCGTTGCACGACGTCTGGATGGCAGGCTTCAAGGGAATGGGCGAGAAATGCCCGTGGCAGCCCACGCGCAGCCCGGCGTTGATGTAGCCGCGGTGGCAGGGATAGGCCGTGCTCAGTGTCACGATGCCTTCCTGAAGGAAAATCAGGCCCTGCGACGGCTTGAAGGTGGACCCTGGAGGATAGGCCGCCATGATCGAGCGGTCGTAGAGAGGCTTGAAGCGGTTGTTCATCAGCTCGCGGTAGTTCTTGCCGCGCTCGTTGCCGATGAGCAGCGCAGGGTCGTAGGTGGGACTCGACACCAGGGCCAGTATCTCGCCCGTCTTGGGCTCGATGCACACGATGGCGCCGCACTTGCCGGTCATCATCTGCTCGCCCAGCTGCTGCAGCTCGATGTCGATGCTCAGCTTCAGGTCGCTGCCCGCTATGGGCGACACGTCGTCGCGCCCGTCGTTGTAGCGCCCCTTGATTTTCCCCATGGCATCGCGGATAAGGATTTCCATGCCCTTGCGGCCTCGCAGAAAGCGCTCGTAGCTCTTCTCGATGCCCAGGTCGCCGATGTAGTCGCCGGGGCGGTAATAGGCATCGCGCTCGATGTCTTTGTTGTTCACCTCGCGGATGTCGCCCAGCACATTGGCCGCCGCGTGGCAGTTGTACTGGCGCAGAATGCGCTGCACGATGAAAAAGCCCGGGTAGCGATAAAGCTTTTCCTGAAGCCGGCCGTAGTCCTGGGCCGAGAGGTGCGGAATGAAAATCTGCTGCGAATAGGCCGAGTAGTTGCGCCCCTTCTTCATGTCGGCCCAGCGCCGGTCGAACTCGGCGCGCGTGATTTGCAGCGTGGAGCAGAAGTCAACCGTGTCAAACGGGTGCACATCCTTGGGGATGAGCATCAAGTCGTAGGCGGGCTGGTTGTAGACGATGAGCGAGTCGTTGCGGTCGAAAATCAGGCCGCGCGAGGGATATATCACCTTCTGCAGAAACGCGTTCGAGTCTGCGTTGGCCTTATAGGTGCTGTCCATCACCTGCAACTGGAACAGGCGCGCCACATAGATGAGCACCACCACCACGATGAAGCCCCCTATCACCCACTTGCGTTTCTCCAGATTATAGTCTTTTCTCACGGCGCGTGCTCACTAAACTATCCAACCCTAAAATCAGCACCACCGACAGCACCGTGCTGGCACCAATGCGCGCCAGCGTCAGCAACAGGTCGCGCGTGGTGAATGCCTGAATCATGAAGATGAGCACGCAGTAGAACAGCACCAGCGTGGACATGTACTTGAAGTAAGCTGCCACGCCCATCGAGTCGACCGACGGAATGGGCGTGTTCATGTCGTTCTCACGCGGCATATACACGTTGAACACCGGCATCCGCAGCACGGCCAGCACCGTGCACGCCAGGGCGTTCATGCCCGGCGTGTTGCCGAAGATGTCAACCAGCAGCCCCGTCACGAAGCCGATGGTCAGCACCCAGTTGGTGTTCAGGTTCACCGGCAGACGCATCAGCAGATAGATGAACACAATGGGCACGGCCACGCCCAGCAGCACAATCCGGTTGAACACCACCTGCACCAGCACCAGCACCACGGCCAGAACGACGAATTGAATCACAGTCTTGGTCATGGCTTGTCCTCCCGCGGCTTAGGTGTTGAGATGGCCGACTGCTCCACGTTTTCCGAAGCGCTGAGCTCGCGCAGCTCGTCGGCCAGGTTATTGGTCATCACCCTGACGGTGCTCAGCTGGCTGAAGTTGGTGGTCAGCCGCACCTTGAGCGAGACGAAGCTCTCGCTGTCGTCGCGCGCACGGCCCTCCACGGTGCCCACGATGATACCCTCGGGGAACACCGCGCTGTAGCCGCTGGTGACGATGGTGTCGCCCACGGCATACTGCAAGTGCTTGGGAAGTTCCTCAAGCACAGCCATTTCCGGACTCTTGCCGTCCCACACCATGCTGCCGAAGTATTCACTGCCGCGAAGCTTGCACGACAGGCGCATGTGCGGATTCAGCAGCGAGATCACGCGTGCCGAGTGCCGCCCCACCACGTTCACAATGCCCACCACTCCATTCTTGTCCACCACACCCATCTCGGGCTTCACGCCGTCGGCACTGCCACGGTTGATGGTGATGTAGTTGTTGGTCTGCGCTATGCTGTTGCTGATCACGTGGGCCAGCACATAGTCAAACTGCCGAAGCCGCGGCTGCATCTGGGCCGTGTCGGGCAGCAACAGGCGCAGGTCGGTCACCTCGGCACGCATCGCCACCAGCTCCTGCTCCAGCAGCGCGTTACGCCGCTGCAAGTCATCGTTGATGCCCTTCAGGTGAAAATAGTCGGTCACCGTGCTCATACCCTCGTAGACCGTGGCACTCAGCGCGTTGGCCGACGTCAGATAGACACTCTGCTGGTAAGGATTGTCACGAAACAGCAGCACGCAGCTCGCTATCACATAGATGATGAAAACGAACCACGAACTATGCTTGACGAAGAAATTGAGCAGATTGTTCATCTGTTCGGCCTCCGCTCTCCGTTAAGTTCAACGCTTCAGGAAGGGGAAGTGCTTGATGTTCTTCAGGGCCACACCCGTTCCCTTGGCCACAGCGTGCAGCGGGTCCTCGGCCACATGGAACTGGATGCCAATCTTGTCGGTCAGGCGCTTGTCAAGGCCGCGCAGCAGCGCGCCGCCGCCGGTGAGGTACACGCCATTCTTCACAATGTCGGCATAAAGCTCGGGCGGAGTGTTCTCCAGCGCGTTGAGCACGGCAGCCTCGATTTTGCTGATCGACTTCTCGATGCAGTGGCACACCTCCTGATAGCTCACAGGCACTTCCATGGGCAGAGCCGTCATCTTGTTCGGGCCATGCACCACATAGTCCTCGGGAGCATCGTCAAGCTCGGTGAGCGCGCTGCCCACGTTAATCTTAATCAGCTCGGCCGTGCGCTCGCCCACACGCACATTGTGGGCGCGGCCCATGTGCTCCTGGATGTCGGCCGTGAGGTCGTCGCCGGCCACGCGGATGCTCTTGTTGCTCACGATGCCGCCCAGCGAAATCACGGCAATCTCGGTCGTCCCGCCGCCTATGTCCACAATCATGTTGCCCTCGGGAGCCAGCACGTCAAGGCCGATGCCCAGCGCAGCCGCCATGGGCTCATAAATCATGTACACATCACGGCCGCCCGCATGCTCGCTCGAGTCGCGCACCGCACGAATCTCCACCTCGGTCGAGCCCGAGGGGATGCACACCACCATGCGCAGCGACGGCGAGAACCAGTGATTCTTGGCACTCACCTTCTTGATCATGCCGCGCAGCATCAACTCGGCGGCATTGAAGTCGCCAATCACGCCGTCACTCAGCGGGCGCACCGTGCGGATGCCCTCATGCTCTTTGCCGTACATCTCGCGAGCCTTCTCGCCCACGGCAAAAAGCTTGCCCGTCTTGTTGTCGAGCGCCACCACCGACGGCTCGTCGATCACAATCTTATTGTTGTGGATGATAATCGTGTTGGCCGTACCCAGGTCGACCGCTATTTCTTGTGTAAATGAGAGAAATCCCATAATCCAATATTATCTTTTACTGTGAATAATCCAAATTTCAAGTCGCTATTGACTTGCAAAATTAGTGCAAACCGAACACAAAAGCAAATTTTTTTTTGCTTTTGTTGAACTGCAGCCTAATTTGGCCACATTAGCGGCAACATGAGTGCAAACCGAATGGTTGACCCCACCTGTCCGACATTTTGACATAAAGACATAGTCTTGACGTATTTTAGCGGCAATTTTTCGACAAGACGTGCCCCGGGACTTCGGTCTCGGGGCATTTCTTACTTGTTCCGCACCTCAAAATCTCCCGGTCCATCATCTTGACCGGTTCCTCTATCGTTGCGAAGTGAGCAAATACATCCATAACCTTTTTATATCTCTTCCAGGCCTAACGACTTCAGGTAATTATACGTCTCATCGTAGAACTCCGGTAAGCGCGTCGGGTCTTCAGGGAAGCCATCAGATCCCATCTTACCGTTGCCTGTCGGAACACAAATGACAATACCTTGGCGGGCCCGGGTCAGTAGCACGCGGTATGCATTGAGCATATATTTCCGGTTCTCCTCGTTGTTCTCAGGATTCCACTTATTCTTACCATTGAATTTGTAATAAGCCCACCGACCATTCTCGCAACGCATATCCGCATCCCACAACACACAGGCATAGTCGAGTTCCAATCCTTGCACCTGAATCTCAGTAGCGGCATCCTCAAGATAGTTCGACGAACGGATGTCAGTCTTGTCTTCGAGAAACCAATGCACTGCATTTTCATCACCTTGTCCTAAAACATGAACAGCAAGAGGCTTGAAACGCGCAGCTACCTTCGTCACCAACACACCTATTTGTTGGCTACCACGAGCCTGCTTTCGCAGCCATGCACGCGCCTGTTCCATATCGCGGGTTAGCACAATGGGATATCCCTTCTGCTTTACATCCTGATAGAGTGGGACGGCATTGGGTGCGAAGGACAACAACGAATGAACGAAAGCAGATAGCGTTTCTGCCCTAAACGACCTCAAAGTCACGGCCAAATGCAATTCTTCGGAGAAAGTAACATTGTTATTCTCCTGTAGCAATTCGTTCACACGGCCTTCTGCATATTCTGGTTCAGTCAGCTTGTTGGAGATGAATACATTCCAATGCCTGAATCGATGGTTCAAGGCGTTGATCCATTCGGTGATGCCAGCCTCTCCAGTGTTGATTTCCTGTCCGCCACCCACCAGACAAATGATAACGGCCCAGTCCTCGCGCTGATCGAGCGACCAAATCAAGAACTCCGCTTCCGACATCGGGAAGTTGGGTACCTTCAACTTATTGCCGTACGTTCCGCCACGCTTCAGGTAGTCGGATATGCGCTTGTGCGTCCAGCTGCGTTGAGCTTCGTCAAAGATGGCCACATGCTCCACTTCACCATATCCTGTCGCCTCCTGATGTATCGCCTTCTCGGGGTCAATCTCCACCACACCATTCTCAACGGGGTTCTTTATCTTGGCCAGCATATTGTCGCGATAGCGGTGGATAATTTGAATAAACTCACTCACTTCGCGGCGCGAATCAGACATATTTTTACGCTCACCTTTGGCGGTGCATTTCTTCTGGTTGTCACGGGCCAAAGCTTCTGTCAGAACGGCAACTAGTGGCCCGTTGCCAGATAAGTACACAGCCCCATTCTCTTTGTCCAGTTCTCCATCCTTATATGTCTGTTTGATTGCAATATCAAGTCCTACAAGCGTTTTGCCTGCACCCGGCACACCCGTTACAAAGCAGATGCTCTTCTGCCGCTGCTCTTTACTTTGCTGAATAACATCAAGTATAAAGTTGATGGTTCGGTCGGTAGACACCTTGTCTGCCTCATGGCGCGTAATGTCCTCAACGGAGTGATTCTCAAACAGCGTACGGGCAGCTTCGATGATGGTTGGTGTAGGAGCATAAGGACTGATAAGCCAGTTGTCTATCGTCTCGTCATTTGGCTCTGCCCCTGCATGTTCCAATACACTTGCTATCAGTTCCTGCAGGTGTTCCTCGCCTGTAATCATCGGGTTGTAGATATCGTCGTTGTAAACCGATGGTTGAAATTCCTTTGTATATTCTTTATATCTTGTTGGAATCAGTATAGGCACAATCTTTCTGTCGTGACTGAAAAGATGGAAGTTTTTCAGGTCCAGCGCATAGTCCATTACTTGCTCAATGCCAGCTTGAAACTCCTCCTTCTTGCCTACCTTAAACTCAAGACAGAATATCATTCCCCTCAGCAACAGAACTACATCAATACGCTTCCCAAGACGTGGGATATCATATTCAAAAACAATCTGCCCTGCTTCGTCCTTCCACGGTTCCAGCACTTGCTGCATCAACGAGATCTCACCCTTCCACGCCTCATCGGTTGTGGTCAGCGTGTCTCCATGATAGTTATTATGGAGTGCACCTAATACAGCCAATGGTTCCTGACTCAGAAACTTTGCGAATGAAGCATTATATAAACATCTATTTGCCATAAACTATTTGCGATTCATTTCCTGCGAAAGCAGATATTGTTTATACTCCCTAATGAACAGATCCTTTATATCGACCCCCATTTGTTCTGCAAGCCACTTGTTAGTGCGTTTTTTCTCGGCAAGCACGACTTTTAACCGATTGATATCTTCCATCTACGTGAATTTAATGTTGCAAAGATAATGAAAAAATTTCATTCTTTCTTCGAAATCACTTTACGTTTCGGGGGGCCACGCAGGGTCACTTTTGCTCCAAAAAGGTCACCTGAAGTTCACCGGCAAAAGAAAAGCACCTACAAAATCTTTGTAAGTGCTTGATTTTCAGTGTAGACCAGCAAGGGCTTGAACCTGGGACCTCCAGATTATGAGCCGCAAATAACGATTTTTATGATACTCCATGATATGTAACTATATTGATATTCAACGACTTAGATTTTTATGATTTTCACAGAATCTTACAAAACACCCCTAACTGAAATAAAAAGTTTACGCATTGTTTACGCAGATTTGGAACACCAGACCATAAATCTAGTGACTTTTGTCCCATTTTGTTTACGCAGAATTTGGGGTTTAATGGACAGTATAAACAACAGACTACAATCTGGAGGTCACAAATGGCCGAATGAATTTGCTCCAAATCACCGTACAGCACTTTGCCAAACAACCAAGTGGAAGAAAGCCAAACGACCAAATATTATTAAGCTAAATGACCAAGCGAAATAGAGCCAAATAACCAAATTGTAAGTAAAGTATTCTTTTGTTTCAAGAATAATTACTACCTTTGCACCGAAAATCATATGAGGTTATTATTATGGCTGAGAATATATTCAATTATCGAAAGCGAATCGCAGACATTCTTCTAGAAGAGAAATTAGATGCAATGGGGGCTGTCCTTATTGAAGGACCTAAAGCTTGTGGCAAAACGACTACCGCAGAACAACAAGCTAAGAGTGTTCTGTATATGGATGATCCAGCAAACATACAACAAAATCTCCAATTAGCGGAAACCAACATCAAACGACTGCTTCAAGGTGATACCCCAAGGCTTATTGATGAATGGCAGATAGCTCCTCAAATATGGGATGCAGTGCGTTTTGAAGCAGACCATAGAAAGGATGATGGTTTGTTCATGCTCACAGGCTCTGCCGTTCCTGCAGATAAATCAAAGATTCGCCATACTGGTGCTGGGCGTTTTGCATGGCTCACCATGCGTCCCATGACGTTGTGGGAATCGGGAGAATCTTCGGGAGATGTGAGTATCAGAGATCTTTTTGCTAAGCCAGAAAAGGTTGATGGAGAAAGTGCGCTGAAGATGGAAGACATCGCTTATGCTATTTGTCGAGGTGGCTGGCCAAAATCTCTAACCAAGAAAAGTCAGAAGGCAGCACTTCGTCAGGTCACAGAATATTTTGAAGCCATAACACGCTCTGACATTTCAAGAGTTGACGGAGTTGAAAGAGATGAGTTCCGTGCAAAGAGACTTATGCGCTCATATGCACGATTACAAGGAGCAATGGCCAGCATACCCACTATCATAGAAGATATGAAAACGAATGAGCCGGAAGACATGAGCGACGAAACGGTTTCATCATATATCAAGGCTTTGAAAAAGATTTTCGTAATAGAGGACATGCCAGCTTGGAATCCCAATCTGCGTTCAAAAACCTCCATACGGACCAGTGACACACGTTATTTTGTCGACCCATCTTTGGCTATTGCGGCTTTAGGTATAGGACCGAATGACTTGCTGAACGACCTAAACACTTTGGGCTTGTTTTTTGAAACGCTCTGTGTGCGAGACCTCCGCGTGTATGCAGAAGCCAACGACGGAGACGTGTTTCACTACAGAGACAAGAGTGGTCTTGAATGTGACACGGTTGTGCATCTGCGAAACGGTAGCTATGGTCTCATTGAGATAAAATTGGGTGGTGATACGCTTATTGCGGAAGGGGCTGCCAATCTAAACACTTTGGCAGAAAAGATAGACACAACAAAAATGAAAACCCCATCATTTAAGATGGTTTTAACTGCCGTCGGGCAATTTGCGTACATGAGAACAGATGGTGTAATGGTTGTTCCTATCGGTTGTTTGAAGGATTAATGTATTCCCTTATATTTACAAATCTAAAAATAAAGCGACATGAAAGAGGTTAAAGAAGACATGCAGGATTATAAAAAAGAAATTGTGTCTGATGATTCTCAGAATGAAAAACCAACATGCTCAAAATTTGAGCGCGTATTGGAAAGATATATAGAGTTGATTAATACACAAGACCGATCTTTACCAGTGATTACAAATATACTGTTGGCAAATGCCAAAACATGGAGTGATCGGCTGTCAGATTTTATAACTAAATATAAAATAGACGAAAAAAAGGAAGAAGACAATATGCTTTTTTCCTTACCTTTAAATAAGGCTGCGAAATTCCAGAAGTTGTTAAAAGAGCAGTCTTGTAGCTTAGATTCCTTGAATCTTGCAGTTTCTAATATCGTTGTAGCAATTGTAAGTCTTTATGATTATTTCTTTTCGGAATTAGTGAGATTATATTATACTTTAAATCCTAGTGTTTTGGATATTTCGAAGAAACAGTTTTCTGCTGAACAAGTTTTGTGTTTTGATACCATCGAAGATTTCAGAAATTCCTTAATAGAAAAAGAGATAGAAACTATACTGCGTGATAGTCACACAGATCAAATTGAATGGCTGGAGAAAAAGTTGGAGATACCCCTAACAAAAGGGGTGTCCGTATATCCTGAATTTGTAGAAATAACAGAAAGGCGTAATCTTTTTGTTCATGCTAATGGACGTGTTTCGAAGCAATATTTAAAAGAATGCAATAGATTTAATGTAAAAGGGATTGACGAAATAAAAGAAGAGTGTACACTAAAGTGTACTCCCAATTATGCAAATAAATGCTATACTGTTTTCTTTGAAATAGGTGTTAAATTGGGTATTGTAATGTGGCATAAATTAAAGCCAGAAGAATATGAAGAAATGTATGCATTTATTGATCCTGTGTGTTTTAATTTGATTCGCGAAAAAAAATATCCTTAGGCGTTGAAACTTCTAGATTTCATGTTAACGACTCCATTTAAGAAAGATTGCCCATATGCTTATAAATTAGTGTTTACAATCAACAAAGCTCTTGTGTACCATTTGCAGGGAGATAAGAAGAAAGCTTGTGATATCGTTACAAGACTAGATTGTTCGGCTGCAGAAGAAATATACAGGATGGCTGTGTCTATTTTGAAAGATGACACTGCTTCTGCTTTGCAGTCAATGAAAGAAATTGGAAAAAATGTAAAAATGCGCGATGCATATAAAGAATGGCCTTTGTTTACGTCAATAAGAGATACAGAAGAGTTTAAGAAATTGTACCAAGAAATATACGAGGAAGAGTATCAATATGATGAGATCCCATCAACGGATTTCGACAAACTCTTGCATAATGCATTAGAAATGCATAAAAAACATCAAAAGAATAATAAGCCTAAATCTTCAGATAAATAGATGTTCCAAATAAAAAAAGGAGACTATATACTACAATACCCTAAAATTCGTGACAACCCCAATAGATAAAGGGAGTTCACGGATTTCTTTTTTAGGCAAAATCGCTAAGTGCCTGCCACGTCCAGCCTTGCAAACAAATCTTTATCAACGTTAATAATCTATAACCGCCTTGCGGCATTTATTAACGAGAAAAGACATTAACAAGGAGAATAACGCATGAATTATACATATCATCCTGCAATTAGAGAATCTTTATTGCGTTCAGAGGTAGTCAATGCACGCTGCGAAGTCTCTATACCACTATATAAGTTGAGAAAAGAATTAGAAAAGCATCGTGTACCAAAGTCCGAATTTATGGAGTATCTTTATGCCTATGCTCCTAGGGCAGAGCAGGGATATATAAGAGAGGTAAACGAAAGACTTTATGGCAATGAAACGATTAGCCGTGAAGAAACATTCCTTATTGCATCGGGGTTGTGTTAATGTTTTTTTGATAGAAGTTTTGGTATTGTTATAATAAAAGTACCGAAACAACGTTATAGTAAAAGAAAGTCGCAGACGTGGTGCATTCCGACTGCGGCTTTGATAAGGCTCTTTATCGTGTTGCAGCACGATGTGAGCAAAGAACATTCAATTAAAGATTGCTTGGAACAGGCACCAATGTCACATTGACATCAAAGGTGTCTGTTCTGTGGTTACATGAAGAACATAGCGGAACAATATACCAACTTTGGTCACTGCTGTATGCTTTCTGAACATGGCAACCGTCAAAATCCTTTCTAAGAGTAGCCTCACCACAAGCAGGACATTTGTAATATGTGTTATCCTCCAACTTGCAATTTGCTTTATCTTCCCAGTAACTTAACCAAGAATTATAAGGCTTAGGTGGTTTTGTACTAATCTTGCTTGACCCCTTTACATTATGTATATACATCTTGTCAGATTTCTAAAGTTAAACAATGCGAACTAACACGTATCTTCAGTTTTTTCATGGGGGAAGAATCTAAAATGAAGCCCATTCACGTTATCCTGATTAGAAAATCATAGGCTCGTGAGTGCCTAATGCACCAATATATAAAATTACAAATAGTATGCCATTAGAGTTGAAATGACAAAATGGCAGGATTCCATGGTCGAGAACACTAATTGTTAGGACTCTACGTTGAACGACTTACTTAATATAAAAAGATTTTTGAGGGGGAGTCATTCCACCTGCAGGACCAGGCCCTTGAGGTATTCGCCCTCGGGGTGGTAGATGCTGATGGGATGGTCGGCTGGCTGGGTGAGCTGGTGCAGGATGCGCACGCGACGGCGCGACTGGGCCGCGGCGCTGAACACGGCCAGGCGGAACTGCTCTTTATTCACTGCCTGTGAGCAGGAGAAAGTGAACAGGATGCCGCCGGGCGCTATCTTTTCGAAGGCGCGGGCATTGATGCGGCGGTAGCCCACCAGGGCGTTGTGCAGGGCGCTCTTGTGCTTGGCGAAGGCCGGCGGGTCGAGGATGATGAGGTCGTAGGCCGCGGCGGGCATGGCATCGAGGAAGCGGAAAGCGTCGTCGGCACTGGAAGTGTGGCGCGGGTCGCCGGGGAAGTTCAACTCCACATTGGCATCGGTGAGGCGGATGGCCTTGGCACTGCTGTCGACCGAATGAACGGCCGCTGCCCCGCCCCGCATGGCGTAGAAGGAAAATCCGCCGGTGTAGCAAAACATGTTGAGCACGCGGCGGCCACGGGCGTAACGCTCGAGCAGAGCGCGGTTCTCGCGCTGGTCGACGAAGAATCCGGTCTTCTGGCCCTTGAGCCAGTCGACGTGGAATCGCAGGCCGTTCTCCATGGCGATGTCGGTGTCGTAGCTGCCTATGATGTAGTCGTTCTGCGGGTCGAGCTGGGCCTTGAAGGGCAGTGTGGTCTCACTCTTGTAGTAAACGTTCTGCACCAAGCCGTCCGGCAGAGCGGTGAGTGCGCGGGCAATGGCGGCGCGGGCAAAGTGCATGCCCGGCGAGTGGGCCTGCAGCACGGCGGTGTGGCCGTAGATGTCGACCACAAGGCCCGGCAGGAAGTCGCCCTCGCCATGCACCAGGCGGAAGGCGTTGTTGTCGGGGCGGATGAGTTGCAGCGCCTGGCGCACGGCGAAGGCCCGGGCAAGGCGTGCGGCGTAGAAATCGTCGTCGACGGGCGTGTCGTCGAAAGCGAGCATGCGCACGGCGATGCTGCCTATCTGATAGTGGCCGTTGCCCACGAGCGTGCCGTCGTGGGTGTAGACGGTGACCAGGTCGCCCTCTTCGATGGCGGGGTCGGCATGGTCGATAGCGCCCGAGAACACCCAGGGGTGGAAGCGCTGGAGCGATTCCTCCTTGCCGCGGCGCAAAGTGATGGTTTTATAAGTAGCCATAACGCGGAAAGTCATTTAAAGAAATAGCGGTAGATGTCGTTGCCGTTGGCAAAAAGCAGCAGGGCCAGCAGCAGAGCCATGCCCACCATCTGGGCGTGCTCGAGGAACTTGTCGCTGGGCTGGCGGCCGGTGATGATTTCCCACAGAAGGAACAGCACATGGCCGCCGTCGAGCGCCGGGATGGGCAGGATGTTCATCACAGCGAGAATCACGCTCAGGAAGGCTGTGATGCTCCAGAAGTCGAGCCAGTTCCACGTGTCGGGGAAGATGCTGCCGATGGCACCGAAGCCGCCCAGGCTCTTGGCACCCTCGGGAGTGAAGATGACCTTGAGCTGCTTGACGTAGGCCACGAGTTTGTCCCATCCCATCTGGATGCCGCGGGGCACCGACTGGAAGATGTTGTAGTGCTTCACCACCACGTTGTAGACCTTGGTGGGCTGCGTGAGCAGGATGCCCAGCTTGCCGTCTTCGTCGATTCGGGCGTTAATGGTGAGCAGGCTGTCGGCACGCTGCACCACCATGGGCACCACAGTGCCCTTGTGCTTGAGCAGGGCCGCGGTGAACTGGTCGTAGCCTGGCGTGGTGTCGGCGGCCACCTTGAGCATACGGTCGCCGGGCAGTATTCCGGCCGCCTCGGCTCCCATGCGTGGCTGCGTCTGCGCCACCACCACCGGCAGGCGGATGTCCATGAAGGGCTGATGTGCCTCGGCATCCTTGTTGGCAGCCTCCAGATAGCCTGGCGGAATGGTGATGGCCACCGTGTCGCGGTGATTACGCAGCACGGTCACCCGGTGCCCCATGATGATGGTCTGGATGTCCTCGGGACGGTAATAGGTGAGCGCCTTGCCGTCGACCGCCAGGGGGATGTCGCCGTCCTGGAAGCCAATCTGATGGGCACTGTCGCAGTAAATCATGCCCTCGGTGGCATCGGTGTAGTTGATGAACATCTCGCCGTAGGTGTAGACGATGCCCGTGTAGATGGCGATGGCCATCAGGAAGTTGAACAGCACACCGCCCACCATGATGAACAGGCGCTGCCACGCGGGCTTGGCGCGGAACTCGTAGGGCTTGGCAGGCTGACGCATCTGCTCGGTGTCCATCGACTCGTCGATCATGCCGGCAATCTTGCAATATCCGCCCAGGGGCAGCCAGCCCACACCGTACTCGGTGGCCCGCCACGAGGTTTTCACCTCGTTGCCGTCGGCGTCGGTCTTGGCACGGGGTTTCCACTTGGCAATGGTGAACCAGGGATTGAAGAAGAGGTAAAATTTCTCGACCCACACGCCGAACAGCCGCGAGAACGAATAATGTCCGAACTCATGCACGACCACCAGCAGGCCCAGGGCCAAAATCATTTCGAAGGCTTTCAGCCAGAATGTGCTACTCATTTCTTAAACAAATTGATTGACAAGCGACTGGGCATAACGGCGCGACTCGGCATTCGACGCCACATAGTCGTCGTAGCCGGGAGCTTCAATGCGCGGTGCCCAAGCCATGGTTTTTTCGATAATCTCGTGAATTTGGGTGAAAGAGATTCTGTCGGCCAGGAAAGCGGCCACGGCAATCTCGTTGGCGGCGTTCATCACACACGGGGCGTTGCCGCCCGCCTCGGCAGCTGCATAGGCAGTGCGCAGCAGCGGGAATTTGTCGAAGTCGGGCCGCTCAAAAGTGAGCGAGGCATAATCGTCGACGGTCATCTTGTAGCCGTCGGTGGCCAGGCGCCCGCCGGGCAGCCCCAGCGCATAGCGGATGGGCAGGTGCATATCGGGCAAACCGAGCTGAGCCTTGACCGAGCCGTCGACAAACTGCACCATCGAGTGCACAATGCTTTGCGGATGCACCACAATTTCAATGCGGTCGTGCGGCACGCCGAAGAGCCACTGAGCCTCAATCATCTCAAAGCCCTTGTTCATCATCGTGGCGCTGTCGATGGTGATTTTGGCGCCCATGATCCAGTTGGGATGCTTCAGCGCATCGGCGGCACGCATCGTGGCGAGTTGCTCGCGCGGCGTGGTACGGAATGGACCGCCCGACGCCGTGAGAATGAGCTTCTCCACGGCCGAGGCTTGCTCGCCGACCAGGCACTGATAGAACGCGCCGTGCTCGCTGTCGACAGGATAGAGCACACTGCCATGCCGCGCCACAAGCCGCGTAATCAAGTCGCCTGCCACAACGAGGGTCTCCTTGTTGGCCAGCGCAATGGTTTTGCCGGCTTTCACCGCAGCGATGGTCGACGACAACCCGCTGTAGCCAACCATGGCTGTGACCACGGTATCGACCTCCGGGGCAACCACCGCCTCTTCAATGGCCGCAGCCCCGGTGGCCACCTCGATGGGCAGGCCAGCCAACGCTGTGCGCACGCGCTCGTAATGCTGCTCGTTGGCAATGATCACGATGTGAGGCATGAAACGGCGCGCTTGCTCGATGAGCAGGTCGGCACTGTTGTTGGCCACCAGCATCCAGGCCCGGAACAGCCCTGGATACTCGGCGATGATGTCGAGCGTCTGCCGGCCGATGGAACCCGTGCTTCCCAGCAGGGCTATGTTGCGTATATTCTCTTTCATTGAAAAAAATCTGCTAAAACAAGGGGCAAATTTACGAAGAATCGAGCAAATATCGCTTCACATTATAGAAGATTAACGAGTTTTTATGTTTCACTCGCTGCAAAGCGGCCATTTTAAACGAATAATTGCTAACTTTGCCCTCATGAACAAAAGGGGCACCATCACAGGCAGCGCCGCCCCATCGGGGCGCGACACCGCACTCGACGTGCTGCGCATCGCAGCCGCCGTGGCTGTGGTGTGGCTGCACGCGTCGTCACAGCACTTTGTGGAATCATTTCCCACGGCCCTCTGGACGGTGCGCGTGGCCGGCAACTGCTTGTCGAGATGGTGCGTGCCGGTGTTCCTGATGATTTCGGGGGCACTGTTCCTCGACAAGGGCCGCAAGCTGTCCCTCGGCCACCTTTACGGCAAAAATCTGCTGCACATCGTGGTGGCTTTCTTCATTTGGTCCTACGTTTACTCGTTCCAGCAGGTCAACGCCGGCCCCTGGCGCAAATCCCTGGCATTGTTACTGCAAGGACCGAGCCACTTGTGGTTTCTGAAGATGCTTGCCGGCATCTACATCGCCGTGCCTGTGTTCAGGGCAGTCACTGCCACCAAACAGATGGAGCGGTACTTCATCGTCCTGGCCGTTGCCACGACATTTGTCGTCCCCTTCGGTTTCACGCTGGCCAAGCAGCATTGCGACCCGGCTGTGCTGATGCCCGTCAAGCGATTTTACGACTCTCTTTTTATTCACACGGCAGCAGGCTATAGCGGCTACTTCGTGCTTGGACATTACCTACGCGCCTATCCGTTGCCGTCACGATGGCGACGATGGTGCTACGCCGCCGGCCTTGCGGCCACGGTCATCATGATAGCGGGCACCATCGGTTATTCACACCGCTCGCACAAAGCCGTAAACTGGTTCATCAACTACCTCACGCCCACGGTTTTGGCCCAAGCGGTGGCAGTGTTTGTGCTGGGCGGCCACCGGCGACCTCGACTGCATGGTGCTTGGCAGCGTTGGGTGCCGGCCATGGCAAGGTTAAGCTTCGGGGTGTATCTGGTGCATGTGCTGTTCATCCGCACAGCTGTGGCCCACGGCATCACCTCATCGTGTATACACCCCGCACTGGGCATTCCACTCTACACAGTGGGCATCACCGCCGCATCGGTGCTCACAGCCTGGCTGCTGAGCAAAATTCCCTACGCTCGCCGCTTCCTGCTGTAATCACACGCACACACAAAAAACCGGAAAACATAAATCGATTTGGCATTTCACTCAACTTGCACCATGTTGAGGGTTTCACCCTCGAAATTAGGCGGCGCTTCGGAAATGCCTAAATAAATTTGGCATTTCACTCAACTTGCACTAATTTTGCCTTAAAAAAGCGAATATTGTGAGCCGAAAGAGAAAAGAATTACCCATAGTCGAGAATTTTGAAATTACGGGTGTGGCCGCCGAGGGAAAGAGCCTGGGGCGATGGAACGACCTGGTGACCTTTGTGCCATTCGGGGCGCCGGGCGATGTGGTGGACTTGCGCATCACCCGCAAGAAACACAACTTTGCCGAGGGCACCATCGTGCGCATGGTGCGCCCCAGCCACCTGCGCGTGGAGCCGCTGTGCCGGCACTTCGGAGTGTGCGGGGGATGCAAATGGCAGCATCTGCCCTACTCTTACCAGCTGCAATGCAAGCAGCAGCAAGTGGTGGACGCGCTGGAACGCATCGCCAAGGTGGAAATTCCCGCCATCAATCCTATTCTGGGCTCGGAGCACACCGAGCATTACCGCAACAAGCTGGAGTTCACTTTCAGCAACAAGAGTTGGCTCACTGCTGAACAACTGGCCAGCGGACAGGAATTCACCGACCGTAACGCCGCCGGATTCCACATCCCCGGTTCGTTCGACAAGGTGCTCAACATCGAGCACTGCCACCTGCAAGACGAGGTGAGCAACGAGTTGCGGCTGTTCATCCGCCAGTATGTGGCCCGGCAGGGTTACACATTCTACGACATCCGCCAGAACACCGGCTTCATGCGCATGACCATGACGCGCACCGCCAGCACGGGCGAGGTGATGCAAGTGCTTGTCTTCGGCGAGGACAACCGGCCCGCCATCGACGATGTGATGGGAGCTGTGGCACAGCGGTTTCCCTCGCTCACGAGCCTGATGTACGTGGTCAACACCAAGGTCAACGACTCGCTGGCCGACCAGCAGTTTGTGCTGTTCAGCGGCCGCGACTACATCGAGGAAGAAATGGAGGGACTGCGCTTCCGCATTGGGCCCAAATCATTTTATCAAACCAACTCGCGGCAAGCCTATGAACTGTACAAGGTGGCTCGCCGCATGGCACACCTCACTGGCGAGGAGCTGGTCTACGACCTTTACACCGGCACCGGCACCATCGCCAACTTCGTGGCCCGGCAGTGCCGGCAAGTGATAGGCATTGAATATGTGCCCGAGGCCATCGACGACGCTCGCCTGAACTCGCGTGTGAACGGCATCGAAAACACACTGTTCTACGCCGGCGACATGAAAGACGTGCTCACCGACGACTTTGTGGCGCAGCATGGCCGCCCCGACGTGATGATTGTGGACCCGCCGCGCGCCGGCATGCACGAGGATGTGGTGCACGTGATTCTCAATGCCGAGCCCTCACGCATAGTCTATGTGAGCTGCAATCCCGCCACGCAAGCACGCGACATCGCCATGCTTGACGAGAAATACCGCGTGGAGGAAATCCAGCCTGTGGACATGTTCCCGCACACGCACCATGTGGAGAATGTGGTGGCATTAACTCTCAAATAACCATTAACCAATACTATCCCTGACAATGAAAACTCATCACTTCAAAGCAATGGCGCTGGCCGCACTGGCCATGCTTCTGGCCGGCACGGCACAAGTGCAGGCACAAAGTTTGCGCGACCGCGGCGGGGCTTACATCGGCAAGATTGAAAGCGATGGCACCGTGCGCGACCGCGGCGGAGCCTACATGGGCAAAATTGACAGCGACGGCAGCATCCGCGACCGTGGCGGAGCCTATCGCGGCAAGGTGGACAGCGACGGCAGCATCCGCGACCGCGGCGGGGCCTATATGGGAAAAATTGACAGCGATGGCACCGTGCGCGACCGCGGCGGAGCCTACTTGGGAAAAATTGACAGCGACGGCAGCATCCGCGACCGCGGCGGAGCCTATCGCGGCAAGGCCGAAAACGTGAAACGCCGCCACGCGGCTGTCTTCTTCTTCTTCGATTTCTTTTAATCCAAATCGGTCATTCGGTTTTATGCCAAAACCGGATTTTATTCTGAGCCGATTGTGAAGAGATTGCCGACGTCATAGCGGGCTATGGCGAGTCAATCTCTGAAGCAAGATGTCAAAATAAAACTGACAGGATATTAAAAGAGCCCCCAAAAACAACCTATCCTCGGCCTCATGACCGACTTGGGCTTAATCGCCTTGTTGCTCGTTAATTGAAGTGCACCACAGCGTGCCCCACCAGATGGTCATAGCGCTCGCCCATGGGGCGGTCGTAGACCATAATGGTATACTCATTGGCCGTCTGGTAATGGTCGCCTTCGATGTTGCTGGTGCGAGCCTGAAAAGCGCCATCGGGCAGCCACAGGTATTGGTAATTGTAAGCTCCCTGCTTAAGCAGCAGGTCGGCGCGATAGCAGCCATCGTTCTCATCCCACCGCATGGTGTACTCGTCGATGGGGAGCCCGTGAGTGAACTCCCCCTCCAGGATGACGCGGCCACCCAGCAGTTTCTCGCCGGTATTGAGCATGAAATGTGTCACCACATAATCGGCCTCGCAGCGACTGCGCGTCGACTGCGCGTTGCGGATAGTGAAATGGCCGTGCTGGGTGCTGTCGTAGAGATATTGCGACTCGGCGCGGGGCTCGTCGAGATAGAGCGTGGCATGATAGAACGGCTCAAAATACTGAATAGCTGCCACGCCCATGTTGAGCGAATTGATGTTCACATGCTCAAAACGCCGGTATTCGTTCCCGGCATTGAAAATCAACTCATTCATGCTCTCATAGGACACCGAATTGCCGCTCACCATCATGGGGCGAGTGAGCATCACCTGGTTGTCGGTCCGGGTATTCTGGCTCACCACGGCAGTGAGTTCATTATAAGGGTCGGTGATTGTACCAGGCTTATAATTGACAGTGAAACTCACCTGCTGATGGTGACCGTTGTAATCCCAATCGGTGGCCGAAGTGACGGCCGGCGCCACCCCCACCCTGTTTTCACTCACCGAGAAGCGAGTCTGGAACAAGATGCGCTCCGGGTCGTCTTGTTCATAGACGGAGAGCAGATAATTGCCGCTCTTGGTGATGCGCAAGTTGTCGTTGGGAATTCTGAAATTGTAGTTGTAATAGTGGGTGAAGGTGGCGTTCGATTGCTCATAGTCTTCAATGTCGGCATAATTGAAACCGTCCACATACTCGCTTTCGACGAGCACCGACGGCTGCCAGTTGGCGTCACAATGGGTGACGCTGTAGCGCAGATAATGCAATTCGTAATCCAGATAATCGAAGTTCACCTCGATGCAATCATTCGATCCCATCACATAGATTGAAGGCAGATAAGGATTGCTGGCAGGAGCCACTTTGAGCGTTCTCACCGCCTCGTCAAAGATGTGCTCGCGGGTGTCGACAGGGCTCTGTGCCTGCACGGCGGCTGCAAGCAAGCAGAACGCCAAGGCCACGGTTATAGGGTTGTTGTATTTCATCACTTGGTTAGATAAGAAAATGCAAATTTAGTTTAATTTATTCTTTTTTTGCAAGCAAAATTGTAATTTTGTGGTTACTATGATAAACACTCTACTCAAACAAGTGAAGCAGTACCGCACAGCTGCGTTGCTTTCTCCACTATTCATCATGCTTGAGGTTGTGCTTGACGTGCTCATCCCCTACGTCACGGCATCACTCATCGACAAGGGTATCAACGCCGGGCACATGGGCAACGTCTACATCTATGGAGCCACGATGCTGGGCATGGCGTTTCTGAGCATGCTCATGGGCATTCTGGCAGGACAATACTCCTCCTACGCCTCGTCGGGATTTGCCTGCAATCTGCGTGATGCCATGTACCGCAACATCCAAACCTTTGCATTCAGCGATATCGACAAATACAGCACATCGGGGCTCGTGACCCGCATGACCACCGATGTGACCAACCTGCAGAATGCATTCCAGATGATTCTGCGCATCACCGTGCGGGCGCCGTTCACGCTGCTGTTCAGCATTGTCATGTGCATCGTCATCAGCCCCCGGCTGAGCCTCATCTTCGTGGTGGCCACCGTGGTGCTGGGCATCATCCTGGGGAACATCATCAGCAAGGTGGCCAGCACCTTTGCCCAGGTGTTCAAGCAGTACGACGAGCTAAACAACACTGTGCAGGAAAACGTGGCCGGCATCCGCGTGGTGAAGGCATTTGTGCGTGAAGAGCACGAGAAGGGCAAATTCAGTGCCGCAGCGCGCGGGCTCTACAAGCTTTATGTGAAAGCCGAGAGCCTGATGGCCCTCAACAGCCCGGTGATGAACATGGTGGTCTACGGCTGCATCATCGCCATCTCGTGGTGGGGAGCTCACTATGTGGTGGCCGGCCAACTCACCACCGGCCAACTCACATCACTGTTCACCTATGTGATGAGCATCCTGATGTCGCTGATGATGCTGAGCATGATTTTTGTGCAGGTGACCATGAGCGCCGCCAGCGGAGAGCGGGTGACGCAGGTTATCAACGAAGTGCCCGACATCGTCAATCCGGCCGACGGCGTCACCGAGATCCGCGACGGCTCCATCGACATGAACCATGTCAGTTTTGCCTACAAGGGCGGAAGCGGCGAATATGCCCTGCACGACATCAGCGCCCACATTTCGAGCGGCGAAACCATCGGGGTGATAGGAGGCACCGGCAGCGGCAAGTCGAGCCTGATTAACCTGGTGAGCCGCCTGTACGATGCCAGCCGTGGCAGTGTGATGGTGGGCGGGCGCAACGTGCGGGCCTACGACCTCACCGCCCTACGGAATGCGGTGGCGGTAGTGCTGCAGCAGAATGTGCTCTTCGGCGGCACCATCATCGACAATCTGCGGTGGGGCAACGAGAACGCCACACTGGAGCAATGCCGTGAAGCATGCCGGCTGGCCTGTGCCGACGATTTTATCATGCAGATGCCTCAAGGCTACGACACCCACATCGAACAAGGGGGAACCAACGTGAGCGGCGGCCAGCGACAGCGCCTGTGCATAGCGCGTGCCCTGCTCAAGCAGCCGCGTGTGCTCGTGCTCGACGACAGCACCAGCGCTTGCGACAACGCCACCGACGCGCAAATCCGCGCAAACCTGCGCCATCAAGCCCCCCAGGTCACCAAGCTCGTCATCGCCCAGCGCATCAGCAGCATCAAGGAGTGCGACCGAATCATGGTGCTGAGCGAGGGACGCTTGAGCGGGTTTGACACGCACGAGAACCTGCTCAAAACCAATAAGATTTATCAAGAAATTTGCGCCCTGCAAGAAGAGGACGGAGGTGATTTCGATGCACCCGAGTCAACAAGAAAGGAGGTGGAAGCATGAGCCGCAATCCATTTTCCCCGGGCCGGACACCAGGCGGCCGCGCAGGCGCATACGTCGACACCACCGGCATCAACAAGGGCGCAGTGTTATGGCGTCTTACCCGGCTGGTGATGAAGTACTACAAGTTTTCATTTCTGGCCGTGGCACTGTGCATCGTGGTTACATCGGTCACCACACTGGCATCCACGCTGTTCACGCGCACGCTCATCGACGACTATATTGTGCCGCTCACCCAAGTCGACAACCCACAATTCGCCTCATTGGCTCAGACACTGTTCAAGTTGGCAATGATTCTGACGCTGGGCGTGGTTTGTTCCTATCTTCACAGCCGCTTGATGATTAACGTGACACAAGGCACCATGCTGCGCTTGCGCACCGGCATGTTCGACCACATGCAGTCTCTTCCCATCAGCTACTTCGACACCCATCCGCATGGCACGGTCATGTCGGCCTACACCAACGACGTGGACACCTTGCGACAGATGATTAACCAGAGTCTTCCGCAGGCCTTCAACTCACTCATCACCATCAGCATCACCTTTGCCAGCATGGTGGCATTGAGTGTGCCGCTCACGCTTGTGAGCATCGTCATGGCCGGTGTGATGGCCTTCTCCACCACCTGGCTGGGCAAGCGCTCGCGCAGTCATTTCAAGAACCAGCAGCAAAAACTGGCCGAAGTGAACAGTTTCATTGAAGAGATGATGACCGGGCAAAAGGTGGTAAAGGTGTTCTGCCACGAAAAGCAGGCTATGGAACAATTTGCACGCATCAACGAGGAATTGCGTTCCAGCACCTATCAGGCCAACCGCATCGCCAACATCGTGATGCCCGTGAACGGCAATCTGAGCCACCTCAGTTATGTGCTCATAGGCGTGATAGGCGCCATGCTCATCCTGGGAGGACATGTGAGCCTGAGCCTGGGTACTCTGGTGGCGTTTCTCACGCTCAACAAGAGTTTTGCGCGTCCCATAGCCAACGTCAGCCAGCAGGTGAACAGTGTGCTCAATGCCAGCGTGGGAGCAGAGCGCATATTCCGCCTGCTCGACGAAGAGCCCGAATCCGATGACGGCACCATCACCCTGGTCAACGCCGAGCAAAACGGCGACCGTCTACTGCCCGTCGAGGCACGCACAGGCACATGGGCATGGTGCGTGCCGGACCGCGATGGCGGCGCCCCCCATTATGTGAAGGTGGAAGGCGGGGTGAAATTCAATATGGTGGACTTCGGCTATAACAAAGAGAAGCAAGTGCTTTTCGACATCAACATCGATGCCATGCCCGACCAGAAAATCGCTTTTGTGGGAGGAACCGGTGCTGGAAAAACCACCATCACCAATCTCATCAACCGATTCTATGACATTCAGGACGGCCACATCACTTACGACGGCATCTCCATCACCGACATCAGCAAGCCGCACCTGCGGCGCTCGCTGGGCATGGTGCTGCAGGAGACCCATCTGTTCACCGGCACAGTGATGGACAACATCCGTTATGGCAGGCTCGATGCCACCAACCAAGATTGTATCGAAGCGGCCAAACTGGTTAACGCCGACGGTTTCATCCGCCGCCTGGCCGATGGCTACAACACCGTCTTGAGCGGTGACGGAGGGAACCTGAGCCAGGGCGAGCGCCAGTTGCTGGCCATTGCCCGCGCCGCCGTGGCCGACCCGCCCGTGCTCATCCTCGACGAGGCCACATCCAGCATCGACACCCGCACCGAGCGGGCCGTGCAGCAGGGAATGGACTCGCTCATGCGTGGACGCACCACTTTTGTGATTGCACACCGCCTGAGCACCGTGCGCAACTCCGACTGCATCATCGTGCTGGAGCAGGGACGCATCATCGAGTATGGCACTCACGACAAACTGCTGGCCATGAAAGGAAAGTACTACCAACTCTACACCGGGCGCGAGATATGAACGCCGCCGATGCCCCCAGCCATTTTCATCGCCGGTTGCGTATCTGAAGGTTTTTTTATACTTTTGTGTTTTGATAGTTAAGAATCAAAATTAAAAACTAAATACTCTTGACTTATGGAAGACGTCAACATCAAGATTCCGGCTGAATACCTCGACATCAGCCCTATTGCCGATAAGGATTTTCACAACGCCATGTCGATTCTGGTTGAAGAACCGATGTTCCGCCAGGTGGTGGGCATGGTGTTGCCCGGTTACAAGTACTCCGACCTGAAGCGAATGTTGCTGAGCCTGAACAGCAAGCATGAGTTCCAAATCAAGGTGATGAAGCCTTACATCGAAGGTTTGCTGGCCAAGACCACTACAGGACTCACCGAGAGCGGACGCGAACAGCTCGACAAGGAGACGCCCTATCTATACATCACCAATCACCGCGACATCGTGCTCGACTCGGCCCAACTGGGCTACTTGCTGCTCAAGGACGGGCTCCCCTCGTGCGAAATCGCCATCGGCAACAACCTGCTCATCTATGACTGGATTAACAAGCTGGTGAGGCTCAACAAGAGTTTTATCGTCAAGCGCAACCTGGGCCGCATCCAGACGCTTGCTGCAGCCATCCAGCTTTCGGGCTACATGCACTTTGCCATCACTCAAAAGAAATCGTCCATTTGGCTGGCACAGCGCGAGGGCCGCTGCAAGGACAGCAACGACCGCACGCAGGAAAGCCTGGTGAAAATGCTCACCTACGGCAATCGCGAAAAATCCTTCGTCGAGAGCCTGAAGGAAATGAACATCGCCCCGGTGGCCATCAGCTATGAATACGACCCGAACGACTATCTCAAGGCCAAGGAATTCTTGTGCAAGAGCAAAGACCCCAACTGGAAAAAGAGCCCCGAGGACGACCTCATCAGCATGCAGACGGGCATCATGGGCCAAAAAGGCCAGGTTCACTACAGCTTTGCCCCTTGCATCAACGACGAGCTCGACAAAATCCCCGAAGACCTCGACAAGCTGCTGGTGATTCGTCGTGTGTGCGCCATCATCGACCATGCCATCCACTTGAACTACAAAATCTTCAAGACCAACTATATGGCCCACGACATCTTGTTCGACGACAAGCGGTTTGCCGACCGGTACACCGACGAGGAGCGCGAAGCGTTCACCAAGTACCTGAGCGCGCAAATCGACAAAACGCAGGGATTGAAACTCAGTGAGTTTGACCGCTACTACATGTACAACAAGATGTTGCAGATGTACTCCAATCCGCTCACCAATCAACTCGAGGCGCAGAAATGAGGATGCACTGGTGGCCATTGGCCCTATTTGTGGCAACGTGCATCGGCATTGATGTTTTCATTTACAAGCAGCTGGCCCGGCGCGGCCATCGCATCTGGGCCCGGGTACATGCCGCCGCGAGCATTGTGCTCATGATGGCGCTGGTGCTGATGGTGGGACTCGTCAAGCAACCCCAGGGCGGCAACGGAGCGTTTTTAGGCGTGATGTGGCTGCTGTGGGCTTTCTTCACCGGCTATGTGCCCAAATTCATCGGCATGCTTTTTTATCCGCTGTCGAGACGGCTTGCCGTGGGTGTGGGCCTGGCGGTGGCGGCCGTGATGATTTGGGGAGCCGCCGTCACACCACGCTGCATCGATGTGAACGAAGTAACCATCGAGAGCGAGCGATTGCCGCAGTCCTTCGACGGACTGCGCATCGTCCACTTCAGCGACGCACATCTTGGCACCTATGGCAGCGACACGACCATTGTGAGCCGATTTGTGGACCGCATCAATGCTCTTGACGCCGACGTGGTGTGCTTCACAGGCGACCTGGTGAGCCGCACCAGCGACGAAGCCGTGCCTCACCATGCGGTGCTGGCACGCCTGAAGGCCCGTCAGGGCATTTACGCCGTGCTGGGCAATCACGACTACGACGACTATGTGCCGGGCATCACTCAAGAGCAGAAGTTGGCCGACCACAAAGCCCTGTGCCAGCTGGAACAGTCGGCAGACTGGCAACTGCTCAACGATGAGCACCGCTTTATTGTGCGGGGCACCGACAGCATCGCCATCATCGGCACCGAGAACTACGGTGACCCACCCTTCCCCATCTACGGCAGTTTCTCACGAGCCTACCCCACCCTGCGCGACGACCTTTTCAAAATTTGCCTCCAGCACAACCCCTACGCCTGGCGCGCTACAGTGCTCAGAGAAACCAATATCGACCTGATGCTTGCGGGTCACACCCATGCCATGCAATTCATGCTGTCGTGCGGACGGTGGCGCTGGTCGCCCGCCGTGTGGCGCTACAAAGAGTGGGGAGGGCTGTACAGCGAGGGGCGGCAGTTCCTCTATGTGAACATCGGCATGGGCATGGTGGGTGTACCCATGCGAATCGGAGCCACACCCGAAATCACCGTGATAACCCTGAAACACAAAAATCAATAACTTCAAAAATCACCTTTGTTTCATGGCCAGTAAAATCAGTGAAATCATCGCGCATGAGCTCGGCATCCCGCTGCAGCAGGTGTCGGGCACAGTCGGTCTGCTCGACGACGGCGCCACCATACCGTTTATCAGCCGCTACCGCAAGGAGGCCACCGGCGGGCTCTCTGACGAGGCCATACAGAGCGTGGACCAACGTCTGCGCTACTATCGCGAGCTGGAAAAACGACGCGCCACCATTCTCAAGTCAATTGAGGCTCAAGACAAACTCACCCCCGAACTTGCGGCACGCATCAACGGCTGCTGGGACGCCACCGTGCTTGAGGACATTTATCTGCCCTACAAGCCCAAGCGCAAAACCCGCGCCGAAGCTGCTCGCCTGCTGGGCTTGGAGCCCCTGGCCAAAATCATCATGGCCCAGAATCCGGGTGACATCGAAGCTCGTGCCAGTCGTTTTGCCGACGGTGACAAGGTTCCCGACGCCTCGGCGGCCATTGCCGGCGCACAGGACATCATTGCCGAATGGGTGAGCGAGAACGAACGCGTGCGCAATGCGGTGCGCAATGCTTTCAAGTTTGGCGCTGTGCTCAAGTCCACCTTTGTCAAGGGCAAAGAAATCGAAGGCCGCAACTACGAGGCCTACTATGACTTTTCCTGCCCGCTGCGCCGCATATCGTCGCACCAGCTGCTGGCCATCCGCCGCGGCGAGAACGAGGGGTTTCTGCGAGCCACCATCACCGTGGACGACGAGCGGGCCATCGCTGGCGTGTGCCGCATGCTGGTGAAGGGCGACGGCCAGTCGTCTCGGCTGGTGGAGCAAGCCGCCACCGACAGCTATAAACGCCTCGTCAAGCCATCCATCGAAACTGAATTTGCTTCCGCAGCTAAAGAAAAAGCCGACACACAGGCCATCGACACTTTTGCCCAAAACGTGCGGCAATTGCTCTTCGCCCCGCCGCTGGGCCGCAAGCGTATCCTGGCAGTGGATCCTGGCTTCCGCACCGGCTGTAAGGTGGTGTGCCTTGACCAACAGGGCAATCTGCTTCATCACGATGTGATTTATCCCACAGCACCGCATTACGACGAGGAGGGTGCTGCCGCAACGGTGAGCAAACTGGTGGAGAAATACCGGATTGATGCCTTTGCCGTGGGCAACGGCACTGCCAGTCGCGAAACCACCCGTTTCCTGAAACGACTGCGGCTGCCGCGTCACGTCGAGGTGCATGTGGTGAGCGAGAACGGGGCATCGGTCTACTCGGCATCCAAAATAGCCCGCGATGAATTCCCCAATCACGACGTGACCGTGCGCGGCGCTGTGTCAATAGGTCGCCGATTGCTCGACCCGCTGGCCGAGTTGGTGAAAATCGACCCCAAGTCAATCGGCGTGGGTCAGTATCAGCACGACGTTGACCAGACGCGGCTCAAAGAGGCGCTGCAATTCACAGTGGAGAGTTGTGTGAATAGCGTGGGAGTGAACATCAACACGGCCTCACGCGAGCTGCTCACCTATGTGGCCGGTTTGGGACCCGCCCTGGCACAAAACATTGTGAACAACCGCGCCGAAGCCGGCGATTTCCGTTCACGTGACGATATCATGCGAGTGCCGAAACTGGGAGCAAAAACCTTCACACAGGCCGCCGGCTTCCTGCGAGTGCCCGAAAGCGACAACCCACTTGATAATTCGGCCGTCCACCCCGAGCGCTACGCCCTGGTGGAGCAAATGGCGAGCGACTGCGGCTGTACGGTTGCCGATTTGATTAAAGACAAATCGTTGCGCGAGAAAATCGACCTGGCACACTATGTGAGTGCCGATGTGGGCATGCCTACCCTGGTCGACATCATGAACGAACTTGAGAAACCCGGTCGCGACCCACGACAGGGTGTCACCGAAGTCGAATTTGACGACAATGTGACCGATATCAAAGATTTGCGACCCGGCATGGAACTGAATGGCGTGGTGACTAACGTCACCGACTTCGGGGCATTTGTCGACATCGGTGTGCATAAAGAGGGACTGGTGCATGTGCGTGAGATGTCGAGCCGCAGGGTGAATTCGCCTTCAAGCGTAGTGAAAATAGGCCAAGTGGTTCGCGTGCGCGTCAAGAACATCGACCTCGACCGCCAGCGCATCGGCCTGTCGATGCGTTTGGACCGAGAAAACGGAAAATGAAAATCACCTGCATCGGACATAGCGGATTTGCAGTAGAGATGCAGCGATGCACGCTCATCTTCGACTATTACACCGACCAGAAAGCCGTGCTCCCCGATGTGCTGGGGCGGGCACAACGCATTTATGCGATGGTGTCGCACAGCCACCGCGACCACTTGAATTACAGCATCTTCGACTGGAACTCACGCTACCCGGCCGTGCATTATGTCATTGCCAACGAGTGCCGCCGCAAGCTCCTGAGGCACATTGCCGTCGACCAGCTGCCCATCACCTTCATGAGCCGTGACCGCGACTGGGCCGACGGCAATGTAGCCGTACATGCCTTCGGGTCGACCGACGTGGGAGTGAGCTTTCTTGTGGAGGTCGACGGCAAGCGCATTTTCCATGCGGGCGACTTCAATTGCTGGATAAACGAGCAAGAAGATGATGAAGCAACACGCCGGAAGGCTCTGGGCGACTTTCATGCCGTCTTGGCCGATATCCGACGGCATGTGCAGCAGGTGGATGTGGCCTTGTTTCCCGTCATCCCGAACATGGGAGGAGATTTTGCAAGAGGCGCCCGCGAGTTTCTGCAAGCCATGAAATGCGATGTCTTTATCCCCATGCACATGTGGGGGCGCGACACCGAGGCCACACAGTTTCAACTCTATCAAAATCCCGGCTACGGCAAATGCCTGCATGTGCCAGCAGGCACATGCTGCACACTGTAATACCGGCCTGGTTTACAGCTCAATGATGTGAGGCTTGATGTCGGTGTCGTGTGTGGCCAGCGATTCCATACAGTCGGGGTCGAGCGACTGCTCACGAATCCACTCCAGCGACTTGCGCTGCATCTGCTTGTCGAGGGCGATGCCGCTGGTAATCATCTCCTGCCATGACCTGGCGGCATAACCGCCGTCGCCAAAGAGCAGGACAAACTGGCCACGGTCGTTGGTCAGGCGCACGGCACACAAGCCATCGCAGTGACCGGGTATGTTGACCATCACCACCGAACCGTCGCCAAAAAGGTCGAACGATTTGTCGGCGGGGCCTTCCGTTCCGTTCCACTCGATGGTCTGCAGGTCGCAGCCTTCCCACCACTTCTTCTTATAGCGGATGAAGCCGTTCTTGCGGGCGCAGTCCAGCTCCTCCTGAGCCACGATGATGTGCTTGGCATTGCGAACGGCTCGGAGGCCGTTGGCATGGTCGCAGTCAAGATGGGTCAGCAGCACGTAGTCGAGGTCCGAAGGCTTGATGCCGAGCGACTGCAGTTGCTCGTCAATGGCCTCGCCGGCGGCAATGCGGCCTTGATTCACATGATACAGGAACCACGAGCCCAGACTCTTGATTTGAGCCTTTTTGTCGAATACGCCGTGGGGCGACATGTCGCGATGCCAACCGGTATCAACAAGAATCAATCCCTGGGGATGCTCAATCAGGTAACAGCTCACCGGCAACCAAATCCAGTCCTTTTTGGGGGTAGTGAAGCCCGAAGCCTTGAGCAGGCTGCAATGGTCACCGCCAAAGGGCAGATAGGGTGAAACACGCACTTCACCCGTATGCAATACATGTATTCTCATACTACTCATCAATATTTAATGCCCAAACAAAGCAATTGCAAAGTTAATGATTTTTCTCATCGTCTTAACACTCACCATCCTTTTTTATTGTTGCCACGGCCATGTTACATTATCGTTACGTAATCATATCGTAACACGATTTGCTTGGCCTGCCTCAACCTATCATCTAATTTTGTGGTGACAACATTCAAAACTATCAATTATGAACCACAATTACGTGTTTATCGGCTTGAAATTGCTCGGCGCCTTGGGCCTGCTGATTTATGGCATGCGCATGATGAGCGACGCGCTGCAAAAGATGGCCGGTCCCCAACTGCGCCACATCCTGTCACGAATGACCACTAACCGCCTGTCGGGCATGCTCACCGGCACATTTGTGACGTGCGCCGTCCAGTCATCGTCGGCCACGACAGTGATGACCGTCTCGTTTGTCTCGGCGGGGCTTCTCACATTGGGACAAGCCATTTCGGTGATTATGGGTGCCAACATCGGCACCACGCTCACGGCCTGGATCATGTCGCTGGGCTATAACGTCGACCTCACCAATGTGGTGTTTCCTTCCTTCTTTGTGGGAATGGTCCTGATTTACAAAAAGCGCTATCGCTTTGCCGGCGATTTCCTGTTCGGGGTGGCTTTCATGTTTCTGTCGCTGGTGATTCTCAGCACCGCCGGACGCGAAATGGACCTTGAGCACAATCAGTCGGTGGTGGCATTCTTTGCGTCGTTCGACACAGGCAGCTACACCACAATCCTCTCATTTTTGGCCATTGGCACTCTCATCACTTGCGTGGTGCAATCGTCGGCAGCGGTAATGGCCATTACCATTCTGCTATGCTCCACCGGCGTACTACCCATCTATCTGGGCATTGCCCTGGTGATGGGTGAGAACATCGGCACCACAGCCACCGCCAATCTGGCCGCTCTGGGGGCCAACACAGAAGCCCGCCGCGCGGCGCTGGCCCATTTGCTTTTCAACGTGTTCGGTGTCATCTGGGTGCTGTGTGTTTTCTATCCGTTTGTCAACCTGGTGTGCTCTCTGGTAGGATACAATCCCAATTCCTCAGGACAGGCCACATTGCTGCCTGTGGTATTAGCCACATTCCACACCTGCTTCAATGTGACCAACACCGCCATCTTGATAGGCTTCATCCCACAGATGGAGCGAGTGGTGTGCTGGCTACTGCCGATGGCCGAACAAAAGGAGCAGGATGAATTCAAACTGAGCTATATCGAGGCAACGCTGATTCAAACGCCTGAAATCGCCGTACTGCAGGCACAGAAAGAGACAGCCAATTTCGCCCTGCACATGCAGCAGATGTTCAACATGGTGCGTGAATTGCTCGAAGAAAAGGACAGTGAGAAAATCACCGCTCTGTTCAAAAAAATTGAACGGCAAGAAGACAGTTCCGACAAGTTGGAAATGGAAATAGCCCGCTTTCTGGAACAAGTGAGCTCGCGACACCTGAGCGATAGCACAAAAATGAAAGTGCGGCAGATGCTGCGAGAAATCAGTGAACTGGAGTCGGTAGGCGACAGTTGCTACAACCTGGCCCGCACACTGAAACGGCGCGATGAATCAGGACGCAATTTCACCCCGGCACTCTACACCCGACTGCGTGCCTTGATGGAACTGGACGCCGACGCGCTGTCGCAGATGAACGTGGTGATGGCCGGCCAGAATGGCGACCACGCTATCCGTGACACCTACCGCATTGAGAATGAAATCAATCAACTGCGCCGCAGCCTGAACGATGAGAACATGCGCGGCGTGGACGAAGGAGACTACGACTACACGGTCTACACCCTGTTTGCCGACATGGTGAACGAGTGTGAGAAACTGGGCGACTATGTGGTCAACGTGGTCGAGGCGCGACTGGGAATGATAAAACAAATACAATAAATCTGCTATTGTCGACAAATCTTCGTAACTTTGCCAGTGACATGGAAAAAAAGAAACGGATATTGGTAGTGGATGACGAGCGTGATTTGTGCGAAATCCTGCTCTATAATCTCAGGGCAGCCGGTTACGACGCCCATGCGGCATCGACAGCTGAAGAAGCCTTGCAAGAGGATATTGCAACGGTCGACTTGATGCTGCTCGATGTGATGATGCCGGGCATGACGGGCTTTGAGCTGGCCGAGCGATTGAAGCAAGACAGCGGTACGGCACACGTTCCCATCATTTTCCTCACGGCCAAGGACACCGAAGACGACATGCTGCATGGCTTTCTGCTCGGCGCCGACGACTATGTGAAGAAACCTTTCTCGGTGCGCGAGGTCATGGCCCGCGTCGGGGCTGTACTCAACCGTGCACAGTCACCCGTGGCCGACAGACCGGATTTTTTGCGGTTCGAAGGCTTAGAGATTGATTCCGAGCGCAAGACGGTGGTCGTCGACGGCCAGCAAGTGCTACTCACCCGAACCGAGTTCGAGCTCTTGGGCATGCTGCTCAAGCACCGCGGAGAGGTGCTTTCAAGGCAGCAGCTGCTCGACGGTGCATGGCCCAGCAATGTGATTGTCACCGACCGTGCCGTCGACGTGAATATCACCCGCATGCGCAAGAAGATAGGCCATTACGGCAAGCATGTGGTGGCACGTCAAGGATTTGGTTATTTGTTCGATGTATAAGACATGAAAAGGTTGACCGAAGGGCGACGCATGTTCATCAGCATCATGCTGGTATTTGCGGCCTACGCAATAGTTTTTATCCTCTTTGAAGATTACGACCGCAGGTTCATCCAGTCGTTCGATGAAGCGAGCGACTGGCACTTGCTATTGTTCTCCATCGTGGTCATGGCTGGCCTGGGATGGCTGCTTCATGGCTACGCACAGCGCATGGACGAGCGCATCGGCCGCGAGCAGCAAGAGAAGCACAACCAGATGCGCCGTGAACTGACCCAAAACATCGCTCATGAACTGAAAACACCCGTATCAAGCATCCTTGGCTATACCGACACTATTCTCGACTCGCCCCAGATGGACGAGCCGACCAAGCACAAATTTATCGAGCGCACCAATGCCCAGGCACGCAGGCTCTCGGCACTGCTGACCGACATAGCCACACTGAACAAGATGGATGATGCTCCTCACCTGCTCGAGCACGACCGCGTGGATGTGTCGGCCCTGGTGATGGACATCGCGCAAGAATCCGAGCCTGCGCTGAGGGGCAAGCAGATGTGCTTGAAAAACTGCCTGCCGACGGACATCCGCATCAATGGTGACGCAAAGCTGATTTATGGCATTTTCCGCAACCTCACCGACAATGCCATCAACTATGCCGGCACAGGAACCACCATCGAAATCTCGGCCGAGCACAAGGCCGGCCGATGGCTGTTCTGTTTTAGGGACAATGGCACCGGTGTCTCGGCCGAACACTTGCCACGACTGTTCGAGCGGTTCTATCGTGTCGACCGTGGCCGAAGCCGGCAAATGGGCGGCACAGGTTTGGGCTTGGCCATCGTCAAGAACGCCGTGCAGTTGCATGGCGGCACCATCACGGCCAGCCAGGCCGCTGGCGGCGGACTACAATTCGACTTCTCACTTCCAGCGTGCTGAAAACACGCCATTCCATACCCTTCCACCACCGTTAACTTCTTCAGTAAAGTGTTAAGGCATCGCTCCACCCGATGCCTTTTCTTCATGTATAGGTGCGCAAAAAAATAACCGCGTTTCACAACGCAGTTATTAGGAAAAATAGTATGAATAAAAATGTGGTATTAGGGTTAACCTTTATCTTTATATAAATACAAAGAAATTTCTTTTCAATTCTCCCGCATGCTCCATTTGAGCACCCGGATGGAATACAATGTTTGAGACTTGTTTCACAGCCCTCTGGCCGATGTCTCGAGTTCATTCTTCTGAGGCCAGGCAATGTAGCCGGCTCTCTTTTCTAGCCTCAACGAGGCATTGGGGTGGTAAGCGTGCCGAGGAAGTATCCTCTTGTGCTTAACGTCACCATTCAGTTCTAAAATTCCCATAATCATGCTTTTTAAGTTAATACTTTGCTTTGCTCGGGCAAAGCTACCATACATCACTCAAACAGCGTGCCAAATCTCCGCGACTGCCAAAATGTCTTACCCATCGCGAACTCTTTCGCACTGCAAAATAACATAAAAAAATTGAAACGAGCAAATAAAACACACAAAAAATCCAATTTGTCAATCAGATTCACTCATTTTGAGCATATTCAGCGACACATCGAAAAGAACTTATGCCCCCTTTGGTTTTGAGCTCACCGTGCACTAATGTTGAATAAATTAAGCGGCAACTCGGCATAAAAAACATAAAAACTTCGTTTAATATTTTGTTCTGCTCTCGGTTTGCACTAATTTTGTAACATGCAAGAGCGCAAAACGCAAGGCTTGACCACCATGCTTGTGACAGTACTGGCCATCATGTGGGCGGCATTGTTTTCGTGTGCCCACCACCAGGCACCTCACGTGCTGGCCGAGAATCGAGCCTTCGGCGTGGATGCCGACAGCGTGTGGCAAGGTTCATGGACGGCCCGCACCACTGCTGACGGCGCCATTCAGTGCAATGTCACTGCGGCCGCTCTGCAGCAAGCCCTGCCCCGCACGGGCAACATCCATTTTGTGCAGGGCACTGCCTGGCACCCGGGCAAGCATGCCGACCATTGGCCGCAATTCTCTTCCCAGCATTTGCCGCTGGTCGATGCTCTGTTCGGCCTGAGTGCCGATGACATCATCAATCGCCATGCAGGCAGTGGATATGCCCAGGTGACCGACACCATTGCCCTGCTCCATGCCATGAATCTGTCGTTGGCGGCGATTGAGCCTCAGCGATGCATCAATGTGCTCCGTTCGTGCGTCGGCAATGACAGCATCTTGCGCCTCACCGGTGGCACATGGCCCATCTACACCCACTGCTTGCTGTGGGCACAGGCCGCATGGGAAACCTATCTGGTCACAGCCGACAAGCAATGGCTGCGATGGGCGCACGCCGTCTTGGCGCGCACACTGGCCGCCGACGAATATCTACTGCTCCCCAACAGCGGACTGCTGCAAGGCGCCACCTACAGCCCCGATGAGCGTCTCCTCTACCCTGCATGGATGCAACCCGTCGACAAATTCACCTGCGCCACACTGGCAGGCAACATAGCCATGGCCCGCGCCTATGTTATCGCCAACGAAATGAGAGCCGAACTGGGGCTGGAAGAAAGCCAGCAATACGCCGATGCGTCAGCACACCTCACCGCTGCCATCAATCAGCAGATGTGGGACGAGAACCGCGGCTGCTTCAGCGCCATGCTCTATGGAATGGTACACAAGATGGCTTCGCCCGTAGCCGACAACATGGCACAAGCACTGGCCGTGATGTGGGACATTGCCAACGACGATCGGGCTGTCACGCTGGTGGAGAAGAACCCTGTCACCAACGAAGGCATCAACAATTATTATCCAGCACGCACTGGCATAGAACCGTACTTCGGCTCCCCCACATGGCCACTGACCCAAGCCTGCTGGAACCTGGCGTGTGCTGCCGTGGACAACGAATACGCCCTGCGCAGCGGGCTTGCGGCCATGATGCGCGCACAAGCTTTCTTCACTTCCCAGCGTATCACACTGCAAGGCCAGCCCGACAACTCTTTTCTCATGGGGGCCGCCAGCATGGCCATGACCCTGCGGGTGATGATGGGCATCAAGTTTGTGGCCGATGGCATTGAGTTTTCACCACGCGTACCGTCATGCTTCGACGGGAATAAGACACTGGCTGGATTGCACTATCGAGATGCCGTGCTCAACATCACCGTGCACGGCACCGGCAACGATGTGGAACGAATGGAAATCGACGGCAAACCCGTTGAAGGCAATTTTTTGCACGCCAACCTCACCGGAACGCATCGGGTCGATGTGCATGTGCGGCAAGGACGCACCTCAACGGGAAGAATCACCCTGGCACGCACCGGCACGGTGCTGCCACCCATCCCTCAAGTGGTGTGGACTCCCGACAGCGGATATATCGAAGGGTTCCAGTCTACCGGAGCCTACAAAATGGTCATCAACGGAGTGCGCACCTACAGCATCAACGACTCGGCTTTTGCATTGCCCGCCACAGGCGACTTAGCCGAAATCTCGCTCGTCTCGGCCAACAAATTCGGCTACAGCCACTGCACACCCCCACGACTGCTCATCAAGGGTGAAACGCACACATTGGGTGTCGACGACGTGGCCGGAAACGACACCACGGGTCAGGCGCTGCGACTGGAAGTGAGCGTGCTGCAGGGCGGCAACTATCTGATTGACGTCAATTATCATGCCACCCGGGGATGCGACCTGCGCCAGCTGCTGGTCAACACCCACACAGCGGGCGTTTTGGCGCTGCCCCGAGCCGATATGCCTTCGGCATTTTTAACGAGCAATGTACTTGAAGTGGAACTGCTTCGTGGCAACAACGTCATTGAAATTATCCCCTTGCCATCGCTGCCCCGCACAGGCACAGCACAGGTGCAAAACGTGAGAATCTACAAAAACAATCAAAAATACCGATTATGAACAAACTTTTCACCTTGATAGCCGCGGCCGCCATAGGCACAGCCACGCTTCATGCCCTCGAGGGCCGTCTCCTGCGTTTCCCGTCGACCGACGGTCACACACTGGCATTCTCCTATGCAGGCGACATTTATACCGTTCCTGTAGCAGGCGGCACAGCCACGCGGCTGACGTCGCATCCTGGCTACGAGGCATTCACACGTTTCTCTCCCGACGGCAGAACCATCGCTTTCACCGGGCAGTACGACGGTAACACCGAGGTCTATGTGATGCCTGCCGGTGGCGGCGAGCCCAGGCGCATCACCTTCACAGCCTGTAATCCGCGCGATGATTGGGGCGACCGCATGGGGCCGAACAACATCGTCATGACATGGACCCCCGACGGCCAACGGGTGGTGTATCGCAACCGCATCGGCGACAGCTTTGACGGGCAGTTATGGACTGCTCCCATCGACGGCGGCATGGCGCAGCAACTTCCACTGCCCGAAGGCGGTTTCTGCTGCTTCGGCCCCGATGGAAAGCGCTTGGCCTATAACCGCGTCTTCCGGGAATTCCGCACCTGGAAGCACTATCAAGGCGGCATGGCCGACGACATTTGGATGTACGACCCCGACGCAAGCACGGTGACCAACCTCACCAACAACCCAGCACAGGACATCTCACCCATGTGGATAGGCAACGAAATCTATTTCATGAGCGACCGCGACAAGACGATGAACATTTTCGTCTACAACATCGCTACCGGCGCCACCGACAAGGTGACGCATTTCACCGATTATGACGTGAAATTCGCCTCGTGCGGAGGCGGCATGATTGTCTTTGAGAACGGCGGCTATATCTATTGCTTGGACCCCGCCACCAAGCAGGCACGGAAAGTCACTATCGAGCTCAATAGCGAGAACAATATGGCACGGAGCAACTTGCGCAAGCTCAAATCTTATGTCACCGACGGAAACCTGTCGCCCGACGGAAACCGCATCGTCGTCTCGGCCCGCGGAGAGGTGCTTGACGTACCGGTAAAAAAAGGTGTCACACGAAATATCACCCACACCTCGGGAGTGCATGAGCGCAACGCACAATGGAGCCCTGACGGAAAGAACATTGCCTACATCAGTGACCAAACCGGCGAAACCGAGTTGTGGATGCGGCCGGCACAAGGCGGCGAAGTCATCCAGCTCACCCGCGACAACGACACTTACATCCGCGACTTCACTTGGAGCCCCGCCGGCGACCGCATCGTTTACACCGACCGAGAGAACCGCATGGTACTCGTGGATGTGGGCACAAAGACAAAGACCACCCTGCTCCAAGACTCGCTGTGGGAAATTCCCACACCACATTTCTCGCCCGACGGTAAGTGGCTCACCTACTATCGAATGCAGCGTAACAACATGAGCGTTATCTATCTCTACAACATCGGGCAGCACCGGGAATACGCCGTTACCGACCAGTGGTACGACTCTAACACGCCGCGCTTCAGCAGCGACGGTCGCTATCTCATTTTCGCCTCGGGGCGTGATTTCAACCCCATTTACAGTAGCATTGAGTGGAACTTCGCTTTCCGAAACACCGAGGGCATCTACCTGGCCTTGCTGAACAAGGAAACCCCGTCGCCATTCCTGCCCGTTGACGACAAGGTGGGCGACAACAAAGATGAGAAACAAGAACCCGCTGACAAAAAATCAGCGTCAAAAGCCTCCAAAAAGCAATCCAGCTCCACCCTCGACGGCATCGACATCGAAGGCTTGAACAGCCGCATCATCAAGCTGCCGGTGAATGCCGGTTCCTATGGCTCTTTTGTGAGCGACGGCAACAATGTGTGGTACCGGGCAAGCGACGGCACACACCTGTTTAATCTGGTTGAGAAGAAAGACGAACTCATCGCGCCCAATGCCACCATGCAAGCATCGGCCGACATGCGGCGCGCTCTTTTCTACAAGAACGATGATTTTTATGTGACTGCCTTACCCGAGAACAAGATTGAGCTATCAGAGGCCGTGAACCTCGACGACATGACGGCCCAGGTGGATTACAACCAAGAATGGGCACAAATTTTCGACGAGGCCTGGCGTGCCTATCGCGACGGCTTCTACCTGAAAAACATGCATGGCATCGACTGGCGCGCCTGCCGCGACAGATATGCCGTGCTGCTGCCCTATGTGAAGAATCGCATCGACTTGACCTACGTCATCGGAGGAATGATTGGGGAGCTATCGGTGGGACACGCCTATGTGGACAGTGGCGACTGCTACGAAATCAAGCGCAATAAAATCGGTATGCTGGGTGCGGAACTGGCACGCGACGGGCAAGCCTTCCGAATCACCAAGATTTTAGCCGGCAGCCCCGACCGCGACGAATTGCGCTCTCCACTCACCGAACCGGGCATGAACATCAAGCCAGGCGACTACATCACAGCCATTGACGGTCGCTCCACCGCCGACGTGAACAACATCTACACTCTGCTCCAGGGAAAAGCCGATGTTCTCACCGAACTCACTGTTGCCTCCAGTGCCGACGGAGCCGCTTCGCGCAAAATAGTGGTCAAGCCCATCGACGATGAATACCCCCTGCGTCACCATGAGTGGGTGCAACACAACATTAACTATGTGAACGAGAAAACCGGTGGCCGCGTGGGCTACATCTATATCCCCGACATGGGCCCCGAAGGCCTGCGCGAATTTGCTCGCTACTTCTTTCCGCAGCTCGACAAGGAGGCACTCATTGTCGACGACCGCGGCAACGGCGGTGGAAACATCTCTCCCATGATTATTGAGCGACTGCTGCGACAACCCTACCGCATGACCATGTTCCGCGGCAGCAACATGAACGGCACCATCCCCGAACAGACGCTCTACGGCCCCAAGGTGCTTCTGGTCAACAAATACTCGGCCAGCGACGGCGACCTGTTCCCCTGGAGTTTTAAAGAGAATAAGATAGGCCCCGTGGTGGGTACACGCTCATGGGGCGGCATCATCGGCATCAGCGGCTCACTGCCCTATATCGACGGTACCGACATCCGAGTGCCATTCTTCACCAATTACGACATGCGCGGCAACTGGATTGTGGAGAACCACGGTGTGGACCCCGACATCCTGATTGACAACGACCCGGTGAAAGAGTTCAACGGCATTGACCAGCAGCTCGACAAGGCCATCGACGTGATCATGGACTTGATGAAAGAACGCAAACCGCTACCCAGCACACCGGCACCACGCACATTGCGCGACCTTGGAGTGGATTGACACACCTGGCACATGGATAACAACTTCTGCAAAACATTGAACACCCGTTCCGACGGACTGATGCCCCACGCTTTCATCGGCACGCATCACATTCACATCGTGGTGCGTGCCGGCAGCCTCCGGTTTTCCGACGGAAAGACACTCCACACTGCCACAGCGGCCCATCTGGTGGTATGGCAAATGTCGAACACCATCGGCAACATCACCTATTCACCCGATTTTGAAGCCGATTTCCTCATCGTGTCGGCCGATTTCCTGCAGCACTACAACCCCGAGATGGTGTGGGCCTCCAAGGGGTTCGTTTTTATCAGGCTGAACCCATCGTTCCATCTCGGGGCTGACAGCCTGGCGCTCATCGACAATGATTTGGAGCAATTCCGATGCCGGCAACGTCGACATCGAAGCCATCAAGGCCCAAGTTGCCGCACTGGCTGCCCAAGCCGGACTCGACTTGGACGAAATTCTGGAGATGCTTGCCGACTCGGGCTATGACATCGACAAGCTTATCAACGATGTTATCGCTTTCCTGTCGCAACCCACCCAAGACCCACAGGAAGGCGCTGCAGCCAAGCTCATGCAGCCCGTCAAGGCCACAATCACTCCTGCCGCACAATATGAGCAGCAACTGGAGCAGTGGCTCAATGATAACAACGTGCGCTGAGGCACATCACACTCGCGCTGAGAACATAAAGGAGGCGCTGCCACATTCATCCAGTGGCAGCGCCTCCTTTGTAGCACTCAAGCAGGTTTAATCCTGATTGAGAATCATATTTACCAGCATGGTGACATCGGCCACGCCCACCTCACTGTCGTCATTCACGTCGGCCCGGAAGAGCAAGTCGCCCGTGGGCTGTTCCTCAATGAGAATCAAATTCACGAGGGCCGTGACATCGGCCACCGAAATCTCACCGTCGTTGTTCACATCGCCCTTGATTGGTGATGTTGTCGGTTCTCCGGGAAGCAAAATCACGCCGTCGTCGTCCACTTCGCCCAGTGCGGAGAAATAGACTCTGAACGGCAACACCTCTTGCTCGGCGCTATCCTTCACACAGCGAGCGCCGGCAGCATCCACCGTATAAACCTCGGACAACGAAAGCGGCACATAAGTTCCGTCCATGAGATAGTTCTTGCCGCTGGTGTAGGCGATGGGATCGGCCTTGAGCGTGACATTCTCGGCGCTCCACACCACCGGTGCGGCAGTCAGGCCATGCCCGGTGGCTGCGGCGATGATATAGGGCACATTCGTCTCCATGGCTTCGACCGGCTCAAATACAGCCTCACCATCGGCCTCCTGAGCAAAACGATAGAGCCAGTAATCCGATTGTGCGGTCAATTCTTGCTCACCCGCACGGACTTGTGCGGGGGCAAACGGCAGCACGATGGTGGTCCAACCTCGACGCTCATTGACGGTGCGCTCCTGCTCAAAGGTGCGCTCATAGGTCACAACATCGGCCTCCACACTCTGCGGGATGAAATACCCGAAACCATCGTGAAGGGCGACTTTGCTTGCATGCTTGCCCAGCACCACATTCGATTGTTCCAAGCCGGCAGGAACCTGCTCCTGCTCGCCCAGCAGGTAGATAGTGTTGGGATTGGCGTTGGGTTGCACGCTGGTGATATCCAGCCCCTCAAGGCGCACAGCCAGCGCATCGGCAGGAACCACGATGTCGCCACTGGCGGCATATCCCTTGCGGCCGTTCTCCTGGCCGTTCCACACCACCATGCCACGGCTAATCTTATAGAACACCGACCCGCCCGGCGTGACGATGTTCTTGAGCGAATCGTTCTCGTTGCGGGCATAGATGTTCAGCGAATAGTATTGGTCGTAACCCAGATTGTCGAAATCGAAATAAAGCGTCTCGGTCTCACCGGGTGCCAATCTGAGCGCCCGCTGCTGATAGGTGACCATCTCGCCGCTATAGCTCTCGGGGTCGACAATAAACAATGGAGCCAGCACATATTTGTTATATTCGCTCTGACCGTTATTGGTGATATCGACCTTGAATCGGGCAAAACTGTCGTAGATTTCCAAACCGTCGGCATTTTCGGCCTCGATGTCAACCGTGAGGTTCATGGTCGACACCACAGTGGGAGCAATCGTCACACTGCCCGTGCCGGCAAGCATCTTCGCTCCGGCGTAGTCGGTGCTCACGCGCAGCGACTGTGTGCCGGAGCTCTCGGGCATGACGTTAAAGGTCACCACGGTCTTGCCACCGGCAGGAACCTCGGCCTGGACACTGGTGGTATACTCGGTCACATCATCGAGATGCTGGTTGCCGAACCACAGGTACAAATCGCCAAAGAAGCGGTCGGTGCTATTGTTCTGGATGGTGACATGCACCTGCTCCGAAACGCCCACTTTCTCACCGCCCTCACACTCGAATCCCAACACTTCGAGATTCACAGCCGGATGGGTGGTGAAAGTGGCCATGTAATCGTCGATTTGCACTTCATAATAGAAGCGATCGGTCTCGAGCATGGGCTTCCATTCGGTGGAGCCCTGGAGCTGGCAGACGGGAATCATGTAGTACTTGCCGGTGAGTCCGGCACCGAATTTCGGGGCATTGCGCGCATCGTTGATATTCGAGCCGAACGACTCATAAGAGCCCAGTGCCGAAGTGAGGGCCGTGACATACACACCGCGGTTGATAACCAACTGCACAAAGTTCATCTGCTCGTCGTAGAGCGCCATGCCGATGTCGTACTTTTTCTGTGTCCCGACGTGGTCGGCATAGTTGAGATTCAAGGTCTTGCTCTTGTAGATGGAAAATCCTTTCGACTTGTTGTCACGCTCCAGATAACCGGCCGACAAACCCAGCGACAGCCCTGTGGCGGTGAGAATATCTTCCACCTGCGGCTCGGGTTCGGTTCCGGCCGGGTCGCCCGGCTGGATGCCAATAATTGCATTTTGCCTCATGTTATAGCCCTCGGCACTCGACGAGACGCCGATGCCGCTGGCACGCGGATTGAGAACAGCCAGCTGGAAGTAGCCGTTGCCCATGCCACCCCACCCCCAGTTGATGTGGTAGTAGTCGCCGTACTCATAGCCGTCGCACACAAATGAGTGACCGCCGCCACTGCCGGCGGTTCCGTTATAAATCAAGGGGCGTCCGGCAGCAAGTTCCTGATAGACAATGTCGTTCCAGGCATCCTGCGTAAAATCGATGCGGAACTTGATTTGAATGGTACTTTTGTCGTAGGCAAAGTATTCGGTCAAGCCCTTGGGAATGTCGTCGGTATAGGCCCCCGTGGCACTCAGTCCGTAACTCGACTTGACCGCATGGCCCGCATAAACCATGAGGTGGGCCACGGCCGCCTTCGACTGCTCGTCTTCACTGCCGGTGTAACTGTCGCGCATGTGCTCCCAGTCGAACGTGGTGACGGGCATCTCGTCGGTGGTGACGAGAGAGTAACTATAATTGTCGCCAGCCACCGTGAACTGATAGGGCTTGATGGCCTGCGTGGTTTTTTCGGGCCAATTATAGAACTTCATAATTTGCGACATCGACGTGGCCACACATCCGGTGTAGGCCAGGTCGCCGACGGTGTCGCCCTGCTCGGTGATGCTCATAAACTCCGGGCACTCGTTCCAGTAGGGCGAGGCCTGGTCCCAACGTGTGGTGATCAGCGGCGCGATGCTGTTGCGGGTCTTCACCACCGTGGCACGGCGCGGCGCGGCCAGCTCTTTTTGCGCCTGGGCATCGGTCAGCCTGTCGAGCTCTTGCATCTGCGCGGCATAACTGTCGAGCCAAGCCTGAAGGTTAGCCGGCACACGTGCCGCGTCGAAACGTCCCTCGTCGGAATATCCCAAAATAGGTACCGTGCGGTCGTCGCCCGACACAATCACAAAACCGCCATCCTGTCCGATGTTGAACACATAATACAACCCCATGTCGACAGCCGATGTCAAACGTTTCTCACTGGCTGCAAGCTTGAGTGAGCGACCTGCTCCTTGACGGTTTGCGACAAACGAGGCAGCCTCGTTACGAGCCTGCTCGACTGTGACCGGTGCAGCTTGCGACGGGGTCATCATGGCAATCAGACCCAAAATCAGTAAAAATTTTCTCATTGTCATTCTTTTCTCTGTTTTAATGCGTTACGAAAGCTTTAATAGCCCGAAACACTGGTTTTTGATGGTTTTAGCTGTCAAAAATAGCGATAATATTATAATTATGCAATATGCAGCCCCTAAGTTTAACTCTTTTTTGAGAATATCGACCACTAAACAGTGGCATCCTCACACGCCTTTCACTCGTTTCTTTGAAATCTCATTTTTTCGTTCAGCGCTCGGTTTGCTCTATTAAAACATGAGAATGCCATTGAGCATGCATGCAATGTGACCGTGGGGCAGCAATGGTTTTCAACCGATGGCTTCAAGCCCATGAGTTTCTATCTCGAGGTCTTAGCCGACCGTTCCTGACAATGAACAAGCCCCATGCATCGCACCATCATTTCTTTCGCCTTGGGTGAATGAGATAGCCCTGACTTTTTCATTCTTGACCCAAAATCATCAAAAAATTTGGCATTTCACTTTACTTGCACTAACTTTGTAGAGAAAATCAGCTAACATCAATCAATTTTCTGGATAATGTCAATTTGGATCATCCTCAAATTACTGGGCTCGCTTGCATTGCTCATGTTCGGTATGAAATCGATGAGCGACAGTTTGCAAAAGATGGCGGGTCCGCAATTGCGCCATGTGTTGGGCGCCATGACTACCAATCGTTTTACGGGCGTTCTCACCGGTATGCTGGTCACAGCATCTGTCCAGTCGAGCACGGCCACCACGGTGATGACCGTGTCGTTTGTCAACGCCGGCCTGCTCACCCTGGCGCAAGCCATCTCGGTGATTATGGGTGCCAACATCGGTACCACACTCACAGCATGGATTATGTCGGCCGGATTCTCCTTCGACATCACCAATTGCGTTTATCCGGCATTCCTGCTGGGCATCGTGCTGATTTACCTCAAGCGCTACCGCTTCATCGGTGATTTCCTGTTCGGTTTGTCGTTCCTGCTGCTGGGTCTGGGCACGCTGCGCATGACAGGCATGGAGATGCAGCTGGGCGAGAATCAGGCCGTGCTGGCATTCTTCTCATCGTTCAACCCCGACTCATTCCTCACCACCATGACGTTCCTGCTGCTGGGCGGAGTGCTCACCTTCTGCGTGCAATCGTCGGCCGCGGTGATGGCCATCACCATGATTTTGTGCTCCACGGGGGTGCTGCCCATCTATCAGGGCATCGCTCTGGTGCTGGGCGAGAACATCGGCACCACCATTACATCGAACCTGGCGGCGCTCAGCGCCAACGTGCAGGCCCGCCGCGCCGCACTGGCACACATGTTTTTCAATGTTTTCGGCGTCATCTGGGTACTGATGGTGTTCAAGCCGTTTGTGAACCTCGCCTGCTCGCTGGTGGGCATGGACCCCACGGCATCGGAGCAGAGCCCGGCTCAGTTGTCGTTTGCGCTGGCAGCGTTCCACACGCTGTTCAATGTATCCAACACACTGATTCTCATCAGTTTCATTCCGCAAATCGAGAAATTTGTGTGCTGGGTAATCAAGCCCAAGAAGGAGGACAACGAGGAAGAATTCAAGCTGCAATATATTCAAGGTGGTATCATGCGCACTCCAGAAATTGCGGTGCTGCAAGCTCAGCGCGAGATTGGGGTGTTCGGCAAGCGCATTCAACGCATGTTCGGAATCGTGCGCGACTTGCTGCATGAAACCGACAATGGCAAATTCAACAAAATCTTTGAACGAATCGAGAAATATGAGAAAATCTCCGACAACATGGAGATGGAAATAGCCCGATACCTTGAGCAGGTGAGCGACGCCCACTTGAGCGATGACACCAAGGCGAAAATCCGAGCCATGCTGCGCATGATAAGCGAGATTGAAAGCGTGGGCGACTCGTGCTACAACATGGCCCGCACCATCAAGCACCGCCACAGCGGCAAGGAAGACTTCACCGAAGCGCAGTACGAGAACATCCACCGCATGATGGACCTCACCGACGCATCGCTCACCGAAATGAACCACATGATGAATGAGTCGCGCGAAGTGCTGAATGCCGACAACGCTGTAGCCCTTGAGGTGCAAATCAACGAACTTCGCGACCGGCTCAAGGACAAGAACATTGCCGACGTGGACAATCATGTGTACTCCTACCGCATCAGCACCATGTACCTCGACTTGATTTGCGAGTGCGAGAAACTGGCCGACTATGTGCAAAACGTGGTCGAAGCACGCCTGATGCTGCCCAAAGACATCTTCCCCAACAACGATTAACAACGCTTACCATCACACATTAAGTCATGAAACATTTCACTTTTCGATTCCTGACCCTGCTATTGGCCGTCCTGTGCATGGGTGCCGCTTCGCAAGCAGCAGCCGCGGGCAAGAAAGCCCCCAAAAACAAAGCGGTCTATTATCTGGTGTGTGCCAGCTTCAACACGCTGGAAGATGCCGTCAAGACTTCAGAGAACATGTCCGAAGTGCTCTTCTACCCCGTCTATAAGGCTACGGTCGACGGACGCACCGTCTACCGCCTGTGCTGTGAATGTTACTACAGCAAGGAAAAAGCACAAAAACGATGCGCCGAGCTCGCTTCCATGACATTCAGTAACGACATCTGGGTGTGGAAAAGCAATGGCCTCGCACAGTGCGTGTATGTGCCACAATCGCCTGCCGACGAGCCGGGCGTGGAAAGCAAGCCACTGGTGCCACAATGGTAATTGCCCGAACGCGCAAATCGGCAAAAATGGCCAGTTTGTTGGTGAATTGGGCACTTTAATATATTTAAGTTGGCACAATTATTGCAATCATGTAATTTAGCGGCGATAATTCAATGCCACAATAAATATAACAAACCATTAAAACGACAAAGATGAAAAAGACAGTACTGGCAGCCATGAGCGCTGCATTGATATTGATGAACAGTTGCTCCACCGCCAACCAGTTCTACGGCACGGCAACCGGTGCTTCGCTGGGAGGTCTGTTCGGGTCGGCCATCGGCGGCATTACCGGAGGACATCGTGGTCACAACGCCGGAACTGTTGCCGGCATGGTAATCGGCGGAATCATCGGTGCCGCCGCCACAGCGCCCAAGACCGAAGACGGCAACTACCGCACATCGGACTACGGCCGCGATGGTGGCTATGACTACCGCCAGAATAACTCCTACAGCCCCTATGCCGACATCGTGATTGAGAACCTGCGCTTCATCGACAGCAACGAGAACAATTCCATCGATGCCGGCGAGCAGGCAAAACTGGTGTTCGACATCCGCAACACCGGCAGCGACTATGCTTACGACATTGCTCCCGTTATCACCGTGACGGGCACCAAGCAAATCCTCATTTCGCCCACGGCCATCATCAGCGAATTGGCACCGGGCCGGGCAGTGCGTTATCAAGCCGAGGTCATCGCCACCAACAAGCTCAAGACGGGCAAAGCCGACTTCTCGATAGGATTTTCCGAAGGCAACAGGCTCTATACGCTGTGTTCCTTCAACCTGAACACCTGGGCACGCAATGCGCGGCCCACCTATTCGACAGGTCGCGCCATCATCCAGTGAGCCGCGCTGCCTCACGTCACCATCACCCTCAGGACCACTTCGGTTAGGTTCTGGGGGTTTTATTTATTTAGGACACAGTTGGGTTTAATTACATTTTTTTAATATTTAGGCGCAACAACACGCCATTGTCTTAAAAATTGAATAATTGTTGAGCAATATTCCTTTTTCTTCTATATTTTCGTTAACTTTGCACTCGATTTCATGATAACTTATCAACAATTCAACAATAAACTCAATTTCGAATGAAAACGATTTACACTTTCGGAAATGGCAAGGCTGAAGGCCGAGCCGACATGAGAGATTTGCTGGGCGGCAAAGGTGCCAACCTGGCCGAAATGAACCTCATCGGCGTGCCTGTACCACCGGGATTCACCATCACCACCGAGGTCTGCCGCCTCTACAATGAGCGCGGACGCAACGCTGTGGTGGAACTCATCAAAGATGATGTAGCCAAGGCTGTGAAGCACATCGAGAGCCTCACAGGTAACAAATTTGACGATCCCACCAATCCTCAACTGGTGTCGGTGCGCTCGGGTGCGCCCGTTTCGATGCCCGGCATGATGGACACCGTGCTCAACCTGGGCATCAACGACGCCGTGGCCGAAACACTTGCCGAGAAGAGTGGCAACCCGCGTTTCGCTTGGGACAGCTACCGCCGCTTCGTACAGATGTACGGCGACGTGGTGCTGGGAATGAAGCCCAAGAACAAGACCGACATCGACCCCTTCGAAGAAATCATAGAGAAAGTTAAAGAGGAGAAAGGCGTGAAGTTTGACACCGAGCTCGACGTTGACGACCTCAAGAAGCTCGTGCGCCTGTTCAAGGCTGCCGTGAAGGAGAACACCGGCAAGGACTTCCCCGCAAGCGGCTGGGACCAGTTGTGGGGAGCCATCTACGCTGTGTTCGACAGCTGGAACAATGACCGCGCCATCCTCTATCGCCGCATGAACCAGATACCCGAAGAGTATGGCACCGCAGTGAATGTGCAGGCCATGGTCTACGGCAACATGGGCAATACCAGCGCCACCGGCGTGGCATTCTCGCGCGACGCCGCCACGGGCGAAAACCTGTTTAACGGCGAATACCTTATCAATGCCCAAGGCGAGGATGTGGTGGCAGGTGTGCGCACACCGCAGCAAATCATGACCGAAGGCAGCCGCCGCTGGGCCAAGCTGCAAGGCATCAGCGAGCAGGAGCGCGCATCGAAATATCCGTCACTGGAAGAGTCAATGCCCGAATGTGCCGCTCAGCTGGTGGAAATCCAGCAACGCCTCGAGGACCACTACCACGACATGCAGGACATGGAGTTCACTATTCAGAACGGCAAATTGTGGCTGCTGCAAACCCGCAACGGCAAGCGCACCGGTGCCGCCATGGTCAAAATCGCCATGGACCTGCTGCGCGAAGGCGTCATAGACGAGAAAACTGTGCTCAAACGCATGGAGCCCGAGAAGCTCGACGAGTTGCTCCACCCCGTCTTCGACAAGGCCGCAGTCAAGAATGCCAAAGTCATGGCCAAGGGTCTGCCCGCATCGCCGGGTGCCGCCACCGGACACATCGTGTTCTTTGCCGATGATGCCGAAGAGTGGGCCAAGCGCAACAAAAAAGTGATCATGGTACGCCTGGAAACGTCACCCGAAGACCTGCGCGGCATGAGCGTGGCACAAGGCATCCTCACCGCACGCGGAGGCATGACATCGCATGCAGCCGTTGTGGCACGAGGCATGGGCAAGTGCTGCGTGAGCGGTGCAGGCGAAATCAAAGTCGACTATAAAGCCAAAACCGTGAAAATGGGCGGTAAGACTTATAAAGAAGGTGATTGGATTTCAATCAACGGCAGCACGGGCGAGGTATATGACGGACTGGTTTCAACCGTCGATGCCGAAATGAGCGGCGACTTCGCAGCCGTGATGAACCTGGCCGACAAGTACACCAAGATGAAGGTCTACACCAACGCCGACTCGCCTCGCGACGCCAAAGTGGCCCGCAAGTTCGGAGCCAAGGGCATCGGCTTGTGCCGCACCGAGCACATGTTCTTCGAGGGCGACCGCATCAAGGCAATGCGCGAGATGATTATCGCCACCGATGAGGAAAGCCGTCGCGTAGCCCTGGCCAAACTGCTTCCGCTGCAGCGCGGCGACTTCGAGGGCATCTTCGAGGCCATGGACGGTTACGATGTAACCATCCGTCTGCTTGACCCGCCTCTGCACGAGTTTGTACCCCACCAGCTGGCCACTCAGAAAGAACTGGCCGAGCAAGTGGGCATGACCCTGGAGCAGGTGAAGAATGTGTGCGCCGCCCTCGAGGAATTCAACCCCATGCTGGGTCACCGCGGCTGCCGCTTGGGCAACACCTATCCCGAAATCACCGAGATGCAGGCCCGCGCCATTATCGAGGCCGCCATCAATGTGAAAGAGCGTGGCATCGATGTCCATCCCAAAATCATGGTGCCACTGGTGGGCGTGCTCAAGGAAATTGAACTTCAGGCCGACATCATCAACCGCACGGCACAGAAAGTGTTTGCCGAGCGCGGCAAGACCGTGGCCTTCAAGATTGGAACCATGATTGAGGTGCCGCGCGCAGCACTCGTGGCCGATCAGATTGCTCAAGTTGCCGACTTCTTCTCGTTCGGAACCAACGACTTGACGCAGATGACTTTCGGCTATTCGCGCGACGACGCTCCCAAGTTCCTGGGCGAATACAAGAAACTGGGCATCATCAAGGTCGACCCGTTTGCCGTACTCGACCAAGAAGGTGTGGGACAGCTGGTGGAAATGGGAACCAAGAAAGGACGCCAAACCAAGCACGACCTCGACGTGGGTATCTGCGGCGAGCACGGAGGTGAGCCCTCTTCGGTGAAATTCTGCGCAGCGCTCGACATGAACTATGTGTCTTGCTCGCCTTACCGCGTGCCCATTGCACGCGTAGCCGCCGCGCAGGCAGCGGTCGAGGAATAATCGAAAGATGCTGAAAATCAGTTACATAAAGGGCAAGTATCTGGGAAACAGGTACTTGCCCTTAATTTT
>ONMF01000019.1 GCA_900318865.1 uncultured Prevotellaceae bacterium
TGGTGGTGGCTTGCACGGTGAGAGCGTCGGATGTGTTGGCGTTCTCATCCTGTGCCACGATGGTGAAGGTGTAGTCCGTTCCGGCCTTCAAGCCCGAGATGGTGTGCTGGATTTCTTCTCCGTTGGCACCCTTGCCGTTGTAGGTGGCACCGTTTTGGTCGGTGATGAGATAGTTGATGACCTCAGCCTTGTCGTCGGTGGCCTTGAGTGCCACTACCACGCTCAGGGCATTGGCCTTGACGAGCTCGGCCTTGTCGAGAGTGGGATTCACGTTGTCCTCGACAGCGGGTTTTGCCAGATAAAAATGGTCGAGATAGAACTCATACTCGCCCACGAGCTCGATGCACATGTAGTTCTGCGTGAAGGCTGCGCCCTCGATGGTGACGTAGTTCCATTGTCCGGGAACCAGTCCGTCGAACTCGATGGCATTGTCATAGGCATTGTCGCCGAAGATTTTGCACTTGGTGGCGCTGAACGGATACAGGGCCACATGGGCGGTGTTGTAGTCGGCGTTGGGAGCCACGGCATTCTTGGTGCGGCTGTTCATGCCGGCACCTTTCACATGCACGGTCTTGTGTGCGTCACCTTCAACGAGCGCCACTTCCTCGATGCTGCTATACAGCGGATTGGGTGCGCCGCCGCCAATACCCCAGCCCGGGTTGTTGTCCTGCAGGCCCTTGCCGTAGGTGGCACTGTAGATGGCAATCACGTTCAGCTCCAGGTCGGTGGGCTCATTGGCGTTGGCCGTGGGTGCGGGCACAGCCTCGGCAGCCACGTTCATGGTCACTTCATTCGAGGTGACATCGCCTGCCGTGACCGAGATGACAGTGGTGCCGGCGGCCAGTGCGGTGAAGACGCCGTCGGTGACGGTGCCCACAGCGGGATTGGTGCTGCTCCAGGTGAGGGTGCCCGGTTCGATGTTGCCGCCCATTTGGTCCTTGGCCGTGACGGTGAAGTTCACATTGTCGCCCACCACAGCGTTGGTGCGCTCGGCAGCGATGCTGAGCGAGGTCACCTTGAGTTCTTCTTCGAGGTTATAGACCTCAAACTCCCAGAAACTGTAGCCATAACCGGTGCCGCGGGCGATGCCGTGGAACTGCACATAGCGGTGTGTCACAGCGTCGAAACTGAGCACTTGCTTATAGGGGAACCCTGCAAGCACTTGGTCGGTGACTTCGGCCACGACCTCGCCATCGGTGAGCCATCCGTCGGCGTCGACATTGTCACCGGCAAGGATTTGGAACGATTTGCCGTAGGCGCCTTCCCAAAGGATGACCACGCTGTTGAACGTCTGCGCCTCACCCAGGTCGACTTGCCAGTTCTGCGGATCCACTCCGTGCCCCGATTCCCAACGGCTGTCGTTGCTTCCGTCGTTGCCCACCTGGGCTGCGCCGCTGGTGGCAATGGCGGGCTGGTTCAGGGCCAAGTTGGTCTGTCCCCAAGTAGCCAATGCCGTGATTGCGGCAAATGCAAAAATGAAGAATTTTTTCATAATGGTTGGTGTTAGTGTTAATAATAAAATGGAAGTTTGACGCAAATTTAATCAAATGTTTGTCTGAGGGTTCAAAATCTCACTACGCAAAACCTCACTTTTGCAGAAATCCCCGCACTTCCAAGTGAAAGTGCGGGGATGGTGGAGATGCGACAGCCTGTAAAAATGGTTGTCAATCAGTGAGTTTGCGGTACCGTATGCGTGTGGGCTCGGTCTTTCCAAGGCGCTTGAGCTTGTGCTCCTCGTAGTCGGAGTAGGACCCTTCGTAAAAATAGACGTTGGAGTTCCCCTCGAAGGCCAGGATGTGGGTGCAAACACGGTCCAGGAACCAGCGGTCGTGACTGATGATTACCGCGCACCCGGCAAAATCGTCTAGTGCTTCCTCGAGTGCGCGCAGGGTGTTCACGTCGATGTCGTTGGTGGGCTCGTCGAGCAGCAGCACGTTGCCCTCTTGCTTCAGAGCCAGTGCCAGCTGCAGGCGGTTGCGCTCGCCGCCGCTCAGCACGCCGCACAATTTTTGCTGGTCCACCCCCGAGAAGTTGAAGCGCGACAGGTAGGCACGGGCATTGACGTCGCGTCCGCCCAGCCTGAGCAGCTCCACCCCGCCCGAAATCACGTCGTAGACGCTCTTATTGGGGTCGATGCTGGTGTGCTGCTGGTCGACGTAGACGGCTTTCACCGTTTCTCCTACCTCAAAGTTGCCGCTGTCGGGCTTTTCGAGGCCCATGATGAGGCGGAACAGCGTGGTTTTGCCCGCTCCGTTGGGTCCGATAACCCCTACGATGCCGTTGGGCGGAAGCATGAAGTTGAGGTCGTCGAAGAGCAGTTTGTCGCCAAAGGCTTTCGCCACATGATGCGCTTCGATCACCTTGTTGCCCAGTCGTGGGCCGTTGGGAATAAAGATTTCGAGTTTTTCCTCTTTTTCTTTCACTCCCTCGTTGAGCAACTTGTCGTAGCTGTTGAGACGAGCCTTTCCCTTGGCCTGCCGTGCTTTGGGCGCCATCCGCACCCATTCCAGCTCGCGCTGCAGCGTCTTCTGCCGCTTGCTCTCGGTTTTTTCTTCCATGGCCAGCCGTTGGGTCTTCTGCTCCAGCCAGCTGCTGTAGTTCCCTTGCCAGGGGATGCCTTCGCCGCGGTCCAGCTCCAGAATCCAGCCTGCCACATGGTCCAGGAAATAGCGGTCGTGGGTGACGGCGATGACTGTGCCCTCGTATTGCTGCAGATGCTGCTCCAGCCAGTCGATTGACTCGGCGTCGAGGTGGTTTGTTGGCTCGTCGAGTAGCAGCACATCGGGCTTTTGCAGCAGCAGGCGACACAGTGCCACACGCCTGCGCTCGCCGCCGCTCAGGTGAGCGGTGGGCTGGTCGGCCGGCGGGCAGTTCAGGGCGTCCATGGCCCGCTCCAGGCGGCTGTCGAGGTTCCAGGCATCGGTGGCGTCGATGATGTCCTGCAACTGGGCTTGCCGTGCAAACAGCGCGTCCATCTTGTCCTGGTCTTCGTAGTATTCCGGCAGCCCGAACTTTTGGTTGATTTCCTCATACTCGGCCAGCGTGTCGACCACATGCTGCACACCTTCCTGCACCACCTCGCGCACCGTCTTGGAGGGGTCGAGCTGCGGGTCTTGCGGCAGGTAGCCTACGCTATAGCCCGGGGCGAAAACCACCTTACCCTGGTATTTCGTTTCCAGTCCGGCGATGATTTTCATCAGTGTGGATTTACCGGCGCCGTTTAGTCCGATGATGCCAATTTTGGCCCCATAGAAAAAGGAGAGGTAGATGTTTTTCAGAATTTGCTTTTGGTTTTGCTCGATGGTTTTACTCACACCCACCATCGAGAAGATGATTTTTTTGTCGTCGACAGTTGCCATGGTAGAAAGAAAATTGGTTTTGTTCACAAAGTTACGAATAAGCGAGCGAAAAGCCAAACTTGTTTGAGGTTTTCCGAGCGAGAGTAACTTGGGCGCAGCCGATGGCGGTGATGCCACGGTTCAGGTCGCAGGTCATGTTGCCGTTGGCGTCCCACGTGTACTCCACCGATTGGTCCACGCCGTTGACGAACTCCATGGCGCCGGCGCGAAGTAGCGCTCCTTGACGCGCCCTACTAATAATAAATGCGAAAATATATTTCTTTCAAATATCATCATCATTGCTGATTCTTGCTTTCAAGGGTTTCCTTAACTATCTTCGCATAATTTAATTTATCAAACTCAGGAACGCCAAAAAGTCCTAAACCATTTAAATGACAAGACAAAATGAGTTTCTCATATTTTCCTTCATGAATATAAAAAAGAGAATCTTCAGTAACAGTGGTATTAAAAGTTAAATACCCTGGCTTGCCAAAATAAAAACGTCTTTCATTTGCAATGTTTCTAAGCGTATCATAATTTCTTGCAACACGAACAACGTTGAAATAGTCATTATTTATATAGTTGCCATTATCTAATTCTACCAAAGTGATTTGTTTTTTTGTTTTAATATATAACCTTTGTGACATAGTTTCACCGCAACCAGAGCAAGTACTATGTATAAACTCAACGATTGTGTCGCTAAACAAGAATTTATAATAAGTATCTGCCTCTTTGTCTTGATTGTCTATCTCTCTTGGATATTGATTTTCACCTACACTATCTGTTATCGTCTTCCACTTCCATTTTATTGTAGACTCCCAATGATTATTGATTTTATTATATTCTAATCTTTGTTTTGGAAAGTCTGACCGATAGACCAAGATTTTGGTAGAATCAATTGTTTTAACATATACAAAAGGAGTGTCAGTCGGTTCACCCACTCCTTTCATCTGGAATTCATCAAAAGTCTGATAGCGTTTGTAACCATCGTAGCGGTGCTGTTCTTGGTATTTATGTGTGACAATAAATGCAACGCCCACAAATATTACTAATATGATTGCATATTTCACAGCCTTTTTCATTCGAATAATCTTTTTATTATATTTTTATTTCCTTTATCCCAAGAGAAACCGGCATCCTTGTCAATACTTAGATTGAAGACAGAAACGGCAGAAGCTCCCTTTACAGACATTTTATATTCATTGGAGTAGTTCTTTCCAATTAAACCTACAATTGAATTAACAATTGGATGTCTTGTCAATCCATTACTTCCGTCATATTGATAGCCAGCTAATATTGGATGCGTTGGTGCTATAACCGTAGAGTTTGTTTGTGATGAAAATTTTTCAATCAATTTTTCACCTCCATTAACAGCTACATTACAAGCCTCTATAAAAACATCTTTTCCAGTTAAACCTTCTTTTTTTACTTTGCGTGATGCCTCATAATCCATTTTCAAAACCCTATCGATTGCAAATTGTTGAGGGAAAACAACTATAAGGGGATAATGACTGTTTTTATCGATGTTTTCAAAGCTAAAAAGACCTGTGGGGTCGATGTTGCGGACGGGGTTGCCGGCGCACCACAGGTAGGGGCTCTCCCAGGGGCGGCGCTCGGCCAGCGGGTCCATCGTGGTGGTGCCCGGGCGGGCGGGGTCGTACCAGCGGGCGCCGAAGTCGTACTGGTTCAGCCCGTGCTGCCGCTCCAGCGTGTCGTTGCTATGATACAATAAATATCTCATGCCATTCGGATAATATCTCAGTATCATTCTTGTCGGCTTCTCGTGAGTGGGTTGCCGACCATGCAAAGTTAGTGCTTTTTCCGCTTTTTGTCAAGATATTGGCCCTATATCAAGGCGTTTTTAATGCGCTGATAATCAATGCCGATGATTTTTATTTTTATATCATCTCCACATCGTGTGCCGCGCGGCCCAGCTCGGTCATGCCGCCGTGGCCGCATGCGGCCACGGCCAGCATCAGCGCCACCACCCCGGCTATCACAGGCAATATGTTCCGGCAACCGTTCATCAACGCAAAAATAGTGAAAATTCAAAAAAAGCATGGATTTTTGATAAAAAGAACCCTTTCCAAGCGCAAATAGAGGAAACGTGTGCATTGTTGAGCCGCGTCAAAATGATCTAAGGCTTTCCGAGTGGCAGAAAGTTGGAATGGTGTGTAAAAAAGAAGCGGGCGCTCATGGTTGAGCGTCCGCATTCTTAATGCTGTAAAAGCCGGCTTGCGCGCGGCTTGTGCGATCAAGTGGTCAGTTTTGCTCGGTCGGCTCCGTTGCGGCCACCACATTGATATAGGTGTGACCTGCGCGGTGCTGGAACTCGACGGTTCCGTCGACCAATGCATAAAGCGTGTGGTCCTTGCCCATGCCCACGTTCAGACCCGGGCGGTGCTGGGTGCCACGCTGGCGGCGAATGATGTTGCCGGCCTTTGCAAATTGCCCACCAAAAAGTTTCACGCCGAGTCGTTTGCTTTCGGACTCGCGACCGTTCTTCGAACTACCTACACCTTTTTTATGTGCCATAATCGATACGTTTTTTTAATGGGTTAAGCAATAACTTGTTTGATCTCGAGTTGCGTGAACTGCTGACGGTGTCCGTTCAAGCGACGATAGCCTTTGCGGCGTTTTTTCTTGAAGACGATGACGTGCTCACCCTTGACGAGCGGATTCATCACTTCGCAAACCACTTTGGCACCTTCGACGGTGGGAGCGCCCACAGTCACTGCTCCATCGGCATCGACGAGGAGAACTTTGTCGAACTCGACAGCGTCGCCTTCCTTCTTGTCGTTTCCGAGGAAGTGGACAAACAATTTCTTGCCGGCCTCGGCACGGAACTGCTGTCCCTGAATTTCTACAATTGCGTACATTTAAATAATTGTATTACAAGTTGGTCCGTACGGCGGCCGGTGCTGTGCGCCGGCACTTATTTGTGCCTTTCGGAATAATAGCGGGTGCAAAGGTAATAAATATTTGTCAATAATCAATTATCGCGGAGCGATTTTCGATATTTTTTTTATTTTGAGTGTTTTGTGTGCCGAGAAAAGTTGCACCGGCGAGGTCAGTCATCCGAGTCGTACTTCTCTGTCGACTCTTCGATGAGCACGAGCTTGTTGCCGCGCCACTGGTAGACCGAGTAGTAGAGGTCGTCGTCGACGCGATATGTGCCTGTGATGCGTCGGCTGCTGCTGTCGTAGGAAGGATCCATGATGTTGTAGAAGTTATCCACGTGAGTGAAGCGGTGCAGCTGGTCGTCCCATACGTAGCCGTCGTAGGTGAAGCCTCCGTAGGCATTTGTCGGGCCCAGGCAGATTTGCAAATCGGGAATGCCGTCAAAATTGATGTCTTCTTCCGCAATTTCGCCGAATCCTGTCCAGAAATTCACATCCAGTGGCAGCGTTTCGCTGGTGATGGCATACACGGGGCCGTTTTTGTCGATGACAAAGGTGATGATGCTGTCGGTCACCACGTTGTCATCGTCGTCGATCGAGGTGCATACTTGTGACTTGAAGGAGAAGTCGCTCCGCTGCGGTGTGTAGCTGCCGGCCGCCTGAACGCTCAGTGCCAGGACCATCATCGATGCTGTAATTGAGAGATACGTTTTCATTTTAGTACGATATTAAGGAATCAATTCTTCACTGGGTCCACAATGATGATGTCTTCGATGGGTGTTCCGCCAAAGTTGGTCCCGTCGTTGTAGGTTCCGAAAAGGCGGTAGTGGCCGTTGGCGACGGCCTGTCCGCTGTTAGAACGCTGGTTCCATGTGATGGGGAATGAGCTGGTGGTGGTGCTCCACACCAGGCGTCCGGCAGTGTCGGTGACCTTGACATCGACCTGCGGCATCGAGCCCAGGTTGCTGGAGAAACCGATGGTGACCGGCTCGCCCTTGGTGGCCATGATGTCGGGCGTGGAGAGCTTGGCGCCATTGTCCTGACCCACCATGAAATTGATGGTGCGCGAGGTGGTGTTGCCGGCCACGTCGAAGACGGTGAACGTGAGCCGGTGCAAGCCGTCGCTCATGCCGGTGACGGGCATGGCCACATCCACCTGCTTGCCGTCGTTGGAGCAAATGGCAAAGGCTTTGATGTTGAAGTCGGAGGCTTGTCCGTCGTCGAGCAGCACTTTCATGCTGTTGCCCACCGACTGCGATTGCGTGTTGATGGCATGGTCGTCGGTGGCACGGACGTAGAGCGTGGAGTTGGAAGCCACAATGGAGCCGTCGCCAAAGCTGTTCTCATCGTTGAAATAGATGCTTTCGACCACGGGAGCCTGCGTGTCGGTGATGGCTTTGGCCGGGTCAAATTCCTTGATGCGCACATTGCGGAGCTCGCCGTTCACCATGTTGTGGGTGCCCTGCTGGTGTGCGTAGATGCGCAGGATGCCCGGCTCGGTGCTGCTTTGCGTGTAGCGCGGCACAATAATCTTCCCGGTGAAGTGGCCTCGGTTCACGCGTCCCTTGACCTCGGCAAGGAGTTCACGCTCTTTGTAGATTTTCCGGTAGTTGGCCACGCCGCCCGCGCTGATGACCCGAATGCTGTCGAAGAGCTGCTCGTGGCCATAGAGCGAGGCATAGGCATCGCCCGTGAAATTGGAGTTGAGGGTGCCGGAACCGTCGAGGGTGATATCGGCCTCGATATTGATTTCCTGCATCGGATAGACGTCGATGCCGTTAGCCGGCACCGCCTTGCCGTTGATGCGGGTGATGATGACATTGGGCTTGGGATAGTTGATATTGATGGCCGGGTCGCCCAGCAGTGCGAACACCAGTTTGTTGCTGTTTGTGCCTGAGAAATGCAGCTTGCTGTTCTTGTAGGCTTCGCCCAGAGTGGGCATGGTGCCGTTGTTGTGATAGGAGAACATGGCATTGACGAATGCGCGGTTCAGCTCGTCGTTGCTGCTGGCGTAGGCAGCCCGTGTGGAGCCCAGCACAGCGATGCATCCGCCGTCGGGCTTGTGGAACATCACGTCGGCCACACCCCGCTGGTCGCTGTCGTAGCGCGCCACATCGCAGCAGGCGGTAGTCCAGATGGGCAAGTGGCTGAACGATGTGTTCAGCGCATCATTTTTTGTCCACATGTGCGCTTGCTTGGTGAACATATTGGGTCCTGCATGCCCCACATAGGTGGCAAAGTATTGCCCCCGTTGCGACAATTCCACCCAGTGCCGCTTGCCCTCTTTTGATGTGCGGCTGCGCTCTTCCACGGCCGGCTCATCGATGGCCCTGGGGAACATGGGGCAGTACACTTTGTTGATGTTCATCTGCGTGAGCAGGTTGTCCTTGAGGATGTTTGCCACGCCCTCGGTTTGCGACATGTGCAACCCGTCGTCATAGTCGTCGCATGTGAGCATGATGTTGTTGCGCCAAGAGCCGTAATCGGGTTCGGCGACGTATTTGATGAGCTTGTCGACATTGTTGCGTGCCTCATTCTCATTGTTGCAGGTGAAGCGTCCCACGCCGATGCACAGTTTGTCGCTGGCAATGTCGCGTCCGGAATTGTCGAGCAAGAATCCGAAGAAATCGTCGGTAGTGAAAGAATCGCGTTCGGAATCGCTGCCCGGTGTCTCATAATTCACCACAAGTTTTCCGTGGTTGCCCATGATGTTGCGGTTGTCGTAGGTGCCATTGCCCAGCAACAGCAAGTTTTTGAAAGCACCGTTGCCGCGGTCGTAGAGCATCTTGCACAGCAGCCGCACGGCCATGGGGTCCTTGGCGCCCGATGAAAACTCATTGAAGATGTGTTCCTGCTCCACCACAGCCACCTTGATGCCGTCGACCTGCTCGTGCAGCCGGGCCACTCTCAAGGCCTGGTCGTAGAAGGCTTGGCTGGTGACAATGAGCAGTTCGGGAACTTCCATGGCATGGAGATTTTGATTCTCCACCGCGCGGTAACCACCGATGTGTTTCAGCTCCTTGGCCGGGTCGAACATGATGTACTGTGCATAGTCGGCACTGGCTGCATGGCCGAAGGTGCGGCCGCCGGCGGCCTGTGTCAGTGTCATGGACACCGGTGCCAGCGGATTGTCGACGTTCCACACCACCGCATTGCTCCCCGCCCCCGGCAGCATCACGGGCTGGGAAGTGGTAGCCGCCGGAAATCCCATGCGCAGCTGGTTGTCATTGTCGCTGGGGAGGATGTTGTTATGCTGGTAGGTGATGATGAAATAATCGAGTTTGGCACTGTTGATAACACCGGCAGTTGGCGTGATGCCGGCTTCCAGTTGTCCGCGCTGTTGCAGGCTGGCCAGGTCGACGTCGGCCTGGGGCGATGCAATGCGGTAAAAAATGTAGTTGCTTCCCGGTGCTGCAATGGTGGCCGTGTAGGGCAGTTCCTGCCGGTTGCCGCCCGTGACGATGGCCGCGTTGACCTGGGCCAATTCCGACACCTGGGCCGCATAGACGGTGCGCACATTGACCGACGTGCTTGACAACTGCGGCAGATAAAAGTCGATGGCTGCATTGTCCACGGTGATGTCCTCGCCCAGGAGCTGCCGTCCCGAGTAGCTGAGCGTGCACAGGTCGCGCTCATGCCAGAAGTAGTCGATGCTGGTGCTCACGGGCGTGCCTGAGGCTGTGGTGGCAGCCGACACGGCAATGGTGGGCTCGGCCGATGTGGCCTCGGTCAAGAAATAATATCCGGCTGTGTCGTAACCATTATCCTTGCGTGAAAAAGTTTGGTCGTAGGTGAAGCTCACCGGTCCCTTTCCATAAAAAATGATTTTATTGTTCTGCCGCATCACCGGCACGGGTTGCAAGTCGTCGATGTGCGAGCCGTCGAGCAGCTCGCTTATCAGTCCACCGCCCTGTCCGAAAATTCTGACATTTTGCGGGGCGCTGAAGCCCATGGCTTGCAGTTCATCGTAAGTGATTTGGTACACGCCGTTGTCGGGTATCGAGATTTTGACCCATCGCCCGCTTGCCAGCTTAGATGATGAGGCAAATGCGGTGGCGGGCAGTGCCTGGGCACAAAAAGCTGCGCCGATGGCGCACAACATTGCGAGAACGGTTTTATGGACAGATGCTTTCGTCATATTGGGTTGGGATAATGATTAAACGAATAAAATGCGTGAGTTTAAGATTACTATTCCCGGGGGGGCACCGGTTCCAATACCACCATGTGACCGATGGGCGTTCCGCCGAAGTTGGTACCGTCGGAGTAGGTGGCAAAGAAGCGATAGGCCCCTGGTGCCACGTCGGCTCCTTCGTTGTCGGTCAGCGGCCAGGCAACGGGGAATGTGGTGGTGGTGGTGTTCCACACCAGCCGTCCCAGGGCGTCGGTGACTTTCACTTGTACCTCGGGTGCTTCCTTCAGGTTGCTGTCGAATGAGAATTCGGCCTGCTGGCCTCGAATTTTCATGATGTCGTCGACGGTGAGTTGCGCTCCGTGGTCTTGAGTGACCACGAATGAGATGGTGCGCTTGGTGGAATTGCCCACGGCGTCTTTAAGCGTGAGCGTGAGTGTGTGGTGGCCATCGGCCAAATTAGTGACGGGGTAGGCGATGGACAGTGTGCGCCCCTCGTCGAGGCAAGTGGCATAAGCCATGACATTGGAATAAGTGGTCTTGCCCTGGTCAAGCACCATCGTAACCGTGGTGCCCACCGAGCGGCTGCCCTGAGTGGCCATGCCGAAGTTGTCAGTGGCCAGGACGAAGAGCGTGGAGTTCGACGGCACGATGGCACCGTCGCCCAAGTTGTCGTTGTCGTTGAAGTACATCGCCTCAATCACCGGCGGCACATCGTCGGTGGGCGCGTTTTGCGCATTCAGGGCGTTGATTTTTAATCCGGTCGATTCTCCGTTCACCATCTTGCGCGTGCCGTCTTGATGGGCGTAGACACGCACCATGGCCGTGATGCCGTAAGCACTCAGGTAGCGCGGCAGCACCACCGTGCCGTTGAAAATACCATTCACCACGCGTCCCTTCACCTCACCCAGCAGTTCGCGCTCATGGTAGACGGTGAGCGATTCCTCCACGTTGGTGGAGCTGTTTTTCCCCTTGACGGTGCCATAGCTGCGTTCATTGCTGTAGATTGACGCATAGGCGTCGCCTGTGAAGAGAGAATCGATTCCCGTGCCGTCCTCAAGCAAGACTTGTGCCTCGATTTTCACTGCGTGAGCAGGATAGGTGGTGATGGTTCCCGAATCGACCGACTTGCCGTCGATTTTTGTGATTTGGAACAACGGTTTGGGATAGCTCACTTCCATGGCCGGGTCGCCCAGCAGGAAGAAGGTGAGTTTATTGGAATTGTCGCTGGTGAACCAGTTCTTGGCCTGGCGATAGGCTTCGCCCAGGGTGGTGGTGCTGTGGGTGCTCTGGTAGGGGAACAGCGCGCGGATGAATGCGCGGTTGAGCAAGTCGTTGCTGCTGGCAAAGGCCATGCGCGACGAGGTGAGCATGGCAATGGCACCGCCGTCGCTCTTGTGGAACATCACCTCGGCCACACCGCGCTGGTCGCTGTCGTAGCGCGCCACATCGCAGCATGCCGTCGACCAGATGGGGAAATGGTTGAAGCTGGTGCTTTGCACGTCGGTCATCGTCCACATGTGAGCCACTTTGGTGAAGCCCGTGGGCCCGGCATGCCCCACGTAGGTGGCAAAGAATTGACCTTTTTGCGACAATTCGGTCCAGTGCCGCTTGCCCTCGGTAGCCGTTTTCTCGTTGGCGCCGATACGTGGCTCGTCGACGGCGCGCGGATAGATGGGGCAATACACTTTGTTGATTTGCATCTGCGGCTTGAGCTCCGTCTTGATGATGTTGACAATTCCCTCGGCTTGGAACATGTGCAGCCCGTCGTCCATGGCGTCGCATGTAATCATCATGTTGTTTCGCCAGGTTCCGTAGTCGGGGTTGGCGTAATAACCGATTTGCTTGTCGGCACATCGCTTGCTCTCCATCTCGTCGCGGCAAGTGATGCGTCCCACGCCGATGACCAGTTTTTGCTTGCTCGACGAGAGCTTGTTGCTGTCGCCGTCGGTGAGGAAGGCAAAAAAGTCGTCGGTGGTGTAAGTGGCGCTCTCCGATACGGCAGTGGTCGAAATATTGGCCTCGTCCATCTCATAGTTGATTACCGCAAAGCCGTGATTCTGCAGAATGTTGCGGTTGTCGAACGATGCACCGCCAAACAAGAGCAGGTTTTGGAACGTCTTGCCACCACGGTCGTAGAACATCTTGCACAGCAGGCGCAGAGCCATGGGGTCGCGACGGCCCGATGAGAACTCGTTGAACACCTGCTCCTGGTCGATGACGGCGACGGTGATGCCGTCGACCGCTTCGTGCATGCGTGCCATGCGCATGGCCTGCTCCATGAACATCTGGTTGGTGATGATGAGCAGGTTGGGCGTTTCGAGTCCATGGAGGTTTTGGTTGGGGACTGGCTCGAATTTAGCCACTTTTTTGAGCGTCTGAGCCGGGTCGAATGCCACAAACGATGCGTAGCGGGCGTTGTAGCCCGGTGCAAATGACTGGTCGCCGGTTTGCCACGGCAGCATGGTCATGGCTTTGGGCCGATAGGCGTCGGTGACATCCCACACCATGGTGGTGGCTGATGCCCCGGGGAGTACCAGCCGTGCAGTGTCGGCCAGCTGCACAGCCGTCATCCGCATTTGGTTGTCGGCATCATCGGGGATGATGTTGGTGTGCTGGTAGGTGGCGATGATATAGTCGAGCTTGGCCGAATTGATGATGCCGCTGGGAGAATACATGCCCACTTCAATCTGTCCCCGCTCCTCGGGCTGGTCGAGGGTGATGGTGGCGCGCGGCGACGCTGTGTGATAGTACACTTGGTCCGACGGTTTTTGGATAACCGACGAGGCCATTGTGTAGGCAGCGTCCTGACGGATGTCGCCGGTGTGGATGTAGGTCTCGATGTAGCTTGACGCCGTCACCTTGCCTGCCGCCGTGGTCTGAAGCGTGATGTCGGGGCTCGACAGATGAGGCAGGTAAAAGTCGATAAAGACATTGTTGTCGGCAATGTCTTCGCCCAGGAGCGTGCGTCCCGAGTTGCTGAGGGTGGAAAGCTCGCTCTCGTGCCAGAAGTAGTCGTAACTCGTGGAAATGGGTGTGGAACTCAGGTTGCTTGCCGGTGCCACCACCGGGATGTCGATTTCGTCCAGCCCCGTTTCGCTGTCGGTCAAAAAGTAGTACCCGTAAGAGGAATACCCATTGAGCCTGCGGCTGAAATAGGGCGTGGTGAGCGGATTGTTGAGCGTGAACTGCTCAGGTCCCTGGCCGTAAAAAATGAGTTTGTCATTGACTCGCATCATGGGAGCCGGCTTGATGTCGTCGTCATGACTGCCGTCGAGTGTCTCGGACCACCCGATGCCCCCTTTTCCGTAGAGCCTCACCTGCTCGGGATTGGCAAATCCCATCTCGACCAGTTCGTCGTAGGTGATTTCATAGATTCCGCATTCGGGAATGGCGATTTTCACCCAGTTGCCTGTCGCCAGCAGCGACGTGGTGGTGAAGTGGGCGGCATTATAAGCATGGGCGCTGCCGGCAGCCCACATGGCCATCGCCAGGCCTAAAGCCAATCGAAGAAATCCGAGTTTTTTCATCTTGGTAACTCTATTGGTGATAATTATTTGTTGGTTTTGGCGGGTGCGAGCACGATGAGTCGTTGCGGAGCGGTGCCGCCGTAGATTGAACCGTCGTTGAAAGTGGCAAAATAGCGATAAGCCCCAGCGGGAACCGCGTTGCCGGCATTGTCTTTCAAATCCCAGGTGAGGGGGAATGACGTGGTGGTGTCGCTCCACACCAGGCGGCCGTTGTTGTCGGTGACTTTGACGGTCACCTCGGGTGTCGAGCGCAGCTCGGTTGTGAAGTCGAAAGATGTGGTCTGTCCGGCGATGGCCATCATGTCGTCGGCGGTGAGTTGGGCTTGGGCGGTGGGAGTGACGACAAACGAGATGCTCTTCGACGCTTTGTTGCCGGCCACGTCGTAGACGTTGAACGACAAGGTGTGCAAGCCCTCGGTGAGCCCGGCGAGCGGCATGGCCACGTCGATGGTCTTGCCCTCCTCGCTGCAGTCCAGGTAGTTGTTGATGTTCAGATAGGTGGTGTTGCCGCCGTCGAGCATCAGCGACACACCGTTGCCCACCGAATTGTTCTGGGTGTTGAAGGCAAAGTCGTCGGTGGCGTGAATGTAAAGCACTCCGTCGGGCTGAATGGTGTGGCCGTCGGCAAAGGTCGCCTCGTCGTTGATAAACATGCTTTCGATGACCGGTGGTTGCTCGTCGTTGATGGCTTGGCTGGGCAGGAATGTGCAGATGCGCACCTGCTCGGTTTGGCCGTTTACCATGTTGGGCGTGCCGTCCTGGTGGGCGTACACCCTGATTAAGCCGGTGCGGCCATTGGCGGTGGTGTTGCGCGGGACAATGAACTTGCCGGTGAACAGACCGTTCTGCACTCGCCCCTTGACCTCGGCCAGTCGCGTACGGTCATAGAACACGGCGCGTGGGATGGTGTCGGTCGATGAGTATTGGTTACGCACGGTGTCGTAGAAGGCCTTGTAGTCATAAAGCGTGACATAGGCGTCGCCGGTGAATTCGGTGTTGATTGAAGCACCGTCGGCGGTCATCACTTGTGCGTTGACGGTTACTTCCTGCAAGGGATACACGGGCACGGTGTCGGTCGCGAGTTCGGTGTCGTTGATACTGGTGATTTTGAAGAAGGGTTTGGGGTAATTGACCTGAATGGCCGGGTCGCCCAGCAAGAAGAACGACATCTTGTTGTAATTGGTGCCGGCAAAGTGCAGCTTACAAGCCTTGTAGGCTTCACCGAGCGTGGGCATGGAGCCGTTCTGCTTGAAGCTGAACATGGCATTGATGAACGCGCGGTTGAGCACATCGTTGTCGGTGGCATAAGCTTGCCGTGACGACGTGAGCATGGCAATGCCTCCGCCGTCGGGCTTGTGGAACATCACCTCGGCCACTCCGCGGTTGGGGCCGTCGTAGCGTGCCACGTCGCAGCATGCGGTGGTCCAGATAGGCATGTGCTCATAGGAGGTTTTCTGAACGTCCTCCATCGTCCACATGTGTGCCACCTTAGTGAATCCTGCATGGCCCGCATGGCCAATGTAGGATGCGAAATATTGTCCCTGCTTCGACATCTTCTCCCAGTAGCGTCGGCCTTCCTTGGCCGTGCGGTGGTCCTCCTGGTTGGGGACGACAGGTTCGTTGGCAGCGCGCGGGAACAATGAACAGTAAACTTTATTGACGTTCATCTGTGTGCCCAGATTCACTTCCAGACTCTCGGCCACACGCTCGGCTTGGAACATGTGTAGCTCTTGGTCAAACTGGTCGCTGATAATCATCAGGTTGTTGCGCCATGTGCCGTAGTCAGGGTTGCCGATGTATTTCACAAGTTTATCGACGTCGGATTTGGCCTCTTCCTCATCGCGGCAGGTGATGCGTCCCACGCCAATGTGGAGCTTGCCCGAAGCCACGTTTGCTCCTGCATTGTCGGCCAGCAGCCCGAAAAAGTCGTCGGTGGTGAACGAGTAATCCTCTTCTTCGCTGTTGTCGGTCTCATAATTGATAAGCATGTTGTCCACCTTGCCGCCCAGCATGCCTCGGTTGTCGAAAGTGCCGGGGCCGAACATAAGGAGGTTTTTGAACTTGTTGCTGTTGCGGTCGTAGAGCATCTTGCACAGCAAGCGCACGGCCATGGCATCCATGCAGCCCGATGAGAACTCGTTGAACACCTGCTCCTGCTCCACCACGGCCACCTGGATGCCGTCGACCTGCTCATGCAGCCGGGCCAGGCGGTTGGCCTGCTCGAGGAAAACTTTGTTGGTGACAATCAGCAGGTCGGGGGTTTCCATGCCATGGAGGTTTTGGTTTTCGATTTCCTTATAGCCTGAAATCTTCTTGAGCGTCAGAGCCGGGTCGAAAGCCACAAATTGCGCGTAGCGGGCGTTGACGCCGGGCGCAAAGGTGCGGCTGCCCTCGTCGTCGGGGTCGCTCAGCAGCATCTGTTTGGGTGCGTCGGGGTTGGTCACATCCCACACCATCACCGTGGATGCCACTTGGGGCAGCTTCACCACGTCGGTGTCGGTGGGGTGCGCATAGCCCATGCGCACTTGGTTGCCGTCCTCGGCATTGATGATGTTGTGGTGCTGATAGGTGATGATAAAATAGTCGAGATAGGCGCTGACTACGTTCCCGTTTGGCGACCAGAAGCCGATTTCGAGTTGTCCGCGCTCGGCGGGCGAGGTGAGCGTCGCCGATTTGCACGGGCTGGCGCATGAGTAGTACACGAAGTTGTTCTTGGGCGGGACAACTTTCGAAGACGACAGAGAATAATTCATGTCCTGCCGGTTTCCGCCGCTATGCACGAATGTTTCCAGATAGGACGATGCCGTGACCTTGGCCGCCCCCGAAGTGAGCACGGTGATGCTCGGGTCGCTCAGGTTGGGCAGATTGTAGTCTATCTTGATGTAATCCTTGCCGATGGTTTCTCCAAGCAACTGCTTGCCCATCAGTGCGGGGCTGGCCAGTTCCTGCTCGTGCCAGAAGTAGTCGAGACTGCTGGTGTGCGGGTAAAGGGTGTAGGGGACACTCGCGGGTGTGATGGTCTCGACGAGGGCAGGCTCGTCGGTCCGCTCGGTCAGGAAGTAGTAGCCCTGCCTGTCGTAAGCGTTCATCCGCCGCGTGTAGTTGGGGTTGTTCAATGGGTCGCTGAGGGTGAAATTGACAGCGCCTTGCGCGTAGAACACGATTTTGTCGTTCGTCACCGACATTGGCACGGCGCTCAAGTCGTCGGGGTGGCCGCTCAGTATTTCGTCCATCATGTCGCCTCCGCGTCCGTAGATGCGCACATTCTCGGGTGAGGAGAATCCCATCTGGGCCAGTTCGTCGTAGGTGATTTCATACATGCCAGTCTCGGGAATGGCAATTTTCACCCATTTGCCGGTGGCCAGTTGTGACTGGGTGGTGAAGTGGGTAGCGTTGAATGCCCATGCGCTCATGGCGAGCAGTGCGCCAAGGGCGACGGCGAGCAGGCGGTGGGTAGCAGAATTATGCATATTGTGTGAGTGTTTATATGTTCGTCTTTATTCAGTAATCGGTTATCAGTTTGGCGGTGGCTTGTTCACCTCACCCGGATGTCGAGCACCGTCTTGTCGTCGACGGCGGCATGCAGGCGCTGACCGATGGCCAGGGGTAATCCGCCGGGGTGCATGGCCAGCACGATGATGTCGCCCGTTTTGAGCGTGCAAAATCGGCTCACGCTCTCCACCACTGTGGCTGCATCGAAGGCCAGCCGCCGGGTTTCGGCTCGACAGATGGTCGTCCCGTTGCACATCATGGTGAATTGTGCGTGGTTCAGCCGCTCGGCCACCCGGTCGTCGGTAATCCATTCACCCAGCATCAGGCCGCCGTCGATGGCTTCGACCAGAGGCTGGCGTGCCCGCTCCTCATCGTTCTCGGCAGTGGCCACGATGGCCGCTGTGAACTCGTTGCAGTAGCGGTGTGCAAATTTGCTTGCCACAAACTTGCCAAGACGGCCGATGCGCATGGCCACTGCCAGGCGGCCCACCAGCCGTGGGGTCACGTCGGGGATGAAAAACGGCCTGTCGGTGTGCATGATTGCCGAGTCGGCCATCAGGTGACCCGCCACGCTTGGCGGGCAATAATGTTCATCCCAGTTATGTTCTATCGCAATCACCTTCATTTCAATCGGCTCACAAGTGGTTGAGCATCCTGTTGTAGATGATGGCCAGATGGGCGTAGATTGAAGTGTTGGCAATCACAATGTTGGCCGGTGCCTTGATGCGGAATGGGGTGAAATTCCATATCGCCTTGATGCCGGCCTTGATGGCCATGTCGGCAGCTTCCTGTGAGTGCTCCACGGGCACGGTGAGGATGGCTATCGACACGTTGTATTCTTTTTGTCGCTGTGCGAGCTCGCCGATGTCGTAGATGGGCACTCCGCAGATGTTGCTGCCTATCAAGTCGCTGCTCACGTCAAAGCCCGCCACGATGTTCAGTCCGTACTGAGCCAGTCCCACGTCTTGCATGAGTGCGCCTCCCAGTGAGCCGGCTCCAATCACCACCGCGTTGTGTTTTTTCTTGAATCCCAAGAAGTCCACCAGTTCTTTGACCAGCGTTTTTACCTCGTAGCCGATGCGAGTCTTGCCCTTGATGTTGAGGAAAGACAGGTCTTTGGCTATCTGCGATGCGTCGACATTGAGTTCCTTGGAGATTTGTGTTGATGACACATATTCCACCTGCTGGTTGTCCAGCATTTTCACATAAGCCAGATACCATGGCAGTCGCCGCAGCGTAGGCTCGGGAAGAATGGGGCGGAGTGAGGTGTTTTTATTGTCGTTCATGCCTGATTTCATGTCTTTACCAAAGTGCAAATATAATCATTTTTTGTTTTAAAAATGGTTAAAACACGAAAGTTCTTATAAATCATTCTCCTGTAACTGCCAGTTTCTTGCTCTTGGTGGCCTCGTGGATGCCGTCGGTGGAAATGATGGCCCGGTAGATGTAAATGCCTCGTTGAACTCGCCTGCCGCCGTTGTCCTGCAGCGTCCAGGTGATGGGCACGGTGGTGTAGGAATCGCTGCGTCCGGTCTGAACGGTGTTCCACACGCGGCGTCCCATCAGGTCAAACACCTCGATGGTCACGGTCACCATGGCGTCGGGACGGTTGTGCTTTACATAGAATTTTGTTTCCACCGAAGCCGGGTTGCCCAGAGCATAGACATCGGCAATCTCGGGTTTCAGCCCGTTCACCACGTTGAATGTGATGGTGCGCTGGCTGGAGTTGTTGTAGACATCCCACACCTTGAGCCGCAGCGTGTGCGGCCCCTCGGCCAGGCCGGTGAGCGGGTAGTTGATGTTGCCGCGCGAGCCTTGAGTGGCCATGACGGGGGTGTAGTAGGTGGTGATGTTGTTGAAGCTCGTTTTTTCGTCGAGGGTGAGAGAAATGGCATGTCCGATGCCACTGGTGGCCAGGTTGATGCCGTTGGCATCGCTCACGGTGGCCAATAATTGTGGGTTTTCGTTCACTTCGTCGCCATCGTTGAAAGCGGCGGTGTTCAGCCCCATGGTCTCGATGACGGGGCCCACGGTGTCGGGTTTCACCGTGTGGTCAAAGCCCAGGATGCAGAAATCCTCGGACGACCCGATGGCCTCGACGGAATCGCGTGTGGAGTAGGCATAGAGGTTGATGCGCGCCGACAGGTCGGTGTCGTAGTTGGGCACGAGCATCTCGCTGGGCAGGGTGATTTTGATGTTGAATTTTCCGTTGGTCACCGAGTCGACCGAAACGGCCAGTTTGTTTTCGCGGTCGTAGAAAAGGAATGGCTTGCCGTTGCCGTTGCCGTGGGTGAGGGTGGAGTCGGCGCGGTCAAACAGGGTGGATGTGATGGCACCGTTGAAGCCCGTGGCCACTTGGCCGTCGGGGGCGATGATGGAGCCCGTGAAGGTCACCGTCTGGCGTGCCTGGAGCACAAGCAGGGTGTCGGAGTCGACCGATGTGCCGTTGATGCTCTCAATCACGGCGCGATGGCTGGGCATGGCCAGGCGCATGGCCGGGTCGCCCAGCAGGAAGTAGCGCAGGGAGTTGCTGTTGCCCAGGCCGCGGTTTTTGCCCAGGCGCAGGATGTCGCCCACACGGCGTGGCAGATTGTTCTCGTCGCGGCTGAAGATGTAGCGTCCCACGGCAGCATTCAAGAAGCCGTTGCTGCCCGAGTAGACCAGTCGCGGCGGGGAGATGACGGCGATGGCGCCGCCATTGGCGTTGAGAAACACTTGCTCGCCGCACGAGGGGTCGGTGCCGTCGAAGCGAGTGAATTCACACGTGGCGGCATAGAGCACGGGCAGGTGGTGGTAGAACAAGTTCTGGGCCACATCGCCCCTTCGGAGCAGATTGTTGGCCGTCATGGCGTTAGGGCTGGCGTGGCCGGTATAGTTCCACCACACAACGCCCTCGCGCAGGGTGTTATACAGCTTGTTGCGCGCCTCGGGATACTCGCGGTTGCTGCCATTGCTCACGTTGTCGAACGCATCGATGAACACATGGTTGAACTGGTAGTCGCTGCCACCGTTGGCCTTGGCTATCTGAATCAAGTTCTCGGCTTGCTCCATGTGGGCGGCCATGTCCTCATCGTCGGCAACATTGAGTACCGATGCCTTCCACGATCCGAAATCGGGCCGGGTGGTGTATTTGATAAGCTTGTCGACGGCTGTGCGTGCCTCGTCGAGACTGCGCACCGGGAATCGTCCCACGGCAATGTCGTGGCTGGCATCGGCCAGCACGGCTCCCGAGCCGTCGGCCAGTGCGCTGCAGTAGTCGTCGCTGGTGTAAGAGTTGTTCTCGTAGTTGCTTGCAGGAGTTTGCCATGTGAGCAGTTTGGGGTAGTTCAGCGCTTGCTTGCTGTCGCCGATGGTGCGGTTATTGTAGTTGCCGCATCCCATCAGCAGCAAGTAGCCCAGGCGGTGGGCCGTGCTGTCGGCGCCGCGGTCCCACATCATCTTGGCCAAGTGCCTGTAGGCGATGAAATCGGGGGTGCCCGATGAGAATTCGTTGTACACCGCTTCCTGGTCCACCACCAGCACCCGCATTTTGTCCACCGTGCGGTGCATGGCGGCCACGCGCTCGGCCTGGGCGAGGTACTGTGCGGGGCTGATGATAATCAGGTCGGGGGTGGGCTGGCCGTGCAGGTCTTGTGTTTTCACTTTGTCGCTGGCCAGCGTGGGATGGTCGAAGTCGGTTCCATTTTCACTCCACACCACCAGCTCGCGCCGGCCGTTGGCGATGGGCGAGAAAAACAAGTCGGTGCCACTCAGGCTGGTAGCCACCTGCTTGATGGCCCAGGGCTGGGTCACATCCCACACCCTGATGTGCTGTCCGCCGCCCGCCACGCGGTAAGTCTGCGAGGTGGCGGCCTGTGCGAGTCCCACGCACAGTTGTGAGTTGTCGGTCATGTCCAGGGCACGCTGGTAGTTCACCGTGATGTAGTCGAGGCGTGCCAGCGTGGCATTGTTGCTCGAGAAGTTGACGGTGAAGGTTATTTCGGGCGTGGCGCCGTTTTCGGTGGAAATGGTTTTGGTGAAGGATTTGACCAGGTACAGGCAATGCGAGTCGGTCGTCGAGCCGATAGAATCGCGCCGGTTGTTGGTGGTCAGGCTGTTGCCGTTGCACTGGAAAGTGAGGTAATTGATGCCCGACGAGGAGCGCGCGGCAAAGTTGGTGAGCACTTGAACCGGGGTGCCGCCCTGCAGCCCGGGCAGGGCGAATTTGAACGACTGCGACTTGGTGTAGCGAAAGTCCTCACCCAGGAACACCCGGCCCGTTTCGCCGGGATTGGTGAGCTCCTCCTCGTGGAAGGTGCGCTCGGTGAACGAGTGGATGGGCGTGTCTGAATCGGCCACTGTTCCGGCCGTGGGTGCCTCGACGTCTTCGCCTTGGTCGCTCACAAAATAGTAGGCCAGCGTGGAGTAGGGGTGCTGCACCTGAACGTGCGGCACAAGGCTGGAGCCCGTCTGCCATGTGATGGGGCCTTGCGCATAGAACAGGATGCGGTCGTCATGCCTCATCACCGGCACGGCTGGCAGGTCGTCGGGGGCATCGGCGCTGAGAACTTCCGACAGCGGCGCGCCGCCGAAACCGTACACATGCACTTTGCTGAGGTCGGGGAAACCCCAGTTTCGTGCATCGGCGGCAGTGATTTGGAAGATGCCGCTATGGTCAACGGCAATTTTTACCCAGCGGCCCTCGGCCAGTTTCGAATGTGGGGCATAGCGGGCGGCATCGTAGGCCAGGGCTGTCGAGTAGCCTGTCAATAACAGCAAGATGGCCGTGGCACAATGTTTTATGAGTGTGTTGGTGCGAAATTTCATCATAGAGTTATGTAGTCTTTACCTTAATAAATAACGCACATCACTTTCTTTTATTGTGTGCCGGCCTTCAAGCCTGCCCATGATTGTGGCTCGACGGAGGCAAGACGAAGGGTTTTTATTCCACTCCCAGTTGCTTCTTGAGCCATGCGTGGGCATCGTCCACCTGCCAGGGATAGAGCCAGTGGCCGGTGTCGCGCCCCACCTCGAGTGTCTTGGGGGCGGTGATGACATTATAGGCGCTGAAAGTGGATGTGGGGCAGCAGGCAGGGTCGTTGTATCCCCACGCGTAAAAGCCCGGAACCTTGAGCAGGCGGGCAAAGTTCACGGTGTCGTAGTAGCGTGAAACGGCCATGCGTGCCTCCAGGTTGGGCTCGGCAGGGTTGCGGAACAAGTGGGGCCAGCCGCCGCCGCGGCCGTGATAGTAGCCGGTGAGCTCGCAGAATGCAGGAAAATAGGCAAACAGTGCGCGCACTTTCGGGCTCAATGCGGCGGTGATGATAGAGAGCATGCCGCCCTGGCTGCCGCCATAGGTGGCGATGCGGGTGCTGTCTACATCGGGGCGGGTGCACAGGTAGTCCACGGCGCGCACGCACCCCAGGATGGCACGTTTGTAGTAGTAAGTGTCGCGGTTGTCGATGCCGATGGTGGTGTAGCCCGACAGGGCACCCGCCTCGAGCTGGCGGTAGATTTCTTGTGACTGGTCCACCGGGATGCCGTGAACGCCGATTTCCAGCACCACGTAGCCCTGATAGGCCAGCTCGTTGGGGCCGGTGAACGAGCGCACGGCGGCACCGGGCAACCGCAGGATGGCCGGCTTGCGCCCGGGCGTCTTGGGCACGGTGAGCACACCGTAGACGAAGTTTCCGCGGCGGTAGGATTGCAGCCGCAGGTAGTACACGTCCACACGGTCGTTGCTCTGCTCGGCATTGTGGCGTAGCGTGGGCATCATGGGCACCTGCGCGGCCTTGGCTATGGCCTCGTTCCAGAATTGCTCAAAGTCGGCGGGCATGGTGGTGGTGGGCTTGATGTCGAAGGGGTCGGCGGCCAGATTGGTCATCGATGAATAGGTGCGTCCGTCAAGCTCAACCTTCACTCTGACGCTGGTGAACCCCGGTGCTTTGGCCGCCGGCACGGTGAAGTGTGCCACGCCCGAGGCATCGGTGGTGACGGTGCCGTTGTAGACGGCATCGAGCTTGTCGGGGCCGTAGCTGTAGCTGATGGTGGTGCCTGCCATGCGTGCGTTTTCCTTGATGGCATAGGCGGTGATGTGGGCCTCCTCGCCCACGTGGTAGGTCCAGTCGGCATGGTCGGGCTCGGCCACAACGGTGATGTATTGATGACTCGACGACTGCGCTGCGGCAACAAGCGCGCAACATGCAACAATGAAAGAACAAACAGAAAAGCGACGCATCATAGGCCTGTTTTTATACGGTTGGGTTAATATTGATTGATTCAAAGATTATTCTTTTCAGGTGATCCGAAATATCCGGTCTCACCGGCTCACTTTAAAGGCAATGTGCTTGTTATAGATGGAAACATAGAGCCGGCCATCGCTGCCGAGGGCAAACCAATGCGGGGAAGAAGCAACCCAGAGCTGCTGCTTCCTGACACCCGTGAACCGGTTCAGGACGTAGACATAATCGTTCTTGCCCGACTCGCCGAATCCGCACACAATGGAATTGTCAATAATTAGGAAGTTGTTGGAGTTGCAAGTGTTTGGCTTACTGACCCACAGCGTTTTGTCGGTGGCCGTGTCGATAGCCACGACGTAGGCATTCAGCCCATGGTCAAAACCCAGTAAGCCCGAAATGCTGAAGTAAAGAATTCCATCCTTCACGACTGCCCAGTCGACCGACTGCCTGTCGATGTCGCTGGCTCGGTTTTTGGGAGGGAAAGTCATTGCCGATGTGTTATAAACCTTCTTCACCTCTCTCGAAGGGTCGACGAGCATAATCAGGTGAGGGTCTCGTCCTCGTCGTGAGATATCCAGCTCCGATTCCCCCCATGGCAGAGGTTCCGTACTGGGTGCCCTGCCATAAGTGGCCACGGGATAGTCGCCGTCGTAGAACACATCGTTCAGAATCCATTCATCGCTGTAAATTTCCGGCACGATGTCAGGTATACGGTAATCCGTGTCGTCCCAGCCGAGAGTGGGGTGCCCGATGATGTTTCCTACTTTCAGCTCCGGCAGCGCCAGGGCATTATAATCGTCCATTGCTTTTTCGTATTTGGTCCTGAAAAGGGTGACGACCTTATTCTTCCCCTTGGGGGCTTTGACGAGCGTCTGTCCGTTAAAGTTGGATACCGCTATGGGAACAATCTGGGTTGCATGCTCAACACCGTTGAGCGTGTAATTCTGTGCCTGGGCAAAAAACATTGCGGTCAAGAACACAGCTACTGACAGGGCTACTCTTTTCATCATGAGGAATATTAATACTGCAACAATAAAACTCCAAGCAATTTTATGAGGATTACAGCCGGTGACCCGACGCATCCCGATGGTTCTCACAACAAAAATAGTGAATTTTGATGAGAAAACAATGTGACGGGCGGCAAAAATGAAAAATTATTGCGTTTACATGATTTTTGTGGACGGCATGGCGCTTGTTAATAATTTTTTCCCTGCAGGTTGCCCACAATGCCAAATTTATTGTTACCTTTGTTGCAATGCCGGCGCTCATCATCTCGCCGGCTCACCTGAGGACATGAACGGACAAGGCAAACTTTATTTCAGATACGGCACCATGGGCTCGGCCAAGACAGCCATGCTGCTCACCCAGGCCTATAATTTCGAGGAACGCGGCATGAAATACCTGTGCATGAAACCCATCATCGACGACCGCGAGAACGACAACGTGATTCGCTCGCGCATCGGCATTGAGCGCAAGTGCACATGGATTTATCCCGACACCGACCTCTATGAGATGCTCAAAACACTCTTTGAGCGCACCCGGGTGGTGAAAGACTGGATTCTGGTGGATGAGGCACAGTTCCTGAATGCCCAGCAAATCGACCAGCTGGCCCGCGTGGTCGACGACTATGGCGTGAACGTGGTGTGCTATGGCCTGCGCACCGATTTCCAGTCGCACCTGTTCGAGGGGTCGCGCCGCCTACTTGAGATAGCCGACACCATCGACGAGGTGAAGTCTACCTGCTCGTGCGGCCGGAAGACGATTATCAACGCACGCATCGACAGCTCGGGCAACATTGTCACCGACGGCGACCAAGTGGAGATTGGCGGAGACGACAAGTACGTGGCCCTGTGCCGCAGTTGCTGGCGCAACCGCCGCATAGAGAGTACCAGCCGCAATGCCTTGAAATTTGAGGGCGAGTGAGCTTCTTTATTTCTTCTTGCCCAGCACCAGGTGCAGCAGCCAGCCCACAATGCACAGCGCCACACTGAATGCCAGGGCCCACCAGAAGTTTTCCACCTTGAAATAATCGCCCATGCACCAGTCGGCCAGCATCACCATCAAGGCATTGATGACCAGGGTGAAAAGGCCCAGCGTGAGCAGGTTGATGGGCAGAGACAAGAACTTGATGACCGGACGAATCAAGGTGTTGATAACTCCCAGCACGATGGCCACCAGCACAGTGGCCCACCAGGGCTGTACCGTGACGCCGTCGAGCACCCAAGCGGTGATACCGACGGCCAAAGCCGAAATAATGAGTCGAAGAATCATGATAATCGATAGGATTTCAGTTGTAGACTTCAAAGATAGCGATTTTTCCCGCTTCGAGCACAAAAAAATCGCGAAAAAACTCCATTTTGTCGGCCGAAATGACTAATTTCGCATCATGATAAGCCAAACTACTCACTAACCGCCATGACCGAAATCAATAAAAAACTGCTCAAGCAAGCGCAAGACTATGTGATGATATTTCTTGGGCTGGCTTCCTATGCTTTTGGATTCACTGCATTCATCTTGCCCGAGAAGGTGGTTACGGGCGGTGTCACGGGTGTGGCTTCGCTCTTGTTTTTCGGGCTGGGATGGAATGTGGCTGTGACCTATTTCATCATCAATGTGATCTTGCTGGCCATCGCATTCCGCACGGTGGGCAAGCAGTTTGTCATTCGCACGATTATCGGGGCTAGCGCGGCCACCCTGCTCATCGGCTTCATGGAGCCGTTGTTCACCGAGCCGATCGTGGCGCAGCAGCCGTTTATGAATGTGATTATCGGCGCCATCTTTTGCGGAGTGGGAATCGGCACGGTGTTTGTCCACAACGGGAGCAGCGCCGGCACCGACATTGTGGCGGCCATGGTCACCAAGTACACCAACATCTCCTTCGGGCGCATGATGCTCTACATGGACTTGTTCATCATCTCGTCGTCCTACATCATCTTCCAGAGCATCGACAAGATAGTGTATGGCCTCATCTTCATGATTATCAATTCATTTGTTGCCGATATGGTAATCAACAACAACCGGCAGGCTGTGCAGTTCATGATTTTCTCGGAAAAATGGGAAGACATTGCCAATGCCATCAACAATGAGGCCCACCGCGGATGCACCCTGCTGCACGGCACCGGCTGGTACACCAAGCGCGACGTGAAAATCCTGCTGGTGATGTGCCGCAAGATGGAGAGTGTGCACATCTTTCGTATCATCAAAGCCGTCGACGACCAGGCGCTCATTTCGCAATCGAACATGAACGGAGTGTACGGTCTGGGCTTCGACGAGGTGAAGGTGCGTATGCACAAGTACAAACCCAAGATGGCCGACGAAACCACCGCACGCCCCTCATCCACCGACCCGTCATGACTACCGCGCGCCCCTTTTCAGCAATCGCATACCGGCATCTTGTGATGACGGCCATCATGCTGGCCGCCACGGTGTGCGCCATGGCGCAGCCGGCCGGCCGCAAGTCGGTGAGCGTTACCTACGACTATGCCACCAAGCACCGCCAGAGCGGTTTCGGGTTTAATTTCACGTTTGACATCTTTGAGCGGTTCCGCCTTGAGCCCGAAATGATTTATTTCACCACCCGCGGGGGCGTGTCGACCCTTAACCTGGGGCTCAGCCTACACTATCTGGTGCCTGTGGCCGGCATACTGCGCGTGTACCCCACAGCCGGCATCAGCTACACCCACTGGGGATATGAGGGCCCCGACGAGAGCCGAGTGAGCGTGCTGGCCGGTGGTGGAGCCGAGTTGTGGTTGGGCAAGCGCTGGGCGCTGGTGGTGGAGGAACGCCTGCAGCTGGTGTCGCACGAATCCCAAGCTCTCACCACGCTGGGCCTGCGTCATTCCTTCTGAGCGGTTTCTGGCAGGGAGAAGAAAAAAACGGGCATCCTCATGTGAAGGATGCCGTTTTAATTTAATGAGTTGCTTTGAATTCGAAAAGGGATTATCCCTCGCTGATGGCCTCGTTGGGGCAGGCCTCGGCGCAAGTGCCGCAGCTGATGCAGGTGTCAGGGTCAATCACATAGATGTCGCCTTCGCTGATAGCGCCCGTGGGGCAAACCGACATGCAGGTGCCGCAAGCAACACAATTATCGTCAATTACGTAAGCCATTGTAGTAAGTAATTAAAAAATGAATAATGTTAATAGTAGTAAACTTGGTGGCAAATGTAATGCTTTTTATTGAAAAAACATCATGTTTGACCAAATTTCTTTGCGCCAACCGGCAAAATCTGTGCCAAAACAGCTGCGATGTGGGAAAAAAAACTTATCTTTGTGTGTAATCATTGGAAACCATAAATCCCTATTATAAAATGGAAGACTGGAAACAACGCCTGGGGCAGGCCTTCGGTATCGACCCTGAAGCCGCCCGGGCCAGTGCCCCCCAAGGCGAGGAGGCGCCGGCCGATGCTCTCGCCCAGCAGGGCAAGGCCATGGTGAACATTGTGCTCGAGAAGAAAGGAAGAGCGGGCAAGCAGGCCACAATCATCACCGAGTTGCTTGCCGATGATGACGCGCTCAAGCAACTTGCCAGCGAGCTCAAGCAGCATTGCGGCACAGGAGGCAGCGCGCGCGGGGGCGAAATTTTGTTGCAGGGTGACTGCCGCGACAAGGCATTGCAGTGGCTGCGTGAGCGGGGATTCAAAGCCCGCATCATCTAATCAATCAACGATAAACAGGGAACAAGACAATGGGCAATACGTCTCACAGCATGCTGATGATAAAGGCATCGGCAGGATCGGGAAAAACTTTCAATCTGGCACTGCGCTACATTGAGCAGCTGCTTTTCAGCCGCCGGCCCGACGGGCTGCTTGAACTGCGCTCGGCGGCGCAACGCCAGTATCACCGTCACATCCTGGCCATCACCTTCACCAACAAGGCCACCGACGAGATGAAACGTCGCATCGTCGACGAGCTTTTTACCTTGAGCCTTCCAGGCGGGGACAGCAAGTATCTGCCCTATTTCAAGGCGAATTGCACTCCTGAAGCGTTTGCCAAGATTCATGAGCATGCGGCCCAGGCGCTCAACGATGTCTTGTTTGCTTATTCGGCCTTCAACGTGAGCACCATCGACTCGTTTTTCCAGTCGGTGATGCGAGCCTTTGCGCGCGAACTTGACCGCGACTACAACTACGAGGTGCAAATCGATGCCGGCTACGCCATGAAGGTGGCTGTGCATAACTTCTTGTTGTCGCTCGGCAGCGACGCGCACCGCATGGGCGGCCGTGACAGCGAGGTGGACCGGTGGGTGAAAAATTACATCGGTGAGCGGGTGAGTGCGAGTGGCGACTGGGCGTTTTTCAACAATGGCGACACGCTTGCGTCGTTTGCCAAAATCATGGAGACTGAATTGTTCCGCCAGCACATGGGGCAGGTGCGCAAATACCTGTCGACCGATGACGGGCGTCCCACCTTGATGAAAATAGCCAGATTCAGAAAATGGGCGCAGGAGGTGTCGAAATCGCTGGCCGAGCGCTATGCGTGCCTTCCGCAAGATTTCGTCCGGTTGTTGGAAAAACATGGCCTTGACACCGCTATGGTGAAAGGGAACAGCACCGCGGCGCTATACATCAAAGAAATGAGCGTCGATAAAAAACTGAGCGAAAAGTTTCTTGCCCTCGACGGTGATGGACTGGCCGGCTGTTTCAAGAAGGGGACAAACCTCGGTGCGCAGGCTGTGGATGACTTGGTGGCTTTTAAGAAAACCACCGTGGGTATCTATTACTTCAGTGCTCTTTTCAACAAGCTGGTCAACAACCTTGCCCAACTGGGACTTGTGGGGCAAATTGACGAAAAACTCGAGGAATACCGCAGAGAAACAAATTCCATCCTTCTTGCCGACACCAACGACTTGATAGGCAAGGTGATAGAAGGCGGAGTAAACTTTGTCTACGAGCGTGTGGGAACGTGGATTAACCACTACATGATAGACGAGTTCCAGGACACGAGCCGCAAGCAGTACGACAACTTCAAGCCGTTGCTGAGCGAAAGTTTGTCGAATGGACATTTCAATCTTGTGATTGGCGACTCCAAACAGTCGATTTACCGTTTTCGCAATGCCGACCCGTCGCTCTTCAGGCAGAAGGTGCAGTCCGATTTTGCCGACTATGTGCAGCTGGATCCGCTCGACACCAACTATCGCAGTCTGGGCAATGTGGTCACCTTCAACAACAAGCTGCTGCGAGCCATCGTGGCACGGTATGCCCACAGGGAACTGGTGGGTGCCACCTATCGCGACGAGCCGGGCGACTCCTATGTGCAGAAGGTGAATTCCGGCGCCGAGCAGATGGGAATGGTGCGGCTGGCCACCACCGATTGCCGCCTGGAAACGCTGAAAGCCAGCGGTAGCGGCGAGGAACAGAAGTACGCCCAGATTCTGAGCATGCTGCCGCAGTATCTGCTCAAGCTGCATGAACGCTATCGGTGGGGGGAGATAGGAATTTTGGTCAATACCAACGATGAAGGCTCGGCCGTGGTGCGCACCTTGCTCGACCACAACCGGCGGGTGAGAGGCACCAATCCCGACCTTGTGATAGATGTGGTGAGTGATGAGTCGATGAAACTGGCCGGCGCGGCCAGTGTGCGCCGCATTGTGAGCGTGCTTCGCTTTATCGACCTCACCCAGTACGCTGCCGGTGAGGATGGTGACGACGGCGAGGAATCGCATGAAGACCGCGACCGTGACACCTTGCGCCGGCGAATGATGAAAAATCGGATCAAGGAGCAGCGGAAGCTCAGCGTGATGGGCAACTTTGTGGACGCCCTGGAAGCCGAAAGCGAAGTGACGGCCGAGAGGGCTGGCGAGCTGCTGCTGCGTTGTTTCGACAACGAGGCACAGCTGGCGCAAAAATCGCCCGCCGAGCAACAGGAATGTTATGCCGCCCTGCTCAGGGAAATCCTGCCCGATGCCAAAACCGAGCCGCTGAACCTGGTGAATGTGGTGGAGAAAATCATCGCCCGTTATTTACTTGCCGAGACCATGCCCGAAACGGCCTACATCCTTGCTTTCCAAGATGTGGTGGCCGACTTCGGCAAGAAGAACAACGGCGGCACCGTGCGCGAGTTTTTGCGTTTCTGGGACACCAAGGGGGGCGACATCACAGTGGGTGCCGCGGCCAACGAGAATGCCATCCGCGTGATGACTATCCATAAAGCCAAAGGGTTGGAATTCTGGTGCCAGGTGGTGCCCTTTGTGGACTGGGCCATTGAAGACACCGGGCGCCAAGGTCAGTACTGGATGGAACGCGACGTTTTCCTCGATGGCTGCGCCGATGTGCTTAACTTGGTTCCGAAAGACGATGAATACGCCATAGAGAAGATTGTGCCACCCCTGCTGCCGATTGACAAGCCGACGGCGCTCGCTCTGAGAATGCATTGCGAGCGGTTCAAGCCCTTTATAGACCGGCAACTCGACGAGACCTTGCTCGACAATCTCAACAAAACCTATGTGGCACTCACCAGGCCTTGCATGGAAATGCACCTGTTTCTCTACGCCGAATCGAAGGATTCAGCCGGGGCGTTGCTGGCCCGTGCCATGGAGCAGGTTGAGGGGTTGCGGCCCATAGACCCCGACAGCGTGCCCCTGCTGCAGCCCGATGACCCCCAGACCCAAAAGAATCTCGAGGAAAATGGCGGCGCTACGGGTTGGTGGCAGTACGGCGAAGAGCCTACGGCCGAGTTTATCGTTGAGGAAAGAAAGAAAAAACTTGCCAAGGAGCCGGTGGTTGTCACCGAACGCATGGAGCGTTACGACGTGGTGACGGCAGCCGGCAGGGTGCAGGTGAAGCTCGACAAGGAGATGGAGGACATGCGCGACCGCGGCAACCGGCTGCACCGCCTGCTCAGCCTGATGCACGATGAAAACGATGTGGACTATGCCGTGCGTTATGCTCAAGGCAAGGGTCTTGCTGCGCCCGGCGACACCGTGCTCACGCCCGATGAAGTGCAGACGTTGCTCACCGACATGATGAAGCAAGCCGCCCCCATGGGGTGGTTCGATGCCCGGAACAAGGTCTATAACGAGCAGTCGCTGGCCATTCATGGCCGTAATGGGACCGAAATCCGTCGTCCCGACAGGGTAGTCCAGCGCCCCGACGGCTCACTGGTGGTGGTGGACTACAAGTTCGCTGCCCCGGAAGACCGGCATGTGAGGCAGGTGAGGGGCTATGCAGGCGCCCTGCACGTCGCCACCGGCCGGCCCGTGACAGGCTATCTGTGGTACCCCCTGCGCCACAAAATCGAGCAGGTGGTGTAATCGTTGGCCAGCAGTATTGCTCATAGTCCCTCGGGGTGGGGCACTTGCAGTGTGACTGTTGCGTGGCTTTCGCCGAAGTTACTCACGCTCGGCAAAACTCAAATAAATTTGAATAATAATGGCGGCGGCTCAGCAATATCAAACAAGTTTAATATTGCATTCTCCTTGCACATTATTTGGTTTTGCGCTCGCTTATTCCTAACGTTGGCTTTCGCCGAAGTTACTCACGCTCGGCAAAACTCAAATAAATTTGGTTTTGCGCTCGCTTATTCGTAACTTTGCCGTTTCAGAGAGGGTCGTTTAACTTTTTTGCGAATCAAAAATGAAAAATTCAGTTTTCAAATTGCTATTGCTGGCGGTTGCTGCGGTCGGTGCGCAAAATGCGGCATCGCATGACTACAGTTTGGAGACGTTGGCTACTTGGAGCAACACCGAGGCCAGGGGCGACTTGAATAAAGACGGCATCGACGACCTGGTGATGATTTCCCATGCTCCTTTCAAGATGAAGGACGAAGATGGCGATGAGTACAGCCAGCCCGTTCTGACCATTTGCTGGGGAAAGGGTGATGGCGGCTTTACGATTTTCAGACAGTACCGCGACGTGATGCCCATGAGCTATGGCAACGATGAGGTGCTCGAGTGCTCGGTGGACATCACCCCTCGTGGAGTGCTCAACATCGGAGTGTCGAGCTTTGCCACCGCGGGCACTTGGGAAACATGGAGTGTGACCCATGTACTACGCTATCAAAATGGCGACTTTTTCTTGATTGGCAAGGAAGAAAGCAGCTTGATGCGCAACACCGGCAAGACGGTGGACACCAGCACCAACTACCTGACCGGCAAGCGTTGCACGACGACGGGCAACGAGTTTGACCGCTCGGTGAAGGCCCGCAGCGTATGGACTCGCTTGCCCAAGGGAGACCTCATGCGCCTGGGCACCTGGCAGCTGGGGCAATAGAAATGATAAAAAACATATTGATAAAACCGATTAAAACCAGATATATTATGTCGATTGACAACATTCTTTCGCTGGCGACAGCCGAGGCCGTCAAGGCGCTTTATGGTGTGGATTTTCCTGCCAGTCAAATAGTTCCACAAACCACAAAAAAGGAGTTTGAGGGAAATGAGACCATCGTGGTGTTTCCATTTCTCAAAGCCTCGCACAAGGCACCCGACGTGACTGCCAAGGAGATAGGCGACTATCTGGTGGCCCATGAGCCTGCCGTGGAGAAATTCAATGTCATCAAGGGCTTTTTGAACATCACTATCAAACCCACCTACTGGACCGGCGTGCTGCTGCACATCGCCTCGCAGCCGCACTACGGCATGGTGGAGCCCGGTGAGGACAGCCCGCTGGTGATGATAGAGTACTCCTCGCCCAACACCAATAAACCGCTGCATCTGGGCCATGTGCGCAACAACCTGCTGGGCTACAGCCTGGCGTGCATCATGCAGGCCAACGGCAACCGCGTGGTGAAGACCAACATCGTGAACGACCGCGGCATCCACATCTGCAAGTCGATGCTTGCCTGGCTCAAGTGGGGCAACGGCATCACCCCCGAGAAAGCCGGCAAGAAAGGCGACCACCTGATTGGCGATTTCTATGTGGAGTTCGACAAGCATTACAAGGCCGAGGTGGCGCAGCTCATGACCGAGCGTGGACTCACCAAGGAAGAGGCCGAGAAAGCCAGCCCGCTCATGCAGGAGGCGCACGACATGCTGCGTCGCTGGGAAGATGGCGACGAGCAGGTGCGCTCGTTGTGGCGCACGATGAACGAATGGGTGTATGCCGGCTTCGATGAAACGTATAAGCGCCTGGGGGTGAGCTTTGATAAAATCTACTATGAGAGCAACACCTATCTCGAGGGCAAGGAAAAAGTGCTCGAAGGCTTGGAGAAGGGCCTGTTCTATCGCAAGGACGACGGCAGCGTGTGGGCCGACCTCACGGCCGACGGACTCGACCACAAACTGCTGCTGCGCAGCGACGGCACATCGGTCTATATGACACAGGACATCGGCACGGCCAAACTGCGCTATCAGGACTATCCCATCGACAAGATGATTTATGTGGTGGGCAACGAGCAGAACTATCATTTCCAGGTGCTGTCGCTCTTGCTCGACAAACTGGGCTTCAAGTGGGGCAAGGACCTGATTCATTTCTCCTACGGCATGGTGGAGCTGCCCAACGGCAAGATGAAATCGCGTGAGGGAACGGTGGTCGATGCCGACGACCTGATGGACGAGATGATTGACACTGCCCGGCGCATGAGCAACGAGCCCGGCCGCCTGCAGGGCGTTCCCGAGCAGGAACGTGACGACGTGCTGCGAATGATTGGCCTGGGCGCGTTGAAGTATTTCATCCTCAAGGTCGACCCGCGCAAGAACATGACGTTCAACCCGCAAGAGTCAATCGATTTCAACGGCAACACCGGCCCCTTCATCCAGTACACCTATGCGCGCATCCAGTCGCTTCTGCGCAAGGCCACCGATGATGTGCAAGCCTTTGACATCAGCGCCGTGGAGCCCAACGACAAGGAAACCGCCCTGATTCAGCGCCTGGCCGACTTTGCCGGCGCTGTGACCGAGGCAGGCCGCAGCTACAGCCCCGCCCTGATAGCCAATTATGTCTATGACCTGGCGAAGGAGTACAACCAGTTCTATCACGATTACAGCATCCTGCGTGAGGACGACACCGCACGGCGTGTGTTCAGGTTGAGGCTGTCGGGCACGGTGGCCACCATCATCGGGCAGGCCATGGCTCTGCTGGGCATCGAGATGCCCCAACGCATGTGATTTGGCATGATTTTTGCTAAAAGTTCAGCAAGATAATCCTAAAACAAAAAATTAATGAATAGTTACAACGATTACAATCAGAATGCCGGCTTCAGCAGTGTGGCGCAGCTTGAGAATGAAATGTCGCTGCAGGCTTATGTGTCGCGCGTGATGCGAGGTGTATATTTCAAGATGTTCCTGGGCCTGCTTGTTACGGCGGCAGCCTCGTTCTTCACGCTGGGCAGCGAGTCGTTCCTGACATTGGTTTACGGCAACAAGGCCGTGTTCTTCGGCATCATCATCGCCGAGTTGGCTCTCGTCTTCGGTTTGAGTGCAGCCATCAACAAGTTGAGTACAGGCATGGCCACCTTGCTGTTTTTCCTATATTCGGCGCTGAATGGTGTGACCTTGAGCTACATTTTCGCCATTTATTCGCCGCAATCCATTTTCCTCACATTCTGCATCACTGCCGGAACATTCGGGGCAATGAGTATCTATGGCTACTTTACCCGGCAAGACCTCACCAAGATGGGTTCGTTCTTGATTATGGCGCTGCTGGGACTCATTGTGTGTGCCGTGGTCAACATTTTCCTGGCCAACAGCGCGCTCGACTGGGTAATCAGCATTGCCGGCGTGGCGATTTTTGTGGGACTTACGGCGTGGGACACGCAAAAGATCAAGCAAATGGCTGCCATGACCGACACAACCAACGCGGGAAAGGTGGCCACACTGGGCGCCCTGTCGCTCTACCTTGACTTCGTGAACCTGTTCATCCACTTGCTGCGCATTTTCGGCTCGCGCGATTAAAATGGCTGTCAAGCGGTCGCTTATGCGGCTCATAGATAACGGCGCCGGTGGAAATTTCCATCGGCGCCTAATTGTTGTGCGGCCGGAGTCCGGGTGCTAAAAAAATGAGGTCGATACAATAAAACGGGCACAAATGAGTTTATAAAGTAGTGACATAAAATTTTTCATCCGATAATGAGAATAATGAAATCATGCATAGTGGCTTTGGCGACAGTGGCAGTGGCCCTGCCTGCATGGGCCCAGAGCGACATCAAGGACACTGAGTTCAACCCCATTACCACGGGCGTCACTTCCATGAGCATCACCCCCGATGCCCGAGGCGCCTCGATGGGCGACCTGGGTGTCGCCACCGACCCCGATGCCAACTCCCAGTTCTGGAATCCGTCGAAGTACGCGTTTGCCTATAGCAGTGCCGCCATATCGATTAGCTATACACCGTGGCTGCGAAAAATCGTGAATGATATTTATCTGGCTAATCTTGCCGGATATTATAAAATCGGTAGTAACGACAATCAGGCCGTGAGTGCATCGCTGCGCTATTTCTCGCTGGGCGAAATCAACAGCACCGAGGAGGGCGGAGCATCGCTGGGAAGCATCAGCCCCTTTGAGATGGCCGTGGACGTGGGCTACTCGCGCAAGTTGAGTGAAAAATTCGCCATGGGCGTGGCGCTCCGCTATATCTACAGCGACTTGGGGTACGGCGGTGGCAACACGGCCGGAACAAGCGATAAAACCTCGGGAGCATCGGCTTTCTCGGCCGATATTTCGGGTTATTACACCACTTATCCCATCATCGGTCGCAACGAGTGCCAGTGGTCGCTGGGTTTCAACATTTCGAATATCGGTTCCAAGGTGTCGTACAACAGTGGCAACGACCCGGCTTTTCTTCCTGCCAACTTGAGATTGGGTACCGCCTTTACCTTCCCGCTGGCCGACTATCACAACCTCACCTTCTCGGTCGACGCCAACAAACTGCTGGTGCCCGCACGTCCCCGTGTGCAAGACTTCGAGGACACGGCCGACTATGAGGAAGCGTTGCAGAAGTGGAAAGACAAGTCGTCGATTAGCGGTATCTTCGACTCGTTCAAGGACAACGCCTTGAAGCGAATCACCTTTGCGGTGGGTGCCGAGTATGCCTATAACCAGCAGTTCTTCCTGCGCGGCGGCTACTATCATGAGAGCAAATTCAACGGAAACCGTCAGTACTTTGGCCTGGGTGCGGGATTCTCGCTCAATGTGGTGCGTCTCGATGCTGCCTACATGATTGCCACGGCGCAGAACAGTCCTCTGGACCAGACGCTTCGCTTCACCCTCACCTTCGACATGGACGGCATCAAGAATCTCTTCGGCCGCAAGTAGAAGATGATGCGTGTAGGATTAGGATTCGATGTGCACCGCTTGGTGGAAGGCCGCGAGTTGTGGCTGGCAGGCGTGAAAATCGAGCACGACAAGGGGTTGCTGGGTCACAGCGATGCCGATGTGGCCATTCATGCCCTGTGCGACGCGCTGCTGGGCGCAGCCAGTTTGCGCGACATCGGGTACCATTTTCCCGACACCGATCCGCGATATAAAGGCATCGACAGCCGCAAGCTGCTGCGGCAAGTGGCGTTGCTGATTGGCCAGAAGGGTTATCGGCTGGCCAATTGTGATATCACCATCTGTTGTGAGCAACCAAAAATCAACCCCCACGTGCCGGCCATGATTGAGCAGCTGGCGCAGTGCATGCAGTGCCGTGCAGAGCAGGTGTCGCTGAAAGCTACCACCACCGAGCGATTGGGCTTTACGGGCCGTGGCGAAGGTATTGCAGCCTATGCTGTGGCATTGATAGAGACTGAAAGCGAGGCGACCTCATGAAATCGTCGAGCCTGCCATTAGAAAATCGTATTCCTTATTTGGACGTGCTGCGTGTCATCGCCACCATGCTGGTGCTGCTGGTGCACGCGCCCATCGCACGTTATGCCGACTACGGCGACACGCCCTCCACCCTTTATGCGTTCTACATTGTGGCCGTCACCATCGGCAGCAAGTTGTTTTTCATGATTTCGGGCGCGCTGTTGTTGCCTGTGCGGCGACCGTGGCGTGAATTCTTGAACCGCCGCCTGCATGTGGTGCTCATTCCGCTTTTGCTTTGGTCGTTCATCTACCTGTTGTTGCGTGCCTATAGCGGTAATCTCAGCCCTCGGCAGCTGGTTTCCATCTTCTTTTATCCCATTGACACTTCGCTGTGGTTTGTGTATGTGATGGTGGTGTTCTACGTGTTCATGCCGGTGCTGTCGCGCTGTGTCGAGGCAGTGGGAAAGCGGGGCTTGGAGTTGTATTTGGCCTTATGGATACTTTCGTCACTCATCCCTTATCAGCATGGCGTGTTCATGGAGTGGGAGCAGTTCTCTCACCACATGTTCTCAAGCTTTTCGGGCTATCTGGGCTACCTGGTGATGGGGTATTACCTGCATCGCTGGCCACTGCGGCTGGGTGAACGCCGAGTGAGGTGGGCCCTGGCGCTGTTCGTCTTGGTGTCGGTAGTGGCCTTCCCGGTTTTTGAGTTCACAGTGCAAAGCCATTTTGGCCTGAGCTATCGGCAGCATCTTGACACCGTTACCTACGACATCAGCATCAACACGATAGCCATGGGTGTGCTTCTGTTTGTACTGGTGCAGTGTTTTGCGCCGGCACGCTATGCCACTGCCGGCAAAAAAGGCTTGGCGCCGGCTGTGGGGCAGGTAGCCAACTGCTCTTATGGAATCTATCTGTCTAATATGCTTGCCCTGCGGTTGCTGGTGTGGCCCGCCACGAGGCCGTGGCTGTCATCGCTGCCCTGGATTGTTGACGGCCTGGTGTGCGCCGTGCTGGTTTTTGTGCTGACCTATGTGCTTTGCCGTGCCATCCAGCTCGCACCCTTCAGCAAATATGTGATTGGGCGTTGATGGTTTTTACATTCATTTTTCGGCCTGTTTTCGAAAAAATTTACTACCTTTACATCAGATATTATAACATAAACCTGATGTAAAATCATGAAACGCTATCTTTTTTTGCTCTTCGTGGCGGCGATGAGTGTGCCCGCACTTTTTGCGGCTGTCGATATTGACGGTACTACTTATCAGGTCGACACGTTGATACACAGGCAGATAGGGCCGGGCGTAATGAACACCGTGGTGCGCTTGCCCCAGTACCCGCTCAATGTGTATGTGTTGGAAACCGATTTGAACAATCCCTACAACCGTGTGGAAACAACCATTGCGAACAACACCGTGGGCGGCACCGAGCTGTTGACCAAAGCCTACGTCCGCAACCGCACGGCCACCAAGCGGCCGTTTGCTGCATGCAATGCCAACTTCTGGGTGGTGGGCGGAAGCGGTGCGCCCTGGAATGTCTATGCCCTGGGAACCCCGATGGGGGCCGTGGTGCGCAACGACACCACCTATGTGAACACCAACACCACTGCCGACCAGTGGGACGGAGGCCCAACCCGCACAGGTGCCACCGCCATCACGCACGACAAAACGGTGTATAACGGGCGGTTCATGTGGTACGGAAAGGTGAAAGGCGACAAGCTGAACGGAGAGCTGGATTTCTCAAATGTGAACCGCCGCTGCCTGAACAATGACTTGGCGCTGTGGAACGCCGCTTACAGCCGCACGCGCGCCTTCGAGGACGACTGGGTGGGGCATAACGAGCGGGGCGACAACCAGACCGATAACTATTACCTCAACTTTGCCCAGGGCGAGAACTGGGCCGTGAGCAAAGATATGCGATTTGTGGTGGCCGCAATTGTCAAGGGGGCCGACCGTCAGAAACTGGGTGACTACGATGCCTGCCTCACCGCCACCGGAAACAAGAAAGCGGCGCTGGAATCGTTGGAGGTGGGTGATGAAATCTTTATCAGTTCGAGCTGGATGGTCAACGACCCCGACCGCGAGAAAGTTTTCATCGATGTGGAAAATATGGTGGAGGGCAATGCCTACATCATGCATAATGGAGAGCTCACCGGCCGCAACTATGACGAAACGTACAATTCCCAAGTGTATTCTCGCACCTGCTACGGGTCGAGTGCCGATGGGAAGCACCTCTATATGATTGTCATCGACAAGGCCACCAGCAATCTGTACGGTGCCAGTGCAGGTTGCCCCACGGCAGTGGCTTGCCAAATCCTGAAGGGCTTGTGTCCCGACGTGACCGAGATTGTTAATTACGATGCCGGCGGCTCGGCCGAGATGATGGTGCATGGTGCCATCATCAACACCACCACCGAGGGCACGCCGCGCGCCGTGGCCTGCGGGTGGATGCTGGAGGCCGTCGGCGAGGAGGACAATGTGGTGGCCTCGATAGCCTTTGCCGACTACAAGGTGAAGATGCCTGTCTACTCGTCGCACCGTCCGCGCATCC
>ONMF01000005.1 GCA_900318865.1 uncultured Prevotellaceae bacterium
GCCTCGCCCGTGTTGACAATCACATCTTTGGTGCGCTTGTAGTCGAGCATCACGCTCATCCATCGCCACATAGCCATCACCGACAGTGAGTTGACCACCGATGGTTGCAGCATGGGGTTGCCACGGTTCCAGGTGAAGCGGTTGGCGTAGGTGGTGTTACCCGAGAGCATGTAGTAGTAGGGGCGCATGATCTTCATTCCATAATTGAGCATGAGTTGCACCTTGCCGGCGCGTGCCGTCAGCCCAACGCTCGGGAAGAAGTGGTGATAGGTACGGCTCTGCTCGGCCATGCGCTTGCCATTGTCGTAGTAATCGGAGCTGACGTTCTCGTTACGGAGGCCCAGACGCAGTTGGCCGAATGGCAGCGGATGGCTGTACTCGGTGAACAGGATGTAATTGCGCTCGCGCTGCTCGGTGAAGGTGGTGGGCACAATGTTCTCGGGGTTGACATAGTCATCGTTGCGGAGCGTGTTGTCATACTCGCCTCCCACCTGCAGATTGCCGCCCCACAGGTCCCACGACAGCACGAGTTTGGATGCCCACAGTTGGTTGCGCTGCACGCTTTGGCTGGTCACCGTGCGGCTCTGCTGCTCTTGGCTCACTTCGCGGTTGAAGTTATTGGAGCGGTCCTTGAAAAACATATAGTCGGTGTTGAAGTCAATCGAGGTCTTGCCCACGCGGCCATTATAATAGACGTTGAGCGTATGCGGCATGTTGGACGTCTTCTTCATGAGCAGGTCATTGTCGAGGTGGTCGTAGAAAGCGCCGTCGGCGGTCACGTCGGCGACAACCCAACCCGTAGCGCGGTTGAGGAAATGTGCCTTGGTCTCGTAACGAGCACCCATGGCGTGGCGGTCGTTGAAGATGTAGTTGACTCCCCACGACGCGTAGAGCGAGTTGGCATGGCTGCAGTTGTGGACAAAGTCTTCGATGTGCCACTGCTTGCCGGCTTTCACGTCGAAGGTGACAGTCTCATCGCTCTTCTTGCGGTCATCGTTATACCACACGCTGCCGAACACGTCCAACCCCTTGTGGCGGTAATTCCAGTTCAGCCCCAATGCCAAGTCAGGGTACTTGCTTGCCCAGAAACTCGCCTGGGTGTCGAACGAGAAACCCTCGCCCTGCGGGCGCTTAGTCTTGATGAGAATCACGCTCTCCACATCGGCTTTGTATTTGGCTCCGGGATTGGTGATGAGCTCCACACTTTGGATATTCTCGCTGCTTAGTTGCGCCAGTTCACTCTCGTTACGCATTTGCCGGCCGTTGATGTAGATGAGCGGCGTACCTTTACCAAACACCTCAACGCTTGTGCCTTTCTTCTGCACACCTGGCAGATTTTGAAGCACCTCGTTGGCAGTGCCCACTTTGCTCAACAGCGTTCCCTCCACATCGGTCTTGATGCCCTCGGTGGTGAGTTTGTAGGTGGGGCGCGCACCTTTCACCACCACCTCGCCGAGCATGGTGGCTTCGGGCTGGAGCTGTACGGTGCCCACGTCGCCGCTTGAACGGACAAACAACGGCCGGTAGCCGATATAGGTAATCTTGACTATGGCACTTGGGGTGGAAGCAGCAAGTGCAAACTTGCCATCGGTGCCGGTGGTGGTGCCGGCGATGAATGTACTGTCGAGAGAATTGATCAAACTGACTGTGGCAAATTCGATGGCCACACCATTCTCATCAACCACCGTGCCGCGATAATCATTTGCATGGGAAAATATCGCCAGGAACACCATCATTACAGGTAAAAGGATGTTTCGTTTCATTGTGACGTTTGTTTTGTTGTAATAGTTTTTCGATTTCAACTGTTAGACGCACGTCAATGGACAAAAAGTTGCAGAACGGTCTTTTTCGGCCTGCCGTTTGCCATAATTGCGTCATTCACTTCGCATTATTCTTCTCCATAGGGCATATTTCCATGAAACAAAAACACGATTTAACTCTATTTGTGTTTTATGTGCCATATTTTGGCACAATAGCCATCTACCTTTGCATCGTAAGAACAAACCAAAGGAGGACACCGCTATGAACGCTACAACAATCAACCGAGAAATGAATCCGGGCGACGAAGTTTTTGCCACCCTGGAATGTAACGGCCGCATTCTGGCCAACATCCGTGCCACACGGTTTTCGAGTGTCGACGAGGTGGTGGGCTACATCTACGCCACCGCCGGAACCTTCAGCGGACTGGGACGTCTCACCGTGCGCAACCGCACACAGGGCTGGAGCCAAATGGTGCCCGTGGCCCGCATGGCACGGCGCCCGCTGGTGGCTTAAGCCTGCACCGCCGCAAGCCCACATGTAAAAAAATACTAAATAAACGCTGGCCATCATGGTGGTTAGCGTTTTTTTGTGTAATTTTACAATCTGGTAGAAATTCAACCGAATTATTCTTATATAATTAACGTTCTATTCAATTATGATTTATTCACAAGAAGTACAAAACATGTGCTGCGTGGCCAAGGGTGGCAATCATCCCTCGGCACCGATTCCCGAGGAGGGAAAATGGGTACGCTCGAAAGAAATTAAGGACATCTCGGGCTTCACCCACGGCATTGGCTGGTGCGCACCCCAGCAGGGAGCCTGCAAGCTGAGCCTGAACGTGAAAGACGGTATCATCGAGGAATGTCTGGTCGAGACCATCGGCTGCTCGGGCATGACCCACAGCGCCGCCATGGCCGCCGAGATTCTGCCCGGCAAGACCATTCTGGAGGCCCTGAACACCGACCTGGTGTGCGACGCCATCAACACCGCCATGCGCGAATTGTTCCTGCAGATTGTTTACGGCCGCACTCAGAGCGCCTTCAGCGAGGGCGGTCTGGTGGTGGGAGCCTCGCTCGAAGACCTGGGCAAGGGACTCCGCAGCCAGGTGGGCACCATGTTCGGCACCCGCGCCAAGGGCGTGCGTTATCTGGAGATGACCGAGGGCTACTGCACCCGCATGGCTCTCGACGAGAACAATGAGGTGATTGGTTACGAGTTCTTGAGTCTGGGCAAGTTCACCGACGCTCTTAAGAAAGGCAAATCGCCCGAAGAGGCCCTGGAGCAAGCCAAGGGTCACTATGGCCGCTTTGAGAATGCACCCAAGTATATTGACCCACGAAAAGAGTAATAGAACAAGGAGGATACAACTATGATGAGAGAAGTAAAATTTGAATCGCAAGACCGTCGCATCAAGCAAGTGCTTGCCGCACTCAACGCCGCTGGCATCAAGGACATCGAAGAGGCCAACGCCATTTGCGACCAGTACGGTATCGATCCTTATAAAACGTGTGAGGAAACTCAGCAAATCTGCTTCGAGAACGCCAAGTGGGCCTACGTGTGCGGTGCTGCCATCGCTCTGAAGAAGGGCTGCAAAGTGGCCGCCGACGCTGCCGAGGCCATCGGCATCGGGCTGCAATCGTTCTGTATTCCCGGCTCGGTGGCCGACGACCGCAAGGTGGGCCTGGGACACGGCAACCTGGCCGCACGCCTGCTGCGCGAGGAGACCAAGTGCTTCGCCTTCCTGGCCGGCCACGAGTCGTTCGCCGCGGCCGAAGGCGCCATCAAGATTGCCGGAAAGGCCAACAAGGTGCGCCGCGAGCCGCTGCGCGTCATCCTGAACGGACTGGGCAAAGACGCCGCCAAGATTATCAGCCGCATCAACGGTTTCACCTATGTGCAGACCGAGTTTGACTACTTCACCGGCGAGCTCAAAGAGGTGGCCCGCACCCCCTATAGCGACGGCGACCGCGCCAAGGTGAACTGCTACGGCGCCGATGACGTGCGCGAGGGAGTGGCCATCATGTGGAAAGAGGGCGTGGACGTGTCCATCACAGGCAACTCCACCAATCCCACCCGCTTCCAGCACCCGGTGGCCGGCACCTACAAGAAGGAGCGCACCCTGGCCGGCAAACCCTACTTCAGCGTGGCCAGCGGTGGCGGAACAGGCCGCACGCTGCACCCCGACAACATGGCTGCCGGCCCCGCCAGCTACGGCATGACCGACACGCTGGGCCGCATGCACAGCGACGCTCAGTTTGCCGGCTCCAGCTCGGTGCCCGCCCATGTGGAAATGATGGGCTTCCTGGGCATCGGCAACAACCCCATGGTGGGTTGCACCGTGGCCGTGGCCGTCGACGTGGCACAGGCTCTGAACAAGTAACCTTGTTCACACCACACAACCATTAGCAAGGCCCGATGATGCTGGATGCATCATCGGGCCTGCTGCTTGTGTCTGGCTCATTGTCACTCAAGCACGCGCGGAGCGTTCGGGCCCTCCTCGCGCGGGAGATTATCGTGCCTGAAGCGATAGAGCGTCTTCACGTCGAACAAGTCGCTGCGGTGCAGCGTCTGTGTGGTGCCGTCGGCCTTGCGAACAATGATGTCCACGGTGTCGTTTTGGTCAAACGTCATCTTGTTAAACGTCATCTTGTCGGTGGTCAAGTGCTCGGGCAGGCTCACCTGCTCCAATGCCGTGCACCATCCGAACACCCGCTCGCCCATGCTTTCGACCGACGACGGCACATACACCCGGCGCAGTGAACTGCAGCCGTTGAACACTTCGCTTTCCATTTCTTTCAACCCCTCGCTGAGCTCCACCTTCTCAAGGCTCTGACAGTCGGTGACACAGCGGAACTCCATGGTCTTGACACCGGACGGAACCACCAGCTCGGTGATTCTGTTGCAGCTGAAGAACGCCAGCTTGCCGATGGTGGTGACCGTGGAGGGAATCACCACGCGTCCGCCCACCACCGTGCGCAGGGCCTGGATGATGCGTGTGCGCCCGGCATCCATCAGCATGCCGTCGCCGAACGAGAACAATGTGTTTCCTGCCGCCACATCAATCGAGGCCAGCTTCAAGCAATTCAAGAAGGGGCTGTTGCCCACATCGGCCAGGCTGGCGGGAATGTGCACCCCGGTGAGGTTGACACAACCGCTGAACGCTTCACTACCCAGCCGCTCAAGCCCTTCGGGCAAGACCACCGATGTGAATTTGCACGAAGAGAACGCATGGCTGCCCACCGAGCGCAGCGTCGAGGGAAGCGTGGGAGCAGGAAGCGCCTCGCACACCGAAAAGGCGTAGTTGCCGATGGCGGTGAGGCCATCGGGCAGATTGATTTCCTTCAGCGCGGTGCACCAATAGAAGGCGCTGTTCTGGATGGTCGTGACCGACGGCGGAAGCGTGACGTGCGTCAACGCCTCGCAGTTCTGGAACATCCGCTCGGGCACCGTGGTCAGGGTGGAGGGCAGCGTCACATCGGTGAGCTGCTTGCAGCCGTCAAGTGCCGCATAACCGATTTTTGTCACACTCTCGGGTATCACGATGCGTTTCAGCCCCTCGCAGCACGAGAATGCCCAGATGTCGAGCTCGGTGATGGTGGAGGGGATGACAAACTCGGTCACATCGTTGCAGCCGAAGAATCCCCAGCTCTTCACTTTCGTCACGGTGTAAGTTTTCCCCTGCGCGGTAATGCTGCCGGGAATGGTTACCACGCCCGAGAAACCGGGGTCTTTATCTTTGAGCTTGCCCACCGAAACGGTACTGTCGGTGAGTATCTCGAACCTCATGCCTTCAGGCGTGACAAACACCTTTTCGGGCTGGGCTGCAGCCCCGGCCGCAATTGCCGCCGCTGTAAGAATTGTAGCCATCAGTCTCATAGTTTTCAGGTTTTTGTGTTATTGAATGTTTTTGGTGTAGGTCTCGGCAGTGTCACTGCGGTTGTGCATCCAGGTCGTCGTAGGTCTGGTACAGGAAATCGTTGTAGGGGAACCGCTGTGAATGAACCAGGCGGGCCTTTTGATAGAGCAGTTGCTTCAAGGCATCGATGTTTTCCTGGCGCTTGGCGCTGACAAACACGCAGTTGCCCTCCATGCGGGCCATCCACGTCTGCTCAAACTCTTCCAGAGGAATGTTTTCGTGGGTGCGCGGCGTGAGGTCGTCGTCGTCCTTGGGCACATGGCTGAACTGGTCAATTTTGTTGAACACCATAATCAACTCCTTGTTCCCGGCGTCGCACACCTCGTGCAGCGTGCGGTTCACCACCTCAATCTGCTCCTCGAATTGCGGGTGCGACACGTCCACCACATGCACCAGGATGTCGCTGTCGCGCACCTCGTCGAGTGTTGTCTTGAACGACTCCACCAGGTGGGTGGGCAGCTTGCGGATAAATCCCACGGTGTCGGTCAGCAGGAATGGCAGGTTCTCAATCACCACCTTGCGCACGGTGGTGTCGAGCGTGGCAAAGAGCTTGTTCTCGGCAAAGACGTCGCTCTTGCTCAGCACGTTCATCAACGTGGACTTGCCCACATTGGTGTAGCCCACCAGCGCAATGCGTGTGAGCTTGCCGCGGTTTTTGCGCTGAATCACCTTCTGCTTGTCCCAGGCGGCAAGTTTCTGCTTGAGCAGGGCTATCTTGGTCTTCACGATGCGGCGGTCGGTCTCTATCTGTTCCTCGCCGGGACCGCGCATGCCGATGCCGCCACGCTGACGCTCCAGGTGGGTCCACATGCCCGTGAGGCGCGGCAGCAGGTACTGATACTGCGCCAGCTCCACCTGCATCTTGGCGTTGGCCGTCTGCGCACGCTTGGCAAAGATGTCGAGAATGAGGCTGGTGCGGTCCAGCACCTTCACATGCGTCTCGCGCTCCACATTGGCAATCTGCTTGGGCGAGAGGTCGTCGTCGAAGACGACCAGCGCGATGTCGTTGTCGTGCACAAACTGCGCTATCTCCTGCAGCTTGCCGCTGCCCACAAAGGTGGCGCGGTTAGGCTCGTTGCATCGCTGCACAAAGTGCTTCACCGTCACAGCGCCTGCCGTCTCGGCCAGAAACTCCAGCTCGGCCAGGTATTCGCGGGCCTTGTTCTCGGGCTGCTGCGGCGTGATGAGCCCCACGAGCACCGCTCGTTCCTGCTCGGTGGTGCTCACCGTACGTTTGTTGTCGTCAAGTAGACCCATGTTTTGTTCTTTATATAAAGGTGTCGGTCGGTTAAAAACAATGAGGAATCGAGCACGACCATCGGTGGTGGTTCATCCCCAATTCCTCATTGAGTGCGGTTGCGTTTTATTTTTTCTCGACTTTGGTGTAGCGCTTGTTCAGGCCGTCAACCACGTCGTCGGTCACGTCATATTTGGGGTCGATATAGAGCGTGGCGCTCTTGCGCAGCACCAGGTCGTAACCCTTCTTCTTGGCATACTCCTTCATGAAGTTGTTGATGCTGTCCAGCAGCTGAATCTGGCTTTGGTTCAGCTCGTTCTGGATGCTTTGCTGCAGGTTGCCCAGATAGGTCTGCGCGTCGTTCTGCATCTTTTGAAGCTTCGACTGGTCGGCATTGAAGCTTTCCTCGGTCAGGTAGCCGTTGTTTTTGTACTTCTGCTGCATGGCATTGGAGAACTTGTTGATTTCGTTGCCACGCTGCTGCTGGGCGGCGTCGAACTGGTTCTGACGGCGGAACATGGCCTCGTTGATGTCTTTGGCCAGGTTGTAGCGGCTCATAATCGAGTCCTCATCGACGTAGCGGATAGTCAACTTCTCAATGGGCGCGGCGGGATTGGTGGCCGCCTTTTGGGGCTTCTGGTTGCATGCCACGGCCAGCAAGGTCATGATGGCCACAAGAACCAGGTACACAGAATGTCTCAAAAAATTCATTACTTAGTTATTAGTTGTTATTTATAAAATTCTTCGTCACGAGCGCAAGTGATGCCGCGCCGCCGCATCTCGGGGTTGTCGTGGATGTGCGTGTTGGGGAACCGACCTCCTTTCACAAAGAAGATTTTCACCCCCAGCAGCCCCACGGCCAGCGCGAGCATGGTCACCGTCAAAAGCAAAATTGCCATCGTCGCTCAAAATTTTATGCAAATATAAAAAAGGTTTGCGAGAAAAGAGCGTTCATTTCAAAATATTTTTGTAACTTAGCGATTGTAAAACGAAGGATTTAACAAAAATTCATTCACCGAAAGAATAACTAACATATATTTACGCTTTAAACAACAAAAAAATGACCGTAAAAGAACTGAAACCAACTCAAGTGTGGCAAATCTTCGACAAGATTACCCAGGTGCCCCGCCCGTCGGGCAAACTCGAAAAAATCCGTGAATGGCTCGTCAATTTCGCCAAAGAGCATGGCCTGGAATACAAAGTGGACCAGGTGGGCAACGTGGCGATGTTCCGTCCCGCAGCTCCGGGCATGGAGAACGTGCCGGGCATCGTGCTGCAAGGGCACATGGACATGGTGGCCGAAAAGGGTGCCGGCTCCAACCACAACTTCGACACCGACCCCATCGAGACCATCGTCGAAGGGGAATGGGTGCGCGCCAACAACACCACCCTGGGTGCCGACGACGGCATGGGGCTGGCCATCGCACTGGCTGCCATCACCGACCCCGACCTCAAGGCCGGACCGCTCGAGGCACTGGCCACCGTCGACGAGGAGACCGGACTCACCGGAGCCAGCAACATCCAGGCCGACATGCTGCAAGGTAAATACCTGCTCAACCTCGACAGCGAGGACGACGGAGTGATCACCATCGGGTGCGCCGGCGGACTGGTGACGCTCGCCAAGTGGAATTATAAAGAAGAGAAAGCACCCGCTGGACTCAACTGGTTCTGCCTCAGTCTGAGCCACCTGCACGGCGGCCACTCGGGAACCGACATCAACATCGGCTATGCCAACGCCACCAAGCTCATCGCACGCCTGCTGTGCTCACTGCGCCGCAAGGCCGATTATAAGCTGGCCCAAATCGACGCTGGCAACCTGCACAACGCCATCGCACACGCCGCCCATGCCATCGTGGGTGTCAAGCCCGAGGACAAGGAGACGCTGAGCGTGGTGCTCAACGAGTTCATCGCTGAGGTGAAAAACGAGTACAAGCACACCGAGCTCAATATGGAAATCGGGTGCGAGAGCGTCGTAGAACCGGCCACCATCATCGACGACGACACCGCACGCCGCGTCATCACCGCCGCCTTCGTGGCACCCAACGGCGTGTACTCCATGAGCAAGGAAATCGAGGGACTGGTCGAGACTTCGACTAACCTGGCCAGCGTGAAAATGCGCCCGGGATGCAAGCTGGTCATCGAGGCCTTCTCGCGCTCGGCGGTCGAGAGCCGCAAGTACGAGCTGGTGAACCAGATAGCCGGTATCTTCGACCTGGCCGGCGCCGACGAAATCATTCATGAGGGTGGATACCAGGGCTGGGAGCCACGCCAGGACAGCCACATCCTGCACATCGCCATCGACCAGTGGGAGGCTCTCTACGGCGTGAAGCCCAAAGTGGAGGCCATCCACGCCGGACTGGAGTGCGGACTCTTCCTCCAGGCCGCTCCCCACATGGACATGATTTCCTACGGGCCCACCCTGCAGGACGTGCACTCGCCGCAAGAGCGCTGCCACATCCCCGCCGTGCAGAAGGGCTGGGACTTCACCATCGCCATCATCAAGGCCGTGGCCGCAGGAAAATAATCGGCAGCAGGCCATAGCCCCATCGTAACCGGCGGCGCGCCACACCCCATCACAGGCTGGCGCGCCGCCTTCGTTCACACTCAGCGGATGAATTGGCGGCGGCGCAGGCTGTGTCACGGGCGGCCTGAAAAGGCAGCACGGGCAGTTCTCCCCCTAAGATAGACCAATGGAGCGAGCCGAATGCAGAGGACGAACTTGTTCGGACTTTGCTGAGGCGAAGCCCATTGACGCCGAAGGAGCGAGTGGCCCGCAGGGCCGAGGGAGTGTGTCCATCCGGCGACAAAGCCACCATGCAGGGATCACACACTCCTCAGTCACTTCGTGACAGCTCCCCTAACTTAGGGGAGCAGCTCTGGCGGCACACACGCTCACACAAAAAACAGAGAAAACACTCTCTAAAAAAATCGGTTTTTTCTTTTGCGTTTTGCCATTTTATTTCTATATTTGTGCTTGTATTGATATAAACCTTATTTATTAACCATTAAACAAACTAAAAGCAATGAAGAAATCGTTACTTTTTGCCGGGTTTGCAGCCTTGGCCCTCATGGCCGGTGCGCAGAACCCGTTTGCTTACAACATCAGCAGCGAGGCAGTCGCGGCCGATGCTACCGAGATGACATTGCACTACACGCTCAATGCCGACGCTGTGAACGTGGGTGTCACGTTCTATGCCGACGGTGAGGAAGTGTCGAAAGTGGCCATCAACGGCGAGAACACCAAGGGCGAGCACAGCACCACCGTGTCGCTCGAAGGCCTGCCCACGGGCAAGGAAATCACCTGGGCCGTCTTCGCCGAGGGACAAGCGCTGGAAGCACCCACCGCATTGGCTGATGTAAAGAATCCCGCAGGAAGTTCTCTGGCCGTTTGGGGACCCTATGCGTTGGCTGTCGACAACAATCCCGAGAGCAAGCACTTCGGCCGCATTCTCTACACCGAGAGCCACGCTGGTGTGCTGGGCAACAACAATTACACCAGCGTTGCCGACGGCGTGGGGCTGGGTGTCTACGAGCTCGACCCGCAGCTCAACCTCGTGAAGAACGCTGCCGGCACCTACGGCTACAACGGCGGCCTTTCGTGGGAAAAGAAAAAATACGTGAGCTATGAGGTTGATGCAGGCGACTCGTGGATTTATGGACCCAAACGCGTGAAAATCAGCAAGGATGGTCGCATCTTTGTGTCGGTTGCCGATATGGACAACTGCCCCATCTATGAGATGAATCCCGACAACCTGAACGAGTGGACACCCGTCTTCAGTGGCCAATACCAGAACTTCGAAGACGGCACACGCTGGTTTGCCAACGCAGACGGCGAAAAACTGGCGGCTGCTTGCCACGCATTCGACGTCACCGGCGAAGGCGACAACCTGAAACTCGTTGTTCACTCGCACGACATCGGCTACAGCTTTGCCACCCCGCACAACCACGTCACCGAGTTCGCACTGGGAAGCGCCAAGAGCATCAGTGCTCCCGGCACCACGATTGCAGGCCTGGAAGGCAGCTACGTGATGAACCCCATCATGACCAACCTTGCCTATGGCAAAGACGGTGACATCTGGCTCTTCCAAGACCGCGGACAGGACGACGTTCCCGTCATGGTTCATGTGAACGACGCCGCCGACACAGAGCCCTATGAGAAGTACTTCTCCGACTTCGGCTATCGCACCAATGGCGCCGCCATTGCTTTCAGCCCCGACTTCTCGTTGATGGCCTTCGGCCTGGCAAGCCACATCTATGTGTACAAGGTGACCGACACCAATGCCGAGGGTGCGCCCCGCAAGGCTCCCGCCACCATCGAACCCGGAAACGTGGTCCTCTCCGATGTCATTGACCTCACCGGTTATCGCAACAACAATGCCATCGCATTCGACATGGCCGGCAACCTCTACACCTGCGCCAACACCAACGAGCGCGTCGGCTTCATCGCGCTGCCGCGCGAGGAGCCCGTTTGCGAGGTTCCTGCCCGCGCCGAGTTCGCTTTCACGCTCGGAGAGGTTGTTGAACCTATCTCGAACCTGAGTATTGTCGGTTCGTTCCAGACCCCCGAAACCTGGAACACCAATGATGCCGTTGAGATGGCTATGACCGACAACAACGTGTTCGAGGCCGAAGTGGAATTCCCCGCCAGCACCGAGTTCAAACTCATCGAGAAGTTCGATACCCACATCAACTGGTATGGTGGCGCAGCCGAAAGCAATCAATTCTGGATTTCGCCCGAAATGATTGAGAATGGCACCGAAATCGACCTCGTGGATGGTTCCAACTTCCTGATTGACGAGGCCGGAACCTACATCATCAGCGTGGATGCCAACACCCGCAAGATGACCGTCACCGCCAAGCCCATCGAGGCCAAGTACTTTGTGGCCGGCGGATTCAACGGATGGAGCAACTCGGAGAACGAGCTGGAGGCTCAAGAAGATGTCTACACCGCCACTATCGACGTTGTGGGTGAAGACGAGGAAAGCCGCTTGTTCAAGATTGTACGCGTCGACAATGCCACCACTTGGTTCGGTGGCGCCGACGACAACAACCAAGGTAAATTCATTGTCACCGAAGAACTCCTTGGCAAGGAAATCACGCTGCTTGAGGGTGCCGGTGAGAACCTCCTGCTGCCCGCTGCCGGTAACTACACATTCAACCTCACCGTGGCCGACGCTGCCGCTCCCGCCGGAATGGCACGGGCCGAAGGCCAGGCATTCAAACTCGTTGTGGTGAAGAACGACGTCACCGGTGTCGAGGCCATCAACGCCGAGGACATCGCCGCTGTGAAGTACGTCAACATGGCCGGACAGGTGAGCGACGCTCCCTTCCAGGGCGTGAACGTGAAGGTCATCACCCTGACCAACGGCAAGACCCGCACCGTGAAAGTGGTGAAATAAACCATCTGTCACACATATCCCTACAAAAAGGCGGAGCCACATGGCTTCGCCTTTTTCATCTTTCCCCTTTATTGGAAAGCCCTCATGCCATTGTCCCCCTCCCCTATGATGTGGGAAAAGCTACGGCCAGGGGTAACCGTGCATCGAAGATGCACAAGCCGACAGAGCCCCAGGTTTCGGCGCATAGATGCGCCAAACCTGGGGAAAACAGCGACAATGCCAGTGTTCCTCGAAGAGGCACAACCATACCCTGCATGGCTGCCAGCGTCGCCTTGTGGAATGCCGTGCCCGGGCGCTGAATTTCATTCTTTATTGCCGCTTTAGCAAATAATTATTATCTTTGCACTTTGGTTTTATAAAACTCAGTATTATTTCTATGGCAGAGATTGAAAACGATAAACTGCAGGCCGAGGAAAAACGCGGTCTGAACTTTGTGCAGCAAATAGTGGCCGACGACCTGGCAGCCGGCAAGAACGGAGGCAGGCTGAACACCCGCTTCCCGCCCGAGCCCAACGGCTACCTGCACATCGGGCACGCCAAGGCCATCTGCATGGACTTCGGTGTGGCTGAGATGATGGGCGGCACATGCAACCTGCGCTTCGACGACACCAACCCCCAGAAGGAGGACACCGAGTACGAGCAGGCCATCATGCGCGACATCCACTGGCTGGGCTACGACTGGGGCGACCGCCTGTACTACGCCAGCGACTATTTTCCCCGTCTCTATGACTTCGCCATCCGCCTGATCAAGGAAGGCAAAGCCTACGTCGACGACCAAACCAGCGAGCAGATTGCCGCCCAAAAGGGCACGCCCACCACACCGGGCCAAAACAGCCCTTACCGCGACCGCCCCGTGGAGGAAAACCTCGACCTGTTCGAGCGCATGAACAAGGGCGAGTTTGAGGAAGGCAGCCGGGTGCTGCGCGCCAAAATCGACATGGCCAGCGACAACATGCACTTCCGCGACCCCATCATGTACCGCATCATCAAGAAGCCGCACTGGCGCACAGGCGACAAGTGGAAAGTGTATCCCATGTACGACTTTGCCCACGGCCAGAGCGACTATTTCGAGGGCGTGACCCACAGCATCTGCACGCTGGAGTTTGTGCCCCACCGCCCGCTCTACGACTACTTCGTGCGAGAGCTGGCCGGCGACTCCGTGGAAGAATACTGCCCGCGCCAGATTGAGTTCAACCGCCTGAACCTCACCTACACCGTGATGAGCAAGCGCAAGCTGCTGCAGCTGGTCAAGGAAGGGCTGGTGGCCGGATGGGACGACCCGCGCATGCCCACCCTGTGCGGCCTGCGCCGCCGCGGATTCACGCCGCAGAGCATCAAGAACTTCCTCAACGACATCGGCTACACAAAATACGAGGCGCTGAACGACATCAGCCTGCTCGAGCACAGCATCCGCGAGGACCTCAACGCCCACGCACCGCGCGTGAGCGCTGTGCTCAACCCCGTGAAGCTGGTCATCACCAACTATCCTGCCGACCGTGTGGAAATGATGGAGATGGACAACAACCCCGAGCAACCCGACGCCGGCAAGCACCAGATGCCATTCGGACGCGAGCTCTATATCGAGCGCGACGACTTCATGGAAGAGCCGCCCAAGAAATTCTTCCGCCTGGCACCCGACAAGGAGGTGCGGCTCAAGGGAGCCTACATCGTCCGCTGCACTGGCGTGGTGAAAGACGAGCAGGGCAACATCACCGAGATTCAATGCACCTACGACCCCGACACGCTGAGCGGCATGCCCGGCGCCAACCGCAAGGTCAAGGGCACCCTGCACTGGGTGAGCGCCAAGCACTGCGTGAGCGCCGAGGTGAGGCTCTACGACCGCCTCTTTGCCGTGGAGAATCCGGGCGCCGAGGCCGAACGCGACTTCCGCGAGCTGCTCAACCCCGACTCGCTGCGCGTGCTCGACGACGTGAAAATCGAGCCCTATCTGGCCCAGACGGCACAAGTGGAGGACAAATTCCAGTTCCAGCGCATCGGCTACTTCTGCGTCGACCCCGACAGCAAGCCCGGCCGCCTGGTGTTCAACCGCACCATCGGCCTGAAAGACAGCTGGGCCAAGGAGCAGAAGAAAGGCTGACAGCCGGCAACTGTTTTCCGAAAACATTTAAGCCTCGAACCCTCGTAAAGTGAGGTTTTGTGAGGTGAATTATTTGGCGTTTTGGTGGCAAATGGAGTAATTTTGCCACCAAAACTAATCTATAGAGCAATGACTATCGCTAAACGAAACATCCTGGCCCTGCTCACGCTGGCCGCCGGCACCATGACGCTGCAGGCCGCGGCACCCTCACTCGACAGTTATCGACTGGTGTGGAGCGACGAGTTCGAGGGCACCACGCTCGACCCTTCCATCTGGAACATCGAAGTGAACGGCAACGGAGGCGGAAACAACGAGTTGCAATACTACGCCGCCGAGAACGTGAGCGTGGCCGACGGATGCCTGGTGCTCACCGCACGCAAGGAGAACAAAAACGGCCGGGCTTTCACCTCGGGGCGCGTCAACACACTGGGCAAGGCGGCTTTCATGCACGGCCGCATCGACGCGCGCCTGAAGATGCCGCGCACCGCCAACGGCTTGTGGCCGGCATTCTGGCTCATGGGAAATGACATGAGCACCGGCACCGGATGGCCATACTGCGGGGAAATCGACGTGATGGAGGCCGGCAACGTCAACGGCATCAACCGCGGCACGCAGGACCGCTACATGGGCGGCGCCCTGCACTGGGGCCCGTATGTGGGCGGCGGACACCCCATGTACGCCACCGACCTCACCGCCACCTACAGCCTGCAGGACGACTTCCACCTGTTCTCGCTCGTGTGGGACGACTATAAAATAGAGATGTACCTCGACCTGGACCGCAACCCCAACGCTGCGCCCTATTTCCGCATGAGCATCAACGACAAGTCGAGCGAGAACTCACCGGGACGCTACTTCCACAAGCAGTTCTTCATCTTGTTCAACGTGGCAATCGGAGGCAACTACACGGGCATCTATAACACCAACGGCATCACGGCCCTGGCACAAGAAGAGCGCGCCATGCTGGTGGACTATGTGCGCGTCTACCAGCGGCCGGGTCGCGAGGACTACACCTTTCCGGGTAGCTCGGCAATCGATCCAGGGCCATCGACCGAAATAGACGACAAGACCGAATTGGGCCAATACGGCACGTTCTCGCTCGCCGAAGACAACAAGCCCACCTTCACGGCCAGCAAGGGCAAGGACTATGTGATTATCGACGCCGACGAGCAGTTTCGCCGGCAAGTGGAACCGCTCACCATTGCCGACTACACTCCGGGCGGCAACAACAAGTCGCGCCTGCAAGTGTGGAACAGCTCCTACACCACCGGCTCCACCGAGGGCCTTAACTCGATGGGCAACGAAGAACCCTGGCGCCGTTTTTTCGTCAACAGCACACAAGGCTCCACACTGAGCTACCGTGAGTTTCTCACCGGCACCGGCAAGGACTTGTCGATGCTCAACGATGAGTACTACCTGCACATTGCCTTTCGCGGCAACGACCCCGACAGCCACACCACTCATGCCATCCGCATCGGCAGCGCGTCGTTCTGCATCGGCAACGTGGCATTCGACGACAATGGCACGCCGCTTCCCATCATGGGTGATTTTCCGCGCGACGGGCGCTGGACGTCGTTCGACATCCCTTATTCCGAGATTCTGAAACTCGACCCCCAGCCGTTCGTCGACCCCAAAGTAATCAAGGGCGATGTGGTGACCATCATGAGCGGCAATGAATGGGGCGCACAACTCAACTACGATGCCATCTTTTTCTACCGGCCCAATTTGTCGGGTGTGACGACAGTCCGTGCCGACAAGCCGGCGGGCCAGGACCTGCCGCCGTGCGACCTGCTGGGTCGTCCCGTGGGCCCCGATTACCGTGGCATCGTCATCAAGGACGGGAAAAAATTCTTGATTCAGTAAGTAAGAGCCGGGCAAGGATTATCACAAATCCATACTTAACGAGCCTGTGAAGTGCAGACCACGCAGAAATTCGTCGGCACTCATGGGCTTTTTTCCTGCCGGCTGCAGCCGAGTTATCTCCACGGCACCGTCGCCACAGTTCACCAGCATCCGCCGGCCCTCAATCATCACGCGGCCGGGCGTGCCGCAAGCCGCCTGAGGTTCGGCGGTGGCCAGGATTTTGAGCTGCCACCGGCCGCCGGCCTCGTCGGCCATGACGGTCCATGCCGCAGGATAAGGCGACAAACCGCGTATGTGGTTATACACGCGCTCGGCAGGCCACGTCCAGTGAATCTGGCAAGTGTCTTTAAAAATCTTGGGCGCGGGCGTGGGCTCCTGCCCGGCAGTGAGCAGTTGCTCTTGCGCAACGGGGTGAACCGTGCCGGCAAGGATGGCCTCCACCGTGTGCATCACCATGTCGGCCCCGAGCAGCATCAGTTTGTCGTGCACCACGCCCACATTGTCGGTACGACCTATCGCGATATCGCGCTGCTCGATGATGTCGCCGGTGTCAATCTCGTGCTTCAGGAAGAAGGTGGTGACACCCGTGCGGGTGTCGCCGTTCATCACCGCCCAGTTGATGGGCGCTGCCCCGCGGTATTTGGGCAGCAACGAAGCGTGCAGATTGAAAGTGCCCATGGGCGGCATGGCCCACACCACCTCGGGCAACATTCGGAAGGCGATGATGATTTGCAGGTGGGCCTTCAGCGAGCGCAATTCGTCCACAAACGCCTCATCCTTGAGGCGCACAGGCTGCAACACGCGCAGTCCATGCTCCACGGCATAGCGCTTCACGTCGCTCTGCAGCAGGTGGTGCCCGCGCCCGGCGGGCTTGTCGGGCATGGTGACCACGCCCACGATGTTATATCCGCCCTCAACAAGGCGCTTGAGACTCTCCACGGCAAACTCGGGAGTGCCAAAAAACACAATTCTCAAATCTTTTTTGTCCATCGGCTTAATCATAAGTGTAGTGCTTGAGCACCTGACGGTAACTGTTAAAAATCTTCGACTTCGACACAAACCCCATATAGCGGCCATCGTCATCAACCACAGGCAGGTTCCAGGCCCCGGTGTGGTCAAAAGTGCGCATCACCTGCTCCATGGGTGTGCCCAGCACCACGCGCGCCGGCGGGGTCGACATGAACCGGTGCACGTGCATGCGCCGGTACAGGTCGGGGCGGAACATGATGTTGCGTATGTCGTCGAGCAGCACCACGCCCAGCAGTTCGCCATTCTCGCCCGTCACGGGGAAAAGGTTGCGGTGGCTGCGTGAAATCACGTCGACCATATCCTTGAGGCTCATCTGCGGATGCACCTCGATGAAATCGGTTTCGATGACGCTGTCCATCTTGAGCAGGGTGAGCACGGTCTGGTCCTTCTGATGGGTGAGCAATTCACCGCGCTGAGCCAAGCGCCGCGCATAGATTCCGTAGGGGGTGAAGATGCGGCAGGTTCCGTAGGACACGGCACTCACGATGAGCAGCGGCAGGAACAAGGCATAGCCGCCGGTCATCTCGGCCGTGAGGAAGATGGCCATGAGCGGGGCGTGCATCACACCGGCCATCACACCGGCCATGCCCATCAGGGCAAAGTTCTTGGTCGACAGCGGGTCGGCACCGTTATAAATTCCCAGATAATTCACCAGATAGGCGAAAAAGAATCCCACCATGCAGCCCACATAGAGCGAGGGCGCAAACGTACCCCCCACCCCGCCGCCGCCATTAGTGGCACTGGTGGCAAACACCTTCATCGCGCCCAGCATCAGGACAATAAGCAGCACCATCGACCGATTGTCCTTCAGCGCGTAAAAGATGCTGCCATCGAACATCTGGTCGGTGTTGCCGGCCAGCAGCGCGTTGATAGAATCGTAACCCTCGCCATAAAGTGGCGGCAACAGGAAGATGAGCAGGCTCAGCATGGCACCACCCACCACAAACCGCAACCGCGGGCTGGCCATTTTGCGGAATTTACTCTCCACCCAGCCGATGGTGGTGTTGAAATAATATGACACCAGGCCGCAAAACACGCCCAGCAGCACCACAAAGGGGATGCGCGTGGCGAAGAACGGCTCGCTCTGCATGAAGAAGAACTCCACGTTGTATCCGTTGAACACATAGGCCACCGTGGCACCGGCCACCGATGCAATAATCAGCGGCATGGCCGAGCCTGCCGTGAGGTCGAGCATGAGCACCTCGATGGTGAACAGCAGGCCGGCGATGGGAGCTTTGAAAATGCCGGCAATACCCGCGGCGGCACCGCAGCCCACAAGCATCATGAGCGTCTGCGGCGACAAACGGAAAGCCTGCCCCAGATTCGACCCGATGGCCGCACCGGTAAATACGATGGGGCCCTCGGCTCCCACCGAGCCGCCAAAACCGATGGTCACCGACGATGCCACCAGCGAGGCGTACATGTTGTGCACTTTCAAGCGGCTTTTTTTCAACGCGATGGCATAGAGCACGCGGGTGACACCATGAGAGATGTTGTCCTTCACCACATAGCGCACATAGAGGCTCGCCAGCCCGATGCCGATGAGCGGATAAATCAGGTATTCGTAGTTTCCGCCACCTTCCTGCACTCGCTGTGTCAAGAAATCCGAAATTGTGGCGATGAGAAATTTGAGCAAAACCGCGGCAAGGCCTGCGGTCACACCGATAATCAGGGCCAGCACCACCACAAATGTGCGCTCGGGAATGTGGCGCTCACGCCACTGCACCACGCGCATAAACCAGCCATCGGCCGCCTGTGCGGTGGAAATGGCTTTGCCGGTCGGTGTGGTCGTTGTTTCGGTCATCGGGGTGTGGTGAATATCGCTTGCGGCATTGATTACTGAATAATTACATTCCTCGCCCGGTCAGAACCGTTTTCACGGTGTAGACCATGATTTTCAAGTCGTTGATGAGCGACATGTTCTCAAGGTAGAGCAAGTCGTAACTCAAGCGCTCCACCATCTCATCGACATTGCGGGCATAGCCGAATTTCACCATACCCATCGATGTGATGCCGGGGCGCACCTGATGCAGCAAGGCATACGACGGAACCCGCTCCAGAATTTGGTCCACATAATACTTGCGCTCGGGTCGTGGCCCCACAATCGACATCTCGCCCACCAGCACATTCCAAAACTGCGGCAACTCATCGATGCGATACTTGCGCATGAAGTGCCCCACGCGCGTGATGCGCGGATCATTCTCGCTCGAGAGCTGGGGCTGGGAGTCGCGCTCGGCATCGGCACGCATCGAGCGGAATTTGATGATGTTGAACGGCACGTTGTGATAGCCCATTCGCTCCTGGCGGTAGAAGACTGTGCCCGGCGAGTCGAGCTTGATAAGAATCGCCATCACTGCGAAAAACGGCAGCAGCAACACCAGCAGCACAGCCGACACCACCACGTCGATGCATCGCTTCACATTCTTGCCGCTCTCGCTCATGTTGCTGCCCGAGATGTTGACCAGCGGGTCGCCATACATGTCGCTGATGCGCACTTGCGAAAGCAGCACATTCGAGCTGGAGCGGTCGGGAATCATCTTGATGGGCAGGTCGAGCGCAAAAAGGCGGTTGATGGCCGTGAGCACCTGGCTTTCCTCATGACGGGTGGGCACCACAATGATTTCTTCTATTTTTTCATCACGGCAGGCTTGGGCCACATCGGCGAGCGCGTAGCACGGCAGGTTCACCCCTTTGGCATCGCTCTCGCCGGGAATGCTCACAAAGGCTTTCACACGGTAACCCAGCGAATAGCGCTGGCTGTTCATCTTCTCGACAAAAGCCATCGCCGCTGTGCCGCGCCCCACAATCAATGTGTTGAAGCCCCACTCCCGGTTCCTGATTTTATGCGACGTGTGAGCGGTTATCGAAGCCCTCACCACATACACCACAAAGAACAGCAACGCCCACAGCAGCAGCAGCATCTCATAGTCGCTGCCGCGGTCTTTCATCACATCGTTGATAAGGGCCACAAAGAAAATGAGCAGTGAGTTGACCACGGCACTCCAGAAAGTGACGGCCACCTCTTGCAGCCGCGATTTGCGAAACACCACGTTGTAGTAGCCCGACAGGCAGTACACGGCCATCATCATCGCGGGCAACACCAGCTGTCCCACCATGACCATGGGCGCGGTGACAAACTGCGTCAACGACTCGTACCGGCCTTCGATGACACCCAGCGAATAGCGCAAGCAGTTATAGGCAAACCAAGCGATGTTCGACGACACATAGTCGCCGAGCACATAGCGTAATCGTTGTTTGCCTTCGCTAATCACAGCCGTTACCTTTTTACCTGATAATCTTAAATGTTCCGTCGCTGCTGAGCAGGATGATGTTAGAAGCCTGATGGGGCGTGGCATCATCCTGGCGGTAGCGCACCACATAGTCCACACCGCTCACCACCGCACCATCGATTTGTGCGAAGCAGGCCGGCGACGGCTCGCCACTGATGTTGGCGCTGGTGGACACAATGGGCTTGCCAAACTCACGACACAACCTGTGGGTGAACGGCTCGGACGGGATGCGGATGCCCAGGCTGTCGTTCGGGCCCAGCAGATTCGATGCCACATGATAGGCACCCTCGTAGATGATGGTGAGCGGCTTCACGGCCACATCAATCAGCTCGCGGGCCATGGGAGGCACATCCACCACATAGTGGTCGAGGCGGTCGGCGCTGTCGAGCAGCACAATCAGTGCCTTGCTGTCGGCCCGGCGTTTCAAGTCATAGACGCGCTGCACTGCACGGGCATTGGTAGCGTCGCAGCCGATGCCCCAAATCGTGTCGGTGGGATACAGGATAAGCCCGCCGGCCTTGAGCACCTCAAGGCAGGCGGCTATGTCATCGTCCAGTGGTATCATCCCTGCTTTTCCGTCTTTTTTCACTTCGTTCAATCGGTTTCACGCAAAGTTAATAATAATTCTTGATTCGACGGGCCGTTTAGGTATAAAAAAGTTAAAGCGGCCCACCAAGTTAAACGTTAGGCAACCAAATATGGTCTAATTTTTGTAATTTTGCAGCACAAATAACAATTCCTACACTTATGATCAAGAACACAACCATCATCGGCATCGCACTGGCCGCCCTCGTGGCAGCAGGCACATCCACGGCTTCGGCCAAGGGCAAGACGCAAGCCGCGCCACAAGTCATCTACACCGGCGACATCGCCAGCAAGGTCATCGGCTACAACGGCACCACGCCGCTCAATATCCACATCCAGAACGGAAAGATTGTCAAAATCGAAGCCTTGAACAACCGCGAAGACCCGCATTACCTCAAGCGGGCCTGCGACAAGGTGTTCGGGCAGTACGAAGGCAAAACCGTGGAGCAGGCCCGCAAGCTCAAGGCCGACTGCGCCACCGGAGCCACCTACACCAGCGAGGCACTGATTAAAAACATCCAGCTGGGCCTGGACCAAGTGAAAACGCCCGCCAAGAAAAAAGCGGTCACCAAGAAGAAAAAGCTCAAGAAGAAGTGAACACGCCCTGCAGGGCGGTCGACCCATAAGAAATGACTGCGCGGAAGAGAACGGCGATGCCGTCTATCTTCCGCGCAGTCATTTCGTGTGCTGGTGCCGCTGAGGGCATTACAGCTTCATGACTCGCTTCAGGGCAAGGTTCTCATAGCCCTCGGGGCAATGAGTGGAAAGATACACCGTGGGGTGATGAGTCACAAACTCGCGCACACGGTCCAGCGTGTCGCGGGCGGCCTCTTTGTCCTCAAAGACGATACTCAGTTTGTTGGCTTTCAGTGCGGCGTCACAATAGGTTACATCGCCGTGCATCATGTAGTACAGTCCGTTACTCTCGGCCACCACAATGCTGTTGCCGCGGGTGTGTCCCTTGGCCTCAATCAGCCAGATTCCCTCGGCAATTTTCTGGGCACGGGGAAAATTGTAGTACGAGCCGGAATCATAGGTAACCGGCACCACATGGTCGCCTTCGAGTTTCATGGCCTGCGCATCCTCCGGGCCGATATAGATTGTGGCATCGGGAAAATACTGCAGCGCGGCAGTGTGGTCGGGGTGCTTGTGCGTGACCAAAATTTTGGTCACTTGCTCAGGCTTGTAGCCCAGGGCGGCAAAGGATTCCATATAGTCGGCCACCTTCTCGCCCATATAGAGAGGCGAGCCCAGTTTCTTGGGGGGCACCGGGGCATCGTTCTGGAATCCGGTGTCAACGAGTATCACCTCATCACCGGTGTCGATGAGAAAATTCTGCAGACTGCTCCGATAGATGATTTGCTCGTCAAAATGCTCTTTACCCTCTTCACCTCCGAATGCAAACGACTGGGTCATGAAACCGCCGTCGAACATGCGAATTGCTTTGATTTCCATTTTTCAGTGTTATTATAAGGTCAGTTATCCATATCTAACAACGGGGCATCGTAATTCCGTAACCCCATTTTTCACAAAGATAAGACATTTTGCGCACATGAGCACCATGTTTTCAATTATTCTGCTCGTTTTATGGCACAACAAAAAAGGCGGTGGATACCGCCTGATGTAAAGTGATTCCGTTGGGATTCGAACCCAAGACCCACAGCTTAGAAGGCTGTTGCTCTATCCAACTGAGCTACGGAACCGCGCTCGCTCTTTGCCCTGACCGGCAAAAGCGGTGCAAAGATACAACAATAATTGGTAACTGACAATGAATAAAGTGGATTTATTTTTCATGAGCGGCGATTGTGACACCTTCGCACAGCAATTTCACGGGCTGTCCAATCAACCGACGCAACGAGTCGCCAAGCCGTCGGTCGGCTGGCTCAACGAGCAGCGTGCCGGGACAATAGCGGGTGCCGGCCAACTCTTTCTCGAACGGTTCAACAGCCAGCAGACGGCCGGTGTCGTCAAGCGTGGTGATGTGCGCCACCAGCCGCTGCCCGCCCACGATGGTGATTGGCGCCACATAGCGTCTCATGGCACTCGGGGATGGTTGGGTTCGGGAGGGTCGTCGTCGACTTCCTTATGCCCGGGATTACGCTCAAGCAGGCGCTGGACACCTATGTAGCCGTAAGAGTCGTCCTTCTTGTGCATGCGTAGCAATGCCAGGCTGTCGATGGCCGCCACGCCCTTGTCGCGAAGCTCATACCGCACATAGCCGTAAATGCGGCGCACGGTGCGTGTGGAGTCGCTTTGCAGCATCACCTTGTTCCACCCGTCGGGGCAGTTTCCGCGGCTCATGAAAGCCGTTCCTCCATCCACATAGTCCACCGCCAGCAGCAACTTCAATGCACTGCTCACGGTCATTGATTTGAAGCTCATCTCGTAGCGGTCGCCCATCTCATAGCGCTCATCGGGCTCAAGGGTGAACGAAATGTAGCCCGAGCCCATGGCAGGAGGAATCAGCCATGTGCGCTGTTTCTGCCAGATGTCGATGGTGTCGCCCGAGGCCGAAAAATCGCGTCGCACCACCTGCACGTCGGGCATGCGGTGCGACGCGCCGGCACCGCCGGTTTTGTTGACCTGCCGCTGGGCCTGCTCAAGTTGCTTGTCGAGCGAGCCGATCACGCGGTCGTAGACGGCGGTGTAGGCGTCCATGTTGTGGGCGTACCACACGAGCGATGTGTCGTATAATTCTTGCGTCACGCCATGCTTGCGCATGATGGATTGCTTCATCAACTGGCGCATGGAGTCGGTACCGTACACGTCGCGGTGCATGTCCATGTAGGCATCGGCCTTGAGAAAATCCTCCACCAGCTCGGCCATCTTGCGCTCGCCGATGACGCCACGGGGAGCCTTGTCGCAGGAAACAAGAACCACGGCAATCAACAACACGATATGTAACAGGGCAGGACGCATGCTGACCGGGAGTTGGAATCAAGGCGCAGGATTTTCGTCGGGCCGTGGTGCATCGTCATTCTTTTCGGTGTTACCCGACAGGTAACGCGAATAGAAAAGAATCAACACCACCATGCTCACGCTCAGCGCGGCGTCGGCCACATTGAAAATCGGCTGGAAAAACACAAAATGCTCACCGCCCACCAGCGGCATCCATTCGGGCCAGTACCACTGGCAGAGCGGGAAATAGAACATATCCACCACTCGACCGTTGAACAGCGTAGCATAGCCACCGTCGGCAGGCAGCAACTGGGCCACCTCGGGGGGAACGGGTGCGTTGAAAAGCAGCCCGTAGAAAATGCAGTCGAGCGCATTGCCGGCTGCACCGGCGGTGATGAGCGCCACGCAGGCCACATAGCCCCGTGGCAGCTGGGTGTTGTTCCTGATTTTGAACAAATAGTAGCAAAACAACGCCACGGCGATGATGCGGAACCAGGTGAGCAACAACTTGCTGCCCAGCTCCAGCCCGAAGGCCATGCCGTTGTTCTCAATGAATTGCAACTTGAACCACGACGCAATCTCCCATTCCTCGCCATAGAAGAAATGAGTTTTGACCCACACTTTCAGCGCTTGGTCCACAACGATGACAGCCGCTATGATGACGGCAGCCATTGTTCCGTTCGATAAGCGTTTCATCCTCAGCGGCGGTTCTTCTGCTCCAGTTCTTTTCCTTCGAGCGACAGCGTGGCATGCGGCACGGCGCGCAGCCGCTCCTTGGGAATCAGCTTCCCGGTCACGCGGCACACCCCGTAGGTCTTGTTCTCGATGCGCACCAGGGCGGCCTGGAGTTTTTTGATGAACTCCATCTGGCGCTGGGCGCGCTGGCTGGCCTCCTCCTTTTCGAGCGTGGACGCTCCCTCTTCGAGCACTTTGAAAGTTGGATTGGTGTCCTCGGCTACGATTTGTGAGCGGAGCAGCTCATAGTTCTCCTTGGCCTGATTCAGTTTCTCGAGAATGATGGCCTTGAACTCCTGCAGTTCGTCGTCGGAGTATCGCAGTTTTTGTGTTTGCTCACTCATGATGATATTTTTTTAGATAATTATCAATAATCAAAAGACAAGACAGGCATGAATGTCATCACACTTTCTCCACCGTGATGGGCAGTGTCCAGCCATCCATGTCGAGTTCCACCACATCATCGCCGGCAACGGGTGCCACGCTGATGCTCGCGGCCAGCACCTGGCGGCTGATGTAGTCGGCAAACTGGCGCACGGCGTCATCGGTGCGCTCGTCGGGGGCTATGACCACGGCAATCTTGTCGGTAATGTCGAAGTCTTTGCTCTTGCGCACATTCTGGATGCGGTTCACCAGCTCGCGAGCCATGCCTTCGCGCTGAAGGTCGGGGGTGATGGTGATGTCGAGCGCCACGGTGAGGTTTCCGTCATTGGCCACAAGCCATCCGGGGATATCCTCGCTGATGACCTCCACGTCGGCCAGTTCCACTACAGCTTTCTGGCCATCGATGTCGAAGGTCACACTGCCTGCACGTTCAAATGCGGCGATGTCGGCCTGCTCCATGGTGGTGAGCGCGGCAGCCACCTGCTTCATGATTTTGCCGTATTTCGGGCCCAGTTTCTTGAAATCGGGCTTGATGCGCTTCACCAGGATGCCCGCGTCATTGCCCACGAGGGTAATCTCTTTCACATTTACCTCATTCTTCACCAGGTCGGCCACGGCAAGCACATCGGCTCGCTGCTGCTCGTCGAGCACAGGCACCATGATGGACTTGAGCGGCTGGCGCACTTTCAGGTTCTTGCGCCGGCGCAGCGACAGCACCATCGAGGTGATGTTTTGAGCCAGCTGCATGCGTTGTTCCAGACGTTTGTCGATGACCGAAGCATCGGCTTGCGGATAGAGGGCCAGATGCACCGACTGGGTGCTGCCGGTAAGGTCGCGGTAGAGGCGGTCGGCAAAGAAGGGGGCCACCGGCGCCATGAGCAATGCCACGGTGGTGAGGCACTGGTGCAACGTCTGATAAGCGGCCAGCTTGTCGGCTGTCATCTCGCCGCCCCAGAAACGCTTGCGGTTCAAGCGCACGTACCAGTTGCTCAAGTGGTCGCCCACAAACTCGCTGATGGCCCGCGCGGCACGCGTGGGCTCATAGTCGTCGAGCTGGGCCCTGACTTCGGCCACCAGAGAATTGAGCAGCGAGATAATCCACCGGTCAATCTCGGGGCGCTCGGCAAGGGGCACCTGCGGGGCGGTCGTGTCGAAGTTGTCGACATTGGCATAAAGAGCGAAGAATGAATAGGTGTTATAGAGCGTGCCGAAGAATTTACGGCTCACTTCCTCCACGCCTGCTTCATCAAACTTGAGGTTGTCCCACGGCGATGAATTACTGATCATGTACCATCGCAGCGGGTCGGTGCCATAGTTCTCGATTGCTTGGAACGGGTCGACGGCATTGCCCAGACGCTTGCTCATCTTGTTGCCGTTCTTGTCGAGCACCAGGCCGTTGGAGATGACACTCTTGTAGGCCACGCTGTCCTTCACCATGGTGGCGATGGCGTGCAGGGTGAAGAACCATCCGCGCGTCTGGTCCACGCCTTCGGCAATGAAGTCGGCAGGGAAAGCGCGCCCGCTGTCCACTATGTCTTTGTTTTCGAAGGGGTAGTGCATTTGGGCAAACGGCATGGCGCCGCTGTCGAACCACACGTCAATCAAGTCGAGCTCGCGCTTCATGGGTTCGCCGGTGCTGCTCACCAGCACTATCTGGTCCACATAGGGGCGGTGCAGGTCAATCTTGTTATAATTTTCCTCGCTGTAATCGCCGGGCACGAAGCCGCGGTCGCGATAAGGATTGGAGGGCATCAGCCCTGCCTCGACGGCTTTGTCGATTTCGTCGAACAATTCCTGCACGCTGCCGATGCAACGCGTCTCGCCGTCGGACGCGCGCCAGATGGGCAGCGGAGTGCCCCAGTAGCGGCTGCGGCTCAGATTCCAGTCGTTGAGGTTCTCGAGCCACTTGCCGAAGCGGCCGGTGCCGGTGTGCTCGGGCTTCCACTTGATGCTGTGGTTGAGTTCCACCATGCGGTCGCGGGCGGCCGTGGAGCGGATAAACCAGCTGTCGAGCGGATAATAGAGCACGGGCTTGTCGGTGCGCCAGCAGTGCGGGTAGTTGTGCACGTGCTTCTCAATCTTGAACGCCGTGCCGGCCTGCTTCATGCGAATGCAGATGTAGACGTTGAGGTCTTCGGCCTTGGTGGCTGCGGCTTCGTCGTAACGACCGTCGACGGTGAACTTGGGGTCATAGGCATTTTTCACCCATGCCCCGGCATACTCCTTATAAAGTTCCACATCGACAAATCGCTCCACAAATTCGGGGTCAAGGTCATCCAGCGTATAGTATTTTCCGGTGAGGTCCACCATGGGGCGTGTCTCTTTCAGCGTGTTAATCATGAACAGCGGCGGCACGCCGGCGGCACGCGCCACTGCGGCGTCGTCGGCACCAAAGGTGGGGGCGATGTGCACCACGCCCGTACCGTCATCGGTAGTGACATAGTCGCCGGGAATCACACGAAAAGCTTGGGCCGAACGGTCCACGAGCTCATCGTCTTGCTTCTCCAGTGGTTTCACCCACGGGAACAGCTGTTCGTATCGCATGCCCAGCAAGTCGGCACCCTTGAACTCGGCGATGACCTTATAGGGAATCACCTTGTCACCAGCCTTGTAATCGGCCAGCGGCAACTCGGCGCCCTCGGCCTTGAAATAAGCGTTCAGGCGGGCCTTGGCCATCAGATAGACGGCCGGCGAACCGTTATAAGGATTGAAACTCTCCACAGCCACATAGTCAATCTTGGGCCCCACGCACAATGCGGTGTTCGACGGCAATGTCCACGGCGTGGTGGTCCATGCCAGGATGAAGAGCCGGTCAAAGCCCGCGTCGGCTTGAGCCTTGATAGCCTGCACCACGCGATGCTCATCGGCCACGACAGTAAATTGCGCCGTCACCGTCTGGTCCTTCACGTCGCGATAGCATCCGGGCATATTCAGCTCATGGCTGCTCAGGCCGGTACCGGCGGCGGGGCTATAGGGCTGTATGGTGTAGCCCTTATACAGCAATCCCTTGTTGTAAAGCTGCTTGAGCAGCCACCACAGGGTCTCGATATAAGAATTCTTATAGGTGATATACGGGTCGTTCATGTCGACCCAATAGCCCATGCGGTGCGTGAGGTCCTCCCATTCGCGGGTGTACTTCATCACCTCCTTGCGGCAGGTGGCGTTATAGTCGTCCACACTGATGCGCTTGCCGATGTCCTCCTTGGTGATGCCGAGCGACTTCTCCACACCCAGCTCCACGGGCAGGCCGTGGGTGTCCCAGCCGGCCTTGCGCAGCACCTGGAAGCCCTGCATGGTCTTGTAGCGGCACACGATGTCTTTGATGGTACGCGCCATCACATGGTGGATACCGGGCATGCCGTTAGCGCTGGGAGGTCCCTCATAAAACACAAACGACGGCGCTCCCTCGCGCTCACTGATACTTGCCTCAAACACTCGCTCGGCGTCCCACTGGGCGAGCACCTCCTTGTTGACATCCGACAAGTTGAACTTGTCGTATTCTTTGAATCGATTCATATACGGGTTTTTGTGTAACTTTTTCAATTTAATCGACAAAATTACAAAAAACTACACAATTCCCCAAATATTGCTTTTCTTAATTGAATCACGCTTGGTTCAGCGGGCCGTTTTGGCGGCTATTCCATCCTCGAGGCCTCGGGAGCTTTGCCGAAAAACATTCGGCGCGCCATCATTGCCAGCGCCACCCAGCCAAGGGCACTGGCCAGCGCCAGCCAGGGCCACTGGCCATCGGTGGGGACGCCCACATGGTCGATGTCGAGGGTCATGCGGTGTGTATCGGTCAGCCAGCTGAAAATCACCACCATGCTATTATTCAGGGCGTGAGCCGCGATGGGCACCCATAGCGAGCGGGGCCACACAAAAAGGTAGCCCAGCCACACCCCGATGAGCATGCGGGGCACAAAACCGTAGAACTGCAGATGGATGGCACTGAACACGATAGCCACCACCCAAACGGATAGATGCTCACGCGCCCCGTTCTGCCGCCACATGCCCAGCATGGCGCCGCGGAAGAAGAACTCCTCGCCCACCCCGGCCATCACACCCACGGCAAACACAGCCAGGAGCATGGCCGGCAGCGTGCTGTTTTCCAGCAGCTGCCGAGTGACAGCCTGCGCGGCATCCTCGCTGGCACGCATCATCTGCTCAAGCCACGACAGCGACGAGGGCAAGTGCATGGCCTCGTTGAGGTGCACGGTGTAGTTGAGCACGGGTATCGACACCACATAGGCCACGGCCACCAGCAGCAGCGCCCTCCAGTCGGGAGCCACGTCGAGCCCCATCACATGCCAGGGCTTGGGGCACGACTGACGCACCACCAGCATGGCGGGAATGATGAACACCAGCACATTCTGCATCATGGTCATCGCCAGCAGTGTGCCGCGTGTCATCTTGCTGCCAGTCACAGCCATCACCAGCGAGAGCAACACAAGCCCCACGAGGGCAGCACAGAACAAAGCCAAAACACGCCTGGATGTGGAACGTATCATTTCTGGGTCAGAATGGTGTTAATCAAACTTTTATTCAACTTCTCGATGGCACTGTAGGTTTTATTGCGCGTGTGGCGGGCATCGATGCCCTTGACAATGGCACGGAGCGTGGTCTTGCTCAGGCCTTGCAGCATGCCGCGCGTGAGAGGCCGCACCGAGGCCACTGCCCAGCGCCCCTTCAGGCCGGGATAGATGCTGCGCACCCACTTCAAGTTGAATTTATCCTGGTCAAATGGCGAGTAGCGCCAGTCCTGGTCTTTGTCATAGGGTTGCATTAATTCTACCGCCAGCCCGGTGGCTGTGGTCTTCACCTTCCACACGATGGGGCCCAGCAGCGCGCCATGGCCGCCATAGCCCGCAGGCCTCGACGCAATAAAGTCATACTCGTCCTTGCTGATTTCCTTGTCATTGGCAAAATAGTGCATCACTCCGGTGCTTTCATCGTAGCGTTGTGAGATTCGGGGCATGGGCACTTCCTTCATGCGGCGCTCGGCGAAGAAGACAAGCGTCCCGTCCTTGGCAGGCACCTTGTTACCCTCATAATAGTCCGAAACCCTGTAATTACCCGGGCAGGCAGAATAGCGTTCCAACACCATGTCGGGGCCAAAGACTGCGGTGTCGCCGCGCTCCGACGCGTAGACGCCATCGAGCATGGCCATCTGGTCGAGCATCATCTCATCATCTATGCGGCCCGGCTCGCAGCCGATGGCCACATCCACCACGGCGCCTTGCCTGTTGCGGAACACAATCAGGTCCCAGTCGCCCACCACCTCATGCTTCACGGTGATGCCCTTGCGATTGACCACGCGCGGGGTGTTGTTCACCATCTTCACCTCATAATAATGCTTGCTCCGGTCCCAGTCTTCCACATCGTCGAGCTGAAAGCCTATTTGCTCCACCACGTCGTCCTCACCCATGATTGACACCTTGCTACAACGCGTGGAGCCGTTTCGCCACTCGATGTGGTTGCCGTAGACAAACACATCGTTGTCGCCTTTGGCCGAAGACGCCTCACGGTTCTCGAAACGCGATTTCAGCACTTGCTCAAAATTATCGGCGCCGGCCACACCAGCACAGCAGCACACGGCCAGCATCAAAAGAATTGATTTCTTCATATTAGATAATATTAGTGTTTGTTATTATTCGTTTTCATCCAGCATTTTCAGGAATTGGTTCTCGTCGATTATGTCGATGCCCAGTTTCCGCGCTTTTTCCAGCTTGGCAGGGCCCATGTTTTCACCCGCCAGGACAAAGGAGGTGGAAGCCGATATAGAGCTCACATTCTTGCCACCGTGCTGCTCAATCATGGCTTTATACTGTTCACGGGAATGACGGGCGAAGACACCGCTGATGACAATCTTCTTGCCCTCAAGCCTGGTGGAATGTCCGGCCATTTCCTCGCTGCTGAGGCTCATCTGCAACCCGGCCGAGCGCAGTCGCTCCACGATGACGCGGTTGCGCTCATCGGCAAAAAACGACACAACCGACGCCGCAATCTTGGGCCCAATCTCGTCGATGGAAGCCAGTTGCTCGGCCGGCGCGCTCATCAGCGTGTCGATATCGTGAAGACTGCGCGCAAGCACCTTGGCCGTTGTCTCGCCCACAAAGGGGATGGACAAGGCAAAAATCACCCGCGCAAAGGGCACCCGTCGCGATTCGTCGATGCCGCGCAGGATGCGCTGTGCGCTCTTGTCCTGGAATCGGTCAAGAGCCACCAGCTGGTCGTAAGTAAGGTCGTAGAGGTCGGCAATGTTGTTCACCAGTCCACTCTGATGCAGCATCACCGCCACTTCCTCGCCCACGCCGTCGATGTTCATCATGTGCCGGCCCACAAAATGCTCGATGCGGCCCGTGATTTGCGGCTCGCAGCCCCATTTGTTGGGACACACCCAGGCGGCTTCGCCTTCTTCGCGAACGAGCCGGGTGCCGCACGACGGGCAGCAGTCCACAAACTGCAACGGCCGGCTGCCGGGCTGGCGCTGCTTGATGTCGACGCCCACAATCTTCGGGATGATTTCACCGCCCTTTTCCACATACACCATGTCGGCCTCATGGATGTCGAGCGAGCGAATCACGTCGGCATTGTGCAGCGACGCACGTTTCACCACGGTGCCACTCAGCAGCACGGGGTCGAGATTGGCCACCGGGGTGATGACACCGGAGCGCCCCACCTCGAACGACACATAACGCAGGCGCGTGCACTCGCGCTCAGGTGCGAATTTATAGGCGATGGCCCAGCGGGGCGACTTGGCCGTGCTGCCCAGCGCACGCTGCTGGCGCAGCGAGTCGATTTTGAACACCAGGCCGTCGGTGGCCATCGGCAACTGCTTGCGCGCCACATCCCAATGGTCGATGAAGTCTTTCACCGCATCGACCGACGGCAACAGCGTGGTGCTCCCGGTCTTGAAGCCCCAGCGCTGCAGGGCAGCGATGCTTTCGGAGTGTGTGGCAAACGGCAAGTCCTCGCCCAGCAAGAAATAGAAGATGGCATCAAGCCCGCGGCGTGCCACCTCGGCGCTGTTCTGCAACTTGAGGGTGCCTGCCGCGGCATTGCGGGGGTTGGCAAAGAGGGGCTCCTCGTTGAATGCCCGCTCCTGGTTGAGCTTCTCAAAACTGGCCCATGGCAGCACAATCTCGCCGCGCACCTCGAAGCGGGCCGGGCAGCCGGCCGACGCCGGCAATTCCAGTGGCACCGACTTGATGGTGATCACATTGGCCGTCACGTCATCGCCGCGCACGCCGTCGCCGCGCGTCACCGCCCTGACAAGGCGATTGTTCTCATAGGTGATGGAGATGCTGGTTCCGTCGTACTTCATCTCTCCCACTATCTGGCAGGGCTCTCCTCCCAGGCCGTCCTTGGCGCGACGCAAAAAATCTTGCACCTCGTCGATAGAATAGCTGTTGGACAACGACTGCATGGGGCGCTCGTGAGTCACCTGCACAAACCCCTTGCTGATGTCGCTGCCCACACGCTGCGTGGGCGACAAGGGATCGGCATACTGCGGATAGGACTGCTCCAAATCCTCCAGTTCACGCATCATCCGGTCGAATTCCTGATCACTGATTGTGGGGGCGTTGAGCACATAATAATTATAGTTGTGACGGTTCAGCTCGTCGCGCAACTCCTTGATTCGCTGTTCAAAGATATCCATTTTAGGTGGTTTTTGCTTTTTGATTGCGCTAAGTTAGCATTTTTTTTGCAAAATGTTCAATATTTTACTATCTTTGTCAACGATGAAAAAATTAAGACGGTTCATATGGATGCTTGCCGCTGGCGCGTGGCTTTTTGCTGCCACGGGGTGCAACAATGACGCTTTCCTCATCTTTGAGGACGGAGAATTCGACAGCAACGAGCATGCCGAAGAAATGATGATGATCAACTCGGAGCTGGAGAACGACGACTTCGACCGATAACGCGCTCACACCGCCGCCGCGCCGGCCACCATGTTTCCCCGCCGCACTGGGCATAACGCCCGCCACACACGGCTTGCCATCGTCCTGCCGATTCTCTACTTTCCACTTTCATCGCGGCACCGAAATCAAGGAAAAAATGCATCTTTTGCAAAAAAATGACCTTTAGCCATTGTCATTTATCAATTATTTTCTATCTTTGCAGCGCTTTTCACGCAAAATGGGTACTTAGCTCAGCAGGTTTAGAGCGCATCCTTGACAGGGATGAGGTCATCCGTTCGAATCGGATAGCACCCACCATCAGCAATGCCGCAGCCCAGGTTGCGGCATTGCTTTTTTGGGGAGAAGAACCGCAAAACCATGCATTTCAGGGAGCCATGTCGGCAACGGCACCCCACAGGAGAGCCGGCGTGAACCGACCGAGAAGTGTGTAGCCGGCAGCGATGACCCACTGCCACGCTATGGCTGGCTCCGTCGCCGGCATCCCATCCGCGCCCGGCAAGGACAAAAGCTAAAGTGCAGCTAATCGGGCTGTTTTCGGGCAAAAAGGAATAAATAAATTTGCTTTTATGCTCGCTTTGCACTAATTTTGCACTTGAATTTGAGAAAACGATGCTTTGTAGCCATCGAAATGCACTCAGGCCGAGAGGCCACACTTTTTTATCAATTTTGTTTAATTATTTTTGAAACTTTTTTTTAACACAGTAACGTTACTATTATGGACGAGAATTTTGAGAAGAAACCAAAACGGCCACGTATCGGTGAGATGAAAACCAGTTATGACGATGCAGCAATCAGCCGAAGCGAATCAACTTCGCTCAGCACTGACCCAAGCAGTAGCGAAAACACCACTCCAAGCAACGATTTTCAGCCAACAGGTGGATACCACCGCACCGGTGGATACCAGCAGCGCGGAGGATACCAGCAGCGCGGTGGATATCAGCAAGGCGGTTATAACCGTGGTGGTTACAATCGCGGAGGATACCAGCAGCGCGGATACAACCGCGGCGGTGGATACCAGCAGCGCTATCAGCAACCCACAGTCGGCGACGAAGAAAATACTGCAAACGGAGCCGAAACCGAACAAACAGGACAGCAACCATCACAAGGCGGATATCAGCAGCGTGGCGGATACCAGCAGCGCGGTGGATACCAGCAGCGTGGAGGGTACCAGCAGCGTGGAGGATACCAGCAGCGAGGTGGGTACCAGCAGCGAGGTGGATACCAGCAGCGAGGTGGGTACCAGCAGCGAGGTGGATACCAGCAACGAGGTGGATACCAGCAAGGCGGTTATCAACAAGGTGGATACCAGCAAGGCGGTTATCAGCAAGGCTTCCACAAGCAGCAACGCCCCAAGCACCAAGGTCCCCGGCCCCAAATGCGCTTCACGCCGCGTCCCAAGCCCGTGGAATACGAGCAAGCGCCCATCGACCCCAACATGGAAGTGCGCTTGAACAAATTCATGGCCAATGCCGGTGTGTGCTCACGCCGTGAGGCCGACGAGCTGATTCTCAAGGGCCTTATCAAGGTCAACGGCGAGGTCGTGACCGAACTGGGAGTGAAAATCACCCCGAAGGACACTGTGGAGTACAACGACAAAGTGGTCACCACCGAGAAGAAGTGCTACATCCTGCTCAACAAGCCCAAAGACTGTGTCACCACCAGCGACGACCCCAACGGCCGCAAGACGGTGATGGACATCGTGAAGGGTGCATGTGAGGAACGCATCTACCCCGTGGGACGTCTCGACCGCAACACCACCGGCGTGCTCCTGCTCACCAACGATGGCGACCTGGCATCGAAACTCACCCACCCCAAGTTTGTGAAGAAAAAAATCTATCAGGTATGGACCGACAAGCCCATCGCCGAGGAAGACATGCAACGCATTGCCGACGGCGTGGAGCTCGACGACGGCCCCATCCACGCCGACGCCGTGAGCTACGTCTCGCCCACCGACCGCAAGCAGGCCGGCATCGAGATTCACTCGGGACGCAACCGTGTGGTGCGCCGCATCTTCGAATCGCTCGGTTACCATGTGGTGAAACTCGACCGCGTGTACTTCGCCGGACTCACCAAGAAGAATCTGGCACGCGGACGCTGGCGCTATCTCACACAGGAAGAAGTGAATTTCTTGAAACAAAATTCTTTTGAATAACCCATTTTTGCATTTTGAGTATAAACTAATGAAACGAACTATCATAGCCGATATTTTCAACCCCGAGCTCGTGGGCGAGCAAGTGTGTGTCAAGGGCTGGGTAAGAACCCGCCGGGGCAACAAAAACGTGCAGTTCATTGCGCTGAACGACGGCTCCACCATCAAGAACCTGCAAATCGTGATTGACCTGCAGCGTTTCGACGAGGAGTCGCTCAAGCCCATCACCACCGGTTCGAGCCTCCATGTGGAGGGCACTCTGGTGGCATCACAGGGCAAGGGGCAAACTGTGGAAGTGCAAGCACACACCATCGAGGTGTACGGCACAGCCGACCCCGATGAATACCCGCTGCAAAAGAAAGGCCACACGCTGGAATTCCTGCGTGAGAAGGCACACCTGCGCATGCGCACCAACACCTTCGGTGCCGTGTTCCGCATCCGCCACCATCTGGCCTTTGCCATCCACCAGTTCTTCAACGACCGCGGATTCTTCTATCTGAACACGCCCATCATCACCGCCAGCGACTGCGAGGGTGCCGGCGACATGTTCCAAGTCACCACGCTCGACCTGGGCAATCTGCCCAAGAACGAGGATGGCACCAACGACTATTCGCGCGACTTCTTCGGCAAGCCCACCAGCCTCACCGTGAGTGGACAGCTCGAGGGCGAGCTGGGTGCCACGGCCCTGGGTGCCATCTACACCTTCGGCCCCACCTTCCGCGCCGAAAACAGCAACACGCCGCGACACCTGGCCGAGTTCTGGATGATTGAGCCGGAGGTGGCCTTCAACGACATCACCGACAACATGGACCTGGCCGAGGAGTTTATCAAGTATTGCGTGCGTTATGCGCTCGACCATTGCCGCGACGACATCGAGTTCCTCAACAAAATGTACGACGGCACACTCATCGAGCGGCTCGAAGGCGTGCTCAAGCAGCCCTTCGTGCGCCTGCCTTACACCGAGGGCATCGACATCTTGATGAAGAGCGGCAAGAAGTTTGAGTTCCCCGTCGAGTGGGGTGTGGACTTGCAGAGCGAGCACGAGCGCTTCCTGGTGGAAGAGCACTTCAAGCGCCCTGTCATCCTCACCGACTACCCTAAGGACATCAAGGCATTCTACATGAAGCAGAATGACGACGGACGCACAGTCAGGGCCATGGACGTGCTGTTCCCGCAGATTGGCGAAATCATCGGCGGGTCGGAGCGCGAGGCCGACTACGACAAGCTACTGGCCGAAATCGAACGGCGCGGCATCCCCATGAAGGACATGTGGTGGTATCTCGACACCCGCCGCTTCGGAACGGTGCCACACAGCGGCTTCGGCCTGGGGTTTGAGCGACTGGTGCTGTTTGTCACCGGCATGTCGAACATCCGCGACGTCATCGCCTTCCCCCGCACTCCGGGCAACGCCGAGTTCTAACCGTGCATCATGCCCATGTCAAAACAGTAAGGGGTGCCCCACTGCGGGGCACCCCTTACTGTTCTCGCCAGAGGCCTGCCGGCACTCACTCGGTCTTCGGGCAGCAGCCGCCATCGGCCTTCTTGTCCTTGCCGCAGCAGCCTCCGTCTTGGCCGCCCTTGGGACCGTGGTGCTTGTGACCGTGGCCACCCTTCATGTGCTTGGCCTCCTGTTGCTTGAACTGGGCGAACTTAGCCTGTTGCTCGCTGGTGAGCAGTTTCTCCACCTGAGCATCGGTGGCATCGCGCTGGGCCTTCATCTGCTCCATGCGGGCTTCCATCTGCTCCTTGCTGGGGCGCTCCTTCTTGTCGTCCTTGGTCATGTCACGCTGGGCCTTCCGTGCCTCGAACTCTTGCTTATAAAGGTCGGTGATGGCACGCTTCTGCTCGGCGGTGAGGTTCAGCGCCTTGTCCAGGCGCTCCACGCGCATTTCAATCATCTTCTCGGGTGAGCGCATCTCGCGCTGGCCGCCATGCTGGCGGTGTCCTTGTGCATTCATCATGGCAGTTGCCATCAGGGCAACCATCAATGTCATTACAATCTTTTTCATTTTCGTGTTCCTTTCTTTAAAAATATTATTGTTGCGTATAAAAAACTCATGGTTCACTTTGCAAATTTCGTACAAAAAAAACACCTATGCAAGCCCTCTCGGCCCATTTGGCGACCAATGGCCGACAAACATTGACCAACGCCGTCGAAAACAAGACAAAGCACCATTCATACTGTTAAAAACGAGTGATTTTTACTTAAAATGCCTTTCAAAGCAAGCGATTTGTTCGCTAAATCGAAAAAAAATCACTAACTTTGCATATTGCTTTTAAGACTACACAAGATGGATGTAAACAAAGTATTGTACATTTCGCAAGAGATTGCTCCCTACCTGCCCGAAACTCCCATGGCGGTGCTGGGGCGCGACCTCCCGCAGGGCATTCTCGAGACCGGAGCCGAAGTGCGCACGTTCATGCCCAAATACGGGTCTATCAACGAGCGTCGGAACCAACTGCACGAAGTCATCAGGCTGTCGGGCATGAACTTGATTATCGACGACACCGACCACCCCCTCATCATCAAAGTGGCGACGCTCCAGCCCTCGCGAATGCAAGTATACTTCATCTACAACGATGATTACTTTGCTCACAACCTCACCAAGGAACTGGAAACAGTGAGCTCGCCGGCCGACAACGATGAACGCAGCATTTTCTTTGTGCGCGGCGTCATCGAGACGGTGCGCAAGCTCAGGTGGGACCCCAACATTATCCACTGCAATGGCTGGATCACCGCCCTGGCACCGCTATATATCCGTCAGAACTACAACGACGACCCGTCGTTCCGCGATGCGAAAATTGTCTACGGACTCTATGACGACGACTTTGAGCAGCCACTCGACAAGCGGCTCTGGGACAAGTTGCAGATGGACGGCATCCCAGCCGATGCCATAAAGGGCATCAAAGGGAAGCGCGTGAAGCACCTGGCTCTCACCAAAATAGCACTGGCCCACTGCGATGCCGTGATGCAATGCAGCCCCAACGTCAGCGACGACGTGCTCAAGCTGGTCAAGCGCAGCAAGCTACCGTTCCTGCCCTATCAAGAACCCGGCCCCGACCTGATCAAGGCCTGCCACGAGTTCTACCAGTCGCTTTGAACACACGGCGCGGCCACAACACCGGCACCCATTATTAACCACTGCGCATCATTATCACATTAAATGATATGAACAAAATCATCAACGTGCTTTACGCCCTGCTCACGCTTGTGTGCGTAGGCTCTTGTACCGACAGCAATATAGGCTCGGCACTTGCCGACAAGAAACTCTTTATCGTCGAGGATTCCTCCTTTGTCATCACCGGACACTCGGTGCCCAACCCCAGGTTGCAGGCACGCACCAGCTCCCAGCTGCTGGGAGTCATCAGGAGTGAAGGCTACGGAACACTCTCCAGCGATGTGGTCACCCAGTTCATGCCTGTGCTGCTCATCGACACAGTGCGCACAAGCGCCGCCGCCATCGACTCGTGCAAGCTGCGCCTGCGCATTCCGGCCACCGGCGGCTTCACTGGCGACTCCCTGGCCACCATGCGTCTGAACGTCTACCGGCTCAAGAAGCAACTGCCATCGCCCATCTATAGCGACTTTGACCCCACCGACTACTACGACCCCGATGAATTACTGGCCTCGGTGCCCTATTCGCCTGCGGCGGCCGAACTTTTCTCCTTTACTGCCGACGGCGGTGCCACGTTCATCAACTATCGCGATGTGTATGTGACGCTGCCCGTGGAGGTGGCGCGCGACATCTTCACAGAATTCAAGCAGAACCCCGCCACGTTTTCCTCGCCCAAGCTCTTCGCCCAATTCTTCCCCGGCCTATATATCACCAATTCCTATGGCAGTGGACGGGTGATGAATTTCACACACACCGAAATCATCTCCTACTTCCGGCGCACCTACAAAGCCACCGATGGCTCGGACTCGATAGTGGTTGCCAACCAAACCTATCTGGGCGCCACGCCCGAGGTGCTGAGCGACAACATCATTCACCTCGACATTGACAAGAAAATTCAGGACATGGTTGATGCCGGTGACGCCATCATCATGGCGCCGGCTGGCTATGAAGTGCAAGTGAAGTTCCCCATTCAGGAAATCATCGACGCCTATCTGTCGGGGTCCGACGACGACCTTTCGATTGTCAACGCATTGTCGATGGAACTGCCCGTTGAGCCCATCGCCACCGAGTATAAAATCAACCCACCCGACTATCTGCTCATGGTGAAGACCAGCATGAAGGACCAGTTTATAGCCGGCGACAGCCTCACCAACAACAAGGACTCGTTCTACGCCAAGTATGACCCGAAGACTCGCAAATACGTGTTCAGCGGCATGCGCGACTACGTTCTGAACATCCTCAAGAACAAGCTCGGAGTAGCCGACGAGGAAGACATCAATCTCACCATCACTCCGGTAGATGTCACCACCTACACCAATGCCACGGCGAGCTACTACACCACCACCACCTCCACCACCACGGTGACCAAGATTGCCCCTCAAGTGTCGAAACCGGCTATCGCAAAAATCCGGTTCGACAAGGCTAAAATCAAGATAAGTTTCAGCAAGCAATTCCTGTTCTGACATTTTTTTGAGCGCAAGCCATTGCCGATTATCAATAATTTACTATCTTTGCACCGCAAAACACAAAACGACGCGTTTTGTATCAGCCGCAATAGCTCAGTTGGTAGAGCATTTCATTCGTAACGAAAAGGTCGCGGGTTCGAGTCCCGCTCGCGGCTCACAACGGGAGAAACCATGCAGAGGTTTCTCCCGTTATTTTTTCGGGGCATCGGCAAAGGTGAGCCAAAAAACGACCCATTCTGGGCCTATTGAGCGATTTGGGTTAAACCCGGCACCCTTTTTCAAGTCTAAAGCGCAAACGTGTGTTTCATCAATAGTATCAACAACAACAAACATCTACAACATCATGTTCAAGGACAAGGACAAGATACTGTCGGCAGCAATGATTGCGCTGGGTATCGTGATTTTGGGATTCTGCCTGAAGGGTGGCATTGACAATTTTGTCAACAAAGACCGTGTCATCACCGTCAAGGGACTTGCCGAAATGCAGGTGCCGGCCAACAAAGTGACATGGCCCATCGTCACCAAGGAGATGGGCAACAACCTGCAGGCGCTCTACACCACCGTCAACGCCAAGAATTCGGCCATCGTCGCCTTCTTGAAACAGAACGGCATCGACGAAAAAGAAATCAGTGTCAACGCTCCTCAGGTTTACGACCGCGACGCCAACGACTACCAAAGCACCCGTTCTACCGACCGCTATAACGTGACGAGCGTCATCACCGTCACCTCAACACAGGTGGACAAGGTGCGCGGCATCATCGCCAAGCAGGGCGAACTGCTGAACCAGGGCATCGCCATCGTGCAGAGCTATGAGAACGACATCGCCTACGAATACACGTCGTTCAACGAAATCAAGCCCAAAATGATGGATGAGGCCATCGAGAACGCCAAGAAGACGGCACAGCAGTTTGCCGACAAGAGTGGCAGCAAGCTCAATAAGATTGAGCATGCCGACCAGGGGGTATTCACCATTGAGAACCGCGATGCCAACACGCCCTACATCAAGAATCTGCGCGTGGTGTCGACCATCACCTATTCGCTCAAGAACTGACAGGGGCGGCAATGCCGGCCACAGTAAGAAAGAAGGCGCACCGTTTCAAAGCGGTGCGCCTTCTTTGTGTTATGTATCCCGGTGGCTGACTGCCGTCATGCCATGTTGCGGCCGTGGCAGTTCTTGTACTTCTTGCCGCTGCCGCAGGGGCACGGGTCGTTGCGGCCCACCTTGGGAGCCGTGTTGACTATCGGCATCGTGGGGCGCTGCGGTCCTTGCGGCCCCGAGGCGGCACGGCGCTGAGCCTCGGCATTGGCGGCGATGGGGTCGGCATTGCCACCGCGGCCTTCGCTGTACTGCTGGCGCCGGCGCGGCATCTCGCGTTGCTGCACAGGCCGCTGTGGTTCTTCCTGCACCGGCACTTGTCCGCGCATGAGCACCGAGATGGCCTTGCTGTTCATCACGCCCACCATGGTCTTGAACAGATTGAACGACTCCACCTTGTAGATGACCAACGGATCCTTCTGCTCGTAGCTGGCATTCTGCACGCTCTGGCGCAGCTGGTCCATCTCACGCAAGTGTTCTTTCCACGACTCATCGATGGTGAGCAGCATCACAGCCTTCTGCCATGCCTTGGGCAGATTCTTGCTCTCGGCCTCGTAGGTCTCCTTGATGTCGACCACGATGCCGTAGGTGCGCTTGCCGTCGGTGATGGGTATGCGGATAAGACCCTGCGGCTCCATGCCGCTGGCTTGCTGCTCGGCAACGATGCGCTGTATCACAGGATTCACCACCTCGGTGAGGCGGTCCATCTTGCGGTTGAAGGCAGCCAGCACGGCATTGTAGAGCTTGTCCACCTTGTCGCTATCGTCCATGCGGCGGTAACTTTCATCGTCCATATCGAGGTCGATGGCATAGGTGGTGAGCACCTGCATCTTGAATTCCTCGAATTCGTCGGGACCGAACTTGCTCACGATGTCCTCGGCGCTGTCATAGAGGGTGTTGATAATATCCAGACCGATGCGCTCGCCGATAAGGGCATGGTGGCGACGGGTGTAAATCACCTTTCGCTGGGCGTTCATCACATCATCGTACTCCAGCAGGTGCTTGCGGATACCGAAGTTGTTCTCCTCCACACGCTTCTGGGCGTTCTCGATGCTGTTGGTCACCATCTTGCTCTCGATGGCCTCGCCGTCCTTGAGCCCCAGCGTGTCGAGCATCTTGACCACGCGCTCGCTGGCGAACAGGCGCATCACCTTGTCCTCGAAGCTCACGAAGAACACCGAGCTGCCGGGGTCGCCCTGGCGTCCGCTTCGGCCTCGCAGCTGGCGGTCCACGCGTCGGCTTTCGTGACGCTCGGTGCCAATGATGGCCAGACCGCCTGCCTCACGCACCTCGGGCGTCAGCTTGATATCCGTACCACGACCTGCCATGTTGGTGGCAATCGTCACCACACCCTTGCCGTCGACCGAGCGTCCGGCATCGGCCACAATATCGGCCTCCTTTTGGTGCAGCTTGGCGTTCAGCACATTGTGCGGGATGTGACGCAGACGCAGCATGCGGCTCAGCATCTCACTGATTTCGACCGATGTCGTACCCACAAGCACGGGACGCCCGGCATTACGCATGGCTTCGATTTCCTCGATGACTGCGGCAAATTTCTCTTTCTGAGTCTTATACACGCGGTCGGGCATGTCGCGGCGAATCACGGGTTTGTTGGTGGGAATGGTCACCACATCCAGCTTGTAGATGTCCCAGAACTCGCCGGCCTCGGTTTCGGCCGTACCGGTCATACCGGCCAACTTGTGATACATGCGGAAGTAGTTCTGCAGCGTGATGGTGGCAAACGTCTGGGTGGCGGCCTCCACATTCACGCCCTCTTTGGCCTCAATGGCCTGATGCAAGCCGTCGCTGTAGCGGCGGCCTTCCATGATACGGCCCGTTTGCTCATCGACAATTTTCACCTTGCCGTCCTCGGTGACGATGTACTCGTCGTCGCGGTTAAACAGGGTGTAGGCTTTCAGCAGCTGCGTCACGGTGTGCACGCGCTCGGCCTTGATGGCATAAGCCTGCAGCAGTTCGTCCTTCCGGGCAACTTTTTCCTCGTCGCTCAGCGGTTCATTCGTCACGGCAGACAGTTGTGCGGCGATGTCGGGCAGCACGAAGAACTTGGGGTCGTCGGTGCCGCGGGTGAGCACATCGATACCCTTGTCGGTGAGCTCCACCGTGTTGTTTTGCTCCTCGATGATGAAGAACAAGGGGTCGGTCACCACGGGCATCTCGCGGTTGTTGTCCTGCATATAGTAAGCCTCGGTCTTGAGCATGGCGGCTTTCACGCCTTCCTCGCTCAGGAACTTAATCAGCGGCTTGTACTTGGGCAGACCCTTATAGGCGCGGAACAAGCGCAACGTGCCTTCCTTCTGGTCTTTTTCGTCATCACTGGCCATCAAGCGCTTGGCATCGGCCAGCAGGCCGGTCACGAGTTGGCGCTGGGCGTTGTAGACGCGCTCCACATTGGCCTTGTATTCATTGAACATCTGGTCCTCGCCCTTGGGCACGGGACCGGAAATGATGAGTGGCGTACGGGCATCATCGATGAGCACCGAGTCCACCTCGTCGACAATGGCATAATTGTGCGCGCGCTGCACCATGTCCTCGGGGCTCATGGCCATGTTGTCGCGCAGATAGTCGAAACCGAACTCACTGTTGGTACCGAAGGTGATGTCGCAGTTATAGGCCGCGCGGCGCTCGGGCGAGTTGGGCTGGGTCTTGTCGATGCAGGCCACGCTCAGTCCGTGGAACATATAAAGCGGCCCCATCCACTCCGAGTCACGCTTGGCCAGGTAATCATTCACTGTGACCACATGCACACCGTTACCCGTCAGGGCGTTGAGAAACACCGGCAGCGTAGCCACAAGCGTCTTTCCTTCACCGGTTGCCATCTCGGCAATCTTGCCTTGATGCAGCACCGTGCCTCCGATGAGCTGCACATCGTAGTGCACCATGTTCCACACCGTTTCGTTGCCACCGGCCACCCAATGATTGACATAGATGGCTTTATCGCCCTCCACGTGCACAAAATCATGGCCTTTTGCGGCCAGGTCGCGGTCCATCTGCGTGGCGGTGACCTCGATGGTCTCATTCTCGGTGAAGCGGCGTGCCGTCTCTTTCACGATGGAGAACACCTCGGGCAGGGCCTCGTTGAGCTTGTCCTCCAGCACATCGAGAATTTCCTTCTCCAGCTTGTCCACCCGCTCCCAAAGGGGCTCGCGCTTGTCGTAATCGATGGTTTCGATTTCTGCCTTGATTTTCGCAATCTCGTCGCGCTGTGGCTGCACAGCGTCGCGCAGGTGCTGGCGGATTTGCTGCGTGCGCTCACGCAGGCCGTCGTTGTCCAACCGCTCGACTTCGGGATATGCAGCCTTGATTTTTTCGACAATCGGGCGCAACTTCTTCATGTCACGGTCCGACTTGCTGCCGAACAAAGATTTCAAAATGTCACTAAATCCCATTTTCTATGTAATGTTGTTGTTTTTATCTTTGTAATAATCCTTGCTTGAGGCAAAAATGATGCCTTGGCATCTTCTTGCCCTCAATTAACCTACAAAGATACGAATTTCCTGACAAATGGCAATGAATAACGTCATTTTGTCGTGTTTTTGCACCGGGCACCCGGCAATAACACGTTGAGCACCGAGCGCAACAGCGATGTTGCCATCACCGGGAAAAAGGCCACATTGGCCACCTGCGGGAGCCACGGCCACGCCAGCAGCAGCAAGGCCACCACCAGGGCGTTGGCCCCATGGCACCTGCGCAGCAGGCGGCCACAGCGCGGCACCCAGGGCAGTGCGGCAAGCAGCAGGCAGAAGGGGTGCGCCCAGAAGGCGTTATAGTTGGGCGAAGTAGCCTCACGCACGCTCACAAAGATGAGGAAGAACAGCACGCAGCCCACCACGGTGAGCGCGCCGTAGAACAGCGTGTCGAACCAGCGGCACACACGCCGGCGGCGCCAGTCGAGCGCACTCACCAGCACGGCCAGCGCCAGCACGGCCAGCATGGCGGCCAGGGGCGAGAGTGGCCAGGGAGTGGCAGGAAGTACAATGCCGTCCTCGCTGCCGTCGACCATCACATGGGTGGAGCGCACCAATGGCACGGAGTGGCCGTCGCGCTGCACCATCGTGCCGGCGGCCGAGCGCATGAGCGACATGGGGATGAACATCTGCTCGTGCTCATCGATGGCACGGTCCAGCCCTGCTCCCAGCACCAGGTCAATGCCGAACTGGAGCCACGGATAATTGCGCGCATAGTGCGTCATCACTTGCCGATAGGTCACCGTGCCGGTTATGGCTGGATTGTGGAGCGGTTGCCCCAGCGACTGCTCAATGATGTCGCGGGGGCGTGTGGAGCAGTTATCCGTCAGATATTGGTAGCGATAGGTGTTATTGGGCGGCAAGGCATTGGCCACCAGCAGGTCGCGCACCTGGCAAGCCTGCTCTTGCGTGAGGTTGAGCTCTTGCTCCACCATGCGGCGGCCGGGTTCCATCATAGCATACTGCGGCGGCACGGCCAGGCACAGATAGTCGGCCTCGCCCGTGACAAATCGATAGACAAATCCCGGCGTGTTGAAATCGAACACACCGTAGTTGAAATAGTAATCGGCCGCTCCTTGCGTGACGCGGATTTCGGTGTGTCCATACACCGAGAACACCTCGCTGCCGGGATAGAACGTCACCAGCCGCACGCGCACCGTGTCGGCCGCATCCTGGGCAGCGGCGGCAATGACGCCCGTGAAGCTCATCAGGGCAGCCATCAGAACGGAAATCACGAAGTTCTTTCTCATCATGCTATGGTGGTACGCCCGATGTGTGAGCGCACGCCCACAAAATTACAAAAAACGACGTAATTCTCCTCATCGTCACCGCCAAAATCAACACAGACATCCATAACACATCACAGAATACTAAAAAAATGTAAATAATATGAAAATAATGTTTAACGTAAACCTTTTCTCAAAAAAACACACTAAATTTGTGATACGTAAACGCGAGTTAGAGAAAAGACTGAATCAAACCTATAGCGCAAATACAAGAGGAAAGATGCTCACACAGATTTACAACGGACACATACTCACCCCCGAGGGATGGGTAAACCAAGGCTCGGTGGTGTTTTCCGATGGACACATCACGGAAGTGACCAAGAGCAGCCACATCATTGAGCGCGCCGACCGCACAATCAACGCGCACGGCATGCATGTGGTGCCCGGAGGCATTGAACTGCACTGCCACGGCGGTGGCGGCAGCGACTTCATGGAGGGAACCATTGAGGCCTTCAGGACTGCCGTCGACACTCACATGCGGCACGGCACCACGGCCATCTTCCCCACCCTGTCGTCATGCACCCTCCCCATGATTGAGGATGCTTGCCAAACGTGCCAAACCCTCATGAATGAGCCCGGCACGCCCATCATGGGGCTGCACCTTGAAGGGCCGTATTTCAATCCCCGCAAGGCCGGCGCCCAGATGCCCGAGGCCATCCGCATTCCCGATGTGGACGAGTACACCCACATCATCGAAGACTATGACTGCGTGCGCCGTTGGGACGTGGCTCCCGAGCTGCCCGGAGCCGTGCTCATGGGAAAATACATCACCAGCAAGGGGGTGGTGGCGGCCATCGGCCACACTGCCGCCGAATATCCCGATGTAAAAGCGGCCTATGAGGCGGGCTACAGCCTGGCCACCCATTTCTACAATGCCATGCCCGGATTTCACAACGTGCGCGAATACAAGCACGCCGGCACCGTCGAGAGCGTCTATCTGATGGAAAACATGTCGGTGGAGATGATTGCCGACGGCATTCACGTGCCCATCCCCATCCTGCGCCTGATTCACCGCATGAAAGGCGTGGAGCGCACCGCACTGGTCACCGACGCCCTGGCCGTCACCGCCAGCGACAGCGACAAGGCCTTCGACCCTCGAGTCATCATCGAGGACGGCGTGTGCAAGCTCAGCGACCGCTCGGCACTGGCCGGCAGCATCGCAACAATGGACAGGCTCATCCGCACCATTGTCAAGGATGCCGAGCTGCCGCTTCAAGACGCCGTGCGCATGGCCAGCGAAACGCCGGCCCGCATCATGGGCATCTACGACCGCAAGGGCTCGCTGCAGCGCGGCAAGGATGCCGACATCCTGCTGCTCGACGATGAGGTCCAGCTGCAGGGGGTCTTCTCGATGGGCGAGCGCGTGGTTTGACATGCCGCCGGGCAGTGAAAAACGCAAAAAAACTGCTCCGCAATGAAAAAAATACACTTTTTCCATTGCCAGTTATCAATTATTTCATATCTTTGCACCCGCAAATGTGACACATGGTGAGATTAGCTCAGTTGGTTAGAGCGTCGGATTGTGGTTCCGAAGGTCGTGGGTTCGAGCCCCATATTTCACCCCATCGCGCGGCGGTCGAATGATTTCACTCGGCCGCCGCCGTTTTTCATCCAATCGACAACGAATTACTTTGGTTTTCGCTCACTTTTGCTTATATTTGCAAAAGTCAACCAAAACCTCACACACCATGAAAGCCCGAATTATCCTTTTTGCATTAGTCGCCTCCATCGCCACCACGATGGCCACGGCGCAGAATGAGCAGGCACGCATGAAACAAATCCGCGAGGCTTACGCCGGCCGCCTGGCCTTGATGCAGGACAGACCCTACGATGACGGCGCGCCGTTCAACGAAGTCACCACCACCGTGACCAATAATCTGCCAGGCTCGGGCATCTGCACTTCAAATAAGCATTTCTACTTCACACAGCCCGATTTCATGGAGAGCGAAGATGAGGAGGGGGAATTTGACGCCACACTCTACAGCACGCTCTACTACGCCACCAGCATCAATGTGTATGCCGGCACCCATCACTACATCTGGGAATTCCTGTGGGATGCCGAGACGGGCGACCCGATGTTTGCCATGCTGGTGATGAAAGAAGGCTCCGAGAAAGACAGCGCACAGAAGGAATACCGCTTCTACCTCGACAAGGGGAAGGTGTTCAAAGCGGTCCCCGACGTTGCCTTGTGGCCCGACCCCGAGCAGGATTTTCTCGCGCCCTACTTCAGAGACCTCGACACCGTGCCCGCAATAATGGCCAAGCAGTGCACCATTCTGGACGCACTGCTTGAAAATGTAGTAGTTTCCAACAAGTGACCCGCGGGCCTTCACAGCCCGAGTTTGGCCATGACTGCCGCCGTGAGGTCGACCACGCTCGAGCCGGCATAAGCCACCGGCGTGGTGGCGGTGTCGAGCACCAGGTCGTATTCGCCCTCGTCGCCCACGGCCTTGATGGCATCCTTGATGGCCTTCTCGATGGGGACCATGAGGCTGTCGCGGCGCGCGGTGATGTCGGCCTTCGCAGCCTTTTCAAAGGCTTGAATCTTTTTGTCGCCCTCCATCACCTCCTGCATGCGCCGCTCCTTGATGGTGGCAGGCGTGGAGGCATCGTCGGCCGATGCCTGATAATCGGCAAATTTCGAGTCAAAATCGGCCCTCAGCTTGTCAAGCTCGGCTTGATACGCATCGGTGACCACCTTGAGCTGAGCCTCGGCCGCGGCCTTGGCTGGCATGACGTCAAACACCGCCTTGGAGTCGACAATGGCGATGCGTGCCTGCGCGGCGGCGAGCAGTGGCAGCGCGGCCACAATGGTGAGCAGAATCTTTTTCATAAACTTGTGTTTCATCTTCATCGGCCATGGGCCGCAGAAAAATATAAAAATGAGGCCGAAGCGAACTTCGGCCTTTAAAAATCAACGTTAGTGTTTTACTTGATGCCCAGTTTGGCCTTCACCTTGGCAGTGATGTCCTCAGCACCGGTGCCGGTATAGACGATAGCAGGAACCGACAGGTCGTAGATGAAAGTGAAACCTCCCTCGGCACCCACAGCCTGAATGGCGTTCTGCAACTTCTGGCTGATGGGGGCAAGCAGTGTCTCCTGCTGTTTCTGCAGGTCTTGCGAAGCCGTCTGCTGGAAGTTCTGGATTTTGGTATACTCCTCTTGCAGCTCCTGCTGATGACGCTCCTTGATGGCATCGGGTGTAGCGGTGTCTTGCGCCTCGGTCTCATATTTCTTGAGCTTCTCCTGGAAGGCATTCTGCAAGTTCTTGAATTCTGTCTCATACTTGTCGCTGACGGTCTTGAGCGTACTTTCGGCAGTAGCCTTCTCGGGCATGACATTGAAAATCTCTTGCGAATTGACATAACCCAGTTTCACCTGTGCGCTCAGGCACAGCGGTGCAGCCACGAGTGCTGCAAGGATAATTTTCTTGAACATTTCTTTGAATGATTTGTTATTAGAATAAATAGTATTTGATTAGTTCTTGTTGATAGGTGGCCAGGTCACTTGGCGTAGCCCAGCTTGGCCAGCACCTCGTTGCTCACGTCGATGCGCGGCGACGCGAAGATGATGCTCTGCGACGACGCACGGTCGAAAATCACCTGGAAGCCCCGCTCCTCGCTCACCTTTTTCACGGCATTGTAGATGTCGTCCTGAATGGGCTTGATGAGCGACTGGCGCTTCTTGAACAATTCACCCTGCGGGCCGAAATATTTGTACTGGAGCTGCGTGGCTTCTTTCTCCTTGGCCACAATCTCCTCTTCTTTTTTCTTCTTTTGCTCATCGGTGAGGAACACCATGTCGGCCTGGTAATTCTTGTACATTGTGTCGGCCTCCTTTTTCACATCGTCCACTTCACGCTGCCATCGCTGTGACACCTGGTTGAGCTGCTCATTGGCCATCTCGTAGGCCGGAATATTTTTGAGCACATACTCCATGTCGACAAGGGCAAACTTTTGTGCCTGCGCGGTCATCATTCCCGCCAGTGCCGCAACTAAAAGAATAGCAATTTTTTTCATATCTGTGGTAGTTTTTAAAATTCGTTTGATTTGACTACGAGTTCTCGCTTTGGTTTAACACAATTAAGTTAAAAATTAAAACTCTTGACCCAGCACGAAGTGGAAGTTGCTGCCGCCCTTCTTGCCGAACACCGTGTCGAAGCCATAGCCCCAGTCGATTCCCAGCATTCCAATCATGGGCAGGAAGATACGCACACCGGCACCTGCCGAGCGCTTGATGTCGAAGGGGTTGAACTTGCTCACGCTGGTCCACGCATTACCGCCCTCGATAAAGACGAGCGGATAGATCGTGGCACTGGTGGAAAGCATGAGCGGGAAGTGAAGCTCCATCACATAGCGGTTGTAGGCATAGCCATCGTAGCCGTAGGGCGTGAACGCGCCGTTCTCATAACCACGCAGGGCGATGGTCTCGGTGGCATAGGTGTAGCTGCCGCTCATGCCGTCGCCGCCCACGTAGAACGTCTCGAAGGGCGACTTGATATGGCGGTTCCAGCTGCCCAGCAGACCGATGTCGGCACGCGTCATCAGCACCAGGGTCCAGCGGCCGTCGGGGTCGGTGAGCGGTGTGTAGGTGCGGGCCTGGAACTTCAGTTTCCAGTACTCGATCCAGTGATAAAGCTCTTTCTTGGCTGCGTCGGTATTGGTTTTGCTCAATTTCTCCCAGTCCTTTTTGCCGAACAGCGATGCCGGCGGTGTGGCGTGGAACGAAAGCGAGAACGAGCTGCCCTTGCGGGTGTAGAGCGGGTTGTCAATGCTGTTACGCGACAATGTCACACCGAACACGATGGAGTTCGACACGCCATTGTTCATATAATAAAGGTATTCCCAGTTCTTGAGGCTGTACCACTGATAACTCACATCGGCCATGAAGGTGAAGTAGTCGTCGGGCCACTTCAGGCGCTTGCCGAAGCCCAGCGTCACGCCGGCCATCTGCAGGTACTTGTTGGGATCGTAGGCGTTTTCGTAGTAGCTGTTGTCATAGCCGTAGCGCGAGCCGTACACACTCCCCGCTCCGTAGTAAGGATAACCGCCGTAATAATAGCCGTTGTTTACCATGTTTTGGTACTGACGGTTGTAATACGATGAGTTGATACCCGTCTGGCGGCTATAAAAAGCCGACACCGACAGCGAGTTGGGGCGCTTGCCGCCGAACCACGGGTCGAGGAACGACAGGCTGTAGGCCTGATAGTACTTGGCGTTGGTTTGGGCACTGATGGTGAACGTCTGTCCCTCGCCCTGTGGGATGATACCCTTGAACTTGGAGGGATGGAACAGGTTCTTAATGGAGAAATTGGTGAACTTCAGGCTCAGTTTGCCCAAGATACCCGTTTGTCCCCAACCGGCCGAGAACTCAATCTGGTCGTTGGCCTTCGATTCCAGGCCCAGGATGATGTCGACGGTTCCGTTCTCCTCGTTAGGTTCGGGCCGAATATCCATCTTCTCAGGGTCGAAATGGCCCGTCTGCGCAATCTCACGCGCCGAGCGAATCAAGTCTTGCTTGGAGAACAGGTCACCGGGCCTGACACGCAGCTCACGACGCACCACCTTTTCATAGAGGCGGTCGTTACCATTGATAACCACCTTGTTGATGCGCGCCTGCTTGCCCTCGAACATGCGCATCTCAAGCGCAATCGAGTCGCCTTCGATTTTCGATTCCACGGGCACCAGCTGATAGAACAAGTATCCATTGTTGAGATAGAGGTTGGCCACAGCGTCGTCGTCCTCCATGGTGCGCTTGTTGAGAAGCTTCTGGTTGTAGACATCACCCTTGGAGATGCCCAGCACATTGTCGAGCACAGTCGATGGGTAAACGGTGTTGCCCACCCAGGAAATGTCGCTGATGTAATAGCGCTTGCCCTCATCGATGGTGAGATACACATCCACGTTTTTGTCGTCGTAGTTCACCACCGAGTCGGCCACGATGCGTGCGTCGCGGTAGCCCTTCTCGTTGTATTTATCGATGATGCGTTGCTTGTCGTCGTTGAAATCGCTGCGCACAAATTTCTTTTGGCTGAAGAGTTTGAGCAGGTCACGCTTCTCGTTGGTTTTCTTCATCGTGCGCTTGATGGCACGGTCCGAAAGCACTTGGTTGCCCTCGATATATATTTTGTGGACCTTGATTTTTTCGTGCTTGTCCACGTCGATGTCGACAATCACCTCGTTTTTCTTGCTCAAGTCCTCGGTTTGCCGCACGTTGCAAGTGGCCTTTTCGAATCCTTTGCTGGCAAAGTATTGCTCCACGATTTGCTTGATGCGGTTGGCGATGTTGGGTGTCATTTGGTTGCCGGGGGTGAGTCCCAAACGCTCTTGCAAGTCTTTTTTCTCACCGCTTTTCACGCCGTTGTAGTTCACTTGCGAAACGCGCGGCTGCTGGCGCAGGTTAAACACCAGCCAAGCCTTCTCGCCACAGATTTTCTCAACGGCGATTTGCACCTTCGAGAACAATCCCTGCCGCCAAAATCGCTTGGCCGCGCTCTTGAGGTCGTCGCCGGGGATGTCGATGCGCTGGCCCAGCACCAGCCCTGAATAGCCGATGATGATATTGTCCTCATAATTGTCCACGCCTTCTACCTTGATGCCGGCAATCTCGTATCGGCTGGGCGAACCGGTGAATACAATCTTGGGATTGTAGATGGTGTCGTTGCGCGTGTAGGTGTCTTGCGCCATCCCGACACCTGAACCCAATGCCAGTGCTGTCGCGACGGCCAATATCTTGAAACGCATAGTGTCAGTGTTGTTGATTCTCATCATTCTTTATCTGTTCACTCGTCTTCCCGAAGCGCCTTTCCCGCGACTGGAACCAGATGATGGCGTCGCAGAAATCGTCCTTCGTGAAGTCGGGCCAATATTTATCGGTAAAATACAATTCACTGTAAGCCAGCTGCCACAGCAGGAAGTTGCTGATGCGCAGGTCGCCGCCGGTGCGGATGAGCAGGTCGGGCGCCGGCATCGACGATGTTGCCAGGCAGGATTCCACCAACTGCTCGTCGACTTGCTCGGGAGCGATTTCTCCCCGGGCTGCCATCGCTGCGATGGTGCGGCAGGCCGCGGTCAACTCCCAGTGCGACGAGTAACTCAGCGCCAGGCAGAGCACCAAGCCCGTGCAGTGCCCGGTGTCGGCCATGCATCGCTGCAGGCGCTCGCGCGCGAAGGCCGGCATGCGGTCCATGTCGCCGATAGCCGTCAGGCGCACATTGTTCTTGATCAGGTCGGGCGTCTGCTGCTCAATCGACACGACGATGAGATTCATCAGTGCATCGACTTCGGCCTTGGGGCGGTTCCAATTCTCGGTGGAAAAGGTGTAGAGCGTGAGAAATCCCACGCCCAGCTCCGAGGCTATCTCGGTGATGCGCCGCACGGTGGTGACACCGTTCTCATGACCCCAGGCACGCTCGTGCCCGTGCTCCTTGGCCCAACGGCCATTGCCGTCCATGATGATGGCAATGTGCCGCGGCAGTCGGCTCTGGTCTATTTGTTCGGTCTTCGACATCGTTGGTTGGCTTTCGTTGTTTCGTTTATCAATCATTTATTCTACATAGTGGCACTTGGTGCATCGCTTGCTGAACTCCCATGTGAGCGTAAACAACGCCATGGAGTACCACTCGGTGTTCTTGGCAAATGTGTGCTTCACGCCGTAAAGGTCGCTCAGACCGTCCAGCTTGTCGCCGAACGACTTGCGCATCGTGAACTCAAAGCCCACGTTGAGTCGTTCCTTGATTTTATATTTGACACCGATGCCCAGCGGCAGCGAGAAGGCCACGCTGCCACCGCCAGCCGTACCTATCACAAGTCCAGCACCGGCCACCATGTAGGGTGTGATGCGCTTCTGGTTCTTGTACTTGGGACCGATGCCGAAGTTGAAAAAGTTGAACTCGGCCTGAGCACCCACGTCGAACAAGCTCGACTTGAACTCGTAGTATGCACCATCGGGCAGCTTGGTGGCCATGTCGTTGCTGTTGCCGCTGATGCCGGCATACAACAGATTGGCCTTGAATGCCCAGCGCGAATTGCGAATGTAACGGAACACCACCCCGCCGGCCGCGCCCGGGTGCTTCCACATGTTGCTATTGTTCACGTCGCCCAGATAGCCCGACATGCCCAGCGCGGGACCCACCTCGTAACGGTAGTCCTGGGCCTGGGCGCACACAGTGCAGGCAACTATCAGCGTGGCAATGGCAAGCAAGCGTTTCATGAGCGGCATAAATGGTTGTTTATTATCAATACAGCGGTTTGAACATCAACCTGTTGAGCACTCCGCGCCACATATAGTCAAGCGGTGTGCCGTCTTGTCCATAACCGCCCAGCAGATACACATAGGGGCATTTCCATGAGGTCACAGGCTGCACGGGCGCCGCAAAGCGCGGTGCCTGGGCCGAGGTGGCGCTCACGTCTTCTTCTATCACAAAGGCCTGCGCACCCCAGAATCCAACGACATAAGCCGGCAGCTGCATACTCGTGGCCGCATCACCCCAGGTGATGCACTGGTCGGTGGAGGCATACACCTTGTTGTTGAGCAGGCCGTCGGTTGTGCGCCCGCCCATCACGAGCCATGTGGGGTTCTTGAACGACCGGGCGGTGCCGGTGCGTTTTTTGTAGCTGTAGTAGCACAGCAAGGTGGCATTGCGCAGGGCAGGCAATTTGTTGTCGCGGCTTATCTGTGCCCACAACTTGCCATCGTAGCCCCACACGGCGGCTGAGTTCTTGCCGCTGGCCGTGGTGCCACCTGCAAGCAATGCCTGGGCGTGGACGCTCCAAGTGTTGTCCATCTCCACCAGCTGTGAAGCATCGCGCACCGGGAAATTGGCATCCACCATTTTGGTGATATAGCCGTCGGGGCGGGGGTATTCGTCGTAAAGGAATTCGTCGCCGTCGCGCATCACACCCAGCAACCGGCTGCCGTATCCACCCAGAACACTGTACCAGGTCACGCCGGCGGCGTTCCATTCCAAACCGTTGCTTGATTCAAAGAGATTTCCGTTCTTGTCGAGCACATAGAGGTTGTCGGTCGTCGACGAGAACGATTCCACCGCAGGCTCAAAGGGCATCGGCTGGCTCTCCCACGTGCCTTGCAGGGGGCTGCCGGTGGCGTAGAGCATATATTGGCTTTCTTCCTTGGCCAGCGTCACAAACCGTCCTGAATAGAACACCGTCTTCCGCTCGCTCACGCCATTGCCTGGCAAGCTGCGGCGCCATTGCTGCGGCCAAACGAGCGAATCGGGGTTCACTTTGTGAACATTCACCTTCACCTCATAGTTGTGTACCGACGTGCCATCGCTGCTGGTCACAGCCATGGTCACAAAGCCGGTGAAGTCGATACTGTCGTTTACCGTCGACCGATAGGTGAACGTGGTGTCCTTGCGGGCTGTGCCACCTGTCACCGAAAAGACAACGCTCCTGACCGAGCTGGCAAAGGTCACCGACGGCACCAGCCCCGTCACCTTGGTGTTGACGGGCAGCGAGTCGGCATTATAGATAATGCTCCTGTCGGGGTCGATGGTGAAGAACACCGAGTCAAGATTTTCCATGACATCGGCGTTGGCCTTTATATAGAATTTCATCACCTGTGTGGTGGTGCGGCTGTTGCTGTACACTGTGGTGCTGGATGATGTGTCATCGTCATTCTTTTTACATGATGTGGCCACCATGACGGCCGCACAAACCAACAGCAGATATAATGGTAGTTTTTTTAACATTTTGTGCCTTCGTTTGCTATTTTAAACTGCAAATTTACAAAAAAAATTGTGTTTGGCTCTTATTTTAGTTTACAATGGAGTTTTTTACACCTTTTTAACGTGATTTCGCAACCGGAACAAGGTGTTCTCACCGATTTTCCGGGTAAGCACCACACGGCCTTGCGGCCACTGCGGAGCAGGCACACCACAACCCACACGGCGCGGTGCCACCTCGATGCGCGCCTCGTCCCAGACGCCCGCCTCGAGTAATTGCCGCAGCACTTGGGCGCCGCCTTCCACCATCACGCTGGTAACGCCGCGGGCATAGAGGTCGCGAAGCCATGCACGGGGGTCGGCGGTGTCGAGGCACACCCACTGCACCGGGCCGCGCTCTTCACTGCGCACGCCGTTGTAGACCACCGTGGGGGCCCCATCGGTCAGCACGCGGGCATCGGCAGGCATGCTGAGCCGGCGGTCGAGCACCACGCGCAGCGGATTTCCACCGGGCCACAGGCGGGTGGTGAGCGACGGGTTGTCGATAGCCACCGTGCGCGCGCCCACCACGATGGCATCGGCCACGGCACGCTCACGATGCATCAAGCGCAGGGTCACGGGCGAGGAAATGTGCAACGGATTCTCTTGCGCCTGGGCCGGCAGGGCGATATAGCCATCGGCCGTCTGCGCCCATTTGAGCTGCACCCACGGCAAGCGGCGGGTGTGCGCAGTGACAAAGCGCTCGTTCAGGGCGCTACATTCGCGCTCGAGCACGCCCACGGTCACTTCCACTCCTGCCTGCCGCAGCAGCGACACGCCCCGGCCGGCCACCTGCTCGAAGGGGTCGACCATACCCACCACCACACGCCCGATGCCGCAGTCCACAAGCATCTGCGCGCACGGAGGCGTTTTACCCTGGTGGGCACACGGCTCGAGCGTGACATAAATCGTGCTTTCGGGCAGCAAGGAGCGGTCGGCCACCTGGCGCACGGCATTCACCTCGGCATGGGCCTGCCCGTAACGGCGGTGAAAGCCCTCGCCGATAATGCGACCGCCATGCACAATCACGGCACCCACCATGGGGTTGGGCGAGGTGTGCCCGGCACCTTGCCGCGCCAGCTGCAGCGCGCGGCGCATGAATTGTTCGTCCATCTCAATCATTGGTGCAAATTTACAACAAGATGAGTTCACCGCAAAAATATGGCCGCAAAAATCTCGTCCCATTTTCCCCCCTCGCCAGTCAAAAAATCACATTCCGGCACAAAATGGCATCAATTTTGCAAGTTTTTTTGTATCTTTGCGTAATTCTATTAGTAAAAACCATCTTCAAAATGAAAAAGCTCACTTTCTCCATCATGATTGCCCTCATGGCGTTGACTGCACTCAATGCCAATGCCAGAATGCCCCGGCAGGAAAGAGGTGTGCTCTACACAAAGCTCATCAACTTGCTCGCCACGAGCGGCCAATGGGACGAGCAGAACCTCACCGACATCGGTCTGAAAACGCTTTTTTCGGAAACCGAAGAAGATGAGGAATGTGGCACTTTCTTCTTTTTCATCCACGGCAAGAACACGAAAGTGAACGCATCCGAAGGCTGGAATGTGACGCTGGAGGCGACCGGGAGCCACGCCATAGCCATCCAGGTGACCCTCATGACCGACAATGAGACCAAGCTATATTTTAAGGAAAAGGCCGACCACGACGCTTTCATGGCGTATGTGAAAAAGTCAAAACACTACAACAATAATGGGCTCCCTTACATCGGCCTGTCGCTCATCGAAAAGGATGAATTTGTGAACGACTGGTACGTAATCACTTTTCACGGAGGATGAAACTGAGAGAAGCTAAAATCTTTTTTTTCACCGGGCTGCAAAACATCATTGAGCCTCGCGAACTCGAAGCCATGTGGCGCGTCATCACCGACGACGTGCTGCACATGGACCCGGTGGATGTGCTCATGCGCGCCGAGGGCGATGTGCCCCCATTTTTTGTGTCACGACTGAAGGTCATCGTGCAGCGGCTTGCCGCGGGCGAACCACTGCAGTACGTTCTGGGGTCGGCACGGTTTCACGGCCACACCTTCAAGGTGACACCGGCGGTGCTCATTCCGCGTCCCGAAACCGAGCAACTGGTCGACATGATTGTGGACCGCCACCCTGCCTCCGACCTGCGTGTGCTCGATGCCGGCACCGGCAGCGGCTGCATCGCCATTGCACTGGCACGCGCCATGCACTTCCCCGAGGTCACGGCATTCGACATCTCACCCGCCGCGCTCGACGTGGCCCGCGAGAACGCCACCGCGCTCAAGGCCCGTGTGCGCTTTGTCGAGGCCGACATGCTGGCTTTGGGCCATTCGCTGCCGGGCCCGTGGCACATCATCGTGAGCAATCCGCCTTATGTGTGTGAGAGCGAGCGGAACGCCATGGAACGCCATGTGCTGGACTATGAGCCGGCCCAGGCGCTCTTCGTCCCCGACGACAATCCGCTCAAGTTCTATAAAGCCCTGGCCCGACACGGCCAGCACACCCTGGCCCCGGGCGGAGCCATGTATCTGGAGGTGAACAGTCGCTTTGCCACCGATGTGGCCCGCCTGCTCACCGACCTGCGCTATGCCGACGCCACGGTGGTGAATGACTACGTGGGCAACCCGCGGTTTGTCACTGCCACCCTACCCGATTGAAAGCACAGCCGACAACACCGAGTAATCATTTTTATTAAAAACATAACACACCATCAACATGAAGAAAACTTTACTCAGCATTGCAGTGGCAGCGGTCGCTCTCACGACCCACGCACAAGGGCTGCAAGCAGCCTTCGGATGCCAAGAGGCATCCACACCCTATTATGAAATGGGCTGGGACGATGCCAGCGACAACACCTGGACCTACCAGTCCACATCGTCGAGCACATGGCAGGTGGGGAACCTCGCCAGCCCGTTCAGCAGTGTGGAGCCCGCGAGCACCACTTCTCTTATTTTGAAGTACGACTCCGGGCAGAATGAAACAGCCACCTCACCGGCCATCAACATCAGGCCCGGCAGCCGGCTCGAATTTTATTGCTACGCCAGCGGCATCTATCTGGTGTATGGCGCATGGAAACTCTATGCCATCGTCGACAATCAGTCCACTTTGCTCATCGACCAGTTCCTCTGGGCACAGGATAAAGGCTATGACGGTCCCAGTTGGGAACGCTTCACCGTAGACCTTGCCGAGTATGCCGGCAAGCAGGTGCAGTTTGCTTTCGTCTACACAGGCAACTACGGCGAGGACGAGGCCATCGATGGTTTCCGCATTCTCGAAAGCGACCTGGCCGCTACGTCCATCACCATCAATGAGGGCCAAAGCCTGCACTTTATGGACATGAGCAACGGCGCCACAGCCTGGCAATGGACCTTTGAGGGCGGCGAGCCTGCCACCAGCACCGAGCAGAACCCTGTGGTCACCTACCCCACTGCCGGAACCTACACGGTGACCCTCACCGCCAGCGACGGCAACGGCCAGTCCACCGCATCGAAGCCGGGCTATGTCATTGTTCAGGCCGAGGCGCCCATTGCCCACATCGGTATGCCCGCCGGAGCCTACTTGTCGCCCTGGTGCATGATGTTCGTGCCCACGCAGGTGCCTCTCACCTTCACCGATGCCTCCACGGGCAATCCCACACAGTGGAAATGGACCTTCCAGGGCACCGACGTGGCCACCAGCACCGAGCAGAACCCCACCGTCACCTACCCCAACGCCGGCACCTTCGGCATGAAACTTGAGGTGGCCAATGCCATGGGCAGCAGCGTGGACCAGCTCACCAGCAATGCCATCCAAGCCGGCGGGATACAAGAAATCTGGAATATCGCGCCCGAGGAAAACTCATCGCTGATGATGATGGAAATGGGATGGTACGGCAACTATGCCGGCACCAACTGGCTGGGAATTGGCGAATTTGCCGAGCACTTCGACGCACCGCTGGCCGATGCCCAGATTGAGGCGGTGAACATCTACTTCGGCAAGACCACGGCCGGCAGCACCGATGCCGACATTGAGGTAAGAATCATGACACCCGGCGACGACGGCATGCCGGCCAACGTGCTGGCCACCACCTCGCTCAAAGCCGGTGAACTGGAATACGACCCGACGACAATCAACGCCACCACCTTCACATTCGACCAGCCGGTGCCCATTGCTGCCGGAACCGAATTCTTCGCCGTGGTGGGTCCCTTCCCCAATGACGAAGGAGACGACATAGCCATTTTGCTGTGCCGCCGGGGCGAAGGAGAAAAGGTCACTGCCTATCACTTCGTTTACGACGAGGACGAGAACTACAATTATCTGGAAACCGGCAACTGGTTCCGCAACGATGACGACCCCGTGTCGATGGCCGTCGCACCCGTGCTGAACTACGACCTCACGCCCACAGCAATCACCGAGGGCAAGATGCACCGCAACGTGCAGAGCGTGAGCTATGTGAATCTGGCCGGCCAGGTGAGCAACCGTCCACACAGCGGTGTGAACATCGTGGTGACACGCTACACCGACGGCACTCAAAGCGCCACAAAAATGGTGCGTTAACAACGTCCCCGAATCTCACCCCCGCTTCACACAACGGCGGCCCTGCTGGCAGGGCCGCCGTTGATTATTTCAGATGTGCACACATTATTCGGCCCGACGCTCGAAAACCTCGGCAAGCGGTTTCCGCTTCTTGGCAGGCACCTCGCTCGATGCCGGATAGCCGATGGGCACAATGGCCACGGGTTCATCGGTGGCCGGCAAACGCAACAACTCGCGGCACATGGCAGCATCGAAATTACACACCCAGCAGGTGCCCAGCCCTTGTTCGGCAGCCGCCAGGCACAAGTGCTCCACGGCGATGGCCACATCGATGTTGCCATGCGCCTTGCCGTCGGCACGCACCCACTCCTGGTCGTGCCGGGCCACTGCCAGCACATAAAGCGGCGCCGTGGTGAACCACTCGCGGTCGTAGCAGCGCTGCAACGCCTGCCGGCCACTCTCATCATCCACGATGACAAATCGCCACGGTTGCTTGTTGACAGCCGAGGGTGCCAGCCGCACACATTCCATCACATAGTCCAGTTTCGCTTGTTCCACAGGCTGGGCGCTATAGGCCCGGCAACTGTGGCGGTGCTGTGTGAGTTCCAAAAAATTCATATCCTTATTTTCCAATTATAGTGATTGTGATTCGGCGGGGACCGCCATCATTACGGTATTCGCACAAATAAATCCCCTGCCAAGTACCTAACGCCAAGCGATGATTACTGATGGGAATGACCAGGCTCACGCCGCTCAGCACAGCCTTGGCATGGGCCGGCATGTCGTCGGCGCCCTCCAGGGTGTGCAGCATGCCGGGTTCATTCTCTGGAACAAGGCGGTCGAGAACGGCTTCCAAATCATGCCTCACATCGGGATCATAGCTTTCATTGATGGCTAGCCCGCAACTGGTGTGATGGACAAACACGTTAACCAGTCCTTTGAGCGGCAGCGACGGCAGGCCACGCAAGATTTCATCGGTCACCAGATGGATGCCGCGTGGCCGTGCACGGAGTGTCAGTTGAATCTGTTCTATCATTTTATCAATGTTTTTCTTTGGGAATGTACAAGGCTCGGGTGGCGTTGAGCACTGCCATCACGGTCACACCCACATCGGCAAAGACGGCCATCCACATTGTGGCCAGTCCCACCGTGGCCAGCAGCAACACCGCCACCTTTACCACGATGGCCAGCACCACGTTTTGACGTGCGATGTCGATAGTGCGCCGCGCCACCGCGACGGCCGTTGCCACGCGCGAGGGGCAATCGTCCATCACCACCACGTCGGCAGCCTCGATGGCGGCATCACTGCCCAGGCCACCCATGGCGATGCCCACATCGGCCCGGGCCAGCACGGGAGCGTCGTTGATGCCGTCGCCCACCATGGCCAGCATGCGCCCTTGCGGCAGCTCGGCCTGAAGGCGTTCCACATGAGCCACCTTGTCGGCCGGCAACAAGTCGGCGTGAAACTCGTCAATTCCCAGCTGTGTGGCCACCGCTTGCCCCACCTCCTGGCGGTCGCCGGTGAGCATCACCACATGCTGCACACCGGCGCGCTTCAATGATGCGATGGCCTGCGCGCTGTCGGGCTTGACATGGTCGCCCACCACGATGTGGCCTGCATAGGCACCGTCGATGGCCACATGAATGATGGTGCCGTGATGGTGGCAGGGGCGCCACTCCGCGCCGATGCGCTCCATGAGCCGTTCGTTACCCACACTCACCCGCTGCCCATCGACCACGGCCGTCACACCCTCACCGGCCACTTCCTGAATTTGACTCACCGCGCAATCATCGGCCTCGGCCGACGGGAATGCCTGGCGAAGCGCCGCGGCAACGGGATGGGTGGAATGGTGCTCGACATGGGCCGCCAAGTGCAGCAAGCGGGTGTCGTCGCAGATTCCGGGATGAACCGCCGTGACGGCAAACTGCCCCTCGGTGAGGGTTCCCGTCTTGTCGAACACCACGGTATCTACCCGTGCCAGCACGTCCATGAAATTGGCGCCTTTCACCAGGATGCCACGCTTTGAAGCGCCACCTATTCCGCTAAAGAACGTGAGCGGCACACTGATGACCAGAGCACACGGACACGACACCACCAGGAAAATGAGTGCGCGGTGCAGCCATGTGGGCAGCAACGCCATGAAGTGGCCCGACAACAGCGGCGGCAGCAATGCCACCACCACCGCAGCAGCCACCACAATGGGCGTATAGACACGTGCAAAACGGGTGATGAAAGCTTCGGTGTGCGATTTCCGCTCGCCCGACTGCTCCACCAGTCCGATGATTCGCGCCACCGTGCTTTGGGCATAAGGCTTGGCCACACGCAGAGTGAGCACGCCGGTGAGATTGACGCAGCCCGAAAGCACATCGTCGCCCACCGAGGCAGCACGAGGCACACTCTCGCCGGTGAGGGCAACGGTGTCGAGCGTGCTGTCGCCATCCACGACCGTGCCGTCGAGCGGCACGCGCTCGCCCGGACGCACCACGATGGTTTCACCCGCGGCCACCTGCTCGGGCGCCACATCGGTGAGGCCTTCCTCGCCCATCACATGCGCCACATCGGGGCGCAAATCCATCAAGTGGGCGATACTGTCGCGGCTGCGCCCTTCGGCATAACCCTCCAGCAGTTCTCCCACTTGGAAAAACAGCATCACGGCCACGGCCTCGGCCATTTCGCAGTCGGCACCCGGCATGAAGCCGATGAGCAGCGCTCCGGCGGTGGCAATGGTCATGAGAAAATGCTCGTTGAAGGCATCGCCCTGCGCCAGCCCTTCGGCGGCTTCGTGCAGGGTTTCATGCCCCACAAGCAGATACGGAACAAGGTAAATGAGCAGCAACTGCCACATGGGCAAGTGTGCCGTGTGCTCAATGGTCACTGCCACGGCCAGCAACACGGCGGCCGCAGCTATCAGCGCCACCTTTCCCCACAGTGAGCCATGCTCATGATGGTGGGCATGATGAGAGGCGGTGCAGCACTCGGCAGTGTGATGATGATGGTTATGTGCCATAACTTTGATTTTTTAGTTTCTGGGCACAAAGTTATGGCAAAAAACGTGCAACCGGGTTGCAAAGTGTGTCATTCCAGATCCGACACCGCCATTTCATCAATCAAGTCCCAGCCTCCACTGCTCTCACGATAGATGCGATAGACGTAACATTCGCTGCCCGACGCGCGCACATACATCTCCAAGCCGTCATCTGTGTCCATGAAGGCCATAATCTCGGGCATGGAGTATTCGCCGTAGTCGCACACCGACCACACATGCATGGGCTTGCCGTCCGACGTGCGCTCCACATCGGGGCTGATGTCGGCCATGTCGTCGAGCGAGCTGACCACCCGCCCCTCGGAAAAACACACCACCGAAGCCAGCGCCTGCCGTGGCGTGGGTTCGAAAACCACCAGGTAGAACTGGCGTTCGTTGTCGCCCCCGATAGTGGCCATCCATTGAGTGGAGGCGATGCGCCACTCGGGATAGCGGATTCTGAGCAGGTTAAGGAAATACTCGTCGGTGAGAGTTTTCACCTCCTCCCCGCCTTTCCACCGCGTGAACTGTAACGGCGTGTGCGTATCGAGAAACTCATGAGGCACAATAATCGAGGCATATTCCGAGTCGTCATACCCCCTGAACATCGTGGCCACTTTCTTGGCATCGACCAGAGAGAAGGTGGCCTGATAATCGCCCTGGGAGGTGCGCGACGCTCCTCGCACCAGATTCACGGCACCGATGTGGGGTTTGAAAATCATGCGGTCATAGCGCTTGAGGTTGGCCGGCAGTTCTTTATCACACACCACAGTGAAGCGGTTTTTCCCCTTGGCGGGTTTCACCACCCACAACGGACGATGCCGGCTGGTGACATCGTCAGCGCGGACCTCCACACCCACAACCGTCAGGGCAGCGATGAGTAGAATCAAAATCTGTTTCATGGCAAATAGAGATTTACATTCTTATCTTATACAAAAATAGTATTTTTTCTGATGTTGAACGAGCATTGTTTGCTTTTTTTTTCGTATCTTCGTTGACCGAACAGCCACGAAGCCGATGAACGCAAAAAAACCTATCACCATCGAGGCCGCCCTCCATCGCGCCGCCGCCCTGTGCTCACGGGGAGAGCAGGCACCGGCCGATGTGCACGACAAGCTCATGCGCTGGGGCCTGAATGCGACCGATGCCCACCAGGTGGTGACACGCCTGCGCACGGAGAACTTTCTGAGCGACGAACGATTTGCCGTGGCCTTTGTGCGCGACAAGTTCCGCTTCAATGGCTGGGGCCGCATCAAGATTGCTTTCATGCTCAGGCAGAAACAATTGCCGGCCGCAGTCATCGACGACGCCTTGCAACAAATCGATGCCGAAGAGTATCGCACAACGCTCGACCGCTTGTTGCAATCCCGGGTGCGCAGCCTGGCTGGGCGGCCCGACGAGGCGGCACGCGCCTCCTTGCTGCGCTTTGCCGCCGGACGAGGCTTTGAGCCGGCTGTTTTCTATCCGGCGGTGGATTGTGCGCTACGACAAGCGGGCTACGGCCAAAGTGAAGAGTGAGATTTTGACGCCGGGAACGGCAAGCAGGGCCTCGGCGCACGCTTCGAGCGTGCTGCCGGTGGTCACCACGTCGTCAACGACAAGCACCCGCTTCCCTTCGAGGACCGTGGATGCTCCTGCCTTCAGGCAGTACATGCCACGCGTGTTCTGCCAGCGTTCGAGCGCGCCTTTGCGCGTCTGGGTGCTGTGGCTGCGAGCGGCCTTTACCGCCTCGGCCACAGCGATGCCGGCAGCACGAGCAATGCCGCGGGCTATGTAGAGGGTCTGATTGTAGCCCCGGCTCGCCAGCTTGTCGCGATGCAGAGGCACCGGCACCACCACCTCGATGCCTTCAAAAAAACCGCTTCCCTTCATCTCGGCATATGCCTGCCCCGCAATCCACTGTCCCAGCTTGGGCATATTGCGGTACTTGGCATCGTGTATAATCGAAGCATAAGGGCTGTCTTTCTCATAATAGAAAAAGCCGGCGGCACGCTCAATGGGTACCTTGCCGGCAAAAAGCTGCTCCATGGTGTTGAACTCCACCTGCTCCAGGCGGGTGCGCGGCAGGTGAGCCATGCACCCGCGGCACACGTAAGGCTCATCGGCACCAAGGGTCGTGCCACACACCGAGCAAGTGCGCGGCATCAGCACGTCGGCTGCTGCTCTGAGCCATTGGTTCAACGCCATCAAAGGTCTTCGTAAGGCAGATGCGCCAGCATCTCTCCAAATTTCTTGGCACCCTCCTTGAGCTGGGGCTCCACCATCTTGCGCAGGAAGAAAGGCAGGTCGAGTTGCAGCTCGGCCACGCTGTCGGTGAGTTGGTCCTCGCGCCCGTCGAGATTGATCACCATGTTGAACTTCACAGGGGCTTGCGCCGCCCCGAAGACGATGCGCCGGTCCTGCACACTCTGCTCATGGTCCACGGCCAACTTGATTTCGCCCATCGGACTTTCGATGGCGATGGCATCGGCCTCAAAGCGCACTTTTTCCAAGTTCTCGCGCGCCTCTTGGGGCAGCTGGTCGATGCCGGCGGCCAGTTTCGAGGCAAAAAGCGAAGGGTTCGACAATTTGTTATAGATGGTGGTCACGTTGCAGGGAATCGACACAACGTCGCTTTTGTAAGATTCCATAAAAAATGATGAAAGTTATTGAATGGTTCTAATGAATATTCACTGCTTGGCAATCAATCAAAAATGTCACCGGGCATCCAGTTCTCGGGGTCGTCGTGCCACTTCTGCAGCGATGCCACATCGTCAGCCTTAATTTTCCCCGACTCCACGGCGGCCTTTATCATGGCCGTGTAGTTGGTGACGGCCTTGACCGAGAGCCGCTCCTTCTTCAGCGCTTTGACCGAGACCGGGAACTCGTAATTGAACAGTGCCACGGCACCCGCCACCACACCGCCTGCGTCACGGATGGCCTGCGCGGCCTTGATGCAACTGCGCCCCGTCGAAAGCAGGTCTTCGACGATGACTACGCGCTGACCTGCCTTGATGTTGCCCTCGATGAGGTTTTCCAAGCCATGGTCCTTGGCCTTTTCACGCACATAGACATAAGGCAGTGCCAGGGCATCGGCCACAATGGCCCCGAGAGCGATGGCCCCTGTTGCCACGCCGGCTATGACATCCACATTGCCGAAATTCTCGACAATGACGCGCGCCATCTCCACCTTCACCAGATTGCGGATGGACGGGTGCGACAGGATTTGCTGGTGGTCGTTATACATGGGCGAGTTCCACCCGCTTCCCCACACAAACGGGGTGTCGGGCTGCAACTTGATGGCGCTTGCACAGAGCAGTTTCTCGGCGATTAAGAGGTCTAATTGTTTCATAACGGCAGTGGTTTTCCAGAATTTTATGCAAAGATAGTAAATTATCATGCCATTTTAAAACACGGCTCTCCCAAAAGCGGCGGTTTTTGTTTTTTTTACTTTTCTTATTATCCCTTATAGCCCCCGAATGCACCATTTTGACAAGTTGATGCACGATTCTGCACAATTCTTTATCACACCGATGCACTATCTTTGCAAATAAATATGGTTCAGCCCACGGGGATAAAGGGTTCCACCCGTCGGAGGAATTGGTATTTCAGACTTTGGAGCCCACCACATTGAAAGATGAAAAAGCTTTTCTATTCAGTAGTCTTGGCGACGATGGCCTTCACCGCCGTTGCTTGCGCCAACAATCAGAACAACGCCGAGAATGCCGAGGCCGCTCAGGCTCAAGAAACCACCGAAGCCCCGCAGGCCGAAGAGCAACAGGCTCCCGACCCCTTGCAGCGCGACTTCGAGTCGGCCGACCTCTCGCTCACCATTCCCGAGGGATGGACTGGCGAAGTGGGTGGATTTGAAGAAATCATCATGAGAACCAAAGGCGAGAATGGTTCTGACATGAAGATTGAAATTGATGTCATTAAGGGTAGAGAGGCCAAAGAACTGGTAGCCAACGACATGGATGCTTATCCCAGCTTAATCAAAACCGAGAACGTAAAAATCGGCGACTACACGTTCACCACATTGTCCAACGGAGCTGGCCAGACGACATGTTACGCACAGGTGGGCGACAATGTGCTCAGAATGAAAAACGCTCTCGTCATGCCCGATGCCCCCGAGGTTGCCGCCATACTAAGCACCCTCAAGCTCAAATAAACACCCCGCTGGCACGCCAGCGCACACTACCCTATAAAAAAATGAGAAACGCCTTGGTGTTTTTCATTTTTTTATGCCTACATTTGCATCGATCAAACTCTCATTACTGGCAAACCATGAAACGCGGACTCATACTTGAAGGCGGTGGCATGCGCGGCATGTTCACCTGCGGACTGCTCGATGTGATGATGGAGCACGGGCTCACTGTCGATGCGCTGGTGGGGGTGTCGGCAGGGGCGGCTTTCGGATGCAACCTCAAGTCGCACCAGCCCGGACGCGCACTGCGCTACAACGAGCGGTTTGCCCACGACCGCCGCTATGCCGGCCTGTGGTCGCTGTTGACCACGGGCGACTACTATAACGCCCGGTTCTGTTACCACACGGTGCCCACCCAGTACGACCCATTCGACTTCAAGACCTTCCATGCCGACCCCATGGAGTTCTACGTTACCTGCACCGATGTCGACACCGGGCAAGCGGTCTATCACCGATGCTTGCCGCAGGACGACGCCCACCGCACGCTGGAATGGATCAGGGCATCGGCCTCGATGCCCGTGGTGGCGCAGCCGGTTGTCATCGACGGCCAGCGCCTGCTCGACGGTGGCATGAGCGACAGCATTCCGCTGCGCTGGATGCAAAGCCAGGGATGCGACCGGAATGTGGTGGTACTCACCCGTGAAGCCGGCTACAGAAAAACGCCCGAGCGACTGTTGCCGCTCATCAAGTGGTGGATGAGGCGCTATCCAGCGGTGGTGAAGGCAATGGACAGCCGGGCACAATTCTACAACGAGCAGGTGGCCTACGTCCGCCAGCAGGAGCAGATGGGCCACACGCTGGTCTTCGCTCCGGACGGGCCGCTCGATGTGAGCCGCACCACGCACAGCGTCGACGACATGCGCCGTGTCTACCGGCAGGGAAGGCAACAAGCGCTCGAACGGCTCAATGAGCTGAAGTGCTTCTTGGCGCCGAACGACTGAATCGGGCCGTCACTCTTCTTCAGCAGTGATTTTGTCGTGGTCCATGGCGCGCCAGCAGTAGGCTATATAGGCAATGACAAACGGCACCAGCACGCTCACCGCACTCATCACGGTGAGGGTGAACTCGCTGCTGCTGCTGTTGCGCAGTGTGAGCGAACTGTGCACGTCGAGCAGCGACGGATAATAGGCCGTGCCATTGTAGCCCAGCACCCAGAAAAGGCTCATCACCACCAGCAGGGTGCCGGCACCGGAGGCCCAGATGCCTTTGTTGTACCCGTTGTCGACCAGCGTTTTTCCGATGCCCCACAGCACCAGCGCCACCCCCAGCAGCAGGAAAATCAGCGTCCACCACATGGTCAGGTAGTTGTTCAGGTAACGATAGTCCACCCACTGGGCATTGCCGTTGTCGTCAACCGCCACGCCGCCGCTGGTGAGGATAACGGCCGCCGTGGCCAGAAACAGCACCACAAAAACGGCCCCGTTGGCCTTGAGCAACTGCCGCTGGCGCGAGCGCAGCGCAGCGTCGTCGATATTATTGATGAAATAGAGCGATGCCAGCGTGCGGGCCAGGAAAAACACCATGAGCCCGAAAAGCAGGTTTTTCCAGCTGGCTATCGCCTCAAGGCCATGCAACGGACCCCACTGCGAGATGGTGGCGGCCTGAACATCGAGGATGCGGGCCTTGGTCACGGTGAACTCAGCGCCGAAAAACATGCCCGCCACGGCCACGCCCAGCAGCAACGGCCCGGCCACACCGTTGATGAGCAGCAGCACGTCGTAGAAGCGGTGGCCGTACACGTTTCCTGCCTTGGCACGGTACTCGTAGCTGATGGCTTGAATCACAAAACTGAACAAGATGGCCATCCACAGCCAGTAGGCTCCACCGAAACTTGTGGAGTAGAACAGCGGAAACGATGCGAAGAACGCACCGCCAAAGGTCACCAGCGTGGTAAATGTCAGTTCCCACTTGCGCCCCAGCGAGCGCACCATCATGGCGCGCTGTTTTTCATCGGGGCATTGCAGCAGCATCGACTGCCCGCCCTGCACAAAAAGCATAAACACCAGCACGGCGCCCAGCACCGACATGATGAGCCACCAGTAGTTTTGAAGGATATAATAAGTTGTCATGGTTGGTATGTTAGATGAAGGAAGTCACTCTTAAAGTTCGCAGTGGTCGAGGTCGGTGACCGATTTCTTGGCGATTTGCCTGCAAATGATGCTCACGTCGGCCACGAGCAGCGCGGTGAACACCACGGCAAAAATCCAGAAGGTGGTCTGCACATAGCCGGCCGTGAGGTCGCTGATGGCCACCTTGTTGGGCATGAGGTCCTGGATGGTCCAGGGCTGGCGCCCCACCTCGGCCACCACCCATCCGCACGCGCTGCACAGGTAGGTGAGCGGCACGGTGACGATGCACACCCAGTACCACAGGCGCTGCCAGCGAGCCCGCTCCACGATGGCCGGCTTGTAGACAAAGAGCAGTGCCAGTGCGAAGAATAGCACCAGCCATCCGCCGATGGTCACCATCGCATGGAACGTGTAGAACGTGAGCGGAACATTGGGCACGGCCTCCTCGGGGGTGTCGAGATAGCCGTAACCGAAATGGCTGAAATCGTCCTTGATGGCAGCCTGCAGGCTGTCGGTGACCACTTTGTTGCCGGCGCGCGATGCGGCGTGATAGTCGGCTATGAGCGCCTTCACATTCTTGCCGCGCTCCATGCGCCCGGCCACGCTGAGCGAGGTGCTGTCGTCGGGACCATTGAGGCGGCCGGTCAGGATGTCGTTAATGCCGGGCACATAGCCGTGCGGGTCATGAGTGGCAAGCAACGACAGGCCATAGGGAATGGAAATGTGGAACAAATAGGGGTCTTGGCCGTCGGCAGGCCGCTTTCCGGGCCGCATGATGCCCATCGCCACAATCGACTGACCGGCCGAGCCGTCGTAAAGGCCTTCCATGGCGGCCAGTTTCATGGGCTGGTAACGGGCCACGGCCACAGCGCTGGTGTCGCCGGTGATGCTGGTCAACACGATTCCCGCCATGCCCACCCAGGCACCCACCTTGAGACTGCGCCGGCAGTGCTCCACGTTGCGCTTGCGCAGCAGCATCCAGCCGCACACGCCCGCCACAAAGGCGCCGCCCAGCGCCCAGCAGATGGTGACGGTGTGCAGCACCTTGCTCACTGCCATGGGCGACAGCGCCACCTGCCAGAAACTGGTCATCTCGTTGCGCATGGTCGAGGGATTGAACTCGCAGCCCACGGGATACTGCATCCAGGCATTGGCCACCAATATCCACAGGGCCGACAAGCCGGCACCCAACGCAGTGAGCCAGGTCGATGCCAAGTGGAATCGCGGGCTCACCTTCTTCCAGCCGAAAAACATCACCGCAATGAACGTCGACTCCATGAAAAAGGCAAGAATGCCCTCGATGGCCAGCGGAGCGCCGAAGATGTCGCCCACAAACCAGCTGTAGTTGCTCCAGTTGGTGCCGAACTCAAACTCCAGGATAATGCCGGTGGCCACGCCGATGGCAAAGTTCACCCCGAAGATGGTCATCCAGAACTTGGTGGTGGCCAGCCACTTCTCACTGCGGGTGCGGTAGTAAATTGTCTCCATGATGGCAATAATCAGCCCCAGCCCGAGGGTCAGCGGCACAAACAGCCAGTGATAGATTGCCGTGAGCGCGAATTGCGCGCGCGACCAGTCCACTACAGTTGTCAGTTGTTCCATATCTGTTCAGTTTTTGTTGGTTGTCAATGTCGAGCCTTGCTTTCAGCGATTGGTCAGCTGTTCGCGCACATAGTCGGCCTTGCCCTCGTCGGTCGAGGCCACGCCACTCAAGAAATCGGGAAAGAAAATCCACTTGATGAGTACAAAGAACACCACCAGCTTGATGCCGATGATGAGCCACAACGTCTTTCCCACAGTCATGCCGCGGAAACCGTCGTAGTAGAGGTAAAACACGCGTTGCAGCCAGTTGCCGCCACGGCGTTCATCGCTGTGAGCAGGAGAGTCCATGGTTAGCGCTCATTTAAAATCTCACAAATATAGTAAAAAAATCTAAATTTTCCTAATCTTTGACGCCTTTTCTCACTTTTGAAGAAATATGCATCCGGCGCACCCCTTACCGAAATCTATAAACTTTTAATATTTTTGTGTTGTTTTCTTTTGGTTTTTAGAAAATATTGCTATTTTTGCTACAGTTTATCTTAAATCATTCGTTTGACTTTAAAAAAATTTTTTAACCCGAATTTATCTACACACATCAATTCATCATTTTTATTCACACTAAAATCACACTATTATGAAAAAGTTTTTACTCTTTTTTGCCGCGGCTTAGGGGAGGAGTTTTTCAGCGTCGCTGCATTGACACACTCCTCCGCCCTGACGGGCACCTCCCCTAACTTAGGGGAGAAGTTTTTTAGCGTCGCTGGCACGACACACTCCTCCGCCCTGACGGGCACCTCCCCTAACTTAGGGGAGGAGTTGCCGGGCCGTGTGCGCCACCCGGCGGGGACTTGGCGGCGCGCTCACAGGCCGATGCTCAGGTTCCTCTTGTCTTCTTCCGAAATGGCCGGCTTGGCCTTCTTGAGCTGGTCGATAATCACCAGGCCGATGGCACGCGTCATGAGAATGTCGTCGTGGCGCCCTTTCATGGCGGCATACTGCCCGCGGGGCGTGAGCTCATAGGTGGCCATCTCGTCGACAGCACCATGGTCACGCTCCACATAGTCGAGGTCGCGCACGGCACGGATAAGGCGGTAAATCATCTCACGCTTGGTCTTGCGGTTGGTCTGGAAGCCCAGTTTCCGGTCCTCCACACGTCGCGAGCGTGAATAGAGATGGGGATAGACATGCAGCAAGTCGGCCAAGATATATTCCCCGGCAGCGCCCTCGGTCTGCTCGGTCTCCAGCGTGTTGCTCTCAATCGCCAGCAGCGCTTGACGATAATAGGTGGCCACCTGGGCCGACTTCCATGCCAGCAGGTCGTGGTCGATGTGACCTCGCCACTGCGCCGCCACCTCGGGCAGTGTGGTGCGCAAGTCGCCGCAGTCCCACACGGTTATCACCGAATAGTCGGCCTTGGCACTGCGGCCGCCCACGTCGGTGACCACCACATACCGACGGCCGTCGGCTTCGGGGTCGGGATGCCGCCACACCTGCAGCAGTCCCGCCTGATGCCGTACAAAATGTACGTTGCGCACACTCATGTAGTCGGCCTCCACATCGCCGCGCTCCAGCGGCGGCCGGCAGGTGGCACGCAAGCGGTCGAGCTGCTTCAGGTCGAAGACGTTGCGGCCGGTGTTGGCAAACGCCTCGATGTCGTTGCTCGGAAACTCGGCCATCATCATGTCGTGCGAGCTGTATTCACGGCGTTTCTGGTGATACCAGTTGATTTGCTCCAGGGTGCAGCCATCGTTCCACAAGGCGCGCTCGTAGTCGTCGAGGCTTTGCCACAGGCTTGCCGCATCGTCGACACGGCTGCGGTAGATTTCTATCTCGTGCCACGGCACAAAGACCGGCACCTTGTCACTGTCGCCGCTCTTGGCCCGCAGCCACTCGGTGTGAAAGAACTGCCCCACCCCGTTGGCCGTGCTCTCCATCGCCACCAGTGTGCATGGCTCGCGGGCGATGGTTCCCTGCACCGAGCGCACCAGGTCGTGCGGCGAATGGGCGGCAGTGTGGGGCCAGAAGGCCACCTCGCTCAGGTGGGCCATGGCCAGGTCGTAGCCACGCACGGCGTCCTCGCTGCGTGCCGACCCCAGGATGATGAGGCTGCCCTCCATTCCCTCGATGGTGAGCACGGCCTGGCTGCCGTCGAGGCTCTTGAGGTGCAACGCCCGCGGCTGGGTGAGCATCTGGGGCGGATAGTGGCGCAACAGCAGGGCGTACATGCGCTTCAGGGCCTGTGAGGTGATGCGCAGGTGGCCGCAAATGAAGCTGTTCCAGTTGGAACGCAGCACCATTTGTATCCAGGCCATGTACATCTGCACCAGCGTAGAGCATCCCCACTGGCGCGCCTTGAGCACAATCACACGGATGGGCAGGCCTTGCGTGCGCTGCCGCTCCATGACGGCCAGCAGCCGGCGCTGGGGCCGGTTGAGGACGAAGCGATGGGTTTGAGCCGTGAGCTTGTCGCGAATGGTGGCACAGGTAGCCGCCCAGTATTCAAAGTCGTGGGCGATGCGCGCCCGGGCTTGCTCCAGGGCAGGAAGCGCGGCATAATGGGGCACCTGCTCCAGCAGCGACCGCGGCACCCGTGTGCCGTCCACGTCCACCCGGTCGCCGCAGCACCCGATGCCCCGCAGCGGGTCGTAGGCCGATGCCAGCGCCTCGTTGCGGCGGCGGTTCTCGGCCATGATGCCTTCCAGCGGCAGTGTTTCCATGGCCGTTCTCATGGCTCGCAGGTCACTACTAACTGCACCGGCAGCAGCAAGGTGCCGGCGACCGCCTCTCCCTCCATACCCAGCAGCACCGTGCGCAGGGGTTCGCTGGTGAGCGGCAAGGGCAAGGGCAGGTGCTGCTCGCCGTCGAGGGTGTGGCGGCTGAGCGCGAAATCATGCCGCCAGATGCCGCGGCCGCCTTGCACTCCCACGGTGAGATGCACGTCATCGCCCACGATGTTCCACACCACGCCATAGGGGCGGCATGGGCCGTGGCGGTCGAGCAGCACGGGGTGTGAGCGGTAGGTCACCGGCTGCGTGGCGGGTTGCTCGTGCTCCAAATCCAAGATTCTACCGCCACGGTCCACGGCCACGGCCGCGCGCGCATCGCTGTAGAGCTGGTTCAGCAGGAGTGTGCGCTCGTAGGTGCTGCCGGCCTCGGGTTGCAACACATGGGTCGTCCCCGACTCGTCGAGCATCCACAGTTCGGCCTGGTCCTCGTTCCACGCCATCTGCACCACCCGCGCATGCCCAACCGCCACGCTCACCTCCGAGGCGCGCAGGCGGCACAGGTGTCCCTGCCGGGTGGTGAAATAGACGTCGCGGTGGGCCTCCACCGGCTGCGTGCCGGCGGCTATCACGGCACGGGCCACCAGGCGGGCCTCGCCCATGGTACCCTGCGCACTCTGCGGCAGGGCGTAGATGCCGTCGGTGGTGAATACGTACACCGGATAGCGACCGAAACCGCCCGAATAGAGTGGACGCGACACCGCGGCAAGCGCCAGCGGCCGAATGCCCACAATCGTGCTCCGGCGAGCCGTCACCCAGGGATTTCCGGGCAGCGACTGGCTCACCAGGCCGGTGGCATCGGCACTGTAGAGGCGGCCGCCGGCCGTGGCCACGCAGGTGGGCAGCGGCAGCATCCTGGCCTGGGCCAGCGCGGCGCACCGGGCATTGGTGATGGTCACAGGTTGCTCGGGAGGCACAAACGCGTCGGGGCGCAGGTTGGCCACGTCGGTGGCGGTGGCCACCAGATGCCAGTCCGATGTGTTCAGACTGTGCTCAATGCTGGCCGCGTCGGTACGCCGCAGCCCCATCTCCAACTCATAAGTACGGTCGCCCACGGTGCGCGTGAGGCAGCGGTACTCCAGCACACGGCTGGCGGCAAACAATGGTGCCGGTGCGGTGGCAAACACGTCGATGGCTTTCACCCACGGCTGCCAGTCGGCGGGCACACCGCCTTCCACAGTCACCTTAGGCTTGTAGCGGGCCAGCGGCATCGTGGCGGCCAGGGTGCCCGCAAACCGGTCGCCGTCGATGACCACCGGGGCGGTGATGCGGTCGGCATTGGCCAAAGTAGCGTCGCCCAACCGCCGCGGAGCGCTCATCCACAGGTAGCTGTCGTCCCACAGCCGCACGCCCCAGCGCACCAGCACCGGGGCGGCCAGCGAGGCGGCATCGGCGGCATCGGTGCTCAGACCGCCGGCCACGCCGCGCAGCAGCGTGGTGAGAGAGCGCACGTCGGCGTCGGCAAGCGGAGCCTGCCACTGGCGGTATGGCTCGGCGAAGGTGAAGGGTGGCACCGTCGCGCTCAGCGGAGGCAGGGTTTGCTCGGTCACTGTTATCGACGGCAACGCCTGGCTCGCATCCATCTCCACATAGGTGTCGCCACGGGCCACCAGCACACGCAGCGCCGTTGTGGTCACCACCACTATCCAGCTGCCCACTGTCTTGATGTCGACCCACTCACCGGCCAGCGTGAGCAGCAACGTGCCTGCATCGACGTAAAGGCGGTCATCGTCCAAATAGAAATAGTGGCCCTCGTGCACAAGCACCAGTGTGTGCCCTGCACCGATGGCCCCCACCGTGGCAGGCTGGCCCACCACTTGCAGCGACTGTTCGCGCTCGCGCAGATTGACCGTCCTCACTGCCGCTCCGGCGGCTGCGGCCTCGCCATTGGCCGCATGGCGCGTGCCGCGGGGCACCACGCCGATAGTCTTTTTTGTGTTTTTCATGGTACTCATCGTTTTTTTCGCGGCAAAAGTAACATCCGGCCCTGCCCGTGCACACATCAAAAAAATAATCGTTCCCTCCACCCTACCGAAACCTGCGAGGTAACTACCAACTCACATTTTTATAAAAAAAACTGAAAAAAATTGCACAAGTCAAATAATCTTACTAATTTTGGGGAAATTACATTTCCTAATAGCTCTGATTATACTTCAAAGCAACGAAGAATACATGTTTTTATAGATTGTAGATTTTTAAGGAGGCCACGCTGTGAAGCGCCGCCTCCTTAATTTTTCAAAGCCTCCGCAGCCACGGAGCAGTGTGTCAATCCAGCATGAACTCCTCCCCTAAGTTAGGGGAGGTGCCCGTCAGGGCGGAGGAGTGTGTCGAACCAGCATGGGGGCCAGCGTCGCTGATTGACACACTCCCTCGGCCTGCGGCCACATTCCCGAGCTTCGCTCGCCTACCCGTAGCCTTTCCCCCTAACTTAGGGGGAGAACTGCCACCCTCGCTGTCACCTGCAGTCCCGCATGGTGGGCTGGACTGCTGAAACGCCCCCAGCGACGCTGAAAAACTCCTCCCCTAATTAGGGGAGGTGGCGCGAAGCGACGAAGGAGTGTGTCGACCCTGCAGGGGTGCCACCCTCGCCGAGCACTGTCGCCGCGCGACACACTCCCTCGGCCTGCGGCCACTCCCCCTAACTTAGGGGGAGAACTACCGGCGTCGCTTGTCCAATGCACGATGGAAAAGATGCGACCCGGCATCAGCCGGGCCGCATCGCTCTTGTTATGTGTGTCTCAGATGGATTATTTCACCACTTTCACGGCCTTCTTGCTGCCGTCCTTCATGGTGGTGACCTGGATGTTCACACCGTTGAACGGAGTGGCGCTCACTTGGCCGGCCAGGTTCACATAGTGCACGCTGGCGGCACGGTCGGCGTTCAGGTCGGCCACGGCGGTGGCACCATTCTTCTGAACAATCAGCACCAGCTCGCTGTCGGCCGAGATTCTCTTGGCGGGAGCGGGAGCTTCAGCAGCTTCTTGCAGCAGGATGGTGTAGTTGCCGGCCTCGGGCAGACGGAAGTTGGCACCCGGGCTCACCACGGTGAGTTCCATGTCGAGCAGCTCTTCAGTCACCAGGAAGAAGTGGTTCTCGTACTCGTCCACGCCGCCAAACCACTTCATGCCCTGAGCAGCCTCCTCGGCCTCGTCGTCGGGCGTGGCAATCTTGAACTCAAGCGCTTCGGCCTCGCCTTCCACGTCGAAGGTGGCCGAGAGGATGCCATCCTCGTTCTTTTCAAGCTTCAGTGCATCGGCCACACTCCACTCGTTGAATGCGCCCACCACGAAGAACTCGACATCAGTGGTGAAGGGAACGCTCTCGCTCCATTCGCCCAGCAATTCGCCATCGGCACCCTGGATTTGCAACTCATAATCGGTGCCGGGATTCAAGCCCTCGATAGTGTAGGCGTTGTCCTCGAGGCCGCTGACTTCAACCCAGTCGTAGACCTCACCGATTTCCACATCGTCGATGTTCAGCATGTACATGTCGGTGACGTTGAAGTGACGGAACGCCACATAGCACTCGCCGGCAAAGTCACTCAGGTCGAAGCTGTACTCCGTGGCCGTGCCGGTGGCAATCAGCTCATCGCTGATTTGTGTGAAGTTGGCAGGGTCGCTGGGGTCGCCGTTGGTGGCATAAACGGCAAAGTGCTCGGCTGCCCAATTGGCATCTTGTCCCCAAGCTTTGAACCTCACTTTGTCGCCGGCCTTGATGGTGACGGCGGGCGAAATCAACCAGTTGTCGGGAGTCACTGCACCCACGTTATTGATATAGCTGGCCGAGCTGGCACAAGTGTAATCTGAAAAGTTTCGAAGTCCCCAGTTATTACCGTCGCCGTCGGCATCGATAAGCGTCCAGCCTTCCACATCGCTCTCGCTGTTGAAGCCACAGAACATGCCGCCGCCAGCCTGGCGGTAGCGCAGGTTCCACGAGGTGGCCTCGTTGCCCTGCCACGACACATCGGCACTGGTTGCGGCGGGCTCTACATTGATGTCATCGGCATTGAGATTCTTAACAGGGGTGAGCTTCAGGCCCCAGGCTATATAGCCTCCGAACGAGCCGTCATCGGTCCATTGGCAGCTCAGGCCGGTGCCAATATAAGCGGCATAGTCTCCGGTTCCGGTGTTTGCACCGCCTTCAAGGCTGATGACACCGCTTTCATCCACGTTGAACACCACCTCGGTGACCGAAGCATCTTGGGTAAACACTAAACTGTTATCCACAATATTGCTGCTTCCCCAGCGGAGCATCACATCGGCAGAGTAACTCGTCGAGTAGTATAACGACTGCTCGGTGGCAACGGTGATACTGCTGCCGTCGGCACTCAACGTTCCTTTCACCCAAGATTCTCCAAAAGTGCCTTCTTGCAACAGGATGTTCTTGAAGTAGACATCCTGGCCATTGGCGTCAAACACAATGGAAACTTCGCCCTCTAAATCACTGGCGGAGCTATAATAGCCACCATTGGTGTAAACACCATTCATCACGGCATTATATTCCACAAGTTCACCGGCGGGCTGCGTGGTGATCACACGATTGGGGCCTTGGATGGCGGTAGCTTGAAGATTGGCGCGCTCTGCCTTGAACAAGGAAACAGATTTCTTGCTCATCTGGCCTGCTGCAGCGCCCAGCGCTACTGCGGCGGCTGCAAAAAGAAGTAAATACTTTTTCATAATAAAAACAATTTAATGAATAATACATTATATATTTAGAATCTCTGTCTTTGCCTCTTTACCAAATACCATGAATCACCGATACCGGTTTTTAAGTATTTCGGTCACAAAATTAACAAAAAAACCGAAATTCAGCCATAAATTCTAAAAAATTTTAGGAAAATACTACAAAAAAAATAAAACCACACTTTTTCAACCCCACAAAAAACCATAGTCCACACCCTGCAGGGCGGAGCAGTGTGGCAATCCTGCGACGCTGAAAAACTCCTCCCCTAAGTTAGGGGAGGTGCCCGTCAGGGCGGAGGAGTGTGTGAGCCCAGCATGGGGGCCAGCGTCGCCGGTCGGCACACGCCCCCGGCCCGTTGGGCCACCCCCTCTACCTTAGAGGGGGACCTCCCCCTAACTTAGGGGGAGAACTGCCACCGTCGCTGTCACCTGCAGTCCCGCATGGTGGGCTGGCCTGCTGAAACGCCCCCAGCGACGCTGAAAAACTCCTCCCCTAAGTTAGGGGAGGTGGCGCGAAGCGACGGAGGAGTGTGTGAGTCCTGCATGGGGGCCAGCGTCGCTGATTGACACACTCCCTCGGCCCTGCGGGCCACTCCCCCTAACTTAGGGGGAGAGCTGCCACCCTAGCTGCCTGCCGTCCCGCATGGTGGGCTGGCCTGCTGAAACGCCCCCAGCGATGCTGAAAAACTCCTCCCCTAAGTTAGGGGAGGTGGCGCGAAGCGACGAAGGAGTGTGTCAATCCAGCAGGGGTGCCACCCTCGCCGAGCACTGTCGCCGCACGACACACTCCCTCGGCCCTGCGGGCCACTCCCCCTAACTTAGGGGGAGAACTGCCAGCGCCGCAGGCCACTCATCTTGTGAAAAAAAGATGCGACCCGGCATCAGCCGGGCCGCATCGCTCATGTCATGTGTGTCTCAGATGGATTATTTCACCACTTTCACGGCCTTCTTGCTGCCGTCCTTCATGGTGGTGACCTGGATGTTCACACCGCTGAACGGAGTGGCGCTCACCTGGCCGGCCAGGTTCACATAGTGCACGCTGGCGGCGCGGTCGGCGTTCAGGTCGGCCACGGCGGTAACATCATTCTTGATGACAACAATCTGCAGGTTGTCATCGGCCGAGATTTTCTTGGGAGCTCCGCTGCCCTCGTTGTTGATGGCGATGAGCTGGATGGTGTAGTTGCCGGCTTCGGCCAGACGGAAGTTGGCCCCCGGGCTCACCAGGTCGATGGGAGCGCTGAGCAGCTCTTCAGTCACCAGGAAGAAGTTGTTCTCGTACTCGTCCACGCCGCCGAACCACTTCATGCCCTGAGCGGCCTCCTCGGCCTCGTCGTCGGGCGTGGCAATCTTGAACTCAAGCGCTTCGGCCTCGCCTACCGCGTCGAAGGTGGCCGAGAGGATGCCCTCCTCGTTCTTTTCAAGCTTCAGTGCATCGGCCACACTCCACTCGTTGAATGCGCCCACCACGAAGAAGTCGATATCAGTGGTGAACAGTGTGCTCTCACTCCAATCGGTATTCTTGTCGCCTTCCTCGTTATAAGCCATCACTTGTACCTCATACTCAGTCGCGGGAGTCAAGCCCTCGATAGTGTAAGGATTATCGGCGCCTTCAATCACAATCCAGTCTTGCTGCTCGAGAGCGTCGGGCACAGCGACCTTAATGTCGCTAACAAAGATGCTGAACTTGTCGCTCACGCCATAGTGGCGGAATGCAACAGCAACAGCGCCCTTGTAGTCACCCAGCTTGCCGGCCAGGTCGAAGCTTTTTTCCTCAGCATCACCACCCGGGATGATGACACCGTCAGAAATCTCGACGAAGTCATCAGTCGATTCCCAATCGGCAGGTGCTACGTAAACAGCAATCTGATCGGGATAATTGGAGCTATAGTTCCAAGTCTTGAACGTCAAGGTGCCCTGCCCCACCTCGGGAGTAATCAGCCAGTTATCGGGGCTGAGGGCTGTGTATGTATCGTAGCTCCAGCTCTCGCTGTAGAAGGCGAGGTTATATTCATCGTCATCGGCATATGTCACCCCCCAATTATTACCATCGCCATCGGCATCAATAACCATGAAATTTGAAGTTACGCTCAGGTAGTTATCAATGTTCATGCTGAAATCGGCATTCAACCGGGTGGGATCGATGTAGGGACGATAGCGCAGGTCCCATGAGCCGTTGTGGTCGCCGGGAACCCAAGCGATGGTGGCAGCTGTGGAGGCAGGATCGGCGGTCAGACTGGTGGGCAAAGTGGGTTCGGGAGTCACCACAAAGCTCGGATCGAAAGAGATGTCGTCAATGTTCAGCATGAACATGTCACTCACGTTGTGGTGAACGATAGCGAATTGACCTGTCTGGCCCGCATAGGCGCTGAGGTCAAATTCGTAGAGTGCGTATTCACTGGTGGCAGTCTCGTCGGCACCAACCTGAGTGGCAACACCGCCAATGATAACATATACGCCAAACTTCTCGGCACTGTAGGTGGCGTCCTGACCTACAGCATAGAACGACAGGCCACCGCCCAGGGTTACCTCGGGTGAAATCAGCCAGTTGTCGGGGCTGAGGGGAACACCCGTATCGTTATCATAGCTTGCCGAAGAAATCAAGCCTTCTCCACCGTGAGCAGTCATCCGGCCTGTCGTAAGACCGGCGTTGTTGTAATACTCCCAGTTGAAGCCGTCACCATCCTTATCGTCAAGAGAGAACTGAGCAAACTGATCAGCGTTTTCAAAATCCCAAACAAGCGCTTCGCCGGCTTTGCGGGGGGCCTGAAGCATGGATGCGTTAACCTTAACGTCTATAGCCTGTGGAACCAGACCATTGGCGCGGGTCACATACAGGGTCGTCGACTTGGTAGTCGGCAACTTTTTAAAAGTAGCCACAAATGCACTGGCCGAAAATGCCAGTGAAGCAACTAATGCTAAAATAGTAAATCTTGTTTTCATAATATAAACACTTTAAATTAGTAATAAAAGGATTGATATGTTTGTGTCTTCAATTTGGGCTTTACTGATAAACCTCACTTGAAACAATAGGGAATACATTAAAATTTATTGCAAATTTAAGTAAAATAATGAATATTTCAAACTTTTTTCATAAAAAAATCTATATTTGTTAGCAAAACCACACAATCGACACCACCACGCCATGCAAGGACAGCCTCGATTAGCCCTGGGCAACGCCCTGAATTATGGGCTGAATACCCCTTCAGGGCGAGCATTGTCCCGCCCTCACCTTTCAGAGGCCGAGTTTAAAGCATAGATTTCATCGAACTTACGTCTTTTTCAGGGGTGCAGAAGGCAAAAAGGGAGAAAATCGCCCTGCTGCATAACGCAATGACGATTTTCTCCACTTTTGGTTTATTGACCAGACTCGCCTTACTCGGGAATCTCGGGATTCTGACCGGGCTGTTGCGGCTGCTGGTACTGCTGCGGCTGCTGGTACTGTTGCGGCTGCTGGTACTGCTGCGGCTGCTGGTACTGCTGCGGCTGCTGGTACTGCTGCGGCTGCTGGTACTGCTGCGGCTGCTGGTATTGCTGCGGCTGCTGGTACTGCTGCGGCTGCTGGTACTGCTGCGGTTGCTCAGGTGCCTGGAAAGGCTGACCACCCTGAGGACCTTGTGGGCCTTGTGGGCCTTGTGGGCCTTGAGCATCGACGGGGGCGGGCTGCAGCTCAGGCTTCTTGTTCTTGCCACGCATCACAAGCCAGCCAATGAGCGCACCCGCAACGACAAGCAGGATGATTCCCGTGAGCGGACGGTAGAACAGCCATGCGATGCCAATCACGATGAGCGACCAGGCAAGACCCAGCACCCAGCAGATGATGCCCACACCGAAGTTCATGATCGATGCCAGGAACGGCACCACCTTGAGCAGCGTGGTCAGGATGCCGAAGATGCCCTTCAGGCCACCCACCACCAGCAGGATGCCCAGCAGGCGCAGGGCCCACTTGATCATGTCGTTCTCGTCGTGTGCGCTCTGGTACATCTCGTCGGCACTCTTGGTGCCCATCTCCAGGCGCGAGAACTTCTTGCCGTTCTTGGCCACATACTCCGAGAAGGTGTCGCCCTGCACGCGGCCCAGAATCGACACCACAGCGGGGTCAACACGGGTGAAGGTGATGCGCACGTCGCCAATCTGGGTGGCCGTGGGGTCGCCATAGTACACCATGTTGCCATCCACCAGGTAGTCCTTGTACTGGACCGGTCCGCCCATCGTCTCGGCCTGCTGCTGAGCCAGGATGCGGCCATCGGCTGCGTCCTCGGCCTCGTCGAGTGCCATCTGGCTTGCGGCACTGTCGACGGCGGCCGTGTCGGCCACCATCTCGTTATGCACGGTGGCGGTGTTGCCCGGCACCTGCACCATGGCAGGCTTGCTGCCGCTGATGCTGCGCACGAAGAAAGCGGGGAACTTGTAAGCGCCGAAGGTCACGTTCTCGGCATAGACGGTGCTGGCTTCCACCTCTTTTTTCACCGTGTTGCGTCCTTGATAGGCAGGGTCGTGGAAGATGCCCGAGTTCACAGGACTCGACACCCATTTCTTCTCGTAGGTGTAGGTGTGGATGGTCTCCTCACCGCCGCCCAGCTTGTCGCGTTTCTCGGTCTTCTCATGCTCCACCCACTGGTAGTATTCTACCGAGCGGCGGATGTTGATAGCCACGCCACCCACGGGATAGTCGGGGTCGCTGATTGAGTCGGTGGTCTCGGCCTTGGCTGTGGCATGGATGAGCTTGCCTTCCAGGTCGGGGTTCACTTTAGCCACGCTCTCCACAATCTCAGTGTTGGCCTGAGCCTCGTTGAGCATGTCGTCGGTCTTGACAGTACGGCCTTCGTTCCACCAGAGCAAGCATGTTCCGGCAATGAACATCAAGAAGCCGGTACCGATGCCTTTGAACGAATCTCCCACCCGCTGGCCATAACTGCGGGTCGTCACTGTTTGATAAGCCATAGAATTAAAAAATTGGGTTAATAATTGATTATTTTCTATTTATTTCTTGTTTCGCACAAATTGAATCAAACCTGCTACTGAGGTTTCAATCCAAGCCCCAGTAGAGATACTGGTCGATGACCGATATCATGGCTTTCCCCACCTCGCGCCACACACAGTAGTGGGTGCCCTCCATGCTATTATAGCGCACGTAGAGCTCCAGCCCCATGGGGCCGTCCATGATGGCCATGATTTCGGGCAGGTGCTCGTCGTACAGGTCGTCGACCGAGGAATTATAATACGTTTCCTCCCCGCTCTCCAGATAGCCCTCGATGATGACGAACGACGCCACCTCGCCATCGACCAGGCACACCAGCGCCGAGCACACGTTCTCGTTGCGGGTGTCGAAGGTCACGAAATAGAACTCACGCACACCGCCCTCGGTGGGACAGGTGGCCAGCCACTGGCTGCGCATCACCTGACGCCCGAAAAAGCGCTGCACAGCCTGACGCCGCGCCGCGTCGATGTGCACGATGGGCTCGGGGCTCTTCCAGCGTGAATATTGCTGCGGGATGTGGGTAGTGAGGAACTCATCGGTGACAATGACCGACATGATTTCTTCATTTTTATAGCCGCGGAACATTTTCTTGCTCACCGACGGGTCGGCCAGCTTGAAGAACAGATAGTGGCACATCGTCTGTGCCTCGTCGACGCTCAGCTCCGACTTGACCATCTTCACGCGGTTCACATGGGGTTTGAACACCATCTGGGTGTAGCTCGACAGCGGGCAGATGTCGTCGTTGTCCTCCCCTTCCACCTTGACGATATACTCGTTTTTCTGCACGTCGGCCGCGGCCATGAGCGGCACTTGCGACAGCGTGTAGTCGGGCATCGGAATCACCTCGGTCATGTAGTGAATGGGCATGAAGCCCATGGTTTGCTTGATGGTGGACACCATGTCGCCGGTCACGGCAATGGAAGCCATGTCACGGCCCACCGAATAGGCGCGGTGCACCTCTCCGCCCAGCGATTCCAGCACCAGGTCGTCCACCTCGTCACCGTCGAGGTCGGTCAAGACATAGCCGGTCATCAGCGGGTCGCCCACGTCAATGGGACTGAGCAGTCCGGGAAGCGCTTCATAGACCACACGCTTCTGCTCGTTGGTGAGTGCACTGGCCGTGAGCCACACCATGATTGCCGTGACGGTCATCACATAACGTAAAGATACTTTCATAGCCGTTAGTCATTCTTTGTTTTTGCAAAAGTAGTGATTTCGTGCACCATCGCGTTAGGATATTTCTTACAAAATTTTGTAAATATCGTGCATTTTTATCACTTGCCATTTGCCGTTTTGTTACCAAAAATATTTTTTACGCTCTGAAAACCAAGTCTTTGAGATGGCAAATTTCTCTGTCATCCGTCACGTCAACCGAGCACGGAACTGAGTGGGCGTGATGCCGTGGTGCTGCTTGAACATGCGCGAAAAGTGCGCCATGTCGTAAAATCCGCAGCGCTCGGCCACCTCGCCGATGGGCATCTCGGCGTCTTCCTCGAGCAGGTGCTTGGCCTTGCTCATGCGCACCTGGTTCACATAGGACATCGTGTTCAGGCCGGTGAGGGCCAGCACCTTGCGGCGCAGTTGCGACGTGCTCATGTTCATGCCCGAGGCGATGCGGTCGATGTCGATGCGGTTTCGGCTACTGCCCTCTATTTCGCGATTCACGATGTCGATGAGATGGTCCAGGAACTTGCGGTCACCGCCGGTGAAAGGCTCGTTGGGATTATAGTCGCTGTCGGTGTAGTCTTGCGCAAACATGGAACGCAGCATGCGCCGCTGCTCCAGCAATTTATCGATGCGGATGCGCAATTCATCGGCATTGAACGGCTTGAGCAGATAGGCATCGGCACCGGCTGCGATGCCGGCGATGCGGTCGGCCTCGGTGGCACGGGCGGTGACCACAATGATGGGGATGTGGCACAGCAGGGCGCTGGCACGCACCTGCCGGCACAGTTCGTAGCCGTCCATCTCGGGCATCATCAGGTCGGTGACTATCAGGTCGGGCACGGTGTCGGTGGCTTTGCTCAGTGCCTCGCAGCCGTTTGCTGCAAACTGGATGGAGTACTGGCCACGCAGCTGCTGGCCGATGTAGGAAGCCACGTCGGCATGGTCCTCCACAATCAAGATGGACGGACGCGCGTCGTCGGCCTTCTCATCATCGCCGAGGGCGGGCTCCACCGCTTCTTCGGGCACCGGTGGCGGCGACAACTGATATTTGTCCACATCGACTGCCTTGAGCATTTCGGTGCCATGCTTCATGGGCAGATGTAACTCGAAAACAGTCCCCTCGCCGGGACTGCTGTGCACCTCCATGTCGCCGTCCATGGCCATCACCATCTGGCGCACCAGCGACAGTCCCACACCCGAGCCCACGTCGATGCGCGGCGTGCGCTTGCTCTGGTAGAACGTCTCGAACACATGTGGCAGGTCCACCTTGTCGATGCCGGTGCCGGTATCGGCCACGGTGATGTGCATCTTGCCGGCATCGGCACGCATGGTCACATAGATTTGGCCATACGACGGGGTGAATTTCACCGAGTTGGATATCAAATTGTTGATTACGCGCTGCACATAGTGGGGCACAAAATCCATGGTCACCGACGGCTCGCGGGCCGCAAAGGTGATGTCGATGCGCTTGGCGTGACACATTTCCTGATAGCTGTTCACAATCATGCCCACAAAGGCCACAATGTCGCCGCTGCGCCAGTCGGGGGTTCCCACGGCGCTCTGCACCTTGCTGATGTCGAGCAACTGGTTCACCAGGTCGAGCAGATTGCCGCCCTGCCGCGCGATGCTCTGGGCATGCGAGCGCACGGTCTTGGGCTCGACCACATCGGCGGCGCTCAGTTCTTGGGCAAGCCCCATGATGATGGTGAGCGGTGTGCGGAACTCATGGGTGACATTGGTGAAGAAACTGGAGCGGGTCTCCTCCATTTGGGTCATGAGTTGCTGATGCTTTGAGCGCATCCGCAGCGAGTAGACCAGGAAACCGATGGCGCCGGCGGCCATCAGCAGCAACAGCAGACCCACGAGCAGCAGCATGTTTTTGAAGTGCCGCTCGGAGTCGTAAAGGCGGTTGATGCTGTCGATTTCTTCTTGGCGGCGGTTCTGCTCATACTTCACGCGCAGGTTGTGCAGGTGGTTCACTTTCTGGGAGTTAACCAGGCTGTCCTGAAACTGCTGGCTGCGGATGAAATAGTCCAGAGCCTGCTGAATGTTGCCCTGGCGGCGCGCTATCTGGTAGTTCAGGTCGTTCACGGCGGCCAAATGCTCGAGCGAGTGGATTTGCGTGGCGATGGAGTCGGCCTGCGTCACATAGCGGCGCGCTTGCTGCAGGTCGCCACGCTTGATGTGCACATGCGCCAGGGCCTGGCACACCTCCAGCCAGTGCCAGTGGTCGTCGGTGCCTTGCATCAGGCCATAGGCTATGTCGTACTCGGCCACGGCCTTCTCGAGGTCGCCGGCCTTCTCATAGAGGTTGCCAAAATGCGTGTGGCACAGCGACTTTCCAAGCTCGCTGCCGGCAGCGGTGTTGAATTCCAAAGACTTTTGATAGTAGTACCAGGCCGAGTCCATGCGCTCACGGCTTTCCATGATTGCGCCCAGATTGGCATAGTTGATGGCCTGCCCCAGCTCGCTGCCCAGCGAGCGCTCGCCCTCGAGGGCCGCACGCAGCACACTGTCGGCCGCGGCATAGTTCTCCATGGTCATGTAGAGGTTGCCCAGGCCATTGAGCGACACCACGCGGTTCTTGCGGGCCGCCTCGCTGGTCTTGTCGCTGTAAAGCTCGCAGCAATTCAGGGCGCGATAGTGGCAGGTGGCCGCCTCGTCAAGGATTCCCAGCCGCCGGTAGTCGGTGCCCAGATTGTTGAGAGCGCGCACAGCCTCGATGGTGTCGGCCAGCTCCCAGGCCAGCCGCAAGCTGCTGTTGTGGGCGGCGATGGCTTCATCGAAACGGGAGTGGTGGCGATAGTTTTTTCCCAGGTAATTATAGGCAACCATGGCTGCCAGCTTGTCGCCTTGGTGCTCATAGTCATGAGCCAGCACGGCCAGCGAGTCGGTGTGGTTGATGCCTCGCAGCACGCTGTCGACGCTTGCTTTCCGGGCTTCGGAAGCCGTTGTGGACGACGTGCCGCGGCAGGCAACGGCCACAAGCACCATCAGCCCGCACACAAGCAACGGCCACACCCTGCGGTGCAGCCCGATGTGTCCTTTATTTGCATGCTTCATGCACATCAGCACACAAATTTAGGATTTTTTTTTATTTTTTGCAATAGTTTGAAAAAAAAATGCTCGCGCGGCAGCACGCCTCACACATGGAAGGGGTTGGGAGTCTCGAAGTCGAGCAATTCACCGGTGACGGGGTGATGGAAGGCCAATTTGAAGGCATGAAGGCACATGCGCCCGCCGGGATTGTCCTGATGACCATATTTCCCGTCGCCCACCACAGGATGGCCTATGTCGGCCATGTGCACGCGGATTTGGTTCTTACGGCCAGTGAGCAGGCGCAATTCCAGCATCGAGCGGTCGCGGCCGGCCTGCAGCAAGCGCCATTGCGTCACAGCGTACTTGCCGCCATTGTCCACCGGGCTGCTCACCACCTTCATGCTGGCCGTGTCCTTGAGCCAGCTCTCCACGCGGCCCTCGCCCTGCTCCATCAGGCCATGGACGACGGCCACATAACGGCGGTCGGTGACGGTGCGGTGCCAGTCGGCAGTGAGCTGCTGCTGGATTTCCACACTCTTGGCATAAATCATCAGCCCCGAGGTGCGGCAGTCAAGCCTGTGCACCACGTGGGCGGTGCATCGCTGCCGCGTCTCGGCAAAATGGCGGTCGAGCAGTGATTTCATGTTCAGGCTGCCGGCCCCCACGCCCATCGACAGCACTCCGGCCCGCTTGTCGACCACCACCAGCCACTCGTCCTCGTAGACGATGTCGTAGTGCGGACTGCGTGCGGCCGGACTTTGCGGCCCTCGCGAGATTTCCACCACCGCCTCGGGATGAATGGCGAAATCGACGTGCGTCTGCCGCTTGCCATCCACTTTCACGCCACCATGCGAAAGTATCGACTTGGCCTTGTTGCGGCTGATACCGTCCAGGGCTTTCATCACAAATTCGAGTAGCGGAGCCTCTTCTCGGGCATGGAACACGAGGATTTTGTCGGTGGCGCGGGGCACCTTGTGGTTGTGGTTGCGTTTCACGGGGCTGGGGCTGTGAGGGTTATTGTCAATCTTTATCGAAAATGTGACGCAAGCGGCTGAAAATGCGGTCCTTGGTCGACTGCGACGGCGTGACGTTGGCCGAAGATTTCAGTGCCTCGAAAGCTCGGCGCTCGTCGGCGGTGAGCCGCTCGGGAATATAGACCATGACATTGATGAGCAGGTCGCCCGTGCCGTAACGCTGCGCGTTGGGCAAGCCCTTGCCGCGCAGGCGCAGCACGGTGCCGGGCTGCGTGCCAGCAGCAATGGTGACACGGGCATGGCCGTCGATGGTAGGAACATCCACCTTTCCGCCGAACACGGCAGTGGGGATGTCGAGCATCAGGTTATAAATCAGGTCGTCGCCATCACGCACCAGCTGCGCGTCGCGCACTTCCTCAATCACAATGTAGAGGTCGCCGGGCACGCCGCCGCCGGGAGCTTCGTTGCCCCCGCCGCTCATGGTGAGCATCATGCCCTCGGCCACACCGGCGGGGATATTGACTGTCACCACATCTTCCTTGCGGATGAGGCCCTTGCCACCGCACTTGGAACAGCGCTCCTTGATGATTTTGCCGTTTCCGCCGCACACGTGGCAGGGGCCCTGCGTCTGCACGCGCCCCAGCAGCGTCTGCCGGATAGTTGTTTCCACACCGGTTCCATGACAGTTGGAACAGGTTTCCTGTGCTGTGCCATTCTTGGCACCGGTGCCCTTGCAATCGGGGCACGACACCATGCGCGGTATTTTCAGCTTCTTCTCACAGCCGTGGGCCACATCGGCCAGCGTCACCTTGACGCGCACGCGCAAATCGCCGCCGTGCTTCACCCGCTGGCCCGACCGGCCGCCACCGCCAAAGAAATCGGCAAAACCGCCGAAACCGCCGAAGCCGCCCACGCCCTCAAACATGCGCAGGATGTCTTCCATCGACATGCCGCCGCCCGAGAAACCGCCGCCACCCATCTGCTCGGCCGCAAAGCCGAACTGGTCATAACGCGCGCGCTTGTCGGGGTCGGAAAGCACCTCGTAGGCCTCGGCAGCCTCACGGAATTTCTCCTCGGCTTGCTTTTTCTCGGCCTCACTTTTATCTTGCTGGCGGTCGGGGTGGTATTGAATGGCCAACTTGCGGTAAGCCCTCTTCAATTCGTCGGCAGTGGCTTTTTTGTCCACGCCAAGCACCTCATAATAATCTCTTTTCTGTGCCATAGTTGTCAGCGTTCTTTAAGTCGCACATGTGGTCACTGCCCCACCACCACCTTGGCATGGCGAAGCACCTTGTCGTTAATCATATAGCCCTTGGTGGGCGTGTCGATGACCTTGCCGCGCATCGACTCGTCGGGGGTCGGAAACATGGTCACGGCCTCGTGCAGGTCGGCGTCAAAGTCTTTTCCGGTCGACTCAATGGCGGTGACGTGCTGCTGCTCCAGATATTTCACAAACTTGTTGTAGATCAGCGTCACGCCTTCCTTGAGGCTCTCCACGTCGTCGCTGTGAGCTATCGATTCGAGCGCACGCTCAAAATCATCCACCACGGGGAGCAGCTCACGCATGGCTCCCTCGGCGCCGTTTTTCAGCAAGTCCATCTTCTCCTGGCGGGTGCGCTTGCGGAAATTGTCAAAATCGGCCATCAGAAACAGATACTCTTTCTTCTCTTTTTCCAGCGCGGCCTCCAGCTCGGCAATTCGCTCCTCGGGGGTGGGCTCGGCAGGGGCCTGCTCGGCCTGCTGCTCCGCTTGCCCGGTCGGTGCCTCGGGGGCGGCTGCGGGTTCTTGTGCGGCAGCCTGGCGCTGCTGTTTCATCTCTTTGTTTTTATCTTTTTTACTCATGATTGCATCGGTTGTTTTTACTAATCGTTTTCGGGGCAAAAAACGGGCCAATCACAACGGGGTGACAAAAGTGTCACAGCCATCGAAACACCCTATCAGCGCCTCTGCCATTTTGACATCATCAAAAATGCCGAACATCGCCGACCCCGACCCCGACATGGCCGCATAGCGCGCACCGCCACGCTGCAACTGCAGCTTGATGTGCCCTAACTGCGGATACTCGGCAAACACGCTGACCTCGAAGTCGTTTTTCACCACGCCGTCCCACTGCAGCAGCGGGCGCTTCACGTCGGAGCGCAAATCGCTCACGGACGGCCTTGGCACCACGCGGGCGTAAGCCGTCTTGGTCGACACACTCACAGGGGGCTTCACCAGCATCAGCGTCATCCCCTTCAAGTCCAACTCGACGGGAGTCAGCACATCGCCGATGCCGGTGGCCAGCATCGGGCAGTTGTACACAAAGAACGGGCAATCGGCACCCAGCGAGGCGGCCAGCGCGGCCAGCGTGGCATCATCGGCACCCACCTTGAACATCTGGTTGAGCATCGTCAGCACATGGGCGGCATCACTCGAGCCACCACCCAGCCCGGCACCATCGGGGATGTGCTTGTAAAGATGCATCTCCACGGCAGGCACACAGTCGTAATGATGCTGCATGAGGCGGCAGGCCCGCATCACCAGATTTTTCTCCACCGGGCAGTCCACCGGGCGGCCATAACATTGCAGCGACGTCGTGCCATCGGCGGCAGGGACGATCTCCAGCACATCGGTCAGCGCGATGGGGTAAAACACGGTTTCCAGATTGTGGTAGCCGTCGGCACGGCGCTCCACGATGTTCAAGCCCAGATTGATTTTGGCATTAGGGAATGTTATCATTGCGATGAGTGAGTTTAAATCACATTAAAGAATGGGGGCGATGAGACGCACCAGCGACTCCAAGGCCTTGCGCCACAGGCTGCGGCGACGCCAGTGACTCAGAATGATGCGTGTGCTCTGGCGCTGGTCGGCCTCGAACACCTCGCTCATCCGGCGGTTGAATGAAGCACTGTAGACCAACGCGTTACACTCAAAATTATGCTCAAAACTGCGGAAATCGAAATTGGTCGACCCCGTGGTGGCAAACTCATCGTCGACAAGCAGCAATTTCGAATGAAGCATCGCCGGCTCATAGAAGTAGATTTTTATGCCCGCCAGCAAGCATTCTTTCACATAAGAGGCCGACGCGTGCCCCAGCAGCCACGAGTCGCAATGCCGCGGCAGCATCAAGCGCACGTCCACTCTCGACAGGGCCGCCGTCTGCAGGACCTTGAGCAAGGCATCGTTGGGCAGGAAATAGGGAGTTTGCACCCACACCCGTTTCTTGGCATTGGAAATGGCGTGGATAAACACCACCGAAATGGTGCTCCATTGCCCCGTGGGACCGCTGCCCACTATCTGCATGCCATCGGCGGCCTCTACAGGAGGAATCAAATGGGTATCCTCCAGCACCAGGGGGCGACCCATGAAGGTCCAGTCCACGGCAAACACATATTGCAGCGCAGCCACAGCGTCGCCGATGATGCGCAGGTGGGTGTCGCGCCAGGGAGCAATCTTGTCGCTGCCGGTCACATAACGGTCGGCGATATTCATGCCGCCCACATAGCCAATGGTGCCGTCGATGATGACCAACTTGCGGTGGTTGCGCCAGTTCAGGCGGTTGGCCAGCTCGGCGAGCGTCACTTTCAGGAAGGGGTACGCCTCCACCCCGCTCCGCCTCATGCGAGCGAAAAAGCGGCCGTTGAAGGTGTAACTGCCCAGATGGTCGTAAATCACACGCACGGTCACACCCTGCCGGGCCTTGCTCACCAGGATGTCGCAGATGGCACGGCCCACGTTATCGTCCTCAAAAATATAGTACTGCAGGTCGATGTAGCGGGTGGCAGCCCGAAGGTCGGCCATCAGTTGCTCGAATTTGGGCTTGCCTTGCGTGAAGATATCAATGTGATTATGACTGAAATAGTGCGGCTCGACCAGGTTGTTGACCAACTTCACCAGCTGTCGGTTCTCCTCGCTGAGGGGCAAGCGGTCGATATTGACGGGCGCAAAATGATGCACAGCACGCAAGCGCTTGCGGTTGCGGCGGGAAATCATGCGCACGCCCTTGAGCGAGCGGCCGAAAAACAAATACAGCACAAAGCCCGCCACCGGCAGCAATATCAGCACCGTGACCCACGCCAGCGATTTGACAGGGTTGCGGTTCTCACTCAATATCACCCCTATGGTGACAACAATAGTAATGATGTACAACACCGAGAAGACATTGTACAGCACATGGGCATAAGGAAATATCTCAACTAAGGGCATCACTTGACCACGACCTTACGCGACCATTGATTTTTATATCGCACTATATAAAAACCTTTGGGCAGGTCTACCGTCACATGGCCATCGGCAGGCACTCTCACTGTTTTCAGCAACTGGCCGGTGATGGAATAGATGCTGAATGTGCCCTCGACGGAGCCGGCCGTCAGCACCACGCGGCCCACACCACCCTCCACCGAGGGCTGGGCGGCCAGTGCCTCAAGCCGCGACTGCTGCACACCATTGTCGGGGGTGGCCCAGGCCTGGGCACCCCAAATCGCCGCAAGGGCAAGCGCTATGTGCAGTAATCTTTTCATTTCAACATGCAAAATTAAACGATTGAGACGAAAAAAACAATTATTTCACACAATTTTTCTTCGTCTCAATCGTTATCATGCAATTTTTGTGCCAATTGATGGCACCAGGGGGCATCGCACAACCCCGAGCAAGATCTTTTACTATTGCTCGAGCAGGATGTTGATGAGCGAGGTGAGATCGGCCACCTCGACGTTGCCATCTTCATTGACATCGGCACGCAGCATCACATCGTCGGCCGCTGGCGTTTCGAGCAAGATGTTCACCAGCAACGTCAGGTCGGCGATGTCCACATTGCCGTCGCCATTCACATCACCGCGCTTGTAGCTTTGCGTCAGCGTCACGGTCTGGATATTCGACCATTCGCTTTCCGAGGCAGCCGATTCGTCGACCGGATAGGCCTTCACGCGGAAGCTGTAGGTGCCGCCGGCTTCCAGGCCGGTAACAGTGTACTGCTTCTCGGTGATGTCGGGGATGGAGAGCAAGGGCTCTGCATCACCCTGCTGGCTCACATCGCCACCGTACACCTGCACCTGTGTGATAACAGCCGTTTTACGCTTGGCTTTGGTGCTGAAAGATATCGATTCTGATGCCTCTTTGTCAAACACCACCACATACTCGGCCTCGGTATTGTCGGGCAATGTAAAGTCTTTCGACTGGGAGCCATAGGCCACGGTCAGGCCCACGTTGGTGTTCGAGCCATTGGCCTTGGCCTTGAATTTCACCGACACTTTTTGCGCATCACCGGCATCAATCACCGGTGAAACCAGCTTGCCGGTGTATTGGTTCGAGCCCAGTTTCAAGCCTCCCTGGGCCTTGAAGACTTTGGTGCCGGTCCACCCGGCCACATCGGTCACGTCGTCCAGTGACGACGAGATGTCCTGCGAGCCGGCGGCGTCACACTTGGCAAACGTTTCTTCAAGCAAAAGAACAGGAGCCACCGACTTGATCAATTCCAGCGTATAGGTGCTGTTCACGGTGGCATTGTGCTGCCACTGGGCAGTGAACGATGTGGACTGCACATCGGTGGCCTCGGCGAGCACGGGAGCTTCAAGCGTGGGAACATCGGGCTTCACAAACCAGAAACCCACCGTGCCGTTGCTATTGATGTTGATGTCGGTCACGGGTTTGCCCAGATAGCCGGCATTGCCGTAAGCCGAGGAACTGTTCGACATGTTGAGCGCGGCCGCCGGAGTGCTGTCGTCGGTGAACTTATGATTGGCTTCACCGAAACAGTCGGTTTCCTGGGTGTCGGATGACAAATCATTATCGGCCGGCACAATGGTCATCAGTTGCACCGATTGATTGTTCACCGAGTTGTCGCTCCAACGACTCGCAATGTACGACACATGCTCGATGAGCATGCCTTCGTCGGGGATATAAGCATCCCAGCCTTGCTTGCGGCGGTTTTCCAGAATAAAGTATTCGTTGCTGGTCTTGGGGCTCACAATCTTGTAGGCCACATCGGTATCGGCACTGCCAGCGTTCCACACGGGCAGGTTGTAGTGCGTGCCGGGAGTGGGTGTCTTCAGTGTGACCCATCCCATGAAACTTTTCTCGTAGGCACTGTAGCCGATGGGGGTGTAGCCGTTGTCATTGTAGCAGCCATGATCCATCAGGCTCCAATCGCCCATGCCGTAGTAGCCGTATTCATAGGTCGTCTCGTAAAAGTCGGGCAAGCCCAGGCAGTGCGAGAACTCATGGCAGAAGGTTCCCACGCCGTCGATTTGAGTGCCGTTGTCATCACTGCCGGTCAACTCGTTGAAAACGGCAAAACGGTCGATGGTTTTTCCGTTGCGGGTACGTGTTCCTGAGCCGTCGCCATAGTAGGCTCCGCTCGACAGGCTCCACTGGCATGGCCACACGGCGTCGAGCACGAGGCCATAGGCTTGAGCCTCGCCCACGCCGGCATAGACCACGACGCACACATCGGCCTCGCCGTCGTTGTCGTTGTCGTAGAGCGACCAGTCAATGTCGTTGCCGGCTTTGTCGATGGCTTCGCCCACCATGCGGGCCACACCCTTGTCGGAACTGTCGGGGTCATAGGGGTCTTCATTGCCACCATAGACCGAGCGGTTGCTGTTCAGGGTGTAGATGCCGTAAACATCGTATTGCGGCGTGTACTTGCCATTGCTCTGGTCCTTGAAATAATTGAATGCGCTCTTCTCGCCGCTGGTGTACTGGGCAACAAAATCGGCCTTGGTGTTAGCCATCTTCTTGTCCTTGAATTGCACCAGAATGATGGGAACACGCGGCGACCCGGTGACGGGCACCTGCGTGCTGCCCACGCGGCGAGGCGGCGCCACCCGGCGCGCACGCTGTGCAGTGAGGGAAGCATTCTGCGACAGGGCTTCAACGCTCAGTTTGGTATTGTTCACAAAGGCCGTTTCACTGGCGCTGCGGTGCTCCTTGTTGTGGGCAAGCACCGACGTCAGGCCGGCAGCCGTGCGGTAATAATAGTCGCCATCGGCTCCGCGCGCCACGGTCAGGCCTTCGCCGGCTGTGACCGCTGCCCTGAACCACTCATCGCCCACGGGTTCCACTCTCAATGTGGTGCCATCGCTCTGCGCATGCGTGCGGACACCCGGTTTTACAGGAACAGCCTGAACCGTCATGCACATGAGGGACCATGCCATTGCTGCAAATAAAACTTTTTTCATTTCCTGTTTCTTTTGTTCGGTTTATGTATTTTCTCTAACTCTATTATTCTTCTGTTTCTGTGTCCTGGCCAAGCAATACAGTGATCAGCGAAGTGACGTCGGCAATGCCCACTTCACCATCGCTGTTCATGTCGGCGCGATACAACATGTCGGCATCGGTCACCACTGTGCCCTCGAGCAAGAGTACCGACAAGGCGGTAATATCGGCAATGCCCACCTCGCCGTCTTTGTTCACATCGCCCTTCAAAGGCATGGCGGCTGCCTGCAGGGTCACTTGCTTGACCGCTGTCCATTCGCTCTCGGTCTCATCGACATAGATTGCCTTCACCTTAAAATTGTAGGTGGCTCCGGCCACCAGGCCTTCCACCGTGTACTGCTTGTCGGTGATGCCGGTGATGATGCGGGTGTGCTCGTCGCCCTCCTCGGCTGCCACACGACGCGGGGCACCGGCAGCGGCTTCCTGCGTGGGATCGCCGGCAAAGATGGTGGCATGGCCCAGCATCACGCGTTTCTTGGCCGCTGTGTTCTCGATGCGCACCCGGCAGTTACCCGAAGCGCCTGTGAACTTGGCCACAAACACCGAGTCGGTCTTGGCCACTTCAAACGTCTCACTGCCCACGGCTGTGCCGGCGGCATTGAGCAGGGTCACCTTCATTTGAACATCGGTGTCGATGGAATAGCTGCGGGCACGCACTTTCACCGTCACCACACCGTCAAAGCCGCCGGCCTGGAATGTGGGGCTGGTCACCGAACCGGTGCCACTGTTGCCGCCCAGGCGCAGATATCCGGCCGTGTTCTCATTGAACGTGCCGCTGGCACTCCGCGTCCATGTGGTGCTGGCCGGAACACTGAAGTCCTCGTCGAGCAACTGCTCGAACAGGGGCACCTCGGGCACATAGCCGTCCTGGTCCACCTGCAGCGTGTAGCTCACCACGTTCTCGGCATCGGTCTCGTCGGTCCACGCCGCGGTGAACGACGTGGTGGTCACCTGCTCGGCATCGGCATCAAGCAGCACTGGGTCGCTGACTTCGATTCCACCCTCACCCTCCATGAAGATGAAGCTCACCGTGCCGTCGGCATTGATTTTAATGTCGGTCACGGGTTTGTTCAGCAGGCCTACACCTCCTGTGTTGCTGGCCAATGTTCCATTGGCTTTCATGTTCAACTTGGCCGCCGGCGTACTGGTATTGGTGAATTCATGTTTACTTTCTCCCCAGCAGTCGGCATTCTCGTTACTGTCACTCAATGAATTATCGGCCGGCATGATGGTCATCAGTTGCACCGATTTGTCATTGGGTGTGTTATCATCCCAACGTGATTGCACAAAGGTGACGTGCTCTATGAGCATGCCTTCGTCGGCAATCTCAGCGTCCCATCCCTGCTGGCGGCGGTTCGACAGGATGAAGTATTCATTCGGATTAAGGTCGCTCACAATCTTGTAAGCCACATCGGTTTCCTCACTCTTGGCATTCCAGGTGGGCAGGGTGTAGGTTCGGCCGGGCTGCAGCGTCTTCAGCTCCACCCATCCCATGAATTCTTTCTCATAGGCCGTGTAGCCCACCGGAGTCACACCGTCCACACCATTGGCATAGCCATTGTAGCAGCCGCCGCACATCAGACTCCAGTTGCCCATGCCGTAGTAGCCGGCATAATTAGTGGCATAAAAGTCGGGCAGGCCCAGGCAGTGCGAGAACTCATGGCAGAAAGTGCCGATGCCATCGAGCACCTTGCCTCGGTCGCTGCTGCCGCCCACCTCGTTGAACACGGCAAAGCGGTCGATGGTCACACCATTGCGCGTGCGCGCGCCTGTGCCGTCGTTCCACTCCGCGCCGCTGCTCAGTTCCCACTGGCAGGGCCACACCGAGTTGCTGACGCTGCTCTGCGCCTCGCCCACGCCGGCATAGACCACGATGCACACATCGGCCTCGCCGTCGCCGTCGTTGTCGTAAAGCGACCAGTCGATGTCGTTGCCGGCCTTGTCGATGGCTTCGCCCACCATGCGGGCCACGCCCTTGTCGTTGCCGCCGGAGTTGCCGCCATAGGTGGCACGGGTGCTGGCCAGCGGGTAGATACCGTACACGTCGAACTGCGGCGTGTACTTGCCGTTACTCTGGTCGCTGAAGTACTGGAAAACGCTTTTTGCGCCACTGGTGTATTGAGCTTTGAAAGCCTCCACCGTGTTGCTCATCTTCTTGTCGGTGTACTCAACCAGAATGATGGGCACGCGCGGCGACCCGGTGACAGGCACTTGCGTGGCGCCCACCTTGCGCGGGGCCGACGCAGCACGGGCGCCTCGCCGCGCGGCTGCCTTGACACGCGGGCTGGCCGCGGCCAGCGCCTCGAACGTCATTTGCGGCGCATGGGCCGAAACAAACGCCTGCTCGCCGGCGGCACGCATGGTCTTGTTATGGGCACGCACGGTGCTCACTCCTGAAGTAGTGCGATAATAAAAATCGCCTTTTTCATCCATCTCTACAGCGATTCCTTCATCGGCTGTGACGAAACTGTGATGCCATTCATCGCCCAGCAGGCGCACCTCGATGACCGATCCGTCTGTCTGGGTAAATCGTTGCACTCCGGGCTTGGCCGGCACGGCATAGGCCACACTCCACGCGCAGACCATTGCCAACGTTGATAATAAATATTTCCTCATATATAAGACGTTTGTTTTAGTGTCTAAATCGACAATATCGGGCAAAATTACGCTTTTTTTTCAAACCTTTACACTAAAAATCATTAAAACATTGCATTTTAACCATTATTTAAGCGATTTGGACACCATTCACCCCCCAAAAAAGCGCCCGGCGGGTTTCACAACAAGCCGGGCGCATCGGTCACGATTGATTTCTCGATTCTTCAGTGTGTGTTTATCATGGCATTTTTTATCTTTTCTTCGATTTCTGTCGCCAGTTCCGGATTGTCGGTCATCACCAGCTTGGCGTTCTCACGGCCTTGCGCCAGGCGGCTCTCGCCATAGGAAAACCAGGAACCGCTTTTCTTGATGATGCCATACTGCACGCCCAGGTCCACCAATTCGCCGGCACGGCTGATGCCCTGGCCGAACATGATGTCGAACTCGGCTTTGCGGAACGGAGGCGCCACCTTGTTCTTCACCACCTTCACGCGAGTGAGGTTGCCCTGCACACGCTCGCCGTCCTTGATGGCACCCAGCCGGCGGATGTCGAGGCGGACGCTGGAGTAGAATTTCAGGGCGTTGCCACCGGTGGTGGTCTCAGGGTTGCCGAACATCACGCCCAGCTTCTCACGCAGCTGGTTGATGAAGATGCAGCAGGTGTTGGTCTTGCTGATGGTGGCGGTGAGTTTGCGCAGGGCCTGCGACATGAGCCGGGCCTGCAGCCCCATCTGGCTGTCGCCCATCTCACCCTCAATCTCGGCCTTGGGGGTCAAGGCGGCCACGCTGTCAATCACTATCACATCGATGGCCGCCGAGCGAATCAGCTGGTCGGCAATCTCCAGGGCCTGCTCGCCATTGTCGGGCTGGGCAAGCCACAGGTTGTCCACATCCACACCCAGCGCTTGCGCGTAATAGCGGTCGAAGGCATGCTCGGCATCGATGATGGCGGCAATGCCGCCCTGCCGCTGCGCCTCGGCGATGGCATGGATGGCCAGCGTGGTCTTGCCGCTCGACTCGGGGCCGAAAATCTCCACAATGCGCCCGCGGGGATAGCCACCCACGCCCAGCGCCATGTCCAGCCCGATGGAGCCTGTGGGAATCACACTCACATCGGTCACCGATTCATCACCCATCCGCATGATGGCACAGTGCCCGAAAGCTTTTTCAATTTTCTCCACAGCGGTTTGCATCACTTTCAACTTCTCGGGAGCGATGGTCACGCCGGTCCGCTCGATTGTACTTGTCATTGCTTCCATTTTATTTCGATTTTAATGATATTTGGCCGTGTTCTCTTTGGTTGACACTGCAAAATTATGGTTTGCGTGTGCCAATTTTTGGCACATGCAAACCAATAAACCTTAAATAAAACGAAGCCGGAAAAATTCAGGGCTCAAAAAGTGCGTAATGGTCGGTCTCGACGGTGCGGCGGTAATGGTGAGCGACCATGAAATCATGCACCGCTATCAGCTTGGCATTGCTGGCAAAAGTGGCATCGATGCCGGGACGGTCGATATTCTTGTAGGGACGGTCGTCCCAATAATCGCCATTGCGGTACTTCTGAACCAAAATCTTCGGCCGCCCACCTTGCAGATAACCGCGCAGCATGGGCTCATTGAGCAGTCCGGGCCATGAATTGCCATGATAAGGCAGGGTTTCGGTCAGGTAGTTGAGCATGGGGGAATCGCCCCACACCATCAGGGTGTCGCCTGGACACACATGTCCGCGCAAGGCCTGCAGTCCGGCGTTGATGGCGGCGGCACGGGCGGGCTGGGTATGGATTGCAGCCACTTGCGGGGCATCGACCTCTCCGCTTTTGCCTATAAACGAGCCACCGTCGGTGAACGAGCCGCCCGCCAGCATGCGCGTCACAAATACCGCCATGAGCATCGGCAGCACCCACTTGCTCTCGGGTAACCGGCGTAGCCCCATCACACCCAGCGGCGCGGCCACCAGCGCGATGAGGGTGCCTTGATTGTTGAACGTGTCGCTGCCCAGCGGGAACACCAGCAACATGAAAAGCCCCATCCAGACGAGCAGTTTGACCTCGGTGTCGTCCCAGGCTCGCAGCACCATCACACCGCCCGCCACACTCAAGCACCACAGCAAGTGCACCGGGAGGGTGCGCCAGATGAGCGCGAGGCATCCCAGGCCAAGCACCGTGGCAATCGCCCACAGCACAGCAGGCTTGTCGACCCGCCGCCGCGCCATGCGCCACAACCACAGCATGGCGCCAAACAGCAGCAGGCGCTTGCTCACGTCCACTATCAACAACGCCGGCACCTGAAGCAATGAACTGGTGGAATGCGACGCAGTGGCGTCGGCCACATTGAAAATGCCGAACAACTGGGTCATATTGCGCACAAAGGGAGCACTATGCCCCAGCGGCACCTGCAGCGCCAGCACACCCAGCACGCCACACACCATGCCCGCGATGAACGCCACGCAGCTCCACGCCGCCCTGCGGCGCGACAGCAGGCCATAACAGCAGGCTATCACCGGGAGGAGCACCATGCCGGCGGTGAGCACATTGGGGATGCGTACAAACACGTTCATGCCGCACACGGCGCCGGCCAGTGTGCTCCACCACCATTTTCCCGTAGCAATGCCTCGCTTCAGCATCACAAAAGCCACCGCATAGAGCAATGCGGTGCACATGGCGTTACCCAGTGCGTAAGGCCGATTCACATAGCCCGCAATCACCAGGGCCAACCCCGTCAGCAACGCTCCGGCAGGCACATGCCGCCTAAGTAACAGCCAGCACACCCACGCCGCGCACACCATCACGGCCACCCCCGCCCAGCGCATGCCCAGCAGGCCGGCCCAGGGCATCAGCGCATGAACCGCTCCGCCCGCAAGGCCCGTGAGATAATACATGTAATTATACTCCACGGCATCGGGATGGCTGAAAACGTGGGCATAGAACGTCATGTAGAACCCCTCGTCGGAGAAATCCAATCCGTAAAGGGCAAAAAACGCATGATACAGCGCCAGCACACCCAGCAGCACAGCCACCGAACGCGCAGGATGCTCCGAAGCCCAACGCCGCGCCACGCCGGCCAGCAGGCTTATTGACTTCACAGCCCTCATTATTTTTCTTGGGGTACGTTTTTGTTGCGGCTCAGCACCAGGTCGTGGGCGCGCTGCATGAATCGGTTGTATTCATTGCGGCTGTCGGGCCGCACCAGGTCGTCGCGGCCCTCGGGTATGAGCACATAGTTCTCACCGCGATACGACGGCTTTTGAACAAAGAACAGTTTGTAACGGGCGCCGTGCACCAGCGGCTTGTCGCCACGCATCGACACGCTCACCTTCACCATGGCCCCGCCACGGCTGTCGATGTCGCGCTGATTACTGATGAAATTGCCCAGGCTGTAGACCAGCAGCACATCTTTGCCCCACTTGTTGCTGTAACGCATCTCCATGGGTTCCACCACATGCGGATGGCCGCCTATGATGAGGTCCACCCCCTGCTCCTCAATCAGCCAGTCGGCCAGTGTGCGCTGGCTTTCCACGGGCTGCAACTGGTACTCAATGCCCCAGTGCAGGCACACGCACAACACCTGTGCGCCGGCATGGCGGGCGGTGGCTATATCGGCGGCGATGCGGGCACGGTCAATCAGGTCAACCACCACATTGCCGGTCACGGGAATGCCATTGGTTCCATAGGTATAGCACAGAAATGCGAACTTGATACCCTTCAGGTTCACCAGCATGGGCACTTGCTGCCGGCGAGCCTCCTGGCTCACATAAGTTCCCAAATGAGGCATGCCCAGCGAGTCGAGCACATGAATGGTGCGCTCCGCGCCCTGATGCCGGCGGTCCATGCAGTGATTGTTGGCCGTGAGCAACAAATCGAAGCCCGACTTTTGCAGCTGCACGGCATACTCATCGGGGGCGCTGAAAGCCGGATAACCGCTGTAAGGACGGCCGCCAAGGGGGCACTCCAGGTTGGCGACAGCATAGTCGGCCCACCGGATATCGTCCTCGATATGGGTGAAGCAACGGCTGTAGTCATAGTGCCCGCCCGACGTCAGGGCGGCAGTGATTTGAGGGGTGTGCTGCATGGCATCACCCACAAACGTCAAGTTCACGGCATCATTGCTCTGCAGCAGCGACAGCCACGACAGCAGCATGATGGATAAGATTTGGCTCATGGTCTATCTGTAAGATGATGTGCCGCAAAGGTAGGCATTTTTATTGGTTTATCCCAATTCTCGGCACACAATCGCATGGAAGCCACGTCAGCGCAGCAAGTCCTGCACCTCGGCAAGCGAGCCGTCGTTGGGGCTGGGCTCCACACCCAGCAGGTGCGCCAGCAACGGATACACGCACACATTGCGAAAATACTGCTCGCGCACATAGCCCTGCTTGAAATCGGGGCCCACAGCCCTGAAGGCCACCAGCATGTCGCTGCATGTGTGGTCAAAGCCGTGCGAGCCTTGAATCGTGGGCGCTTTCTCGCCGAAGGTCCAGCCCACATCGGGCAGCACCACCACATCGGCGGTGTTCTCATGGGTGCCGTAGTGCAGATAAGACGGCAGTTCGCCACGTTTCCACGCGCGAAGGTGAGGCACATCTTGCAGCGCGCGCACAATATCGTCGATATATTTGGGCTTGCGTGCGGTAATCAGAGCGGGATAATCGCCGTCGATTCGCTCCACCCACTCGTCTTTCAGGTAATAACTGGGGCGAATCAAGCGGTAGCGGCTCAGCCATGTCATCCCGTGGTCGCCCGTGACAATAAGATTGACTTGGGTGCCGTGGGGCAAGGACTGGATGCGATGCCACAAGCCAGAAAGCAAGGAGTCGAGATGCTCCACCGAGCGCCGCGTGGCCATCGTCACCGGGCCGTTGTTGTGGCCGGCGTGGTCGGGCTCCTCAAAATAGGCCATCACCAGGTGTGGACGCTCGGCCTCAGGCAGGCTCAGCAGGCGCACCACCTCGTTCACACGCTCGTCGAAAGTGAGCAGAGGCTTGGTCTGATAGTTTTTCCAGTAGTTGGCGTAGCCGCCCTTGATGGGCACGTCGCTGCCCACCCAGTACACGGTGGCGGTAATCACCCCCTGACGGCGCGCGGTGAGCCAGATGGGGTCGCCCCCATAGTATTGCGGGTCGCTGCGGGTCTCGCTCTTGCTCAGCGAGTAGATCTTGCCGGTCGAACGGATTTTGAATTTGTTGGCCAGGATGCCGTGGTGGTCGGGATAGAGGCCGGTGGCCAGCGTGTAATGGTTGGGGAATGTCTTTGACGGGAACGACGGCATCATCACGGCCTTGACACCGTGCTTCACAAAGTACTGCTCAAGGAACGGGGTGTCGAAAGCCTCGGGATAGTCCCACCTGAATCCGTCGAGCGACACAATCACGGTGTAGTGGTCGCTACCGGCAGCCATGGCCGCCACAGCGACTATCAGGGAGAGAAAAAAGGTGTAGAAACGCATCATTCGAAAGTATTTATAATCATTCAAGCCCTGGGGGCATCATCTTGGCATGTTTCAGGTTAAAAAACTCGCCCGGTGGGGTTCCGGGCGAGTTTTCTATCGGGTTGTTATCAGAAAACCACTTTCACACCCAGCTGGGCATGCCAGCGGCTGGCGATGTTGGCCTTGTTGGGCTCGGTGTAACCGTTCCAGCGGTATACGGGGGTGTACACGCCATTGGCGGTGCTCTTCTTCATGGAGTTGACCGTGAGCGGCGTCACGTTGTAGGTTCCGCCCCAGCTGGCACCCCACTTCTTATTGAGCATGTTGGCAAAGTTCAGCACATCGAAAGTAATCATCACTTTGCTGCCGCGCTCTTTCAGGAAGAAGATGCTCTGGGCCAGGTGCAGGTCAATCTGATGCTCAAAGGGAGCCAGGTTGCTGTTGCGAGGAGCATACTGGCCGCGATGGTTCTTGGCATAGCTGTCGCCGGCAATGAAAGCCTCCAGCAGCTCGCGCTGGGCGGCAGCGCTCTGCGTCACCACGGTCTGGCCGTCGACCTTACCGGTAACATCCACAAACTCCATCAGGCCCACCTCTTCTTTGGTGGGGATATACATCAGCGAGTTGCCACGGTAGCCGTCACCATTGAAATCGGCGCTCTCATTATAGGTGAGGCTGTAGCGCTGGCCGCTGTAGCCGTTGTAGGTAACGGCGATGTTGGTCTGCAGCCATCCGTTGGCATATTTGGGGGTGGTATAGCCGGCTGTCACCAGGATGCGGTGAGGCTGGTCGAATGTCGAATAACTCAACTCCGGACGGTTGCTGTCGATGGCATAGTTGTACTTCCAGTTCGAGTAGGCCACACTGCTGGTGCCATCGTTCACCGACTTGGAGTGACCAAAGGTGTAGCTGGCAAGCAGGTCAAGGCCGAAATCGAAGTTCTTCTCCAACGTGGCGCTCAAGTTGTAGGAGTAGCCCTTGTCGGTGTTGCGGGTCTCAATGATGGAGTAATACTTGTTGTCCACGCTGTAGAACGGGGCGGCCGATGCTTCACTGCCGGCCACGGCATACACGTTCTGGTCGCCGTAGAGAGCCAGGTTCTGGAAGAACACTTGGTTATACGTCTTGCTGTAAAGGGCCTCCAGGGTGAACTTCACATCGCCGGGCAGGCGCTGCTCAAGCGCCAGGTTGGCACGAAGCACCTGCGGATAGCGGAAACTCTTACGCACGGTCACGATGTCGGGGCGGAAGGCCGAACCCTTCGACAGATAGTCCACCAGCTCCTGGGTGTTGCCGGTCACGGCGGGAATGTCGGCGGCATTGTTGATGGTGGTGCCGATGATTTCCACACCGGTGTTGCTGAACTCGTTGCTCAGCCACACAAAGGGAACACGACCGGTGAACAGGCCCACGCCACCGCGAATCAAGGTCTTGTGGCTGTCGTTGGTGAACCAGCGGAAACCGAAACGCGGCGACAACATCACCTTGGTGCTGGGCATTTCGCCCACGCGTGAATCGATGCGGCGGGCGCCGGCACCCTGGGTCACTTGATAAGCATACTGGTTGAAGGCCACATTGGCCGTGGGATTGGTGAACATCACAGGCAGGTCAAGGCGAAGGCCATAGGTGAGCTGCAGGTTGTTGGTCACCTCGAACTTATCCTGGGCGTACAGGCCAAACTGGCCGGCCTTAATCACCGGGGTCCACAGCAGGTTGCCCTCGGTAATCGACGGGTCGGTGCAGCGGAACACGAACTGGTTGGGCTGGTCGTTCATGAAGGCGTCGAGGCTGTTGTAGACCCACTCGCCGGTAACGGCCTGGATGAACAAATTGCGCATCTTGTAAATTTCGTTGTGCGTGCCCACCGTGAAGGTGTGGCGGCCACGATAGAACGACAGGTTGTCCTCAAACGAGTAGATGTCCTGGTCCAGGCTGTTGGCGCCCGACGAGTATTCCGTGCCGATGTTCACGGCGATGTTCTGACGGCTGTTGTCCTCGGTGCCCACATTCTTGATCCAGAACAGCGGGCCCTGATAAGGCACGTCGCGGTGGTCGCGCACGCGGGTGTAGCTGGCGCGAAGCTCGTTGTAAGCGCTCTTGCCGAAGTTGCTGTTCAGCTCGGCCACAAACGAATTGGTCACGTTGTTGAACCGGTAGCTGGAGTTGTTGAAATAGTAGCTGGTGTAGCCGGCGCTCCACTTGTCGTCGTAGCTGTCACCGTGCTGGTAGCGAAGAGCCAGCTTGTTGTTGTCGTTGATGTTCCAGTCCAGGCGGGCCAGCAGGTCGAGCGAGTTGCGGTCCACGTTGCGGCGGCCATAGGCTTCGCTAATGCCGGTAATGGCTTTGTACTTGTCGGCAATGGCTTGCGCCGTGGCCTCACTCAGGTAGTTTTTACTGTAGCCGGGATAGTAACTGGCGGGATAGCTCTCGTTGTGATTCTCCACGTTCACAAAGAAGAAGAGCTTGTCCTTCACGATGGGGCCGCTGATGTTACCGCCGATGGTGGTATAGTGCTGCTTGGTGAGCTTGTCCTTGGCATAATCGTTCACAGCATTGTAGCGACCGTAGAAATTCTGATTATTATAATAGGTGAAGAATGTGGCGTGGAAATCGTTCGTTCCCTGCTTGGTCACGGCGTTGATACCACCGCCTGTGAATCCGCTCTGCCGCACGTCGAATGGCGCCACCACCACTTGAATCTCCTGGATGGCATCCATGGAGATGGGGTTGGCCGAGGCCTGACCGCCATTGGTGCCACTGCTTGCCAGGCCGAACACGTCGTTGCTCACCGTACCGTCAATCTGGAAACTGTTGTAACGGTTGTTGGTTCCGGCAAACGAGATACCACCAATCTTCGAGCGGTTGGCCATGGGCATGTTTTTCACCACATCGTAGATGTTACGGTCGATGGTGGCCACATTGGCAATTTTGGCCGCTGAGAAGTTGCGCGAAGCACCGGCTTGCTGCTGCCCCGCGACACCCGAAACCACCACCTCCGACAGTTCGTTGGCCATCGGGCTGAGGTGAACGCTCAGGTTGTAGGTGTTACCCAGTTGCAGCACAACTCCTTCCACACGGCGCAGCTGGTAACCCACATAGGTCACTTCCACCTCGTAGGGGCCGCCTGTGCGAAGGCCTTGCATGTAGGCCCGGCCGTCAAGGTTCGACACTGCGTTGTACTTCGAGCCCGAGGGCTTGTGGATGGCTTTCACCGTGGCGCCAATCAGCGGCTCATCGGCATCGTCGGTCACAAGCACCTGTATCGACGACGTGGTCACCTGGCCCGTCACGCCGAATGCCATCGAAAGCATCACAGTCAATGCAAAAAATTTAATCCATTTTACCATAATCTGAAACTTTGTTTAGTAATTAAACACTATATTATAAACCATTCATTATCAGCTGGCAGCCCCGCCCCAATTAAAGCACATGCGCTGCATTGGTGCCTAAGGGCAACTAATGCAGCGCATTGCAGTTTCTTATGCCTTGAATAAAAAAGCGGGGCTAATCTATGCTTCACACGGAAGGCCGCACGAAGCAACGGAAATTCTATGTTAGGCAATCGCATGATGTAAAATTGCTTTCATTGATATTTCAAGTGCAAAATTACAATTTTTTTCCATCAGAGGCAAACCTGCATACTGCCTTTTAACGGTTTTAACTTTCATTCCTTAAAATTGCTAATGAGGACATCGGCACGCTGCCGCACATCACCGTTTTTTCAAAAAATGGACCATTATCTTGCATGATTACTCTTTTTTGTGTTAATTTTGCATCTACAAACTCCTGACACGATGAGCAAAGACCGACTTTTCATAGTGGTGCCCTGCTACAATGAGCAGCAGGTGCTGAGCACAACCGACGAGCGACTGCGCAACTTGCTGCGCATCATGGTCGACGAGAACTTTGTGGCGCCCGACAGCCGAATCCTCTATGTTAACGACGGGTCGACCGACAACACCTGGAGCATCATCGAGCGGCTCACCACCGAGCATGAATGTGTGTGCGGACTGAAACTGGCCGCCAACGTGGGGCATCAATGCGCGCTGCTGGCTGGCCTGGAGCAAGCGGCCAAGGTGGCCGACATCACTGTGAGCATCGATGCCGACCTGCAGGACGACATCAACGTCATCCCCGAAATGGTGGCCAAGTGGAGAAACGGGGCCGACATAGTCTACGGCGTGCGGCGCCGGCGCGACACCGACTCGTGGTTCAAGCGCAACACAGCGCTCACGTTCTACCGATTGATGCAGCACCTGGGTGTGCGCTCGGTCTATAATCACGCCGATTTTAGGCTCATGAGCCGCAGGGCCGTGGAGCAGCTGTGCCGCTTCCGCGAGCGCAACCTCTTCCTGCGCGGCATGGTGCCGCTGGTGGGATACAAGTCCGACACGGTGACCTACGACCGGTCGGCGCGCATGGCCGGAGAAAGCAAATACCCGCTCGGCAAGATGCTGAATTTTGCGGCCGACGGCATCACCTCGTTTTCCATCAAGCCTGTGAGGCTGGTCTTGTGGCTGGGAGTGATTTTCACGTTTGTGGCGCTGGTCATCCTGGCCTATGTGCTCATCGCCTACTTCACCGGACGCACCGTCAGCGGATGGGCATCGCTCATGCTCTCCATCTGGTTTGTGGGCGGCTTTGTGCTCATCGGGCTTGGCATTGTGGGCGAATACATCGGCAAGATTTACATCGAGGTAAAAGACCGCCCGCGCTACAACGTGGAGCAAGCCATCATCAAGTGAGCGATGGACCAGGAACTGAAAAAATACGACCTCATCATCTTGGGCATCGACCCGGGCACCAACGTCATGGGATATGCCCTGCTGGGCATCACCGCCAAGACGCCCCAGCTCATCACCATGGGCGTGCTCAAGTTGGCCAAGTTCGACGACCATTACATGCGGCTGCACCGCATCTACGAGCGAGTCACAGGTCTGGTCGAGCAGTACCTGCCCGACGAGCTGGCCATCGAGGCACCATTCTTCGGCAAGAACGTGCAGTCCATGCTCAAGCTGGGACGCGCGCAAGGGGTGGCCATCGCCGCCGCACTGAGCCGCCAAGTTCCCATCACCGAATATGAGCCCCGAAAAATCAAAATGGCCATCACCGGCAACGGCGCGGCCAGCAAGGAGCAAGTGGCCGTCATGCTGCAACGCATCCTGAAATTCGGCGACGACCAGTTGCCCGATTTCCTCGACGCCACCGATGCCCTGGCGGCTGCCCTGTGCCATTTCTACGAGCGAATGAAGCCCGCCACGGGTCACGGCGCCAAGTCGTGGAAATCATTTATCGCTTCACACCCCGACCGCGTGAAACGCTGAGCCGCGCCCCACCCCGTCACCCATCATGATTTTGAAAAATAATCCGCGACCCTGTTACCGGGCCCTTGTTCTCACGGATATACTCGCTTTGGATAGGGACAATCATATTATCGGCGGCCGTTAGTTCAGAAAATGAACCTTCTAAACCAACCGAAAACAATGGAAGAATAGCTTTGAAATCTGGGCAAGGAAATGGAGCTTGTATAAAAGAACTTTTGTCAAGTCGTCGACCCATGCCATGTACATTTTTATGATAGAAAAGCATCTCATACCATTTTTCAACGAGCGCGCCACCATCATGGAGATCGACGTGCAGGAATTTGTGGACCGTCAGCTCGAAGCCGGCCACAGTGTGAAGACGGTGAAAGGCATGGTGACGATGCTGCGCATGATTGCAGTCTATGCCAGCAAGCAGAAAGGATGCTTGCCACCGGTGGGATGGCAACTGCATTATAACGCCGGCGCGCCTTGCCGCCGGACGACCGAAAACGTGCTCAATGTCAAGGAGTTGAAACAAGACATCAATGTGAAGCACGGCGTGGTGGACGTCTACAAGACGCTGAGCACCATCTTAGGCCACTCATCGGTGAGCGTCACGATGAATTTCTATGTCCACCCCGACAATAATCAGAAAAAGAAGTGCATCGAGAATATGCTGGGCCACGTGCTTCCCAAGACGTAAGATGCCGCTCATTGCTGCTCGCTGAGCAGATAATCGGCATAAATGTTTAGAAACGTCGTGGGGTCACGCTCCACCATGTTCGTGTTGGCCTTCATTTTGAATTGCTGCTTCAGATAGCGCACCAGACGTGCGGTCTTGCCACCCTTGAGGTGATGATAGAGTGCCCCGAGGTCCATCTTGCCATCGGTGACAATGGGATAAACCACAGGATTGCCCTTGAACATGACGCCGTACTGCACAGCCTCATAGGTTTCATTGTCGCCAACCGTAGCCTTGAGCACCACCGGGCACTTGAAGATGGTGGCGGTGGTGTCACCGGCCACCACACACATGAACTGGTAGGTGAACTTCTCAAGCAGCTGCATGAGTTTCTCGTGCTCAAACTGCGCCACCTTGCATGCGCGCCAGTGTGCGTCGGTCACGGTAGGGCTGTCGAAGTCGATAGCCATGATGTCATTGAGCGTGTATTCGTCTTTTTCTTTTTTGTCGCTGTCGATTTTAGGTACAATCGACAGTTTGTAGTTTTGCCGTCCACCGTAGTAAATACCCCGGAACCAATGGTCATAGAGGTAGCCGTTCACCTTCGACCCGTCGTAGAATGTGAGCGTCACACGGTCGGCCTCGGTAATGTGTTTCTTTTTGGCGTGGAGCGCCACCGGCATCATCATTGCCGCACACATCATCATTGCAATCAAAATCTTGTTCATGGCATCAAAATCAAAAAATCCCAGGGAGTACCTCAACCCATAAGAAATACCCCCCGGGAGGAAATCAAGATGATAGATTATTTAACTTTCTCATAAATGTAGAGCTCGTGCACCTCGCCGGTGTAACCCTCCTCGGTGAACGGACCTTGCGACATACCCAGGATGATTTGGGTGCCACGGTTGTTGAGCACCACCAGGTCATCGTTGGTGGGGTCGATAGCCAGACCCTCGATTTCACCGGCGCGCTTGAAGTCGTTCATCTCGCGGAAGAGCTCCACCTTGCCAGCCTTGGCACCGCCGGCAATCTTGCCGGTGCGCTTCACGACCTTGCCGTTTTCGAGCTTCACGCTGAACGGGGTGTCCTTCACCACCTCGGTGCCGTTAACCAGACCGGTGTAAGGCAGTTCGGTGATGTCGGCCACGTAGATATTATCGGCAATGTGGAAGGTCGACTCACCATCATCGGCGGTGAAGAGGATCTTGCCGTCGCAGATAAAGATACCCTGGCACCAGTAGGGAGTGGGGCGGCACTGCATCTTGGTGTAGTACTTGCCGGTCTCCAGGTCATAGCAATAGACATAACGGCTGTCCACCCAGTCACTGATCCAGACCATGTTGCGCTCGCGGTCTACGGCCAGACCAGAGCATTCCACCTGTCCGCTCTCAGGAGCCCAGGGCAGTGAGCGTTTGTACTTCAGCGTCTCGGCATCAAAGATGTCAATCATGATGTTGTAGCCACGTCCATACTCAAACTTCTCGTTACCGGTGTAGATTTCACCTTTCCACACGTCGATGTCACCAAAGTGATTGGCGAGTTCGGGTTTTTGGAAGGGCTTGTCATTCTTCATCACCATCTTACCGTCCTTGGTGTACTTGTAGAGCACGCGCGTGTCGGACACATAGTAGTACTTGTCGTCAATGGCGACACCCTGGCGACCAGCGACGGGGATGATTTTTTTCAGACGGTACTGAGTACCGAGGTGCTGTGCGCTCACGGTCATGCCGAGGCAGCATGCAGCCAGAAGAACTAATAATTTTTTCATTTTGTTTTGTTTTAAAAGGTTGTTAAACAAAAGGTTTAATAGCGTTTCCCAATTTAGAATTTAAACAGACCCATAATTTGGATTTGGTCGCTGGTGTTGTAACCCAGAGCCTCCTTGGCATCGCTCTTGTACATGAAGTGACCCCAGTTGACCTGAAGCTTCACGTTCTTGAACAGCTGATAGGTGCAGCCCAGCAACAGACGGTCGTAGTTGTTGGCAGTGGTCTTGTTGATGTCGTCCTTGTACATGTCCCAGCGAACCATGGGCAGGAACTTACCAGCATGGTAGCCTGCGAACACATAAGCGCCCAGCTCATCGACGTACTTCACATCGTTCTTCTTCGACTTCATCAAGCCAATCTCAGCACGCAGGTCGAGACCGTTGGGATTGTTGTACCATGCGCCGGCCACAAAGCGGGTCATCGGCATGTACTTCGACACAGGATTGCCATCGGCGTCAAAGCCCACACCACGTCCGCCGTTCAGAGCGGTAGGATTATACTCACCCCAGTTGAAGGTGGCCTTCACATTGAAGTTTTTGAACGGACGGATGGTTGCGCTCAAATAGAGGTCCTTGGTCTTGTTGCGGTCGTCCTTGCAGGGAATCGAACCGTTGGTCAAAGCCACATCGTAGTGGAAGTAGCGGAAGCCCTTGCCGCTGTCACCGATGTCGCCCATGAACATCAAGCCCAGGTCACGACCGTAGTCCACCAGATTGTACTCATAGGGGTTGCGGCAAGCCATGCGGTAGACGATGTTCGAGAAGTCGACCGTCTCGAGGGTAGCCGGCGAGATGTCGTAGTTCTCATAACCCAGCGGGGTGTAGAATTGACCGGCGCGAATCTTGAACTCGGGAATGATTTTCCAAGTTGCAAAAGCGTCCATCACTTGGAGGTTCTTCTGTCCGTTGCCGTTGGTCGAGCCAGCGATACCGTTGAAGGCCTCGATTTGCAGACGGAAGTCCACCTTCTCACCCACTTTGCCATCCATGATCAGACGCAGGCGCTTAGCCTGGAACGACGATGACGAAGCGTTTTTGTTGTGAGTCCAGTTCCAACCGGTTTGCAGATAACCCGAAATCTTGGGCATGTTTGCCACAATCTTATCGAGCGTTGTTTCCGTTTGAGGAGCAGGTGCAGCCACGGGTTCGGGTGCAGCCTCAGGAGCAGCGGCGTCGGCGGCATAGATAGCCGGGCACATTGCTGCAATCATTGCTAATGTCAATAATTTTTTCATAATAAAAAATAATTGGATTAAAAATAAATATGGGTTAATAAATCTATCACAGTTCTTTTTAATTCAAGGTCGCTGGTGAGCTCGCACCAGCAGGCGCCCGAATTCATCGACATTGAGTGCCGTGACATCGGGCTGCGGGTCGCTGGCAAGCGCAGTGTCAAGAGTGGTTTCGCCGCTGAGGACCAGCACGCCCAGCGAGCCGGCATTCTGCGCGGTGGCCACGTCGGTGTAGATGCGGTCGCCACACATGGCTATCTCGTCGCTCTTCAGGCCGCGCATGTCGCGTATGCAGTAGAGCATATTGGGGTTGGGCTTTCCGATGACCACATCGGGCTTGCGCTTGCAGGCGCCCTCAATGGCCTTGCAGATGGAGCCGCAATCCACCAGAATCACCTCCTGGTCGGTGGGACACACCCAGTCGGGATTGGTGGCGATGTAAGGAATCTCGCGCTTCGACGCCCACCATGTGGCTCGGCACAGGCGCTTGTACTCCAGTGTGGTGTCGAATGCCACCACCACAATGTCGGGCCGGTCGGCAGGGTCGTCGGCCGTGAGTTCAAACCCCGCTTTGACAAATTCCTCCTGCATGCTGGGCGTGCCCAGCGTGAACAGACGCTTGGCCTCTGGATAGTGCAGGCGAATGTAGTCGATGGTGGCCAGCGACGAGGTGTACATCTGGTCGTCGGTGGCATGGATGCCCAGCCGTTCAAGTTTCAGCAAATAGTCCTTGTGGCTGCGAGTGGGGTTGTTGGTGAGGAACGAATAAGAGATTCCCAGGCTCGTGAGCGTGTCAAGGAAATGGTGCGTGTAAGGGAACAGCGTAGACCCCATGTAAATGGTTCCGTCCATGTCCAGAGCCACATGCTTGATGCGTGCGCAGGCCTCGAGCAGCTGCGGCTCGGTCATGGGTGACATGTATTTGTCAAATTTTTCCATTTTAAGACGTATCAATGTTAATTCATGCGTGGGAGAATGACGGATCAGTCTTCATCGTATTGAATGGAATTGGCGCGAGCGTAACCGTCGCGGGGTGCCTGCCACATCGAGATGAGGACAAACATGCCAATGATGGCCACGATGATAATCGCCTCGAACACGGCCGTCCAGCCAAAGTAGTCGGCCACATAACCGACGAGCAACCCGGCCAGGCCCGAACCCAGATAGCCCAGGATGCCGGCGATGCCATTGGCGCGCGCGCTTGCTTCCTTGGTGGCCTGGTTGCCCAGCTCGATGCCGATGAGGGCCTGCGGGCCGTAGATGAAGAAACCAGCGCCCACAAGCACAAGTGCCGTGAGTGTGATTCCGGCCGATTCGGGCAGGAAGCGGAAAATGGTCATAAACAAGGCTGCGCCTGCCATGCACACCACACACATGCGGTGGCCCTTGCCCTTGAACAAGTGGTCGGTGGCCCACCCGGCGAACAACGTGCCCACAATACCGGCAATCTCGAATGCGGCGGTCGTCCAGGTAGCACTCTTGATGTCGAGCCCGCGAGCCTCGGTCAGGAACTTGGGTCCCCAGTCGAGAACGCCCATGCGCACCACATAGACAAACAGGTTGGCCACGCAGAAAGTCCACACCCAGCGGTTGCGCCACACCATCACTTTCTCAAATTTGCGGCGATTCTTGACGCTCATGTTGTCCTTGAGGCCTCCCAAGCCGGTGTCGGGCAGGTCGGGCAGTCCGGCATCCTTCGGCTCGTCGCGCAGTCCGATAAAGATAAAGATGGCACCAGCCACAGCCAGGCATGCCGGCACAAAGAAGCACCACTTCCACGCGCCCACATGCTGCGCATAGACCAGAGCTTGCGATGTGGCGTCGGCCACCTTGTTGTTGGTCAGGTTTTCAGTGATTCGCGCCACCACATCGGCATTGGCGCTCATGTCGGTGCCCAGGGTGCCCATGAGGTACCCGCACACCACCACGGCCAGCGCGGCACCAATCGAGTGCGACGTATTCCAAATCGACATCTTGGTTGCCAGTTCGCTGGGATGAATCCAGTGGGGCAAGATACGGGCGCAGGGGGGATAGCCCATGCCCTGGAAATACTGGTTCAGGATGATAGTCACACCCATTACCAGAATCAGAATGCTGATGAAATCAGGACCTTGGTCAACGCCAGTGATGAGCGAACTGAGATTGGCCCCGAAGCCAAACGTGAAATTGGCCAGCGCGCACAGCAGAAGCCCCACCGCCATGACAATGCGTCCCTTTACCTTGTCGACTAGATAACCGTTGGCAAAGCGTGAGAATCCATAAGTTATCGACCCGAAGAAGATTATCCAGCCGAAACTCTTGTTGGTGATTCCATACTCGGCCGTCATGCCCGGCATGGCCACCGAAAAGTTCTTCCTCACAAAGTAGAAGATGGCATACCCAATCATGGTGACGAGAATAGTCTTCATCTGCCATGAGAGGAATTTTTTCTTTTGCTCACCCAGTGAGCTGTAAACATCTTGCTTAGTCATATTGATTAGTGGATTTTAAATGTCCTTTATTTCCTGTTCTTGACCAGATACTGCTCCTCCTTGTAGGTGAGCGCCATGAACACGATGGCCAGCACGCAGGCACCCATCAGCAGGTAGAAGGTCCATTCCCAGCCGGCATTCTCGGCCACATAGCCAATCACGATATTGGCCAGGATGGCCGTGCCCAGCACGTAACCCATGAAGCCCGTGAGGCCGGCTGCAGTACCTGCCGCGTTTTTCGGGGCCAGGTCAAGAGCCTGCACGCCGATAAGCATCACCGGGCCGTAAATCAGGAAACCGATGGCTATCAGGCAGCCAATCACCACACTCAGATTGTCCAAATTCATCATGTAGACCCAGATGGCCACAATCAGCAGTGCCATGAACAAGATGGTGGGCAGGGCGCGGCGTCCCTGGAACACCTTGTCGCTGAGCCAGCCACAAATGATGGTGCCGGGGATGGCCGCGATCTCGTAAGCGAAATATGCCCAGCCGGCATCCTTCAAGTTCACACCTTTCTCGGTGAGGATGGTGGGAGCCCAGTCGAGGCATCCGTAGCGCACCATGTAGACGAAAGCGTTGGCCAGGGCGATGTACCACAAGAATTTGTTGGAGAGCACAATCTTGAAAATCTCCCCGGTGGAGAGCACCTGCTCGGCCTTTTCGCTATAGTTTTTCGACGCCGATCCACTCCATTTCTCAATGGCCGGCAGGCCACATGACTGCGGGGTGTCGCGAATCATCAGGTAAGCAATCACAGCCACCAGGATGGCCACTGCGGCGGGGAAGGCATAGGTGCCGATGAGAAAGTACATCTTCTCGTCGGCGCCGTAGAACCACGAGCCGAACCACACGGCGCCATAGGCCGCCATGGGGCCCACCAACGCGCCGCCCACGTTATGGGCGCAATTCCAGAACGACATCCACGTGCCGCGCTCCTTGATAGAGAACCAGTGCGTCATCACGCGTCCGCACGGAGGCCAGCCCATGCCGTTGAACCAGCCCACCAGGAAGTTGAGTGCTGCCATCACCACGATGGCCAGCGTCTTGTTCTGAGCGCCGATCCACTGAATGGGCACTATCATGAACAGCATCGAAAGTGCAGCGCACACAAGGCCCAGAGGTAGAAACCGGCGGGCGTCGCTGCGGTCGCTGATGCTGGCCATCAAGAACTTCGAGAAGCCATAAGCAATAGCGTTCATCGACAGCACAATACCCAGCTCACCCTTTTCGAAGCCGAATGGGGCGAGGGCGGGGATGGCCATCGAGAAGTTTTTCCTAACGATATAAAATCCGGCATATCCGATGAAAATACCGATAAACACCTGCCAGCGCAGTCGCTTGTACCTTGCGTCGGCCTCGGCGCCCGTCTGTTCAGGCTTGTATGCCGGTGGAGTTAAAAATGCCATGATAGTTTAGTTTTTTATGCGAAATTTGTTAAAGTTTCTTTATTTGCTCATTTTTTCCTTAAGCGGACCCTTTAAGGAAAATAAAAGTCAAGTTTATTTTTTTACAAACCATTCAATTCTTTGGTTTTTTCTACATCGATAGCTTCGGCGAGCACACTGATGGGATTCAACACAGGGACACCCGTCGACATCTCAATCTGCCACTTGCAGGTTTCGCAATCGGTCACCACAGCCTCCACATTGGCATCGGCTATCGACTGGAACAAGCCCTCGCCGATGGCTTGCGACGTGCTGTAATTCTCCTTCTTGAAACCATAGGTGCCCGCGATGCCGCAGCACTGGCTTTCCAGGACCTGAAGGTCCAAGCCTGGAATGAGGCGCAGCAATTCGATGCTGTAGATGGCCCAGCCCATGCGCTGCATGTGGCAGGCCGTGTGGTAAGCCAAGCGCCGCTTATAGTCGGGGCGGAAGGCCAGTTTCACGCTTCCCTCGTCGATGAGGCGGAAAAGGAAACGGGTGGCGAGCGACAAGTGCTCGCGCACATCCTCGTTGGCAATGCCCAGCAGGTGGGCATATTCGTCGCGCATGGTGAACGTGCAGGTGCTGCTGGTGGTGAGCACCTCCTCGCCGCGCTCTATGGCACGCCGCATCGAGGCCATGTTGGTCTCGCCCTGGCTGCGGGCCTGCTTATAGAGGCCGTTGCTCATCAGCGCAACGCCGCAGCACTTCTCCTTCTCAAGCAGCCGCACGCCGTAGCCCACGGCATTCATCACTTTCACAAAATCCTTGCCCAGCTGGGGAAAGTTGTAGTTCACATAGCAGCCGTGGAAATAGCTCACATGCTTGGTAAAGGCTTCTTGCCCCGCGGCGGCATGTTTCTTGAACCACGTCTCGAACTTGGTGCCTGTGTAAGCAGGAAAGGTGCGATGCTTGTCGATGGCCAAAGCGGCATCCATCACCACCTTCACGGGCTTCAGCCCCAGCGTGAAATTGGTGATGGGCGCCACCAGTGTAGCCATGGAGCCCACAAAGTCGGTATTGGCGAGCATCACGTCGCGCAACTTGGGGCGGTGGGTGTTGTGATTCATGCGGGCCTGCTGGATGATGTCGCCTATGCGCACACCACTGGGGCAGGCCACCTCACAGCGCTTGCAATTCAGACACAGCTTCAATGTCTCCTGATAGAAATCAGGGTTCTTCAAGCGGTAGCGCTCACCGTCAGGACCGGCCTGCTTGGGGCCGGGGTAGGCGGTGTTCACTGCCGACACTGGACAATACACTGTGCAAATGGAGCATTTCAAGCATTGCTCGAAGTTATTTGCGCTGGTGTTGGTTAATTGCATTTGTTCTGCCATAACCCAAAAAAATCATAAATCAAATCTTATCGTGTAAATCTTATCAATCTCATCGGTCGTCGTCACTTGCCCAGAATTTTGTGGGCCACCGCCAGGCCGGTGATGGCCGCCACACCGGTGCCGTCGTGATTTTTCACGGCATCGTGGCCGCTCAGCACACTGCCTGCTGCAAAAACGTTGGAAACGGGCTTGCCGTTCCTCACCACATGGAAATCGGCTGTGGTAGTCACGCCGAAGGCCATATAGGGCTGGGGCTCCAGCACCCCGTAGCGAGTCCACTCACTGCGCGGGCCGTCGGCATCCACATCCAGGTCCATCACAGGCTCGTAAACCCGCTCATAGTTGGCGACCAGTCCTTTGCTCATGAATGAGCCGGTGGCCAGAACAAAATGGGAGGCGCGCAACGGCATGTCGCCCAGTTTCTCGGTCACCACGCTCTCCACGGCATCGCCATTGAACGAAGCGCTGGTGACAGTGTCGCCCAGCAGATAAGTGCCGCCCAGCATCTGGAAATAATGGCGCAGCATCCCCTGCATGCGGGTGCCGGCCACACTCGGCGGCAGGGTGGCCACCAAGTGCAGTGGCGCTTTCACCTGCTGGCACAGACGCTCCAGCGACTCATCGGTCAAACCGATGACTGCAGGCAGCAGGATGGCATCCACATCGATAGCCGAGGCATTGATGGCCCGGGCCAGATGTTCGGTGGCAACGCGGGTAGACAGCAACTTGGCCAGCTGCGTGGCGCGCATCTCCGACGGCGTGTGACGGCGCTGTTCCAGCTCGTCGGTCACCACATCGGCCACCACCACGTCAAGTCCTTGTTTCCGCAAGCCCGAAACCACAAAATCCACAGGAAAGTCGAGATAGCCCTCCACATTCACAAGCAGCACACGGCGCCACGGGCAAGCCTCGCCCATCGGAAGGGTGGCATAACCGTCGAGGGTGAGCCATGCGGGAAGAAGCACTCCCATGGGGCTGATGCGGAAATGGTTGGCACGGGCACTCCCGGTGGTTTTCAAGCCGGCGTCGGCCAGCAGCTTGGCTGCCTCATCGGCCAGCAGGGAAACACGCTCGGCACCCAACTTCTGATAGGGATGCCCCGCCGGCAGCTGGGCGATGCTTTCAAGAGGATGGGCCACAGGCTGTCCGTCGACGTGACCCAGCAGTTCCAGCGACCCGCCGTTGAAGTGGAGCGAGCTTTGACCGCTGGCAACAATGGCCACACGCTGGCCGGCCTTGCACAATGCTATGCCGCACGTCAGGCCGCTCAGGCCTCCACCCATTATCACTGTGTCGTATCTCATTGTTCACCCTCCTTTCGTGTCACGGCATGGTCGATGCCACATAAGCCTTGATAAATCGTGGCGGTGAGCTGGGCCTCGCACAGGGTGCTGCCCCAGGCCACAGGCTTCACGCCTTTCCATCGCTCATCCAGGAAACCCGCCAACTGCTGCTTGGCCCGTTCAGGATCGCCCTCATAACGGCCGAGCAACGATGCGGCACGGCAAGCACACAACTTGCCCTGGCAGGTACCCATGCCCACGCGGGTGCGGCGGCGCAGGTTCACCAGGTTGTGAACATGCAGTTTCTCCACCGCATAGCGCACCTCGGCCACACTCACGCCCTCACATTCGCACACGAGTGCACGCTCCGAAGGCTGGTCGGCCTTGATTTCATCGGCCAGAACGCCATGGCGGCCTTCGGCGGCAAGCTGGGCAAAACTTATTGTTTTCTCGGGATTTTTCTCTTGTTTCGGTTCCGAACCCGGCAGCGGTGTCTGGGCAGTGGTGCAGGCTACATCGCGGCCAAGTTTGCGGCATGCCAGGTTGGTCACTTCCTCGGCCATCAGGCGATAGGTCATCATCTTGCCACCGGTAATGGAGACAAAACCGCTCACGCCGTCGCGGCTCTCGTGGTCCAGGCACACAATGCCGCGGCTGATGCTGCGCCCGCTGGGGTCGCTGTCGGAGGCCACCAGTGGCCTCACGCCGGCATAAGCTCTCAGAATACGCGTGGTGGCCAGCGCCGGGGCCAGTTTCTCGCCCTCGGAGAGCAGCACTTGCACTTCTTCGTCGGTGACACGCATGTCGTCGACGGTTTCCACCGGCACACGGTCGCTGGTGGTACCAATCACGCACACGGCATCGTCGGGAACCAGAATATCGGCGTTAGCCGGCTTGCGGCAGCGGTTAACCACCATGTTGTTCACTCGATGGCCGAAAATCAGCAACGCTCCCTTGGCGGGGAACATATTGATTTTGATGCCGGCCATGGCAGCTATGCGCTGCCCCCAGATGCCGGCGGCATTGATGGTGATGTGGCCGCGCACCTCGGCACGCTCGCCAGTGAACTTGTTCAGCAGTTTCACTCCTTCCACACGGCTTTGATTGATAATCAAGCCCTCCACCTCATGGTAAGTGAGGCAGTGTGCGCCGTGCAGGCGCGCATCGTACACGTTGGCCATCGTCAGGCGGAATGGGTCGATTGAGGCATCGGGAACACGCACGGCGCCTATCAGCGCGGGATTCACGGCGGGCTCTATCCGGCGGGCCTCGGCCGGGTCAAGCACATCGGCTCTGATGCCGGCCTTGTGGCAAGCCTCGACGAAAGTGGCTTGATAGGCCAAGTCGTCTTCGGGAAGGGTGATGAACAAGCCATCGGTCTCTTCCACACAGTGACGCGCGATGCGCCGCAAAATCATATTTTCCTCTATGCACTCCGTAGCGCTCTCGCCGTCGGTCACGGCATAGCGCGCACCGCTATGGAGCAAGCCGTGATTGCGTCCGGTGGCACCATTGGTGAAGTCGTTGCGCTCCACCAAAAGGACTTTAAGCCCCCGCAGCGCGCAATCACGCGCCGTACCGGCCCCCGTGGCTCCACCGCCTATCACAATCACATCGTAGTGAGTGCTGTATATTTTGTTCATTACCTTTTTATTATTTAAGGCGTTCGGTTTTCATCTGGTACGATTGAGTTAAATAGCTCTTTCGTTTCAACATAAAGAAACAACATGCATCATTAGTTTCGATGCAAAAGTATACACTATATTTGTTTTACGCAAATTTTTTAATGACTTTTTTCATCGCAGTCCGAGAAATAACCTTTAACCATTTGATTTTTAAACCTTGAAATTCCCTAACAGATTTCCACAACCCACCGCGGCAATCATTACGCATCACCCTCGCGCAGATTTCATTTCGCAACCGTCCGACTTTCGTTTGTCCCCACATTCAACCATGGCGTCTCATTCCGCCCCACCCCATTTCCAATATCGGCTGCAGCTTACTTATCCACAACGATTCTCAGCCGCTTGTCAGCGATTTGGCATCACGAGGCCAGATCATTTCCATCAACGATAAAACAAAACTTTTTGGCCCCAGAATTTTATACTCCGAAACTTTTCATTACTTTTGTATCGATTTATATGCCATCAACTAAAAACACAAAACCATGACCAAAGAATCGCGGCACAACACCATCATGGAACTGCTCATGAAGCATGGCTCCATCCAGGTTTCCGACTTGGTGAACCTGCTCAATGTGTCGTCTGTCACAATCCGCAAAGACCTCACCGAGCTCGAAAAGCAGGACAAGCTCTATCGCAGCCACGGAAAAGCCATCCTCATCAATCCCTACATCAACAACCGGGCCGTGAGCGAGAAAGAGAAACTCGCCACCGAGGAAAAACGGGCCATCGGGCGCGTGGCGGCACAGCTCATCAACACCGACGACTCCATCATCATCGCGTCGGGGAGCACCGTGCACGCCCTGGCCAGGAGCATCGTGCCTCTGCACCGGCTCACCGTGGTGAGCGCGTCGCTGCCGGTGAGCGAAATCCTGAGCCAAAATGAGTCGGTCGACATCATCCAGCTCGGAGGCATGCTCAGGCACAGCAGCCTCTCGGTGGTGGGCCAATACAGCAAGTCGATTCTGGAAGACTGCTCGTTCAGCAAGCTTTACATGGGCGTGGACGGCATCGACTTCGAATATGGCATCACCACAACCGACCTCAGAGAAGCCGAGCTCAACCAGAAGATGATGCAGGCGGCGCAAAAAACCATCGTGCTGGCCGACAGCAGCAAATTCGGGCGACGCGGATTCGCCAAAATTGCCAACATGGAGGACGTGGACATCATCATCACCGACGCCGGCGTGTCGCCCAAGGACATCATGGCCCTCGAGGAACGGGGCATCGACCTCATCATAGCCAAGTAAAGCGCCATGAATCCTTTCGGTCCCAATTCACTCATCATCTTTTCAAAACTATTTTCCCGGCATGGCTCGGCCAACCTGGCCATCGTCAGTTTAAAAATTATCGCCGTACTGCTTGCAACCTATTTTTTAGGCTATTTTTGGTATCAATCTATTATCATCCACCAGTACGACACGCACATTAAGCCCGAGCCTCTGTCCACCTGCACTCTGTCAAAAAGTGGCTACGACATTGAGGTGGCACGCGATTTTTCCCGATTTCATATCTTCCCTCCCAAACGCCACAAGTACATCCGCCCACGGGTTGACCAGTGGGGCGACACCATCGGAAGGCAGCCTGGCCTGTGGCTGAGCCGACACGACACGCTGATGAGCACCACCGCCGACGAGGTGGGCCGCTATCGCCCATTTACCCGACCGGACAAACCCATTCAATTTGATAAGTTGCAGCGCAAAGCCGATTCTCTGTATCACGACCCCTTGATGGCAGGCGGAATCAACATCAGTGACTACAACTCGCTTTTACACACCGAAATAACGATGAGTAATCGTCCGGCTTATGTTCTCAACGCTTACCGAGTTTACAAAAAGGGGCAAATAAACCATTTCCATTTCGACCCGGCAATACCCTCCGACACCATAACAACCACCACCCAACACGACGACGGGCACACATCTACCACCATCACATTCCAGAAGCCCAGAAACGCAGTAGTCACATTCGCCGAAGGCAACATCAATCCCGACACCATCACGTTATCGTGGAACCAATTGTGTGCCTTCACCGACACCATAGGCAACTACGAATGTGGCACAGCCTTCATGTCGACGATGGACGCCTTGTCGTTTTTCACCTTAGGTGACTTGTCACAAATCACTGAACGATTCCACTTTGAGGGCGACAAACTGAACCGTCTTCTTTTCTATTACGGGTCGGTGCTGAAGATTGACCATGCCACCATAGAGCCCGACACAATCATTGAGGGGGGATTTTGCTATAACAACGCTGCAAAATTGCGCCTGATACGCGACCGGGGGCTTACGGTGCACGTATCATTTCCACAAATGGAGAATGCCCAAAATGCACGCCAGTTCTTGCTCACCACCCTACTCACAGCATTGCTCACCTATTTAGCAAGTTTGATATTTAAACTGCTTAAGATTTTGCACCGTTTTTGGTTCAAAAGTCGAAAGCGTGCCATCTACATCTTCTTGGGAGTCGTCATCACAGGCCTTGTCCTGGCCATCACGCTCACACAGTGTGGTGTGACGTGATTCAATCATTTTTTTGAAATTTGGCGGCGTCTCGGAAATGCTCAAATAAATTTGGCATTTCACTCGGTTTGCACTATGTTGAGGGCTTTTGCCCTCGAAATTAGGCGGCGGTTCGGAAAAACTCAAAACAAGTTTTGGTTTTTCGCTCACCTTGCACTAATTTTGCGTTTTGTTTTGAAATTTAAACCATCAAATGTAATGGACACAAGATATATCTTCGTCACTGGCGGCGTTGTGTCGTCGCTGGGAAAAGGCATTATTTCTTCTTCTCTGGCACGGCTGCTGCTGTCCAGAGGCTTCAGCGTCACCATCCAGAAGTTCGACCCCTACATCAACATCGACCCGGGCACGCTCAACCCCTATGAGCACGGCGAGTGCTACGTCACCGTCGACGGTCATGAGGCCGACCTGGACCTGGGACACTACGAGCGCTTCACCAACATCAAGACCACGCGGGCCAACAACATCACCACCGGCCGCGTGTACCAAAGCGTCATCGACAAGGAGCGCCGAGGCGACTATCTGGGCAAGACGGTGCAAATCATTCCGCACATCACCGATGAAATCAAGCGCAACGTCAAGCTGCTGGGAACCACCGGCAAGTACGACTTCGTCATCACCGAGATTGGCGGCACTGTGGGCGACATCGAGTCGCTGCCGTTCCTCGAAGCCGTCAGGCAACTGCGATGGGAGCTGGGCAACAAGTGCATCTGCGTGCACCTCACCTATGTGCCCTACATCCGGGCGGCCAAGGAACTCAAGACCAAGCCCACGCAGCACAGCGTGAAGCTGCTCCAGCAAGAGGGTATCCAGCCCGACATCCTGGTGCTGCGCACCGAGAAGGACATCCCCGCAGCCATGCGGCGCAAGGTGGCACAGTTCTGCAACGTGAGCGTGGATGCCGTGATTCAGTCAATCGACGTGCCCAGCATCTACGAGGTGCCGCTGATGATGCATCGCCAGGGTCTCGACACGCTGGTGCTCACCAAGACCGACATGCCCTGCAAGGGCGAGCCCGACCTCACCAAGTGGAACCAATTCCTCGACAAGATGAACAATGCCAGCACCGAAGTGAAAATCGGGCTGGTGGGCAAGTATGTGGAGTTGCAAGACGCCTACAAGAGCATCGACGAGTCGCTGTTCCAGGCTTGCACCTATCACGACCGCAAGCTCAACCTCACCTACATCAACAGCGAGCGTATCAACGATGCCAACGTTGAGCAACTGCTCGGCGGCATGGACGGCATCATCGTGGCACCGGGATTCGGACAGCGGGGCACCGAGGGCAAGTTTGCCGCATTGAAGTGGTGCCGTGAGCACGACATGCCCACCTTCGGCATCTGCCTGGGCATGCAGTGCATGGTCATCGAGTTTGCGCGCAACGTGCTCCACATGGACGATGCCAACAGCACCGAAATCGACCCCAAGACGCACCACAACGTCATCGACCTGATGGAGGAGCAGAAGAGCATCACCAACATGGGAGGAACCATGCGGCTGGGTGCCTACGCCTGCCACCTGAAGCAGGGCACACGCGTGGCACAGGCCTACGGCACACTCCACATCGAGGAGCGTCACCGCCACCGCTTTGAATTCAACGACGAGTTCCGCCAGCAATTCGAGGCTGCAGGAATGGTGTGCGCCGGTGAAAACCCCGAGACGCACCTCGTCGAAGCCGTGGAACTGCCCGGACACCGCTGGTACATAGGCGTGCAGTACCACCCCGAATACCAGAGCACCGTGCTTTCGCCCCACCCCCTGTTCATGGACTTTATCAGCGCCTGCATCAGCAAGTGAGCAAGCGGCGGCCATAGCGGTCCGGAGCGCATCAAAACAGCGTTCCGGACCGTTTTGTTACCTGTCAACCGGCCTTAAGGCAAAGCCACTTCGCGCTGGCAAACAGGGCTCACCACATGCCGGTCACTGATTTGCATGGCACAATATTTGGCTTTTCGCTCGTTTTTCAGTAACTTTGCACGGCATATTGTGCACAAAAATTTTCGAAAAAAAGGACAATACATAAAAAATGGACAAAAATTCGATTACAGGAATGCTGCTGATGTGTGCGGTGATTTTCGGCTTCATGTGGCTGAACAAACCCTCCGAGGCCCAGCTGGCCGAGCAGCGACGCATTCAGGACTCCATCGCTCAGGTCGAGGCACAAGCCCAGAAGCTCGATGCCACACAGGGCGATGTGGACACACTCACCACCACCGAGGTGGCGCAGCTGAGAGAAATCATGGCGGCCATGCCCGCCGAGTCGCAAAAGATTGAGAACGACGAGGTGAAGCTGGCTTTGACCGGCGGGCAGCTCACAGGCACCATCGTGGCCGGCGACACCACAGTGAGCATCGATGAGGTGACGGCTACCACCAGTGCCAATCCCAAGGCTCACAACCTGGCCGTGGCGGCTGTGAAGCGTGCCATGGATGTCTATGCCAAGAACGGCTCGTTTGCCGGCGCGCTCAGTGGCACCGAGCAAATCATCAAGCTCGAAAACGACTCGCTGGCCATCGAACTGAGCACCAAGGGCGGCATCATCAGTCGCGCCGCGCTCAAGGGCTACAAGGCCTACAACGCCCCGCAGGTCGAGGTGTTCTCTCCGGGCGAGAATATGTACGGGTTCACGCTGAGCAACAACTCGCAGCGATTCGACACCCGCAATTTCTTCTTCACCCCGCGCCAGCTCAACGACAGCACCGTGCTCATGCAAATCGACCTGGGAGGCGGAGCCAGCTGGGGCTTGCAGTACACCCTGGTGCCGGGCAGTTACATGGTGCGCATGCAGATGGTGCAGCAGGGTATGACCCAGATTATTCCGCTCAACATCAACACCGTGGACTTTGACTGGACTCAGAAAATGAGCCGTCATGAAGAGGGCAAGATGTTCGAGGAGCGTAACTCGGCCATCTATTACAAATATTCCGGCAAGGGCGGCGACGTGGAGTACACCAAGGAGAGCGGCGACGACGACAAAGAAATCAAGGACAAGCTCAAATGGATTTCGACCAAAAACCAATTCTTCAGCGCTGTGCTCATTGCCGACAGCGTGATGACCGGAGCACAGCTCACCAGCCGGGAAATCCAAAAGGACACTCCCGACTACGAGAAATTCTTGAAACAGCTCACCATCCACACCACCATGCCCTACGCCAGCGACAAGGCGCAGCCGGCATCGTTCTATTTCTATCTGGGCCCCAACCGCTACAAGGTGCTCTCGAGCTACGACAAGTACTCACCCGCCGAGGACCTGAAGCTCACCCGCCTCATCCCGCTGGGATGGAAACTGTTCCGCTGGATCAACACGGGCGTGATTATTCCGGTGTTCAACTGGCTGGGCACGTTCTTGACCAACTATGGCATCATCATCTTGATTCTCACCATCATCATCAAGCTGGTGCTCTCGCCGCTCACCTACAAGACCTACATCTCGCAGGCCAAGATGCGCTTCCTCAAGCCCGACATTGAAGCCATCAATGCCAAGTACCCCAACCAGGAGGACGCCATCAAGCGCCAGCAGAAGACCATGGAACTGTACAGCCAGGCCGGCGCCAGCCCGTTCGGCGGCTGCCTGCCCATGCTGCTGCAGATGCCCATCCTGATTGCCATGTTCACCTTCTTCCCGTCGTGCATCGAGCTGCGCGGGCAGTCGTTCCTGTGGGCACAAGACCTCTCCGCCCCCGATAAGATTGTGTCCTGGACAGGACAAATCCCGTTCATCACCAACTATTTCGGCAACCACATCAGCCTGTTCTGCCTGCTCATGACCGTCACCAACATCATCTACACCTGGCTCACCATGCAGTCACAGCAGTCGTCACAGCAAATGCCGGGCATGAAATGGATGATGTACTTGATGCCGCTCATGTTCCTCGTGTTCTTCAACAACTACGCGTCGGGACTGAGCTATTACTACTTCATCTCGCTGCTCATCACCATCGCTCAAACCTATAGCAGCCGCCTGCTTGTGAGCGAGGAGAAAGTGCGGGCCACCATCGCGGCAAACCGGGCCAAGCCCAAGAAAAAAAGCGGTTTCATGGCACGCCTCGAGGAGGCGCAGCGGCAGCAGCAAGAGGCTCTGCGACAGCAGCAGAAGAAAGGCGGAAAGCGCCGCTGACAACGATTTGGCACGATTGTTGCAAACCCTGTGATTTGATTATCTAACCTTATAAATTGTTTTAGAATATGCCTACTTATCAGTGCCCGCAGTGTGGGCGGCCATTCACCACACAAGAACCAACACCGCGTGCGCGCTGCCCCTATTGCGGCAACGTCGTTGACCTCAACTACACAGGTAGCCAACAACAACAGCAGCAGGCGCCCCAATTCGGCAACCAGCAGCAACAGGGCTGGCAGCAAAATGCCTATGGACAGCCTCAGCAAAACGTGGACCTCTTTGCCAACGGCCCCTCCGGAAAAAGCCGCGGCGTGGCAGGATTGCTGGCCATCTTGCTGGGCGGACTCGGAGTGCACTACTTCTACCTGGGCAAGACCGGGGCAGGTGTGCTGTTCCTCATTCTGGGATTGCTCTCGTGCGGGCTCATTAGCGTCCTCACGCTCATTCAGGGCATCCTCATGCTGCTCATGACTCAAGAGGACTTCGAAAAGAAGTACGTCTACACCCAGTCGTCATTCCCCTTGTTCTGAAGCCCCTGTGGCCCAAAGACAAGGCACCAAGCGCGGCAAGGGGCGTCCCGACTACATCAAGTGGATGCTCATTGCAGGGGCAGTGGTTGTGACCGCTGTCCTGCTTGTGCTTGTAGCCAAGCGGCAGCACTTGTTTCACCACAATGTGGACATCGACCACCGGCAATATCCGGTGGCGGGCATCGACGTGTCGAAGCACAACGGCGACATCGACTTTGAGCAGGTGCGCGACCAGGGATTCGAGTTTGTCTTCATCAAGGCATCGGAAGGGGCCACCTTCCACGACCCGAATTTCATCGCCAACCACCATGCCGCCACCAAGGCCGGGCTCAAAGTGGGTGCCTACCATTTCTTCAGAAAAAACCGCGAGGGCGACGCGCAGGCACGCAACCTCTTGCGCGCGGTGGCCGGACACCGGCTCGACCTGCCCCTGGTCATCGATGTGGAGGACTGGGACAACGACCACTTCGTCACCGATGCCGACATCAAACGCCGGCTCACCCAACTGGCCCGCACGCTCGAAAGCAAGGGCTACCGAATCATGATTTACACCAACGGCCATGGCTACGAAAAGTATTACAAGCCCAACTTTGCGGGCAAGCCGCTATGGCTGTGTTCCTTCACCGACCCGCAGAAACTCCAGTCGAACTATCCTGTCACAATACAGCAGCACAGCCACTGGGGCGAGGTGAAAGGTATCGATGGAGAAGTTGACCTGAACGTGTTTTGCGGCTCAAGGGAGCAATGGAATGACTTTTTAAATAACAACCAATGACCATGAGCAACATCATGAACCGATTATTAACCTGCATCGTGTGCGCCGGCTTGGCATTAGCCACCCACGCGGCCACCTACACCTGGAGCCGGCACAACATTTCCTTCGAAACGCCCGAGGACGGATGGGTTTCCTACTCATCGGCCACGCGGTTCGAAATCCAGTGGGACGACATGGTCATGACCGTCCAGCTCTACGCCAAAGAAAAAGGCAACGAGAAAAAAGTCCTGAAAAACAATCTTCAGCGGAAAGCAGCCGGATTCAATATGTACGACACCGACGACGCCAAGGTCAAGGTCAAGGGATTCAAGACCTACAGCATCGAGGGCACCATGCCCGACGGCTCGCGTTGTGTCATTGCCGACCTGGTGTCAAAGCATCAAGACCTGATTATTGAAATCACCGTCAACTACCTCTACGGAAACCGCGAGGTGGTCGACGACATGATTGAGAGTTTCACCGAGGGTAAGCAGACCGAGCACAAAGAGAAAAAGCAACAGCGCATCCAGAGCCGCGAAGACGCCGAGCGACAACAGCAGCAACTCGAGGAACAGCGCAAGGAACAGGAAAAAGAACGCCGGCTACAACAAGAGCGCAAAGCCGGAAAACTGCACGATGCCTGAACGCAGGCAATTTTAGCCACCCCTATAAACCGCACCACATGATGATAAAAAAAATCCAATTCTCGCTCATTGCCGTCATGGCTACAGCATTTTTCTCGTCGGCACAAGACGCAGCGCAGCCGCAACAGGCAAGCAGCCTGCTGTTGCCGCTCATCTATGAGACTCAATCCTCTGCCCAGCCCCAGCAGCTGCAAGTGCCCGAGTTGGCAATCGACAACCGCCGGCCTCTCACTCTCGATGCCGACCAGCAATGGCTCGACGATGCCACACAAGAGTCGCAGCGGGTCAACATGCTGCGTTACCGCGCCATGATAGCACGGCCGGCCAGCGTGCGCTACAACGTGAACACCCTGCCCGAGCCCCCCAAGCAATACCTCATCACCGCCAATCCGTCGCAAGGCATGCTCACCGTGGAGCCGCCGGCCGTGTCACAACCCACCGAGGCACCGGCGGCCGACGCCCCGCTCAAAATCCACAACTGGCTGCACCTGTTCAATGCCTCGCTGCATTTCACGCAAGCCTACATCAGCGGCAACTGGTATCAAGGCGGCCAAAACAACCTCAACATCCTGGCCGACATCAAGTGGGAATGTAACCTTAATCAGAATGTGCACCCCAACTGGCTGTTCAACAACTCGCTGCAGTATAAGCTGGGTGTTTCCACTGCCCACGCTGACTCACTGCGTAATTACATGATCAACGAGGACAACTTCCTCTTCTCGTCACAACTGGGTTACAAAGCGGTGAAAAACTGGTACTACAGTGCCATGCTGCAGTTCAAGACTCAGTTCTTCAACAATTACAAGTCCAACACCCGCACCATGACGGCCTCGTTCCTGTCGCCGGGCGAGTTGAATATCGGTCTTGGTATGACCTACGAGAAAAAAGACCGCGACGGCAACCGCACGTTCAATCTGGCCATCGCGCCGCTGTCCTACAACCTGAAGATTTGCCGCGACATCACTCGCCTCAACCCCGAGAACTTCGGCATCGACGAGGGGCATCACACCAAGCACAGCTTCGGTAGCAACATCGAGGCCAAACTGGCATGGAAGCTTCACCCCAACATCTCATGGACGTCACGCCTCTATGCCTTCACCAACTACCGCTATGTGCAGGGCGACTGGGAAAACACCTTCGATTTCTCGGTCACACGCTACCTCAACACCCAAATCTACACCCACCTGCGATTCGACAAGTCGCACCCCTGGGACCCCGACTGGCGCTACTGGCAATTCAAGGAAATCCTGAGCTTCGGGCTCACCTACCGCTTCAGCACCACTTGATGCCATGACCCGACGCCTCTCCACGCTCATCATCACGCTCATGCTCACAGCCGCAGCATGGGCCGGCACGGTGCCCGCCAAATCTTCTTTCCTGCCGGGCATCGACGAGGACTCCATGCGTGTGCGCCTTGACGAGACCGACCTCCAGCCGCTCGAGGGCATCTGGAGCTACCCCACCGAGCACATGACACTGGGCATCGAGCGGCAAAACGAGGTGCATGGCGCCGACTACCGGATCATCTATCTGGCGGGCGACGACATCGAGCTGCTGCCGGGCACGGTCATCGGCTATCTGGCTCACACCGCGGTGGCCAGCAAACTGCAGCTGTGGCTCTACAGCCAGCGTGACCGCATCACCCTGCTCAAGCCCATGGAATGTGTGGCCACGCTGAGCGCCGATGCCTCCACCCTCACCTTCGACCCGCCGCACTGGCGCGTCAAGGTAAGGGTGAACCTGGCCCGATTCCTGCCGTCGATTTTCCGCTCCATCTCCATCATCCCCGACAAGGTGGAGGAGAAAGTGCCCATTGGATTCAACAAAGTCTACCCCGAAGGGGGAAACGGAAACCGATTCAACACCATCCGCTATCTATGAACGCCACAGCACGCTTTCTCACCATCGGCCTGGCCGGTGCGGTAGCCCTGAGCATCATCGCATCGCCACGCACGCGCACCACCCAGTCACAAATTCGCGGCACGGCCCTCATTGTGCAGCCGCTGCAACTGCAGCCGGCCGACAGCACTTGGCGGGCCGACGATGCCGGCGTCGATCAGGCAGCCATCACCATCAGGGGCTTTGCCAAGCGTGCCGGCGACACCAAGGAGTCGTTCATGGTCACCAACAACACCCATCACCCCATCAGCGCCGTGAGGCTCCTGCTGCGTTATAGCAGCACCGGCGGAGCCATTATCCACGAGCGCAAGGTGACACTGCCCGTCACGCTCAAGCCCGGAGGCACGCAGATGGTCGACGTGCGCTCTTTCGACATCCAACGCCTCTACTACTACCACGCCGGTCCCAAGCCACGCAAGCAGGCCACCCCGTTCACAGTGAGCTATTGGCTGCTGGGCTACGACATCCCCGTGGGACAATATTGATGCCAACAAATACAGCCGGCGACGCGGTGAGCATTGTAAGCTACCGCGTCGCCGGTATTGATTGTGGACAAGTAATATAACCGGGGTTATTCCTGCTCAAGGAGCAAGTTCACCAGTGAGGTCACATCGGCAACACCCACCTCGCCGTCACCATTCAGGTCGGCCGACGGGAAATCGGCGGCATCAATGGGCGACTCATTGGTCAGCACAATGTTCACGAGCGAGGTAATGTCGGCCACGCTCACCTCGTTGTCCAGGTTCACATCGCCGCGCTTGAAGAAGTCCACCGTCCACTCGGCCACGGTCGCGTCATCGGCACGCAAATAGGGACGACCGAGCTTAATAGGATAAACATCGGTGGGACGGATAAACTTGGCTTGCTCCCGGTCGTAGTAGCAAGCGCCCTCACTGATATTGCGCAAGTCGGTAAAGCTGTTTAATGCGTAGGCCAACATATTCGTGCCTGTCTGCGCGGCCTCAGTGGTCAGGAGCAGCCAGATGAAATTCTCGGGGTGATTGAGCAACCCTTTAATGAGCACCGGATTGCTGTAATAATCCACTTTCGTGGGGGTCAAATGACCGGCGCCATTGGAGGCAAGGAGGTAGGCATCGAGGCCGGCCGCTTGATAATCCACGGTGTTAAAATGCGTGGTGATCACATCGGTGTCGTAGTCGTGCTTGTTATTATAATAAGGAGCAATCCGGTCCATATATTTGCCGTACGAGTCGGTGTTGCTGCCGAACACCCCCCTAATGTCAAGGCGGTCTTCCCAGGTCATCCAGCAGGTGAATTTGGCGGGGTCATTGCCAGAGAAGAACCCCACCCAATCGTAGGTGCGTTCCTCAGTGGAAGGCGAAACGAAAATTCCCTCAAGATTAGACATGTCGGCAAAAGCCCATGCGCCGATTGATGTGGTTGATTCAGGAATGTAGAGCAAATTGGCAGGAACCTCGTCGTCTTCGGTCACATTGCGAGTGAACGAGGCGGTGCAGTTACGGAATGCTCGATCGCCGATACTCTTCAGTGGCGACCCGGGCTCAAACAAGCCATTGCTGTAAATGGTTTGGGATTTACAAGCGTGAAAAGCATCGTCGGCAATCGCTGTAACCTGATACCGCTTGGTGCCCCCATATACGTCATCAGCCACTTCACTGCTGAGTATCAGCCGGGTGGGGCACTTGGCTTTTTCAGGATTATACACCATTTTCACCGTGCCGGCGAGCGAGGTGCCCTCCGGGGGCGTGGTGCTGGTCACCGAATAATGCACATAGGATTTCGAAGCGGCCTTTTCGGCAAAATCGTATGCACCGCGGCTAATGGTGTACGAGCTGCTCTTCCAATCACTTTGACAATATATTAGCTCATGTTCGACGGGCACATATAAATTTTGGAGACTCGTCAACTTTTTCAGAACTTCGGTAGGTGCTTGTTGGAGTGGCTTATTGAAATAGAGATTCATGAGCGACGTCATGTTGTTAAATATCAACGCATGGTATTCCACACTCGACGGAATCACCAGCTTTTCAATCTTCGAATTGGCGAAAGCGGAATTGCCAATGCTTGTCACACCATAAGGAAGCACCATCTCCTTGACATTGACGCCTTCGAAAGCGTTATCACCGATATAATTCAAATCGGGAGAAAACTGGATGCCCGACAGCGTGCTGTTATAGAAAGCAAATTCGTCGATAGTGGTCACACCTTTAATGAGACAGTCGACAATGCCACTTTCGGCAAAGGCGTGATTTTTGATTCGCTTCACAGTGACCGGAAGTTCCATACTGAATCGATTGGTGGCCTTGGCAAACGCATACTCATCCACGCTATTCAGGGTATAATTCACTCCCTCAATTTTGACAATTCCCGGAACTCGTACCGTTTGCACCACAGTTCCACCACCCTCGTTCGGACTGGAAGTCGACGCTTGGTCGATACCGCCAATGCCGTAGCCGGGAACCAGTTCCACGGTTTTGGCCGTGGGGTCGGTCACCGTATAGGCAAGCGCAAGGTCGCTGATATTGGTGGTAAAGCCAGCGTAATCATAGGCAGTCTTGCTGTCTTGATTGATAGCGGAGAATCCACTCCACCCTGCAGCTATGTAATTGGCAACCTGACTGCGCGGCACAAAAAGATTGTCGATGGGCGATTTGGCGCCCTGGAAATTAGTCAAGCACCTTGGTCACTTCGAACCACGGCAGCAGGTCGGGCTTGCCCAGGGTGTTGATGACGGTGATCAGGCCACGGGCCTTGTCAACCTTCTCAATCTTGCAATTGGGCTTGTAGGTGCTGGTGAACAATGCCCACACCTCGTCGCCGGCCTTCAAATCCTCGTTGACAGGAATCAGACGGCAGTCGGATTTCTTGGCCACAGCGGGCGCATTGGCAAACATCTGCAGGAACAATTTGTCGCCGGCAATGCTGATGATGCGGCCGTTCTTCCACTCGGTGCCTTCTTTCACAGCCACCTGGGCGCCGGGCATCCACTCACCGTCCTTGAGGACGTAGAACGAGTTGGCGGGCAGTTGCGTGTCGGCGAAGCGGTTGCCGAAACCGGGCTTCTCGGGGTCGTCGTTCCACATCATGTCCATATAGTTCACTTTGGGCTCGGCTGGGTTGCTGGCGTCGGTCACATAGGCGCGCTGCAAGTCACCGCCACCCTTGATGTTCCAGGTAACAATCAGGTCGCCTTTCTTGGCAGTCTGCCCTTCCGGAATGGGAATGATATAGAGGTTGGGAACCTTGTAGTCACCACGCTTCACTTGGCTGAAATCTTTTCCGACGACGGCCATTTCGGTCTGCAGCAGGCTCATGCCTTGCTTGGAGAGGTCTTTGCCCTCTTTGAGCCTTCTCTCATAATCCCATGCCGCAAGCACGATTTGACCTTCTTTCGCATCGAGAGCCACCTCGCGTGGGAAGTCCCACGGATATGCGGCCTTGTCAACTTCAGCCTCAGCCACAGCCTCGCCTGCTTCCACAACGGCGCTGTCGGCACCGTTAGCATTGTTCTCACTGTTGTTGCCGCAACTCATCGTTGCCAGGGCTACCAGGGCAGCCATCAAAAGGGTTTTCTTCATAGTCATGATAATTTTGAATTGTTTGAGATATTCTTTTTTGCAAAATTACCTCAAATCGGCAACCCGATAATTATCATTTTTTTGAAAAATCTTATCATTTTGTGCGAAAACTCCCACCGAAAACCCTGTACCCTCACATTTCCGCACCCGGTGCCGCATCAAGCCGCACAGGAGAGGACAGAACGATGCACCGTGACGATGATGACTTATTTTGCGCCGGCGGCAGGCTCTTGATTCTGCCACTGGGTGGGCGTCACACCCATGGCACGCTTGAAGGCCCGGTTGAAATTGGGCGTGTCGGCATAGCCGCACAGCACTCCCACCTCGGCAATGGTCAGCTGCCGCTGGGTGTCGAGCAGATGACAAGCGCGGCGAAGCCTGATGGATTGAATCAGATTTTGCGGTTTCTGGCCGGTAGCGTCTTGAACTCGCTGCCTCAACCGGTAAGGGCTCATGCCCATGCGCCGGGCCACTGCGGCCACATCGAGGGTGCCTTCATCGAGCAGCTGGTTGACGACCGTTTCTATTTGTTGCTCAAACGTAGGTTCCGAAGGTTCTTCCCCCGCCGGAACCGATTCTGCGCTCTCGCCGGCCTGGGCATTGACGACCACGAGTTGATGGTATTTTTCGCGTAATTCTTCCAGCCGCTCGCGCAACCGACGGTTCTCTTGCTGCTGGCGCACTTGCCGGCGGCGCATGGCCCACCACACAGCCACAGCCAGCACCAGCACCGCGGCCAGCACCAGCAGTGCCACACACACCGCACGCTTGCGCGCCGCACGCTCGGCAAGGTTCTGGGCCTGCAATTCATCATTGCGCAGCTCCGAACTGTAGCGGCCCATGCTCTGTGCGGTTTCTTTGTCGTAGATAGAATCTTTCAGTTCCTTGTAACGTTCCATCTGCGCCAGTGCCGCGGCAGGGTCCGATGGCTTCAGCGCCCGGTAGAGGCCCAAGCGGGCATGGCTTTCGTTGTAATCGTCATGTAATTTCACAAACAGGTCGATGGCCTCGCGATAGTAGTCGGCCGCACGGTCAAACTGATTTTCGGCCAGCAGCACACCGCCCATCTGGTTGCAGGCGATGCCCAGCGACTGCAAGTTGCCGTCGGCACGGAGCTGCGGAATGGCCACTTGCAGGGCGCGGCGAGCCACATCGGTGTGCTTGAGCCACAGCAGGGCGGCAGCCATCTGCGACAGGCGCACAGCGGCCTTCTCGGGGCGTTGCAACCGCTTCTCCAGTTGATAGGCCTGCGTGGCGAACGACAGCGACCGCACCTCATCGCCAAGCGAATGATAAACCTCGCTGGCCATGCCGCACAGCACAGCCATGCGCACGGGGTTGCCGGCCTTGCGAGCCTCGCCGATGCCTCGCAGCACATATTGCTCGGCCTCCTTGGGCTGACGGGCGGCCATATAGATAGCCGCCAGCGTGTTCAGGCTGGAACTGATTCGGTCGGCATCCTGGCTGGCACAGTCCAATCGATAGCAGCGCTGGGCATAGTGCGCGGCGCGCTCGTAATCCGACAGGCGGATATAATTCACCGCCAGCAGGTTCAGGCAGTCGCCCAGCACCAGCGGGTCGTTGCCCCGCTCAAGCAGGGGCAGCGATTTCAGTGCCAGGCGCAGCGACTGGGCGTAGCGCTGGGCGTCGCAGTAATACTCGGCGCCCCAGTACCACACTTGCGATGCCACCGAGTCGGGCGGCGTATCGGCCTCGAAGTGCACCGTCTCGTCGATAAAGCCGCTGGCCTTCAAGGCATCGAAAAAGGCATTGGCCACCTGAAATTGCCGATGGGTGTCGTACTGGGTAAGCAGCGAGTCGGCCGCCTCACGTGAATGAGCCGCTGCCACCGATAAAAACAACACAAGCAACGCCACCACCCATCGGCTGGCGTCACTTGCTGGTTTATAGGGTCGGGACATCATCGTGCCTGGGCGCCGTGACGGGCACCTGCCGATGTTCTCACGCGACATGCACATGGGGCAAATCACTCGTTCTTGGCGTCGGCTTCGCTCACACCGGCCAGAGCGGGGTCGATGAGGATACGGCCGCAATACTCGCACACGATGATTTTCTTGTGCATCTTGATTTCCATCTGGCGCTGGGCCGGAATGCGGTTGAAGCAACCGCCGCAGGCGTTACGCTGCACATAGACCACTCCCAGGCCATTGCGGGCGTTCTTGCGGATGCGCTTGAAGGCCGTGAGCAGGCGGGCATCAATCTTGCCCTCGAGTTTCTTGGCTTGCTCGCGCAGCTTCTCCTCGTCCTGCTTGGTCTCGCTCACGATTTCGCTCAGCTCGCTCTTCTTGTCGGCCAGCACATGCTTGTGGTCGTCAAGAATTTCCTGTGCGTGATCAATCTCGGCTTGGATGGCTTCGATTTTCCGGGCGGCCTCGTTCATTTTCTTCTCGGCCAGCTCAATGTTGAGGTGCTGGTACTCAATCTCCTTGGTGAGATAGTCGTACTCGCGGTTGTTGCGCACGTTGTCCTGCTGCTGCGTGTAGCGATCGATGTCGGCAATGGCCTGGTCGCGCAGGGCGGCCTGCTGCTTGATGTCGCCGTTCAGTGCGGTAATCTCCTCGGCAAAGTTGGTCACGCGGGTCTGCAGGCCTGCTATCTCGTCCTCCAGGTCTTGCACCTCGAGCGGCAGCTCGCCGCGCAGGGTCTTGATGCGGTCCACCTCGGAGAGGATGGTTTGCAGGTGATACAGCGTTTTCAGGCGCTCCTCCACAGTGAGTTCTTTTTCTTCCTTTTTAGCCATAGATTATAAATATTTGATCTGATTTGTTTCGTCTTTCGCAAAAGCGACTGCAAAGTTAGGATTTTTTTTCTGAATTATGTCATAAAAAATCTCTTTTGTAAAGTGTTCGCTCTCATAGTGCCCCACGTCGACCATGACAATGCGGTCGTTCTTCTCCAGAAAATCGTGGTATTTCATATCACCGCTGACAAACACCTGAGCGCCTGCGGCAATGGCATTGTCGGCCAAGAAAGCGCCGGCTCCGCCACACAGGGCCACGCGGGTCACCACGGCGCGCGGGTCGCCGCTGTAGCGCACGCCATCGGCCTCGAAGGCTTCCTTGCAGCGCGCCACAAAATGCTCCACAGTGGTTGGCTCCACATTGCCCACCACGCCGCACCCCACCTGCGGACCGGCCGCCGGATGGGCTTCAAGCACCTCCACATCGGTCATGGCCAGGCGCTTGGCCATGTGCCACGACACGCCCCCGGGGGCATTGTCCATGCTGGTATGGGCGCTATAGACGGCCACATCGTGCTTCACGGCTGCAGCCACCACGCGCTCGGTCACGCTGCCACCCACCAGATGCTTGATTCCGCGGAAGATGAGCGGATGATGCGAGACGACCAGGTTGCACCCTCGGCCGATGGCTTCGGCCATCACGGCCTCGGTGGCGTCGGTGCACAGCAGCACACCGGTCACCACGGCATGGCGGTTGCCCACCTGCAGGCCGCTATTGTCCCACTCCTCCTGATAGGCCAGCGGGGCTTTCTGCTCAATGGCATCGATGATTTCCTGTACGGTCATGGCACGGCAAGGTCAAGATTTCTTGATGTCGATGCACAATTCGTCGAGCTGCTGCTGAGCGATGGGGCTGGGAGCGTCGAGCATCACGTCGCGTCCGCTGTTGTTCTTCGGGAAGGCGATACAGTCGCGGATGCTGTCGAGGCCGGCCATAATCGACACAAAGCGGTCGAACCCGAATGCCAGTCCGGCATGAGGGGGCGCACCGTACTTGAACGCATTGATCAGGAAGCCGAACTGGGCCATGGCCTGCTCGGGCGTGAAGCCCAAAATCTTGAACATTTTCTCTTGCAAATCGCCCTCATGGATACGCAGCGAGCCGCCACCCACCTCGATGCCGTTGCACACGAAGTCGTAGGCCATGGCGCGCACGCGCTCGGGATGCTCATCGAGCAGGGGGATGTCGGCAGGATTGGGCATCGTGAACGGGTGATGCGTGGCCATCAAGCGCTGCTCCTCGTCGCTCCACTCAAAGAGCGGGAAGTCCACAATCCACAAGCACTCGAAGCGGTTCTTGTCGCGCAGGCCCAGGCGGTCGCCCATCTCCAGGCGCAGGGTGCACAGCTGGATGCGGGTCTTGTTGGCGTTGTCACCGCTCATCAGCAGCACCAGGTCGCCGTCGTTGGCGCCCATCTTAGCCTTGAGTTGCTGCCACACGGCCGGGTCGTAGAACTTGTCGATACTGCTCTTCACGGTGCCATCGGCATTGAACTTGACGTACACCAACCCCTTGGCACCCACTTGCGGACGCTTCACAAAGTCGACCAGACCGTCGAGCTGCTTGCGAGTGTAGTCGGCGCAGCCGGGCACGCAGATGCCACCAATGTAGGCAGCATCGTTAAACACCGGGAACGTACCGGTGCCCTTGAGGACGTCGTCCACCTCCACAAAGGTCATGCCGAAGCGCAGGTCGGGCTTGTCGCTGCCATAGAGGCGCATAGCCTCGTGCCACGTCATCTGCTGCAACTTGGCCGGCAGGTCCACGCCGCGCACTTCCTTGAACAAATGGCGAGCCAGGCCTTCGAACACCTCTATCACGTCCTCCTGGTCCACAAAACTCATCTCGCAGTCGATTTGTGTGAATTCCGGCTGGCGGTCGGCACGCAGATCCTCGTCGCGGAAACATTTTGCAATCTGGAAGTAGCGGTCAAAGCCGGCCACCATGAGCAACTGTTTCAGCGTTTGCGGGCTCTGCGGCAAGGCGTAGAACTGACCGGGATTCATGCGCGAGGGCACCACAAAGTCGCGTGCTCCCTCGGGCGTGGAACCAATCAAAATGGGTGTCTCGACCTCCAAGAAACCCTTGTCGTCAAGATAATTGCGAATCAGGATGGCCATATTGTGCCGCAACTCCAGGTTTTTGCGCACGGCCTGACGGCGCAAGTCCAGATAACGATAGCGCATGCGCAGGTCGTCGCCGCCATCGGTGTTGTCCTCGATGGTGAACGGCGGGGTTACACTCTCGCTCAGCACGCGCAGTTCGGTGGCGATGATTTCCACGTCGCCGGTGGCCATGTTGGCATTCTTGCTCTGGCGCTCGGCAACGGCCCCGCGCACCTGAATCACGTATTCGCGCCCCAGGTGGTTGGCCCGCTCACACAGGTCAGCATCGTTTTCGTTGTTGAACACAATCTGGGTTATTCCATAGCGGTCGCGCAGGTCAACAAATGTCATTCCTCCCATTTTGCGAGTACGCTGCACCCATCCGGCAAGCGTCACGATCTCGCCCACGTGCTCCAGGCGAAGTTCTCCACAAGTTCTTGTTCTGTACATATTCTTTGTCTTGTTGTTATAGATTTTTCAGACCATTACAATTTACAAAGTTACAACTTTCTTGGCACATTCAGCCCCCCATCCCGAAAAAATGGCCATTTTTTTCAAATAATTATCAATTATCCCTTTTCAATTGTCAATATTTTATTACCTTTGCACCGCTTTTCACCCCACGGGGGTGGAGGGTTTTCGGGGTGTAGCGCAGTCCGGTTAGCGCGCCTGCTTTGGGAGCAGGAGGTCCCTGGTTCGAATCCAGGTACCCCGACCAACGACTTAAAACGCCGATTATAAGTGATGAGGCAGCACTTATGATTGGCGTTTTTTGCTTCAATCACGTTCAAAGACGGCTGGCAATAACGAACTTGTCACGACTCACATAGTATGACTATCAGCAGAAACCTTGCAAGAAAACAGCGTTCACTACTTCCTATTGGGATTTCCTTTACGGCGTGTGAACACGGCAAAGATGTTGTAACTGATGCCGTCGTCGTAGGTGTCTTCACCCTCGTATGTCTTCACCCTGCGCACCACGCGTATCGTAACAGGCAGGACAATGATTTCATAGACCGTCTTCAGCACCAATTGTGAAAGCATCATCAGCGGCAGCTCGTTGTTGGGCAGAACGCCATAGAACGCCAGTGGGAAAAAGAGGAGAGAATCGGCACCCTCGCCACATATCGTGCTCATGATGGCGCGGAGGGGGAAACGCTTCCCCCTGTCGGCAATCTTCATCCGGCTCATGACATAGGCATTCACGAAACTACCGGCAAGAAATGAGACGAACGATGCCAATGCAATGCGTGGCGTCAGTCCGAATATAGCGTGGAAGCCCTCGTCATTCTCCCAGTAAGGCGCACCGGGGATGGCATCGGCGAGCGAGGCAACGGCCATGAAGCAGAAGTTGGTGATAAATCCCAACCATATCAAAATGCTTACACGCCGATAACCCCAAATCTCGCACACCACATCGTTGACGATATACGAAACAGGGAAAATCAGCAGTCCGCCTGTCAGATGCAACGGTCCTAAGACCATTTGCTTAGTTTCGAGTATGTTGGATGCTATCAAGCACACCGTAAAGACGATGCTCAGCACCATGAACAGCACCGACACCATTGTCTTATTTTTTTTTGTCATGTCCATACAAAGTGATCGTTTCTGCTTGGCATTAAATTCCGGGCTTCACCAGTTGATTCAAATATATGTCTCTTTTTATCTGCATAGTACAACGAATTTGTGGCACATGTGCCAATTTCTCAGCCTAAATACGTTTGTTTCACAATTCGATAAATTCCGATTTATCTGTTTCTAAAGAGTAGCAATTACTATGAGTCTTCAACACCCACTGCCGTCAATGCTACACGTAAGCCCATCACTATCGTCAGCCATCGGCTCCAAACCAGCATCTTTTGAGGACAGAGTAACAGTTCCATCCTCCAGCACATAGCATGGTACTCCCAAATCACCAATCTTCTTTGCTTCGTCGAAAGCAGGATTATTGTCTCTCAAATCAAGGAACTGCTTCAGATTACACACATTTTTACTTATATCAATTACCTCAAACTGAGTATTTCCTTCCACCTGCCGCTCAACATATTCGCAATACGGGCAGGTTTTCATTACAAACATCTTAATCATTGTTCTTTTGAGTTTTGAGTCCGTTCAATTTACCAATTGCAAAGGTACACTAAATTGGAATTTACATGTTTTATTTTATCATTTCTTTTGATATAGACATTTCCCTCTTCTGTAATCATCAGGAGAAATTCTGCTTTTACCATCAAATTCTAATTCATAGTTATTGACATCCCATTCCCATGCTTCTTGCATTATATAATTTTTGTCATACAAAATCCAAATGAGTTTATCCCATAGATAATTAGTCGCTTTTGCTACTTTAGTGACTTTACTGCCAGGCTTACCGCTTGGACGATTCGCTTTAACTTGGTATCTTTGATGATTAAAAACAAAATCCGAGCCTTTACTTACAGCGGTTTTATCTTTCATATATTCAGAATACTCCCTTTCTGTCATTCCGACTAACAGTGCTGCATCATATTCTGAAATCGCACTTGTAATTGAAGGAGCTACTCCATAACATTTTTGCCATTCTAATGCAATATCAACAAGTTTATTTCTTAATGTCATATATCATTTAGGAATAATGTAATTTGTTTGGTTTATTACTTTGTAATTGGAACGCTAAATTCCGATTTATCTGCTTGTCTTTTCGAAATCTATTCCTTACTCTGCTTGAACAGCCAGTCACGTACGGCGGCAATCTTGTAGCCGTAGTCAAACGAGGCCATGTGCTCCATGGCACGGCCCGTCTCAGGGAGTACGCTGCCTGCCTCCCACTTGATGAAGTTGATGTTGCCGCCACGGGCTATCAGCTCCTCGGCCAGTCGCTCCTGCTCTTCGCCGGGGAGCTTGGCACTCCACGAAGCGGAGTCAACGCGGCCATCGTTCGCCTTCAGCACCTTTGCCAGGTCTTGCATGCCGCCGTATGCCTTCTGGTCACCTCCGGCCACGATGTAGAAGAAATGCTTCCGTCCGAAGTCCTGCATCTTCGAGGTGTCCCACTGGCTGCTGACGAAGAGCGAGGCGGCAAAGAGGTCGGGATGGGTGATGTTGAAGTAGAACGACATCATGCCGCCCATCGACTGACCGGTGGTATAAAGTCGGTTAGTATCGACGTTGTATTCCTTGCAGACCTTTTCAAGCAGACGGATGGTCATCTCCACTTCGTCGGTGGTGCTCCAGTCGTCTTGCACGGCCCAGTCGGTATATTGCGGCACCAACACGAACGAGGGATGCTTCTGCTGATCCCTGTCGGAGGCGAACTCCAGGGCGCCGTAGCCTTGTGTGAGCGGAGCCGTCACCTCCTTACCGGCGGTGCTGGCATCGGCCATGAAGAGCACCAAGGGGAGTTTCTCACCAGCCTCGGCTCCTTCGGGAACCAGCAGGTTGTACGCCATCGTCTTGCCCGTCTGAGTGTCGTTGAAAGTCAGTTGCTTAAACTTCTTCAACGTCTCATTTTTCAAGGCCACAAACGTGCTGTCTGAATCTTTGTTAATCTCCATGTGGCCACCCTGACGCGGACCACGCTCGCCGCCCTTTTTCTGAGCGCAGGCTGTCAGGCACATCACACCTACTGCCAATACAAACATTACTTTCTTCATATTTTTGTGGAGTGTTTCGTGACGAGGCACTGGTCTCTGCCAAGACCTTTTTAAGTGAATTATATTATGTGTTTGTTTGCTAACTGGTCTCTGCCAAGACCTTTTTAAGTGAATTATATTATGTGTTTGTTTGCTAAATTGGAATTTACCTCTCTCTACTTTGCTGTTTTGGGGATGTACCTACAAAATACCACATAACTATCCAAAAGACGATTACGCAGATAAAAGCCGCGGTGAAAGTTGTGTCAGAAAACAAGTCACGTTTTGAGAAATTCACAATGCCATGAAATGCAGCGCAGAATAGCAATGAATGGGTATCACTCACCACCTTTCCTATTCCCCATGATGCAAAAAGCAGAAGTAGGAAGAATGACAAAATACTTCGCTGAGATAAATCTAAATGCCACAGAAACCACATCATTGTGATAATAAGTACATATTGCCACACAGGTAATTCCCTGAGTTCGTATTGCAAAAAGCCTCGCCAACCATATTCTTCCAACAAATGCCAAAAACAATACATGGTATAACTATAGTCGCAATGGATTTCCATGCAGACTTGCCTGCAAGAGTGTATTCGGTTTTACGCTTGAAAAGGAGCATAGCCACCAATGCTCCGATAGCAGGACCAAGCCCAGTGGCAAGTGCTGCGGAAACTTGAAGTGCATAGCTCGTCTCAATTGAAGGAAACTTGTTGACAACAAGCAATGATATCAGGCGCACCAATAAGGCAATGATATAAAAAGTTGCTATTGCACCAATATGAATGTTCTTATCACTTAAGTTTAGTTTCATCGTAAATTCCGATTTTTTGTTCTAATTATGCCGCAAAAGTAGGCATTTTTTCGTTGCTTGCGTTTAACTTTTAGAAAATATTCTTACTTTTGCACGGCAAATTATGGTATGGCCTTGCCCAATCCCGCTAAGTTGCTTAAAACATGCGTTGTTGTCCATTTTCAACTATTTACATCATCGAAACTGAAATAAACCGACTGCCTTGCTCGACAAAATAAAAAAACTGGCCGACTATTGTTTGAATAAGTACGCGTGGTTGTTGTCACTCGTGCTGAGGATCAATTTTGTGCGTCTCGACAAAGAAAAGTACACGCGCAAGGTGGTGCGGCGCTTCTATCGCGACAACGCGGATGAGATGTGTGGCAAGGCTTTGGAAAATTCTCTGTCGAGCGTTCTGACCGACGAGCAGAAGCAACGGCAGTACAAGTCGATAAAATGGACTTTTGGGTCCATGGTGTTTCTGATGTCGTTCTTCACTTGCTTCCCCGAGAGCATCCTGGGGATTGTGATTGCCTGCGCCATCGACATCGCATTTTTCCAAGCGTGCCTCTACATGGCCATGCAGCGCATACTCCTGTTATACGGCACTGCCGACGACGAGCATGCCGACGAGACCAAGTCGGTACAGAAGGTCGTGGCCATTGAGAGCTCGGGGCTCATGCTGGGCAAGTACCCGCTATTGCAGAAGATGAAGAGCGTAGTGGGATGGTTGGGACGCCAGCTGGTGAAACGCCTTGGCCCCAAGTACATGGCCAAGGCTTCAAGAGCCGTCTTCATTGTGCTGCGCCGCCAGGGAATCAAATGGCTCTCAATCGTCATTGCCAAGGAGAAGGTTGACATGCTCTTCAGCCTGATTGTCCCTGTCACCTGCGCTTTGATAGCCGGAATCGTGTCGGTGTTTATTTTCATTCCCATGTGCAGCAAACTGAGAAAACACCTTATATCTTTGAAGTCGACATGACCCGTGACGAATTGATACTGGACTGCCGTTATTATAACGGCGAAGGCGAAGCGCCCGAAACGATTCGCGTGGAAAAACGCATGTTCTGGTTCTACGAGAAATGTTGGGTCGATTTTGTTCTGAATAATGATAAAACTCTACAAGATAGTATGGACTATTTTTGTAGTGTGTACCATCTTGACGAAATGTTGCCTGAAGAAGTTGACGGAACGCCATTATCGCTAAAGGCCATCTTGTTCAATCGTTACGACCACTGGCGCGGCAGATATGGACTGTCTCACAAAGATTATGGTGAGCAGATGAAGGAATGGTATCTGCACAATTATGTGGCCGGCACCAAGACGCATCGGCAATTATTGGATGGCCGGTGATTGCGACAGCCAGGCACATTGCACGACAAATTATTATCTCTAACAACAATAATCTATCATCATGAAAAAGTTTTTTATCATTTTAGCCCTTGTTTTGGCTACCACACTGAATCTTTATGCCCAGAATGAGTGGGAACACGAGATAGCCATTTCCTATGGCCTGGGCACGTTCACCGACGTGAACTCGTCCTATCTTAGCGGGATATTCTCGGGCAAGCAAACGAGCTACATCGGATCTTTCGGTATCGATTATTTCTATCGCCCGAAGTCGGCACTCGGCGTGGGACTGGTGGGCACGTTCAGCACCTGCAAATGGAACGACAGCGACAAAGCTCGCACCAAGTACTTCAGCATCATGCCCGCAGTGAAGTATAACTGGTTGAATCGCGACCGCTTCAGCATGTACTCAAAAATTGCCCTCGGTGTTCTCATCGGCATAGACTCCGGCGCCGACAACGATAAGACAACGGCCGCTTTTGCCTGGCAAGCCTCGGCTGTGGGAGCCGAATTCGGCAACTCGTTCCGCGGTTTTCTCGAACTGGGATTCGGTGAGCAAGGCATCCTTGTGGCAGGATTGCGCTATAAGTTCTAAAGCCCCCATCGGGGACCGTATCTTTTCCGCTCAAAATCATCAGGAGCTCACCTGCGGCCAGGACTCATCGCGCTTTGGCGCCTTTCACAAGTTCATAGGACTTGACCACCAGCGACCGAATCTCGTCATCGCTCATGTCGGAATGGAGACAGACGCTTATCCAGAATTTCTCATTGCCGTTATAGGGTGGCCCCACCGCTTGATAGCGCTCTTTCAGCTCCACAATGTCGCCGGGATTGCATTTCACGGTAATCGACGAAAAGTCGTCGATGTTGAAATAGCAGAACATGTGCCGGCAAACATAGAACACCAGAATGGTGAACTTTCCCCTGGAGAAGCGCTCGAATGGCGTGCCCTCGGTCACACCGGGCAGGCCGAGGCAGAAATCTCTGAATTCTTCGATATTCATGAGTCGCGCCACAAGGGGGTTAGGGACAGTTTTGACAATCTATTCCGGCACGCCGGGCCTGCCCGAACTGAAGACGACGGGGAATGTTGTAAATCTTGCCGTCCTTGACGAAATGCGCTCCAGTCTGCTTAAAAAAGAATGGCACACCGGCCACCTGGCACTGGCTGCGGATGTCGAGCACCCAGTCGAAGTGGCAGGCCCGCGCTTCGCTGCCCGACTCGCCTCCCACCGTGACTTGCTCGCACCAGTCGCCCAGCCAGTCACCGAAATCGATTCGCTCGAGTAACGGCTCGCAAATAATGGCTTTGTGCCGAATGGGCAGGCCAACGAATAGGGGCAGCCGCTCGTCGGCACGCCGCTGGTTCTCCATGGTGCAGGCGACGGTCACGTTCTCGTAACCGCCACCCCAGTCGTGCGGCAAGCTTTGAGCTATCCTTTCTGGACGCTTGGTGACAATATAAAACCGTAAATCCATGCGCTGCCGCATCATCTGCCAGGCCTCGGCACGCCAATGGTCGGCCTCGGCGATAAAAAAATCCGACGTGAAGCAGGTCCACAACAGGGTTCCGGGGGAAACTTTATAAGCCCCCGATCGATCGCGCCGCAAGGGAAGGCCGAACGAGGACGTTTTATGCACCTCGTTACTGTCCTTGCCAAACTCGCCGTCACGACGGAACACATAACAGTGCAAGCAGCCTTCGCTCTTCTTATGGCAACCGTGCCACAAGTTCCACATCTGACCTTCCACAACCAAACGGGATTATAAGAACCGATTGTCACGGGATAACGGAATGACCGCCATGACCTATTGGGCGATGCTGCACACCACAAAGACATTGTCGCCCACGGTCGTGATGTGCACCTGCTTGTTGCCGTTGTAGAAGAGCATCGTCTCGGCACCTTCACTGCACGGATTGTCGAAGTCAAACTGCGTGAAACCGCCCGTCGACAACTGGTCGAGCACATCGGCCAGCAGAGTGCGGCTGTATAGCGTCAGCTCCACATGGATGTAGCCGTAATCACTGCTCCCGCCATCATTGCACGCGGTAATCACCACCGTGCTGGCGGCATAGGGGTCGGAGGGAATGAACTCATAGTTCTCCTTGTCATGCACACCACCTTTGTGGAAACCGTCGATGATGGAGCACGGGCCGCCATAGCCTTCCCCCACCAGCTCGTTCACATAGCCGTATGCCTTAAAATGCTTGGTGTAGTTTTCGATGACGGCAGTGGCATCGGCATCCTCATTGGCAAGGGTGATATAGCGGTAGGTAATCAGGTCGAATATCTCATTGATGGGTATCACATCTATTGCCTTCTGGGCATGAACCTGGCCCAGAGTGGCCAGCGCGACAATGAGCAAACTTAAAAATTTTTTCATAAAGAGGAAAATTATGTGCGTGATTTGAAAAATGATTATCGCGAAAGCTGCACCGTCACGGCCTTCGACACATCGGCAATGTGCACAGGCACGGTGAGTGTGCCGCTCGATTTGTTGTAGGCGACGCCGCGCGCTTTCTTGCCGTTGACAGTGATCTGGCGGGGTTTATAGCCAAGCGCAGGCACCACCAGGCGGTAGTCCTTGGCGGGCGATGCGCCTGCCAGCGTGCCCTCGCCCACGATTTTCAACTCATAGCCTGCTGCATGCGGAGTGGCCGTGAAGTGTATCAAGCGATGGCCACCGGGGGCCAGCGTGCCGGTGGAGTGCAGGTCGTCATCGAAGAGCGTGAACTCCGACGGCTCGGCACCGGGATAATACACCACATCGAGCCGCGACGGGTCGTAGTCGCCCACGTTGTCCATCGCATTCCGTGCCAGCGGCACAAACGCACCGGCGCGGGCAAAATGCGGCAGCACATCGAGCGGGGCAGGATAGTGAATGGTGGTGCCACCGTCGTAGCGACGGGCGGGCTGGTTCATATCCACCCATGTGCCCTGGGGGAAGGTGATGAGACGCTCGGTGGCGCCCTGCTCCATCACGGGGGCCACCATCACATCACGGCCCCACAGATACTGGTCGGTGATGCTGTCGTAACGGCTGATGCCGCCCGGAGCATCATAAAATCCCAGCGGACGCACCAGCGGCAAGCCCTGGCTGGCGTTTTCATAGGCCAGCGTATAGTTATATGGCAGCCATGCATAGCGCTCCTTGATGAGGCGCAGCGGCAAGTCGCCGTATTCTTTGTAATGATAAGGCTCGGCCTGATAGGTGGAGTGCGTGCGCAGCACGGGCGAGAACAAGCCCAGTTGCAGCCAGCGGATATAGAGCTCGCCGTCGCGCTTGTTGGCAGGGTCAACGGCAAAGCCGCCCACGTCGTGCGACATGTAGCCCAGGCCGCTCATGCCGGCATTGAGCATGATGGTGACTTGCGGCGCCAGCCCGCCCCACGAGCGCGAGACGTCGGTCGACCACGGAAACACCGAATATCGTTGCAGCCCCGCTGTTCCGGCGCGCATCATGGTCATCAGGCGGCGGTCGGGATATTGCTTTTTGAACAGGTCGTAGATGATGCGGCTCCACTCATTGCCGTAGAGGTTGTGATACTGCTCGGCGGTGAGGCCGTTGTAATGGCGGATTTCACGCGGGTGCACCTCGGGCTCGCCCAGGTCGCCCCACCAGCCGGTCACCCCTTCGTCGGTGAGCTGGCGATAACGGTCGCTCAGCCACTGCCGAGTGGCGGGGTTCGACACGTCGAACATGCCGCCCTGCCCCACCCAGATGGTGACCGTGTGGGTAGTGTCGGTGCCGTCGGTCTTGCAGAAGAGGCCCTTGGCATCGAGCTGCCGGTAGTTGTCGATGGCGCGCCCGTTGGTCAACACATAGGGTTGCGAAATGGTCACCACATTCACGCCCAGTTTTTTGAACTTGCTGAGCATGGCGCGGTGGTCGGGCCACTGCGTGCGGTCCCACTCCAGGCGCCCCATGTCTTCCTCCTTGCCGTACCAGTAGAGGTCGAAGACAATGCCGTCGAGCGGATACCCGGCGCGCTTGAGCGTGTCGACCACGCCCTCGCTCTCACGCTGGTCGCGGTAGCCGTACTTCGACGTGATGTAACCCAGCGTCCACAGCGGCGGCAATTCTTGACGCCCCACCAGCCAGGTGAAATTTTTCACGACATCCTCCACACGGCCGCGGCCGCTCACCACATAGTACGACACCGGCGCGGGCCTTGTGGTGCTGTATTCCAGGGCTTCAGGGCCCACATAGAGTGTCGATTTGCAGAAGTCATCGAACAAGATGCCGTAGCCTTTCGACGAGAGGACAAAGGGCATGGTGATACCCATGCGCTTGATACGCGGCTCACCGGCTTGGTAACCATAGTTCTGCCCATTGTAGTTGAGTAGCGTGTCGCCCGTCAGATTAAGGGAAAAACCACGCTCGCCGCCGCCGTAGAACGATTCGCCGCCACTGTGTAGCAGCCTGAGCGCGTCGCCGTCGCGGCGGCACAGGTCGGTCACATAAAATGTGTCGCCGCAGCTCATCGTCAGGCTGCCCAGCTGCTCATCGGCCACCACACGCAGGCCGCCGGCCGTTGTCAGCACCTTCATGCCGCCGCCCAGGTCGGTCACAGTGGCACGAACATCGGCAGCGCCCATTGCCTTGTCCATGGCAAGCGACGGCAGCGAAGTGCCGCTCCATTTCGCCGGAACCACATCCACCCGCACGATGTCGTCGCTCACGGGTGTCACGCTGACGGTTTGATGATGACGTGCGTCGTCAAGTGTCAGTGTCACGGCCCCGGCATAGGCCCAGACCCACATCAAGGACAGCATCACACATGCAGAAAATCGGTGAAATTTCATCTTTCAAGATATGTTTTAAGGTCAATTATTCTTGTTTGTCGTGGTAAAGTTACGAATAAGTGAGCGCAAAACCAAATTTATTTGAGTTTTGCCGAGCGAAAGTAACTTCGGCGCAGCCAACGTTACGAATAAGTGAGCGCAAAAGCAAATAATGTGCAAGGAGAATGCAATATTAAACTTATTTAATATTGCTGAGCCGCCGCCATTATTATTCAAATTTATTTGAGTTTTGCCGAGCGAAAGTAACAGCCGAAAGTAACAGGGCCTGTGATGAGGCCCGACGTATTTCGCCCACTTTTTGGCAGTGTGAGAAAAAATGGCTAATTTTGCAAATTGCACTTTCATTATACTCAATTAGAATGGAAAATAAGACACAACTCAAGCCACTGGTGGGCATGAACCTGCGCGAACTGCGCGAGGTGACGGCACGCCTGGGCATGCCGCGGTTCACCGCCACTCAGCTGGCGCAATGGATTTACGACAAGCGAGTTTCCACTTTCGACGAGATGCTCAATATCTCCAAAGCCAACCGCGACCGCCTTTCCGCGGAATACTGCGTAGGGCTGGAGCCGCCCAAAAGCTCGGTGAAAAGCGAGGACGGAACCATCAAATACCTCTTCGACGCTGGCAACAACCTGGCCGTGGAGGCCGTTTACATTCCCGAGGACGACCGCGCCACGCTGTGCATCTCCAGCCAAAAGGGATGCCGCATGAACTGCTACTTCTGCATGACCGGGCGGCAGGGCTACCACGGCGACCTCACCGCACACCAAATCATCAACCAGGTGCTCAGCGTGCCTAATGCCGACAAGATTACCAACGTCGTGTTCATGGGCATGGGCGAACCGCTCGACAACCTGGACAACGTGCTGCGGGCCATCGAAATCATGACCGAGCCCTGGGGGCTGGCTTGGAGCCCCAAACGCATCACCGTGAGCACAGTGGGCAAAAAGCCGGAACTAAAAATCCTGTGCGAGCAGACCGCCGTGCACATCGCCGTGAGCGTGCACACGGCCGTGCCCCACGAGCGCGAATCGCTGATGCCACTCGAGAAAATCTACCACATCGCCGATGTGATGGAGATGCTGGGCAAGTATGACTTCGCCCACCAGCGACGGCTATCGGTGGAGTACATCATGTGGCAATGGTTCAACGACGACATTCAGCACGCCGAGGCGCTGCGCGAAATCATTCCCAATGAGCACGTGCGAGTGAACCTCATCCGCTATCACATGATTCCCGAGGTGCAGAAACTGCGTACCAGCAGCGACGAGCGCATGGCCTACTTCCGCGACTATCTGAACAGCCGCGGCATCACCTGCACCATCCGCCGCAGCCGGGGCGAGGACATCCAGGCTGCTTGTGGCATGCTGGCCGGCAAGGTAAAGACACAGGAACGTAATAAAACGAAGAAAGCATAAACCCTTATTTACTGACCTTAAACTACTCAAATAACATCATGAAACCGAATCTGAGACAATTATTAACAGTGATGTGCGTGCTGGGCACGCTGGCCCTCATGGCCAGAGACCCCGTCGCTTGTAAGCCGAACTATTATAACAACGCGCTCAACAAGAAGGGGCAGGCACTGCTCACAGCCCTGTACAACATCGTTTCCAGCCACACCGACGTGGGCTACGACGGCTTGTGGAATGTCTATGACGACGCCGACACCAACAGTGGCGGTTATTACATCGACCTGTACTCGAACTATGACAAATTCACACGCGCAAAGAAGTGCGGCAACTACAGCAACATCGGCGACTGCGTGAACCGCGAGCACTCATTCCCAAAAAGTTGGTGGGGCAGTGGCAAGGCCGATCAGTACAGCGACGCCTACCACCTCTACCCCACCGACGGCTATGTGAACAACCAGCGCTCTAACTACCCCTTCGGTGAATGTGCCAACGGCACCCGCCTGACCAACGGCAAATACTACGGGAAAGGAAAGCTGGGTACAAGCACATTCAGCGGCTACTCAGGAATCGTTTTCGAGCCTGATGACGAATACAAGGGTGACTTCGCGCGCACCTATTTCTACATGGCCACGGCTTATAACAACATCTTCGGCAAATGGCACGGCGACATGCTGGCAAGCTCGTTCCCCTATTTCTCCGACTGGGCGCTGAACCTGCTGCTCAAGTGGCACCGGCAGGACCCCGTGAGCGACAAAGAGCGCTTGCGCAACAACTATGTGTGCGCATGGCAGGAGAACCGAAACCCCTACATCGACCACCCCGAGCTGGTGGAGCACATCTGGGGCAACCAGGCCGACAAGAACTGGACGGGCAGCGACATGTCCACACCCACCATCACGGCTCCGGCACAGGGCGATGTGCTCGACCTGGGCACGGTGCGCATTGGCAACACACTCACCGCAACACTCACTGTGAAGGGCAACGCACTGGAAGAGGAACTTGAAATCATCGTCACCGGAACGGGCTTCTCGGCCTCGCCCACCATCATCGATGTGGACGACGCATTGGCCGGAACCACTGTCACCGTGAGCTTTGTCAGCAACACCCAGGGAACATTCACCGGCAATCTGCAGGTGACCAGCAGCGAAACGACGGCGGTAAACGTGGCCCTGCGCGCACAGGCGGTCGACGGCATAGTGGCCAAGCCGGCCACCAGCATCACCAGCACCGGATTCACAGCCAACTGGGAAAACACCGACCAGTCGACGGGCAACTATAATCTTTTTGTCACCGACGCACAAGGCACCGTGCTCGAGGGCTACCCCGTGGCCGTGCGTGCCAGCTTGCTGAGCAAGGCAGTGACCGGGTTGCAACCGCTGACGGCCTACCGCTACTATCTGGAGAGCGCCACCGATGCCACCTTTAAATCAAATGTGGTGGAGGTGACAACACTGCCGCTGGAAAAAATTCTGAGCATTGAGGGACCTGACGACGGGTTTGACCTGACAGCGGTCGTGGGCAGCGCATCGCCCATCGTCGAGGGCATTGTCTATGCCGAGAACATTACCGAGGACATTACCCTGGAAGTGGATGGCAACTTTGTGCTGAGTCAGGACCGGGTGAACTGGAGCAATAGCCTGACGCTGGACAGCGACGGCGAGGCCTTCTACCTGAAGATGGCCAACACCGGCACCATGGGCGAATACACCGCCACACTGGAGGCTTCTACCGTATCGGGCGTGAGCGCGGAGATTCTGGTCAACGGGCATGTGAAGAGCGCCGCACAGACCGAAACGCTTGTCGAAACCTGGGAGGGCTGCACCACCGGCGGATACTGGAACAAGGATGTGCAGGGGGCCGCTTTCCTGTGGAACTTTAATAACGCCGGCATCTGGAGCGACGACAACAGCCGCGACGACCGCAGTTGCCGCCTGGGCAATAACACCAACTCCTGCATCACCTTGCTCGAGGATGTGGACGGAATCAGCGAAGTGACCTTCTATGCCGCCAAGTGGGGCAGCGATGCCAGCGCTACACTCTTGCTGGAATACAGCACCGACAAGGGCAACACCTGGAACACACTGAAAACATACTCTATCACAGAGTCATCTCTCAGCCAATTTACCGCCGAAGCCAATGTGACCGGCGATGCACGCATCCGCCTGCGCCAAACGGCTGGCAAGCGCTTGAACATCGATGATATTGCCATCACCAACAATCCTCCCACAGCACCCGTAATCCTCAAGGGTGACGTGAACGCCGACGACGAAATCAGCATTGCCGATGTCACGGCTCTCATCAATATCATCTTGTCCGAAACGCAACCCACCGGCGAACTGCTTTACCGTGCCGACGTCAACGACGACAGCGAAGTGGGCATCGCCGATATCACGGCACTCATCAACATCGTGCTCACTCAGGACGACAACGGCGCGCCACGATGGGATGCCTTTGCCACTGGTGCCACGCTCACCGCATGCGCGGCCCATGGCAACGTGGTGGAGGTGTACGACATGGACGGCCAGCTCGTGGCACAGGGCGCGCTCATCAGCCGCTCGCTGCCTCGCGGCACCTACGTGGTTGTGTGCAACAATCAATCCAAAAAAATCATTATCAAATGAACATCGCAATTGTAGGCACAGGATATGTGGGGCTCGTCTCGGGAACTTGTTTCAGCGAGATGGGTATCAACGTGACCTGTGTCGATGTCGACGAGAAGAAAATAGAATCGCTCAAGCAAGGCATTGTCCCCATCTATGAGCCGGGGCTGGAAACACTGGTGCACAAAAACGCCCGCTCGGGCCGGCTGCACTTCACCACCCGGCTGGAAGATGTGCTCGACGAAGTGGACATTGTGTTCACCGCGGTGGGAACACCGCCCGATGAAGATGGCAGCGCCGACCTGAAATATGTGCTGGCCGTGGCTCGAACCATCGGCCAGCACCTCAACCACTATGTGGTGGTGGTCACAAAAAGCACCGTGCCAGTGGGCACAGCCCAAAAAATCAAGAAAACCATCCAAGATGAACTCGACCGCAGGGGTGTGCAAGTGGAATTTGACGTGGCCAGCAATCCCGAGTTTCTCAAGGAAGGTGCCGCCGTGAAAGATTTCATGAGCCCCGACCGCGTGGTGGTGGGTGTGGAGAGCGAACGGGCGCGGCACCTGATGGCACGCCTCTACAAGCCTTTCATGCTTGTGAACGACCGCATGATTTTCACCGACATTCCCAGCGCCGAAATGATAAAATACGCCGCCAACTCCATGCTGGCCACGCGCATCAGTTTTATGAACGACATTGCCAACCTGTGCGAGCGTGTGGGTGCCAACGTGAACATGGTGCGCAAGGGCATCGGGGCCGACACCCGCATCGGCAACAAGTTCTTGTATCCCGGTTGCGGCTACGGGGGCTCTTGCTTCCCCAAGGACGTGAAGGCCCTCATCAAGACGGCCAGCGACCTGGGCTACACCATGCGCGTGCTGCAAGCTGTGGAAGCCGTCAACAACGACCAGAAACACATCTTGTTCGAAAAACTGGTGGCTGAATTTGGCTCGGTCGACAACTTGCGCGGCAAAACCATCGCGCTGTGGGGACTCGCCTTCAAGCCCGAAACCGACGACATGCGCGAGGCACCTGCGCTGGTGCTGATCGAGCGCTTGCTCGATGCCGGGGCCTTCGTCAAGGTCTACGACCCGGTTGCCATGGACGAGTGCCGCCGGCGCTTGGGCGACAAGGTGACTTACTGCCACAACATGTATGAAGCCGCTTCCGATGCCCACGCATTGCTGCTGGTGACCGAATGGAGGGAATTCCGAGTACCTAACCTGAAGGTGTTGACCAAGGTGATGCGGCAGCGCATCGTGCTCGACGGGCGCAATATCCTTGACGCCAACGAGCTGCAACAAGCCGGCTTCACCTACCTGTGCATCGGGCGTTGAACATCCCTTGTGCATCAACCACAACCCCTCACAATCAAAGGGCAGCCGCCGAAATGGTGACTGCCCTTGATTATTATGTCTTGACGTGAAGTGCTCTTTGCCGGCAGGCATCAAGCTTTCTTGTCATCGTCGTCGTAAGAGCCATAGCCGTAGCCGTAACCGTAGCCATAGTTTCCATAGCCGCCATAGCCATAGCTTCCGTAGGCTCCGTAGCCGTAGTGCTTACCCTCGATGTTGATGTCGTTGATGAGAATGGTGAGATTCTTGATTTTCTTGGCACGGTTCATCTTGTCGATATCCTCAAGGTAGCGCTTGTCGACCTTGCCGTCGCGAATCACGTAGATGGTCAAATCCACATAGCGGTTAATCAACCCGGCATCGGCGATGATGTTATAAGGCACGGTATCGAGGATGACGTAATCGTAGCTGTTCTTCAAATCGTCAATCATCCGCTTAAAGTTATCACTCATCAGCAAATTGGTGGGATTGGGCGGAATGGCTCCCACGGCAATCATGTCGAGATTGGCATTGCCCAGAACACCCTTGTTCACCACTTGGTTCAGGTCGGAGAGCTTGCCCGAGAGGTAAGCGCTTGCACCATTGCTCACGCTGTCGATGCCGGCATACTCACTGAAACGGCCCTTGCGAAGGTCGAGGTCGACGGCAATCACTTTCTTGCCTGTGTGCGCAAGGCTCAATGCCATGTTCACAGCCACAAAACTCTTCCCTTCGCCCGACATGGTGGACGTGAACTGTATCGCCACGCCTTTTTGCTCTTCACCGCCTTCACGCCCCATGAGCATGAAGTCGAGGTTGGAACGTATGATGCGGAACGCCTCGGTGATGCGGTCATGACCGGTCTCGGTGACCACAATCTCCTGGTCGGCTTGGTGCTGTTTTTTCCTTGGCAACTCTCCGATGATGGGAATGTCGACCATTTCCTCAATGTCGTGGCGGGTGTGGATGCGGTTGTCCAGCGAATAGTACCAGAACAGGGCGTAGAGAATCAACGCCGGCAGCAACAGGCCCAGCAGCAACCCCATCATCATGATGCGCGACGGAATGGGAGATATGGGCGCCGAACTGCCCGATGCGCTTTCGATGATTTTGGCATTGGGCTCGGTGATGGCAAGTTGAAGCGCATTCTCTTCACGCTTGTTGAGCAGGTAAAGATACAGTTGCTCTTTGATTTTCTGCTGGCGGGTAACCTCGGTAATGGCCTTCTCCTGCGACGGGACGGCAACAATGCTTCCCGTGGCCATGCTTTGCTGCGAGCGGGCTTGAGCCTGCTTCATCTGCAGGGAGTTGATGTAATTCGACAAGCCGCGCATGATGTTGCCCTTCATCGAGGTCAGCTGGTTGCTCATGTCGACCATCACAGGATTCTCGCTGCTCGAGGTCGATGCAATCTTCTGATAGCGGAGCATCATCTCGTTGTACTGGGCTATTTGGCCCTCCACCCCCGAGTTGGCGATTCCGGTATTGCCGGGGATAAGGTCGGTGCTCGACATCTTGCCTATATAGTCGTAGACATTTCTTGCCAATGCCACCTGCACACCCACCTCGGCGGCATCACTGGCCGAGCGCACCACGTTGGTGGGATCGGCATAGATGGTGCTGCCGGCAGCGTTCACCTTCAGGGCGGCCACCTGGCTGTCAACACCGCTCAGGTCTTTCGACAGAGCCTCCACACGGTCGGCGATAAAGGCCTCGGTGCTGCGGGCCACCAGGTTCTTATCATTGATGGCGTCTTGGTTGTAGCTGGCAATCACGGCGTTGAGCACATCGACACACTGCTCGTAATTGTCACCGCTCAGGGTCAGCTTCACCACATCGCTCTGCTTGTCGGCACTCTCGGCAGCAAGGCTTCCCACCAATTGGCGTGCCATCGATTCGGGAGTGGAAATTCTCACAATCACCTTGTAATCGATGTGCCCTTCGGGCTTGAAATTCTTGGTCTTGGTGATGGCAATCGGGCCATACTTCGTGTTCACCTTGTTGCCAAAGTGAGCTTTTTTCCACCCTCCGTCGCCATCGACCTTGAACTCAAGGTCATCGCCACCTTTGGGCACCACTGTGACGGTGAAGCCCTGAGTGACTTGCCTGAGCGGAGTCACCTGCAGCGGCGTGTCCTTGTAGAGGCTCACATCGCGCAAAAACACATGGCCATAGTATTGGATGTTTGCTCCCAGCGTATTCACCACGTTCTCCATGAGTTTGGTCGAACGGATTTTGTAACGCTCGTTGGGGATAAAATTCACACCCGTGCTGATACCAAGGTCGGAAAACGTCTGCGACTGGGTTCCTTGGTTGCTGTCTTTGGTCTGAACCAGAATGAGTGCGTTGGCCGAATAGCGCAACGGCTGAGATTTCGAGTACAGATAGGCGATGCAGCCAAATAGAATCACTGAAATCACAAACCAATACCAATTTCGGGCACAAGCCATGAAATAGGCCCTGATGGGAATGGATGTCGCGCTTTTTTTCTTTTCTTCGCGCGGGTTTTCTTGTATGATTTGTTGCATACCGGTAGTATTGATAATCAATTTCTGTTATTTTTCAGATGCAAAGGTAGATATTTTTTTTATTATCACCTTAATAATAAATAAAAAAAATCCCGGCTAGGGCCGGGATTTCTCATGTTGTTATTTTAGACGAATTTTAGTCGATTTCTTCATCGGCCTCGTAACCGCCCATTTCACGGATAGCGTTCTTGAGCATGACATACTGCTGGAACAAGTGGTTCACGGGCACCTCGTCCTTGGTGTAGTCGTGCATCGGGCTCTTGAGGAAGAAGCTCAGGAAGCGCTGCGTGCCGTAGCGGCCTGCACGGTGAGCCAGGTCGATGAGCAAGCACAGGTCGAGGCAGAGCGGTGCGGCAAGAATCGAATCGCGGCACAAGAAGTTGATCTTGATTTGCATGGGATATCCCATCCAGCCGAAGATGTCGATGTTGTCCCATCCTTCCTTGTTATCGTTACGGGGAGGATAGTAGTTGATGCGCACTTTGTGGTAGTAGTTGCTGTACAGGTCGGGCTGCTCGTCGGCAACAAGAATCGACTCAAGGGTCGACAACTTGCTCACCTCCTTGGTGCGGAAGTTGGCGGGCTCGTCGAGCACAAGGCCATCGCGGTTGCCCAGAATGTTGGTCGAGAACCAGCCGTTCAGGCCCAGCATGCGGGTGCCGATAATGGGTGCAAAGCCACTCTTAACCAGCGTTTGGCCCGTCTTGAAGTCCTTGCCGGCGATGGGCAGCTGCGTCTTTTCGGCCAGCTCCCACATGGCGGGGATGTCGACAGTGGTGTTGGGAGCACCCATCACAAAGGGAGCGCCCTCCATCAGTGCGGCATAAGCGTAGCACATCGAGGGAGCCACCTTGTCCTTCACGTCGTCCTTCATAGCCTGCTCCAGCGCAGCCAGAGTGCCATGATACTTCATGTCGGGGGCCACATAAATCTCGGTCGAGGCAGCCCACAGCACCACGATGCGGTCGGCTCCGCTCTCTTTCTTGAAGTTGCGGATATCCTCACGGATTTGCTCAGCCATATCCCAGCGGCTGGTGCATTGCTTCACGTTGTCACCGTCGAGACGCTTGGCGTAGTTCTTGTCAAAGGCAGCCTTCATCGGCTTGATGGCAAGCAGTTCGTCCTTCACCGGCTCAATGTCTTTCTCCTTGAGCACCTCGGCATTGATGGCGCTCTCATAGGCATTGACTGGATAAACATCCCATGCAGCGAACACGATGTCGTTGAGCGAAGGCATCGACACAATCTCGTTGTAAGGAAGATACTTCATCTCGGCTCCGCGTCCCACGCGGATTTTATCGTACTGCGTCATCGAGCCAACAGGCTTGGCCAGACCCTTGCGAGTCATCAAAACGCCAGTAATAAAGGTGGTGCTCACAGCACCCAGTCCTACGACCATAATACCGAGCTTGCCGGTAGCGGGCTTAAGATTTGGATTTCTCATAATTTAAAACAATATTCTACTTTTAATAATTGATTTCTGTGTTCATCGCTCCGTAAAGCGAAAAATTCGGCGCTAAATTACTGCCTTTTTTTGAACTAAACAATTAAATAGTGTATCTTTTTAGTTAATTTACCTTATAACTTGAGGCCAAATGCTAACAATCATCAAAGATGCCGATATACAGGCACTAAAGTGTTTACTAATGTTAATCGCACGTTAGGATTTTCAGACCAAAAATTGTGTTTTTAGCCGCAAATTGATAAAAATACGGCCCTTTAAAGATTTTTAAACAATTTAGTATTTTTTCGTATTTTAGACATATTCCAGCACCTGACCGATGCAGGTGATGGTGTGAGGATGCGACTGTGAATCCTCTTCGGCCGTCCACCCTTTTCCTTTGAGCCACAACACCTGGCAACCCAGCGACTCGGCCGGCAGGATGTCTTTCTTGAGGCTGTCGCCCACCACCAGCACGCTGGCGGCCGGAAGTTCCAAGGCATCGACACCCAGCTTGAACAATGTGGGATTGGGTTTGCGCACGCCCACCACAGCACTCTCGATGATACCCTTGAAGAAATGGCGGATGTCATAGCCGCGCAACACTGCGTCGACATTGCCATAGAAGTTGCTCACCAGCATCAGCGGATAGCGGCCCGACAGGCTTTCCAGCACGGGCCGAGCCTCGTCGATGCATTCACGTGCCTGGGCATCGCAATCGGTTGCGACAGCCATCGCTGCATCCTCGACGCTGGCCGCCGCCACCAGTCCCTGGGTCGCCAGCCATCCAAACTCGATGCGCATTTTTTTCTGCAGCAGGCTCAAGAAATCGTCATTCGGCAGGATGTGGCGCACCCGCGCCAGTTCCCTCTCGGCATAGACGTAGGCTTCGCGAAACCGCTCCTTGTCCACCTTCACGCCCACGCGCTGATAAGCGGCCCAGATCACCTCGCTCCAGTGCACGCCGCGGCTGTCGAGCGTGCCGCCGTAATCAAAGATGATGCCCCGTGTCATGCCGCAGCCTTGAATTCGGCCACGAAGTCGCGGCAAAAGCGCTCATGGCGCAGAATCATGTAGACCATCATGGCATTGAGCACCACCAGTTCGAACACAAAATAGAGCCACGGCATGTCGATGATGACCGACACAAACATGGCTATGATGCGCGTGTTGAACGACAGCATGTTGGTATATTTCATCAATGGCAGGCTCTTGACGCGGAATCGGTCGCGGAAATCCTGCGGCACATCGTCGGCATAGCGTGCTTTGAGCTCACGGCGCAATGCCTGCATCTGCGGCGTCACCACCTCTTGGTTAGCCGTGTAATTGCGATAAACCAGCATGGTGAGTTTTTTCCAGAAATTGCCCTTCCACGGCACAGCGCAATAAGCGGCGTCGAGGGCATCGGTACTATCCAGCTCACTGCCGTCTTTTCCCTTCAGAAAATACAGATGGAATTGCCTATAATAGTCGGCACTGGCAGCCTGCTTGGCATGGCTCAGGCCGGCAGTGATGGCCAGCAGCCAGATCACCCAGGGGTAGTCGGAGAAAAAATGCCCGGGCCAGGCGTCGCCGAAGTCCAGCTCACGGAACACCAGCGCGAAATAAATGGCCACAAACCAGAAGTCGCCGCTCAAGCCATCCAGGATGCGCCCCAGCCGTGAATATTGTTTGGTCATTCGCGCCAGCTGGCCGTCGGCGCTGTCGTAGGTGTTGGCCCAAATGATGAGGAAAATGCCCACATAATTGAGCCAGGCAAGCCCCGGCTGACCAAAGTAGAGGAGCACACCACCGGCCACGCCCAAGAAAATGGACGCGATGGTCACGGCATTGGGCGACACGCCCATCTTGGCAAACAATTTGGCCCACGCAAAACCCAGTGGACGATAGAAGTATAAATCAATGTGTTCCTCGGTGTCCATCGACTTGAGCGAGGATTTGTATTCTTCTCGGAGACTCATGTTATGAGATTTTTTAATATAGGTGATAAATCAATGTGCCTTGATGGCGGCAAGAATGGCCTTGGCAATGTGCGGCGCGGCCTCGTTGCGGCACGGGGCGAAGCTGGGCCAGTCGTTGAAATCAATGATTTTGATGTCGCCGCCGTCGCCCACGATGCAGTCACCGCCATAAATCATCACATTCAGTTCTTCGGCGGCACGCTGGCACATCGACTTGAGCGCCTTCACGTCGAACGTGATACCCTGCGAGCGGCCATTCACCTCCTCCCAGCCGTACTTGCTGTGCCCTGCGTCAAAGGGATAGAACCAGAAGAAATAAGGACTGTCCTTGATACCGTAAAACTTCACCAGGTCGCCCACCAGGTGAACGTTGATAACAGCACGCTTGATGCCGCGATAGAAGTACTCTTGCAGCACTTCCTGCGCCTCGTCGATGTGGCGCACATAGCTCACGTCCTCCTTGTGCATGGCATGGAAGTCGCCGCGCTTAATCCAGCAGCTTTTGAAACCGGCTTTCTTGAGCGCAGGCTTGATATTCTCGTTGGTGTTCACTATCAAGCTCTCGGGATAGGGAATGCCGTTGCCCAGCAGGATGCGTGTCATCCGCTCACGGGTGCAGTTTTCTATGCCGTAGCCCGAGTTGATGACCAGCAGCCCGTTGTCTTCAAGGCGCTGCAGCCGTTCTATCGAAGACTGCTCACGGCACATGGCCAGCACATAGTCCTCACCGTTCACTCCGTCGCGATTGAATTGCTCCTCGCTGTACACATTCACCTGGCAGCCACGCTTGCGCAGCTGTTCGGCGGTGAGGTTGAAGATGGCTGTATCGTTTCCAATGTGGTTGGGCGAATAGGCACCAGCCCTCATGATTCCAGCAATTTTTATATCTGCCATAACTGTTTATTATCAATTATCGATTATCGGTTTTAATGAATTCTTCGGCCGTGGCAATGTCACCGGCATGGTCCACGTCGATGATTTTGTCGATGCTGTAGGCTTGCAGACGCAGGCCGGCGGCGATGAGTTTACGCTGAAAATTGCGCATGCGCGACACGCCCTCCTCCAGGCAGGCATGAAGCACCGGCAGCGCCCGATGGGTCATCGCGTACACACCGCCGCTCACCAGATGGGCACGGCCGTCGGGGTTGGCATCGAGAAATGCCGTGATGTCCATCTTGTCGTCCACAGTCACCCACAGGGGCTTCTCATCGTCGACAAAGGGGGTGACTGCCCACATGCCGTCGTGACTGGTGTCGCTCTCAAAGGCATCGATATACCGGGCAAAATCGCTCTCCCGGAAAATGGTGTCGACCGTTGTCAAGCAGAATTTGCCCTCGGGCAGCACACGGCTCAACTCGGCAAAACTGTGCATCGAGCTGGGAGTGGATTTCACCACCAGATGCAACGGAACGGGCAGCGACAGTGAACGCAGATAGTCCTGAACCTCGGTCATTTGCTCATTGACTATGACACTGATGCTCTCGGCGTGCCGCCGCACAAACATATGAATCAAGCGCCCTATCATCGGCTCGCCGTTGAGCAACACCAATGGTTTGGGACGCGCCACGCCTTCCTGGGCCAGGCGAGAACCTTCGCCGGCCGCTATAATCGCGTAATTCATTCTTCGTCGCTTGTCAGGTCCAACACCACATTGTCTTTTCCACGGTCATGATACACCTTGCGAAGAGGGTTTTCATGAGCCTCGTCCCACCACATGCGATGGCGGCACACATCGATGGCGGCATAAATGGCGGCACGCATCGACGATTCCTTGGCCACGCCCTTGCCGGCAATGTCATAACCGGTGCCGTGGTCGGGGCTGGTGCGAACAAACGGCAGACCTGCCGTGAAGTTCACACCGTCGTCCATGGCCAGCGTCTTGAATGCCGCCAGCCCTTGGTCGTGATACATGGCCAGCACGCCATCGAAATGGCGCCATGCCTCGCTTCCGAAAAAGCCGTCGGCAGCATACGGGCCGAAACTCAGTATCTTGTTCTCATCGAGGGCCTGCTCCATGGCCGGGCGTATGGCTTCCTGCTCCTCGTGGCCCATCAGTCCGTTTTCACCGGCATGGGGATTGAGCGACAGGACTGCAATACGCGGACGTTCAAGTCCGAAGTCGCGGCGCAGCGAGGCATCGAAAGCCGTGAGCGCGGCCAGAACCGACTGGCGGGTGATAGCAGGCGCCACATCTTTTATGGGCAGGTGAGTGGTCACCAGAGCCACACGCAGGTCGGCGTTGTGAAGCACCATCAGCGCATGGTAGCCGTCGCCTGCCACACTCTCCAGATACTCAGTGTGGCCGGGAAAGGTAAACTCACTGCTCTGGATATTATCCTTGTTGATGGGAGCCGTCACCAGTGCGTCGATATGGCCGGCTTTCAGGTCGGCTACAGCCGCCTCAAGCGCCATATAGGCCGCCCGCCCGGCAATCTTGCTGGGCACGCCCAGCTCCACTTTCACTTCCTCGTTGCCGCAGCAATCCACTATGTTGACCGATGTGTCGCGCACGCGCTCCACACTGCCCACTACATTCATTTGCATCGCAGGAAGCTCCAGCCCCTTGCGATGATACGACACCACTTTGCTCGACCCATAAATCACGGGCACAAACAATTCGGTCATGGCTGGGTCCGACAGTGCCTTGAGCACCACTTCCAGCCCTATTCCATTGGTATCCCCTTGGGTGATGCCAATGCGTATCTTTCGTTCTTTCATTTTCTCTTTCGGTTGTTTCAAACCGCTAAATTACAATTTTTTTCTCAATCGGCCAAATTGCGCCCTGTCTTCACGCTCCCGGGTAACCCCCTGCCACGCTCATGTGCCCCACCCCGCATGAGCAACCGGCGCAGGCCATCAGTCGATGACCTGCGCCGGAAAATGAGATTGTCATTTCACTGTCATTGTTCATGACCGGCAAACTTCAAGTTCTGGCCATCGAACTTATAGTACGTACTCCACACTTTATAGTCATCGTCGACACGTTCCACCACCTCAAGCGTCTTGCCCTCCTGAGGCAAGGTGTACCACAAGGGCTCTTTGTCAGGGAAGTTTAAATGCTCCTTTTTGATGGGGCTTTCTTCAGGGGTGAGGGTGCGCTTGGCGGGGTCGAAGTCGTAAAAGCACACGAAATCTTTTTCGGAGTTGAAGTTCACAGCAAAGAGCTTGTGGCCGTTCTTACGGTTCCACACACAAGCCGACACGACACCCACATTTTCACCCTCCGGACTTTCACCCTCCGGATCTTCATTCTCGTACCAGGCCGACTCTACATAGCCATTCTTCCGGTCGATAACAGATCCCCACTCATACAACTCATGCTCAGGAGCCAGCGATGGATTCGTCATATGAACAATTCGGTTGCCTTCCACGGTGGGCCACTCGGCGTAGAACGCCTCGAAAAGGGCCACAATGTCGCTCTTGCTCCCGGGCACTTGGATAATGCGCTTCTTCCAGAACCGGGCCACGTCACTCGGGGCATACATGCCGCCCTGTTTCTCTATTTTCTCGTCGGGTACTTCCTGAGCCTCATCTTTAGGCTGAGGGGATTGCTCGGCGGTGACTGTGTTTTCAGTCTCGGGTACCGCAGCGGCCGCGGAGGCCTGCTTGTCGCTCTTGCAGCCACTGGCCACACTCAAGAGGATGCCTAACGCAAAAAGGTAAATGACAGTCTTTTTCATATCCGCTTTTTTGCAAATATAGCATTAATTTCACAATTTTAAAGCATTAGGAAGCCAAAAATCGCCAGTCATCGCCCTCTCAAGGCGCAAAATAGCATTTCACCTTGCCCACGGGCAGCTTGCCCTCGAGCAGCAGGGGGATGCGTGCCGCATCGGTGCTCAACCACGCGTCAAGGTCATCGCTCGACTGCTTGCCGTTTTTCTGGGTAAATTTGAACTTGATATGATAGGAGTCGCGGCGATTTCCATCGCGCAATTTCACCCTCGTCTTGCCCACGTAGCGGATGGTGAGATACTCCTTCTCCTTGCCCGAGAAAATGACTGTGGTGATGGCCTTGTTCTGGTTCAACGCGTCGTAGTCGATGCCACGCAGCATGTAAAAAACGCTGAGCATGTCGTAAGCTTGGCACTGAGCCTTAAGTTCCAGCGAAACCGTTTCACGGCCGGGCCGGTAACGATAGCACTTGGCACTGGTGTGGCTGTAATTATAGGTGAAGTTCACCACATCGCGGGCATAGTAGTCCTTTTCATGCGTGAGTTTCTCGTATTTGAGCGGCTGCAGGCCCGCGTTGAGCGTGCACTTGAGCGTGTCGCGCACAGGATACACCTTGTCGGCCCAGGAGCGCGTTTTCCCCGTGAGCATGGCCAGATAACCACTCCCCTTTTTGTTGATGCTCAGGGTGGCGTCACCGGCATGCTTCCAGATGGGGCCCCATTGATACACAATCTGATAATTAAGTCGCTCCGACGTGAAATCAGGGGCGGCGGCGGCCAGCATCGATGTGCACATGAGCAAGGCGGCCAGCAGGTAGTTGTTCCATCTCATTGTCTTGGTCATTGTCGTAGTTTTGTCGTTTTGACACAAAAAAGGCCCCGTAGGTTTAATCCGGTTAGGGGGCCTTGTTGCTATTTGTTATTTACGCTCAGGGAAATTCACTTTTCGGGCTCAATCACCTTCAGGCGGTCGCCGCTGCCTTGAACCACGGTCTTATAATAATCGGGCGTGTAACCGGGCCACGACGGCTGCACGGGCATGCCGGCCTCATTGCGCTCAAACTGCCCGTCTTTCTCCTTCTTGACATTGCCGTCCATGTATTTCACAAACAAATACTCACCCAGGCGGCGATAGCGCGCCGTGGCATCTTGCGCGGCATCAACGCTGTAGTTGGTGAGCAGCTGCACTGCCTGCGCCGGGTCGCGCTTCAGCAAGTCGAGCGCCTTCGCTTCAACCTGGGGCTGGTGCTTTGCAAAACCATCCTCGATGGAGCGTTGCACCCGTCGAATGTCGTCAATCATCACCGAATAGCGGCTATAGGCCTGGTTGGCCACCCAGTTGTTCACCCAGAACGCGCTGTCCCAGTTCAGGGTGTAGAGGTCGGCCTGACCGCGTGCATAGCTGGCGGGCACCTCGGTCATGCAGCAATACATGGGCACAAAAACGGCCGTGTTGGCATCATCCACGCCGAACCACAGCACACCGCCCACTGGCGCGGGCATCCACGAGCGCATTTGCGCCACAAACACCCAGCCGGTCTGCTGGGTGGCGATGGCACGCTCCATGCTGTAGGTTTCGCCATCCACCTTGAACTCCATGGGGCGCCAGCGGTAAGGCACACCCCAGTAGTTGGTGGCACCCGGGTCCTTGGTCATGTCGAAAGGCGTTCCCTCAAAGTGGTCGCGCATCATCTCTTGCAGGTCGCGCACCGAAATTTTGCGGTCGGGCTTCACATAGAGGGGCATCACCTCGGCACCTTTTTTGCCACGGATAAATGGCAGATAGGCATCCATGCCGCTCTTAAAGCGGTTGAAATAGCTCCACACGCGTGCGTCGCATCCGCGCAGGCTGCCGAAATCGCTGGGTGCGTAAGCCGTCGAGAACTCGAAGTCGGCGTCCTTGCCATTAAAATAGCCCATCTTGCGGGCAAAGCTGATAACGTCTTTCGAGTAGATGCAGTTCTCCTTGTCCTTGAGGGGGAAACGATAGATGCGCGACTGGTTGGCATGTCCGGCGATACAATCATCGGGAATGCGCACAGCCACCCACACGGCGCCTTTCTCCTTGCCGCCCTTGCCTATCATGTCCATCACCCAAATCTCGTTGGGGTCGCCGATGGAGAATGACTCGCCCTCACTGTTATAGCCATAGCGAGCCACCAAGTCGGTCATCACCTGGATGGCCTCGCGGGCGGTGCGGGCACGTTGCAAGGTCACATAGATGAGACTGCCATAGTCCATGATGGCACCGGCGGTAGTGTCGGTAAGCTCATGGCGGCCGCCATAAGTACTCTCGGCGATGGTGAGCTGATGCTCGTTCATGTTTCCCACCACGGCATAGGTGTGGGCCACCTCGGGAATCTCCCCGTGATGCAGGCCGGTGTCCCAGTCGTCGATGGAACGCATGGAGCCGGGAGCATGATCGGCCGCAGGCAGGTATTGCAGGTCGCCATAGATGGTGTGGGCATCGGCGGCATAGGTGATCATCGCAGCGCCGTCGGCACTGGCATTCTTGCCCACCAGCAGATTGGTGCAGGCCAGCGAGGTGCCGCAGCCGGCCACGATGGCGGCCACAGCAAGGATGTGTTTTGTTTTCATTGCGTTATGTTTTTTCTATATTTTCAATGTCGGCAACACGGTAGGCCAATGTTATCATGTGGTCGCTCCATGCTGTGGTTCTCAACTCGTATTTCTCGCCTTGGCAATGAGCATGGAGAGTCAGCGTTCCACCTCCCAGCGACTTAAATGGCTCAAGGCTCAAGTCGGCTGTGAGGCTCACGCCCGCTTGGCCGTGAGCCTTGTAAAGGGCCTCCTTGGCCGTCCATGCCACCAAATGGGAATCGGTGTCTCCAGGGGCGACGAATTGCTGCTCGGCAGCACTGAGAAACTTGTCGCGCACACGCAGCACTCGCGTGCCCCGGGTCTCCACATCGATGCCGATGCGGTGATGAGCATTGATGGCCACGCACACCAGACTGTGTGTGTGCGACACACTGATGTGAACATCATGGTGGGAGGTCACATAAGGCTGGCCGCCGGGCAAATGCCGCAGTTCCACCGGCTCACCGAATATAATGTGCAGCAACAGCGACTCGACAAGTAGTTCACACTGCCTTGAGCGTGCCATGCTGGGACGCAATCCCAGGGTTTTCAACCCCCGGCGCTTGCACTGTGCCGTAAGTTCGGCAGGCGACTCGTTGAGCTCCCACAAATAGATGTGGGTTCCGTCGGGATATGGTACTTTTCTAAGGTATGGCATGTCGTTTTCTATGGCATTTGATTGTCCTGTTTTATTTATTGGCCGAGGCAGCCAGGGCTTCCTCATTGATTTTCACTTTCACCTTGGCTATTCGATAGCGAACCACCTTGGTCACCGTGAACGACAACGGACCGCACTGCACCTCCTCGTTTTCCTTGAGAAAATCGCCCTTGATGTTAAGCAACAGTCCGGCTATCGTTTCGGCATCGGCCGTGGCATCGCCCAGCACATCGTCGTCCAGGTCGAGGACACGGAAAAAGTCGCTCAGCAGGGTTTTCCCGTCGAACATGTAGGTGTTTTGGTTCAGCCGGGTATAAAATTTCTCCTCGGTGTCGTATTCGTCGTCGATGTCGCCCACTATCTCTTCCAGCACATCCTCCAGCGTGGCGATGCCTTGTGTGCAGCCATACTCATCGACGATGATGGCCATGTGCATCTTCTTTTTGCGGAAGTCTTCCAGCAGGTCGTCAATCATGCGGGTTTCGGGCACAAAATAGGCCGGGCGCAACAGCGTCTGCCAGCGGAAGTCGTCATCGCGCTTGCCGATGTAGGGCAACAAATCCTTGGCATAAAGGATGCCCTTGATGTTGTCGGGCTGCTCGTCATAGACGGGCATGCGCGAATAGCCGGCCTCAATCACCTTGTTCACCACATCGGTGAACTTGTCGTTATAGTCCACATCCACCACGTCGATGCGCGGACGCATGATTTCACTCACCGTCTTCTCGCCAAAGGTGAGGATGCCCTCCAGCAGCTCCTTCTCCTCCTCGCTCTTCATGTCGCTGCGCTCCAGGGCGTGCGACAGGTCGTCCATCGAGATGTCGTCGGCCTTTTCACTCACCACCTTGCTCACGATGCCGGTGCCTTTGACCAGGATGCGCGACAGCGGCGAGAACAAGCGCACGGCCACACATAACGGCCCCGACACCATTACCGCAAACGTGCGGTTGTTATTGGTGGCATACAGCTTGGGAATCACTTCTCCGAAGAGCAGGATGAGAAAAGTCAATATCACCGTCTGCACCAGAAAATCGACCACGGCGTTGTTGAATTGGAAAATCTGGTTCATCGCAAAGTTCAGCACGATGACAATCATCACGTTCACCAGATTGTTGCCTATCAGAATGGTGGAGAGAAGACGCTCGGGATTGGAGAGCAGCCACGCCACACGGCTGCGCTGACGCTCGTCCTCAATGTGCTCCACATCATCGGCCGTCAATGAGAAATAGGCTATCTCCGAGCCGGAATTGAATGCCGACAACAGCAGGCCACACAGGGCTACCAGTATGGCGAAAATGCTTCCTAAAGTGGGTAAGTTGATTGTAATAGGGGCCTGATGTGCTTGGACAAGGATGCCGCACAAGTAATTCAAGCTACATAAAAGAGGGTCAGGATCCAAAATTCAATTTCGATTGGTTATACGCTGCAAAGATAACAAAATTTTGGCGCTTTGCATCTTTTTCTACCAGATAATATAAAAAAACAACCGATTACCCCGACTTCGGGCTCAACCCAAACCATGCTTGTACAGGTCGTACTTGTGCAGCGCCGTCGGATTGGCGGCCGACTTCTCTTGCCACCTGCGGTAGCGGGGACGGCTCACCCAGCGCTCCACGATGTAGGCCAGGACCGTGAAAATGCCGCATTGCAGCCACAGCATGTTCAGCTGGTGCGTGACGCTGTGAAGCGTGGCTCCGTCGCTCTGCATGAGCACATAGGCATTGCACATCCAAGTAGAGGGCACACAGTCGCCCACGGCTATCCAGAAACGGCTCATCTCATGACGGGGCCAGGAAACGCCGGTCAAGAAAACAAACACCACGCTGGTGAACACCATGAGCAGGAACACCGACTCGCGCTCGTTGACAAACACCCGCAGCACCTGCCCCATCATGGCCGAGGCGATGATGAACGGCACAGCCAGCACCATGATGTTGAACAGACTGGCATTCTGCGGAAAATCGAACAGCATGGGGACTATATACAGGGCATAAATCACCGGCAGGATGTAAATGAGCTGATAACACACCATCTTCCCGGCAAGCATTGCACCCGGCCGGGCTTCAACAGTTAGGGGGTCGTAACCGCCATTGCGGCGACGGCGCTCGATGCTGCCGCCATGCAGCATGCCGATGCCCAGCAACATGCTCTGCTGCACCACCAGCGGCAGGATAAACAGCAGCACCGCGCTGCCCAGCCCCATGCCGATGTTGCCGATGGGCACCTGGCGGTTCTCAATCACCGCGCCATGGTTATAGAGGAACGGGGCCACGGCCGCATGCAGGATGTCGCCGCCCATGTCCTGGGTGACATTGGTGGTGGCCATGAGTATGTTTTTATAGCGGAACATCAAGCCCATGTCGGCAATGACCGTGATGTGCGATTGCTGCCCCATCGCCACCCGGGTCTCAAAATCGCGCGGCACCGCCACTATGCCGTAGGCCTTCTTGCGGGCCAGCAGGTCGCGGGCCTCTTGCATGGTGGCGGCATAGGCCGCCACGGCCACCTCGGGGGTGGCATCAAGACGGCGCACAAGCTCGCGCGACAAGTGCGAGCGGCAGTCGTCAACCACCACCACAGGCATGTCGTGCTCCACCTCGGTGTTATAAATCAATGAGTAAAGCACCGGGTAAATGGCGCACAACAACAAGAAGAATATCACCACGCCCTTGTCGTTGAACGAGAGCCTGAACTCGCGGCGGCACACTCGATAAGCCTCCACCAGCCAGCGCCATATGGGATTGCTGTTACGGGACATACACAGGATTTTTACATTCTTTCTTCAGTCGCCATGTCAAGAGCAGGGGCAGCAGGATAAACAATCCCAGCATCGCATAATACACTCGTGAATAGTACAGGCTGATGCCGTTCAGCGCCTGGTCAATCGACAGAAGAAAATAATACTTTGACGGCACGGTGTAGCCCAGCGACTGCACCCACGGATACATGGCCTCCTCGGGAAGCGAGAAGCCGCAGAACGAGAACGACAGCATGCCCAGAAGCGAGCACAAGGTGGAACCGTAACGGAAGTTGGGTGTGACGCAAAACATGGTGACGGCAAAACCTTGATTGGCCATCACAAAAAGGGGCATCGCCAGCAGCATGTGCCACGGGTTGCAGTTGAGAGGCAGGTGATACACACAGTACATGAGCCACTGTATGAACCACCCCACTGCGGTGAACACCACCGTCTGCGGCAGCAGCTTGCCGGTCAGGGCAAGCACCATGTTGTCGCCGGCCACCTTCAGCCACTGGCGGCACAATCCGTTCTTGAGCTCGGTTCCCAGCGAGAAAGCGGTCACCAGCAGCACAAACAGCGCGAAAAAGCACGGCACGAACGACAGACACAAGTAATAGTTATAATTGAGCCAGGGATTACCCGGAGAATAGGTGTGGGCCACATAAGGCTGCAACGTGGCCGAGATAGCCTCGGGACGAAGACCCACCTTGCGCAGGGCCACCTGGGCAATGCCACCATTGGCCAGCAACGAGATGGTCTTAAAACCCTTGAATTGCATCGATGCCGCAGCGATATAGGCATAGTTCACATAATAACTCACCACAGGCTGCCGCCCGCCCAGCGCACGGTCCTCGAGCTCAGGGGGAATGAGATAAAACCCCATGATTTCGCCTCGCTGCACTGCCGCTCGAGCGCTGGAGAAATCTTTATAGTCGCGACACACATTCACCTGCGGGAACGACTTGAGCGTGCGGCCCAACTGGCGCGACATGCTGCTCTGGTCCAGATCCACGATGCCCACAGGCACCTGGCGGATGGCACCCTCACTCATCAGGCTGAGCAAGAACAGGGCACCCGCCACGGGCATGATGAGCATCATGAGCGCATACATGGGGCGGCGCACAATCTGCACAAACCCACGTTTGAACGACTCGCGTATGTAATCTCTAATCGTCAATGCTAATTGATATCTTATTGGGTTTCAACAGGGGCAACGAGGTTTCTCTCACTTGAGCAGCACCGACATGCCGGGGCGCAGATTCTCCACCTTCTCCTTGGGGCGCATCTTCACCTCGAAGGTTTTGCTGTCGTACCCGCCGTAGGCCTTGGTGGCTTGCCACACGGCATAGCTGCCCATGTCGTGGATATAGTATACCTCCATCTGGACCTCTTTGTTGTCGAGGGCCGGAATGGTCACTTTCACCTCTTTGCCCATGGGAAGGTCTTTCAGCTTTTCCTCGCGCACGCTGAACGACACCCACATGTCATCGAGTCGCGAAATCGACATGATGGGAGTGCCGATGGACACGAGCTCGCCTTCTTGCGGGTAAATCTCGCTCACCTCGCCGTCGCACGGAGCCAGCAGATACTGGTCCTCGAGCAGCGACTGCACCTCCATCACCGAGCCGTGGGCGGCATTGGCCATCGAGCGGGCGGCCGTCTTGTCCTCCTGCTGGGCACCGCGCACAGCCATGTCGTACTGGCTCTTGGCTGCCTGAGCTTGAGCAGTGGCCGCATCGAGAGCGGCACGGGCCTCGTCGCGCTTTTGCTCGGAAATCACACCCTGGTCATAAAGATTCTGCATGCGGGTGAACGTCTTCTGGGCAATCGTCTGGGCGGCCAGCGCCTGCTGCCACACATTGTAGGCTCCTTTCTTCAACTCGTCGCGGGTGCCTCGCTCGGCCTTCTGCTCCTGCGAGTTGGCTGCCTGCTGCATGGCCTGGGCTTGATAAAGCTTGGCATCGACGGTCGAAGAATAGACCTTGGCCAGCGTGTCGCCCTTGTGGACGGTGTCGCCGGCCTTCACATAAATGGCTTCCACACGGCCGGGCAACTTGCCGCTCACGCGCACGGCATCACAGTCGGCCTGGCCTTGTGTGGTGCTATCGGGAGCTTTGATGAGGAGCATTCCCACAATGCCTATACCGGCCATCACGATGGCAAACACTGCCAGCGCCGCCAGCAAGGCTTTGTCTTTTTTCTTGATGATGGTTTTTTGTTCTTCGCTTTCCATATCTTGCGGTTTTTATTTTTTGCTGATTGATTCTCAATAACTCATTTGCCCGGTGACCTTCGACAAATAGGTGTCGCACAGGCGCACATCGATTTCAGCGTCGATTTTCTCGCTGTTGGCCTTGAGCCACGCCGTTTGGGCGGCGGTTACCTCATCGACGGTGGCCACGCCCTCCTTGAAGGCCACGCCGGCGATGCGCAAGTTCTCGTCGGCCTTGGCCAGGTTGGCTTTCGTCATGGCATAGGTCTTCAGCGCCTCGTCATAGCGGAATGTGGCCTGCTGCACTTGCAGATTGATTTTGTCGCGGGCATCATCCAACTCCAGCCGCTTGATGCGGGCCTCGGCCTGCGCGGCCTTGTATTTCCCGCTCAGGCCGCCCCAGTGCCAAATGGGCACCTTCAACACGGCACCCACGGCAAACGACCCGTTGAAACGGTTCTTGAAGCCGTTGAACGAATTGGGATTGGTCACGTAGACAGCGGCCATGGCAGCCAGCGACGGCAGCATGGCGGCACGCTCCACACGGGCCTTTTGGTCATAAATTTCGGTGGCCAGCTCCAGCGCGCGGATATCGTGACGACGGGCCAAAACGGTGTTCATGTCGGCTTTTGCCACAGGAAGGCCCATGCCCACCTCATCGCGGTTCTCGTCGGCCAGCGTGAAAGTGGTGTTCACCGGCAGGCCGCAACGCTGAGCCAGCAGCATGCGGGCCAGCACCACGCCATTGTTCACACGAGTAAGGTCCACCTGAGCCTCATTGAGCTTCACATCCACGGTCAGCACATTGGCCTTGGTGGCGACACCCTGCTGCTGCATGGCCTTGACATCCTTGTCAAGACGCTCCACCAGGCCTACATAGCTCTGCGCCAACTTTTGCTTGGCAACGAGCGACACCACCTGCCAGTAGGCCACATCCACGTCGTAGATGATATCATCGGCCTTGTTCTGGCTCATGGTGCGGGCCAACTCCTCGGCACGGCTGGTTATCTCGTTCATCGCCTTGATTTTGCCACCCATATACAGGGGCTGTGTGATGGTAAGGGCGCCGGCCATCACATGGTGGATGTTGTAGGTGAGGGCATCCTTGGGCAGCAATGCCACCTGCGAAGGCACAAACTGACCGTTCACCTGCACGGGGTAGCCGGTTTGGGGATCGGTCACCAGATTGAAGTCGTAAGCGCCCGTCTTGGGGTTGAACGACTTGGTGGGCAGCAATTGGTCGCTCTCGACCAACGACAAGTTGCGGGCATTATACAAATAGCTCGCCTCCAGGTCTATCGATGGCTTGTAGGCCGCCTGGGCCGTGGCATGCTGATGACGGGCCACCTCTATCTTGGCCTCGGCTTGACGCAACTCCTTGTTGTTGTGCAATGCCATGGCACGGCACGAGTCGAGCGACACGGTGCCTTGCGCGGCCATTGTGGCCGCCATGCCGCCTATCAAAAATAATGTGCAAACGATGCGTTTCATTGTTTTTAATCAAATTTCATGCAAAGATAACCAAAAACCTCGATTTTTTTTATTTATACTCTTTCCATGGGAAAATTGGAACTACAATACAAGCCAAACGGAACACCTTGCCAAAAGCTTTTTTTCAATAAAAAGCCTTTTGACAAGCTAATATCCCACGAAATAATGATGCCACACGGCATTTATACCTAAAAATGGCGATTGCAGCCGGGCGGCAACGGTCCTAATTTTGCAGCGTGAATGAGTTATTAGTTGAATATACTCCTCAACGTAGCCACTTCTTACAAGAAGGATAGTAAGTAAACAGATAAAATTGCCGCCACGATGTGAATCGCCGCGGCTTTTTTATGCGTGCAGCGGCGCACGGGACGCCGCCACGAGGCGCCATGGAGCCGATCCCCGGTTTGGCACAAGATTTGCACCACACCCTTTCAGAGCAATCTGTCACTAACCAAGCACAAGCATGGAAAAGAAAATCATCGACTTCAACGCCTATCGTCAGTTTTTCGACGAATCGGCACTGTGGAACAAGCTCAAGAAAATGAGCCGAAAGGCCGGCATCAAGGTGGTGTATGTGGCACTCCTTCTCTATTACATGGCACTCGACCCATCCATCCCGCGCAAGGAAAAACTGAAAATCTACGGCGCCCTGGGCTACTTCATCTTGCCAGCCGACCTCTTGCCCGACGCCATCATGGGCCTTGGCTTCTCCGACGACTTTGCCATGCTGGCATGGGTCATTTACTCAGTGAGCACACACATCACCCCCGACATCGAGCGGCGAGCCGAGGAAAAACTGAAAGAGTGGTTCGGCAATTACGACCGCACCGAAATCGCCGGACTCCTGCCCGCCTCCACACAACACTGACCCCGCCCCCCCAATGGCCACACACCACTTGCAGGCCGCCACCATGCCTCGTTAACTTCCATTAACCCGAATAACTAAAAAATCTTTCACCCACTTGAGCTATTTTTTGTATCTTTGCACTTGGAATGAAAGATGTTTTTAACAACTAACTCGTAACAAAATGGTAAGTTTCAAAGAATTAGGCCTGGTGAACACCCGCGAGATGTTCAAAAAAGCCATCAACGGCGGATACGCTATACCCGCTTTTAACTTCAACAACATGGAGCAGCTGCAAGCAATCATCAAGGCCGCTGCCGAAACCAAGTCGCCCGTCATCCTGCAAGTCTCCAGCGGCGCACGCAAGTATGCCAACCAGACGCTGCTGCGCTACATGGCTCAGGGAGCCGTCGAGTATGCCAAGGAACTGGGATGGGAAAAGCCCCAAATCGCACTCCACCTCGACCACGGCAACAGTTTCGAGCTTTGCAAGAGCTGCGTCGACTTCGGATTCTCCAGCGTCATGATCGACGGCTCGGCTCTCCCCTACGAGGAGAACATCGCCCTCACACGCCAAGTCGTGGAATACGCTCACAAGTTCGACGTCACCGTCGAGGCTGAACTCGGAGTGCTGGCAGGCGTGGAGGACGAAGTGCAAGCCGAAGAGTCGCACTACACCAAACCCGAGGAAGTCATCGACTTCGCCACTCGCACCGGATGTGACTCGCTCGCCATCTCCATCGGCACCAGCCACGGAGCCTACAAGTTCAAGCCCGAGCAGTGCACACGCGACCCGAAGACCGGCAAGCTCGTGCCGCCGCCCCTCGCTTTCGATGTGCTCGACGCCATCATGGAAAAACTGCCCGGATTCCCCATCGTGCTTCACGGATCGTCGTCGGTGCCCCAAGAGTATGTTGACATCATCAACGCCAACGGTGGCAAGCTGCCCGATGCCGTAGGCATCCCCGAAGAGCAACTGCGCAAAGCCGCCAAGAGCGCCGTGTGCAAAATCAACATCGACAGCGACAGCCGCCTGGCCTTCACCGCCGCCGTGCGCAAGGTCTTCCACGACAAGCCTGGCGAATTCGACCCCCGCAAGTACTGCGGACCGGCACGCGACGAGATGGAACGTCTCTACAAGCACAAAATCATTGAAGTGCTCGGAAGCGACGGAAAAGCCGAGTAAACCTCTGTAAGACACCTTAAAACGGGGCGGCATCTCATGCAAGCCCCGTTTTTTGTGGCCAAAAAGTATAAAAAAAATTTGCATGGTTCACAAAAAGGCATTAACTTTGCAGCGCTTTTCGGGTCACAACCCACAAAGCACAGTTCGGGATGTAGCTCAGTCCGGTTAGAGTACGCGTCTGGGGGGCGTGGGGTCGCTAGTTCGAATCTAGTCATCCCGACTGAAACAAAGAACGCTGATAGTCAAGGTCTTAGACCGCGATTTCAGCGTTTTTTTGTTGTAAAAATGGCGATATTTGCGCTTAAAAAAAAGCGAAGAATTGCACAAATTTGGCCAAAAATGTTGTTTTTTTCAACATTTGACTTGCACATAGACTTGCGCAAAAATCAAAGAATGCAACTCGGAGCGACGTTTAAAGTTATGGCAAATACTCGTTTGTTTCTCGACATGAGAAGAGCCAAAGAAGGTGAGCCTTCGGTCCTGAAAGTGGCCATTGCCCACCACAAACAGACTGCCTACATCTCGCTGGATGTGAGATTGTTACCCAACCAATGGGACAGCAACAAGGCAGTAGTGATTAACCACCCGGATGAGAAGTATCTCAACATTCGGATTCTCTCCCTGAAGTTGCAGATCGACCGCATCCTGCTCCTGCTTTCAGATGGTAGAGGACTTGCGCAAATGACGGCTTCACAATTGAGGTCGCAAGTTGAAGACGAGCTTTACCCTGACAAGGCCGAACAAAAGAAACGTGAGAAGGAGAAAGCCAACTCTTTCGCTGTACGTTTCTTGAAATACGCCGACAGTCAGAAGGAAAGCACCCGTCGCTTGTACTTGCAGACGCTCAAGCGGATGAAGGACTACGCCGGGACCAAGCTGGAGCGATTGACGTTTGAAGATGTTGATAAAGACTGGATACTTGGATTTGACAAGTTCTTGGCGCAAACGTCTCCATCGCGAAATGCCCGGAATATCCACCTTCGCAACATCCGCGCAGTGTTCAATTCGGCAATCGATGATGAGATCACAGTGTTTTATCCGTTCCGCCGCTTGAAGATTAAGAATGAGGCGACTCGCAAGCGTAACCTCAAAGTTGAGGACTTGCGCAATTTCTTCAATTGCCCTTGTGACGCAAAGGCGCAGAAGCACTTGGACATGTTCAAGTTGATGTTCATGCTCATAGGCATTAACCTTGTAGACCTTTGCAACCTCAAAGAAATTGATAATAATGGCCGAATCAATTACCATCGAGCTAAAACAAACCGCCTGTATTCTATAAAGGTGGAGCCGGAAGCAATGGAGATAATCAACAAGTATCGCGGCAAGAACTATTTGATTGACATTCTTGACCGTTACAAGGATTATCATGACTACACCAAGCGCATCAACCTTGCGTTAAAGCAGATTGGGCCTTACAAGCGAGTGGGTCGTGGCGGAAAGAAGACCACAAAACCGATGTTCCCCGACATCTCCACTTACTGGGCACGCCACTCTTGGGCTACAATCGCCGCAAGCCTTGACATACCTCGTGACACAATCGCCCATGCGTTGGGACACGGAAACAACACCGTGACGGACATCTACATCGACTTTGACGAGCGCAAGGTCGATGAGGCCAACCGCAAAGTACTCGACTGGGTTCTCTACGGGAAGAAGTGACACCGGTCTATGAACATTAGCTGCGGCTTCGGTTCTCGAACAAAGGCCGCAGCTTTTGCATAAAATCATGAATGATTTTCAGGATTTCGAAAAGTGCTGATTTGTTCATGATTATGCAATTTCAAGAAGGGCGTAAAAGGTTGATAATCAGCGGAAATTTCGGAGCGATTTCAGAGCGGATTTACCAAAATGCACAAAAAGTAAACGATTGAAAAAGCGAAAAGGCTGTTATACAGCCTTTTATGGGGTTCGGGGCATAGCCCCGCTGCCGTCTGCAAAGACCCCTCAACCGCCCTACGGAAGATTTCCGAAACTCGTCCATGAGCCGAGCGGAATATGCAGGGCGATGTGCGGTGAAATCGCCAATGTGTGACGACGAACCGAAACGAAGTGGCGGTTTTTTCGGCGCACTTTGGCTTCCGCTTTTCAAGATTTTCGGCAAGCCGAAAATCGCCCGGCAAAATCGTGCCTCGAACTCGCTTTGAGGCTTGATTTTAGATAATCACGGCTACGGCTCGGCAGAGTTCAAGCGAGCTTGACTCTGCACTCGCCTTGCACGTGATTTGTGATTAGGCGATGTCGATGTGCGGTGAAGCGCAGGCAAGGGAGCAAGCGATTGAGGCGCAAGAGTGTGTGCAGGTGAGCCATAGGCGTTGCCCGACAACTTGTTGAGCATTGGCTTTTGTAGTGACCGCAATCGGGTGTCAGCGCGGCGAAGCAAGCCGACCCCCGACTTGCAACGGAGAAAGCGTATGCGCTCGGGCAAACGCCGTCCATAGCGAGCCGACATCGGGGGCTGTGGGTTGGGGCATTAAACAATGTGTTTACACTTCTCTGTCCTCGCACGGCAGGTAGTGGGCATGGGCAGTGACCGGAGCAAAGAGTGAGAGTGAAACGTGCCACAGACCGGCGGCAGTGTGGTGCGACTGTCCTTTCCTCTTGACAGCGCAACTCGTTTGCGCATAACGTAGAACCAATCGTGGCCGCGTGTGGCTCATCGCTGACGACCGACCGCAGGGCGATTTGCCACCGATATGGCAGGAACTGCGAGCCACTTGGACTGGACCAATGCAGTGCAGCGAATGAGTGTGTCAATGGCAGTCAGCGGCGATACCCCTTTGCGGCACGCAAAAGTCGTGGGCTTACTTATGATGTCGAATTGGGGTTGGAGCGCAACGCATACCCCAATGTACTCGAACATCAAAAGCGAGCCGAAGCCGTGGGGCGTCGGCGCGAACAGACTGCCATGCCAGACACTTTCAGCAGCGTAACGGAGTGCCGGACAGTCCAACCAGCCGCCACGATAGATGAGCGGTAAGGCGCGAAGCGTAGAACTGACCGCCGGCAATCCGCAGCGCAGCGTAGGTT
>ONMF01000004.1 GCA_900318865.1 uncultured Prevotellaceae bacterium
CCCATGTGCTGATAGTAAATCATTTTCCCCGTAGCCACACGAATGTCGTCCGTCAGCCAACTGGCCACAATACGCTCTCCTTCGACAAAATTCTTGAATACACGAAGCAATGTGTCGTTTGGAATGCGCTCACCTATAATTTTGCGACTATTTGTATCATCGTGTTCACATCGTATACTGTCGAGGTAGAATACGTCCTCCTCAATGCTCCAATATGAGGTGAAGCCATCCCAGTTGGATGAAGTAATAACGCGTTCTGCAGGAAGCACAGCCTTCAAGTGATGGTACAACAAAGAATCTCTGCATACAGGCCTGTCCAACAACGCCCAACGAGTACCATTAATAAAAATAACATCACTGTCTTGACCAGTCGCATAAGCGACAGTCGTCAATAACAGAAATTGAATACATATTAAGATCTTTTTCATAACGTTAAATTCCGATTTATCTGTGTCGCCCTAATAACTGGAATTGATTACCGACCGGTTAATGTTTGAATCGTCGGCCATTCCATTTAAGCACCTTCCGCTTGGAGGAGCCGTCGACATTCCACTGAGTGGCAACGATGTCCTTGCCGGCGCGTGGCAGCTCATAGGTGCAGCCGTAATCGATTTCAAACCCGGGAGGGTCGCAAGCCACTATGCGTTTCGTGGCGATGTTGTAACGATAGAAACGAAAATCACACGTCTCGGTAAAACATGGACGGCCTTCGGTAAAACTTGCCATATTGTTGAAGGCGATGAGTTTGTGTTTTCCATCGGCCTCGTTCCAATAACAGACTTCCAGCCTGGAGATATGGTCATAATCATCGCTGCTGTATTCCCAAACGATGTAACCGTTTTTTGTATCGATAGTCAACGTCTCGCCTTCTTCTTGCGGTAGGCCTTTGCTGTGGCGGGTCATTGCATTTTGCAACATTTTCCACGGACGGTCACCACTTTCGTCCTCATCTTCATAGTTCAATGAAGGAAATGCAGCCCACACAAAATCGGTGATTGTGGGCTTGGTGCCTTTATAGTTCACTTTGATTCCAGTCTGCGCCATCAGCGACAGTGTGAGGCAAGTAAAAATAACTGCCGATGCTATTCTTCTCATGATATATAGTTTTAGTTAAACATAAAAATTCCAAGTTCATTGTATTCAGGGCTCCGCCTCAGCATGGCTCAAGCAAGCTGTCGGTGTTAGGTATAATAAAAACAGCCATGTAATGATAATTTGCTGCTTTCATTTCACAAATATACACATTATTTTCTAAACAGCATTTGTTAATGAAACTTGTTTTATTCATTGGCCTTTGGTAGTAATTATTTATCAGGAGTGTTTCTGCCCCCCCCCCGCGTAGGTCATTCCAGATGCCGGTTGTTGTTCAAGTCGTCATATACGGAACTTGCCGTTCCCCCCAAAAAAAGTGACGAAGTCAAGAGATTACTCGGGCGTTGCTGCGGAGTGTGGTTCAGACTCTCCGGGTTGATTTTCATCATTTTTGTGTGGTTGGAGAGCAGACGAGATGAAAATCAGAACATCATCTTGCTCGTGGTGGTGGTGCCGTCGGAGTAACGGGTTATCACCACGTTCATGCCGGGAAGCGGCGAGGCGCTCATGCGGCCTTGGAGGTCGACGTAGCGGGTGCCGGTTACGGTGTTCACAATGCTCACGGTGCTGTCGATGCCGGTAACGATGTGCTCATCGCTGTCGTTGAGGTCGACGGGGAAGACCATGTAGCCGATGTTGTCGGCCAGCTGGAGGTCGACCTTGGGGGCGACACGGCGCATGGGCGCCGGCTCTTGGCCCGGCTCCATGCGGCGCACGATGGCATGAAAGGTGTAGACCTGACCGGTGATGAGTTGATTCAGCAGGTCATCATACTCGTTGAGCGAGGTGTCGAAATGGAAGGTTCCGCTCAAGTCCTCGGTGTTGACCTTGTTTTCATCGTCGGGCTGGTACATGGGCACGCTGAAAGTCTGGGTCTCGGCGTCGTACACGGCCCAGTTGATTTCGCAGTATTCTTGTGGCTTGGGCGTGACAAAGAAATGCTGATGCCGCGGCATGTGGGTGTCGATGCCGCACTGTTGTGAGCCGGCGAAGCTGGGGACGATGTAGACGTTGGGGATATAATTCACCGCATCATCACTTTGGGGCGTGCAGCCGTCGGCGACCTCAATGGCCGGGTTACGTTTGTTGACCAGCGTTCCTGTTATCGTCCCGCCCTTGATGATGTGCTTGCTCAATTGAGTCAGGCTTTCGCTGCCGAGATTGGTGAGCTCCACCCAGTTGCTCTGGTCGTAGACGTTGCCACGGTTGCTCATCAGGCCGGTCGATTTCATGTAGTCGAATTGGCCGGGCTTCGGCTCGGCAGGGGTCGGCCAGCGACAGCCGTCCTTGGCGTACAGGCTTCCGTTGATGTCGATATAGACGGCCGTCAGGTCGTCGGCCACGGTGTAGGTCTTGCCCACGGTGCCGTAGTTTACAATCCACCACAGCGGGTAATTGGCATCGTGCTCTTGAAACAACCATGCTTCGAATTTACCCGACTCCTCGTAGGTGCTGTAGGTATCGGCCGGCACATGCAGCCTTGTGCCGTCGGCGGGGTTGCGGTCGGGCTTGCGCGACTGGTTGAACTCCAGACCTCCGTGCTCATCCTCGCCGGGGCGAGTGTAGACACCGTCCCACCAGTTGAAGCTGTCTAACTCGTCACGGGTGGTCATTAGGAAATACACATCGGTGACACCGGTGCATCCGTAGAACGCATGCGATTCGATTTCTCTGACGCTGGCCGGGATTACGACCATGGTGAGAGAGGAACAAAAGGCGAAGGCCTCCTCTTCGATTCGTTCCAAGCCGTCGGGCAAGATGATAGTTTTCAGGTTCTCACATCGGCAGAAGGCGTTCTGCCCAATGCTTGTGATGCCCTCGTCGATGGTTACCGAGGCAAGGGAGGTGTTGTCTTCAAACGCCCGGGCGTCGATGGCCACCACGTCAAGGCCTTCGACCACGCTCAGGATGTGCAGGCCGTCGCTCAGTTCGAGCTCGTCGCATCCGCTGACGGTATAGGCCTGCTCCACTTGCGACCACGTGTAGACCACACCGCCAACGGTGACCGGAGAGTTGACGGCATGGCCCCACAGCGCGGCCAGCAATAGAATGATGGAATAGAATCGCTTGCTCATCGTTTCATGATGCGTTTAACGGCGTGGTAGCCATTGACCGGAGATGGCACTCACGGTCTGCGGCAATAGCAACATTGCCATTACCAATATGAGAAGAGTAGAATAATAATTACGATTCATATCTTGTTCTTATTTGTTGTTGCGATTTGTATGGGTTTTATTTATTGCAAGTTACAAATATACAACAAATAATTGCAAATAGATTATTTTTTTTAAAAATGATTGTTTTATAAACAACTATCCAGTAGAATGGTAGGTTGTCAATAGAAGCGGCTCCTGAAAACAGGGTGATTCATGCTGAGGGCAGGGTTGTGATGGTGCGCAAGATGCCGAGGGCTTGGCTCACTGTGGCCACATCGTTGATGAGGACAGAGCGCTTGCCGCCCACCTGGCGGAGCTGGCATTGGCGGGGATGCTGCTGCAGGTAGGTGATGATGCGGCCAAATGCAGGCGACAGATAGTAGGCCTTGTTTTCGTCACCCACAAAGTAGATGTACATCTTGCCCGTGCGCAGCGCGATTTTCTCAATTCCCAGGCGGCGTGCGGCATGGCGCAGCGGCACGATGCGGATGAGCTCGCGACCCATTTCGGGCACGGGGCCGAAACGGTCGACCAGCCTTGCCTCGAATTGCTCCACCTCGCTGTCGGTGGTCATGTTGTCGAGCTCGCGGTACAGGCTGATGCGCTCGCTCACCTGCGGCACGTAATCGTCGGCGAACATTAGTTCGAGGTCGGTGTCGATGGTGCAATCGGTGACGTACTCAGCCTGCTCGCCGGTTGCGAGCGATGTTTGAGCCGTCTGTTCGGCAAAGGTGTCGGCAAATTCTTCGGTTTTGAGTTCCAGAACGGCTTCCCGGAGGATTTTTTGGTAGGTCTCGTAGCCCAGGTCGGCGATAAATCCGCTTTGCTCAGCACCCAGCAGATTGCCGGCCCCGCGGATGTCGAGGTCTTGCATGGCAATGTGGATGCCGGCCCCCAGGTCGCTGAAACTCTCGATGGCCTGCAGCCGCCTGCGCGCCACGGGGGTGAGCGGTTTTCCGGGGGGCACCAGCAGGTAGCAGAAGGCCTTGCGGTTGCTGCGTCCCACGCGTCCGCGCAGCTGGTGCAGCTCGCTCAACCCGAAGTTTTGCGCGTTGTTGATGATGATGGTGTTCACGTTGGGCATGTCGAGGCCGCTTTCGATGATGGTGGTGGCGATGAGCACGTCGTAGTCGTGGTTGGCAAAGTCGATAATGACTTGCTCCAGCTTGTCGGGCGGCAGCTGGCCGTGCCCCACCACCACGCGTGCATCGGGAACGAGGCGGCGCACCATGTTCTCCAGGTTGTAGAGCTGTTCCACGCGGTTGTTGACGATAAAGACTTGGCCGTTGCGCGACAGCTCGTAATTGATGGCTTCGGCCATCACGTCGTCGTTGAGCGTGCCCAGCGAGGTGAGGATGGGGTAGCGGTTGGCCGGCGGGGTGGTGATGGCGCTCAGGTCGCGCGCTCCCATCAGCGAGAACTGCAATGTGCGCGGTATGGGTGTGGCACTCATGGTGAGCGTGTCGACGTTTACCTTGAGCTGCTTGAGTTTTTCCTTGACCGACACACCGAATTTTTGCTCCTCATCCACCACAAGCAGCCCCAGGTCCTTGAATTTCACGGCCTTGCCGATGAGCTTGTGGGTGCCGATGATGATGTCTATTTTGCCCTGTTCCAGGTCGGCCAGGATTTGTTTCACTTCCTTGGGCTTGCGTGCCCGGCTCAGGTAGTCCACACGCACCGGGAACTCCTTGAGGCGGTCGCTGAAGGTGTTGTAGTGCTGGAAGGCCAGCACTGTGGTGGGCACCAACACTGCCGTCTGCTTGCCGTCGGTGGCGGCCTTGAAAGCCGCGCGGATGGCAATCTCGGTCTTGCCGAAGCCCACGTCTCCGCAGATGAGGCGGTCCATGGGCTTGGCGCTTTCCATGTCGGCCTTGACGGCTTGGGTGGCCTTGAGCTGGTCGGGGGTGTCTTCGTAGATGAACGATGCCTCGAGTTCCTGCTGCATGTAGCCATCGGGGCTGAAGGCAAATCCGTGTTCCTCGCGCCGTGCGGCATAAAGCTTGATCAGGTCGCGCGCGATGTCCTTGAGACGGCTCTTGGTGCGCGCCTTCATCTTGTTCCAGGCTCCCGAGCCCAGCTTGTTAAGCCTTGGCTCCTCGCCCTCGCGGCCTCGATATTTCGACAACTTGTGCAGCGAGTGAATCGACACAAAAATCTTGTCGCCGTTGAGGTAAGTGAGCTTGATCATTTCCTGCATGGTGCCGTTCACTGCGGTGCGCAGCAGCCCGCCGAACTTGCCTATGCCATGGTCTTCGTGGACGATGTAGTCGCCCACTTCGATTTGGTTGAGCTCTTTGAGCGACAGGGCCAGCTTGCCCGAGCGTGCACGGTCGCTCTTGAGGTTGTACTTGTGGAAACGGTCGAAAATCTGATGGTCGGTGAAGACGCACATTTTCAGCTCATCATCCACAAAACCCTCGTGCAGTGTGCGCAGCACCGGCTCGAAGGTGATGTCGTCGCCGCGGTCGGCAAAGATGACCTTGAGGCGTTCAATCTGCTTGGCACTGTCGCTCAGTATATATATAATGTAGCCCCGGGCCAGAAATCCCTTGAACGAATCGCTGATGAGGTCAAAGTTCTTGTGGTAAATGCCCTGTGGTGTGCAGTGCAGCGTGAGGCGGGCGTCGCAGCGCGAGGCACTCTCGCCCATGGCGTAGTCGATGCGCCGATGCCGCTCAACGGCCGTCACAAATTGTGCCGCGTCCACCACATGGCGCATGGCGCCCAGGTCGCCCTCGTCGGCAATGAGGGCGCTGGCCGACATTCCCTCGTCGCCGATGGCCTTGACGCGTGTTTTCAGCCATTCCACATCGTGGCACACCAGCACAGTGTCGGGGCCCACGTATTCCAGCAGCGAGGTGCCGCCGTCGGCGTCGCCATTCTGGTTGTGCAGGATGCCGATGCTCGTCACCTGCTGCTCGGAGAGCTGGGTTTCCACGTTGAATGTGCGGATGGAGTCGATTTCGTCGCCAAAGAAGTCCACACGGTAGGGCAGCTCGTTGCTGAAGGAGTACACGTCGAGGATGGAGCCGCGCAGCGAAAACTGTCCCGGCTCGTAAACATAGTCTTGCTCGGCAAACCCCATGGAGCGTAATTTCTTGACGATGGACGTGACATCGACCGATTGGCCCACGCTCAGTGCAATGGTTGAACGCTCCACCTGCTCGCGTGAGGTCACCCGCTCGGCCAGCGCTTCGGGATAAGTGACCACCCAGCGCAGTTCCTTGCTGGTGTGCCACTGGTTGAGGACCTCGGTGCGCAGGATTTCGCTCGGTGCGTCCACCTGGCCGTACTTGATGTCGCGCTTGTAGCCCGACGGGAAGATGAGTGCCCGGCCCTCGCCTGTGAGCTGGCACAGGTCGTTATAGACGTAGCCCGCCTCGTCGAGGTCGTTGGCAATGATGAGGTAGGGTCGAGCCAGGCGCGGCAGCTGTGCAAAAAGCACGGTGGCCGCCGAGCCGGCGAGCCCGTCGATGCCAATGGTGTGCACCCGCTTGCTTGCCAGCAGCTTTTTGATGGCTGTCGTGCGAGCGCTGTTGTTGAACAAATCGGTCAGTCGGGCTATTTCCATGGGTCGGTGGTGGTTTAGGGATGTTTAATGACTATCAGAACCGCAATACTGATGACCAAGGAAACCATAGGTCGGAAATGTGTGGAGGTGTCAGGGGTTAAAGTTCGGGGATTTTGTCGAATTTGTAGCCTTGCGACTGCAGCCATTCGATGGCGCGCGGCAACGCGTATTTCATGTTGCGCTCGGCCTTGAGCGAGTCGTGAAACACGATGATGGAGCCGTTGCGGGCATAGCGGCGCACATTGGTCAGCACCCGCTCGCCGGTGAGCTTGCGGCTGTAGTCGCGTGTCACCAGGTCGTACATCACAATGGTGAAGCGCGAGCGCAGCACCTTGCTTTGCCCCCAGCGCAGCAGGCCGTGAGGCGGGCGGAACAAGGTGCTCCCTATCAGTTCGTGGGCCTTGAACACATTGTGAAGATAGGCCCGTGTGGTAACCTTCGACCCCTGCAGGTGATTCATGGTGTGGTTGCCCACGGTGTGCCCTCGCCGCTTGATTTCCTGAAACAACTCGGGATTGCGCGCCACATTGTCGCCCACGCAGAAGAACGTGGCCTTCACGCCGTAGTGGTCGAGCGTGTCGAGCACCCAGGGCGTGACTTCGGGAATGGGGCCGTCGTCAAAGGTCAGGTAGACCGTGTGCTCGCGCTTGTGAATGCGCCACACGGTCTCCGGAAACAGCATGCGATAGAGCAGGGGCGGACGTTCTACAAGCATCTCACTGCTGGCTGTCGGGTTCTACTGTGACTTCGTCACCGGCTTGTGCCTCGGGTTTCGATGCCTTCATGAAGGAGTAGACGCGGTCCAGATTCACACCTTGCTGCTGGATTTGGTTCATGAGCGTTTCCAAGCCGCCCTCGTCGAGTGAGGCATAGTCTTGAATGAGCATCGGCAGGTAGCGCTGGTCGATGAAGCGGTCCACCATGGTGAGGCGGTCGTACTGGCCGGGCGTGAGCGACTGGTAGTAGCGCACATATCCGGCATAACGCATGACCTCGGCCTTGAGGATGTCGATGGCTTTCCGGGTGGCTTCCTTGTTGCCGGTTTGCTGTCCGATGAAGGCGTAGGTGTCGGCCACCTGCTGCCCCATCTGCACGGCAAACGGTGCTGCGCCGAGCGGCAGTTTCTCCATCATGGTGTTGAGCACCTTGACGGCCTTGTCGAAGCGGTCGGCGGCATAGGACTGGGGCGCTTGGCCCATGAACGACGCCTGGCCGTTTTTGCCGGCTTCCTTGGCTGCCATGCCCTCGTAGGTGAGGTCCATGGCCAGTGTGGTCATGGCGCTGCGCAGCGTGGTGACCATGCGGCGCACCGTCTCGTCGAGGTAGAGCGATCCGGGCTTGGCCACATCGATGCCTCCCCAGCGGAATTTGTTCATCACGTTATCGTACATCTTGTCGGTGGCCGACATGATGTCGCCCGATTCCGACATGCCCTTGAGCGGCGTCACCTGATAAGCCATGCCGGTGTTGCGCAGATAGGGCGAGAGACCCAGATAATAGCTCGTGGGCACAGTCATGGCAAAGTAGCACGGCCGCTTCCATCCCTGTTCGATGCTCGAGGCGATGATGTCGAGCGACATGACTTGGCTCGATGTCAGGCCGCTGCCCAGCCGGTCGAGCGACAGCCCGATGTATTCCTCGACCATGTCGCGCTGGTTTTCGGTCACCACGCCGGCCTTGATGGCCTGGTCGGCATCAATGGGGATGAAAGTGCGCGGATACTTGATTTCGCTCATGCCGTAGGGGTTGTTCTTGTAGTTGGGGCCATAGAGGTGCTCCAGCGACTTGAGAACTGGCACCGGCATGGTGTCGGGGTCGATAAAGTAGTTGAACTGGCGGTTGTCGTAGGCAAAGGTCATCTTGTCGGCCTTCATGGGCAGGGGGGCCGATTCGTAGGCCGGTCGCTGCATCTGGGCAATGTACCAGTCGGTGGCCAGGTAGCTCAGGTTCACCACGCGCACGTCGGTGCGGAAGTTTTCCACCTCCTGGCAGTACCAGAGCGGGAACGTGTCGTTGTCACCGTTGGTGAAAATCACGGCATTGGGCTCAAGGCTTGCCAGATAGTTCATGCCGAAGTCGCGCGCTGCATAGCGTCCGCTGCGGTCGTGGTCGTCCCACGTTTGGCTCACCATTTGCAGTGGCACGCCCAGTCCGATGAGGGCAGCCAGGCCGGCTACGGCCAGCCCCTTGGTGGTGTTGCCCAGTTCTTCGCGCTGGCCGCTCTTCTTGTCTTTCTTGGCCATGAGCCACAAGATGGTGCGCCACAATCCGGCCACTCCGAATCCAATCCAGATGGCGTAGGCATAGAAGGAGCCCGCGTAAGCATAGTCGCGCTCGCGCGGCTGGCTGGGCGTTTGGTTCAGGTACATCACGATGGCAATGCCGGTCATGAAGAACAAGAAGAACACCACCCAGAACTGCTCGATGCCGCGCTTGCCCCGGTAGGCCTGCCACAGCAGTCCCACGACACCCAGCAAGAGTGGGAGCAGATAGAACACATTGTGGCCCTTGTTCCCGCTGCCCAGGTCGTCGGGGAGCAGGCTCTGGTCGCCCAGGCGTGGATTGTCGATGAACGGGATTCCCGACACCCAGTTGCCCTGTGTCACCTCGCCCATGCCCTGAATGTCGTTCTGGCGGCCGGCAAAGTTCCACATGAAGTAGCGCCAGTACATGTAGTTGAGCTGGTATTCGATGAAGAAACGCAGGTTCTCCATCACGGTGGGCTTGATTTTCGGTTCTTTGTTAATTGCGTTGCCGTCGGCATCGACATGTGTGGTGGCCATCACCTCGGTTCCCTCCATGTCGAGCCATTCCTGGTATTCGCGGGCGTGCGCCTCGCTGTGGATGCGCGGGAACACCATGTTCTGCTCGGGGGCGTAGGTGTAGTTGGTCTTATAGCCCAGTTGCACATATTCGTCCTTGTCGCCGGCGTTCTCTTTCACTTTCTGTGCATAGATTGCGCGGCCTTCGCTGTAGTCGGGCTTCAAAGTGCCATTGCCGGCATCCTTGTAAACTACTTCGCTGAAGACGGTGCGTCCGTAGAGCAGCGGCGTCTCGCCATATTGCTCGCGGCTCAGATACTTGGCCAGGGCAAAGGTGTTGCTGGGCGAGTTCTCATCGAGCGGCGTCAGGGCGTTGCTGCGAATCAAAATCAGCGCATAGCTGGCGAAGCCGATGAAAATGACCAGAATGGAAAGTGAGATGTTGGCAAAAATGCGTGTGGGAATCTGCGGGCAGAATTTGAACAGATACACCGCCAGTGCTATCAGCAGCAGCACGGGGATGAACATGTTGTCGCCGATAAACAGGGCGCCGCTGAGCAGGATGCCCATGAGGAACGACAGCTTGATGCGGCCTTCGCTGCGGCCGGTGTACAATTCATAGATGTTCCAGACCAGCACGGCCACCAGCAGAATGGCGTAGATGAGCACGCCGCTGTTATAGCTCATGCCCAGGGTGTTGACACACAGCAGGTCGAAGTATTGTCCCCACTCCACAAAACCGGGCTCCAGCCCGTAGAGGATAAACACGATGATGCCGAACGACACGAGCAGTGTGATGAGCGACCCCTTAGCCGTGGTGTTCTTGTACTTGCGGTAGTAGAACACCAGTGCAATGGCTGGGATGCACAGCAGGTTGAGCAGGTGCACGCCCAGCGACAGGCCGAACACATAGGCAATCAGGATGAGCCAGCGGTCGCTGCCGGGCTCGTCGGCTTGGTCTTCCCATTTCAGAATGAGCCAGAACACGAGTGCCGTGCAGAACGACGAGAAGGCGTACACCTCGGCCTCGACGGCCGAGAACCAGAAGGTGTCGCTCCAAGTGTAGGCCAGTGCACCGGCCAGGCCGCTGCCCATGATGGCCAGATATTGCGCCAGGCCCATCTTGTCTTCTTCGCCATCGTTCACAAGCAGTTTCTTAACCATGTGGGTGATGGTCCAGAACAGCAGCAGGATGGTGAGTGCCGAGAAGATGGCGCTCATGGCATTGACACACACGGCCACCTTGGTGATGTCGCCACCGGCAAAGTTGGCGGCGAAGCGGGCCGCAAGAATAAAGATAGGGTTGCCGGGCGGGTGCCCGATTTCGCTTTTAAAACCTTGTGCCACAAATTCAGGGCAGTCCCAAAAACTGGCCGTGGGCTCCAGTGTGAGCAGATAGGTGGCAGCTGCCACCACAAACACTATCCAGCCCAGCGTGTTGTTGATGAGTTTGTACTTCTTCATCTCAGTTGTACTATTGTTTTTTTGTTTTGTTCAATCGGTTGAGGTTGAGAACCAAGCTACAAAAGTAGTGAAAACTTTCAACCCCGTCCCCATCCGAGGGAATTTATTAGCATTATTTATTACTTGCCCTTGAGGTTGAGCAGGCGTTTCCACTCGTCGGGCTTGGCCATCACCTGCACCACGGCATCGACACATTCATCGTCTTTGAGCGAATACTCTATCTGGCCGCGCTGATAGTAATACCGGTCCAGAATCTCTTGTGCCAGCAGCCGCGAGATGTCGGCGCGGTGGATGTCCAGGTCGTGGTTCAGGTCGTGCTTGAGCAAGGTTTCCAGATGGTTGAAGGCGGCTGTGGTCGAGTCGTTCATGTAGCCCTCGGTCTTGGCCACCTTGCGCAGCTGCTCCAGCCCCACCTCGCACACTTTGTCGTACTGAAATTTCTTCGGGTCGATGAAGCGCTTGAACTCGTTGAAGATGGTGTCGGTGATTTCAAAATCGGCCGGTGCGGGAACCTCGGGGTGCTCGCTGGCGTAGCGCGTGGCGAAGTCAAAAGCCCAGTGGTCGCGCACGATGTTGTAGACCAGCCGCGTGGCCTCGGGAGCCTCCACCTTCACATCGGGGGTGATGCCGCCACCGTCGCGCACCTCGCGGCCGTGAGCCGTGTGGAAGACTGTCGACAAGCTGTCGGGGCGGCGTTGGAAAGTGCCGTCGGCATTGCGCTGTGAGTAGTCGATTTCCTGAATGAGGCGGCCGCTGGGGATGTAGTACTTGGCGATGGTGACCTTGAGCATGCCGTCGAAGGGCAGTGGACGGGTGGTCTGCACCAGTCCTTTGCCGTAGGAGCGAGCCCCCACTATCACGGCCCGGTCAAGGTCTTGCAGTGCGCCGGCAGTGATTTCCGAGGCGCTGGCGCTGCCGCCGTCGATGATGACGTAAAGCGGAATTTTGGTGTCGATAGGCTCGTTGGTGGTCTTGTAGATTTTCTCGCTCTGCTTGTCGCGGCCGCGGGTCACGAGCACCTGAGTGCCCTTGGGTACAAAGTGGCCCACAATCTGCACGGCCGATTCCATGAGGCCTCCGCCGTTGTTCCGCAAGTCGAGCACGATGCTTTTTACGGCCGGATTTTTCTTGAGCTCGAGAAGGGCGTCCTTCACCTGCCCGGCCGAGTGCTCATTGAAGGTGGTGAGGACGATGTAGCCGATGTTGCCGCGGATTACCCCGCTGAACGGGACGGGCGGCACCTTGATGGTTTCGCGGGTGAGCTCCACTGTCTTCACACTGTCGGTGTCGTAGGGGCGCACCACCTGCAGCCGCAGCCGCGTGTTGGCCTGCCCTCGCAGCGCCTTGCTCACACGGTCCTGGCTCCAGCCGTCGGTGCGCGCGGTGTCAATCATGACGATGCGGTCGCCCGGTCGCAGTCCGGCTCTTGCCGCCGGGCTTCCCTCGTAGGGCGAGGAGATGTAGACACCCTTTCTGTCATCGGTGCGCTGCATGATGTAGGAGCCGATGCCTCCGTACTCTCCGGTGGAGATGGTCATGAAGTCGTCGTGGTCCACCGCGGGGATATATTCGGTGTAGGGGTCGATGTCGTCGAGCATGGCGTTGATGGCGTTGTCGATCGACTTCTGCGGATTGATGGTGTCCACATAGTAGGTGTTAAGCTCCTTGTAGAGCACGTTGAAAATGTCGAGCTGGCGCGCGATGGCCGCGTCGTCGTTGACCACTTTGTCGGCCAGCACGTTGGCCGTGGCGGCAGCGCATAGGGTGAGTGCCACGGCCACGTTTCGTATAGTCTTTTTCATCGGTGTGTTCATAAAAATCATGCGAAATTACTACATATCGCCGAATAAACGCCATTCTTACCTATTAAAAAAGCCTTAATAGAGGTTTTTTTCTAAGTTTTTTTGAAAAAATATTGCACAATTCAAATATTGCTACTAAATTTGCACCGCAATTCGCCCCCGCAAGTGGGAGTGCGGGTTGAAGACTGCTTCAATAGCTCAGTTGGTTAGAGCACATGACTGTTAATCATGGGGTCGTTGGTTCAAGTCCATCTTGAAGCGCAAGTCGCGAGGGAGCGACTGAAAAATTCCCTCAATGCTTCAATAGCTCAGTTGGTTAGAGCACATGACTGTTAATCATGGGGTCGTTGGTTCAAGTCCATCTTGAAGCGCCTGAGAGAGTTGCGAGAGCAGCTCTCTCTTTTTTGCGTCTGTACTTGGGGAAGTGGTGAGGAAATTGGCATGAAATGAGGCTGTTTGTTTACATCCGCAAATAATTTTAAGAAGTTTTGCTAATATCTTAGTAATCAGATGAATAAGATTTTATTCACAGGGTTGTTAATAACTTTTTTGATGAAAATGTAAATTTCTGGGGTTTGGTTTTGTAAATTTGTGCCGAATAATTGCTAACTTTACACCCTGAAAATAAAAACCTTGAGATGGACCAGCCCGTTTATCACATTCCCGCGCTCCTGGAGCCCTGCATCGAAGGACTGAATATTCAGCCCGCCGGTGTGTATGTCGACGTCACTTTCGGTGGCGGCGGGCACAGCCGCGCCATTATGGAGCGGCTGGGAAGCGAAGGCCGCCTCTTCGGTCTTGACCAGGACATGGATGCGTGGGCCAATCGCATCGACGACCCGCGGTTTACATTTGTACATAGCAATTTCGCCTTTTTGGCCAATTTCATGCGGTTTCACCGCGTGAGCGGCGTGGACGGCATTCTGGCCGACCTGGGCGTGTCGTTTCATCATTTCGACGACAGCGAGCGGGGGTTCTCGTTCCGCTTCGACAGCCCGCTCGACATGCGCATGAACCGCAGCAGCAGCCGCGATGCCCGCGCCGTGCTGGCCGAAAGCAGCGAAGAGCATCTGGCCGACGTGTTTTATCTCTACGGAGAGCTGAAGCAGGCCCGCCGCATGGCCGCGGCCGTGGTGCGTGCCCGTGCCGCCGGCGACATTGCCACCACCGGCAGGCTGGTGGAGGTGCTTCGCCCCATGATTCGGCCCGCTCAAGAGAAAAAAGAGCTGGCGCAGGTGTTCCAGGCGTTGCGCATCGAGGTGAACGATGAGATGGAAGTGCTCAAGCGCCTGCTCGGGCAGGCCGTGTCGCTGCTCAATCCCGGCGGGCGGCTGGTGGTCATAACCTATCACTCGCTCGAGGACCGGCTGGTGAAGAATTTCATGAGAACCGGGAACATCGAGGGGCGGCAGGACAAGGACTTCTTTGGCCGCGTTCACACCCCCTTCAAGGTGGTGAACAACAAGGTGATTGTGCCCGATGCGGCCGAGGTGGCGCGCAATCCGCGCTCGCGCAGCGCCAAGCTGCGCATCGCCGAGCGCCTTGCCCCCGAGCAATAAATTCAGATTGACAACGAACTACGCAGCAAATCGGATATATAATCATGGCAGCAAGCAAGAAAAACGGAAAGACCGGCAAGAAAATGGTCAAGCAAGTGGTGCAGGGGCGATCGTTCCTGTCGTTTGACTTCTTCAAGCACAACTGGATTTACATCGTGGCCGGCACGGCCATGATGCTGATGTACATCAGCAACAAGTACGTGTGCCAAATGAGCATCAAGGAAGTCATGGACTTGAAAGTGGAGCTTGACAACGCCAAGACCGACTGCGTCAATGCCAGCGCGCGCTATAACTCGATGATACGTGAGAGCCAAATGAAAAGTTTTGTCGACACCATGCACATCGACCTGGCCAGCCCCGAACAACCACCTTATCAACTCGCATCGAAATGAAACAGACCAATAAGAAATATATCCTCACCCGTTATTCACTTGTGGTGGGCCTGATGCTGCTCTTCTCGGGCTTCATCGTGTGGGACATGATTAAAACCTCGGTGATTTACTCCGACGACTGGAACCGCAAGGCCGACAGCATTCTCACCAGCGAGGTGCCCATCGAGCCCGAGCGCGGCAAGCTGCTGGCCGACAACGGCACGGTGCTGGCCGCCAACCTGCAGTACTACACCCTGCGCATCGACTGGTTCACTGCCGGCATCAAGGACAGCGTGCTGATGAAGAACATCGACCCGCTGGCCGACAGCCTGGCCGCATTCGACAAAAGCCGCACTGCCGCGCAGTGGCGCGAGAAACTGCTCACCGACCGCCAGCGCATACTCGACAACACCAAACGCCGCAACCGCGCCTATCGCGTGTTTGGCCGCATGCTGTCGCACAGCGAGTATGAGCGAGTGAAAAAATTCCCCTTCTTCAATCTGTCGAAGAATAAAAACGGATTATACTACGAGCGCGAGTCCAAGCGATGCAAGCCTTACGGCTCCATGGCGTCGCGCTCCATAGGCAGCGTGGGCAAGGACAGCACCAGCAGCACGCTGCACGGCCGGTCGGGACTGGAGATGGCACTCGACACGCTGCTCTACGGCAAGCCGGGCACTGCCAAGCGCATCCAGCTCACCAACAGCATCGTCAAGGCCGAGAGTGTGCCCGCCGTCAAGGGGTACGACATCACCACCACCATCAGTGTGGCATTGCAAGACATCGTTGAGACCGAACTTTACAATATGCTCCACGAGACCGATGCCCGCTGGGGCACCGCTGTGCTCATGGAGGTGGCCACCGGTGAAATCAAGGCCATCAGCAACCTGGAGTGGAAAGAAAATCTGGGCGACTACGGCGAGGGACGCAACAATGCCGTGCTGGGCTATGAGCCCGGCTCGGTGATGAAGCCCATCTCGATGATGGTGGCACTGGAGGAAGGTGTTGTCGACAACATCGACGCACCCATCCAAACCGGTACGTCGTGGATGTACGAGGGTCGTCCCATAACCGACCCCCACGGCGGCGCGCAGCTCACTCCGCGGCAAATCATCGAGACGTCGTCCAACATCGGCATGTCGAAAATCACCGTCAAGCGTTTTGGCAGCAATCCCGACGGATTCCGCCAGCGCTTGGAGCAGATGGGATTTTTCGAGCCGTTCCATTCGGGCATCGGCGGTGAGCGCACCCCCTATTTCCCCAAGCTGGGTAATGCTCGTGCCGACCGCGTGGCGCTCACGCGCATGGCCTTCGGCTATAGCACGCTCATTCCGCCGCTGAGCACACTGGCCATGTACAACGCCATTGCCAACGACGGCAAATATGTGCGTCCGCACCTGGTGAAAAAACTTTCGCGCGAGGGTCAGCCCGATTCCATTATCCCCATAGACTATATTCGCCGGCAAGTGTGCTCGCCGCAGAACGCGCAGAAGTTGCGCATCATGCTGCGCGATGTGGTGTGGGGCAGCCGCGGAACGGCGCGCAAGTGGGTGCAGGACGACAAAGTGGAGATTGCCGGCAAAACCGGCACGGCCTACACCATCAGCCCCGACGGCCACTACGGCACTCAAAAACGATTGGCCTTCTGCGGGTTCTTCCCCTACGACAAGCCCAAATACTCTTGTGTGGTGCTCATGCTTGGCGCCAACCGTGGTGCCGGTGCCAGCAGCGGCATGGTGATGCGTAATGTGGCCCGCAAGATGTATGCCCGTGGTTTCTTGGGCTCGGCCCCCAATTATCAGGCCCAAGCCGAAAAGAATGATGCCGCTGTGCAGGGTGCCGCGCAAGCCACGCTGTACGCATCGGCCAGCAAGCGGGTCACATCGAATGTCAAGAAGGGGTTGTCGCTGACGAAAGCCACGGTTTTCCGCCAGCCACAGCCGGTGGAGAAAGGTGTGCCCAACGTGCGCGGATTAGGTGTGCGTGAGGCCATCTCGCGACTGGAAAACGCCGGCCTGTGCGTGCGCTTCAGCGGAACGGGCTACGTGGTGGAGCAGAGCCTTGCCGCCGGAGCGGCTTTCACCCGCGGCCAGGTCATCAACCTGCGGCTGATACATTAACCTTATTATATATAATATTAGTTCACGATTTAAATGGAACCCAAAAAATTACATAGCATTATCGAGGGCTTGAAAGTTCTCAACATGGTGGGCAATGCCGATGTGGAAATCACCGACCTCGTGGCCGATTCACGGCAAGTGCGGCCCGGAGCGATGTTTGTGGCCGTGAGGGGCGTGGCGGTGGATTCGCACCGCTTCATCGACCAGGTGGCGCAGGCGGGTGCCGTGGCGGTGCTCTGCGAGCAGTTGCCCGCACAGTGCCAGCCTCAAGTCACCTATGTGGTGGTGCCCGACAGCACCGTGGCACTGGCCAAGGCTGCCAGCGCGTGGTTCGACCATCCGTCGCAGCACCTGCGCTTGGTGGGTGTCACCGGCACAAACGGCAAGACCACCGTGGCCACGCTGCTCTACGAGCTCACACGGCTCATGGGCTATAAGGCCGGCCTGCTCTCGACGGTGAAAAACATAGTTGACACGCGCGAGACTCCTGCCGTGCAGACCACCCCCGACCACCTGACCCTCAACCGCCTGCTTCATGAGATGGTGGAGGCCGGTTGCGACTATGCCTTCATGGAGGTGAGTTCGCATGCCTGTGTGCAGCGCCGCATCGAGGGTTTGGAGTTTGCCGGCGCCATTTTCACCAACCTCACCCGCGACCATCTCGACTTCCACAAAACGGTTGACAACTATATAGCGGCCAAGAAGTCGTTCTTCGACGCCCTGCCTTCCACGGCCTGGGCACTGGTCAATGCCGATGACAAGGTGGGCGCGGTGATGGTGCAAAACAGCCTTGCCAGCAAGCACACCTATTCGTTGCGGTCGCTGGCCGATTTCAAGGGCCGCGTGATTGAGGACAGGCTCGACGGCACACTGCTCGACTTCAACGGTCATCAGCTCGAGGTGATGTTCACCGGCCGGTTCAATGCCTATAATCTGCTGTCGGTCTATGGTGCCGCTTTACTGCTGGGATTCCCTGCCGACGAGGTGCTGGTGAAGATGAGCCTCCTGGTGCCCGTGGCCGGACGTTTCCAGACGATGCGCGCCCCCGGTGGCTTCACCGCCATTGTCGACTATGCCCACACTCCCGACGCACTGATTAACGTGCTCGACACCATTGCCGAGGTGCTTGCCGGGCGTGGACACATCATCACCGTGTGTGGTTGCGGCGGAAACCGCGATGCCGGCAAGCGGCCCATCATGGCGCGCGAGGCCGCGCTGCGCAGCGACCGGGTGATTCTCACCAGCGACAATCCGCGCAATGAGGATCCCGAGGAAATCTTGCGGCAAATGGAAGAAGGCCTGGATGGTGACCTCGCGGCCCGCTGCCTGAAGATTACCGACCGCCGGGAAGCCATTCGCACAGCCTGCGCCCTTGCGCAGCGCGGCGATGTGGTGCTCGTGGCCGGGAAGGGGCACGAGAACTATCAGGAAATTCAGGGTGTCAAGCACCACTTCGACGACCGCGAGGTGCTGCAGCAAATTTTTGAAGGTCGATAACACGTCATCCCACATTATAAATGAAATAACAACATGCTTTACCATCTTTTCCACTATCTTGAGAATTTTGACATACCCGGAGCGCGGTTGTTCGAATACTTGACATTCCGCTCGGGATTCGCACTGATATTGTCGCTGTTTATCGGCATTGTGATAGGCCGGCGCATCATTGACACGCTCAAGGGCAAGCAGATGTGCGATAAAGAGCGCGATGCCAGTGAGGGCGGAAACAAGTCGAAGCAAGGCACTCCCACCATGGGCGGTATCATTATCATCATTTCCATCCTGGTGCCGTGCCTGCTGCTGGGCAAGCTCAACAACGTGTACATGGTGCTCATGATTGTGTCCACGCTGTGGTGCGGCGCCCTGGGCTTTGCCGACGACTATATCAAGGTGTTTCACCATCACAAAGAAGGACTGAAAGGAAAGTTCAAGATTGTGGGGCAGGTGGGCTTGGGCCTGATTGTGGGGCTGACGATGTACTTGAGCCCGGCCATTGTGATGAATGAGAACGTGAGCGTCACCAACCGCCAAACCAACGAGCTGGTGGTGACCCACAAAACGGAGGCGGTGAAGGCCACCAAGTCGACCATCCCGTTTGTAAAGAACCACAACTTCGACTATTCTTACTTCACCCGCTGGATGGGTCCCTACGCCCAGACGGGAGGATGGATTCTCTTTATCTTGGTCACCATCTTTGTGGTGGCGGCAGTGAGCAACGGAGCCAACCTCACCGATGGCGTGGACGGCCTGGCCACCGGCACGAGCGCCATCATCGGAGTGGCGCTGGCCATCATGTGCTACCTGGGCGGTAACGTGATTTACGCGTCCTACCTCAACATCATGTATATCCCCGACAGTGGCGAGCTGGTGGTCTATGCCGCCGCCTTCATCGGGGCCACCGTGGGATTCTTGTGGTACAATTCGCATCCGGCCCAGGTGTTCATGGGCGACACCGGCAGCCTGTGCTTGGGCGGCATCATCGCGGTGTTTGCCATCCTCATCCGCAAGGAATGGCTCCTGCCGGTGTTGTGCGGCATATTCCTGGTGGAAGAGGGCGCCGTGATGCTGCAAGTGCCCGTGTGTAAATATTTCAAGCGCAAGACCGGTCATGACAAGCGCCTGTTCAAGATGACGCCGCTGCATCATCACTTCACCGTACCCAACGACAAGCTCAAGTGGGATTATGTGATTAAAACACCTCAAAACCCCATTCCCGAGCAGAAAGTGGTGATGCGATTCTTCCTGGTGGCCATTTTCTTGGCTGTGATAACATTTGTAACATTGAAAATTCGATAAAAACGCACGATATGAAACGACTTGTAGTTTTAGGAGGCGGCGAGAGCGGAGTGGGAGCTGCGGTGCTCGCCAAGAAGCAGGGCATGGACGTGTGGCTCAGCGACATGGGGCACATCAAACCCAAATATGTGGAGATGCTGAACCGCTACGACATCAGCTGGGAGGACGGCGGCCACACGGAGGAAAAAATCCTCAACGCCGACGAGATTGTGAAAAGTCCCGGCATCCCCGACACGGCACCCCTGGTGAGCAAAGCCATCGGCTTGGGCATTCCCATCATCAGCGAGATAGAGCTGGCCGGCCGCTACACCGATGCCAAGATGGTGTGCATCACCGGCAGCAACGGAAAAACCACCACCACACTGCTCACCTACCACATCCTCAAGCAAGCCGGGCTCAACGTGGGGCTGGCCGGCAACGTGGGTAACAGCCTGGCACTGCAAGTGGCCACCGACCCGCACGATGTGTACGTGATTGAGCTGAGCAGTTTCCAGCTCGACAATATGTATGACTTCAAAGCCAACATTGCCGTGCTGCTCAACATCACGCCCGACCACCTGGACCGCTACGACTACAAGATGGAGAATTATGCCGCCGCCAAGTTCCGCATCATGCGCAACCAGACCAAGGACGACTCTTTCATCTACTGGGAGGACGACCCCATCATCGCCCGGCAATTACAGCACATCGACACCGAGGCTCGCCTGCTGCCCTTCGCCGACCGTGACGACGAGCGGTGCGCAGCCTATATCAAGGACGGCATCATGTGCTTCGATGTGGACGGGCAGCCCTGGCAGATTCCCACCGGCGAGCTCTCGCTCGTGGGGCGCCACAACATGTACAACTCCATGGCCGCCGGTCTGAGCGCGTCGCTGCTCCATATCAAGAAGGACGTGATTCGCCATGCCCTGGCCGACTTCCAAGCCGTGGAGCACCGCCTGGAATATGCCGGCACGGTTGACGGCGTGCGATACATCAACGACAGCAAGGCCACCAACGTGAATGCCTGCTGGTATGCCCTGGAGAGCATGACCGAGCCGGTGGTGCTCATTTTGGGCGGAGTTGACAAGGGCAACGACTACACCGAGATAGAGCATCTGGTCAAGGAGAAGGTGCGTGCCATCGTGTGCCTGGGCAAAGACAATGCTAAGTTGCACAGTTTCTTCGACGGTAAGGTGCCCGTTGTGACCGATGCCTCCAGCATGGCCGAGTGTGTGGACAAGTGCCGCCAGCTTGCCACTGCCGGCAGCACGGTGCTGCTGTCGCCGTGCTGCGCCAGCTTCGATCTGTTCCGTAACATGGAAGACCGCGGCGACCAGTTCAAGGCACTTGTGAAATCGATGATGAACAAGTAACGACTCATCACGCAGTCATTTAATTATAGCATCATGTCGGAATCAGAAAAGACAACCCGCTTCAATGAGATAGCGCAGAAGTATGGCGACCCCTGGATTTGGGGCATCTACTTCACGCTCATCATCATATCCATCATAGAGAGTTACAGCGCCTCGAGCCGTGAGATAGCCACTGCGGGCGTCTATGCCCCCATCATCAAGCAGTGCGCTTTCCTGGCAGTGGGAGGGCTGCTGGTATTTGTGCTGCACCGTGTGGACTACAACAAGCCCCGTTTCCTTTACATCATGATTCCCCTGCTGGCCTTCTTCACGGTGTTCTGCCTGGTCTATGTGATGCTCTTTGGTGAGGTCATCAACGGTGCCCAGCGCGCCATGAAGATTCTGCCCGGTGTCACATTGCAGCCTGCCGAACTGGCCAAACTGTCGATAGTGACCCTGCTGGCCTATATCCTGGCCAAGAGCCAGCAGAATAAAGACATCTCGCGCGGGGGCATCATCTGTGCCGGACTGGCCGTGGCCATCTATGGCGGATTGATGCTGGGCAGCGGATTGACCAACACGTTGCTGCTGATGGCCATCAGCGCGTCGATGCTGCTGATAGGCGGCGCGCGGCTCAAGAAGATATTGATGCTGGGCCTGTTCTATGCTGTAATCGGGGGAATGTTCTTCCTCATCAAGCACAACAACGACAAGAAAGCCGAGGTGCTGGCGCAGAGCGACACCGAAATGGTGGCCGGCGCCGACACGGGCGAGAAAAAAATACTCATGCGCGACGCCACCTGGCGTAACCGCATCAACGATTACCTCAATCAGGACTCGCTGCGATTCCGTCCCATCACCAACAAGAACCAGCAGGAAATGTTCTCGCGCATGGCTCAAGCCCATGGCGGCCTGGTGGGCGTGGGCGTGGGCAACTCGCGCGAGTGCAGCCGCTTGCCGCTGGCTTTCAGCGACTATATCTATTCCATCATCATCGAGGAAACCGGTGTGCTGGGCGGCATGTTTGTGCTCATTCTTTACCTGTGGCTACTTGCGCGCGCGGCCATGATAGTGCGGCGCAGCAAGCGCGTGCTGCCATCGTTGCTGGTCATCGGCATGGCGTCGTTGATTACCTATCAGGCGCTGTTCCACATGGCCATCAATGTGGGTGTGTTCCCGGTGTCGGGGCAGCCGCTGCCACTCATCTCCAAGGGCGGAACGTCCATCGTGGTGATGAGCGTGGCCTTCGGGGTGATGCTGAGTGTGAGCCGCACCATCGCCAATTACAACAATCCGAATAAGAAAGTCGACGACATGCCGTTGCCCGAGGGGCTGGATGCCGAGAACCCGACGCAAATAATCAAAAACGTGTGGAAGTGATGAAAGCATTAGTGAGTGGAGGCGGCACAGGAGGTCACATCTTCCCCGCCCTGTCGATAGCCAATGAAATCCGTCGCCGTTATCCCGACGCCAGTATTCTCTTCGTGGGAGCGCTGGGGCGAATGGAGATGGAGCGTGTGCCCGCCGCGGGCTATGAAATCAAGGGCCTGCCGGTGAGCGGATTCGACCGCAAGCGCCCCTGGCGCAACGTGCGTGTGCTGTGGCAATTGTTCAAAAGCATGCGCATGGCCCGCGACATCCTTAACGATTTTGCCCCCGACATCGCCATCGGTGTGGGCGGATATGCCAGCGGCCCCATGCTCAAGGCCGCCCAAAAGCGAGGCATACCCACGCTCATTCAGGAGCAGAACTCCTACGCCGGTGTCACCAATAAGTTGCTGGCCGAGAAGGCGAAGGTCATCTGTGTGGCCTACGAGGGCATGGAGCGGTTTTTCCCTGCCGACCGCATTGTCATGACCGGCAACCCCGTGCGGCGCAATCTGCTGGAGTGCACGGCCACACGCGAGCAAGCGCGCGAGGCGATGGGCCTCGACCCCGGCAAGCGCACCATCCTCATTGTGGGCGGAAGCCTGGGAGCGCGCACTGTGAACAACGCCATCATGTCAAGCCTGGAAACGATAGCGGCCCATCCACAGGTGCAAGTGATTTGGCAATCAGGAAAAATCTACGACGACGAGTGCCGCCGTGCCCTCGAGGCCTCGAAGGCCGCCAATGTGAAGCAGATGGCCTTTGTCACCAACATGGACATGGCCTATCGCGCGGCCGACCTGGTGGTGTCGCGTGCCGGCGCCAGCAGCATCAGTGAGCTGCAACTGCTGGCCAAGCCGGCAATCTTGGTGCCGTCGCCCAACGTGGCCGAAGACCACCAGACCAAAAACGCCCAAGCCCTTGTGGACCGCAGCGCGGCTATCATGGTGCGTGACGTGGATGCCGTGGAGCAGTTGGCCGCCACCATGCTTGCCACCGTGGCCGACGATGACCTGCTGGCGTCGCTCAGCGACAATGTGGCGCGCATGGCGCTGCACCATTCGGCCGAGGCCATCGTGGACCAAGTGGAGAAAATTATCAATCATTCAAACGAAAAATAAATGAACAATTTCGAATCGTTATATTTTGTGGGTGCCGGCGGCATCGGCATGGCTGCCCTGGAACGCTATTTTCTGGCCAAGGGCAAGCGTGTGGCCGGATACGACCGCACGCCATCGGACCTCACGCGGGCTCTCCAGGCCGAAGGTGTGGAAATCGCCTTCGACGAAGACCCCGCACTCATTCCCGAGTATTGCCGCGACCCGCGCACCACACTGGTGGTCTATACGCCGGCCGTGCCGGCCGACCATCGGGGATTGACCTTCTTCCGCAACGGCGGGTTTGAGGTGGTGAAGCGCGCCAAGCTGCTGGGCATCGTCACCGAGCATAGCCAGGGACTTTGTTTTGCCGGCACGCATGGGAAAACCACCACTTCGAGCATGGCGGCGCACATCCTCCACGAGTCGGGAGTGGGCTGCAATGCTTTTCTGGGAGGCGTGCTACGCAACTATGGCAGCAATTTCCTGCTGTCCGACACCAGCCCCTACTCGGTTATCGAGGCCGACGAGTTCGACCGCTCGTTCCACCACTTGCGCCCCTATGTGGCGGTAATTACCAGCACCGACCCCGACCATCTCGACATCTATGGCACCGAGGAGAATTATCTCGAAGGGTTTGCCCACTTTACCGAGTTGATTAGGCCCGGTGGCGCGCTCATTGTGCACACAGGCCTGAAACTGGTGCCCCGCTTGGGTGGCGATGTGCGCACCTACACCTATGGCCGCGATGCCGGCGATTTTCATGCTTCGCACATCCGCAAGGGTGGCGGTGAAATCGTTTTCGACCTGGCGACCCCCTGGGAAACCATCACCGATATAAGTCTGGGAGTGCCTGTGGACATCAACATTGACAATGCTGTCGCGGCCATGGCGGCTTGCCGCCTTGTGCAAGTGCCGGCCGACGATATGCGCCGCGCCATGGCATCGTTTATGGGCGCCAAGCGCCGTTTCGAGTTCTGGCTCAAAGAACCCGGCCCCCGCGGCAAAGTGGTTATCGATGACTATGCGCACCATCCCAGCGAGATTGCCGCCAGCATCACCAGCGTGCGCGACCTGTATCCCGGACGGAAAATCTCGGTGATTTTCCAGCCGCATCTTTACACCCGCACCCGTGATTTCGCGCCCGACTTTGCCCGCGCGCTCTCGCTGGCCGATGAATTGCTGCTGCTGCCCATCTATCCGGCCCGCGAATTGCCCATTGAGGGCGTGACGTCGCAAATCATTCTCGACAAGGCGACATGCCCGGTAAAAAACATTTACACCAAAGAAAATTTGATAAAATCAATTCATTTGCTTAACTTTGACGTTTTATTGACAGTGGGAGCAGGCGACGTGGTCGACTTGCTGCCTCAAATCTGCCATGAAGTGAAGAAACAACAGCAATGAAGCACTTGGTCCAAAATATCCTGCTGCTTGTGCTTGCGGGCCTGCTTGTGGCCGGCATCTTGTGGGCGCGCCACAAGGCACACACGCAAGTGTGCCAGCGCGTGGACGTGGTCATCGAGAATGCCGACAGCTCGGTCTTTGTCACGCAGCAGGGAGTGCTCGACGAACTGGCCAAGCTGGGAATCACCATGAAGGGGAAGTCGATGAACGATATCGATGCCACCCTTGTCGAAGAGAAGCTGCGACGGTCGGAGTATTTGGAAAAAGTGGACTGCGTGAAAGGCCAGGAAGGCGTGGTGACCATCAAGGTGAGCCAGCTGGTGCCGGTGTTGCGTGTTTTCGACGGCAATGACTCCTACTATGTGAACCGCGACGGAAAGCGCATGACGGCCACAGCGAGTTATCATGCCGATGTGCCGGTGGTGCAGGGACACTTCACCGCCGCCTATCCGGCCACGAGACTCATGCCCATGGTCGACTTTGTGGAGCGCGACTCGTTGCTGCATTCGCTTGTGACGATGTACAGCGTGGCCGACAGCAACAACGTCTTTGTGGTGCCCGGCATCTACGGCCATGTGGTGAACATGGGCCCGGTGACCGACGTTGCCACAAAATTTGCCAAACTGAAGTTGTTCTACAGCAAAGTCCTGCCCGAGAAAGGGTGGCAAACCTACGACACCATATCGGTGAAGTGGAGTCACCAGGTGGTGGCCACCAAGCGTCAGAAGGCGGTGAAGGTGGAACTGGCCTACGACCCCGAAGACGACGAGCAGATGCCTGATGAGCAAACCATGGCCGTGAGTGACGAGAAGCCCACACTGGCCATCGATAAGAAGCAAAAACCGAAAAACAATTAAATAACATACCAATACTTATGGAACAGAACCAATATATAGTAGCACTGGAGATAGGCAGTTCCAAGATTGTGGGTGCCATCGCCGAGAAATCAGCGTCAGGACTCATCTCGGTCAACCATCTGGCCGAGGAGAGGCTGTCGAACTGTGTGCGATATGGTTGTGTGCAGAATGTGGAAAACATCAAGAGCAGCATCAATCGCATCATTCATGAGCTGGAGCGAAGCATCGACGGCCGTGTGACACAGGTGTTTGTGGGCATCAGCGGACGCTCGCTGCACAGTGAGATGACCGAGGAAAACCGCGGGCTGGATTCACAGAAGTCGATTACACAAGAAACCATCACATCCATTATCCGCGAGGCGGCACGCAAGCAGGTGAAGTCATATGAGACCATCGACATCGTGCCATGCGCCTATTACGTCGACAAGGCCGAGACCACCGAGCCCGTGGGGCAGTTTGGCTCGTCCATCAAAATCAAGGCCAATTTGATTGTGGCCAAGCCGCAACTCAAGTTGAATCTGGACCGCGTGATGAGTTTTGGCATCAAGGCCCGTGATTACATCGTCACGCCGCTGGCGGTGGGACGCGAGGTGCTCAAGGACAGTGAGATTTCGCTGGGCGTGATGCTGGTCGACATCGGAGCCGAGACCACCACGGTGTCGATTTACAAGGGTGGGGCGTTGACCTACCTGATGACTCTGCCCATGGGTGGACGAAACATCACCCGCGACATCATGAACGGGGCCAACGTGCTCGAGGAAACGGCCGAGCAAGTGAAGAAAAACATCAATAATCCACTCGACCCCAACAATGTGGACATCATCGACATCGAGGGGGTGAAAAGCAGCGACGCATCGAATTATATCGCGGCGCGTGTGGGTGAGATCATAGCCAACATCAAGCAGCAAATCGAATATGCGGGCATGAACGACGACGACATCCGCACCGTGGTGCTCATCGGTGGCACTGTGGCCATGCCCGGCTTGCCGCAAAAGGTGGAGGAAATCCTTAAGATTAAGGTGAGATTGGGGCAATATCCGCAGACGCTCAATATCACCAACCACGCCATCAACAAGCCGGAGTACATCCAGGTGTTCTCCCTGCTGGCACGCGGTGCCGACATGATGCCCCGCGGAGAAACCTGCGTGGAGCGTCACTCCTACGAAAGCCCGATGGTGCCGCCACAGGCTCCCGAGGCACCCGTTGTGCCTCCTCAGCCCGAGCCCTCCAAGCCTCACAAGCGCAGCTTTATCGAGAAGCTCAGGGACAAGGCTAAAGAATTTTTCACTGAAGATGAGGAAACCGACGAATAACCTGCGTCCTCTACTCGATAAAACCAGTTTTTCAATTAAAACCTAATGACTATGCAAGACAGCAATAAATTTTTAGCCGACATAGACGCAACGTCGGGCTTCGAGGACGACTTCAACAAGATGCCGACCATCATCAAGGTGGTGGGCGTGGGCGGTGGCGGAAACAATGCCATCAACCACATGTATGCTCAGAAAATTGAAGGGGTTTCCTTTGTTGTGCTTAACACCGACCGCCAGGCACTCAATGGCTCGCCCGTGCCCAACCGGGTGCTGATCGGGCCAAACACCACCAAGGGCCTCGGAGCCGGCAACAAGCCCGAGCTGGCTCGCGCCGCCGCCGAAGAGAGTGCCGATGAAATCGCCTCGCTCTTTGACGACGACACCAAGATGGTGTTTATCACTGCCGGAATGGGCGGTGGCACAGGAACCGGTGCCGCGCCCGTCGTGGCGCGCATCGCTCAGGACAAGGGGATGCTCACCATCGGCATTGTCACGATTCCGTTCCTCTTCGAGGGACAGAAAAAAATCATGAAGGCGCTGGCCGGAGCCGACGAGATGAGCAAGTATGTCGACGCGTTGCTCATCATCAACAACCAGCGGCTCATCGACATCTACCCCGACCTCGACTTCGACAACGCCTTCGGCAAGGCCGACGACACGCTCTCCACCGCAGCGCGATCCATCAGTGAGATTATCACAGCGTCGGGAAAAATCAACCTCGACTTCAACGATGTGAACACCACCCTGCGCGATGGTGGCGTGGCCATCATCAGTTGTGGTTATGGCGAAGGCGAGCACCGTGTCACCAAGGCCATCGACGACGCTCTGGAGTCGCCGTTGCTCAAGAATCGCGACGTGTACGGCTCACGGCGCATCCTCATCGACATTTTCTACAACCCCGACAGTTCCAATCCTTTCAATGCCTCCGAGCTGAGCGAGCTGCAGGCCTTCATGGCCAACTTCAGCGAGGACGTGGACGTGATTACGGGTGTTACCCACGACCGCACTCTCGACGACCGCATTAAAATCACCGTGCTGGCAGCCGGCTTCAACGTGTCGCTGGGCGAGGAGGCTCCGGCGGCTCCCGTGAAGTCCAAACTGGCCGAACCTGCCACCGCAAGCCCCGCCGCGCCCATTGCCGATGCCGAGGCCCGCATGAAAGAAGAGTATGGCAGCGAAGCCTTCAACCGCATGGTTCAGGATAAGGCCAAGGCTCAGTACATCATCCTGCGGCAGGAGGATGTGGACAACGATGAAATTATCGATATGTTTGACCGCAACCCCACCTACGGACGCAAGCCCGAGACCAAGTCGGCCATCCGCGAGATGCAGCAGAATGCCGCCATCAAGGAGGAAAAGGCCGCCGAGGCGCCACGAGCCGCGCAACCCAAGCGGTCGACGAGCGGGACCATTGATTTCGGCAGCAATCCTTGACGTGACACCACCGTTATAACATTAACAACAGTCCGGCGGAGCATCAATAGCCCCGCCGGACTGTTTTTTTGTTAACCACCGGTCACAGTCCGTAGCCGTTGGCTTTGCGGTAATTGTTGGGCGACTGGCCGAGGTGCTTTTTTACGTATTTCCCGAAGAACGACAGGTTGCCGAAATGCAGCTCAGCTGCGATTTCCTTGATGGAGAGGTCGCTGTAGAGCAGCAGCTGCTTGATGCGGCTGGTCACGGCCAGGGAAATAATCTGGCTGGCCGTTTTGTTGCTCTGCTGCTGGCACACGCTGGTGAGGTACTTTGGCGAGACGCACAACTCGTCGGCATAGCTCTTAACACTGCGTTCGTGTGCGTCGTCGGCCAGCATGAGCACAAACTTGCGGAACAACTTGTCGCCCTGGCGCAGCATGCTGTCATCGGCATGCAGGTGGTGGCTGATGGATGACAGCAGGTCGCCGGCGTAGGCTTTGATGATGCTGGTGATGGATTCCTTGCCTGTGCTGAGCGACTGACAGCTCATCTTGAAGTCGAGCAACTCGTAGTATTTGAGCATGAGCGTCATTTCGTCGTCGGTGAAGTGGATGACGGGATCTTGCTGAATCTGCATGATGGCGCGGAAAGCGCTCTTGCTGATGAAGCTGAAGCCCAGGTCGGTTCGGAAGGCGCAGATTTTGCACGAGAAGTCGTGAGAGGGGGTGCCCACCTCGACGATGGTGTTGTTCTCGACAAAGAGCCCGTCGCAAGCCCTGAGGGTGTAACGCTGCTGGTCGAGCCACAACTCGATTTCCCCCTTCAGACAGAACACAAAGGCCACAAAATTCACCTTGAATTCCCGTGCGAGTCCTTGGACGGTGGTGATGTTGTCGGCAAAATAGATTTCACCATCGTAGTAACGCATCTTGTCCGAGATGGACGGGATGTCGTCGAGTTTGAGTTCGGTGACGGGGCGTTTTGTCTTCATGCTCTTGACCGGGAGTTGTGGAGTTGCTGGCGGTTATCGGTAGGCTTCGGCGTACAGGTCGATGATCTCGTGACGGTTGAGGAAGCGCGGGTCGAGGTCGAGCATGGCTTGTCCGGTGGCGATGGCGTTGTCGGCAAAGCGCTCAAAGTCGGAAGGCTGAATGCCCCATTGGCTCAACTTGATGTCGTCGACACCGCACTGGCGTTTCATGCGCTCGAGCGCATCGAGGAAGTCGCTGGGTCGTGCACTCTTGGCCTGTGTCATCTTCTCGGTCATCTTCATGTAGCGCTTCATGGAGTCGTTCTTGAAGGTCTTGAAGTAGGTGTGGGACAGCGCGATAAGGCCGGCTCCATGAGGCAACTCGGGATAGTAGGCGCTCATGGCGTGCTCCAGTGCGTGCTGTCCGATGCAGCTGCTGGTGCTCTCCACCATGCCGGCCAGTGTGCTGGCCCATGCCACCTTGATGCGTCCCCACAAGTTTTTTCCGTCGTTGACGGCAACGGGCAGATATTTATAGAGCAATCGGGTGGCTTCCAGGGCGTAGAGGTCGCTGATGGGGGTGTGAGCCTTTCCGATGTAACCCTCGGCGGCATGGAAGAATGCGTCAAATCCTTGATAAGCGGTGAGCAGCGGTGGCACAGTGAGCATGAGCTCGGGGTCGACGATAGCCAGGGCAGGGTAGATGTGCGGGCTTCCGAAGCCCACCTTTTCTTGTGTCGTCTCGTTGGTGACCACGCCCCACAGGTCGACCTCGGTGCCGGTGCCGGCCGTGGTGGGAATGGCCACGATGGGCAGCGCGCGACAGACGGGCTTGCAACCTCCGGTGCCGCAATGCACGTAGTCCCAGAATGTTCCACCGTTTGCGGCGACAATGGCGATGGCCTTGGCACTGTCGATACTGCTGCCGCCGCCCATGCCGATGACGAAGTCGCACTGCTCGGCCACGCACCGCTCGGCGCCTTCGTTCACATGAGCCACGATGGGGTTGGGTAATATTTTATCGAAAGTGACACTGTCGATGCCGGCTTTGGCCAGCTGGGCCTGCAGGCGGTCAAGATAGCCGTAGCGCTTCATGGATGTCCCTGATGAGATGACAATCAGCGCCTTCTTTCCCGGCAATGGCAAGGTCGACAGCTTGTTGAGTTCCCCAGCACCGAAGATGAGACGGGTGGGGATGTTCAGGCAAAACTTCATTTTACTGCTCATGATATTGTTCAATGTTTTTAAGGCTCAAGACGTGCACCGGTGCACGCGCATGACCGTAGATGAATATTTGAATTTTTTCCAAAGTTAGCACTTTCGGCGGTCTTTTCCAAATTTGTGAGTGCTAAAAATCCCGTCGAGTGCTCGCGTGCACTCTCAGGAGCCCCCTGTGGAGCGGTGAAAAGGCAAGTTTTCGAAAAATTGTTGGGGATTTGTTTTCTTATTTTAAGAATATCTATTACTTTTGCACGTTGAAAATTACGCAAAATCTAAAAGTAACAATTATACAATGGCAAAAAAACAAAATCAAAGTGCGCGCACCACACTCGAAGAGGTGAATCAGTCGCTCTCGACGGCTGCGCAGCGAATGGAGGACAACAAGAAGTACATTTATTGGGCAACGGGCATCATCGCAGTGCTGGTGCTGCTGGCAGTGGGTTATATCTACGGTATCCGCAACCCGAACATCCAGAAAGCGACCGACCAGATAGGCCGTGCCGACCTGGAGCAGCTGCAAGGTAACACCGACGAGGCTCTGAAGGGCTATCAGAAGGTGGCCGACGCTTTCAGCAACAAGCCTGCCGAGCGTGCCGCGCTCAACGCCGCCATCCTGCTCTATCAGAAGGGGCAGTACAAAGAGGCCGCACAGTATCTTGAGAAATATGACCCCGAGGGCAACATCGTGGCTCCTGCCGCCATGTCGCTGCTGGGCGACTGCTATGTGAACCTCAAGCAACTCGATAAGGCATTGGCCGCTTTTGACAAGGCCATCGGCCTGGCCAACGGCAACGAGTTGTACGCACCCATGTTCATGCTCAAGAAAGCCACCGTGCTCCACAGTCAGAAGAAATATGCCGAGGAGGCTGCCATCTATCAGGATGTGAAGGACAACTATCCGGCCTACACGCAGAACTACCGTGTAAACATAGACAAATATATCGAGCGGGCTAACGCGCTTGCCGGTAAATAATTGAATTTTATATAACGAGAAACGGTTGGAGCCAATGTAAGATTGTTCCAACCGTTTTTGTACAAACTCCTATAGCGTTACAACACATGAAGACAATCTACAAGCGCATTCTGCTCAAACTCAGTGGCGAGTCGCTCATGGGCGGCCAGGGCTACGGCATCGACCCGCAGCGGGTGAATGACTATGCCGAGCAAATCAAAGAAATTGTGGAGGCCGGCGTGCAGGTGGCCATTGTGATAGGCGGCGGAAACATCTTCCGCGGTCTCAAGGGTGCCTCGCAAGGCTTTGACCGCGTCAAGGGCGACCAGATGGGAATGCTGGCCACCGTCATCAATTCGCTGGCGCTGGCTTCGGCTCTCGAGGACATGGGCCAGCCGGCACAAGTGTTCACTGCCATCAACATGTTTCCCATCGGTGAGCACTACAGCAAGTGGCGCGCCATCGAGGCCATGAAGCAGGGCAAGGTGGCCATCATGTCGTGCGGCACGGGAAGCCCCTACTTTACGACCGACACCGGCTCCACCCTGCGCGGCATTGAGGTGGAGGCCGATGTGATGCTCAAGGGCACCCGTGTGGATGGCATCTACACGGCCGACCCCGAGAAGGACCCCACGGCCACCAAGTTTGACCGCATCAGTTACGACGAGATTTACAACCGCGGCCTCAAGGTGATGGACATGACGGCCACTGTGATGGCGCGTGACAACCATCTGCCCATCCATGTGTTCAACATGGACGTGAAAGGCAATCTGCGCCGTGTGATAGCCGGCGAGAATCTGGGAACGGTGGTTTACTAAGGCATGAGAGAGCGGTAATAAGCGTTGAGCGACTCGAAGAAATCGAGCTGAATGTGCCGGCACACCACCAGTGTGGTGATGACCAGAATCACAAAGAAGACCGCCCACGCGATAAAAGGCTTGCGGAACACCCCCTGGCGCAGCAAGCATATCACGTACACCGCCACGGGGACAAACATAGGCTCGATGGGCAGCACATAGCGGTTCACCGAGCCTCCTATTATATAGGCAATGCCGCTAAAAAGGGCCACAGGGACCCAAGGCCACATGCCCAGCCACACCCGGTGGCGCCACGACAGGAACAGGTAGTAGAACAATGCCATGCCGCCTATGGCGTACCATCCCCAAGCCATGCGCAGGTAAAGATTCAGGAAATCGAAGTTGTTGTAAGTCCAGGGAAACGGAATGAAGAATTGCACCGACATGATGAATGGCAGCAAGGCCAGCCTGTGAGTCACTGAGTAGGAATAGTAAGGCCCCAGTATCTTCGTGTAGGGTGCCGAAGGCCCGTGGCCGGTGAGAAAAGTGCGGCTCATGGCTCCGCTGCCTTCCATGATGACGATGTGCTGCTCCACCGAGTAGAGCGCGTGCATGTTGCCCACGGCAAAGGCTGCCAGCGCAATGGCCATCAGCAAGCCGCCCTTGCGCCACAACAGGCGTGGACGGGCCATTGTCATCATTCCGATTCCCACAAAGGTGCAATAAAGAAAAGTGGTGCGCACAAATCCCATGATGACGCAGCCCAGCGCGAAGAGCAGGGCATCGCGCAGGGTGAGGCGCGAGCGGTCGTCGGCCTGCTTGGCCATGCCGGCGAGCACGTAGGTGGTCAGCGCCATGCCCAGATAGATGGAGGCTTCCTTCTGGATGGCCAGTCCCTGCGACACATAGAACATCAGCGTGCCGGTCAAGGCCATGGCCAGGGTGCATGTGAAAGTGCCCTTATACTCCACCACCGGATGCAGAAGCCGCCGGCACGTCAAGCCTCCCACCACCACCGCCAGCAAGGTGAACATCATGTTCATGGCCAATGGCCAGAGCACGCTGGGGCCCAGCAGGCGGAAAAGCAGCGCCATGAGCAGGGGAAATCCCTTGAACACGAGGCCGCGTGGCTCGGGTCCCCGGCCGTCGTAGTGATGAATGGCCCAGTTGTAATAGTTGCTGGCATCGCTTTTCAGGTTGGGACAGTCGAACGAGAATGTGGGCTCCAGGCACCACGCGCGCAACTGCATCACGCTCACCATCGCCATGAATCCCCACAGCACCATCAGCACCCACATGCCGCCTGCCGAGGCACAACGGCTGTGGCTGTAGATAGCCATTGGCACCGCTCCGGCCAGCACCAGTGCGGTGGCCACACGCAGGGCATCACCTGGCGCAAAAACGGCAAAAGCCGCCGCAATCAGGGCAAGGATGGCCAGGGTTGCCGCAATCAATAGGGGTGTGGAGATGTTTTTGCGGGCTATCATGATGCAAAATTATCACTTTTCGTGTCGTAAAACAAATTTTGTGGGCTTGAAGTGATGACCTTCTGTGAAAAATTCTTAACTTTGCCTTTTGCTAACGAAAGGATCATGTCGGCCGTTGCTCTACATATCGATGTGCGTGAGGTTTTACGCAATAAAGCGCCCAAATATTCCCGTTGGATACCGGGATTTGCGGTGCGCTGGCTGGCACGCATCATCCATCAGGACGAATTGAACGAGATTTTGCGGCGCATCGGTGACAAAACGGGTGTGGAGGCGGCGCGAGTAGCCCTCGATTACTTAGGAGTGAAGATTGAAGTGCGTGGATTAGAACAAGTGCCGGTCGATGGCCGTTACATCTATGTGAGCAATCATCCGCTTGGCGGGCTCGACGGGATGGCGCTCATCCAGTTGCTGGGCGACCGCCATCAGGGCAATATCCGCTTCTTGGTCAACGACTTGCTTATGGCCGTGAAGCCGCTGGCAGGAATATTCCTGCCGGTGAACAAGTACGGAAGGCAGTCGCGCGAGGCGGCCGTTGAAATCGAGCGTCAATATGCCGGCCCCAACCAGATGATTACATTCCCGGCCGGATTGTGCTCGCGCAAGATGGACGATGGCACCATTGCCGACCTGACCTGGTCCAAATTCATCGTCACGCACGCTGTGGCTCATCGGCGCCACCTGGTGCCGGTGTACGTCGACGCTAAAAACTCGGCTCTTTTCTACCGCATGGCTCGCTGGCGTGTGCGCCTGGGAATAAAATTTAATGTGGAGATGATACTGCTGCCGCGCGAGATGTTCAAGTTGCGTGGCACCACACTGCGCGTGACGGTGGGTGAGCCCATCGCATGCGACACGCTCGACGCTGCCTATCCGCGCGAGGAGACCGAGCGGGTGCGGCATGCTGTCTATCAATTGGCAAACACTTAAACCTCCCAGCTATGAAACCGATTATTGATCCCGTCGATGTAAAACAGCTCGAAGCCGAGCTCACGCGTGAGCGCTTGCTGCGTACGACCAACAAGGCCGGCAATGAGATTTACGTTGTTGACGCTCACTCGGCACCCCATGTGATGCGGGAAATAGGCCGCCTGCGTGAGATTTCTTTCAGGGCAGCCGGGGGAGGTACGGGCAAGGAATGTGACATCGACGAGTTTGACGTCATGGACCCGCCCTGCCGGCAGTTGCTCGTGTGGAATCCCGAGCGCCGTGAAATCGTGGGTGCCTATCGCTACATCTTGGGCAGCGATGTGCGTATCGTCGATGGTGTGCCGCGCATGGCCACCGCCCACATGTTCCGTTTTTCGGAGCGCTTTGTCAATGAATTGCTGCCACACACCATCGAGCTGGGACGGTCGTTTGTGCGCTTGGAATATCAGTCGACCCGTGCCGGAGTGAAAGCCATTTATGCGCTCGACAACTTGTGGGACGGGCTGGGTGCTCTCACCATCATCCATCCTCAGGTGCTTTACCTTTTTGGCAAGATGACGATGTATCCCACCTATGACCGCGCTTGCCGCAACATGCTGCTCTATTTCTTGAATCTGTATTTTCCCGACCCCGATGCGCTGGTGACCCCCATCGAGCCGCTGGCCGACACCGGTGCCGACGACCCGATGCTGCGCAACTATTTTGTCGGCGACAATTTCAAGGAGGATTACCGGCGCCTCAACGCCTTTGTGCGCCAGCATGGCATCAACATCCCGCCGCTGGTCAATGCCTACATGAGCCTGTCGCCCACCATGCGCATGTGCGGCACGGCAATCAATCATGAGTTTGGCGAAGTGGAGGAGAGCAGCATCTTCTTCAATATCGATGAAATCACCGACGAGAAAAAGAACCGACATATCCGAACATATAAAAAGAATAACGAATAATATGAGAAAATACTTCAGAAGATGCTATGCGGCACTGGCCCTGCTTGCGGCTTTTGCCACACAGGCGCAGGTGCAACTCGATTATGAGGCATCGTTCACTGCCAATGCCGGCGGTGGCGATTTCGCACCGCATTACATGGCGGCCAATCGTGGCGGAACGCTCACGCAGTCCCGCTCGGCGCTGGTGCAAGCAGCACTGTGGCACACAATGGACACCACGCGCCGCCTGTCGTATGGTTTCGGTGCCGAGGTGTGGGGCGGCTACACGTCGGGTACCGACTACCTGCGCTATTCGGCTACCGACGGCATGGTGGCCAACCGGCAGCACCCGGCCCGCTTTTGGCTGCAGCAAGCCTATGCCGAGGGAAAATATCGAGGCGTGTTCCTCTTGTTGGGACAAAAACAGCAGCAATCGCCCTTCCTGCTTAACGACCTGACCAGTGGCGACCTGGTGATGAGCGGCAATGCACGCCCGGGAGCGGGGTTTGCCGTCGGTTTTGTCAATTTCCAGAATATCCCCTTCACAAAGGGGTGGGTGCAAATCACCGGTCAGATTGGTTACTACAAGTTTGCCGACGGTCACTGGCTTGAGAATCATTATCATTACCTCAACAGCTTTGTGACAACCCGCTACTGGTACAACTATAAAAACATCTACTTCCGCACCAACCCCACCAAGCCCTTTGTTTTCACCATCGGCGGGCAGGCTGCATGCCAGTTTGGCGGCACTGTGGTGCGCTACGACAAGGGCGTGGAGCAGTCGCGCCTGGAGATGGCAACCAACGCCAAAGCCTTTTGGCGCGCGCTCATTGCCGGCAGCGGAGGCGGAAACCGGGGCGACGACTTTGTGGAGGGCAACCATGTGGGCTCGTGGGACATCATCGGTGCCTACCGCTTCAGGAACGACAACCGCCTGCGTGCCTACTATCAGAGCCCCTGGGAGGACGGCTCGGGAATCGGCAAGCTCAATGGCTTCGACGGGCTGTGGGGGCTGGAGTTCACCACAGGCAAGCCGTCGGTGGTGAGTGGCGTGGTGGTGGAATACCTGGACCTCACCAACCAGAGCGGCCCCATCCACTGGGCTCCCCGCGACCATGAGGGTACACCGCTCACCGACCAAGCCACCGGTGCCGACGATTATTACAACAACTACACCTATAACGGCTATCAGAACCGCGGCCAGTCGATAGGCTCGCCCATGGTCAAGGCGCCTATCTATAACCAGGATGGTTACCTGCGCTACACCGACAACCTGCTGCGTGCCGTCCATGTGGGAATCAAGGGCGACCTGGGCAGCGAGTGGCACTACCGGGCCATGGTGTCCTACCGCAAGGCCTGGGGCACACCATTCTTCCCCCGCGCCGAAGGGGTTCACGAAACGTCGATGCTCGTCGAGGCGCGTTACCAGCCTGCCCGCGTGCCGGGCCTGGAGGCCAAGGCACAGTTTGCGCTCGACCGCGGCAATATGATGGGCGACAACACCGGTGCCCTGCTGTCAATTATTTATCACGGAAACTTCACACTTGGAAAATGATGAAACATCTCACACAACTCTTCGGTATGGTACTGCTGGTGACGCTGGCCGCAGGCTGCACACACAATAATGGCGACATAGGCTCGTGGTTCGGCACTTGGAACGTGGAGCGTATTGAAATCGACGGTGTGGCACAGGCCGACTATCAGGGCCAGTACTTCTTCCAATTCCAAAGCACAGTGTTCTGTGTGCGCAAGGTTGATGAGCAACGAACCGATTACCTCGAGAATTATGGACGATGGAGTGAAGATGGCGACGTGCTCACCATCGCCTTCCCCGATGCCTCTGTGGCCTATGTCGACTTCAGCGCTCTGCTTGATGCCGACAACCGCTTCACCATGGTGGAGCGTGGCAACCGCAGCGTGGTGCTCACCCGCACCGACGGCAAAGGCCGCCTGCAGCGCCTCACGCTCAAGAAAATAGTTCCTTAAAGGTTTTTTAAATCATATTGACGGCGCAAAGTGTTGAGAAAATAGCACTTTGCGCCGTCGGTGCTTGATGCGGCTTGTTGCGTAAGAGAGCACTCGTGTCGCAAGGCGGAACTTCAGGCGTTTCGTGCATTGGTTTATTTATCGTTTTCGGTAGGGTTATTTATTGAAAATTTACCAAAAATAGTAGTATTATTCAAAAGAAATTTGTACTTTTGCATAACGATAAATAAAATAATCATGGTACAAATTGATTCGCTCGACAAAAAAATCCTTGAAATCATCATGCACAATGCCCGCATCCCCTCGAAGGACGTGGCGCTGGCTTGCGGTGTGTCACGTGCGGCGGTGCACCAGCGCATCCAGCGCATGATTGAGCTCAAGGTCATCACCGGGTCGGGCTATCGGGTAGACCCGGCCGCACTGGGTTACGGCGTGTGCAATTTCATCGGGCTGATACTGGAGCGCGGCTCGATGTACGACAGCGTGCTGCCCGAGCTTGAGAAAATTCCGGAGGTGGTGGAATGTCATTGCACCACGGGCCGTTACACCATGCTGATCAAGATGTACGCGCGCAATAATACGCACCTGATGCACCTCATCAACAATTACATCCAGAATATTCCCGGAGTGGCTCGCACCGAGACTTTGCTGTCGCTTGAGCAGAGCATTGGCCGCGACATCGCAGTCGATGCCACATCGGTTTAGAATTGTGACAAGTTTGCCTTGAATCAGTCGCTCACCTCGTTGCGTAGGTGGTAGGTGTTGCGCATGGTCTCAAAGCGGGTGGGCTCGGCTTTGAGGGCTTCGGTGTCGGCCATGATGTCGTAGCTGGCCATGATGCCGTCGAGCGTCACATGCGCGGCGCCGGCAGTGGGCGCGTCGATGACGGGCAGGGGCACTTGCCAGCCAAAGTGAGTGTTCAAGGCCTGCAGCAGCATGGCAGTGGCGCGCGCTTTGCCCTGGGCCGAGTAGCCGGCAATGTGCGGGGTGGCCACCAATGCCTTTTTGAGCAAGTCGATATTCAGCCGCGGCTCGTTCTCCCAGCAGTCGATAGCCACATCGCCGTGCCACTGTGCCAGCATCGGGTCGATGGCAATGCCTCCGCGTGCCGCATTCACAATCAGTCGGCAATGTTCCGCGGACGAAAGCAGATGCTCGTTGCATAAATGCCAGGTTGCATAAGGGCCGTTCATCGTGAGCGGCGTGTGGAATGTGATGATGTGGCTTTGGGCCGCAAGCTGTGCCAGGGGGGTGAACGCCCCGGCCTGGCCATGTGAGTGTGATGCGCGTGGCGGGTCGTTGAGCAGCACGTTGAAGCCTACTTGCCGTGCCCAGCGTGCCACGATGCTTCCCACGTGTCCCACACCCACCACGCCCAGCGTGAGGCGGTGAGCATCCGCCTCGTCGTGCCGGAGCATCCATTGCCCGATAGCGGCCAGCACCCATTGAGCCACGGCAGGGGCGTTGCATCCCGGAGCGTTGGCCACGGTGATGTCATGAAGCCTGCAATAATCCATGTCGATGTGGTCGGTGCCGATGGTGGCGGTGCCGATGAAGCGCACCCGGCTTCCGGCCAGCAGTGCCGCGTCGCAGTGGGTGCGTGTGCGCACCAGCAGCACGTCGGCATCGTGAGCCGTCGCGGCATCGATGACGGGTGCGTAGGTGACATGAGCCCACGGCTCCAGCACGCCGTGCAGATAGGGGATGTGGCTTTCGGCAACAATGTGAATCATGGGTGGTGTGGTTCTTGATTAAACTGGCAGCAACTGGGCCACACACGAGGCGATGGCCAGCGCTATCAGGGCAATGATGAATAAATAGCGGTGAGAAAACGTGCTCAGTGTGTAGCTGTGTGCCACCTGAACGCTTAGGCACAGGAACAAGATGGGCAGGAATGCGGTCATGTCCTTGTAGTCGATGGCCATGGCGATGATGGCCAGCAGGCTCATCAACACGAAGAAAGCGTTGTACACGCGCAGCTGCAGCCGGTAGTTCATGATGGTGAGCATGTTCATGGCGGTGAGCACAATGGTGAGCAGGGTGGCGCTGGCTGCCGTCACCACCAGCATGCGCACCTGCCCCAAGTCGAGCGATTCCCAGATGGCGTTGATGCCGAATGGCTTGAAATCGGTCAAATGGGCAATGCCCAGCCCCATCACTATCCACAGCGGGGTGAGCAGTCCCAGCAGCATGGCCAAGAAACCCTTGATGGTCATGGCACGCATATACATGAAGCCGAAGCAAAATGCCGGAATCAGCAGCAAAAACGCATACTGGAACATGCTGCAGGTGGTGAGTACCGCCGTCAGCAGGAAAATGCTGTGCTGTGAGTGCTTGTCCTGATAGGATGAAAATAGCAGCAAGATGCCGCCCATGAGAATCAGGCACAGAGTGGTGCCTGTGTTGAAAATGCTGCATGTGAGCGGGGTGGACATCTCGAGCAGGAAAAATACCGAAGCAAAGATGAACGTGAAGGAGCGCACAAAATTGAACACCTTGTTCAGTGCCAGCATGAGAAGCCCGATGCCGATGATGCACACCACATTCACTGCGGCCGACAACGTGGGCTGCTTGATGGCCGACCATTGGGCCGAGTACAAGATGCCACTGCCGGCATCGGGAACTGGCGGAGGCGATAATGTCACACTCACACCGGCTGCGATGGCCAGCATCAAGGCACACACCACGGTGAATCCGCGGCTATTGAAGTACTCGTTGATTTTGTCGGGGCGCGTCACTGCTGCGGGGTGGAAGTGTTGTCGTCCAAGTCTTTGCGCTTCCAGCTCTTGCGGCGACCCTTGACGATGGGCACCTCTTTGTCGGCACCCAATCGGGGTTGCCGGTCGCGCAGCATGTGCCGTGCGTATTCCTCGCTGTGGCGCGCATCGGCGTCATCGCTGCGCTGCGGTCGGCGCTCATGGTCGCTGTTCTGCTCGTCGCGCTTGCGTCGTGGCCGGTCGGCAAAGCGGTCGGCACCACGGTCAAATGGCCGGCGTGGCGGTCGGCTCTCGAAGCGGCGTGGCCGCTCGGCGGCATCCGTTTCGGCGGTGGGGCGGAATTCGCGGCGGGGCAGCCGGCGTTTGTCCTCGCTGGCACGGAACTCTTCGTTCTTGATCGACTCTCCGCGGCTGCGCAGATCGTCATAAGTGCCGTCGAAAATCACATACTCCCGCAGCTCGCAGTCCAGTCCACCGTTTTGCAATGGATAGTGCACCGATGCCTTGAGCCCGATTTTGTCGTAGTGCTCCTTGTCGTAGCAGATGAGCCACGCATGATAGCCGGTGAACACTTTCTTGAGTTTCTCGCCGATGGTGCGATAAAGTTGCTCGATGTTTTCCACGTCCAGGCGTTCGCCGTATGGGGGGTTGGTGATAAGAACGCCCTTTTCGGGAGCCTCGGTGATGTCTTCAATGGCGCGGCGCTCGAGCTCGATGTAGCGTCCCAATCCCGCGCTTTTGATGTTTTCGCGCGCGATGGCCACCGCCTTGCCCTCGATGTCGCTGCCATAGATTTTATAGGAGAACTCGCGTTCGCCGCTGTCGTCGTTGTAAATGCGTGAGAACATCTCCTCGTCGTAGTCGTTCCATAGCTGGAAGGCATATTCCTTGCGAAACACGCCGGGGTTGATATTGGCCGCGATCATGGCCGCCTCAATCAAGAACGTGCCGCTGCCGCACATGGGATCCACAAAATTGCTCTGGCCGTCCCATCCGCTCAGTTTGATGATGCCGGCGGCCAGCACCTCGTTGATGGGGGCGTCGGTCTGTGCCACGCGCCATCCGCGTCGATAGAGCGGTTCACCGCTCGAGTCGAGCGAAATGGTGACTTCAGTGCCGGCGATGTGCACGTCGAAGCGCAGGTCGGGATTGGTGAGGCGAATCGACGGCCGCTTGCCGTATCGCTCATTGAAGAAATCGACGATGGCATCCTTCACGCGATAGGTGACAAAGCGTGAGTGCCTGAACTCTTCACCGAAGGTGGTGGCATCGATAGAAAAAGTTTTGTCGGTCGAGAGCACTTGCTCCCAGTCGAACTGCTTCACATGCTCATAAAGCTCGTCGGCACTGGTGGCGTGAAATTTCAGAAACGGCTTGAGAATCCGCAATGCTGTGCGGCAACAAAAATTGGCACGGTACATCATTTCCTTGTCGCCCATAAAGGCCACCATGCGCCGTCCTTCAGTCACTTCGTCGGCGCCCAGCGCTCTCAACTCGTCGGCAAGCACTCCTTCCAGGCCCTGAAGGGTCTTGGCCACCATTTCAAACTTGTCATTCATCGCTTTCAGTAATTTTTTGCAAAATTAGTGCAAGTGGAGCGCAGAACAAAATGAAAAATCCCGTTTTTTCATTTTTTATGCCTCCACGCAGCCTGATTTATCTAAAATTAGTGCAAGTGGAGCGCAGAACAAAATGAAAAATCCCGTTTTTTCATTTTTTATGCCTCCACGCAGCCTGATTTATCCAAAATTAGTGCAAACCGAGCGCAGAACAAAATGAAAAGTGAGATTTTCATTTTGTTTATTCCGGGGAACCGCCCGTTTTTGATGACGTTTTTCGGATCACCTGCCGAACAATGTGTTCAACAAGGTCATGGGCTACTGGATGGGGATGCAAAAAAAGCAGGTTGTGCACGGAGTGACCGTCACAACCTGTTTTAATTATCTGTACCCCCGCTGGGAATCGAACCCAAATCTCAGGTTTAGGAAACCTCCGTTCTATCCATTGAACTACAGGGGCAGCCTGTAATGCGGGTGCAAAGTTAAGCAAAAAATCGCTAACTTGAAAACCCACGGTCCTGATTACTGTGGGAAAGTGGCGGGTGGAAAGCTTGTCAGAACTTGTAATCGATGCCCAGACCCAGCACGCGGTTGGTGCGGCTGTAGGTCTCGGTGCCGCTCATGGTGGTTCCATAGTAGCCACCGGGGTTGGGATAAGAGGCGGGAACGACCTTGGTGAAGTCGGAGTACCACGTCCAGAAGTATGATGCGTTGACACGCAACTTGGGGGTGATGTTCCAAGCGCCTCCCAGGCCGAATGTGTAACTGTCGCAGGCAAAGGAGGTGTTGGTCTCATAAGCGTCGCTCAAGCCGTAGTCGGTGCGCTGAGCGCCGCAACTCACGGTGAACTTGCGGTTAATGTCCCATTCCACTCCGGCCAGGAACTCATAGGTGCCGTGGGTGAGCGCTTTCTGCCGGTCGCCCGCCATTTTGGCGTTCTTGTCGTCGAACCAGTGGAATTCCAATGCTCCGCGCAGCTTGGCCGGGATGAACTCGTAGCCTGCAGCCAGTGTGAGCAGTGCCGGCATGTCGTAGCGGATTTTCTCGCCATCGGCATAGGCTGCCAGCGCGCCGCCTGCATCTTTCAGCGTCGAGGTGGAGCAGGGGATGTTGAGCTTGGTGCGGAATTCGTATTTGGCCCCCAGGGTGAGGTTTTTCCAGTGATAGTCCAGACCCAGAATGGGGTTTACTCCCCAGCCCTTCTGGTCGGCATCCACCTCCAGGTCGGCCAGCACCTGTGCGTTGGCCTTCATGGTGGCCTTGACGTGCCCGCGGGTGTAACCGTCGTAGTAGCTCACACGCAGTCCGCCACTCACGGCCCAGTGGTTGCCGATGCGGTAGGTGGCACCCACTTGCGCGCCGTAGATGTACTGCTTGCCCTTCATGTAGCTCTCGATGTCGTAGGCCTTAGGGGTGAGTGCGCCACCGCTCTGCTGCAGGATGGCCGCCGCCACCATGGCGTCGAACATGGGCATGCCTTCCTTGTACTCCACTCTTCCGCCGCTGCCCACGATGCCAATCATGGCCCATGCGGCCCAGCGGTCGTGCTTGTAGACGGCGAACAATGCCGGCACGAATGGCGCGGTGGCCTTGCCGGGGTAGTAGTGTGTGGTGTCGGGAAGCAGTGGCGCGCCGTAGGTGGCGTTGATGTCGCGGTTCTGTTGCGGCCCTTGATAGTTGAACGATAGCTGCCATCCTTCATGCCCGGTCCAGGCCAGTCCGGCCGGGTTGCTGAAAGCGGCATCGATTTCCGTAGTGGCACCGCGTGCCATCATGCGGTCGAAGGCGATGTGGTAGTTGGTGTTGGTCATCAGACCTCCCGCCCGTGCCATCGGGGCTGTGGCGAGGAGCAGCATTGCGATAAGAGAGAGTTTTCGTTTCATAGTAATTTGATATTTGGTTTCAGAACTTATAGTCGATACCCATGCCGAACACCTTGTTGGTGCGCGAGAAAGTGTCGCTGCCGGCCAGCGTGGTGCCGCAGTAGCCTGGTGTGCCGGCCGCCACGGTCTTGTTGTAGTCTTTGTAATTGGTCCAGAAGTAGCCTATGTTCACCTTGATATGGCTGGTGATGTTGGCCGCCGCGCCCAGGCCGATGGAGTAGCTGTCGCAAGCGAAGCTGGTGTGCGACTGGTAGGCGTCGGTCAAGCCGTAGTCGGTGTTTTGGAAGCCGGCGCTCACGGTGAACATTTTGTTGATGTCCCATTCCAGGCCGGCCAGCACCTCGTAGGTGCCGTGGCGCAATGCTTTTTGCTTGTCGCCGGCCATTTCGGCATGCTTGTCGTCGTACCAGTGGAATTCAACCGTTCCGCGCAGCTTGTGCGGGATGAACTCATATCCGGCAGCCACATAGAGCACGCTGGGCAGGTCGCTGGGGGTGTTCACACCGTCCTCAAAGTCGGCCAGGGCCGAACGGAACTCGGCGGGCTCGGCAGTGAGCGTCTTGGTGTCGTTCTCGATATTGAGGTTGGTTTTGAATTCGTATTTCGCGGCCAGGGTGAGCGCGCGCCATTTGTAATTGACGCCCAGAATGGGCGTGATGCCCCATCCGGTCTGGTCGCAGTCGAGCACAATGTTGGCCAGTGTCTGTTCTGCGCCCTTGAGCTTGGCGGTGATGTAACCGCTCTGGTTGCCGTTGAAGTAGTTCATGCGCATGCCGGCAAAGGCCGAGAGGCCGGGCAAGATGCGGAAGGCCGCGCCAAATTGGCCGCCGAACACGTACTGGCGGCCCTTCATGGCGGTGCTGATGTCGTAGGCGGTGGGCATCAGCGGGCCGGTGGGCAGGGCGGCTGTCTTGGCGTAGATGCCGCTCATCACGGCAGCGTCGAACATGGGCAGGCCGTGGTCGAATGAACATTTGCCTCCACCGCCGGTCACCCCGAAGAAGCCCGAGAGCGTCCAGCGGTCTTTCTTGTAGGTGGCGTAGAGCGACGGCAGCACGGGCGCTGCGGCGTTGCCCTTGAATTGGCGGGTGTGATTCTCCTCGGTGAACAGCGGGAAGGTGGTGGTGACATTGCGCGTCTGGAAGGCACTCTGGATGTTGAGCGACAGTTGCCATCCGTCGTCCATGAAGGCCGTTCCGGCCGGATTGGAATATACGGCATCGATTTCGTTGCTGGCTCCTCGGGCCATCATGCGCACGAATGCGATGTGCTGGTTGGTGTTGTGAAGAAGGCCGCCGGCGAGCATGTTCAAGCTCCACAGGGCGGCAAATACAGTTAAACCTAAAACTTTCTTTTTCATTCTTTATTGATTGTATATTTTTTTGCGAAAGTAGTGTAAATGATGTTAAAAAGTAGTCAAAAAGACGTAGAAAATGCGCAAATCATCCGATTTGCGCATTTTATTACATTTTTTAACAATCGAAAAGTGTTAATTTCTGCGGGTTGGAGGGTGATGGTCACATGTAGCGTCCGGTCCACCGGGCCACGCGGCGGGTGTATTCCTGGGGGTAGTGATAATAGCTTTGTGCGTGGGCGCAGCCGGGCGTTATCCACAATTGCTTGTCGGCCCGTGCGGCCTCGTGGAGCGGATGCACCATCCAGGAGGGGACAAAGTCGTCGCTGTCGCCGTGGATGAAGAAGATGGGTAACCGGCTGCGTTTCACTTGCTTCAGGGACGATGCCTGGCCGAATGACCAGCCGTGGAGCAGGCGTGTGAGTGCGCTGCTGGCATAGAGAACCGGGAACGGCGGCAACCCGAAGCGCTTGCGCGCCTCGCCGGAGAATTCGTCCCACACGCTGGTGTAGCCGCAGTCTTCGACCACACACCGCACCCGCGGCGGGCAGTCCTCACCGGCCACGTTCATCACAGTGGCGGCTCCCATCGAGATGCCATGCAGCACCACCCGTGCCGAGTCGCCGAACAGGTGGGCCGCCTCGTCGACCCATCGCAGCACTTCAAAGCGTTCGTTCCAACCCATGCCGATGTGGCTGCCCTGGCTGTGACCGTGCGCGCTGAGGTCGGGCAACAAGATGTTGAACCCCAAGTTGTGGTGGTAAAGGTAGCCGATGTGCATCATGCCCAGCGCCTGCACTTTGTAGCCGTGCACAATGATAGCCGTGCGTGCCGTGGGGCGGCCGGCACGTGCCCACAGCGCATGCAGGCGCAGCCCGTGTGGCCCTGTGATGGTGGTGTCGTGCAGGGCTCCCTCGCGGCGCAGACTGTCGACCCAGGGTGCCGCCTGCGGCGCCTGGTCGAGCACATGTGCCAGCGCCTGGTCGTCGGGCTGGCTGTCGCGCGCCAGTGCGTAGTCAATCAAATAGAGGCTCGCTGCCGCAGTGAGCAGCAGCGCCAGGACGGCCAGCGTGCCCAGTGCCAGGCCGATGCGGCGCATCGCACCATGCCGGGCCGGTGGGTTGGTATTGTGTTGTGCGCGGTTTAGGCTCATGTGAGTGTCAGTGTTTCAGTCCAGTGGGTTTCCACACATAGAGCCGGTCGCTGGGGCGGATTTTCACGTCGGTCTTGATGGAGAAGCTCTCGCCCTTCACCGTGCTCTCCACAGGCTTGAGGTCCACGCGGATTTCTTGCACCGTGAGGGGTACGGCTCCTGTGGTGGGGCCGATGATGAGTATTTCATCGCCCACATGCACCTCGCCCGCTTCCATCAGGAATTCGGCCACTCCCAGGCGGTCGTAATAGCGCACCCCCTTGGCGGCATATACCTTGACGCGAGTGGCCGAAGAACCGTATTTCTCAGTCCACTCGCCCAGGCGCTGCCCCAGATAGTATCCATCCCAGAAACCCCGGTTGAACACCCGTGCCAAGCGCTCGTTCCATTGGTCGATGCGCTCGCCGGTGAAGGTGCCGTCGAGCACAGCACCGATGGCCTCGTTGTAGCAGCTGACCACCGTGCGCACATATTCGGGTCCCCGGGCTCGTCCCTCGATTTTGAAAACTCTCACGCCGGCATCCATCATTTTGTTCAGGAAATGAATGGTTTTCAAGTCTTTCGGCGACATGATGTACTTGCCGTCAACTGCCAGCTCTTCGCCCGTCTCACGGTCGGTGACGATGTAGCTGCGCCGGCAAATCTGGCGGCATGCCCCGCGGTTGGCGCTGGCGCCCGTTTGATGCAGGCTCAGGTAGCATTTCCCCGACACCGCCATGCACAGCGCTCCGTGGCAAAACATCTCGATGCGCACTTGCTTGCCGCCGGGACCGGTGATGTCGTCGCGCTCGATGGTGCGGTGGATGGCCGCCACCTGGTCCATGCAGAGCTCGCGCGCCAGTACCATCACATCGGCGTAGCGCGCATAGTGGCGCACGGCCTCGCTGTTGCTCACGTTCACCTGGGTGGAGATGTGTACCTCCACCCCCTGCCGGCGGGCATAATCGATGGCAGCCATGTCGCTGGCGATGATGGCGGTGATTCCGGCCTCGTGGGCTGCGTCGACGATGCGGTGCATGTAGTCCATGTCCTCGTCGTAGACCACGGTGTTCACCGTGAGATAACTCTTCATGCCGTGCTCGTGGCACCATGCGGCAATCGTGTGCAAGTCGTCCAGAGAGAAGTTTACACTCGATTTGGACCTCATGTTCAGCCCTTCGATGCCGAAGTAGATGGCGTCGGCTCCACCTTGCCATGCCGCCGTGAGCGACTCCCACGACCCCACCGGGGCCATGATTTCAAAATCCTTCCGTGTCAATTTAGCTGCATTTTCCATATTGCGTGTGCAAAGGTACAAAACTTGCAAGAAAAAACGAATGATTGAGGGGATTATGGCCCTCAATCATTCGCAATGTTTTCTCAGCGCATGCGCTGTCAAGGGGGGTTACTTGATAATGACAAGCTTGGTGACCGATGCTTGCTTTCCTCCCTGGGCCTGCGATGCCATGACATAGTACACGCCGGTCTTCACACGCTCGCCGTTGTCGCCGCAGCAGTCCCAGGTGGCCATGCCGCCGGTGGAGCGCAATTGTTTCACCACATTGCCGCCGGCATCGGTGATTTTCAGCAGCGAGTTGTCCATGAGGCCCTTGATGGTGACCAAGCCGGTGAAATCGGGGCGCACGGGGTTGGGGTAGGCGTAGACGTTGCTATAGTCGGGTTCGGCCGGGGTGGAGTCGCTGAAGTATTCATACACACCCGTCGGGGTGATGATGTAGACCGAGTTGTTGTCGGTGTTGCAGCACACGTTGTAGATGGTGTTCGACGAGAGGTAGCTGTTGCCGGTGTTGAACTGCTTCAGAATTTGTGATCCGTCGGGGCTCACCAAGAACAGGCCCGACTCGTTGGTGCCAATCCACTTGCGGTTGGCTCCGTCCACGGCGATGCAGTTCACCTGGATGCCGTCGAGCAGGTAGTCGGCCAGGTCGGTGCCATCGTTGCGCGGCACCTTGGTGTGGTTGATGCGGAAACTGTCGTCGAAGGCCTGAGCCGGGTCAAACGAGAAGATTCCTTGCACGCATCCCACCCAGACGCGGCCGTCGAGGTCTTCGGTCATGCACAGCACATAGGTCCACTCAAAGCCTTTCTCGTCCTGGTCGTGGAAGCTGGTGTAGGTGCGATAGGGCGGGTTGGCGTTTGAGATGTTTCCGTTTTCGTTTTTCCAGAAGACGAAGGCACGCTGGAAGTCGCCCGAGTTGAACACCTTCACATCGGAGGTGTTATTCTTCGTCACCACAAAACTGGCACGCTTGGTCGATCCCTGGTCCACGGTGGGAACATTCGGAGTGTACCAGTCGCTGGCTGTGGTGTTGCTCTTCAGCAGCTTGGCGCGTGGCACCACCATCACCGGGTGGTCGGGGTTCTCATAGGATTGGCACACCCACAGGTTGCCGTAGCGGTCGAACGCGTGAATGGGGTGCATGGCGCCACTGCGCGCCACCATGGGGGTGTTGGTTGCGTTGTAGGCTCTGACCACTTCACGTCCTTTTATCTTTGCCAAGCCCTTGGTCCACGTGCTCAAGTAGTAGGTATCCTCGATTTCGGGGTCGAAAACCATGTGGAACGAGCCGCTGGAATAGTTGGTGGTGGGGGTGACATTCTCCCATGTGGTGCCATCGTAGGAGCTGATGGCGGTGGCGGTGTTGGTTGCAAAGAATGCGTTGGTTGCCGTTGTTGCCACATAAGCCTTCTTTGAAAGGCTGTTGTAGGCGATGTGGAAGGGATTGGCAAACTGGATGCCGTTCGGCTTGAAATAGTTGGCTTGGTCGCCTGCGCGGTGCAGTCCGTTGGCTCCCACGGCCCACATGGTGCCGTCGCCGCCGGGGTGGCAACTGAAGAGTTCCTTGGTGGCGGTCACCTTCGTGGCGTTGTTGCCTTCGGCATCGAATGTGTAATAGTAGCCGGCATCCTTGAAGTTGGCGATAAAGCCAGTGGGGGTGGGTTGCACGTCTTTCGGTGCCGCCTGGGCTATCTGAGTGCTCGAGAACGAGATGTTGCCGCTGTCATCCTTGTTGATGGTGAACACATAGAACCATCCGGTGATGTAGAAGAACTTGTTGTCGTTGAGCGGAATGAGCTTGCTGTTAGAGTTGGAGGTCGACTTGTAGGAGGCGAGCGTCTCGTGATAGTCGCTGGCCAGGCCATAGTAGAGTTTGTTGGCGCTGATGAGCATCACGTCGCCCACCTGTGCCACCGAGTAAATGGGGGTGTTGAACACACGCGATTCCTGCACCTCCATCTTCACATCGTTGATGACCACATAGCCGAAGTTGGTGGCCACGAAGGCTTTGTCCTTGGCAAAGTTCACATGGTTGATGGTCTTGGATTGTGTCATGACAGCATTCTTGATGTCGGGCAGGTTCACCACTTTGCCCGAATCGAGGATGATGTCGATGTTAGAGTTGACATAAGCCACCAGCAGATATTTTTTCTCATAGTTGTAGTATATTTGGCTGATGGTGACATCCGACAGGTAGTTGCGTTTGTTGTAAGCCTCGTTTTCCTCGGTCTCCTTGTCGTAGCAGAAGAGGTTGTTGCTCACCAGGTAGTAGACCTTGTCGGGCGTGTCGATGACACGCTCTGCTGCCGAGCCGACAAAGATGGTGTGAATGCGCCAGTCGCCCACACCGTACTGTGCATTGGCCATAAAGGGCAGCGCCAGCGCCAGGAAGATGACAATTCGTTTTAGCATGGTCATATTGATTTTTTGATGTATTGCGTTATGGGTAGGAATTTTATTTCACAATGTTGATGAAGGTCACCGGGGCGGCATCGTCGGCAGGTTGGCCGATGGCGGCGTAGACCAGATATTTGCCGGTGGGCAGGCGCTCGCCGGCATCGTCACAGCAGTCCCATTTGGCTATGCCGGCCGTCGAGTCGAGTTGTTTCACCACGTTGCCGTCCACGTCCTTGATGAGCACGGTGGCGCCATCCATGAGGCCGTAGATGGTGACATGCCCGGTGAAATCGGGCAGCACCAGGGCAGGCGAGGCGTACACATTGTCAAAATTGTCGCTGCCCAGCTGGGTGTCGAACTTCAGCTCCATCAATCCCAGCTCGGTGGTCATGAAGATGGAGTTGGTCATGGGCGCATAGCACACGTCGTAGACGGTGTTGTGCGGGATGGGGCTGTTGTCGATGTTGTATTGTTTGAGCAGCGTCTTGCCGTCGCCGCTGATTTGGCACAGACCCATGTCCTCGGTGGCCACCCACACGTTGCCTTGGGGGTCGAACGTCATGCTGTACACCTTGCTGCCGTTCATGGCGGCGCAGTTGTTCACCCTGAAGTCGTCGTCGAAGGCCTTGGCGGGGTCGAAGGCGAAGAGTCCTTCCATGGCAGCCACCCACACTTGCCCCAGGCTGTCGGCCTTGATGCGATAGGTGTAGGTCCAGCTTGCCATGCCGCCGTCGATGTCGGCAAACGAGGTGTAGGCTTTTGATTTCAAGGTCACGCCGCTTTTCAATTCGCCTTCTTCTTTCCAGAACACGATGGGGCGTTTGAAGTCGCCGCCGCAGTACACTTTCACGTTGCTGCCTTTGGACACGGCCAGGCTGTTGCGCTGTGGGCTTTGTCCGTTCACTGCATCTTCCACGGCAAAGGTGAGCCAGTCGGTCTTGGCGAGATTTTCCTTGTCGAGCGCGCTAAAAGGTAACACGGCCACGGGCTTTGCAATGATTGGATACTCTTGCACCATCCAGAGGTTGCCGTAGTCGTCGAACGCCATGCGGGGGCCGTAGGAGCTGGCCGAAAGCGGCCATGAATTTCTGAACGATGCCACCTTGGCGCCATTGGTGATGCGATACAAGTAATCTCCTTTCCACGACGGAATGAAATAGGTGTTGGTGTCGGTTGGGTGGAAAGCTATCGGGTAAAGGCCGCCATTGGGTATGAATGAGGGCGTGACGTTTTGCCACTGTTTGCCATCATAGGTGTTGATGTGTGAAGTGTGGCCGCTTGCCCCTTTCCAGGGACCGCTATTGGTCACATAGATTTTCTTCTCCAGAGGGCTATAAGTGAGCCAATAAGGTAAGACATCGGCAAAAGCCGGTGAGTTGGGCTTGTCGTAGGTGGTTTCACCCTTGATGTGCAGCCCGCTGGCACCGATGCCCCACAGGGTGCCGTCGCCCGCCGGCCAGGCACTGTACATTTCCTTTCCTCCACTCACTTTGGCCGGAGCGGCGCCTTGCTCGTTGAGCGTGTAGTAAAAGCTCTTGGAGAAGTAGTTCACCAGGAAACCGCCCGGGCGCTTCTGCACGGGGCCGGCCACCAAGGCCGAGCCGGTGAAGATAGTGGTGGGGGTGAGCGTGGCCTGCCCGGTCTGCTCGTCGATGCCGATGGCCAAGCGATAGAGGCCTGCTGTGGCTGTCACGAGGAAGTTGGTGTCGTTGATGGGATAGAAATGCGGGTTGGCGTAGGCTTTGGAATAAGTCGAATAATAAACCAGCACGTCGCCCGGATTCTGGGCGTTGTCGTAATAGATTTTGTTGCCGGCGCCCAGCACAATGTATTCTCCCACTTGTGCCACCGATGTGACGGTGGTGTTGAAGTTGCGCAACATCTTGTAGTCGAATGTTTTCTCGTCGAATTTCACAAACCCGAAATCGGTGGCCACATACATGTTGCCGCCACTGAAGGTGACATCGTTGATGAGCTTGGAGCGATTCATCACCACGTCTTTGATGGCAGGTACGTTGACCACGGTGAGGTCGGCCTTGATGATGTCGATATTCGAGTTCAAATAGGTTACAACCACATAGTTTTGCTCGTTGTTGTAATAGATTTGAGTGACATTGGCGTCGTGGAGCAGATTGTTGGTGTTCAGCACCTGGCTCTGCTCGGTGGCCTTGTCGTAACAAAACAGATTGGTTCCTACGACATAAAAGACCCGATGCTCGGTGTCGATGATGTTTTTCGTCGCGGTTCCTCCCGAGAAATTAGGGTGCTGCACCCATTGCTCGGCTTGTGCAGTGAGCCCCATGGCAACCATGAGCGTGAGCAGGAACGAGAAGATGTAGTTGCGTGTCATTATCTTGGTCTACTAGTAGTTTATTATTATTAACGCAGTTTTCTTCAATAAATTGCACCCGTAGGGTGATTTTAATACTTGAGCCGTGTCTCGGCGGTGTTTCCGTCGGCCACAAGCACGGCGGCCAGGCCCCATTCGCCGGTGATTTCGCTGTCGTAGCGCACATGCAGTTTGCGTGCGGGCAGCTTGGTGAGGCGGGCGATGGCGTCGACCTCGGTGGGCTGGCCGCTACCGCCGGTGGCCGCTCCACGTTTCTCGACGATTTTCATCTTGTCGTCGACGATGGTGACGGTGAGATACGCACCCTCGCCATCACGCACGGCCAGGCCGTAGCGCCGCAGCGTCATGGTGCCCGCCGGGCCGCACTCCAAGCGCAGTGTGCCCGCCGGCACTGCCGACCGCTCGCCCATCTCCATGGCTGCTATTACCGAGGTGGCGGCGCCACTCAGCCGGGGGCTGACGATGAGTCCTAATAACGCAAAGGCGACAAACAAAGCCAGAACGTAAAACTCAACCGAATGAAAAAAGTCCATTGCCAAAGGTACTGAATTTTTTTGAATTACACCACATCGGGCTCATTTTTCACCCATTTGCCGACAATTTTCAGCGTTTTTTGCTTCATCCAGTCATAGGCCAGCGGCAGCGTGAGGCCGGCGGCGAAGTAGAGCGGCCAAGCCCATACGCAGCCCTTGATGACCGGGTGGTGGCTCAGGTAGTCCATCGGCATGCCTGAGCACACGATGATGAGCCACGACACCAGGCGCATGGCCAGGAAATGCAGGGTGAGGATGATGAGCGTGTGCGTGCCCACGTGGGCCAGCGCACGCGTCAGCCGCGGGCAGTGCTCCACGATGTGCCATGCCAGTGCCGCCAGCAGCCACGCCCCCACCATCACGGTGGCATAGTTGGGGATAATCCAGGTGGGTGCCATGTGCTGGAAGTTGCCGCGCACCACCAGCGAGCTCAGATAGAGCGTTGCGGCCAGTGCGCCGATAGTGGGCCAGCTGTGGCTCAAGGTGCGGCCGCGCACCCAGTAGCCCAGGGTGTAGTAGCTGGCGCTCATCAGGCTCACGTCGCGCAGGCGGAAGTGGAAGCCCGTCAGGTTCATCAGCACCGCCAGGGCTGCAAATCCTGCCACCCAAGCCAGTGGGCAGCGCTTGATCAGCGGCAGCAACAGGGTGAAGAGCATGACGCCGAAAAACAACTCGGTGATGAACCAGATGCCGCCCACCAGGGGTTCGGGGGTTTTCATCGCCAGCACTCCGGGCACCAGCTGAGCCATGTCGAGCCAGCCATAGGAAGGCGTGTCGGGCGCGTAGAGGCCCAAGTGGCAGAACACGTTGTGCAGCAGCACGAACAGGAGCCCCCATTTCACAAAGGGCCAGTATAACGACTTCACCCGCCGCCGTGCAAAAACGAGGCGGTGGGTGATATAGTAGTCCTTGAAACAATAACCGCTGGCAATCACAAACACCGGCATCCTGATCATCGACAGCATGTGGCCACACCAGGGCATGCCCGAGTGGCCCAGCAGCATGAGCATGATGGCGATGCCCTTGACCACCGACACGTGGTCGTTCAGGCCGTGTTCGTTTTTACGGAGCAGCATGGCCGTGCGGTGGTGATGGATGTGCTCAGCTTTGGGCCTGGCGGCCTGCGGCTGTGGCTACCCACTGCTTCACTTCGTCGGCCGTGGGGGCTTTGTAGCCCAGCTTGTACTTCTTGTTGATGTCGAGCAAATCCTGGAAGAGCTTCCCGGGCTTCTCCAGGGCGGCCAGAGCGTCCACGGTGAGCACGCCGGCCTTCTGGATGGGCGCCACCCACTCGGCGGGGATGCCCAGTGCGGTGAAGGCTTCTTCCTTGTCGCGATGAGGCACCTTCTCGGGGCGCATCTGCGGGAAGAGAAGCACGTCCTGGATGGTGGTTTTGCCGGTCATGAACATGACCAGGCGGTCGATGCCGATGCCGATGCCGCTGGTGGGAGGCATGCCGTACTGCAGGGCACGCAGGAAGTCCTGGTCGATAATCATGGCTTCGTCGTCGCCCTTGTCGGCCAGTCGCATCTGCTCCTTGAAGCGCTCTTCTTGGTCGATGGGGTCGTTGAGCTCGCTGTAAGCGTTGGCCAGTTCCTTTCCGTTGACCATGAGCTCAAAGCGTTCGGTCAGGCCGGGCTTGCTGCGGTGCATCTTGGTGAGCGGCGACATCTCCACGGGATAGTCGATGATGAACGTGGGCTGGGTGAAATCGCCCTCGCAGTACTCGCCGAAGATTTCGTCGATGAGCTTGCCCTTGCCCATGGTGTCGTCAATCTCCATGTCCAGCTTGCCGCACACCTCTCTGATTTGTGCCTCGTCCATGCCGGTGAGGTCGTAGCCCGTCTTTTCCTTGATGGCATCGAGGATGGGCAGGCGGCGATAGGGTGCTTTGAAGCTGATGGTCTTGCCGTCGATGACACTCTCGGTGCAGCCGTTCACGGCGATGCAGATTTTCTCGAGCAGCTGCTCGGTGAAGCTCATCATCCAGTTGTAGTCCTTGTACTGCACGTAGAGCTCCATGCAGGTGAACTCGGGGTTGTGCGTGCGGTCCATGCCCTCGTTGCGGAAGTTCTTGCCAATCTCGTACACACCCTCGAATCCGCCCACAATCAGCCGCTTGAGGTAGAGCTCGGTGGCGATGCGCATATACATGTCCACATCGAGGGCATTGAAGTGGGTGATGAACGGGCGGGCGCTGGCGCCGCCGGCAATGCTTTGCAGGGTGGGTGTCTCCACCTCGGTGTATCCGGCGTCGTCGAGCACCTGGCGCAGCGTCTTGAGCACGGTGGCGCGCTTGATAAAGGTGTCCTTCACGCCGTCGTTCACCACCAGGTCCACATAGCGCTGGCGGTAGCGCAGTTCCGGGTCGTCGAAAGAGTCGTAGGCCACGCCGTCCTTCATTTTCACCACGGGGAGCGGCTTGAGGCTCTTACTCAGCAGGGTGAGCGATTGAGCATGCACCGAGATCTCGCCCATTTGCGTGCGGAACACAAAGCCGGTGATGCCCACAAAGTCGCCCATGTCGAGCAGTTTCTTGAACACGGTGTTATACAGCTCTTTGTCCTCGCCGGGGCACAGGTCGTCGCGGCTCACGTACACCTGCACGCGTCCGCGCGAGTCTTGCAGCTCGAAAAATGAGGCCTTGCCCATGATGCGCCGGCTCATCATTCGGCCTGCGATGCTCACCTGGCGTTGCGGCTCGTCGTCGGCAAAGCGGGCCTTGATGTCGTCGCTGTAGGCGTTTACCACAAATTCTTGTGCGGGGTAGGGGTCGATGCCCATCTGGCGCAGTTGCTCCAGGCTGTTGCGGCGCCCTATTTCTTGTTCACTCAGTTCTAATATGTTCATAACCTATTTGTTTACTATCGTGCAAAGTTAGATATAATTCGGCAATTATGAGCCAGTCATGATAAAGAAATTGATTTTTCTTTCGGGGTGGCGGTTCGGCTTTTCCCCAGCATCCAGGGCATCCACCGGGCAATGAACAGCGAGCATGGATAGATGAGCAGCATCACCGTGAGCGCCACCACGGCCTTGAGCCACCACTGCTGGGTGAAGACATCGGGGCCGCACAGCCGGCACAGCACCAGCTTGATGATGCCAATCAGGTAGTTTTGCAGCGCCAGGTAAGTGATGCCGTACACCGCGATGTGGGTCACCATTTTGCGCTCGCCGAAGCGGCTGGCTATCCACGGCGCGGCGGCGAACCAGGCCGGCAGCACCAGCAGCACACCGGCCACGGTGGCGTAGCGGAAGAGCAGCCGGTCGGCCACGGTGGCACTCCAGGCCAGCACGGCGATGCCGGCCACCAGCGGCACCGCGGTGGCAAGCCGGAGCCGGGCGGGCTGGCGCGCGATGGCGGCCAGTGCCTCGCGGCAAGTGTGCCCCACGGCGTAGAGGGGCATGTAGATGAACGCTTTGCCCACGTTCCACGGGTGGATGTAGAGGGCATAGGTGGACAGTGCCAAGACCACGCTCGCGGCAATCATCCACTTGCCCGGTATCCACCGTTGCAGCACATGGTAGACCACTTGCATGGAGAACAGGCAGGCAATGTACCAGAAGGCGCCCAGCACCACGGTGGGCTGGCCGGTGGCGAACTCATAAAGCGGCGTCCACCAGGCGATAGCCTCTTCCTCGGGGCCCACCATGCGGCGGCCCACTGCCAGCCACAGGGCGTAGAAGACGACAAAAAATGTGGCGTAGGGAATCAGCAACTGGCGCGCGCGGTGCAGCAAGTATTGCCTCGTGCCGGCATGCTTGGCGGGGTTGTAAAGAAATCCGGCCAGCACAAAGAAGATGGGCACTCCCAGGTTGAAAACGACCCCTTCGTCGAGCACGTCGTAGCGCTCAGGTGTGTGGTACACCACCACCAGTAGCATGCTGATGGCCTTCAGGTAGTCAATCCAGAGAATGCGCTTGCTGCCCATGGGCGGCTCAGTCGATGATGTCGAAGCCCGTGTAGCTTTGCAGCGCCTTGGGGATGCGGATGCCCTGGGGCGTCTGGTTGTTCTCGAGCAGGGCGGCCACGATGCGTGGCAGTGCCAGTGCCGAGCCGTTGAGGGTGTGGCACAGGTGGGTCTTCTTGTCCTCACCGCGGTAGCGGCATTTCAGGCGGTTGGCCTGATAGGTCTCGAAGTTCGACACCGAGCTCACCTCGAGCCAGCGTTTTTGGGCGGCGCTCCACACTTCAAAGTCGAAGGTGATGGCGCTGGTGAAGCTCATGTCGCCGCCACACAGGCGCAGGATGTGCCACGGCAGCTCCAGCTTTTCGAGCAGTCCCTGCACATGGTCCTTCATCTCTTCCAGGGCGGCATAGGAATCCTCGGGGCGCTCGATGCGCACGATTTCCACCTTGTCGAACTGATGCAGGCGGTTCAGGCCGCGCACGTCCTTGCCGTAGCTGCCCGCCTCGCGGCGGAAACATGCCGAGTAGGCACAATTCTTCTTGGGAAGCTCGCCGGCGGGAATAATCACGTCGCGGTAGAGGTTGGTCACGGGCACCTCGGCGGTGGGAATGAGGTAGAAATTGTCCACCTGGCAGTGATACATCTGTCCCTCCTTGTCGGGCAGTTGGCCGGTTCCCAGGCCGGAAGCCTCGTTCACCACATAGGGGGGCTGCACCTCGGTGTAGCCGCTCTTGACGGCCTCGTCGAGGAAGAACTGGATGAGGGCGCGCTGCAGGCGTGCTCCCTTGCCGATGTAGACGGGAAATCCGGCACCGGTGATTTTTACACCCAGGTCAAAATCAATCAGGTTGTATTTCCGTGCCAGGTCCCAGTGGGGCAGGGCATCCTCGGGCAGGTCGGGCATCGGCCCGCCGGTGCGCTCCACCACATTGTCCTCGGCGGTGCGTCCCTCGGGCACTCCGGCATAAGGCACATTGGGCACCGACAGCAAGATGTCGGTGATTTCTTGCTCGGCAGCGGTCAGGCGGTCGTCAATCTCTTTATTGGTGCTTTTCAGGGCGGCCACCTGTGCTTTGATTTGCTCGGCCTCGTCGCGCTTTCCCTGTTTCATCAGGGCGCCGATGCTGGCGGCCATCTTGTTGAGTTGGGCGGCGTTGTCATCGCGTTGTTTCTGGGCGGCGCGGCGCTCCTTGTCGAGTTCCACCACGCGCATGATGGGCTCGCGCCCGTCGAAATGCTTGACCGCCAGCCGTGCTATCACGGCCTCGGGGTCTTGGTTGATAAGTTGAAGTGTAAGCATTGTTATGTTCGGTTTAATACGTTTCGTTGGTGTTCAAACTGCAAAATTACTATTTTCGCCCGACTTCTGAAACAAAAGCCCCGCAAAAATAGTCGTTGCCACCTCTTGTGAACAATTTGTGCCGTGGTGGGTGCATGCAAAAGACTCCCCGCGCCGCGCGGCGCAGGGAGTCTAACATGAAAAGATGTATTAAAATTGAATGATTGCTGTCGGTCTTGTCCTTACTTGATGACCTTGGCCACCGTGGTGTTGCCGTTGCTGTAGGTGGTCACCACCATGTTCACGCCCTGGAACGGGGTGGCGCTTTCCACACCGGCCATGTTGATGTAGCGCACGTTGGTCACCTGGGCATCGTTGGTCACCAGGTCGGTGATGGCAGTCACCACCGATTTGTCCCAACTGACGGGGATTGTGTTGGTGCGCACATAGTAGCGGCCTGTGTTCTCGTCGAGGACATAGAGCGACACCTTGTAGTCGCAGCTGTACACGTCGCCCTGTGCGCGGCGTGGCGCGCCGGCGTTATTGTTGACCTTGGCCTTGAACGTGTCGCTGATAGTGAATTCATCGGCGTTGGCGAAGGGGTCTTCCGACAGGGCAACGGTGTTGAGTGTCTGATAGTTGGTTGCCCAGTTGGGATTCATTTCGAGGACGTGTTCTTCGTCGAAGTTGCCGGTGGTGTTGAGCGGCACAGGGTCTTTGCCGTCTTCAAGACGCCACACGCGGAACAGGTAGCGCAAATCTTTGCTCGTGGTGAGCTTTTGAGCCTGCTCAATGATTTGGCTCACTACGCTCAGGTCGGCATGGAAGTACTTCTCGCCGTCGTCGGTGTCCTTAATCGACGCCACCTTGCCCACGCACGACATTGTCACCTCGGCGTTTTTCACCGACTGCTTGAAGCAGCCATAGGTGTTGTTGTTGTAGTCGGTCTTCAGCTCGGGCACATATTCGTGGTCCTCGGGGTTGGCTATTTCGCAGTATTCACTCAGCTCCAAGTAATTGCTGGTAATCTCATCGTGATTGATGTGAATGTCGGTGCGGCCGGCCATGAAGTCGTGGTCATAATCGCGCATCACGGTCCATCCGTCCACCGAGTAGCTGCGGCGGATGTCGAAGTTGGCCTCCACAAAGTCGAGCGGATGGAGTTCGCCAGTGATGTCGCCTGCCACCTCCTCGGCGGTGTAGCGGGCCCGGCTCAGGATGTAGTCGTGCGGGGTGTAGATGGGCACAGCATTGAGCACGCAAGTCACGTCGCGGGTGGTTCCCTCACCGGCCTTGATGCGATAGGTGTAGGCCGTGGTTTTGTTTTCCACGCCATCGATGTCGAGCATGGGGTCGCCGCAGAACATGTCGGACAGGTAGATGTAGTTGTCCTTGCCGTTCTCCAGGTTGTAAACAATGCTTTCATCTGCGAAGTGGTTGTCGCCCAGGTATTCGCCGGTGGCCGCCGCGCGGCGCGGTGCCGATGAGTTGTGGCTCACTTTGATCAGGTCGTTGCCGCGGCTGGTTTGGGTTTCGAGGTTGTATTTCACTTTGTATTTGCCCTCGCCTTGGTAGAGGAGCGTGGCGATGTCGGCCAGCTCGTCGCCGCGGCTGTTGCAGCGGGTCACCACCAGGTCGCGGATGCCGTCAAAATTCATGTTCAGGCGGTTCACCATCACGTGCAGGTCGTTCTTGTAGACATTGCAGTCGGCGGCGTAGCTGTAGCGGCTGAAGTAGTCGGCATCGGCCATGGCGAAGTCGTCGTCGCTGTAATCCTCGACCCGGATGGTGGTCTGAGCCGTGCCGAATAATGCCATGCCCACGTTCTCCGTCGACTCGTAGTCAAAGTTGGGGGTGTCGAGCGGATAGTGATATCCGGTCTTGTTAATTTGACTCTCGTCCCAGGCGATAATCAGTGCGTCGTTGATGTTGAACACCTTGTTGTAGGTACGCCAGGCATAGGCCGAGCCGCCGTACATTTCGTCAACATCGTGCCATACAGCACCGAAGTCCCACAACTTGCCGTATTTGCCGGCCAGCATTCCGCTGCCCTCTATGCCGTCGCGGTGGTAGTAGTTGATTGCTCCCTCGGGCATCAGTGCATTTTCGGTGGGGGCGTAGATGGCCTCGTCGGCGGTGCGCATCACGTCGGTGATGTTGCACGGTTCGAGCAGGCGCGGCTCCATCATGAAGAAGCGGTTGTTGTCTTGCTCGCTCATGTTGGCCACGCAGTAGGTGTTGAGTGTGGTGGTGACACCCTCGGCCACTACCTCGATGTTGGCATCCTTCACCTCCATGATGGGATTGAACCAGTCCACTGTGTGGAAACCGCGGTTATAGAATGTGTTGCAGTACATGCCGCGCACGCCGCGCAACTGTTTGCCCACATATTGGTCGGGGTTGGGTAGGGTCAATCCAATCCATGCATATTGCACGGTGGCGGGGTCGGCCCAGGCAGGGATGTTGCCATTGTCGTCGTGCAGAATGTCCTGGCCAGGCTGTACACCATGTTTGTGAGCCGGCGAGATGGGGTTGGCGCTGCGGGCAATGAGCATTTTGCCACCATTGTAAGAGGGGCGGTCGATCACTTGCACGCCTACCAGGTCGTCGGCGATGGTGTGATATTGTCCTTTCACATTGTGGTCGGCAAAGGTGAGGTCCTCCAGCGTGATGGGCTCGGTGCGCACGGTCACATATCGGCCGATGTGGTACATCTTGGCGTCATTCGCGTTGTTGGGACGAATTGTGGGAGTGCACGACACATAGAATGTTTTGCGTGACGAGTACGGTGTGAAGGCTTTTTCGCTGCGTCCGGCAATGAACACGTTGTCCATGCTGCGGTTTTGTCCGCCCTCGGGCACTTTCCAGTCGTCAATACCTCTTACTTCATTGCCGAATTCATAATCGGGAATGCCACCGTTCACCGAGGGGATGGTGCCCAGCCACACTTCGTTGATTCCTTCAGAAAGACATTGGGCTGAAATCTTGGTTGCCGAACTTGCTTGGGGCGGTACGGGAACCACCAGTCGGCCTTGCTCGTCGATGTAGCACTTCTCGACATCGCTTGCCGTGTTGAAAGTGAAGCTGAGTGTCACCTTCTTTGTCGGATCGCTGATGGCGGGCACTTGCAGGCGAATGATGTTTGCTGAGGTCGAATTGTTCAATTCCAATGCTTTCGACATGTCGAAAACATACTCGTAGGCCCAGGCATTCGCCGCCATGGTCACAAGGGTTGCAATAAAAAGAAATCTTTTCATGTATCAAGTGGTTTTAGAAATAAATATATAGTTATCAGTATGTCGCTTCGATGTTCCAAACCATAAAAGCGCAAAATCGCTGCAAAGTTAATGCCAATCGTTTAAATCTCCAGCAATTTATATGTAAAATTATGTTAATAAAAATTTATTTGCACTTAAATTTGCAGAGTGGGTAATTTGATAACGGTAAAATGGAGGGAGTATTTTTTTAAAAAAAAGTAAATAAACGCAAAAATATGTCATACGGCGACGTTGCCCGTTCTCCCCCTAAGTTAGGAGGAGTGGCCCGTAGGGCCGAGGGAGTGTGTTCACCCGGCGATGCTGCTCCCACTCTGGCATCACACACTCCTCCGTCGCTTCGCGCCACCTCCCCTAACTTAGGGGAGGAACTGCCCTGCCATCCGGCGGCGCTGCCCCCATGCAGGCATCACACACTCCTCCGCCGCTTCGCGCCACCTCCCCTAACTTAGGGGAGGAACTGCCCTGCCACCCGGCGACGCTGCTCCCATGCAGGCATCACACACTCCTCCGTCGCTTCGCGCCACCATTGCTGCGCTACGCTTGCCCTTCGGGCTCCCGTTCGGTCGCGAGCACTTCGTGGTTCCCGAGCTGCGCTCGCCTACCCGTAGCCTTTCCCCTAACTTAGGGGAGGAACTACCCTGTTCATGGGGACATCGGCTCCTGTTGTGCGCAAAAAAAAACTGCGCCATCCTGGTGGGTGGCGCAGCCTGTGTGATGGCCTTAGGGGCAAGTGCGTCAGAGGTCGAAACTCATGCGGTCGTAGCTCGAAGAGTTGCCGTCGCGCTCCACGCGGTAGCCGAACACCTTGCCGTTGACGCTGCGCAGTTTCGCTTCCACTTGGTCGCGGTTCACGCTGCCGGCTTCGATGATGTCGGTCATGTTTTGGTGCCGGCTCTTGCCGTCGGTGGTGGTTGCTATCTCGGCATGGATGGCGATGTCGTAGCTGTCGAAGGTGAGGTCGCTGGTGGACTTGGGCGACACCACGAGCTTCACGCCGAAGTCGGCGGGATAGTCCGACTGCGCCACGGTCTTGGTCCAGCGGAAAGTGCCGGCCGATAGCGCCTCGAAGCGCGGTGTGCCGTTGTCGCTGCGGTAGTAGATGATGATGCTGGCGGCGTCGTGGATGTTGGCGCCGAAGGTGAGCGTGTAGGTGCCGGTGGTGGTCACCGAGGGCTCGTCGTCGCTACCACATGCGGTGAGAGCCAGTGTGCAGCAGATGAGTGCTGCCAGATAAAGCAGATTTTTTTTCATTGTTTTTTTGATTGTAAGAGTTGCTATATAATAAATAATGTGATGGCGGGTCTGCGTTGCGTGGGCTCACATGAGCATGATGCCGGCCTGGCGGCACAGCTCGGCTTGCTCGGCCGGCCAGATGCTGGCCTGCACCTCGCCGATGTGGGCCTTTTGCAGCAGGAACATGCACAGGCGGCTTTGGCCGATGCCTCCGCCGATGGACGGCGGCAGCTCGCCGGCCAGCAGCGCGCGGTGGAAGGGCAGGGCGGCACGCTGTGTGCAGCCGCGCATGGTGAGCTGGCGCATGAGGGCCTCGGGGTCCACGCGGATGCCCATCGACGACAGCTCGCATGGCACTTGCAAGATGTCGTCCCACACGATGATGTCGCCATTGAGCCCGGTGAAGCCTTCTTCGTTGGGGCTGCTCCAGTCGTCGTAGTCGGGGGCGCGCCCGTCGTGCGGCTGGCCGTCGGAGAGCGGGGCGCCGATTCCCATCACAAACACCGCTCCCCACTGCCGTGCCGCCTGTGCCTCGCGCTCGCGTGCGGTCAGCCCGGGGTACTGGTCGAGCAGTTCCTGGCTGTGCACAAAGTGGATGTCGCGCGGCAGGCGGGGCGTGATGTGCGGGAATTGTTCGTAAACCAGCCGCTCGGTCTTGAGGATGGCGTCGTAGATGCGGCGCACGGTGAGCTTGAGCAGCTCGATGGTGCGCTGCTGCGGCGTGATGACTTTCTCCCAGTCCCACTGGTCCACGTAGAGCGAGTGCAGGTTGTCCAGCTCCTCGCTGGTGCGGATGGCGTTCATGTCGGTGTACAGTCCGTAGCCCGGTGCGATGCCGTAGGCGGCGAGCTTCATGCGTTTCCACTTGGCCAGAGAGTGCACCACCTCGGCGTGGCGGTTGCCCATGCAGGCGATGTCGAAGCCCACGGGCTGCTCCACGCCGTTGAGGTCGTCGTTGATGCCCGTTCCGGCCAGCACAAAGAGCGGCGCCGTGACGCGCCGCAGGTCGAGCGCGTGAGCCAGGCAATCCTGGAATCGGTCCTTTACCATCTTGATAGCCACCTCGGTGGTCTCGGGCAGCAGTCGTTGCTTGTAGTTGCTGGGGATGATGAGTGCCATGTGATGATTGTAGTTGTTGATGAATTTCCCTTGTTTGAGGTGCCAAAGTTACTTCATTTCGCGGCAAAGCGCAAAAAAGCGGATGAAATTTTTCACAAAATCGCATCCGCAAATTTTTAGAGTATGAGAAAATTTACTTTGTTTTCCAGTCATCATGTTAGAAAACCATTGCAAAAATAAACACTTTTGTTTTAATTGCAAACTTTTTTTCAAAAAATGTTGTAAAAAGTTTGATTTTTGTAATAATTTATCGTATTCGGTAGTGCTTCCATCGGAATTTCGGGGTGGCGTTGTCAAATAATTGGCGAAAGGCAGATTTTGCTGCCAAAATGCGACGATTGGAAAAGTGAATCTATAAATATGGAAAAAGGTGGCAATTAAATGTTAAAAGTATAAATTCGGTTACTAAAATGAGTAGTTTTGAGTTGATTTAACCTTATTTGTGACCAAAAAGTTTGGATTCTATTCAAATTGCTGACTAAATTTGCAACGCTTATTGTGTAATTTAAAACAAAGAATATGAGCAACCCCAAAATCGTTCTCACGGCGAGAGAGCTTGAGGTGCTGAATTTGTTATCGCAGGGATACAGCAGCAAGGAGATTTCTCAAAAGCTTTTCATATCGCCCAATACGGTGGAGTACCACCGCAAACAATTGCTGCGTAAGTCGGGGACCAAGAATGTGGCTCAACTCATCGGATATGCGTTCCGCTTGAGATGGCTCAAACTTGATATGCCCGATTGATACCATGAATTTCTGAAACACAACGGAAAAGATTACTTGAAGGCTAACAGCGCCTGTTGCGGCACCTGGGTGGTGTGGTAACAGGCGCTGAGCTTTGTGTGCGCTCCGAATGGGGCTGCATGGCTTCTCTTGCGGCCGGCGGGCATAGAACGATGAAAGAGCGTTAAGAAGATTTCCTTAACGCTCATTGGGGTAGCCCATAGCAGAATCGAACTGCTCTTTCAAGAATGAAAATCTTGCGTCCTGGCCGATAGACGAATGGGCCATCGCGGCTCGCCCGCGGCGGGCCTTATCGAATGCGCTGCGGCGCTCCCTGCGTGGGGTGCGCTCAGGCGGCGTTCAGCTTGTTGACGTGCTGAGCCAGTTTCGACTTCAGGTTGGCAGCTTTGTTCTTCGAGATGATGCTGCGCTGAGCCAGCTTGTCGAGCATGGCGCTCACCTTGTTGAAAGCCTCGGCTGCGCCTTCCTTATCGGTCATGGCGCGGAGCTTGCGCACGGCATTGCGCATGGTCTTAGCGTAGTAACGGTTACGAAGTTTGCGTGCCTCTGATTGGCGGATTCTCTTGATTGCTGATTTGTGGTTTGCCATTTTAAAACCTTGTTATGTAGTAATTTTTCTTGTTAATTGGTAGCCCATAGCAGAATCGAACTGCTCTTTCAAGAATGAAAATCTTGCGTCCTAGCCGATAGACGAATGGGCCATTGAGGGGTGCTTTTCGCAAAAGCGACTGCAAATATAGGAATGATTTTTTAATTGACAAAATTTAACCCCCCGAAAACCGATTAAAATGGTCGATTTTTAAGTTTTTTATAGGCGAAATGCCAATTTATCACTAATTTAGCACGTTGAAACAACGCTTGCCGTCCGATGTATGAGAAACTGCATGGAATAGTGCTGAATGTGATCCGTTACAACGACCGTCACAACATTGCCCACGTCTATACCGACGCGCATGGGATGATGTCGTTTCTGGTGGCGCAGGGCGTGACGCGCGGAGCACGCTTGCGCAACGCCATGTTCATGCCGCTCTCGCTCATCGAGCTGGAGGCGCGCCGCATGCCCGGCCGCGAGCTGGCCACGATGCGCGATGTGCGCCGCTATGCGATGCTGGCCGACATCTACGCCGACCCGGTGAAGAATGCCATCGCATTGTTTGTCAGCGAGCTGCTCACGCGCGTCATCCATGAGCAGGAACGCAATGGCGCGCTTTACAGCTATGTGGAGCAGTCGGTGATACTGCTCGAGAATCTGCAGGCCGGCGTGGCCAATTTCCACATCTGTTTCCTTTATCACCTGGGGGCGCACCTGGGCATCCAGCCCGACCTGGACACATATCGGTCTGGCCGCTGGTTCGACATGGACAACGGTGTCTTTGTCGACAACCCGGCCGCCATGGCGGGCGCCGGGCGTCATCTGCTGGTGCCCGAAGAGGCGCATGTGATACATCTGCTGTCGCACATGACGTTTGCCGGGCTGCACCACTTCCGCTTCAACCGCGACGAGCGCAACCGCGTGCTGGACACCATCATTGCCTATTACCGGCTGCACAACAGCACCATTGGCACCCTGCGGTCGCCCGAGGTGCTGAAGCAGTTGTTCGTGTGATTACCACGAGCCTCCGCCCCCGCCTCCGCCGAACGAGCCTCCGCCGAAGCCGCCCCACGAGCTGCCTCCGCTGCTGCCGCCCCACGAGCTGCGTCCGCTGCCCCACGAGCCGCTGCCGAACCCTCCGCCCCAGGTGGCTGTGTCGTAGTTGTTGCCTCCGCCGGAGCCCCTGTTGGCCTTGATGAGAATCCAGATGACGAGGATGACGATGAGGATGATGGCGTCGATGAGGTCTTCGGAGCCGGCATCGTCGTCACGGTCGATGTACTCCTGTTCGCTGTATTCGCCTGCGGCCACCGGCATGAGCACGCGCAGGCCCGCCCACACGCCTCCGGCGTAGTCGTTCTCTTTGAAGTGGGGAATCATCTCGGTGTTGACCACCCGCGTGCAGAAGGCATCGGTCATGGCTCCCTCCATGCCGTAGCCCGTGGCGATGAAGGCTTGCCCGCTCTGCCGGGCGGTCTTGGGCTTGATGAGCACTACCACGCCATTGTTGTATTTTTCTCCGCCCACGCCCCACTGCTGCCCGATGGCGTAAGCCATCTCGGCCTTGCTGTAGACGCCCAGGTCGGGAAGGGTCACCACCACTATCTGGTTGCTGGTGGCCATGGCGAAGGCCTCGAGCGAGTCCTCCATGGCGCTGCAGTCGCCCAGCACGCCAGCCAGGTCGTTGACCAGGCGTGGCGGCGATGGCCGTGGCGGCACCTGCACGGCGGCCCAAGCCGTGCACCACAGCATGAGGAGTGCAGCCAGCACGCAATGCCGCGCGTTACAGGGGGTCGCTGTCATGGTCGTCGTTTTCGTCATGATTGTCGTCGTAGGTGACCTCGTTGCTCAATTCATTCGTGTCGGTGCGATCGGCAGGGAAAAGAGCGGCAAGTTGCTCGCCCAGCCGCTGAACGGCCTCGCACAAGCCGTCAACGGGTCGGCCGGCTTTGAGCCGCTGTGCCAGCAGGTCCACCTGGGCGTTCCAGTAGCCCTCGGGCACCGCCTCGTTGATGCCCGTGTCGCCCACGATGGCCACCTGGCGGTCCACGTAGGCCACCAGCACGAGCACGGCATTGCGCCGCCGCGTGGCATAGAGCCCCAGGCGGTTGAAAGTTCGCTCGGCTCGCTTCACCACGTCGCCACGGCAGCGCGGTGTCACATGCACGCAAATCTCGCCCGACGTGTGCCGCTCGGCCTCGGTGATGGTTTGTGCTATGCGTTGCTGACCCTCGATGGGTATGAAATCGGCCAGTGTCATGCCCCGGTGTTATGCTCCGAAGTCAACTTTTGGAGCCTTGTCGGCACCGGCTTGCGACTCGAAGTAAGGCCGCTTGTCGAAGCCGAAGATTGATGCCAGAATCACGGTGGGGAACGTGCGCACCTCGGTGTTGTAGGCGCGTGCCACGTCGTTGAATTTTTGGCGCTCCACGGTGATGCGGTTCTCTGTGCCCTCGAGTTGCGACTGCAGCTCCAGGAAGTTTTGGTTGGCTTTCAGCTCGGGGTAGCTCTCGCTCACGGCAATCAGCCGGCTCAGTGCTCCTGCAAGCTCGCCCTGCGCGTCCTGGAACTTCTTCAGGTCGGTGTCGGTCATGTTGCTGGGGTCGATTTTCACGCTTGTGGCCGCGGCGCGTGCGTTGATGACGGCTTCCAGCGTCTGCTGCTCGTGCTGTGCGTATCCCTTGACGGTGGCCACCAGGTTAGGCACGAGGTCGGCCCGGCGCTGATACACGTTCTCCACTTGTGCCCAGGCGGCATTCACATTCTCTTGAGATTTCACCAGTCCGTTGTAGGTGCCTTTCACCCACCCGAACAGCATGGCCGCCACCAGCACCAGTGCCAGCACGGTCAGTAAGCAACCTTTGTTTTTCATATTGTTTTTTGAGTTATATAATATAAATAGGTGTTAGATCCGATAGTCTGAGAACGTAAAATTACGCATTTTCCCATAGATGAGCAACAATCGTGCCACTTTTTTGCCTCGGCGGCCATTCCCTCGGGCGCCTGAGAGGGCGCGGCGGCAGCAATTTTTTAGGTTTTATTTTTTCACTTGAAGATTTTGTATTACCTTTGCAGGTTGTAAATTGTCTTTGAACAAAAAATAATTAAAATAATTAACTAATTTAACAAATGCAACAGAAAGGTTTTATCAAAGTCATTACTTATGCGCTGATTTTGATTTGTGCTTTTTATCTGTCGTTCACTTTTGTGTCGAACCACTATCAGAACATCGCAGAGAAGAAGGCACTGGCTGCTGCCGGGCTTAAGGCTCCCGACACCAGCAATGAGACGTACAAGACGGCGCTCAATGGGTATCTTGACTCCATCGCTAAGGTTGGTGTGTTCAACATCGGTGTGAAGAACTACACCTTCCAGGAAGTGCGTGAGAAAGAGTTGGGACTGGGTCTCGACCTGAAGGGTGGTATGAACGTGACGCTGCAAATCTCGGTCCCCGACATTTTGCGCGCGCTTGCCAACAACAATCCCGACAAAAAGTTTAACCAAGCAATCGACAACGTGTCCAAGGATCAGGCCGCTCAGGACAACTTCGTGGCCTCGTTCTGCAAGGAATACAAGAAGATAGCTCCCGAAGGCAGTCTGGCACAAATCTTCCGCAGTGTTGAGAAAGTGAAAGAGAAGCCCAACGCCAACGACAACGAGGTGCAGTCCATCCTGGAGCAAGAGGTGAACGACATGGTCGACAACTCTTACAAAGTGCTGCGCAACCGTATCGACCGTTTCGGTGTGGTGGCCCCCAACATCCAGAAGCTGCAGAGCACCGGCCGCATCTTGCTCGAGCTGCCGGGCGTCAAGGAGCCCGAGCGCGTGCGCAAACTGCTGCAAGGCGCTGCCAACCTGGAGTTTTATGAGACTTACACCCTGGCCGACGTGAGTGGCGCGCTGAACGCCCTCAGCGAGCAGGCCAAGGGCGGTGTGGCACCCAAGGCCGCCGAGCAGGCCGACAGCACCGCTGCCGCCGCACCTGCCGACAGCGCCGCTGTGGAGCAGCCCAAGTCGGCCCCGGGCGCATCGCTTGCCGAGCTCACCGGTTTCCCCATCCTGGCTCAGCAGGGCGCCGGTTCGCCGGTGGTGGGTATGGTGGCCGTGAGCGACACCGCCGCGGTGAACGCCATCATCAACTCGCCGGTAGCCAAGAACACGCTGCCCGCCGACCTGAAGCTGGCCTGGACTGTCAAGCCCCAGCCGCTGCAGAATGGCCAGGAAGCCTTCCAGCTCGTGGCACTGCGCACGGTTAACGGCCAGCCCGTTCTGAACGGTGATGTCGTGACCCGCGCCAGCAGCGAGTTTGACAACCTGCAGGGTCAGGTGGTGTCGATGAACATGAACGATGAGGGCGCCCGTCAGTGGTCGCGCATCACCGGTCAGAACATCGGCAAGGCCATCGCCATTGTGCTCGACGACCAAGTTTATTCGTTCCCCAACGTTAACAGCCAAATCGACGGCGGTCGCTCGCAAATCAGCGGTCGCTTCACCGTGGAGGAAGCCAGTGACCTTGCCAACGTGCTTGAGAGCGGTAAGATGGTGGCCCGCGTGAACGTGGCCAGCGAGAGCGTGATTGGCCCGTCGCTGGGTAAGGAATCGATTGAGAAAGGTGTGATGTCGTTTATCGTGGCACTGATTCTGCTGATGCTCTTCATGATGTGCACCTACGGCGTCTATGCCGGCAATATCGCCAACCTGGGCTTGCTGCTCAACCTGTTCTTCATCGCCGGTATCCTCGCCTCGTTCCAGAGCGTGCTCACCCTGCCGGGTATTGCCGGTATCGTGCTGACGCTGGGTATGGCAGTGGATGCCAACGTGCTGATTTTTGAGCGTTGCAAGGAGGAGCTGCGCAACGGCAAGGGCCTCAAGGCCGCCATCCACGATGGTTATAAGAACGCCTTCAGCGCCATCTTTGACTCCAACCTCACCACCATCATCACCGGCATCATCCTCACCATTCTGGGTTCGGGTCCCATCCGCGGCTTTGCCGTCACCCTGGTGGTGGGTATCATTTGCTCGTTCTTCACGGCAGTGTTCGCAACCCGACTGGTGATGGAATACTTCGTCAACAAGGGCACTTTCGACAAGATGACCTTTACCACACGCTTCACCCGTCACCTGATGGAGAACGTGAAAATCGACTTCATGGGCAAGGCCAAGAAGACGTGGATGGTGCTGGGCGTGATAGCCGTTATCATCGCAGGCCTGTTTGTGGTGCGCGGCTTGAGCCGTGGCATTGACTTCTCGGGCGGCCGCAACTTTGTGGTGCAATTCGACCATCCGGTGTCGACTTCCGCACTCGAGAGCAAGCTGGCTCCGCTCTTCGACGGCGCCAACACCTCGGTCATCACCATCGATAACGATACCAAGGTGCGCATCTCGACCAACTACAAGATCGACAGCAACGAGGAGGGCATTGATGATGAAATCATGGGCAAGCTCTATCAGGGACTGAAGAGCGAGCTGGGTTCGATGTCGCAGGCCGACTTCAGCGTGAGCAACGAGGAAATCGGTGTTGTGTCGAGTGAGGTCGTGGGCCCGAGCATTGCGTCCGACATGACGCGTGAGGCCATCTGGGCAGTGATTTTCTCGCTGCTGGCCATGGCACTCTACATCCTCATCCGCTTCCGCAACGTGGCGTTCTCGCTGGGCGCCCTGGCAGCTGTGGCATTCACCACCTTTGTGGTGATCGGCTTCTACACGCTGCACGGCTTGTTCCCCTTCGCCATGGAGGTCGACCAGACGTTCATCGCCGCTATTCTGACGGTGATCGGTTATCAGGTCAACGACACGGTGGTGGTGTTCGACCGTGTGCGTGAATATCGCACGCTGTTCCCCAAGCAAGATCTCTATGTCACCTTCAACAACGCGCTCTGCTCCACGCTGTCGCGTACGTTGATGACGTCAATCACCACGCTGCTGGTGCTGCTGGTGATGTTCCTGCTGGGCGGCGAGTCAATCCGCAGCTTCATCTTCGCCATGATTCTCGGTGTGATTGTGGGTACGTGCGCTTCGCTGTTCGTGGCATCGCCCGTGGCCTATGCCATCACCAAGGGCCAGGCTAAGAAAGTCGCTAAATAAAAGAAAAAATATTCCATATACCGCGCAGGGTGCCTCATAACGGGGTGCCCTGCTTGGTTTTGATAGGGAGCGCCCGCACGCCGGCGGTGTCGCTTGCATTTTGGTGGGAAAAATAGTGACGTTCGTAAAAAAGAGTCATATTTTTGCTGTGTTTTTAGTGAAAATGTCATGTTTTTGTTGGAAAAGGTGTATATTTGTAAAAATTTTTGAGGTTCAATGCGAATTTAACCCAAAAACGACCCGTCAGCACACGGCAAAGGGATTTTTTAGACTAAATGATTTGTTTTACAACGAAAAAGGAAATTTTATGCACAGAAGATTACTCGTCCTTCTTGCCGCTGCGGTATTGCTTACCGCCCAGGCCTGTGTCGAATCCCTTGCCGGGAATCTACATCCGCGCCGGCAAGAAAGTGATTGTGCGCTAACCACGCGGTTGATAACACAAGCAGTCCCTGCGACCAGAAGGTCGCAGGGACTGCTTGTGTGTGGCGAGGTGGCCGTGTGGCGTTAACCCTGTCCCTGGCTCTTGGGGCGCCGGGACGGGGTGGGGGCCGTGACCTGTAGACGGCGGGTGTAGGAGGTGGCGGTGCCGTGCAGGGTCACCAGTCCGTCGTCGATGGTGATTTCCCAAAAGTTGTGGGCATCGGCCGGCATCGTGAGGATGCCGCGCACGCGCCCGTTCTGGTCGCAAATCTGCAGGCCGGCGCTGGTGGCCACCCACAGGTTTCCGTTGCCGTCGAAGGCCATGGGGCCGACGGTCACGGGGCTGTTGTCGTAGCTGTGGAGCCAGTAGAAGCGCTGGCTGAAATGCGGTGCGCCGTCGGGGCCGATGATGGCCTGTTCCAGCCAATTGGTGCCGTCGATGGGCCGTGCGAGCAGCGTGCCGTCGGGGTAAGTGGCCGTGAACACGCCGGCAGCGCCGGCGCCGTGGGGCGGCTGGCCTGCTGCGGGAGTCCATTTCTCGCCTTGAATCAGTAGTGGTGCCAGAAAATCGTTTTGTGTGGCGCCTGTGGCAATCGGCTTGCCCCAGTCGCTCCACATCCAGGTCATCACTTGGGCAAAAATCTCACTGGCGCGTTTCACCCCATGCTTGCAGTCGCTCCAATCGTAGAGGGTGTCGTAGCCCGCAAAGTCGAGCGCCGTGGCAAGCATGCGGTTGCCCTCGTACCAGTGTCCGAACAGAGCGTTCCACACATCGTTGGTGCCGTCTTGCAGGCACACCTTGAGCGGCAGCGGCTCGTGCTTGCGCACGATGGCTTGCAGGTCGTTGCCTCCACGCATGGCCACAAACGTGCCCACGCCGCTGAACACCCTGCCGAACAAGTCGGGGCGATGCCAGGCTGCCACCAGCGCGGCAATGCCGCCGCTGCTCAGCCCGAATATCATGTGATTTTCTCCGCCAGCGGCCACAATGATGTGGCGCCCGTCGGGGGTGGCCATGCCGGTGATGGCTGGAATCAGTTCTTTTTCAATAAAACGTGCGAAGCGGCCGTCGGTGGCATCGAACTCATTGCTTCGGTTGTAGCGCACCACCTGGCCGGAACTGTCCTTCACCAGGCCCGGCTGAAGAAACACGCCGATGGTCATGGGCATCTTGCCGGCGGCGATAAGGCTGTCGATAACGGTCGGGGCATTGCACAGCACTCCGTCGAGCCCCACATAGAGGCATGCCGCGTGATGCCCGTCGTAGTCTTCGGGGACATAGACTTGGAATGTGTGCTCGGTGCCGGGATAGATGGAATGCTCGGTGCCGGTGATGCTGCCGTCAATCATCACATGGCCCGCCATGGCCCACAGGCCGGTCATGGCGCACAGGAGCAACGCAAGATGTTTCATAGGCGTTATTTGTCGGGGAATTTCTGGGCTGCCACACTCATCATGCGCGACACGTCGAAGTAGAATCCCTGGGTTGTTTTCCCCTCTTTGGGTGCCACTGCCACGTATTCCAGTCCGTTGCCCACGTCCTGATGGTCGGTGGCCACATAGCCCAGGAAGTTCACAATGTTGTACTCGTGCTCGGGAGTGATCACCACCCAGGGCTCCTCTTTCGTGCCCTTGCCGCTGCTCATGATGGCCGCGATGAGGCGGTCGAGGCGAAACTGGCGTATGGCCGCGCGGGTGTATTTCTTCTTCTCTTTGAGCACATAGATGAAGAACTTCATCTGGTTCATGTCGAACAGATTATCGTCGAGCGACAATTCGGCGTATTTTTCGATGGAGTCACATTCGGCGCGTGAGTGCGGCTGCTTGTAATAGAGCTGCTCCACCACGTTGCTGTAGACACTCTCGCGGAAGGGGTTGTAGTCCTCCTGGAAGGTGTAGCCGTAGTAGAGGTTGCGATAGGCCTCAATCGACATGGAGGTGTCGTTGCTCTGATAGGACTTGATGAGTTTGGGAAAATAGTAAATCGACTTGGGGTTCTCAATCACCTGTTTCACATGGTCAAAGTCCACCTTGTGCACTTGGAACTTGCTTTGCGCCAAGGCCGGAAGGGTGAGAGTGAGTGTCACAATCGCGATGATGCTATAGAAGAGTTTCTTCATTTGTTCAATGGGTTAAGTCAATTAAAAAATAAATCCCTCGACGGCGATTCCCACGATGCTCACCGCCACTATCACCGGCAGGCATTTGGCGGCAAAGTAGCGCAGGAACGTACCGGTGTCGGCCCGCAGCCAGGTGCCGGCCGGTGTGCGGCTGTAGGCCATCTGGCCGATGAATGCGCCCAGAATCACGCCCAGAATCATGATGCGAGCTCCCACCAGGATTCCCAGCAGGCATCCGGCCATGGCGCTCACGCCCACATAGAGGTTGCTGGCTCGCCGGCCGTCGGGCTCGCCCTGGGGCGACATGGTGACGATGCCTGCCACCAGTGCCGTCGCAATGCCCCAAAAGATGAAAGTGGAGGCGGGCACCGCGATGTAATAGCTCAGATGAAGGGCCACCAGCCCGGCGAAAGCCGGCACGGCAGCCACCCATCGCGGCCACACCACCAGCACCAGTGCGCCAGCCAGGCACATGATGCCCAAGATCAGCAATATGTAGGACATTATCATGGTTCTATCTATTAAAACTGCTTCAGGCGGCGGATATTGCCAAGTTAAGGAAGTTTAGCATTTGCGCCGGCCTCGGTTTTGGGGGTGGCCATGAGGGGCTGAATGTCGTCGGGGTAGGAGATGCGTGTGTGGTAGATGGACTTGAGGCGCTCCACAAACACCTGCTTCACTTGCTCCACATCCCTGAAGCTGATGGGAGCCTCGCGCAGCAATCCGTCGGCCACCTGGCCGTCAATCACTTTTTCTACCATGGCGGTGATGGCTTTCTCGGTGGGGTCGGGGATACTGCGCACGGCAGCCTCGCAGGCATCGGCCATCATCAGGATAGCGGCTTCGCGTGTCTGCGGGTTGGGGCCGGGGTAGGAGTAGGGCGATTTGTCAATCACCTCGTCGGGGTGTGCCTTGCATGCCTGGGCGTAGAAGAAGCGTGTGATGCCCTTACCGTGATGCTGGGCGATGATGTCGCGAATCACTTGCGGCAACCGCGCTTTCTCGGCGCGGCGCAGTCCGTCGGTCACATGCTGGATGACGATGCGTGCGCTCTGCTCGGGCGCCAGGCTGTCGTGCGGATTCACTCCGCCCTGATTCTCGGTGAAGAAGGCGGGGTTATCGATTTTTCCGATGTCGTGATACAATGCTCCGGCGCGCACCAGCTGGGTGTTAGCGCCGACTTTCACTGCCGCCTCGCTGGCGATGTTGGCCACCTGCAGCACATGCTGGAAGGTGCCCGGGCAGTTCTCCGACAAGGCGCGCAGCACCGGGTTGTTGATGTCGCTGAGTTCCACCAGGGTCACCGTGGAGGTGAAGCCGAAGATTTTCTCCACGATGAAAATCAGCACATAGGCAAACGACAGCACCACACAGTTGATGGCGAAGTACAAAAAGTAGTGCCATCCCACGCTGTCGAATGTTCCCTCGCGCACCAGCGTCAGTGCCACGAACGACAGGCTGTAGACAAAGAATATCAGTGCCGCGCATCGCACCAGCTGCGACCGCCGTGTGAGCTCTTGAATCGACACGATGGCGATGTCGCCGGCCAGGAACTGCATGATGATGAACTCGGCCTGCTCGCGTGCCACCAGCGAGCAGATGAGCACCACCACCATGTGGATGAAGAACGAGGTGCGCGCGTCGAAAAACGTGGTGATGATGATAGGCACCAGCGCAAAGGGGATGATGTAGATGTAGTTGATTCGCAATGACGAAATCAGCAGCACCGCGGCCGTGAAAAGCGCCACGAAGGTGATGAGGAACGTCATGCGGCGCAAGTTGACGAACACGCGCTTGCGCATCAGCCGCATGAACACGTAGAAGGCAATCATCAGGATTGTGACGATGGCGATTTGCCCTATCAGGCCGTAGTCACGGCCCTTCACGCGCGAGTTTTTCTCTTTCATCATCCGCTCGTAAGTCTGGATGATGGCATATTTCTGCGGGGTGACAATGTTGCCGGTGAAGATGATGGCCTCGCCGGTCTGGACGATGCCGGTGGGGGCCAGCGCGGTGTTAAGCGCGTCGTTGAGCAGTTTGTCGGTCTCCTGTGTGTCGAGAATCAGGTTGGGGGCCAGATAATCGTTGAGCGAGATGCTTGGCGGGCCGCTGAGCGGCACGCCGCCGGTGAGGATGGAGTCCAGAATCTCGTAGGCTTGCTTCACCGAGTGCATTTCGTCGGTGGGCACCACCTGCGCCACGTTGTCGCTTCCCAGGATGCGGATGTGCTCGGCCTTGCCGGCTTCGATTTCGTCGGCGGTATTGTTGTCGACGATGCCATTTTCGTAGAGCCTGGTGAGGGTGTTAATCATGTTTTGGCGCACTCGCAGGGGCAGGTCGTGGCGTGCGTTGAGTGCCTGCACGAGCTGGCGCACATGCTGATTACTCTGCGTGGCATCCTTGCGGTAGATTTTCACAAAGTGCGTTTTCACACTGTCGGTGATGCGCTGGGCGGCAGCCTGCCCGTGCTCGATGGGAATGTCGAACGGTGCGGTGAGCATGGGGTTGAGCCAGGGCTTGCCCTCGCTGTAGTTGAGCTGGATGTCGCCTTGCCGGGGCAGAGCCATCGAAATGACGATAATGGCCCCTATCAGCATCAGGAGCACGATGATGTTATGTCGGACGGCGTTGTTCATAGTCGGGTGATGTGTAAAGAGTTGGGTATAGTCAGTTGATGCGTGATGCCGTGTTCACGCCGGGCACTTTCTTGATGCGTTTGCACAGATTGGTCACCACATGGGTGTCCTCGATGAGCACGTCGAGGTCGCACTTGAAAAGGCCTTCGTCGGCGCTGATGTTGAGCCGCCGCATGTTGATGGCCATATTGGTGGAAATCAGGTAGATGATTTCCTGCAAGATGCCCATGCGGTCGATGCCTTCCACATGGATTGATGCCAGGAATTTCTGGCTCTTGGTGTCCCAGCGCGTCTGTACCAGGCGGCTCCCGTAGCTGCTCTTGAGCAGCATGGCGGTGGGGCAATCGAGCTTGTGGACCACCACTTCGTTGTTTTCGTTCACATAGCCCACCACGTCGTCGCCCGGAATCGGATGGCAGCAGTCGCCCAGGGTGTAGTTGCTTGTGCCGCCGTCGGTCGATGTGAGGACATAGACCTTCTTGGTGTCGATGGCCTCGGCGGGGCTGGTGGTGCCTTCGGCTTCGGTGCGGTTTTTCCCGCCGAAGGGGTTGCGAAGAATCTTGTTGAACAGTCCTTGTGACTGGGGCTTGATGCCCTTGAGCAACTGTTCGCTCAGTGCTATCTCATCGTTGCCGATGAGGAAGAAGAGCTCGTCCTTGCCGCTCACGCGCTCGTTGTTGATGATGCGGGTGAGCGTCTCGTTGTTGATTGGCACCCCCTGCTCGGTGAGGAAGGTGCGCAGGCGGTTGTCGCCACGCTCCACGACGATGCGCCGGTTGTGCTTGAGCACTTGTCGCAGTCGTGTTTTCCCCTTGGCGGTGACAAGGAATTTCTCCCATTCGGGTTTGGGCTGCTGCGACTGGCTGGTGAGCACCTCCACCTGGTCGCCTGAGGAGAGTTTGTGCGACAGTGGCACCAGTTTGTGGTTCACCTTGCCGGCGATGCAGTGTGTTCCTATCTCGGTGTGGAGCGTGAAGGCCAGGTCGAGCACCGATGCGTCGACGGGCAGCGTTATCATCTCGCCGCGTGGGGTGAACACCACAATTTCGCTGGCAAAGAGGTTGAGCTTGATGGTGTCGAGGAAATCGATGGCGTTTGGCTCGGGGTTTTTCAGGATGTCCTCGATGGTCTGCAGCCACACCTCGAGTTCGCTTTCCTCCTCGCCTTCCCCGATTTTGTACTTCCAGTGCGCTGCAAATCCCCGCTCGGCGATGTCGTCCATGCGGCGGCTGCGTATTTGCACCTCCACCCAGTTGCCGTCAGGGCCCATCACGGTGATGTGGAGGGCGCGGTAGCCGTTCACCTTGGGGGTGCTGATCCAGTCGCGCACGCGGTCGGGATGCAGGCGGTAGAGGTCGGTGATTTCGCTGTAGATGTTCCAGCAGATGCGTTTCTCGTCGGCCTCGACGGGGCACTCAAAGACGATGCGAGCGGCGTAAAGGTCGTACACTTCCTCGAAGGGGATGTGCTTTTTCTCCATCTTTTTCCAGATGGAGTAGCACGATTTCACCCTGGCCTGGAACTCGTAGGTGAGGCCCATGCGGTCCAGGCGCTCACGGATGGGCGCCGAGAAGCGGCCGAATATTTCGTTGCGGTGGGCCTCGCTGGCGGCAATCTGCTCTTTGATGCGTGCGTATGCCTCGGGGTGCTCATAGCGGAAACTTAGGTCCTCGAGCTCGGTCTTGATGGCGAACAGCCCCAGGCGGTGGGCCAGCGGTGCGTAGATGTAGAGCGTTTCGCCGGCGATTTTGTACTGCTTGTTGGGCGGCATCGACGACAAGGTGCGCATGTTGTGCAGGCGGTCGGCCATCTTGATGAGCACCACGCGGATGTCGTCGCCCATGGTGAGCAGCAGCTTGCGGAAGTTCTCGGCCTGTGCCGATGCCTGCTCGCCGAAGATGCCGCCCGAAATCTTGGTGAGGCCGTCGACAATCTGCGCGATTTTCTTGCCGAACTGCGCCTCGATGTCCTCCACGGTGTAGTCGGTGTCCTCCACCACGTCGTGAAGCAGGGCGGCGCAAATCGAGGTGGAGCCCAGGCCGATTTCCTGGCTCACAATGGTGGCCACGGCAATGGGGTGAAGGATGTAGGGCTCGCCCGAGCGGCGCCTGATGCCCTGGTGGGCGTCGCGGGCAAAGCGGAAAGCCTTGTCGATGATTTCCACCTTCTTGCGGTGGTTACTCGACAAGTAGCCGTTCAGCAGGTCTTGGTATGCTTGGTTGATGATGGCATCTTCCTGCTCGGGAGTGGCAGTATATGGTTGCTGATTCATGGAAATCGCCTTTTCAATCTTTATCAATATGCAAAATTAGTGCAAACCGAGCGAAAAACATCAAGCTTGCTTGAATGTTTTTCCGAGGTGCCGCCTAATTTCGCTATTTTATGGGCAAAATTAGTGCAAACCGAGCGAAAAACATCAAGCTGCTTGAATGTTTTTCCGAGGTGCCGCCTAATTTCGCTATTTTAAGGCAAAATTAACTTCTATGGCTCGAAAAACCAAAATTTATGGCCGTTTTTATGCCGATGCCCGTGGGTGGCGGTTGCAAAGAGCACTCCGAAAAGAAGCGTGCAAGTGAGTGTTTTTCGTAACTTTTTCGTAACTTTGCACTCACATAAGAACAACCCACACCATGGCTCAAGAATCGCTCACACCGATGATGAAACAGTTCAACGAGATGAAAGCAAAGCATCCCGATGCGGTGCTACTGTTCCGTGTGGGCGACTTCTATGAGACCTACGGTGCCGATGCGGTCACCGCCTCCGAGATTCTGGGCATCACGCTCACGAGGCGGTCGAGTGTGATAGGCGGCACCACCGAGATGGCCGGCTTTCCGCATCATGCGCTCGACACCTATCTGCCCAAGCTCGTCAGGGCCGGCAAGCGCGTGGCCATCTGCGACCAGCTCGAGGACCCCAAGCTCACCAAGAAGCTGGTGAAGCGCGGCATCACCGAGCTGGTGACCCCCGGTGTGGTGGTGGGCGGCACCATTCTCGACCGCAAGGAGAACAACTTCCTGGCCGCGGTTCATTTTGGCAAAAAAGCGATAGGGGTGGCCTTTCTCGACATCAGCACCGGCGAGTTTCTCACTGCCGAGGGCGACATCGACTATGTGGACAAGCTGATGGGGAACTTCGCGCCCAAGGAGGTGCTCATCGAGCGCAGCAACCGCCGGCGTTTCGCCGAGGCTTTCTCGGCCCGTTATCTCACCTTCGAGATGGACGACTGGACGTTCACCCTGGAAAGCGCCACCGACCGGCTCCTTCGCCACTTCGAGGTGCACAACCTCAAGGGGTTCGGCATCGCGGCGATGGACTGTGCCATCGTGGCCTCGGGTGCCATTTTGTATTATCTCGACCTGACCCAGCACAACCAGCTCAAGCACATCACCACGCTGGCGCGCATCGAGGCCGAGCGCTATGTGCGGCTCGACAAGTTCACCGTGCGCAACCTTGAACTGGTGGCTCCGCTCAACGAGGGCGGCAAGTCGCTGCTCAGCGTGCTCGACCGCACCATCAGTCCCATGGGGGCGCGGATGATGCACCGGTGGACGCTCTTTCCCCTGAAGGATGTGAAGGCCATCAACCGCCGGCTCGATGTGGTGGAGTATTTTTTCCGTGACGTGGCGGCGCGCGACCTGCTCAAGCAACAATTGGAACTCATCGGCGATGTGGAGCGCCTCATCAGCAAGGTGGCTGTGAACCGCATCTCGCCGCGCGAACTGGTGCAGCTCAAATGCGCCCTGCAAGCCATAGAGCCCGTGAAGCAGATGTGCTCGCAGTCGACAAGCGACGTGCTCAGGGTCTTTGGCGACCAGCTCAACCCATGCCCGCTCATCAGCCAGCGCATCGACCGCGAAATCAATCCCGACGCGCCGGTGCAGGTGGGGCGTGGCAATGTCATCAACGCCGGTGTCGACCCCCAGCTCGACGAGCTGCGGCAGATTGCCTATTCGAGCAAGGACTACCTGATGCAGATGCAGCGCGCCGAGAGCGAGCGCACGGGCATTCCGAGTCTCAAAATCGCTTATAACAACGTCTTCGGCTACTATATCGAGGTGCGCAACACCCATCGCGACAAGGTGCCGCCCGAGTGGATACGCAAGCAGACGCTGGTCAATGCCGAGCGTTATGTCACGCAGGAACTCAAGGAATATGAGGAGAAAATCCTCGGGGCCGAGGAGAAAATCCTCATCATCGAGGGGCGCCTCTTTGCCGAGCTGGTGACCGCGGTCACCGAGTACATACCTGCTATCCAGCACGACAGCAATCTCATTGCGCAGCTCGACTGCCTGGCGTCGCTCACCCGGGTGGCTGCCGAGAATCACTACAACCGCCCCGTGCTCGACGAATCGCTCGACATCGACATCGTGCAGGGCCGCCACGCGGTCATCGAGTGCCAGTTGCCGCCCGGCGAGCGTTATGTGCCCAACGACATCCGCTTGAGCAACGACGGCCAGCAAATCATGATCATCACTGGCCCGAACATGGCCGGTAAGAGTGCGCTGCTGCGACAGACGGCTCTCATCACCCTGATGGCGCAGATGGGCAGTTTCGTGCCGGCGCAGAGCGCACGCATCGGTGTGGTTGACAAAATCTTCACCCGTGTGGGAGCCAGCGACAACATCTCGCTGGGCGAGTCCACCTTCATGGTCGAGATGACCGAGGCAGCTTCGATTCTGAACAACCTGAGCGAGCGCAGCCTCGTGCTCTTCGACGAGCTGGGGCGCGGCACGAGCACCTACGACGGTATCTCCATCGCTTGGGCCATCGTGGAGTACATCCACGAGCACCGTGCCCGGGCCAAGACACTCTTTGCCACGCATTACCACGAGCTCAATGAGATGCAGCGCTCGTTCAAGCGCATCGTCAACTACAACGTCAGTGTCAAGGAGATTGACGGCAAGGTGGTGTTCGTGCGCAAGCTGGTGAAGGGCGGCAGCGAGCACTCCTTCGGCATCCATGTGGCGAAAATTGCCGGAATGCCCCATTCCATCGTCGACCGGGCCAATGAGGTGCTGAAGCAGCTCGAAGCCAACAACCGCAACAGCGAGGCGGTGACCAAGGACCTGAGCACTGTGGGAACCACCCGCAGCGGCTACCAGCTCTCCATTTTCCAGCTCGACGACCCGGTGCTGGAGCAGATACGCGACGAGATTCTCACCATCGACATCAACAACCTCACGCCCATGGAGGCCCTGAACAAGTTGCACGACATCAAGGGCATCCTCACCGGCAAGCAGCAGTGAGCCGGGGGCGTGTGCCACCCGGCGACGTTGCTCTCATGCAGGGCTCACACACTCCTCCGCCCTTCGGGCACCTCCCCTAACTTAGGGGAGGAAGTGCCCTGCCGCCGGGTGCGGCCTTCGGGGTGCCTTGGTTGTTTTCGGTGATTTAATGCTTGCCGAATTTCTTGCGGTTGCGGTAGAATGAGGAAAGCGAGTGGTAACCGCTGCTCTCGGCCACTTCGTTCATCGACATTTCGGGATGCTCTTCTATCAGGCGCTCGGCATGCTCAATGCGCAGGCGGTTGATGTAGTCGGCAAACGATACGCCCATGTGCTTGTTGATGGCGTTGTAGACGTATTGGCGGTTGGAGTGCAGCAGTTGGGTCAGGTCCATGATTTTCAGGTCGTGCTTGAGATAGAGCTTTTCACTGACCACCAACTGCTTGATGCGCTCGTAGAGGTCGTTGCTTTTCGTCTCGTCTTCGTTGATCCCTTCTTCGACTTCGGTCTCCGCCGGCTGGGTGAGTGCTTCCTGCTCGAGCCGGCGAGCGGTGAACTCCTGGTTCATGCCCAGATAGGCCAGCCACAGCAGCAGCGACGAGAACAAAATCGACGGGATGGCCAGCAGCCAGGGCGACTGCCCGAACCAGATGCGGCCGATGAAATTGGCCATGATGGAGACGACACTGGTCACCACAAAGGCAATCAGCAGCCAGTGCATCGACTCCACGGCACGCCCCTCGGTGTTGGCATAGAACTGTGCCACGCGCCGGTTGAAGTGCCTGATTTTGCGACTTCCCATCCACAGCACGCCCACCACTTCGAGGGTGAACAGCACCTTGGCGGCCGCATGCAGCCACGCCTGCCATCGCTCGATGCCCGAGAAGTTGCTGCAGGGCTGTGTGTGATAGAGGTGATGGTCGATGAAATGGGCGGTTTCGGAGTCGGTCATCGTGCAGTAGACGGCTCCGATGGCCATTCCTATCGCTATGGGCAGTGCCAGCAGCCAGGCGTGCCATCGCGGTCGCGGCCTGGCCTCGGTGAGCTCGCACAGATAGATGTAGAAAAGCGGATACACCAGCAGGTTGCACGTCGCGTAGAGTGTGTCGCTCATCGGCAGCAAGTTTTTCTCTTGCCTGAAGTAGATGTCGTGGCCCAGATAGAGGATGCCGGTTACGGCGAAAAACACCGTCAGCCACCGCAAGGCCGGCGATGGCCGGCGGTGCTGTGTCATCATCAGCAGTGCGGTGCACACCACGCAGGTGAAAAACGGGAAGTCAATGAGTAGCGACTCGGTCATCATGCGGGCAAAGATACGAAAAATAGGATTATGGCGCGCCGGTGGGGTGCTTTTTATAGGATTTTGTGGCAATAATTGTGAATTTGGGAGTAATAATTGTGAATTTGGGAGCGATAGTGAAAAGGGGGTGTGCTATTTTTGCAAAAACCAATCAGAGGCCCCCTTACTTCTACTTTTACTTGTACAAACTACCGATTTCAGGAATTATTAACTCCAAACATTTCATCACTATGAAGAAAATTTTGATCTCGATGCTGGCGATTGCCGGCTTTGCAGTGGCGCAGGCACAGGTCGACAACGAGGTGTCAACCGCTACACTCGTCCATGGCGACCAAACTACCGTCTACCAGGGCGTGAACGCCTTTATCGCGGCTTATAACGCCGCGGCCGACACGCTCGACGTCATCACCCTGTCACCCGGCTCTTTCTACCCACCGGAGAAAATCCAGAAGTCTATAACCATACGCGGCGCTGGCTTTGAGGGCGACAGCACCAAGCGCATCACGCGCACCCGCGTGGGCGGAGACATCAACATCACTCCTGGCGAAGGCAAAAACATCAATGGCATCACTATCGAGGGAATCCGTTGCAGGAGCCTCTGTGTGCAGGGCAACGACCAAACCCCTGCCGACCAGCAATTGCACAACCTGAACATCAACAAGTGCTACATGGAGGGTAGGGTGCAATTCCTAAGCCTTGCGCACGATGTGACTTTGAGCCGCTGCTATGTGACCAACTCAATCGTCGGCAACCATAGTAACTATAATGACTATGTTAGCATCGACAACCTGCAGCTGTTCAACTGCATCATCAGTAGCGTGGATCGCTTCTTGAACAACAGCACCTCGTTCAGCAATATCATGGTGAACCATTGCATCATCAACCAAGCACACAACAACGGCTCCTATGTAGGCCTCGGCGCTTATGTGTTCTACAACTGCATCATCAACGGCAACGTGCCAAGCGGGGGAACCGTAAGAGGCTGCATCCTGATAAATCAGAGCAAGCTCAACGACAATGTGGAAGGCGACGGCAACTACTTCGGCAAGCAAATCGCCGATGTGCTGGCCGATGGCTCCTCGAGCCTGGAGTATTATGTGAACGATGTGCCCCATAGCCTGGCTGTGAAGGACGAATTTGTGGGAATCGACAATACGCCGGTGGGTGTGTTTGGTGGCATTATGCCGTGGAACCCCATTCCAAGCCTGCCGCGCATCACCGATTTCAAGACCACAGTGAGCGACGACAACAAGACGCTCCATGTGTCCATCAAGGCCGATGTGCCCGGCAATCCTTGATTTCGTTCACCAGCATAAAACCTCAGTGAAATGAGAACAGGAAGATTACTTGTGCTGCTGTTGTTGGCACTGTTGTGCCGCGGTGTGGCCGCCGCGCAATCGGTGCAGCGGGCTCGCTGGTGGCTCGACAACGAGCCGCAGCCCGTGACCTCGGTCACGTCGTTTGCTTCCATCGATGTGTCGCTCGAGGAACTACAGCCGGGGTTACACACGTTTTCGACGATGGTGCAGGACGATGAAGGCCATTGGTCACCCGCCGTGAGCCATTACTTTGTGCTTGTGTCGTCCGACGATGTTGCCAGCCACTCGCTGGCTCGCTGCCAGTACTGGATCGACAGTGACTTTGCCGGCGCCAAGATGAGCAATGTGGCGGGCGGAGCGGCCACGGTCGACATCGACGTGACGGCCCTGCGGCCGGGCCTGCACTACGTCACCGTGCGCTCGCAGGACAACGCCGGGCGTTGGTCGCCGCCGGTGGCTCACTACTTTGCCATCATATCGCCCGACGAGGCCGGCAGCCATACGCTCACCCGGTATGAATACTGGTTCGACGACGACTATGCGGGTGCCCGGTCCGGCAACCTGGCTAATGGTCTGGCCACGGTCGACATCGACGTGACGGCCCTGCGGCCGGGCCTGCACTACGTCACCGTGCGCGCCAAGAACGAGGCCGGCAGCTGGTCGCCGCCGGTGGCTCACTACTTCATGCTGATTTCGGCCGATGATGCGTCGGCCAAGGACGTGAGCGCATGCCGATACTGGATTGACGGTGACAACGACAACCCTGTCACCTCGGCGGTGACCGCCGGGATGCTCAACCTCGACCTCGACATCAGTTCGCTCAAGCCCGGCTTGCACTCCATCACCTGTGTGGTGCAGGACGACATGGGCCGCTGGTCGGTGCCGGTCACTCATCTCTTCATGGTGCTGGCCGGCGACGCTCTGCGTGAACCCTTGCTCGTGGGCTATGAGTACTGGTTCAACAGCGCTCCCCGCATCCAGGTGGCCGTGACACCGGCGCAGATGCTCCACATGGACGACATCGTCGTACCCATCGAAAACGTGGTGCCCAACAAGATTGCCGGCTACCGCTTCGATGTGCCCTCGCTCACGGCCTTGGTGCCCGACGATGTGCTCTTCGGCCTGCAGGTGGTTGACGAGGACGGCAACCTGAGCGGCGCTCGGGTCGACACCATTCCCATGGACGTGCCGCTGCCGGTGCCCCTGCAGCTGCTCAAGCACCGCGTGCCGGTGACTCATGCCGCCCCTGCGGCTGGCACCATCCAGGGCTATCATGTGGCGAATTTGGGAGCCGACTGCATTGTGACCGTTATCGTGGAGGGGGCCGATGTGAAGGCCGACTTCTTCGATGGCCAGGGCAACCAGCTGGAAGTCACCAAGACGGTGCAGGATGGCACGACGACCTACCGCCTGCAGCCGCCAGCCGGCAACCTGTATGTGCTCACCTATGACGCCGCCGGCGAGGCGAGCGAGAACACGGTGGAGGCCATCATCGACATCCACGGCGACGTGAACAACGACGGCGAGGTGAGTGTGGCCGACATCACGCTGCTGGTGAGCCTCGTCATGGGCGGTGAAGCGGATGAAGATACCCGCGTGCGCGCCGATGTGAACCTCGATGGTGAAATCTCGGTGGCCGACGTGACCGCCCTGGTGGCCATCGTCATGGCGCAGTGAGCCATTGCTCTGACGGACCCATATACATTCAACCGCTCCGCATCTGGTGGGGCGGTTGTTTTTTATGACCGCCGGCAGTTCTCCCCCTAAGTTAGGGGGAGTGGCCCAACGGGCCGAGGGCGTGTGTCACCCGGCGACGCCGGCAACCGTGCGGAGTGGCAACCGTGCATCGAAGATGCACAAAAACTGACAGAGCCCCGGGTTTCGGCGCATGGATGCGCCAAACCTGGGGAAAACAGCGACAAAGCCAATGTTCCTCGAAGAGGCACAACCTATGAAACCGTCATCATCAGCCCCATGTTTGCCGCCGGCCCCCGTGCAGGGCATGATTGTGCCTCTTCGAGGAACGTGTGATGATGACCGCGGTGTCCCCATGTTTGGCGTCGTGCGGCGCCGAAACATGGGGCTCTGTCAAATGATGCGTCTTCGACGCATTACCCACGCAAGTCTCCCTATAGAGGGGGTGGCCCGGCGGGCCGAGGGAGTGTGCCACCCGGCGCCGCCGGCACTCATGCGGGCATCACACACTCCTCCGCCCTTCGGGCACCTCCCCTAACTTAGGGGAGGTGTTGAGGTTGCCTGCTTGTAGCTTTCTCTTAATAAAAAAATAACCGCCTCAAATGGAGGTGGTTATTTTTTGGTTGTCCTACCCGGACTCGAACCAGGAAATGCGGCACCAAAAACCGTTGTGTTACCATTACACTATAGGACAATCCGGCAAGATTGCGACTCATCGTCACAATTGCGGTGCAAAATTAGGAAAAAAAATCGCACCCTGCAAGAGTTGCGGTGCGATTTTTTGTAAATTGGCGATTTTTAGCGAGTCCTGAGCTGATGTGTGCGGCAGGGTCAATCGTCAGTGAGCAGCATGTTGACCAGCATGGTGATATCGGCAATACCCACTTCGCCGTCCAAATTAAAAATTTCTGATAATAAGAAAAATACTCCCAATTTTTAACTTTCGTTAATAATTGGGAGGGTAATTCCGTGTAAGATGTACCTGCGGCGCGGGTTTACTTGACGATGAGCAAGTAATAGTTCTTTTTGCCGCGCTGAGCCAGGATGTACTTGCCGTTGAGCAGCATCTCGGGGCTGGCCGGGGTGTTGGGGTCGGCGAGTTTCTCTTTGTTAATGCTCACGCCGCCACCCTGGGTGAGCTTGCGCATCTCGCCCTTGCTGGGGAAGACGGCGGCATCCTCGGTGAGCAGGGCAATGAGCGGCTTGCCGGCCTCGATGGCTTCGCGGCTCACCTCGAAGGTGGGCACTCCCTCGAATACCGACAGCAGCGTGTCCTCGTCGATGCTGTGGAGCGTGTCGGCGGCTTTGTTCGAGAAAAGGATTTGTGATGCCTCCACAGCCTGCTCGTAGTCGGCTGCCGAGTGAACCATGGTGGTGATTTCGCGTGCCAGGCGCTTTTGCAGGGGGCGCAGTCCCGGGTCGGCCGCTTGCTCGGCCTCCAGTGCCTCGATTTCCTCGCGACTCAGGTCGGTGAAGATGCGGATATACTTGGCTGCGTCGGCATCGCTCACATTGAGCCAGAACTGGTAGAACTTGTAGGGCGAGGTGCGCTTGGGGTCGAGCCACACATTGCCGCTTTCGGTCTTGCCAAACTTGCCGCCGTCGGCCTTGGTAATGAGCGGGCAGGTGATGGCGAATGCTTCGCCGCCGTTCATGCGGCGGATGAGCTCGGTGCCGGTGGTGATGTTTCCCCACTGGTCGCTGCCGCCCATCTGCAGCTTGCAGTTCTCTTTCTCATAGAGGTGCAGGAAGTCGTAGCCTTGCAGCAGCTGGTAGGAGAACTCGGTGAACGACATGCCGTGGTCGGCATTGGCAGCCAGGCGCTTCTTCACCGAGTCCTTGGCCATCATATAGTTCACGGTGATGTGCTTGCCCACGTCACGGATGAACTGCAGGAAAGTGAAATCCTTCATCCAGTCGTAGTTGTTGACCAGCAGCGCGTGGTTGGGCGCGTCGCTGTCGAAATCGAGGAAATGGGCCAGTTGCTGGCGGATGCACTCCTGGTTGTGCCGCAGGGTGGCCTCGTCGATGAGCTTGCGCTCCTGGCTTTTCATCGACGGGTCGCCAATCATGCCTGTGGCGCCGCCAATCAAGGCGATGGGGCGATGCCCCGCGCGCTGGAAGTGCTTGAGCATCATGATGCCCACCAGGTGTCCGATGTGCAGCGAGTCGGCCGTGGGGTCGATGCCCACATAGGCCGAGGTCATTTCCTTGTTGAGTTGTTCTTCGGTTCCGGGCATGATGTTGTTAATCATGCCGCGCCATGTCAATTCTTGTACGAAATTCATCGAGTGATTGTGTTTATGTTTTCTATTTTGGGTGCAAAGTTACGAATAAGCGAGTGAAAAGCCAAATATTGTGCAAGGCGAATGCAATGACAAACTTGTTTGATCCCCCTCTAAGGTAGAGGGGGTGGCCCGGAGGGCCGGGGGCGTGTGCCGCGCGGCGTCGCTGCACCCATGCGGGGCTGACACACTCCTCCGCCCTGACGGGCACCTCCCCTAACTTAGGGGAGGAACTGGGTGGCCCGGAGGGCCGGGGGCGTGTGCCGCGCGGCGTCGCTGCACCCATGCGGGTGTCACACACTTCTCCGTCGCTTCGCGCCACCTCCCCTAACTTAGGGGAGGAGCCCCTATTTTAGGCATTTTATTTATAGCGTGGAGAGAGGGGGCATCACGATGTCGTCGAGCCAGGCATTGTCGCTCATGCGGCACAGGTCCACATAGGCTTCGATGCCGGGCAGGATGCCGTTTTCGGTGAATTGCCAGATGGTGTAGCTGCCTTCCCAGTTGATGGTGGGCTCCTGGGTGGAGTAGCGGCCGATGTAAAGGTGGTATTTATTGAAATGTGGAGCCAGATTTTTGTTGTAAAAGCCCATGGTGGAGTAAATCATGGGCTTGACACCATAGTGGCGCTCGATGAGGCCGGCCATCTTGCTCACGCTGTCGATGAGCTGGCTGCGTGTCCATGAGCCGCGGGTTTCCACGTCGAGCATGGGGATGAGGTCCTGGCTGCCCTTGGGAGCGTGTGCGGCAAAGTTGGCCATCTGCCGGTCGATGGGCGAGGTGGTGGTGAGGTAATGGTAGCTGCCCACGAGCAGGCCGTAGTGGTGAGCCATGGTGAGGTTGAAACCATAGTGCTGTGATGAGTAGGTGGCACCTTCCGATGCCTTGATGTAGACAAAGAGCAAGTCCTTGTCGGCCGTGAGCTTTTTCCAGTCGATATTTCCCTGGTGGCTCGAGATGTCGATGCCGTGGTAGCGTGCCGCGGGGTTGCGCGAGGGAATGTTGCGTGCCGCCTGCCCTCGATTGGCTGAGTTCTGGCAACTCGAGCCGGCCATCAGCAGTGTTGCCGCGACCACCAGGCAAAGCAGGCTGTATGAGGCATGTTTAATCATTGTCGGCCGAGCTCTTGTTGGTTTTCTTTCCTTTCTGCTGGGCCTTGCGGATGCTGTCGTTGTGCTGGCTGGCGGCGAGTTGTTGTTTTTGCTGCCTCACCTGCTCTTGACGTTGCTGGCTGCGTGACTTGGTGGCAGTTTTTGCCATCTGTTTTTTAGCGGCTTCCGCCTTTTCCTTCTCGGCCTTCTCCTTGGCAGCCTTCTCCTTGGCAGCCTTTTCTTTAGCCGCCTTCTCCTTGGCAGCCTTCTCTTTGGCTGCTTTTTCCTTGGCAGCCTTCTCCTTAGCCGCCTTTTCTTTCTCGGCTTTTTCCTTCGCCGCCTTTTCCTTGGCCGCTTTCTCCTTGGCTGCCTTCTCTTTGGCCTTGCGTTCTTTCTCGGCCTTGGCCTTGGCGTCCTCGTCGGCTAATTTTTTGGCGCGTTCCTGGGCTTTGCGTTCTTTCTCTTTTTTGGCTTTTGCCTCTTGCTCTTGCTTTTTCGACATGGCCGGTTCGGGCGTGTCGACTTTGCCGGGGCGTTCCTTCTTGTCGACCTCGTCGCTGGCTTTGCGCTTGCTGCCCTTCAGCTTGTTGTCCTTGATAAGGATGTCGGAGAGAGAGCAGCCTTTGTTGAACCGGCACAAGTCCACGGGGTGGTCGATGCCCGAGATGCGTCCTTTCTCGGAAAATTGCCACAGCGTCCACTTGGCGCCGCAGCTCAGCTGTGGCTCGCTGGTGGCGTAGCGGGCAATGAAGAGCGGATAGTCGGCAAAGGCGGCTCCCAGCAAGTTGTTGAAAAACGAGCTGCTGGTGTAAATCATCGGGCGGCAACCGTAGTATTCCTCCACCAAGTCGGCAAACATCTTGACGCTGTCGCGCAGCTGCTGTGCCGTCCAGCCTTGCCGCGTCTCCACATCGATGAGCGGAATGAGGTCCTGGTCGGATTTCTTGGCCGAGCGCTTGAAATTTTCGAACTGGTCCTTGATTCGTGAGCCCGTGCGCAGGAAGTGGTAGCTGCCCACCTTGATGCCGTGCTTGCGGGCGTTCTCCATGTTATAGGTGTAGTGGCGCGAGGTGTAGGTGGCGCCTTCGGTGGCCTTGACGTAGACAAACTTGATTTTCTTGTCGCGTGCGGTGGCGCGCCAATCGATATCCTTCTGGTAACTCGACACGTCGATACCGTCGTACACCAGACTGGGGTCGCGGTCGTTGTCGAGGTCGATTTGCTTGTCCTGCGCCGCTGCCGGCAGTGAGCCGAGGGCCATGGCCAGGAAGAATATCGTATATAGGAGTGTGCGCATCAAGTCACCTTTTTTCGTCGACAAATTTACACAGAATTTTTGGGAATTAGTCCACGTCGTGCTAAAAAAGTGGGTTGCCCCACCATTTTTGTGGTGTGTCGCCATCGAGGGCAGGTTATCGGCGCAGCCGGGCGCGGATGGCCTGCAGGAGTCCTTCGTGCTTGAGCACAACTCCCAGCATGAGCAGCAAAATCAGCGTGCGCACGGTGGTCGACACCCACACGTTCTGGCCGGGCACCAGCATTATCAGCGCGGTGAGCACGGCGGCCAGCAGGGTGTAGAGGCCGATTTCGCGCAGGGGGTAGGCGATGGGGTTGTAGCGCTGCCCCACCAGGTAGCTCAGCACCATGGCCGTGCCGTAGCCCGCCACTCCGGCCCATGCGCAGGCCATGTAGCCGTATCGGGGCACAAACACCACGTTGATGACAATGAGCACCAGGCATCCGATGCCCGAGAACCATGCCCCCCAGATGGTCTTGTCAATCAGTTTGTACCAGAACGACAAGTTGAAGTAGACACCCATCATGATTTCAGCCGCCATGACGATGGGCACCACTTTCAGGCCTTCCCAGTAGTCGGGGGCGATGATGCGCTTGAGTACATCGATCCACGCCATCACGGCCAGGAAAGCAATGAGGGTGAAGACGATGAAGTATTTCATGGCTTTGGCCAGCACCTCGGGGTTGTCCTTGCTGGTGCTGTTGCCGAAGACAAAGGGCTCGTAGGCATAGCGGAAGGCTTGAGTGATCATGGCCATAATCATGGCTATCTTCACGGCCGCCCCGTAGATGCCCAGTTGCTGCCGGGCGTCGGCCCCATCGTAGATGTTGAGGAAGAACATCTTGTCGAAAGCCTGGTTCAGGATGCCGGCGATGCCCAGCAGCAGCAGCGGCCACGCGTAGTGCAGCATGCGGCGGCACAGCGTGCGGTCGAAGCGCCACGGCACGGCCGTGATTTCGCGCCACAGCAGCAGGGTCGTGACCACGGTGCACAGCAGGTTGATGTAGAACACGTAGCCCACATCGAGGGTGAACTGCTCGTCGTAGATGCCCAGCAGATTTACCTTGAAATACGGCAGCACCACCAGATAGAGCAGGTTGAGCACGATGTTCAGGCCGATGTTGAACAGCCTGATGGCCACAAACTTGATGGGGCGCTTGGTGAATCGCAGATAGGCAAACGGAATGCACTGGAAGGCGTCGAGTGCCACGCACACGGCCATCACGCCTACAAACGACGGGTGGTCGGCATAGTGCATGGCGCCGGCGATGGGCTCCAGCAGCACCAGCACCAGCGCGGCGAAGATTGTAGCCACAGTCCCCACCATTATCATCGACGTGGAGTAGGTGCGCCGGCTGTCGGCGTCGTCGCGGCCCATGAAGCGGAAGAAGGTGGTTTCCATTCCGAAGGTGAGCAGCACCAGCAGCAGTGCGGTGTAGGCATAGATGTTGGTCACGACACCGTATTCCCCGCCCGATGCGGCAAATTTTGCCGTCTGGATGGGGACGAGCAGATAGTTGATAAACCGGCCGGCGATGCTGCTCAGGCCGTAGATTACGGAGTCTTTGGCAAGGGATTTGAGACTGGGCACAGGGTGATGAATATAGGGGGGTGATGAATAATGTTAGCGTCAGGGAAACAACGTGCCGGGAGCACCGGGGCGCTCACGGCGCAGGTGGTCGTAGGCCAGCTGGGTCACCTCGCGGCCTCGCGGGGTGCGCTTGATGAAGCCTTCCTTGATGAGATAGGGCTCATAGACTTCTTCGACGGTGCCGGCATCCTCGCTCAGCGCGGTGGCAATGGTGCTGATGCCCACCGGGCCGCCGCCAAACTTGTCGATGATGGTGAGCAGAATCTTGTTGTCGATTTCATCGAGTCCGTATTTGTCGATGTTGAGTGCTTCGAGGGCATATCGGGCAATGGCGGTGTCGATTTTTCCGCTGCCTTTCACCTGGGCGAAATCGCGCACGCGCCGCAGCAGCGAGTTGGCGATGCGTGGTGTGCCGCGGCTGCGCAGTGCTATTTCCCGCGCGGCATCGTCGGTGATGGGCACCTGCAGCAGGCGGGCGCTTCGCTTGACGATGCCCTCGAGCACCTCGTGGCTGTAGTACTCCAGGTGGCAGTTGATGCCGAACCGTGCCCGCAGCGGCGATGTGAGCAAGCCACTGCGCGTGGTGGCGCCAATCAGGGTGAAGGGTGCCAGCGTGAGTTGCACCGACCGCGCTCCGGGGCCCTTGTCGATCATGATGTCGATGCGGTAATCCTCCATGGCGCTGTAGAGGTATTCCTCCACGATGGGGCTGAGCCGGTGAATCTCATCGATGAACAGCACATCATTCTCATCGAGCGATGTGAGCAGGCCGGCCAGGTCGCCCGGCTTGTCGAGAACGGGTCCGCTGGTGACCTTGAAGCCCACACCCAGCTCGTTGGCAATGATATTGCTCAGCGTGGTTTTCCCAAGGCCGGGAGGGCCGTGAAACAAGATGTGGTCGAGCGCCTCACCGCGCAAGCGCGCCGCGGCGACAAACACCTTGAGGTTCTCGATGATTTTCTCTTGTCCGGAGAAGTCGCCGAACCGCTCGGGGCGCAGCGCCTTCTCGAAGTCCTGGTCGGTGCGCAGCCGCTCGTTGCGTATGTCAAAATTGTCTTCCATTTCAGTTCACAAAGTTAATGAAATTCAATCAAACCGACCAACCGATGGGCCATTTATTTTGCAAAATGGAGGCAGCGGGCTCGAAATGTTGGCGGTGCGATAAAATAAAATGCAGGGTGGGTGCGTTTTATTGTTTAGAACCAATATGTGGTCCACAGTAGTAATATGCGACGAACTATCCATCACATCCTCATAATGGCCATTCTGGCTGCCATGGCGGCCGGGACCACGGCCTGCAAAACCGCCAAGATGAAAGACGCCGACGAAGCGCTCGAGCGAGGCGAATACAACGACGCGGCCGGCATCTACCGCAAATTGTACAACAAATACAAGCATCGCGACGACCGGTGGCTGCGCGGCGAGGTGGCTTTCAAGATGGGATTGTGCCACAAGGCCTTGAATCAGGGGTCGCGCGCGGCGGCGGCTTTCCAGAACGCCCTGCGCTATGAGTATGAGGACTCGTCGGCTTTCCTCTATCTGGCCGAGGCGCAGCAACGGCTGGGACACTACAAGGAAGCCATCGACAACTATAACCGCTACCTCGAAATCAAGCCCGGCCACTGGCAGGCGCTCAACGGCATCAGCGGATGCCAGCAGGCTCCCAAGTGGAAGAAGGAAGGCTCGCGCTACATCGTCAAGAGCGCCAAGCTCTTCAATTCGCGCCGTGCCGACTTCTGCCCGATGTTCCTGGGGACGGAGTTCGACCAACTTTATTTCACATCATCGACCGAGAAAGCCATCGGCGACAACAAAAGCGAAATCACAGGCACTAAGAAAAGCGACGTCTTTTTCTCCAAGAAAGACGACAAGGGCAAGTGGAGCCGGCCCGAGGCGGTGGAGGGTGAGCTGAACACCGACCAGGACGAGGGCGTGACCGCCTTCAGCCCCGACGGGACGACGATGTATCTGGCCAAGGCCGTGCGCAAGAACGCGCCCAGCACGGTCGAAATCTACACCAGCACCCGCAGCGAGGCCACCTGGAGCGCGCCGCAGCGCTTTGAAATCACGGCCGACACGCTCAGTGCCTATGGCGACCCGGCCATCAGTCCCGACGGCACCTATCTGTACTTTGCCAGCGACATGCCCGGCGGCCTGGGTGGCAAGGACTTGTGGCGCATCAACATCAAGGACAAGCGTGGCACCCTGGAGAACCTGGGCGACCAAATCAACACACCCGGCAACGATCGCTTCCCCTACTTGCGCACCGACAGCATTCTCTATTTCGCCAGTGACGGACACCCCGGCATGGGTGGCCTGGACTTGTTCAAGGCCACGTTGCAACCTTCGGGAAAATGGTTCATCGAGAACATGGGCTCGCCCATGAATTCACCCGACGACGATTTCGGTATCACCTATGGCGAGGGCGAGAGCGGCTACTTCTCGAGCAACCGCGGCGATGCTCGCGGCTACGACCACATCTTCTCGTTCGAAAAGCCCGACCTCAAGATTTGGATTAGCGGACTCGTGCTCGACAAGGACGACGAGCCGGTGCCTAACGCTGTGATTCGCATCGTGGGCGACGACGGCAGCAACCAGAAGGCTGCCGGCAAGCCCGACGGCTCCTTCCGCTTCGACTTGCAGCGCGGGGTGAGGTATGTGATGATGGCCGGAGCGCCGGGCTACCTCAACGGCAAGCAACAGTTCCAGAGCGACCCCGAAGAGGCCGATGCCGAATATGCCGTTGACTTCGTGCTGGCCGCCATCACCAAGCCGCAGGTGATCGAGAACATTTTCTACGACTACGACAAGGCTACGTTGCGCCCCGAGTCGAAGGAAGCGCTCGACGAGATGGTGCAGGTGATGAAGGACAACCCGAACATCGCCATCGAAATGGCGGCGCACACCGACCGCGTGGGCTCGGAGAAATACAACGAGGGACTGTCGCAGCGCAGGGCCAAGAGCGTGGTGGACTATCTGGTGGCCCACGGCATATCACGCGACAGGCTGGAGCCCCACGGCTATGGAAAAACCCGGCCCAAAACGGTGACCAAGCGCATCAACAAGCAGTATCCACAGTTTGCCGAGGGAACCTTGCTCGACGAGGCGTTCATCGCCACGCTGAGCGATGAAGACAAGGCGGCGGCCGACCAAATCAACCGCCGCACCGAGTTTCAGGTGCTCACTACCACCTATCAGATGTATTGATGAGCCGAGCGCACGCAGTGTTGGGGCGCGCTCAGTTGAAGTAGGTCTTCATCCGTGCCTTCACTTGCGGTGCCAGCCGCAAGATGGTGAACATGGTGCAGCATGCCATCAGGGCAAACACGATGTCCATGATGCCCACCAGCGTGTGCAGCGGAATCACGGCTCCCACCACAAGCATAATCAGATAATAATAGCTGTAATAGCGCTCTTTGCCTGCTCCGAACAGGAAATTGGTACACTTCTGGCCGTAGTAGCTGTAGGAGAACATGGTGGAGAAGGCAAAACAGAACACGATGATCAGCAGCAGGTACTGCCCGATGCCGGGCAGCAGCTGGTCGTAGGCACCGAGTGCCACGTAGAGCCCCTTGACGTTGGTCAGTCCGGCATAGTTGCCGGCCATGATGATGGGAATGGAGGTGAGGGTACAGATGAAACCCGAATCGATGGCCGGGGCAATCATGGCGATAAGGCCCTCGCGGATGGGGTCGTTGTTCTTCGACGCGCCATGCATCATCGAGGCCGTACCGATGCCCGCCTCGTTGACAAATGCCGCACGCCGGGCGCCGGTGAGCGCCACGAACGCAAAGGCTCCGAATCCTGCCTCCATCGAGAAGGCTCCCTCAAAAATGGAAGAGAACACACCGGGCAGCAAATCATAGTTCATCACCATGATGACCACCACCAGTACGAAGTAGATGGCCACCATCACGGGTACGATGCGCGACGCCCACTTGGCAATGCGCGTGATGCCGCCCAGCACCACCACGCTCACCAGCGCAGCGATGCTCACTCCCATGACGGTGCGCACGGTCACCGTGTCGGGCAGTTGCAGCACGGTGGTGAAGGACTCCACCAGCTGGTTGGCCTGCATGAAGCACAAAGTGCCGATGAGGCCGAAGATGGAGAATGCCACGGCCAGCGGGCGCCACTTGCGCCCCAGTCCTTCCATGATCATGTACATGGGGCCGCCTTGCACTTCTCCGTTCGAGTCGCGCCCCTTGTACATGATGGACAACGCGGCCTCGAAAAATTTGGTCGACATGCCCACGATGGCGCTTACCCACATCCAGAAAATCACGCCCGGGCCGCCGATGGTCAGCGCGATGGCCACGCCGGCGATGTTGCCCATGCCCACGGTCGACGCGATGGCGCTGAGCAGGGCCTGGATGGAACTGATTTGCCCCGATTGCTTGCCGCTTTCGGTTGCTTGCTTATGGCGTAACGCACGAATGGACCATGGCAGCCGTCGCAGCGACACGGCTCCTGAATAGAAAAACAGAAACAATCCGCCGCCCACGAGCAGCACAAATTCGGGATAACCGCAGATGACGTCGCTTGCGTCGATAATCCATTGGCTGATCTTGTTCAAGAATTCTTGCATGATTTCAATCTCTAAAATTTTATTACGTTGATTCATTGGGTTTATCGCCTGTTGAGACGATTGTTGTGATAGTCGCGGTATTTGTCGCTACTATATGCGTTGTTGCCGTATCCGGTGTTGTTGAACTCGTCCTCCTCTTCGTCCTCGTCGCTGTTTTTCTTGTCGTCCTGGCGCTTGAGCTTGTTGCGGCTGGCCTCGGGGCGGTTTTTCTTGATGGCGTGGGGCTTCTGCAGGTCGATGGCGGTGGCAAAGATGTCCCATGATTCGTCCACATCCCAGTTGCGGCGCAAGTTCAGGCGCTTGGGGTAATAATACACCTCTTCGGGTTGCAGGTGCTCGGCATAGTTGCCGGTGTCCCACCGGTCGTTACCGTTGCGGTCCTTGACCAGACGCACATAGTAGGTGCCGGGCAGCACATTCATCATGTCGAAGCCGCCGCCGGTCACCGGAACGTGCTGCACCACCCGCTCGGTGCCGTCGAGCAGCTCGGCAAAGGCGTTGTCCTCCACATTGACGGTGAAAAACAGGTTGGCATATTCTTCGGGCCCTCTCACTTTGAACTCTTTGGTGAACGGCTTGTTGGCTGTGCCGTAGACCGATGTCAGGGCCAGCGTGTCGATGGTCAGGCGGTAGGTGGAGTCGGGAATGAGGTGCAGCGGCAGGTTGTAGCGCAGGGGGTTGAAATCGTCGGCCCTGACGAAATGCGGCAACTCGCCGATGTCGTGCCACAGCGTGTCGTGCTTCATCTCCAGGTGGATGCCACTGTGGTCGATGCGCGCCAGTGGCTCGTCGATGGTGATGCTCACCGAGTCGCCTATGTCCAGATTATCGGTTTTGGCCATGCTCACGGTGAGGTGGCGGACGGTGGACTTGCTGCCTTCCCGCAGCTCCTCGAGCTCGTCCTCCTCGAGGTCGTGCCCCGCGGCCAGTGCTTTGTCGCGCTTGTCGCGCAACTGCTGCATGCGTTTCTCCAGCTGCTCCCGTTCTTTGCGCTCCTTGGCCTCCTGCTTGATTTGTGCTCCGGTCTTGCGCAGCGCAAAGGTCAGCGTGTCGGTTTTCTCCGTCAGGCGGTCGGCAGTGTCGGTGCGCAGGTAAGTCATGGCCACCACGATGCTGTCGGCCTTGATAAGGGTGGAGTCGGTGAGCCAGTACACCAGCGAGTCGCCGGCTGCGCGGCGTTCCAGGCAGTGCCACTGCGGCTCGTGCTGTGCCGGCTTGATAATGTGGAGCGCGGGCAGGGTGTCGGAGGGCGCGGCCAGCAACACGTGCAGTTTGTTGTCGGCAAGGCGGCTGGTGGTTTTTAAGTACTGCGGCCGGTGGTTCTCGTTGAATACGCTCAGCAGCAGGTCGTTGGGAAGGAAATCGGTGTGTGTGGCGGTGTACACCGAGTCCACCTTGTGGTCGAAGGTGAAAATGGTGTCCTGCGAGGTAAACTGGCTGGTGCTGGGCACAATCACCTCGTCGAGGAAGGCAAAGTCCTCGGTGCGCGCCATGCGGTAATCGCCGTCGACATCGTTCAGCGCGAAGATGTGGTAACGCCCGGGCTTGAGGTTGCGCAGGGTGAATTGTCCCTTGTCATTGGTGCGGCTGATACGGTCAAAGGGCAGCTTGGTGAGAGCCGAATCGTTGAGATTGCTGTGAAGGCCCACGATGATGTGCTGCATGGGCTCCAGGTCGCGTGCACGCAGCGCGATGCCGCTCACGGCCAGCGAGTCGATGGTGTCGCCGGTGGCGAAGGCGAAAGTGTAGCCTTCCAGCGGATTGCCTTCGTTGAAATCCTCGATGGCGTCGGAGAAGTCGATGCAATAGGTGGTGTTGGGAATCAGCGTGTCGCGAAATTCCACAGTCACCTTTTTCCCTTGTCCCCGCACCATGGGCATCTCACGCTGAACGGGCGAGATAACCACTTTTTTCTGCTGGTCTTTCAGGGCGATGTACTCGTCGAAGGTGATTTCCACTTTGTTGCCCTTGACACGCAGGGCGCCCTGCTGGGGCGAGGTCTTGACAACACGGGGTGGGGTATAGTCCACCGGGCCGCCCTCGGGCGAGCCGATAGCGGCACACGACCACATGAGCAGAGCCATGAGAGCCGCAACAACAAGATGTTTGGTTCGGACCAAATTCATTTTGACGGTGCAAAGTTACGAATAAGCGAGCGAAAAGTCAAACTTGTTTGAACTTTTCCGAGCGTGAGTAACTTGGGCGTAAGCCAACGTTCGAATAAGCGAGCGAAAAGTCAAATATTGTGCAAGGTGAATACAATGACAAGCTTGTTTGAGTATTGTTGAGCCGCTGCCAATATTATACAAACTTGTTTGAACTTTTCCGAGCGTGAGTAACTTGGGCGTAAGCCAACGTTCGAATAAGCGAGCACAGAACCCGGTTAATTTGAGTTCCGCCCAGCGGCGTTGCCGGCTAGCGGTGTGTTTTACCACTACAAGCGGGTTTTCTTGGTGAAAACTTGCAGGTTCGGGCCATAAAGGTTAATTTTGTAACCGTAAACATTAACCATAAACCATGAATCAAATATCAGACCGCATCCAGGCTCTGGCGCCCAGCGCCACGTTGGCCATGTCGCAAAAGAGTGCCGAACTGCGTGCGCAGGGCATCGACGTAATCAACCTTTCGGTGGGAGAACCCGATTTTTACACCCCCGACCACATCAAGCAGGCTGCGAAGCAGGCCGTGGACGACAATTTCTCGTTCTACACGGCCGTGCCCGGCTATGCATCGCTGCGTGAGGCGATTGTTGACAAATTACAGCGCGAGAACGGGCTCACCTTCACCCCCGACCAGATAGTGGTGGGCAATGGCGCCAAGCATGAACTGTGCAATGCTGTGATGGCGCTGGTCAATCCTGGCGACGAGGTGGTGATTCCCACTCCGGCATGGGTGAGCTATGTGCAGATGGTGAACCTGGCAGGCGGCAAGAGTGTGCTGGTGCCCGCCACCATCGAGCAGGACTTCAAGGTGACACCCGCTCAACTCGAGGCTGCCATCACGCCGCGCACGCGCCTGGTGATTATCTGCTCGCCGTCGAACCCGTCGGGGGCGGTCTACAGCCGCGACGAGCTGAGCGGACTGGCTCAGGTGCTCGCACGCCATCCGCAAGTGATGATTGTGGCCGACGAGATTTATGAGCACATCAACTATGTGGGCCGGCATGAGTCCATCGCGCAATTCGAATCGGTGCGCGACCGTGTGGTGATTGTCAACGGTGTGTCGAAGGCCTACGCCATGACCGGATGGCGCATCGGCTACATTGCCGCGCCGTTGTGGCTTGCCAAGGCCGTTACCAAGCTGCAGGGACAGTACACCAGCGGTGTGTCGTCGATTGCACAGAAGGCCGCCGAGGCCGCCTATCGCGGGCCACAAGAGTGCGTGGAGCTTATGCGGCAGGCTTTCGAGCGGCGCCGTGACCTGATTGTGGGCTTGCTCAAAGAGATTCCGGGAATGCAACTGAATGTTCCGCAGGGCGCGTTCTATGTGTTTCCGAGGGTGACCGCTTTCCTTGGCAAGCGCGCAGGCGACAAACTGATGGAAACCGACACCGATCTGGCGCTTTACTTGCTCACCGAGGGTCATGTGGCCACGGTGGCCGGCAGCGCATTCAGTTGTCCGGGCTATCTGCGGCTCAGCTATGCCACCAGCGACGAAAATCTCGTTGAGGCCGCCCGCCGCATCGCCGAGGCGCTGGGAAAGCTGCAATAATTGTATTCGCTTTAGAGGATTTCAATCATGGCATCGGGACGGTAGCCGTTCTCGATGCCTTGTTCCACATAGCCCAGTTGGTTCACACACATGCAGGTGTCGCCCACCAGCATGCCGCGTGCGCCATTGTAATGGGTGTGCCCGAAAATCCACGCGTCGATGTGCTGTGATGCGATGAAGCGTTCCAGCGGCACGATGAAGGCGCCGGTGAGGCCGTTGCTCTGATAGCGTGGGTCTTCGGCCTGCACCGGGCAGTGATGGGTCACTACCACCCGATGGGGTGCATCGCTGTTCTGCAAAGCCGCGGTGAGCCAGGTCATGCAGTGCTCGTGCAGCAAGGCGTAGTCGCCGGCATGGAGCTGCCTGCCTTCGAACACCGACCGCCTGAAGTCGGCCATGTGACGTTCGGCCAGAGCTTCGTCGACAGGATTGATGCGGCTCCACAAAGTGGAGAAGAATAATTCCACATCGCCCGTGCGCACACTCCTGTTGTTGAGGTAACGCACGTTGGAGCGCAGCGGTAATTCCCAGTCGTCGATACATTCATCGATGGGCAGGCCGCCGTAAAACTCGTGATTTCCGGGCACGATGAGCGTTTGTTCGTAATGGTCGGCGCACCAGCTGAAAAAATCGTGCCGGGTGGCCTCGGAGGTTCCCAGCACATGGATGTCGCCGGCCATCACCAGCACATCGCCCGCCACGAGGAGAGGATGCTGACGCAGATGGTGGGAGTTGGCTTGAAACTCCAGGTGCAAATCGCTGACGTATTGTATCTTCATCGGGTGGGGTGTGTGAGTTGGTTATTGTGAATTGGTGTTGTAAAAAATGCCGCCCACCAGGGTCAGATATTCAGGAACAAGGCCGCGTTGGCTCCATTTGAGGTCGATTCCCAGCAGGTTGTGTGCTGTCAGGGCAATGTCGAACCCGTAGGCCTCGAGCGACGGCCTCACCCAGTCGGGATGACGGCAAGGCTGGCCACTGATGCGCGCACAAGGCTCGTCGCCGCAGTAGGGGCACATGCCTGTGAAGCCAAATGCCAGTCCGCCCAGTTGTCGCTCTTGTTCGAGCAGCCGCTTGTTCATGTCGGTCATGATCGGTCGCAGTAGCGTGTGCACCTCACCGATGGGCAGGTGGGCATCGGCCGGGACAATCTTGGCCCCCACGATGAGTGCTTGCGAATATCGCTCCAGAATGGTGAGCGGGTCGTAGTCGAAAGGTGGGCAACCGTAACGCCGTCCGTAGTTGTGGCACTGGCGGCAGTAGCCCAGAAACTCTTCGGGGCGGCGATAGTGCGAAATGAACGTGGCGGCATCGATGTGTGCGGTGAGCCGACTGGTGGTGTAGTTGTAGTTGAGTGGCATATTAAAAAAGGTGGTGGCCATAAAAGAGCAGGTAGCCCACTGCGGCCATTTGGGCAACGAAGATGGCCGGCACGCCGTAGCGGAACTTGCGGTGAAGGGTCTTGTGGCGCCAGATGAGCATGCCTGTCCAGGCCCCCGGGCTGCCGCCCAGCGCAGTGAGCCACAGCAGTGTGCGCTCGCTGATGCGGCGGCGGTGATGCTGGGCTTTCCATTTGTCGATGCCGAAAGCAGCAAAAGCCACCACGCTCATGATGGCCACACAGGCAAGAAGGACAGGTAGGACTCGGGCTGCGGTCATGGCTGCGCAAAAAGTGAATGATGTGATGTTTTTTATTTAATGTCATGCCCCGAATGGCAGGTGAGCCGTCCGGGGCAGTATAGCGGGTGGTGTGCTTCGGGTGCTTTGCCGCCTGCCGGGGTCAGGAGTCGATGTTGGCGTAGGTGGCGTTTTCCTCGATGAAACGTCGTCGCGGCTCCACGTCCTCGCCCATGAGCATGGAGAAAATGCGGTCGGCTTCGGCGGCATCCTTGATGTTGACACGCTTGAGCATGCGGTTCTCGGGGTCCATGGTGGTTTCCCACAGTTGCTCGGCGTTCATCTCGCCAAGACCTTTGTAGCGTTGCACCTTCACCTGGTCCTCATTGCCGTCGGCATAACGGTCGATGAATTGGCGCAGCTGCACGTCGTTCCAGCAGTACTCCGAGTTGTTCCCCTTGGTGGCGCGGTAAAGCGGCGGGGTGGCGATGTAGAGGTATCCGTTCTCGATGATGGGCCTCATGCGGCGGAAGAAGAATGTCATGAGCAGGGTGGCGATGTGCGCGCCGTCCACATCGGCATCGGTCATGATGATGATGCGGTGGTAGCGCAGACGGCTCAAGTTGGCCTCTTTGGGGTCTTCTTCGGTTCCGATGGTCACACCCAAAGCGCGGAAGATGGTCACCACCGAGTCGCTCTCGAACACCTTGTGGTCCATGGCTTTCTCCACGTTGAGGATTTTGCCTCGCAGCGGCAGAATGGCCTGAAACTGCCTGTCGCGGCCTTGCTTGGCCGAGCCGCCTGCCGAGTCGCCCTCGACGAGGAACAGCTCGCTCAGTGCCGGGTCTTTCGACGAGCAGTCGGCCAGCTTGCCGGGCAGTCCGCCACCGGCCAGCGGCGACTTGCGCTGCACCTTCATGCGTGCGCTTTGTGCGGCATGGCGCGCTGTGGCGGCGAGTATCACCTTTTCCACGATGGCCTTGGCTTGGGCGGGGTGCTCCTCAAGGTAGTTGGTGAGTGCCTCGCGCAGGCTGGTCTCCACGGCGCCGATGACCTCGGTGTTACCCAGCTTGGTCTTGGTCTGACCCTCGAATTGCGGCTCAAGCACCTTGACCGAAATAACGGCGGTGAGGCCTTCGCGGAAGTCCTCGGGCTTGATTTCCACCTTCACCTTTTCCAGCATTTTGCTGTCTTCGGCATATTTCTTGAGCGTGGAGCCCAAGCCGCGGCGGAAGCCGGTGAGGTGGGTACCGCCCTCGATGGTGTTGATGTTGTTGACGAAAGAATAGATATTCTCGTTGAAGGATGTGTTGTAGGTCATGGCCACCTCCACGGGGATGCCGCCCTTGTTGGCAGTGATGTGGATGACGTCGCGAATCAGCGGCTCCTTGCTGGCATCGATGTAGCGCACAAACTCGTCGAGCCCCGTGCGCGAGTAGAATGTCTCGGTGCGGGGGGTGCCCTCTTCGTTCTTGTCGCGCAGGTCGACGATGGTGAGTGTGACGCCGGCGTTGAGGTAAGCCAGGTCGCGCAGGCGGTTGGCCAGGATGGCGTAGTCATAGATGGTGGTTTGGAAAATCGTGCCGTCGGGATGGAACACGATGGTGGTTCCGTGCTCGTCGTCGCTGCATGTGCCAATCACCTTGACCTCGGTGGTGGGCTTGCCGAAGGCGTACTCTTGCATGTAGACCTTGCCCTCGCGGCGCACCTCGGCGCGCAGGTAGTCGCTCAACGCGTTCACACAGCTCACGCCCACGCCGTGCAGGCCGCCCGACACTTTGTACGACCCCTTGTCGAATTTGCCGCCGGCATGAAGCACGGTCATGACCACTTCGAGTGCGCTCTTGTGCAGTTTTTCATGCTCGTCGACGGGGATGCCGCGTCCGTTGTCGCTCACGGTGATGGAGTTGTCCTCGCCGATGGTGACGTTTATCGTGTCGCAATAGCCGGCCAGCGCTTCGTCGATAGAATTGTCCACGACCTCGCTCACCAAGTGGTGCAGACCCTTGATGTGTGTGTCGCCGATATACATGGATGGACGTTTGCGTACGGCCTCAAGTCCTTCGAGAACTTGAATGTTATGCGCGGAATACTCTTGATTTTCTTGCTCTTCTACGTTGAAATCTTCAGCCATAATTTGTTTAAAAAGGTACAAAATTGGGGCTCTCGCCCAAAAACATACAAAATTACAAAAAAATGGGCTAACACGAAAATAATGGAATTATAAAAAACTATAAATTTTCGACAAAAAGCCCGCTGTGGGCGATGATGTGTGCTTTTTTGTTAACTTTGTGGAGAATTTGTTCACGATGGGCACTATGAACCGCGAGATTTTCCATATCGCCCTGCCGGCTATTGTGGCCAATGTCACCGTGCCGTTGCTGGGACTGGTCGACACGGCAATAGCCGGGCACCTGGGTGCGCCGTCTTTTATCGGCGGTGTGGCCGTGGGCACGATGATGTTCAACCTGGTGTACTGGAATTTCGGATTTTTGCGGATGAGTACGTCGGGACTCACGGCGCAGTGCTTCGGTGCCCGCGATGAGGCGGGCTCGGCTCGCATTTTGTTGCAGGCCGGCTTGCTGGCGGTGCTCATCGCCCTGGCGCTCATGATGCTTCAGCGCCCGCTCGAGTGGCTGGCCATCGCGGTCATCGGCCCCTCGGGCGAGGTGACCGCCCTGGCAAGCTCTTATTTCAGGCTGGTGATATGGGGCGCATTGCCCACGCTGGTGATGATGGCTGTGAAGGGATGGCTGCTGGGTATGCAGGATTCTCGGGGCGCCATGTATATCTCCATCGGGGTCAATGTGCTGAATATCATAGCCAGTGTGGTGTGCGTCTACGGCTTGGGCATGGGTTTCATGGGCATTGCGGTGGGCACACTGGTGGCCGAGTGGCTGGGCCTGGCGGCCACGACGGGCTATCTGGCTGTCCGCTATGGGTGGCTGGCCCGGTCAGCCGGCTGGCGCACGGATGGCTTGCTGGCCGGAGCGTCGCGTTTTTTCAGGGTGAGTGCCGATATTTTTGTGCGCAGTCTGCTCATGATGGTCATGAACCTGGCTGTGGTGTCGATAGGAGCCCGAAGCGGCGATTTGATACTGGCTGTGAACGCTCTCATGAGCCAGCTCAATATATTCTACGCCTATTTCCTCGACGGTATTGCCTTTGCCGGCGAAGCGCTGGTGGGCAAATATGTGGGGCGAGCCGACGAAGCGCGCCTGCGGCAGTGTGTGCGCAGGTTGTTTGTGTGGGCGGGTGTTCTCACAGCCGTGTTCACGGTGGTTTATGCCATTCCGCAGCCCATTTTCCGCTTGCTCACCGATGATGCGGCCGTGCTGGCCGAGTCGCGTTCCTATGCCTGGTGGTGCGCCTTGCTGCCTGTGGCAGGCATGGCAGCCTTTGTGTGGGATGGCGTGTTTATAGGGCTCACCTACAGTCGTGGCATGCTATGGGCCGTGGCGGTGAGCACGGCGTTGTTTTTTCTGATTTATATGGCACTGCCGTCCTCGCTGGGCAATCACCGCCTGTGGGCCGCTTTTGTTATCGACCATGTGGCGCGGGGGGCTGTGCAGACGTTGCTCTATTATCGAAGACGCCTTTATCGAATAAAAAATCCGCAAAAAATAGGTTAATTGGTTGCAAATTATTAACTTTGCCAAAACAAAATAGTTGACTATGCAACAGTACTGGATAAATCAGAATGGAGTGCAAGCGGGTCCGTTGACCCTGGAAGAGTTGCGACAGATGTCGCTCACGGCCGATGCCTATGTGTGGCGAAGCGGCCTGGATGACTGGGTGCTCGTGACCGAACTTGATGAGTTGGCCGGAGAATTGGTGCTTCAGGCAAAACCTGTTCCCGAACCGGTGCGTGAAGCCGAGCCGGTACTTGAGGCCGAGCCTGCCGGTGCCGGTGAAGCGGTTGAGGCCGCCCAGCCTGCCCAGGCAGCGGGGCAGGAGGTGCCGTTTGAGGCCGGGGTGGAGCAGGGCGAGCCCATCGCCCAGGGTGTGCCTGTGGGCTACTGTGCGCCTGAGAACGCCTCTGCGCGGTATGCCATGCCTGCCATGCCGCTCGGGAGTGGTGAGCAGCGCCCCAAATGCCCTCCCACCAACATGGTTTGGGCCATTTTGGCCACTGTGCTGTGCTGCATTCCCACGGGCATCGTCGCCATCATTTATGCCGGCAAGGTGAGCTCGCGCTACCAGGCCGGCGATTACGAGGGTGCCGAGCGTGCCAGCGAGACGGGTGCCTGGTGGTGCATCGGAACCATCATCGCCGGCATCGTGCTCTCGCCCATCGTGTCGCTGATTAAGATGCTTGCTGCCTCATGAACTGGCGGCGTGCCATCGTAATAACATTCATCATGGTCATTGCCGCTATGGCAGTGGCCATCTATTTTCGGTGGAATCCGGCCTCGCACGATTTCTTTCCTCGCTGTGTGTTCCTGAATCTCACCGGACTCAAATGCCCCGGCTGCGGGTCGCAGCGGGCTTTCCATGCCCTGCTGCATGGCGATGTGGTGGCGGCGCTGCGACTGAACGCCTATTTACTTGTGGGCTTGCCCCTGCTGGGAATCTATGCCGTGGCCGAATGGCAGCGCACCCGCTGGCCGCGGTTTTATGTGGCTCTGTCGTCGCCTCGGGTGCTGTGTGCCATCGTGCTGACGGTGCTGCTGTGGTGGGTGCTGCGCAACCTGCTGGGCTGCTGACGGCCGAAGGCCTTTACTCAAAATTGATGAGGAAATCAATCAGGTTTTGCCCCTCGGGCAAGTTGAATTTCTTGCGCAGGCGGTAGCGTGCGCCCTCTACGCCGCGCACGCTCAGTGCCGTGAAGCGGGCTATGTCCTTGGTGGGCAGGTTGAGCCTGAGCAGTGCGCAGAACCGCAGGTCGCTGGCCGTGAGCGACGGGTACTGATCCTTGAGTCGCTTGAAGAAATTTTTGTGCACCAGGTTGAAATTTTTCTGGTACAGTTCCCAGAAGTTGTCGCTGTCGGCGTTTTCACCCAGTTGGCTCATCATGGTGGCCATGTCGGCGGGGCTGATGACTCCCTTGCGCCGTTTCTCACGAAGTGTGTCGCGAATGCTGTCGATAGCCCTGTTGCGGGCCACCGCATCGAGCGCCATCGAAGCCACCTCCTGTGTTTTGTCGTGCAGTTGCGCTTCAAGCAGCAGCTGCTTTTGCTCGGCGATGATTTTCTCTTGTTCCATCACCTTGAGATCCTGCTGGAGTTTCCGGTCTTCGTACTGCTTTTTCATCGATTCGGCTGTGCGCCGGGTTCGATAGCCCACCAGTGCGTAAACTGCGGCGCTGAGCACGGCGGCGTAGATGAGCCACGCCCACCACGATGCGTAGAGCGGGCGTGGGCGCACAAAGTAGTAGTCGAGTGTGTCGATTTCCATGCCGTCCACGCTGCTCACCGTGGCGTGCAGGTGGTAGGCGCCGTAACCCAGCGAGCCGTAGTCGATCGACGGCTCTCCGCGCTGGTCGGTCAGGTTGAGACCGGGGCCCGTGAGGTGGAAGTTGAATACCAGCGGAGCATAGGTGAAATTGGGGTAGGTGAGCACGAAGTCAACCGCTCCGCCCGCGGTGGCAGGCCGTGTGGCGGTGGTGTTCACGGGCAGCAGGCAGTCGTGCCCGTGACTGTCGGTGGACGTGGCGCGTACCACTTGCAGGTGGCTCAGTGATGGCAACTTGGCGTTGCGCTGGGCCATGTCGAGGCGTCCCACGCCATTGTTCAGGCTGAAGTAGGCCACGTTGTCACGCACGAAAACCTGTGTGCGGGTGTCGTTCACATCCAGGCCAAAGAAAGCCGTGGACACATGGTTGACCATGCGGTAATGGCCGCTGTCGTGTACGATGAGCGAGAATCCGTCGGCATCGGCCAGCCAGAAGGTGTTGCCATCGACCTCGGTGGCCGACAGCACATCGCCGTGCGTGAGCCCGTCGAGGTCGTTGTAAGGCACGATTTGGTCGTGCAGGTCGTCAAACGTGTAGAGGTGTCCGTTGCTGGAAAAAACCGTCCGTCCGCGAATTTTCATCACATGCACAGGATGCCCCACGGTGTCGGTGCCCAGTTTGTCGAAGGCTTTGACGGTGACGCTTCGCAGGTCGGGGGAGAAGCGCAGCATGTACAGTCCACGGCTCATGTGAGCGGCCCAGACGTTGCCTGCGGGGTCCACCTCGAATTGTGCCACCGGTGCGTGAAAGCCGTCGACGTCGTGCGAGTATTGCCAGCGCCCGGCCACCTGCTCATAGATTCGCAGCACGTAATAAGTCGATTCCACAATCACGTCGCGGCCGTTGATGCGGCAGCGGCACATGTTGGTGCTGCTTTGCCGCGTACCTGAGATGGAGGTGGCGGCAGTGCCCTGTAACCACTTGGCACTCTCGTTGTTGCCCAAAATGAGCTGTCCGTCGAAGTCCGACAGGTGCCAGTTCTGTCCTTCCGAGCCGGTGATGCGCACGGTGCTGCCCGTGGTGGCCGAGTAGAGCCATGCGGCTTGGTTCGATGCGATATATAGGTCGTTGCCGTGTGGCAGCACCGCATAGACCATGCCAATCGAAGGCCCGGTGTGGTCGGGGGCGAGCAGCGAAAATCGCGAGCCGGTGCTGATGTGCGCCAAGCCCATGTCGAGTGCGGCCCAGATGTCGCCGTCGCGGTCGGCAATCAGGCCCAGCACCGTGTTGTTGCTCAGCCGGTTGCCCATGTGGTAATGCCATCGCAGGTGCCCGTCGGCCCCAATGCCGTAGATGCCTCCGATGATGGTTCCCACCACGATGGTCGAGTCGGCTGTGAGCAGTGTGGCGCGGTTGATGGCCGATGCCTTGAGTTGCGTGGCCATATCGTTGCGCCGAGGCTTGAGTTGTGAGCCGTCGTAGTCGAAGATGCCCCAGTCCGAGCACAAGATGAGGCGTCCGTTTCCACCGGACAGCGCGGCCACGATGTGTTTTCCTCCAAATTGCTCTTTTTCAAGAAGTTTTTCAAATTTTCCTTCGTGTAAACGATAAAAGTCGCCATAAACAATTTGGGCATAAATCTCACCGTCCACCTCGAAGAAATAAAGGGGAAGCAGCTCGTTGTCGAAGTGCGGTGTCACCCGCTTGCCGTCGTAGTCGAACCATGAGCTGAACGACTGAAAGTAGACGTGGCCGTGCTTGTCCTTGACAATGTTCCAAATCTCGTCGTTGTGGCTGTCGTAGTCCTTGGGCCAGAGCGATGTGAAGACCATCTGCCCCCGGGCGTTGCGCTCAAAGTAGCCGAACTCCTTGTAGCTGCCCACGTAGACGCGTCGGCCGTCGGCCATGACCGAGCGCACGATGCCGTCGCCCGGCAGGGGTGTGAGCGTCCAGTTGTAGCCGTCGAAGCACAGCAGCCCGTCGGTGTTGCCAACGTAAATTTCTCCGTTGACCCCCTGGGCGATGTCCCAGTTTTGCAGCGCTCCCATGTAGTCGCTCTTGTGGTAATTGTGCACGATGGGCATGAATGATGCCGCCGTGGCGCAGAGTGCATGTGCCAGCAGGGGGAATGCGATGAGAAGCATACGCAGGGTGGGCCGATGGTTGCTCATGGTGTGTTTAAGGTGTTGTGGTTTACAAAATTAGGTAATTTTTTCCATTGCTGCAAGCTGAAACGTAATAAAAAAGTAGTGTAGGTTTTTTAAAATGTTGTAAATTATCGATTTGCAAGCGATTATGAAAATCATCGTAGAAAAATCGTAGTGTTATACAACATAAAAGTAGTGGTAAAGTAGCAGTAAATTTGCCTTCCGTTAATGAGGTGGATAATTTTGCGGCATAAACCGTGAGAAAAGGCAAATTCAACAATAATTATTCACCTTTAAAATTGAGAAATGGAAAAGAAAATCCTGACATTTTTACTGATTGTGATGTGCGCTATTGCCGCACAGGCCAAGACAGTGAAAGGAACGGTTATTGACCAAGTCAATGAGCCCGTTATTGGTGCCAGCGTGACCGTTGTGGGCACGACCAATGGTACGGTGACTGACTTCGACGGCAACTTTGTGCTTAACAACGTAGCCGACGGAGCCACCATCAAATTCTCGTTTATGGGAATGCAGGCCAAGGAGCTGAAAGCCCAAGACGTGATGAACGTCCAGCTGATGGACGACGTGAAGAACCTCGACGAGGTGGTCGTGATTGGTTATGGCTCGGCTCAGGCCAAGGACTTGACCGCTCCTATCACGGTGGTCAAGGGTGAGGACCTGCTCGCCACGCCGTCGTCGTCGCCCATGGCTGCCATGCAAGGCAAGGTGGCCGGTGTGAACGTAGTTAATAGCGGTGTGCCCGGCGAGGGTCCGAAGGTGACCATCCGTGGTACCGGCTCGTTCACCGGCGGCAATCCGCTCTATGTGGTGGACGGTATGTTCTACGACAACATCGACTTCCTCAATGCCAACGACATTGCCGACATGTCGGTGCTCAAAGATGCTTCGGCAGCCGCCATCTACGGTGTGCGCGCCGCCAACGGTGTGGTGATTGTCACCACCAAGCACGGCAGCAAGAATCAGCCGGCCAAGATCACCTATAATGGATATGTGGGTATCCAGAAGGCCACCAACGTGCTGAAGATGGCCAGCTCGAGCGAATATGCCACCATGCTGCTCGAAGCCGACTACAATGCCTATGAGACCTACATGAAGAACTCCATCGACCGCTATGGCGGCAGCTATGCCAGCAGCGATTTCCACAATTGGACTTACGGCTCGAATACCGACTGGTACAGTGAGCTGCTGCGCACGGCGCTGATCACCGACCACAGCCTGAGCATCACCGGCGGTGGCGAGAAGGCCACCTATTCGGTGGGTATCAACTACCTGCGTCAGGATGGTGTGATGGACGTGGAGAACTACTACAAGCGTCTCAACTTCCACGCCGCTCTCGACTATGAGGCAACCAGCTGGCTCAAGGTGGGCTTCAACGGTGTGTTCTCCAACGGCACCCAGCGCACCCCCAACAATCTCGCCTGGCAGCATGCCTTCAACGCCCCCGGCATTTACCCGGTGATGGACGAGAAGAACGAGGCCACTTATCCCACCCACTACGCATCGCCCGAGAGCGTGGGATTCGCCAACAACTTCTACAACCCCGTGGCCACGGCCAACTATCAGAACAGCAAGAACGAAGTGAACAAGTTCTTGAGCAACTTCTACGCTCAAATCACGTTCATCCCCAACAAGTTGAATTTCAAGACCAGCTATGCCTACGACTATTCGGCCGTCCACAACCGCACCTACATGCCGGAGTACTATGTGAGCACCGCGCAGCACAACGACAAGTCGTACGTGAGCAAGAATGAGTCGACCTACAAAAACTGGATTCTTGACAACGTGCTTACCTATAAGGACACCTTCGGCGACCATAACCTGGGCGTGATGCTCGGTCAGTCGGTTCGCGAAGAGAAGTACCACAACCTCTACGGCATCGGCTACGGCATCATCGACGGTGACGATGCCTACAAGTACATCAGCTCGTCGAGCGAGGAGTCGACACGGCGCGCCAGCGACGGCGGCTACCGCTATCGCAGCAACAGCTACTTTGGCCGTATCAACTATGACTACATGGGCAAGTACCTGCTCATGTTCACCTTCCGTGCCGACGGTACAAGCAAGTATCAGGAGACCTGGGGCTACTTCCCCTCGGTGGGCGCCGCATGGGTGATGAGCCGTGAGAACTTCATGCAGAACCAGAATGCCATCGACTACTGGAAATGGCGTGCCAGCTGGGGACGCCTGGGTAACAACGCCGTGCCTGCCAGCGACGGCTTCCGTTCGGTGACTACCGGCATCGGAGCATCGGGTGCTTTTGGCAATGTGGCTATCCCCGGCTTCCAGAACAACAGCTATTTCAGCAGCCTGAAGTGGGAGATTGTGGATGAGACCAACGTGGGCTTCGAGTTTGCCACGCTTCGCAACCGCCTCGACGTGGATGTGGACTGGTTCTACCGCTTGACCAAGAAGGCCGTGATTGCACCGCGCTTGCCCTTCGAGAATGGCACGCTGATGCAGAACATCGGCAAGATTCTCAACACCGGTGTCGATGTGAGCATCAACTGGGCCGACCGTGTGGGCGACAACTTCAAGTACAACATCGGTGCCAACTTCTCTTACATCCACAACGAGGTGAAAGACCTTGCCGGCAACCCCTACATCGCTGGCGGCAAGACCTACCAGTTTGTGGGTGAGAAAATGAATTCATTCTATGGTTATAAGGTGGAAGGCATCTATCAGACCGAGGCCGAGTGTGCTGCCGACGAGACAGCTGTCGCGAATGGCCTGCAGCCCGGCGACTTCAAGTACAAAGACCTCAATGGCGATCACATCGTCAACGGCGAGGACCGCACGGTGCTGGGTTCGTATCTGCCCAACTTCATCTACAGCTTCAACCTGGGCTTCCAGTGGAAGAATCTTGACTTCAGCCTGAGCACCTACGGAACAGCCGGTGGCAAGATGTACAACCGCAAGCGCGCCTTGCGTTATGCCCAGTCGAACTACAACTTCGACCACGACCAGGTGGCCAACCGCTGGACCGGTGAAGGCTCGACCAACACTTATCCCAGCGCTGCCGGTTGGGTGCGCACTTGGAACGTGAGCGACCAGCGTGTGAACGACTTCTTTGTGGAGAGCGCCAATTTCTTCCGTATCCAGAACATCACGCTGGGCTACACGTTCAAGAACATCAAGTTCGGCAGCTACACACTGCCGGGCATCCGCCTGAGCGCCACTGCCGACCGTCCTCTCACCCTGTTCGGCGCCAAGTCCTTCACGCCTGAGTTGAGCGATCCCGAGGGCTGGGACACCGAGGTCTATCCGCTCACCGCCACCTACACCTTCGGCGTGACCATCGACTTCTAATCATTATTATATAATCACACACAAAATCCAAGAAACAATGAAATTTTTCAAATATATCATGGTTGCAGGGCTGCTCTTGCTGACGGCCACCAGCTGCAACGATTGGATGGACATTCAGCCGGAAAACACCATTCCCGAGGAGGATGTCGACTACACGAAAATCAGCGAAATGTACATGCCGGTATCGGGTGTCTACGCCAAGCTGCGCACCGGCGGCATGCACTGGGTCATCTGGCCGCTGAGCATCATTCGCGATGGCGATGTGTGGAGCGGACGCGTCGACGACCAGGGTATCCTTGTCGACTATGGCAACCTCAAGTATGACAACTCCTTCTGGGGGCTCAATGAGATGTGGAACCAGTACTATGGAATGATTAAGGTGGCCAACGGGGCGCTCACGTCGCTCGACAACTATGCCGCCAACATCACCAACGACACCGACCGCGCCACCTATCGGGCCTATTGCGGCGAGGTGCGTATCCTGCGTGCTTATGCCTACTACCGCCTGACGCAAGCCTTCGGCGATGTGACCATCCTGCGCAACAACGACCAGAGCGACCTCACTCGTTCCACTCGTGACGCTGTGGAGCGCTACATGCTCGAAGATTTGCAGTACGCTATCGAGAATTGCCCGCGCGTCCGTCCCAACGAGGCGCAGCACTTTGGCGCCGCCACGGCCTACACCGCCATGCACCTGGCTGCCAAGATCCGCCTGAACCGCGGCGAGTGGACCGAGGCCGAGGCCCTGACCGATGAAATCATCAATAGCCAGAAGTTCAGCCTCTACCCCGACTTCTACAACTTGTTCAAGATTCCCGGCAAGGTGTGCAACGAGAGCCTGCTGGAGTGCCAGAACACCGACTACGGCGAGAGCTCGGGTGCCACAATCAATCCCGACATGTGGTTTGTGTTCCAAGGCCCCGGCTTTGCCAACATGAACGGCGGCTGGACCTTCGTGGGCATCACCGACAACTTCATCAACTGGGCCACCGCCCGCGGCGAGACCGTGCGTCTGGAGACCTCGGTGCTGGTGGGAGGAACCACCACGCGCGACGGCGACATCGTGAACCGCACCGGCAATCCCAATAACACCAACACGTTCAACGGCAAGGCCTACACGCCGTCGAACCAGCTGACCCCCGGTCGCTCGCAGTATGGTGAGAACAACAACATCCGCATCCTGCGCTATGCCGATGTGCTGCTCATCAATGCCGAGGCCAAGGTTCGCAACGGAAAGAATGGCGATGCGCCCTTCAACCTGGTTCGTGCCCGTGCCGCTATGCCCGCTTTGACCGGTGTCACCGTCGACCAAATCCTCGACGAGCGCCGCATGGAGCTGGTGTGCGAGTGGGGTGAGCGTTACAACGACCTGGTGCGCACAGGCCTGGCCGCTTCGGTGCTGAGAGGCTGGGACGAGAAGGTGAAGTATTATCCGCTTCCCTTGAGCCAAACCCAGACCGTTCCTACGCTGGCCAACAATCCCAAAAATGAATAATGTTCATACACAGCGATTTTTAAACGCACTCGTTTTTTGAATAATAGTTGATTGAAGGGGGCCACACACATAGTGTTGAGAAGAACACCACTGTGCTGCGCGCCCCCTTTTTTAAAAAGATTTTCTATGACAACACGTTTTTCTCATCGGCTCATGGCATTTGCGGTTGTGGTGATGACATGTGCCGCAGGCGTGGCTCAAGACTCGGTGAAGGTGGTCAAAGGCCAAGTGAGCGACTACTTCATTCCGGTGGTGAGCAATTACCAAGTGACGGGAGTCGTCAGTGACGAGCAAGGCCGCCCCCTGGAAGGGGCCACGGTGATGTGGCAATACAGCCCCGCCCACTGCAATACCGATGCGCAAGGGCATTACGCTCTTGTGGGGACCGACCACGATGTGAAATTGTGTGTCTACTATCCCGGCAAAGAAATGACAGTGGTGACGCGTGAGCCCGCCCAGCGGCAGGTGTCGGTTCAACTGCAGCCCAAGGCCAGCGGGCCCATAGGCCGTGAACGACGGCCGGCGCAGGCCACACCCTGGTACGACCCGTCGCGCCCGGGCACCTCCACTTACTGCAACCCAATGAATATTAGCTACAATTTCGAGCCGTGGAACAACAACACTCGCCAGGGAGGCACGTTCCGTTCCAGTGCCGATCCCATGGGATTGACCTACAAGGGCGAGTATTTCCTGTTTTCGACCAACCAGGGTGGATTTCATTACTCCAAAAATTTGAGCGATTGGGATTTTGTCACGGCCACGTTCCAGCGCAAGCCTGCCGACGACGATGAATGTGCTCCTGCCGCTTGGGTGGTGGGCGACACACTTTTTTACACCGGCTCCACCTACGAGGGCTTGCCCATCTGGTACTCCACACAGCCCAAGAACGGGCGCTGGCGCAGGGCCGTGGAACGAAACACCCTGCCCACGTGGGACCCTTACGTTTTTCTTGACGACGACGGGCGCCTCTATGAATACTACGGCTCGAGCAACGAATATCCCGTGAAGGGCGTGCAAATCAGCCGGCTCGATTTCACTCCCGTGAGCAAGATACACGACCTGGTGCTCCTCAAACCCGACATTCACGGGTGGGAGCGCTTCGGTATGAACAATGACGACGAGGTGACCCTCAAGCCCTTTATGGAGGGTGCCTTCATGACCAAGCACGGCGGACGCTATTATCTGCAGTACGGTGCTCCCGGAACCGAGTTCAAGGTCTATGCCGACGGTGTCTATGTGGGCGACTCGCCGCTGGGGCCGTTCACCTATCAGCGCCACAACCCCATGAGCTATAAGCCCGGCGGCTTTGTGCAGGGGGTGGGCCATGGCGGCACCTTTGCCGATGTGAAAGGGCGCTACTGGCATGTGGGCACCTGCATGCTTTCGGTCAAGTACAAATTCGAGCGCCGCATCGGCCTGTATCCCGTTGATTTTGATGCCGATGGCGTGATGTGGTGCAATACGGCCTTTGGCGACTATCCCTGCTGGAATGCCGACCATCAGCCCGCTGCCGGCCACACGCAGCGTTTCACCGGATGGATGCTGCTCTCCTACGGCAAGCCCGCCACCGTGTCGAGTACCGACAGCACCCTCACCGCCCAGCACCTTACCGACGAGAACATGCGCACCTATTGGAGCGCTGCCAGCGGCGATGCTGGCGAGTGGGCCTGTGTGGATCTGGGCCGATCAATGAACATCCGGGCCCTGCAAATCAACTTCTACGAGCATCACACCTTGCAACATAACCGCGCCAGCGACACCTACTATCAATATCGCGTGTGGGCCAGCGATGACAACGAGCACTGGACACTGGCCGTCGACAAGAGCGACAACGACCGCGATGTGCCGCACGACTATGTGGAGCTGCGCAAGACTCTTAACGCGAGATATGTCAAGGTGGAAAACCTGCATGTGCCGGGCGAGGGATTTTTCTGCCTGAGCGACATCAGGGTGTTTGGCACCGCGCCGGGTAGCGTTCCGCAGGCGGTGAAAGGCCTGAAAGTGGTGCGCGACAAGGCCGACCCGCGCAACGCCATGATTACTTGGCCCGCCTTGACGGGTGCCTACGGCTACAATATCTATTTCGGCACCGAGCCAGGCAAGCTCTATCATTGCATCACCGTGAATGGTGAATGTGAATACGACCTGCGTGGCCTTGACGTGGGCACCGGCTACTATTTTGCCATCGAAGCACTGGCCGAGACAGGTCGCAGCCCTTTGTCAAAAATTATCAATGTGAAATAAGAACAAAGAATTAACCAGTTATGAACACAAAACATCTTATCCTGTTATTGAGCGTCATGATGCTCGTCGGCATGGCTGCGTGTGGCAGCAAGACCGATCCCTCTGCCGCTGGCGAGGAGCAAGAGCAATCCACGACCGACTCGATGGGGCGCCCCGCAAGTTTCGAAAATGATGATGCCATGCTCGACTACATCGAGAAAGTTCATTTTAACTACATGTGGGATGGTGCCGAGCCCGTCTCGGGGCTGGCACGTGAGCGCATCCACCTCGACGGGAGCTATCCTGAGAACGACCAGGACGTGGTCACCATCGGTGGCAGCGGATTCGGTGTGGCTGGCTTGCTGGCTGCCATTGAGCGGAAATACATCACCCGCGAGGCCGGTGTGGAGCGTCTGAACAAGATAGTCGACTATTTGGCCCGCGCCGACCGCTTTCATGGCGTGTGGCCCCATTGGCTCAACGGCCCCACGGGCAAAGTGAAACCCTTCGGCAAGAAAGACAATGGCGGCGACCTGGTGGAGAGTAGTTTTCTCATGCAGACGCTGCTGTGCGTGCGCCAATATTTCAAGGATGGGAACGAGACCGAAAAAGCGCTGGCCGGGAAAATCGACCAGTTGTGGAAAGAAATGGAGTTCGACTGGTACACCCGTGGTGGACAGGACGTGATTTACTGGCATTGGTCGCCCGATTATCAATGGGAGATGAATTTCCCGCTCGAGGGTTACAATGAGTGCCTCATCGTCTATGTGCTCGCTGCGGCGTCACCCACTCACAGTGTGCCGGCATCGGCCTATCACAACGGCTGGGCCCGCAGCGGCGGCATCAAGTCGGATGCCAAGCCCCATGGCTATGCGCTGGAACTCAAGCACAATGGTGCCGAGGCCACAGGCGGTCCGCTGTTCTGGGCACATTACAGCTGGATTGGGCTCGACCCGCGCGGACTGAGCGACCAGTATGCCGATTACTGGAATGTGGTGCGCAACCATGCCCTGAGCAATTATGCCTATTGCGTGGCCAACCCCAAGAACTACAAAGGGTATGGCGCCAAGTGCTGGGGCCTCACAGCCAGTTACTCGATCGACGGGTACTCGGCTCACTGCCCCGGCAACGACCTGGGAGTCATCACTCCCACTGCCGCACTTTCGTCGATGCCTTATACCCCCGACGAGTCAATGGCGGCACTCAAATATTTCTGGAGCAAAGGTGGCTGGATTTGGGGAAAATATGGCTTCTATGATGCTTTCAGCGAGCAGCAAAACTGGACGCTTCCCCGCTATCTGGCCATCGACCAGTGCACTATCGCTCCCATGATCGAGAACTACCGCTCGGGCTTGCTGTGGCGCTTGTTCATGAGCTGTCCGGAGGTGCAACAAGGTCTCGAAAAGTTGGGATTTACCATCAAAAAACAGTAACTTTGCATCACCGCTGAATATAATCACAAAATCACATATACATGAAACTGACCAAATTATTCGTATCGGCCTTTTTGGTGTTTGGCGCCCTCGGCGCAAATGCCGTGGACAAGGCCAAAATGAACCAGTTTGTTGATAACCTGATGAGCCAGATGACCTTGCAGGAGAAAATCGGGCAACTCAACTTGCCCGTCACCGGCGAAATCATCACCGGCACGGCCAAGAGCAGCGACATCGCCGGCAAAATCAAGGCCGGACAGGTGGGCGGATTGTTCAACCTCAAGGGAGTGGATAAAATCAAGGAGGTGCAGCGCATCGCCGTGGAGCAGAGCCGCCTGCACATCCCGCTCATTTTCGGCATGGATGTGATTCATGGTTACGAGACCGTTTTCCCCATCCCCTTTGCCCTGTCGATGAGTTGGGACATGGATGCCATCCGCAATTCGGCCCGCATTGCCGCCGTTGAGGCCACTGCCGACGGAATCGCCTGGACATTCAGCCCCATGGTGGACATCTGCCGCGAGCCCCGGTGGGGGCGCATGAGCGAAGGCAGCGGCGAGGACCCCTATTTGGGCAGCTGCATTGCGCAGGCCATGGTACAAGGCTATCAAGGGACCGATCTGGCTGCCGCCAACACCATGATGGCTTGTGTGAAGCACTTCGCCCTGTACGGCGCACCTGAAGCCGGCCGTGACTATAACACGGTGGATATGAGCCATGTGCGTATGTTTAACGAGTATTTTCCGCCCTACAAGGCCGCTGCCGATGCCGGAGCGGGAAGTTTCATGACGTCGTTCAATGTGGTGGACTACATCCCCGCCACTGGCAACCGCTGGCTCATGACCGAGGTGCTGCGCGACATGTGGGGCTTCGACGGATTTGTCGTGACCGACTACACGGCCATCAGCGAGATGATTAACCACGGCATGGGCGACCTGCAGCAGGTGTCGGCCCTGGCTCTGAATGCCGGCACCGACATGGATATGGTGGCCGACGGCTTCGTGGGAACGCTCGAGAAATCGCTGGCCGAAGGCAAGGTGACCATGGAAGCCATCGACACGGCCTGCCGCCGCATCCTGGAGGCTAAGTATAAGCTGGGCTTGTTCGACGACCCTTATCGCTACCTCGACGAGCGCCGTGCCAAGAAAGAACTCTACACAGCCGAGAATCGTGCCCAGGCACGCCGCCTGGCCACCGAGACCTTTGTGCTGCTTGAAAACAGCGAGGGCGTGCTGCCCCTCAAGAAACAGGGCACCATAGCCCTGGTGGGCCCGCTGGCCAACACCCGCGCCAACATGCCCGGCACCTGGAGCGTGGCGGCTACTGCCGACCGCTACAGCACGCTGCTTGAGGCCATGCAGCGCGCCGTGGGAAAGGATGCCACCGTGCTCTATGCCAAGGGCTGCAACGTGTGCTATGACGAGGAACTGGAGAAAAACAGTACGCTGTTCGGCCGCGAGATGCGCGACCCCCGCACTCCTGAGCAGTTGCGTGCCGAGGCCCTGCGCATTGCCGCCCATGCCGACGTGATTGTGGCCGCCATGGGCGAGCCCAGCGAGATGAGTGGTGAGAGCAGCAGCCGCAGCAATATCGCTATTCTGGATGCCCAGCGCGATTTGCTGGAGGCCCTCAAGGCCACCGGTAAGCCTGTGGTGCTTCTCAACTTCTCGGGTCGCACCACCGACATGACGTGGGAGAAGCAGAATTTTTCCACCATCCTCAATGTGTGGTTTGGAGGCAGTGAGGCTGCCGATGCCATCTGCGACGTGGTGTTTGGCGACGTTGCTCCCAGCGGCCACCTCAGTGCCAGTATGCCCAAGAACGTGGGGCAGGTTCCCATCTACTACAACCACCTGAACACCGGTCGTCCCTGCCCCAAGTGGTTCACCAAGTTCACCAGCAACTATCTGGATGTGGACAACGAGCCGCTTTATCCGTTCGGCTACGGACTGTCTTACACCACTTTCAGCTATGGCCAGCCCACGCTCAGTGCCACCAGCATGACGCGCGACGGCAGCCTGCGGGCCTGTGTCACCGTTACCAACACCGGCAGCCGTGAGGGGGCCGAGGTGGTGCAGCTCTACATCCGCGACCTCGTGGGCTCGGTAGCGCGCCCGGTGAAAGAACTGAAGGACTTCTCGCGCATCACCCTTAAGCCCGGCGAGAGCAAGGTGGTGGAGTTCGTTATCACGCCCGAAAAACTCAAGTTCTATAACAGCCAGTTGAAATTTGACTGCGAACCCGGCGAATTTGACGTGATGATAGGCCCCAACAGCCGCGATGTCCAGACGCTGCGTTTCACCCTGCGTTGACAGCGGTTACGAATAACTACTGACGCTCCCCCGCCTTGATTTTTCCCGACGAATGGGTAAAAAAAGGCGGGGGAGCGTGTCGTGAATGGCGGGAAATCGCTATTTTTGCGTTATGAATTTACCCGATTCCTTTGTGCGAATGATTGAGGGGCTCGTGCCTGCCGAGGCACAGCCTTTGCTCCATGCCATTTCGACGACGGCAGCCAGTGTGAGTGTGCGTGTGAATGTGCAGCGAGGTGCGGCGGTGCCCCAGGGGGCGCAGTGCGTGCCGTGGTGCCCGGCAGGATTTTACCTGCAGCAGCGGCAGCCGTTCACCTTCGACACCGACTGGCATGCGGGCCGCTACTATGTGCAGGACGCGTCGTCGATGTTCATCGGGCATGTCATCACATCGCTGGTTCATGGCCCGGTGCGCTATCTCGACCTGTGTGCGGCACCGGGCGGCAAAGCGACGGCGGCACTCACGGCGTTGCCCGCGGGGTCGCTGCTGGTGGCCAACGAGGTGGTGCCCGCTCGGGCCCGGGCCCTCGTCGACAACGTGATGCGCTGGGGCAGTCCCCATGCCGTGGTCGCCAGTTCACAGCCGGCGCAGTGGGGGCAGAAGATGCGACATTTCTTCGATGTGGTGGCGGCCGATGTGCCGTGCAGCGGCGAGGGGATGATGCGCAAGGACGACGAGGCTGTGGCCCAGTGGTCGGCCGCGCTGGTCGAGCAGTGCGCTGCCCGTCAGCAGTCCATTGTGAGTGATGTGTGGCCGGCATTGCGGCCGGGCGGCCTTTTTATATACAGCACTTGCACTTATAACCGCCGGGAGAATGAGGACATGGTCCAGTGGCTCATCGACAGGCTGGGGGCGGAACCGGTGACTGTTCCCGTGCACGACGAGTGGTCGATTCACCCGGCCATCGACGCCCATTTTCCCGCCTATCGCTTTATGCCTCACCGCACCCCGGGTGAAGGCCTTTTCATGGCAGTGCTTCGCAAGCCCCACGAGCGGATGGCAACGTCGTTGCCCAGAAAAGTGAAAACTGGCCGTGAAGGCATTGTGCCTGCCGCCGTAAAGTCGTGGTTGAGCGACGATGTGCCTATGGTGCTGAGCGAGCAGGCCGGTACCGTGGTGGCTGTGCCCCGAGCTCATGAGGGCGCTGTGGCGGCGTTGCGGCAGGATGTCAACGTGATTCATGCAGGCGTGGCGCTGGCCACTGTCAAAGGCAAGTCGTGTGTGCCGCATCATGCGCTGGCGCTGAGCATGGCGCTCAGGCCGGGAGCTTTTGCCGCGGCCGAGGTCGATTACCGCACGGCCATGGCCTATCTGCGTGGCGAGGCCATCACTGTGGACGCGCCGCGGGGACCAGTGCTGGTGACGCGCCGCGGAGCAGCACTGGGATGGGTCAATAATTTAGGGAACCGGGCCAACAACCTCTATCCCAAGGGGCTGCGCGTGCTCAGTTCCCACATTCCCGATGCCGAGCCCGAAATCCTTGGCCGGCATTAAGCAAGATTGCGCTATTGTTCCAGCAGGATGGTGACGAGTCTTGTCACATCGGCAATGCTGGTTTCGCCGTCGCCGTTCACATCGCTGCGGGGGTTGCTCGATTGCTCCACCACCAGGCTCACCAGCATGGTGACATCGGCAATGGACACCTCTCCGTCGCCGTTCACATCGCCCGTCAGCACCTCGGCCGGCGGCTCGCCGATTTCGCCCAAGTATTTAAAAGTGATATCATCGATATAGCATTTGGCGCTGGCACTCCCTGTCAGTTGCGACAGGCGAATGCGAGCCGGCCCATTGAGCGAGAGGGAGAAAGTGTGGGACGATGTCGCTTTGGGCTCGGCCAGGAACTCATCCACAACATTGAACGTCGCTCCGTCGTCGTAACTAAGCGAAATGGCGTATTTTACCGAACCCGAAGTGGTGTTGAACACGGTGTAGGTCATCATTTTGATGTCGGCCTCCACGTTGTGGGCTGTGGTGAAGGCACTCGGTTTGATCATGGCCAGTGAGTGGCTTCCATTACACTTGCCATCGCCAGGTGCGCTGACGACCGACTTGGCAAAATCCCACTTCCAGAAGCGCCCCATAACACCCTTTGCTCCGGCAGGGGTGGGGGCGTTGATGGTCTCAAAATCCTCGACGATAGTCTGTGTCTCGTTGTCGGCTTTCACGGAAAACTTGATGATACCGTTGCTCTCGGTAATGTTTTCAATATAAAAGTCATTGGGTGCCCCTCCCCAAGTGAGCAGGCCGGGTATGGTGTAGCTGGTGATGTTTCTCACGGTGTTGCTTCCGGGGAACGGGTCGCTTGCCGAGCTGCCCGTGCCGTTGGCGGCTCGCAGCAGTTCGTAGTATTGGTGGGTGGGGTTGGCGTTGATGGTGTTTTGCCGCCACACCTCGGCATTGGTGGAGTCGACGCGTGCCATAATCATGCCGTGCCCCGGCAGATAGGCATCCCAGCGGGTTCGCTGGCGGTTCTCAAGCAGGAAGAACTCCTTGTCCTGCGGCGTACGCAGTATGAAGCCCTCGTTGGAGGTGCCGATGTAGTCAAGGCTATAGTCGCCTGCCTCGGTGATGACCTGGGGCTGCGCAAAGCCCATGGCATAGCGGTCGTAGAGCGAATAGCCCACGGGTGTGCGCCCGTAGTTGAAGTGCCCGCCGCCAGCCATCAATTCCCATTCGTCGGGGTGATTGCTCTCGCCGCCGCTGCCGCCGTAGTCGGTGTCGTAAAGGTCGAGGATGCCCATCACATGGCTGAACTCATGACACATGGTGCCGATGCCCAGCAGGTCGGTGGAGCCGTAGCTCTCCCAGCCGTAGATTTCGGTGGAGCAGGCATAGCGGCCCAAGCGCACGCCGTCGATTTGCCCCCACATGTAGGACATGTGGGGCCATAGGTAATCGTCGCTGTTGCCGCTATAGTTGGCGCTGTATCCGGCCACGATGAAGTAGACCATGTCGATATAGCCGTCGCCATCGGAATCGTAATCGGCAAAATTCACCTGGTCGTCGACGGCGTTGAGTGCGGCTTCGAAAATCAAGTCAGATTCATTGCCGCCCTGCTTGCAAGAGTAGTTGACATCCACTGGCCCCACGACATCAAACTCCGGGTCGAATTGTCCCATGGAATTCTCATAGAAATAATCGCGCATGGAACCGGTGCACTGCACAAACTGCGTGGATCCCCATCGGCCGGCGATGTTGTAGCCGCTGTAGCCCCGGGTGTTGAGCATGTCGGTGTAAAACTGCTGGGCGTCGGAGCGTTGGAATTTCTTGTCGGTGTACTGGACAAGAATCACAAGCCCGCGGAAGCCGGCCCAATCCTCGGGCGCGCGGCGGCTGCCGATGATGCGTGTGTCGCGGTTGGCGCGCCGGGCTTTCCCGGTGAGGATGCTTTCCCGGTCGGTCAAGTGCTTTCCCTGTGCGCTGAGCAGCTGTGCGTCGCGTGCTGTGCGGTGCTGTGCGTCACGTGCGATGACCCCCGACGACACCAGCCGGCCGTTTTGCTTGGTGGCGTAAGTGAACCATCCGTTCCGGTCGCGCAGCACGGTGTAGCCGTCGGCAGTGGTGGTGTAGTGATAGAACTCGTCGCCCACGAGCTTCACGGTGATGGAGTCGCCGCCGGGCTGAGCCACGCGGGCGGGCGACGGGTGGGCCGGCATGGCACCGGCCGCGGCCGTTATGGCGAGTGCTGCCGTGGCCGCAAGCAGTCGTTTTGTGGTCATTGGAAGTTTAATTTCTGTTGTATTATTAGTTGCTCATGAGCATGTTGACGAGCGTGGTGACATCGGCGATGCTCGTTTCACCGTCCTCGTTCACGTCGCTGTAATCATTCGAGCTCCCGTTCATCACCAGGTTCACAAGGGCGGTGACATCGGCAATCGACACCTCGCCGTCGCAGTTCACATCCCCCTTGAGCCGGCCTCCGGACTCGCCGCTGAAGAAGAGCGTGATGTTGTCGAGATAGTTGGCTGTGTTCTTGTTGCCAGCGGTCATGTTGATGCGGAGCATCACTTCCTGCGTGTTTTTGTAGCTCACGGGCCAGGAAATGGTAACCTTGGAATTGCCTGCCACCGAGATGGCGTCGGCGTTTGATGAGGTTTTCACTATGGTCCATGTGGTGCCGTTGTTCAAGGACTGGTACAATGTGAATTTGCTGGTGACAGTGGTGGGGTTGTAAATGTTGCACGAAACCCGGTCAATGTCCCGGCTCACGGGTGTGGCCATGGCCACGGCGCTCGGGTTTTTAATGGCCACGGCATGCTCGCCGTCGCAGTTGCTTTCGCCCGGTGCGGTGACATTGCTTTTGGCGAACGACCAGTTGGCAAAGTTGCCTTCCACGTTCTTCAGACCGGTGTTTGTGGTGACATCCATGCCTTCGAAATCTTCGACCAGGGTGTTCAAGGAGGAGGCGTTGCGCACGGTGAATGTGATGACTCCGTCGACTTCGGTGATATCGGTAATGGCAAATTGATTCTCCTCGCCGCTCCATGTCTTGAGCGAGGGGAGGGTGCTGCTGGTGAGCAGAGTGCTGTTCATCGTTCCCGGGAAGGGGTCGCTGGACAGGGCGCCCGAGTTGGTGCCGCCGGCGCGCAGCATCTCATAGTATAGGCGTGTGGGGTCGGTGTTCACTTTGTCCTCGATCCACTTCGATGTGCTGGTTGAGTCCACACGGCACACGGTCATGCCATGCCCCGGCAGATAGGCGTCCCAGCGGGTTCGTTGGCGGTTGTCGATGATGAAGAATTCCTTGTTGACAGGTGTCTTGATAATATAGCCCTCGTTGCTGGTGTTCAATGGGTTGAGGGTGTACTCGCCCGGCTCGGTGATGATTTGAGGCTGTGCCCACCCCAGCTGATAGCGCTCAAAAATCGACAGGCTGGCTGGCGTGCGCGCCATGTTCAGGTCGCAGCCGGCAGCCATTAAATCCCAATCGCCCAAATCGTGCGATTGACCGCCGCTCAGGGCATAATCGGTGTCGTAGTGGTCCATCAGCCCCAGCGCGTGGCCAAACTCGTGGCATGGCGTGCCGATGCCGTCGAGGATGTTGTAGCTGCGCTCGCCAATGAATTCGGTGGAGCATGAGTACATCCCCATCGTCACGCCGTCTTTCTTGATTCGGTAGTTGCTGATATTGCTCTCGTGGGGCCACAGGTGGTCGGAGTCGCTGCTTGAAGCCGCCGAGGTGCCGGCGAAGATAAAATAAAGCACATCGACATATCCGTCGTTGTCAAAATCGTATTGGCTGAAATCGACCGTCGCGTCGAGTTGGTTGATGGCATCACGAAAGATTCCAGGGATGCGGCCTTGGGTGCCTTGAGGCTCGTTGACTGAATAGCCCACAGTGACAGGCCCCACCACATCGAACCGGGGCTCATATTGCCCCATGGAATTGTCGTAGTAATAATCGCGGACACTGCCAGGGAAAGTGCCGTAGGCATTGCGTGAGCCGTCGGGGTTGGTGTAGCCGGTGTAGTTTTTCTTGTCCATCATGTCTTGGAAAACAGTGTGGATGTCGCTGCGCGAGAACGTGGTGTCGTTAAATTGGATGAGGATGACCAGTCCGCGCTGAAGCATCGACACCTTGGAGCGGCGGGCAGTGTTGGCGGCGGCGCGGCGGGCACGACCCCGCTGCAGCTCCTGCTGGGCGACGGCATGCGTGCCGATGTCCTGCAACAGGGCTGTTTCCTGTGCTGTGCGCTGTGCGGCGTCATGGGCGCGAACGTCGGTAATGGTGAGCTCTCCGTTTTGGACCCGTGCATATTTCAGATAGCCGTCGCGGTCCTTGAGCACCGTGTAGCCGTCGGCGGTGGTCATGTAGTGGAAATGCTCGTCGCCATGAAGGCGATAGTCGATGGTTGTGCCGTCGGGCAGTGTGGCGGTGAGCACACCGCGGTAGGCGGGTATGGCTTGAGCGGCGGTGGCCAGCACGATGGCTGCAAGCGAGAGGATAAATTTTCTCATATTAAAAATGTAATTGATGTGTGAATTGCAAATGTAACAATTTTTTGTCACATTTATTTCGCTTTCATGCAAAAGGCATGCGAAAATAACGAAAAATAACATAGCGGCAGCGGGATGCTGAGCCTTGAGGCGGCTTAGCCCCTCAAAAACACCAGGCTGGCAAATTGCAGGCACGCTCCACTGTGGCCTCGACCTGGGGCGGCAAAACCTTGAAAAAGTCCAGGCCGGTGAGCTCCTCCACGCGGTCGACGCTCACGGCATAATGCCGCAGTGGCCGGTTACACGGGCCGTTGTCGTAGATGAAGCCGATGGCCCGCATCCGGGGGCGTGCCGTGGGGGCTATCACCACCTTGAAGAAGCGCTCGGGAACCACCACATTGCTGGACGGCAGCACCGAGTCGGTGGCTGAAGGAACCGGGCCGGCAAGCACCACGAGCACACTGTCGCGGGCAACCCATTCGCGCACCTTCTCTTCGAGTTTGCTCCATCCGCCGGAATTGAGGGCCGATGATTGCGGACACACGTTGGTCATGAAAAACGTTTGTGCCATGGCCGTCTCGTTCCAAGCCATGTCGGCCGCCGGCACCATGTGCCCGCGAGCCAGCCCGCTTCCGCGATAAGCGTTGGGCGGCGGACACCCCGTCACACGGTCGTCGGCCGTGAACTGGTCGTGCCGGGCCACGGTGCCGTTCAGGTGCTCACGGGTCAGCACATAGGCGGTGCAGTTGGGGCGGTGCGCGGTGGGGTTGAAGTCGACACAAAACGCGTCGTAGTCGACATGAACATTTACCATGCCGGCCGGCGTGGCAACGGCGGTGAGACTGTCGACCATGGCGGCTGTGACCTTTGTGGCTGCCACAGCATCCTGCCGCCAGGGCTGCTGCCACAGCAGGAGTGTGGCCATCACCATCATGATTGCTATCCACCATTTCAGCATGGGTTGTGTTTTTTATTGATTATAGGTTCGGTGAACAAATTGTTTGTGAATTATATGTCGTCGGTGCTCCGGCGATTATTATCATGCCGCCATGTCCCGATTTGCTTGAATAATTCTGCGGAAGGTATATACTGCTGAAGCACAGATGGTGATGAAGAATATAATGGGAATGGCCAGAATACCCCTCACGATATTCCATATAAAGATCCAAGCGTCGTATGCCAAGGTCCATCCTATAAAAATAGAACGTTGAAACACAAGCGATGGCAAAACAAATGAGAAAATACATAAATAATCCGCATTAACGTGAGTTCGATGGATGAATCATATAAACAGTGGTGTTTTTAGTGATGCTGTCATGCAAAAACACAGCTAAAAACAACCGCTATTTTTCTTTAAGACAAAATTATAGAATTTATTTCAATCTGCGGCGATTTATGCAAAATTTTTGTGATACCACAGGTACTGAATGAATAGCGAAGCATTTTGCTTGTCTCAATCAATACGAGATTTTTGACATTCTCTATCGCGTAGGGAAAGAGAATCGATACCTTCAAGTCAAATGTGCAGGTGCCCCCGTTTTTCACCTTTTTTGATGCGGCATGGGTCGATATCGGGAAAAAGTTGTAACTTTGCGTCACAGAAACCAAAAAAAACGATAATACTATGAACAATTTAGTTGAACGCTTTCTGCGCTATGTGAAATTTGACACGCAAAGCGATGAACTCACCAACCTCACACCGTCCACCCCCGGACAGATGGTGTTTGCACAAGCACTTGAGAAAGAGCTGCAGCAAATGGGCCTGGCCGATATCTCGCTCGATGAGAACGGATACCTCTTTGCCACCTTGCCCGGTAATTGTGACCATCCCGTGCCCACACTGGGATTCATTGCCCATATGGACACTGCCCCCGACATGAGCGGACATGATGTGAAGCCGCGCATCGTCGACTATCAGGGCGGCCCCATCACGCTCAATGCCGAGCAAGGCATCGTGCTCGACCCTGCTCAATTTCCCGAACTCAACGACTATGTGGGCCAGCAACTCATCGTCACCGACGGCACCACACTGCTCGGTGCCGATGACAAGGCCGGTATCGCCGAGATATTGTCGGCCGTGGAGTGGCTGCAGCAGCACCCCGAGGTGAAGCATGGCGACATCCGCATCGGGTTCAACCCCGACGAGGAAATCGGGCTGGGCGCCCACCACTTCGACGTGGAGCGATTCGGTGCCGACTGGGCCTACACTATGGATGGCGGCGCTGTGGGCGAGCTGGAATACGAGAATTTCAACGCCGCGTCGGCCCGCATCACCTTCAGGGGGCTGAATGTGCATCCGGGTGCCGCCAAGCACAAGATGCTCAACTCCATTCGCGTGGCCAACCAGTTTGCCATCATGCTTCCTCGCTGGGAAACCCCCGAGCATACCGAGGGTTATGAAGGCTTTTACCACTTGATTTCCTTCCAGGGCACCGTGGAGAAGACCACGCTCACCTACATCCTGCGCGACCACGACCGTGCACGCTTCGAGAGCCGCAAGCGCGAGATTGAGCATCTGTGCCACAAGGTGAATTGCGAGTTCCCGGGCTGTGCCGAGGCCGAGATCAAGGACCAGTATTATAACATGCGGGAAAAGATTGAGCCCGTGATGCACATTATCGAGGTGGCTGAGCAAGCCATGAAAAATGCCGGTGTCACACCCCGTGTGCAGCCCATCAGGGGCGGAACCGACGGAGCCCAGCTCTCATTCAAAGGCCTGCCGTGTCCCAATATTTTTGCCGGCGGCATGAATATGCACGGCCGCTATGAGTATGTGCCCATCCCATCGATGGAAAAAGCAAGCCAAACCATCATCGAAATTTGCAAGATTGTGGCGCAAAAATAAGAAAAATGAAAATATTTGGCATTTTTCCATTGCCAATTACCATTTTTTGATTACCTTTGCACCGCAAAAAACGGAGATTCGCTAGCTCAGCTGGCAGAGCACAACACTTTTAATGTTGGGGTCCTGGGTTCGAATCCCAGGCGGATCACGAAAAAGGGCAGCTCAAAAGCTGCCCTTTTTGTGAAATGGCTTTTCGGGTGGATTTTTGCAAAGTGTGGGGCCGTGGGGTTGTGACTGTCGGGGTTTTGTTGTACCTTTGTGACAAGCTGAGAATACCACTTGCTGTTGAACTCCCCTTAATAATAACTGAAAGCCATGATTAAGTCGCCCGTTACTGATTTTGAAGCAATCGCCAACTACCTGCGCGATGTCCCCTTTGATGTGACCCGTCGCCAGCTATATTCGGCCGCCGACCTCTACGAAGGTTACGACCCCAATCACCCGGCCACGTTTGAGACCTGCTACGACACCCGCGTTTACCGCCATTTTATTGCCAAGGGCAAGCAAGCCACCGACGTCAACGAGTCGCTTGCCCGCACACTGCACGACCATGGCGTTCACATTGCCCTCAACGAGTTTTTCGACAATCATGCGCCACGCTTGTGCGTGGGCGTGATGGGCGGTCATGCCTTGCGCCGCACCGATAAGATGTTTGCCGACATCGTCAGGCTGAGTAAGCAACTCACCGAACAAGGCTTTTTCATGCTCAGTGGCGGTGGGCCTGGAGCCATGGAGGCCACCCACCTGGGAGCCTGGCTGGCAGGCCGTGACGAGGATGCTGTGGCCGACGCACTGTCGATGCTCCAGGCGGCTCCGTCGTTCTCCGATGCCGGCTGGCTGTCATCGGCTTTCAGCGTGATGGAGCGCTATCCGCAGCAGCGCTATGTGAGTTTGGGCATCCCCACATGGCACTATGGCCATGAGCCCAGCACCCCATTTGCCACCCACATCGCCAAGCTGTTCGAGAACAGCGTGCGTGAGGACTCCATCCTCACGCTGGCCTACGGCGGCATCATCTACACCCCCGGCAGTGCCGGCACCATGCAGGAAATCTTCCAGGACGCCGTGCAGAACCATTATCTGTCGTTCGGCTTCTCGAGCCCGATGATTTTCCTCGGAACTGAGTTCTGGACCCGTGAGATGCCCGTCTATCCCTTGCTGCAAACCCTTTCTGAGGCAGGAAAATATAAAAACTTGTTGCTTTCCCTCACCGACGATGCCGCTCAAGTGCTGGCCGAATTGCGGCGGTTCCGCGACAGCGCGCCCGGTGAGTCGATGTCTTAACTTTTCCCGTCATGCCCGTCATTGAAATCACATCGCTCGATCATCCCGGTGTGGAGGTGTTCGGCACCCTCACCGAGGCCCAGCTGCGCAACCGCTTGGAGCCATCCAAGGGAATCTTCATCGCCGAGAGCCCCAAGGTGATAACAGTTGCCCTCGATGCCGGCTATGAGCCGGTGTCGCTGTTGTGCGAACGCCGTCACATCGCCGGCGACGCCGCCCCCGTCATTGCCCGCTGCGGCCATTCGGTGCCCGTCTATACCGGCGACCGCAGTCTGCTGTCGTCGCTCACCGGCTACACACTCACCCGTGGTGTGCTGTGCGCCATGCGGCGGCCCATCCCACGGCCGGTGGAGCAGGTGTGCCACGATGCCAGCCGGGTGGTGGTGATTGACGATGTGACCGACACTACCAATATCGGGGCCATCTTCCGCTCGGCGGCGGCACTTGGCATTGATGCGGTGCTGCTCACGCCCACGGCGTGCGACCCGTTGAACCGCCGTGCGGTGCGCGTGTCGATGGGGTCGGTGTTTTTGGTGCCGTGGACGAGGCTCGACGGCGGCTTGGAGCAGCTTCATGCGATGGGATTCAAATCGGTGGCGATGGCACTTACCGACCATTCGGTGCCCATCGACGACCCGGCACTCGTGGCCGAGCCCCGGCTGGCCATCGTCATGGGCACAGAGGGCGACGGCCTGCCGGCCAGCACCATTGCCGCCACACACTATGTGGCGCGCATTCCCATGAGCCATCACGTCGACTCGCTCAATGTGGCGGCTGCCGCCGCGGTGGCGTTCTGGCAGTTGCGGCGGCGTTGACGTTTTACGTGGCTTGTGCTTTGAAAATTTCACAAGATTGCTTAAATTTGTACTTCTAAACCATTATAAGAAAATGAGAATCATCAAACTCAATCTGCTGGCATTGCTGGTGCTGCTCGCCACCAATGTGGCGTGCGCGCAGCGTGGCCCGGCCTATGACGATGAAATAGAGGTGGCCACCCAGCCGCAGGCCGAAACCGTGCAAGTGAAATCGGCAAAAATGGGTCGCAACATCCCCGTTGTGGTGACTGTCCCCGAGCAGTACTTTGATGCCGACCTGCAAGAAGAATTGTTCCCGGTGGTGTATCTGCTGCACGGGGCCGACGGCGACTGTAACAACTGGCCCAACAAGGCCGACCTGGATGGACTGGCCAGCGACTTCGGCGTGATTATCGTTTGTCCCGACGGGCAGGACAGTTGGTACTTCGACTCGCCCATCGACCCTAAATTCCAGTTTGAGACGTTTGTGGCCCAGGAACTGGTGGATTACGTCGACCACCACTATCGCACTTTCCGTGACAAGGACATGCGTGCCATTACCGGGCTGAGCATGGGAGGTCACGGGGCATTGTGGCTGGCGTTCAGGCATCCCGACGTGTTCGGGGCTTGTGGCTCGATGAGTGGCGGCGTGGACATCACCCAGTTCCCCGACCGCTGGAAAATCGATCAGCGGCTGGGGCCGTGGGCGGCCAACAAGCAGCGCTGGGCCGACCATGCAGTCATCAATCTGGTCCCCTCGGTCAAGCCCGGCCAGCACATTATCATCGACGATGGTTACAGCGACATCTTCTATAAAGTGAACCTGGCACTGCACGAGGCGCTGATGCAGTACAAGATTCCGCACGAGTTCACCGTGAGGCCCGGAGCACACACCTGGGATTACTGGGTGAGTGCGCTCGACCATCACATGCTCTTCTTTTCGAAGGCTTTTGCCGAAGCCTCCGAGAAAATGACCACCGAAAACTAAAAAACCACCACCATGCCCAGCAGTTCACGTCCCAAAATTCTGATTATCTACACCGGTGGCACCATCGGCATGATTGAGAATCCGGTCACCCACACGTTGCAGCCGTTCGACTTCTCGCATCTTATCGACAATGTGCCCAAAGTCAAGAAACTGGCCTACGACATCGAGCATCTTCAGTTCGACCCGCCCATTGACAGCTCGAACATGAATCCCACCCATTGGGCCGAGATAGCGCTGGCTATCGAGAAGCACTATGACGCTTTCGACGGTTTTGTGGTGCTTCACGGCACCGATACGATGGCTTTCACGGCATCGGCACTGAGCTTTATGCTCGAGAATCTTCACAAGCCCGTGATTATCACCGGGTCGCAGCTGCCCATCGGCGAGGTTCGGACCGATGGTGAGGAAAACCTGATCACGGCCTTGCAGGTGGCGGCGGCCGTGGATGCGCATGGCCAGGCCATGGTGCAAGAAGTGGCCATCCTGTTCGAGAACTATCTGTGGCGAGGCAATCGCAGCACCAAGATGAGTGCCGACAACTTCAATGCCTTCCGCAGTAACAACTATCCCGAGCTGGCCCGCATCGGGCTTGATATCACCTTCAACACCGGAGCGCTTTATCGCTCGCCGTCGCGTCGGCCCTTGAAGGTTCGTCCCGTTATGGACCTGAATGTGATGTTTCTTGAACTGCACCCCGGCATGACCGACACCACCCTGCGGCACCTGCTTTCCACGCCGGGCATCAAGGGCATTGTGCTGAAGACCTATGGCGCCGGCAATGCCCCCACCGACGCCACTTTCATGCGCCTCATCTGCGAGGCCGTGCAGCGGGGTGTGGTGATTCTCAACGTCACGCAGTGTGTGAATGGCGGTGTGGACAACACGCTTTACGAAACGGGTAACTCGCTGGCCGAGGCCGGTGTGATAAGCGGCCACGACATTACCAGCGAGGCTGCTGTCACCAAGCTGATGTACCTCTTCGGGATGGGCCTTGCGCCCGATGCCGTGAAGCACTATCTGGAGTGCGACCTGTGTGGTGAAGTCACCCTGTGACCGAATTGATGAGAATAAAACAATGAGGCGGGAGTGTTCGGTTCCCGCCTCATTGTTTTGCCCCGGCATGCGTCGCGTCTTATTTGCGTCGTTTGGATGACTTCTTTGAGGATTTTTTGCTGCCTGATGTGGCTTTGCTGTCCCTCTTCGACGATTTTGAAGTGGCTGCCTTGCTTTTGCCGGCTTTTGCCGCCTTGGTGGTCGCGGTGCTGCCCTTGGCAGGAATCTTGAGGCTTTCGCCAACCTTGATTTTATCGCCCGAGCCGGTGATGCCATTGGCTTTCTTCAACTCGGCCACGCTGACACCGGCTTTCTTGGCAATCTTGTCGAGCGACTCGCCTTTCTTGATGGTGTGCTCCACGGGTTTGGCCTCCTTTTCCACGTGCTTGCCGCCACGCTTGCTGCTGCGCGAGTTCTTGTAGGTGGTTTCCCGGTTGCCCGACTTGCGGTTGTCGGCATATTTGGCATTGCGGCTGTGCCACTGCTTGGAGTCGCTGGCCGGCTCCACCACGTTGGTGCTTCGGGTAGTTTTTTTCTCCTCGGCCTTCTTGGTCTGTGCCGCCAGCTTGGCCTGTGCCGCTTCGCGTTCCACTCGCTGCACCTCTTCGATTTGTTCGCTCTCGGACTCTTCCTCGTCGTTGTCGTTGTCGTTGTCGTTGTCGTCGACCTCCTCGCTGTCGGGCTGTGGCTGTTTCGTGCTTGCCTCGGCCAGCAATTCCTCGTTGTTGTCGGCGCTTTGGTTGGTATATACTTTGTAGCGCTTTCGAGTGGTGACTTTGAGCGTCTGCCCGCGCTGCACCTTGCCGTGTCTCAAGCCGTTGAGCTGAGCCAGTTGCTTGGTGGTCATGCCATAGCGCGCGGCTATTTTAGAGGCATTCTCGCCGCGGCGCACCTTGTGGTATTGCGTCACGGTCTTTGTTTCCCACGTATAGTTGCGATTGTTGTCGTTGTTCACGGTGACACCGGCCGGCTCCACCACGTCGCGGTGGGCATAGAGGTCGTTGCGATAGGCTGCAATCGAGTCCTCGCTCATGATGTAGCTGTAGACTTGCTGCGAGGGCAGGCACAGTGTGTAGTTGTGGTTTTCGTCGCCCGGAATCACGTCGTGGCGGTACTGTGGATTGAGCACCCTGATTTCCTCGATGGGCATGTTGAGCACATGTGAAATCTGGCTGAAATGGATGCGGCGGTTCACCCCCACGGTGTCGGTGATAAGCGGCTTGCGCGCCAGCGAGGGGCTGATGTTGTGCCGCTTGAAGTAGGTCATGATGTAGTTGGCTGCGATGAATGCCGGCACATAGCCTCGGGTTTCACGCGGCAGGTAGTGGTAGATGTCCCAGAAGTCCTTTCCTTCACCGCCGGCCCGCTGCAGCGCCTTGTTCACGTTGCCGGGTCCGCAGTTGTAGGCGGCGATAGCCAGTGACCAGTCGCCGTAGATGCTGAACAGGTTTTTGAGGTAGGAGGCTGCTTTCTCGCTCGAGCGGTAAGGGTCGCGGCGCTCGTCCACGAGCGAGTTCACCTCAAGGCCCAGGCCTTTTCCCGTGCCCACCATGAACTGCCACAGTCCTGCCGCCCCGGCACGCGACACGGCGTTGGGGTTGAGCGCGCTCTCAATCACAGGCAGATATTTCAGTTCCAAGGGCAGTTGCTCCTTTTCCAAAGCCTGCTCGAAAATGGGCATGTAGTAGAGGCTCATGCCCAGCATTTCCTCCACAAGGGTGCGGTTGCGTTTCACATAGCGGTCGATGTAGGAACGCACCACCTGGTTGTAGGGCATCTCGATGACCGAGGGGATGGCGCGCAGCCGCTTGATGTATTCCTCCTCGCTCACCTCGCCGGTGGCTCGGCTTTCCACATCGGCGTCGAGCACGGTGTAGTTTTGCAGATACCAGTTCTGCATCATCTCATGCGTGTCGGTTTCGAAACTTTCGGGAAACACGATGTCGTCGTCGGTGATGGTTTGCTTCAGTGTGAGCACGTTCTGCTTGGGCGCGGCCACCGCGGCCAGCGTGAGCAGTGTGGTGATTAACAGGGTGTAATATCGTTTCATATATTCATTGTTTTCTGTGGTTGTCAAAAGTTCAATGCACATTGCAGCCCCACCGACGGGGTGCGTGTGACTTGTGGTGCGTTCATTACCGCCGGCCGCACCTCCATCGACAAGTCGGGCGAAATGTCGAAGTGGGCCAGCGAGGCGTCGACGTAGGCATCGACGATGTTGAGCAGATAAATGCCCACCATGCTGATGATGCAGATGTCGCGGTAGCGCCGATAATAGTCGCGTTTGTTTTTCATGACGCGTTTAATCCAGTCCATGTCGAGTTCGCTCTCCTTGACAGTGGGTGCGAAGAAGTCCATGTAGGACCGTGTGTCGGGGTCGCTGTCCATGGCGTCGCGGTAGGCCTTGGTGTAGTCGGTGAGCATGCGGTTGTTCCACGAGGTGCCGTAGCTCAGCCCCACGAATGCGCCCACCACGATGGGCAGTTTCCAATAGCGCCGGTTATAGATTTGTCCCAGCCCCGGGCATAGTGCCGAGAGCCACATGGCGCGCATGGGATTGGGGTTGAAAACTCTGATTTTTCCCAGCGAGACGCTGGCGGTGCTGTCGGCCGGTGCAAGGATTTCGATTCCGTCGATGCCGTGCAGCGAGTCGGCCGATGCGAAGTGAAGCGTGTCGCCGGCCAGGTCCACCACCTGGATGCGTGGCTCGTCGCCGGGCACATTCACCGGTGTGCGCTGGTGGCGCAGCGAGCGTGTTGCTACAGTGTCGGGCGCGGCCGGATGTGCCGCCACCGGCAATGAAGCAACCACCACGCAGCACAGCAGGGTCAGTGCCGTGGCCAGCGTGAGGCATCGGTTATGTGTTCTCGCAGGCTTCAATGCGCTTTGAGTTGGTCAAAGATAGTAATAATTCTCTCAAGTTCAGCCTCGCTCTTGAAGGGAAATGTTATTTTTCCTTTACCCGAGGTGTCGCAGGCAAATTTCACTTTCACCCCGAAGGCCGATGTGAGATGCCGTTGCAGCACCTCGTAGTCTTTGGCCGACAGTCGCTTAGCGGCAGTCGTGGCGGGGAAAGCCGTCTCGTCTTCGGCTTGCTGATACTGCTTCACCAGCTGTTCCACCTGCCGAACCGATAAACCTTTTTTAAGGATTTCATTATATAATTTTAACTGCAACGACGGCTTGTCGAGCGACAGCAGCGCACGGGCGTGCCCCATGTCGACGGCTCGGTCGCGCAGTCCCAGTTGCACCTCGGCGGGCAGTTTGAGCAACCGCAGGAAATTGGCGATGGTGGTGCGTTTTTTGCCGATGCGTTCGCTCAGGCGCTCCTGTGTGAGGTGGTATTGGTCGATGAGCTTGCGGAAGGTGAGCGCTATCTCAATGGCGTTCAAGTCTTCGCGCTGGATGTTCTCGATGAGTGCCATCTCGGTGACTTCGGCGTCGCCCACGGTGCGCACATAGGCCGGCACCGACTGCAGACCGGCCAGCTTGGCGGCACGGAAACGTCGCTCGCCCGAGATGATTTGATAGGAGTTGGGGCCCGTGCCGCGCAGTGTGAGGGGCTGGATGATGCCCAGCTCACGGATGGACGTTGCCAGCTCGCCGAGTGCCTCCTCGTCGAAGGTGCGCCGTGGCTGGTCGGGGTTGGGGGTGATTTGTGCGATGGGGATTTCGCTGATGGCCGACGAGCCGCCCGTCTGGATGTCGTCCATCGAGATGAGCGCTTCAAGCCCGCGTCCTAATGCATTACGTTTCATAAAGTGAGATTTTGTTTTTTAGGGATGTTCAACTTCTGCCTGCGCGGTCTTTGGTGATGAGTTCCTTGGCCAGCTGCATGTGGCTGGTGGCTCCGCGGCTGTTGGGGTCGTAGAGGATGGCCGGCAGTCCGTGGCTGGGAGCCTCGCTCAGGCGGATGTTGCGCGGGATGACGGTGCTGAACACCATGTCGCCGAAGTGGCTTTTCAATTCCTCATAGATTTGGTTGGCCAGTCGCAGCCGCGCGTCGTACATGGTGAGCAGAAAGCCCTCGATGCGCAATGCAGGGTTGAGTTTCGACTTGATGATGCGCACCGTGTTGAGGAGCTTGCTGATGCCCTCCAGGGCAAAGTATTCGGCCTGGACGGGGATGATGACGCTGTCGGCCGCGGTGAGAGCGTTCACGGTGATGAGCCCCAGCGAGGGGCTGCAGTCGATCAGGATGTAGTCGTAGTCGTTCTTGACGTCGGCAATGCCGCGGCGCAGCACGTTCTCACGGTCGTCCTTGCCGATAAGTTCCAACTCGGCTCCCACCAGGTCGATGCGCGAGCCCAGCAGTTGCAGCCGGTCGACGCAGGTGTCGAGCGCCGCGCTGCGCATGGGGTATTCGTCGACCAGACATTCGTAGATGCTCGAAGTCATCTGCTTGGGGTCGATTCCCAGGCCTGAAGTGGCGTTGGCCTGCGGGTCGGCGTCGATGAGCAGCACGCGTTTCTTGTTCATTGCCAGCGAGGCAGCCAGATTGATGGCTGTTGTCGTTTTCCCGACTCCTCCTTTTTGATTGGCTATAGCGATAGTTTTTCCCATAATTTCAAAAAGATGTGTTTCACGAAAAATGTTTCACGGTGCAAAGGAATAGATTTTTGCCCGAATATCGGGCATTCTCTGCGTTAAAATGACTGAAATGTTGATAAGTCGCGTTTTTTGTTAATAACTATGGCCCATTGTAGTCCTGCAGCCGCAAAAAAAGACGGGCCACCGGCTCGTGCATCGGCCGGTGACCCATTGTGTGGCAGGGTGGTCACGTGATCAGTAAGTCATGCGTGGTTCCAATTCCTTGGCTTGGTCAATCATTTTCTGGATTTCTTTCTCCACGGGCACGCGGCGCACCAGTTTTTTCTCTTCGTTGCACTCGAGCACCTTTGCGGCCAGGTTGGCGGCCACGCGGTGCTTGAGTTCCTTCACGGTGTCGACTCCGGCTGCCTCGAGCAGTTCGGCAAACTGCGGTCCTATGCCGTTGATGCGGAACAAGTCGGCATGGTTGGTCCACTTGAGGATGAGTTTCTCGCTGATGCCTGTGGCCTCGGCCAGGGCTTTGCGTCCTGCCGGTGCGGCGCACTTGTCGAGCAGTTGCTCCACTTTTTCGATGCCTGCGGCAATCAGTTTCTCGGCGTAGACGTCGCCCACGCCCTCGATGTCGATAATCTTGTAAGCCATAGTAGTTAAATGTTTTTAAGTGTGGTTTATAATAATGGATTGAGTCAGTTGCCGGTGTCGTCGGCCAGGTCTTGGGCCAGTGCTTTGTTCCAGGCCACGAATGCCTCGCGCTCGGCGGGATGCTCCACGCCGTCGGCCTTGATCACGTTGTCGATGAACTGGTAGAGTGCCAAGGCCACCGTTTGGCGCTCGGCTAAATTGTCAAACCCGTTGAGTAGCTCACGGGTTTCGGCCACGATTTCATCGAGCGTGTAGTGAACGTCGGTGGCATGAGCCAGCATGTCTTGTACTTCGTCGATGGGGCCCACGGCCGACAGCCGCGCGGTGAAGTTGTCGATGAACTGACGCTCGGTGTCGTCGTAGTTGCCGTCGACGCATCCAAAGAATAATCCCGTTTTGGTCATGAGTTTAATCACTCGCTCCACGGCTTTGATGTCTTTTTCTTGCTGTTCCATAGTGGTAGTAGTCATCGATTGGGTTGGTAAGGTTGCTGAATGGGTTGCTGTCCGGGCAGTGCGCTTTGTGCCATGCCGATAACCGACATCACGCCGGCAGCCATGTTGCTCATGGGTTGCTGCTGCGGATAACCCTGCTGCTGTTGCGGATAACCCTGCTGCTGCGGATAACCTTGTTGTTGCTGCGGATAACCTTGTTGTTGCTGCGGATAGGCTCCATAAGCCTGCTGCTGGTATCCGGGTTGCCCCATGAGTCCCTGCTGCTGCCCGATGGCTTGCTGCTGCACCTGGCCTCCGAGCTTGCCCAGCACGTTGCCCAGCACGGCACCGCCCAGGGCGCCTCCGATGGCGCCTCCCACGCCCTTGGTCATCATGCCTCCCAGCACAGCACCTGCCACCGAACCGGCAATGCCACCCATGGGCAATCCTTGTTGTTGCTGTCCGGGGTATTGCTGCCCCGGGAATTGCTGTCCGGGAAAACCACCCGCCATTTGACCTCCGGCTGCACCGGTAGCCATGTTGATGATGTCTTTAAATAGTCCCATTGTTGTTGTGAGTTTTTGGTTTCGGGTGATAAAATTAAAAAAAAATCGTGAGAAATCAAAATTTTTATATTCAAGCGATAGAAAAAGCGGTGCCCCGACGGTCGAATTGACCGGGAGCACCGTTTTTCAGATAAATTGAGCAGAATAGAGAGCGATTAGTCCTCCTTCTCGCACTTCTCGCAGCCGATGCACTTCCAGATGAGGGCAGCCAAAGCTCCACCCACGAGCGGTGCCACGATGAAAATCCACAGGTCGGTGAGCGCTTGTCCGCCGGCGAGCAGGGCCGGGCCGATGGAGCGGGCGGGGTTCACGCTGGTGCCGGTGTAGTGGATGCCCACCAGGTGGATGAGGATGAGCGACAGGCCGATGGCCAGGCCGGCGAAGTTGCCGGTGGCACCGTTGGTCTTGCTGGTGGCTCCCAGCACCACGAGCACAAAGAGCATCGTCAGGACAACCTCGGCGATGATGCCTTGCTGCATGCTGATGCCTTCTTGCAGGGCATTGGCTCCCAGGCCGCTGTCGCAGCCGGCCAGCGCGCACAGCACAGCAGCTGCCAGCAATGCGCCGATAATCTGGAACACCATGTAGAGGCCGCAGTCCTTGAAGCTCATCTTTCCGCTGAGGAACACGCCCAGCGTGATGGCGGGATTGATGTGGCAGCCGCTGATGCCGCCAATGGTGTAAGCCATGGCGACGACGGCCAGACCAAATGCCACAGCCGTTCCGACGACCGAAGCTGTGTCAACTCCACAACTCAGGCTCACGGCAGCGCCGCAACCCAGGAACGTAAGCACGAACGTGCCGACTAATTCTGCTAAATACTTCTTCATGAGATTTTTTTGATTATAGTTAATAAATAAAGTTTGAAACGTGTAGTGCAAACTTAGTGTTTTTTTCTAAAAAACGCAACTTTTTGTCAAAAATTGCGTATTTTTGCGCAAGAATAACATCAATACACGAATTATGAACATCTCTATCGTAGGAACCGGATATGTGGGCTTGGTGACAGGAACCTGTTTTGCCGAACTCGGTGTGAATGTGACTTGTGTCGATACCGACAATCAGAAAATCAACCGCCTGATTTATGGCGCAATTCCCATCTATGAGCCAGGCCTGGAAAATATGGTTACCCGTAATGTGAACGACGGGCGCTTGCGCTTCGTGAGCGACTTCAACAAGGGCTTTGACAACATGGACTATGTGTTTTGTGCCATCGACACGATGCTCAATGCCGACGGCTCGACCGACTTGACCCCGGTGTTGAACATCGCCCGCCTGTTTGGCCAGCGAATCGACCGTTACTCGGTGTTTGTGCTTAAAAGCACAGTGCCTGTGGGCACGGCTCAAGAGGTGAAAGAGGTGATTGCGCGCGAGATTGCCGAGCGTGGCGTGGATGTGACGTTTGACATTGCCAGCAACCCCGACTTCCTGACCGAGGGTAACGCCATCAAGGACTTCATGAAGCCCGACCGCGTGATAGTGGGCGTGGAGACCGAGCAGGCGCGCGAGGCAATGGCTCGCCTGTACCGCACCATCCTGCATCATATCTACAACCACGTCATTTACACCGACACTCGCACGGCCGAGATGATCAAGTATGCCGCCACTTCGATGCTGGCCACGCGCGTGAGTTTCATGAACGAGATCGCCAATTTGTGCGAAATCGTCGGGGCCGACGTGAACACCGTTCGTCACGGTGTGGGCACCGACAGCCGCATCGGCCCCAAATACATCTTCCCGGGCTGCGGCTACGGAGGGACGCTCTTTCCGCAGGACATCAAGGACTTGATTAAGCTGGCCGATGGCAATAACTTCAACATGGAGGTGCTGAAGGCCGTGGACAGCGTGAACACCCGGCAGAAACGCATCTTGTTTGAAAAACTCTCACGTCACTACGGCGGCGACCTCAAGGGCAAGACCGTGGCCCTGTGGGGACTTTCGTTCAAACCCGAGACCGACGACATGAGCGAGGCTCCGTCGATAGTCACCATCGACCTGCTGATGGAGGCCGGCTGCCATATCCGCGTGTACGACCCGGTGGCGATGAATGCGGCGAAACAGCGCTGGGCCGACCTGTACTGCGGCATCGACATGTACGATGCGGTGAAGGGTGCCGATGCCCTGTTGCTGCTCACCGAGTGGCGCCAGTTCCGCATCCCGGCCTGGGACCGCATCCACCAGCTCATGCGCACTCCGCTCATCATCGACGGCCGCAACATATACGACCGGGCCGAAGTGGAGTCGCACGGATTCGACTATCGCTGCATCGGCCGGTAACTCCGGTGCCGTGAGGCTGCGATTAGGCAGCAAGCAAAAAAAAGAATCCCCGTCGGCATTGCCGATGAGGATTTTTTGTATGCTTGATTTCTCAAAAAAGTCTTGTTTACAGCCTGAAGGCGATGGGCAACACGCAGCGCACCGGCACTGCCTGCCCGTCAACCTTGCCCACCGTCCAGCGTGGCATCTCGCTAATGACACGCATGGCCTCGCGGTTGAGCGACTCGTCGGCCGCCCCGCGGATTACGCGCACATTGCTCACCTTGCCGTCGGTGCCCACGATGAAACTGCACACCACGCGGCCCTGAATTTTGTTCTTGTAGGCATGGTAGGGATATTCACGCGTCTGGTTGATGAAGTTGATGAGCCCATGCTCGCCGCCGGGGAACTGGGGCTGCACGTCCACATAGTCGAATTCATAGACCTCAACATATCCTTGCTGTGAGCGCGACAACGGGTTCACGGTGGTCACATGACGCACTTGTCCGGTGGCCGCCACCACACACAAAACAACAAAAGTCAGCAAGCAATCAATGCGTAAAAATCGATGCATAGGCCGTTAATAGTTGATTTTTGATGCAAATATATGATACTATTGTCAATTGTCAATAGTTTTTGCTTTTAATTTGTAAATGTTTAAAGTTGTTTCATCAATTTTTACAGATTGGCACCCCGATTGCAAAAAAAGTGTAAACAACTATACTAACACCCCCTCTCATTTCGTTATTTATGAGTAGATATGTTCCAAGACGACAAAGAATGAAAAAATCGTTCACACAATATATGGCTTTGTTGCTGGCCTTGGTGGGTGTCATTGTGCCTGCCTCGGCCCAAGACGGCAGCACGGCCTACCAATTTCTCGACATCGCCACATCGAGCCACATTTACGCGCTGGGCGGGCACCAGGTGGCCCTCATCGACGACGATGTGAACCTGATTCAGCAAAACCCCGCTCTGCTGGGGCCGGAATTCAACAAGCAGGTGGGCCTGAGCTATATGCGATACATCGGTTCCACCAATTTCATGGGCGGACGTTATGCCCAGGGCATCAACGACCGCAGCGCGTGGTCGGTGGGATTCCACTATTTCGGCTACGGCAGTATTGAGGGTTATGACCAGGAAGGCATCTCCACCGGTACGTTCAGTGCGCGCGACATGGCCATCAGCGCCACCTATAGCCACGACATCAGCAGCTATTTTCGTGGCGGCATCACGCTGAACTATCTGAACTCGAAATACGATGCCTACTCGGCATCGGCCATCACGGCCGACCTGGGTGTGAACTACTACGACCCCGAGCATGAGATTTCATTCTCGCTGGTGGCCCGCAATCTGGGAGGCCAAATCAAGAAATTCCATGACCGCAAGGAGAGCCTCCCGTGGGACATCCAGGTGGGTTATTCGCAGATGTTCTCGTCGCTGCCCATCAGGCTGTCGGTCACGGCCTACGGCCTGCGCAAATGGCATCTGCCCTATTATGAGCCGGCCGACAAGAACAATGCGTCGTCGGCCCTCATCAAGCGCGACTCGTTCGGTCGCAATTTGCTTCGCCACTTGGCTTTCGGCGTGGATGTGATGCCCAACAGCAAGATGTATATCGGCGTGGGTTACAACTATCGCACCCGCACCGACATGAGTACCTATCAACGCAATTTCTTGTCGGGGTTCTCGCTGGGTGCCGGGCTGCGAGTGCGTGCTTTCGGCTTCGGGGTGGCGTTGGCCCAGCCTCACAGTGGCGCCACCACCTTCATGTTCAACCTCACTACCAACATTAACGAACTGATGCGGTAATCAGTTGCGCCTGTCCGCACAACCGCAGCGGTGCTGCCTCGGCAGGCACCAGAATGGTCTCGCCCTGCACCAGCGGTGTCTCATGCCCGTCGGGGGTGATGGCTGTGGCTTTGCCCCCGATGCACATCACTATCAAGAAAGCATCGAGCCTGGGCATCTCGATGGCTTGCGAGCCGTCGAGCAGATGCCGCTTGACCACAAAGTAGGGGCACTCGAGCAGGTTGCTCGTGCCGGGTGTGTTGTCCACAGGGTAGTGGCTGCGATAATCGGCTGCCACGGCATAGTTGATGGCCTCGCGCGCCAACTGCGTGTGCAGCTGCCGCGGATTGCCCATGGGGTCGCAACGGTCGTAGTCGTAGATGCGGTAGGTGATGTCGCTCGTCTGCTGGATTTCCACAAGCAGATTGCCCGCGCCGATGGTGTGGATGCGGCCGGCCGGGATGTAGAACACGTCGCCGGCATGCGACCGGTGCATGGCCACCACGTCAAGAATCGATTTTTCGGCCACCAGCCGCTCGTAGTCGGCCGGTGTGATGGCCTGCGACAGCCCGCAGCCGATGCGCGCGTCGGGGTCGGCGTCGATGACGTACCACATCTCGGTTTTGCCCATGGCATTGTGGCGTCGCCGCGCCAGGGCGTCGCCGGGATGGACCTGCACCGACAAATCTTGCGCCGCGTCGATGTACTTGACCAGCAGCGGGAACGTGGAGCCGAACCTGCGGTACACCTCCTCGCCCACGAGCGCCCATTTGTAGCGGGCAATGAGTTCCACCAGCGACAATCCGGCGTCGGGGCCGGTGGCCACTATCGACTCGCGGCCTTCCACGCCCGAAATCTCCCACGACTCGCCGATGAGTTTCTGCCGGGTCTTCAGGCCCTTGAAGCGGGCTATCTTGTCACCACCCCAAAGCACCGACTTGAGGATAGGGCGGAATTTGAACGGATGCAGCATGATTATAGGGTTCTATTTAGCGTTTTTTTTTCTTCTTCTTGGATGATTTTTTCGTCGACGACCGGGCTTTTTTTGTGTCTGTCTGCGCCTCGGGCTTGTCAAAGCGCTCAATCTTGTCCATGAGCGTGACCACCTGGTCGCGACGCTTGATGAGATAGGGGGTGGGGTGGGCGCTGTCACGTTTCAGCGGGTTGGGGAGCGTGACGGCCACCAGGGCGGCTTGCCGCTTGGACAGTTGCGAGGCGTGCTTGCCGAAGTTCAATCGCGCCACAGCCTCGATGCCGTAGATGCCGTCGCCCATCTCGATGCTGTTGAGATATACCTCCATGATGCGTTTTTTGCCCCACACTTTCTCAATGAGCAGTGTGAAGTAGGCCTCGAGCCCTTTGCGTAACCAGTTGTGCCCCGGCCACAGGAATACGTTCTTGGCCGTCTGCTGGCTGATGGTGCTGGCCCCGCGCTCGCGTCCGCCTTTCATGGCTTCGAGCCGGGCTTTGTAGATTTGCTCAAAATCGAAGCCGTTGTGCTTGAGAAACAGGTTGTCCTCGCTGGCCATCACCGCCTGCGGCACGTGGCGTGATATGCTGTCGATGGGCACCCACGAGTGGCTGATGTGCGGCAGGTGGCCGTGCCCCACCTGCTCCACGCAGCGAATGAACATCAGCGGGGTGAAATACACCGGCATGAACTTGAGCAGCAGCACCGCCATGATGGTCGACACCGCGAAAAATATCAGTGCGTTGCGCACCCATCCCCCTATGGCTGTGGCAATCTGCTTCATGGCTTGCCGGATTTGGTCATGCACTCGGCGCACAACCCTTTGAGCACATAATTCACGCTGTGAACTTCGCAGTGCTCGGGCAGTGCCACCACAGGCACCTGGATGCTTGTGAGGCACACTGTGCGTCCGCAGCGCTCACAACTGAAGTGAGCATGCAGGTCGCCCAGGGCCTCATTGCCCTCTTCGCCGCAATGGCAGTCGTTGCTGCACACGGCATACTTGAATGTGCCCGATCCGTCGTCGATGGCATGAATCAGGTGATGGGTGAGAAACAGCGTGATGGTGCGGTATATGGTCGACTTGTCGACTGTGTGCAGCGCGTCCTCCAGGCTTTGCAACGAGAATGCCGCATCGCCCGCCAGCATGGCCCGCAGGATGAGCAGGCGCATGGCTGTGGGCTTGATGCCGCGTTGCTCCAACTTGGTCAGATATTTCGCTTCGTCAGTCATTTCAGAACTGCAAAGTTACGAATAAGCGAGCGCAGAACAAAAGAATTTATTCTTTTTTATGCCGAGCGTGAGTAACTTGGGCGCCAGCCAACGTTCGAATAAGCGAGCGCAGAACAACCGACGCGCGCAGCAAGCGCAGATCCAAGCTCGCTTGGACTATGCCTTGCAAGAAGGAGGAAAACGAGATCCAAGCTCGCTTGGACTATGCCTTGCAAGAAGGAGGAAAACGAAGTTAAAAGAATTTATTCTTTTTTATGCCGAGCGTGAGTAACTTGGGTGCCAGCCTGTGTGGGCGGCTGGCCCTGTTTGTTGCCCATGAGGTGCTTAGTAGCCGGGGTTCTGGTCCGACCCGCTTACCGCCAGTGTTTCGCCCGGGATGGGAAACACTGTGGTGTAGCCCTTGACGTCGGCTTCGAGCTGCGGGCGGAATGAGCGTGCCTGCCCGAACCGCCCGAACCGAATCAGGTCGTTGCGGCGCCAGCCCTCCCAGGCCAGTTCGAGCATGCGCTCGGCCAGCACGTTGTCGAGTGTGCAGGGACGCTTGGGCGCCCACACGCGTGCCCGCACGGCATTGAAGGGCTCGCTGCCGTCCTGGCCGTTGCGCAACAATGCCTCGGCCTTCATCAGCAGCACGTCGGCAAATCGGAACAGCACAATGTCGTTGTCGCTCTGCTTGCCGTCCTTGGTGCCCTTGGGGTCGACCTCGTACTTGGCCATCCGTGCGCCGGCTGTTTTCTCATGGGGCGTGCCGCTTACGTCGAGTGCCACGGCCCACGGCTCGTAGACCAGCGGTGTGCCGTCGTCAAGAAGCACCGGGTTCCCGGCCAGGTCGAGCACCTCGCCGCTGTAGTAAGTCACATAGAAACGCGGGTCAATGTTGTCGACTGTTCCGTCGCGTTGCAGACCGAATGTTTCCAGCGCTTCCAGGGTGGCGCTGGTGCCGTTCTCGCCGTTGAGCCCCATGGCCGCGGCGTGGTTGTAGTGGCGCGAGCGGAACAGGTAGATGTACTGCGTGTCGTAGAGGTACTTGTCCATGGGGATGGTGAAAATGTTCTCGGTCGACGTTTCGTTGTTGACCGAGAAGTTGGTGATGAAGTTCCCCTCGAGCCGGTAGTCATTAGCCAGCAAGTCGCAATAGAAAATGACGGCCTCCCACGTGTTCATTTCTTCGCCAAGCACGTTCCACTTGATGTTTTTGCCGTCGGGGCGAGTGGCGTCGGTCCAGTCGTCGTCGGCATACACCTCGGCATTGAGCATGAGCTTGGCCAGCAAGAACGCGGCAGCGCCCTGCGACATCCGGCCATAGAATTCGCCGGGTTGATTGGTGCGTGCCGGTATGAGCATGAGCAGCACTTGCTGCAGTTCGTCCACGATGTAGCGATAGGCCTCGCTGCGCGGCCGCAGTTTCATCTGAGCCGCGGTGGGCGACGAGGTCTCAAACAGCGGCACGCGTCCATAGAGGTCCATGGCATAGAACAAAAACATGGCCCGCAGCGCACGCACCTCGGCGCGATAGGCCTCCACTTCGTCCACTTTGTCCTTGTGCTGCTGCCCGTAGAGCTCGATGCGTTCCAGCGAGCCGTTGCAGGCCAGCACTTCCTTCATCAGATAGTTCCATGCATCGCCCGTGCCGTCGGCCTGCCCGAAGCGGTGCAGATACAGTGCCTGCCAGTATCCGCCGTCGTACCAGTCGGCCCCGCGGGTGGGCATGATGGCTTCGTCGGTGGTGAACGTGTTCAGGTCGTACACGCCATGCCCGGTGCCTTGCAGCCCCTGGCCATTGCTGTTGCCGCCCAGGTCGCGGTAAATGGCCGCCACAGCGTTCAGGTACAGGTCGTTCACGCTCTCAAAAGCTTCGTCGGCCACGATGCGGTCGTGCGGGTTTTCTTCTAAGAATTTTTCACATCCCGTCAGGCCACCTGCAATGGTTGCCAGAACCAGGCATATCCATATCTTTTTCATGATTCAATCGGTTTTGATGCAAATTTCGTTATAAATTGTGGCTTTTGCAAATCTCTTTTTAAAAGGTCGGTTTTCCGCCACGACGGCCAGGCGCGCGCCAGTTCTCATGCGGCCGCCATAACGGCCCAGCACCTGCCCCTGCCCGGCTGCCAGTGCGCCCATCATCGCCCCATGCAGGATGTTGCCCCCCTGCTGCCCGCTCATCACCGCCTCACTCACCATGTGCAGCCCCGGTTTCTGCCATAGTGAACTGTCATCAGTTTCAAAAGTCGGCACAAAAGCCTGAAATGTATTGATTGTTGAACGTTCTTCCATAATAATCAATCACTTAATTGTGTCTCTTCCGAAATAATTCTCATAATAAATAACTTTTTATAACACCACCTGTAGATGGTGATATTGATTTGCATGGAGGTGCTGAAATAAACATTATCGATACAATCAGATAAAGAAATTTTGGGTTCATTAGATATATGTTTAGTATTGTTTTTTGTAAGCATCGAGTTGTGGCGTTATTATGTTAGAGTATTCATGAATGCCATGGACGTGGTCTCTTCCATTCCACAATTCACCATTTTTAAAAGTTTTCACCGACTTCAGAAAATGCTTGGCACGAGGGTTGCCCTCATGCGCCAGTATATAACTTAAGTGTTTGTCTGTCAATATAATTTCTAATAACTCTTGGACGCATTCATTATTATAATTCTTTGCAATGGAGGTGGTAAGAGATGGCTCGGGAAATACAATGGCCTCAAACAATGTATAGTCAATTTTGTGTTGTTTGTACAAATCCATTGCGTCCTTCATTAATTCAATATAATGAACATCGTCCAAAAGGTAGAGACACAACATGTCGACATCGTACGGCCACCAAAAATAAGTGTTGTCAGAATCTTTCATTAGCATGCCTTGCTCAATGCCTCTCATATAGGTTTGAAGCAGCCATTCCTTTTTATTTGCTTTGATTTTATCAATCAGACTATCACTATAAACATATTGCAAAAAGAACGTGACGCGTTCGCTACCGTCTTCCCACCCAACTTGTCTAATATGGGACATGTAAGGTTGCATTTTCTCTGTTAGGTAATAATTAATTGAATCGCATGGGCCTGCTTGTTCTGCTGACGAACAACCCCAAACGCTTAAAAGGCTTATTGCTATTATTAACTTCTTCATGGTAGTATTTATTTTGAATATCTTCGAATTATCCAATTGGGCTTTTTGTTATTGCTTCCTAAACGAAAAACACTTAACTTATTCATTTTGACATTAGCAGAATTATATGTTACATATATAAGGTGTGGAATTAGTTGGTTGTTTATCATTACATTATAAACAATCCCACAATGTCCTGTCGCATCAGTCATTTGCCAAGCAAAAGCCGCGACATCACCATTGCGGAAAGATCCATCAGTGACAATCTTCCAATTGGGGATGTCTCTATTTGCCCAATCTTTGGCCAGCAGGTCATTACCATTAGGGTACACTCCAAAATGTGTTAAGATATATTTCACGAAATGGTTGCAATAACTATCTCCATTTGGAGCGAGGTCGCCGACAAAACTTTTAGCATATTCTCCAATTTCAAGTTGAAGTCTCTCTTCTGCAGCCAATTCGTTATCATTGTTCTTATCGTGTGAGTTGTCGCTGAACAGGAAGGCGAAGGCAGCGGTCATGGCGCCGTTGGCGAACTTGCCGCCGCCCAGCTCGGCCACGGTGCCGCCCAGCTCGGCCACGACGGCAAGGCGCGCGCCGGTTCTCATGCGGCCGCCATAACGGCCCAGCACCTGCCCCTGCCCGGCCGCCAGCGCGCCCATCACAGCCCCGTGCAGGATGTTGCCCCCCTGCAGTCCACTCATCACCGCCTCACTCACCATGTGCTTCCCCGGTTTCTGCCATAGTGAACTGTCATCAGTTTCAAAAGTCGGCACAAAAGCCTGAAATGCATTGATTGTTGAACTTTCTTCCATACTAATCAATCACTTAATTGTGTCTCTTCCGAAATAATTCTCATAATAAAAAACTTTTTCTGTGTCCACCAGTAGCTTAGCCATATTTCTTTTTATTTTACAGACCACCTTACATTCTTTCCTTTCATCATCCTGTGTGACATCAATGATAGATATTTGCAGCGATTTTAATGAATCGCATAAAAGCTCAATCAACCCGGTCAATCGTGTTCCTTTTAATTTAAGAGTAATGGTATCTGGCGATGGATTGGTCCTTATGCTTTCAAAGCAAAGACAATTTATAATAATACTTATTATTTGATGTTCATCGACATGATAGAAAAAGTCTATATTTAGCTTACGTCCGCCATCATTTGGAATGAAAGCAAAGCCATTTTCGCTGCAACTATCAACAGATATACTCATCAAACTTTGTTTTAGTGAAATGGATGAGCTTATCTGAACGGGAGATTGTCGTGTGTTATACCATACTCTATACTCACATGCTCCATCGTCGTTTATTATTGCTGTTGTTATGGTGTCGCCGATGCTTTTATAATCGGAGAAAAAAGGGTCTTCTTTTATTTCGGGATTAAAACGAGTGTACAGTTCTTTTAGAACGAACAACTTCGATTGTTGGCGCAAAAATCCTGATTCATACCAATTTTCAATAAGTGTTGTTGCGCCGTCAATATAATTGCGGCGCTTTTTGTCATTCCGGAGCATTATTTTATAGTTATCATGCGGATAAAGATAAGAGTCAAGCAATTTCATTAACTGAGTGGAGTCAGAGTCAAGAACACTCTTTCTTACTAAAAGGTCTAAAGTAGACAAATAGCCTTCAACCGACTGAAAAACCAAAAGAATGCCAGCATGGGTTTCTTTCCTGCCTGTGATATAATCTACAATGGCATCCGAATTGGATTCAACCAATTCAAACAGATTTGGTTTTAAGTTGCAAACAGTTTGGAGATACACAAAATCATCAAACAATGGATCAACGAGCATTCCTTGTGATTCTGCTTCCGTCAAAATAGTTGTTGAAATAGAATCCAATAAGCTCAGATTTGCAGCAATATTCTGTGATACCACAAGAGTGGGCCATGAAAATGCGGCTATAATCACCGATGTTATAATAAATAATGCACGTCTCATTTTGTTCCTACATATCTTCTAAAAACCCAATGATACTTATCAAACCACGATTTGCCACCATTTATTGAAGGAGTGAAAAACAGACTCCGTACAATCTGGTTGGGATGGCTTGAAGAATCCGCATAAATAAGTGTCCACTTTTGGAGAGAGTTACTAAAAAACATAAATGCACTGTCGAAGCAAAGCCCTGTTTGAACCGCACAATTCATAAAGGAACGCAGCATAAAACAACACAATCACTTGCGTAGTGCACCACCGGCTCGGTGGGGTGCTGAAAAGATTGAGCCGTTGTATAGGTCATCGATACCACACCGGCAAACAATAGCAATACGCTTATCCATATCTTTTTCATGACGGGAGTGGGTTTTGATGCAAATTTCGTTATAAATTGTGGCTTTTTCGCGCGGTCAGAAGGTGATGCTCACGGCCAGTGAATAGGTGCGCGACACGGGGTAGATGTTCTTGTCGTCCACTCCCAGCGTGCCGTTCACGCTGCTGCTGTTAATCATGGGGGTGAGCCCGCTGTAGCCCGTGATGGTGGCCACGTTATCGACGGTGGCCGAAAGTCGCAGACGGCTCACATAGCGGCTCAGGGTGCGCCCCAGCGGCACGTTCCACCCCACGGTGATGTAGTCCACGTTCAGGTAGTCGCCCCGCTCCAGCCAGTAGTCGGTGGCCGTTTGGTCCTGAATGTTGCGTCGGGGTGCGTCGGCCAGCACGTTGTAGCCCGGCAGCGAGTTCATGTTCATGTAGGTGAGAGCCGTGCCGTTGAAAATCTTGTGCCCGAAGGCTCCGTTCATTTGCACCGAGATGTCCCACTGCTTATAGCGGAAGCTGATGTTGGAGCCCAGCAGCACTTTGGGCACGGCCTGCCCGCAGATGCGGCGGTCGCCGCCGTTGGCCAGGCTCACCTCGCCGTCGTTGTCCAAGTCTTCGATGTCGTAGACTAGTCCATCGTTGCCATCGCTCTTCAGCCCCTTGCAGTGCGGCAGGTAGAAGACGCCCAATGGCTGTCCCACAATCTGATATACGATGTGGTTGTTGCCGCCGTGGAAGCCCGCGCCATTCAGGTTGGCGATATCCACATAGGTGGGTGCCTCGATGTAGTAGCCGTGGTAATTGCCGCTGAGCGAGAGCAGTTTGTTCTGCTGGAAGGTGATGTTGGTGTTGATGTTCAGCTCCATGTCGCGGCTTTGCAGCGGTGTGCCCCCGAGGGCTATTTCCACGCCGCTGTTGCGCATGGACCCCAGGTTGGCCAGCAGTTTGTTGAACGGGAAGGGAGGCACGCTCACGTTGTACTGGTAAAGCATGTCGGCGGTGCGGCTCGTGTAGAAGTCGACCGATGCGATGATGCGGTTGCCCAGAAAGGCGGCGTCGGCCCCCACGTTGAAAGTGCGTTTTACCTCCCACTTGAGGTAGGGGTTGATGTTCTTGGGGTTTCCCAGCGACACGGCGGCCTCGCGCCCCACCGGAACGATGCCGCTGGGCATGAGCACGTCCATCGACATGTAGGAGTCGATGCCGCCTTGATTGCCGGCCAGGCCAATTCCGGCCCGCAACTTGAGATTGTCGAGCCACCGCACATCGCTCAGGAAATTTTCATTGGTCAAGCTCCATCCTGCCGACAGGGAGGGGAAGAAACCCCACTTGTTGTTGTCGCCGAACTTCGAAGAGCCGTCGGTTCGCGCGGTGACCGTGAGCGAGTAGCGGCTCGCGTAGTCGTAGGTCACGCGGCCCATGAAGGCCACCATGGAGGGCTCCTCGCGGTAGCTGCCCGTTCCTTCCCACAGCGTGAGCGCTCCGGCCTGGATGGCGTCGTAGCCGAAGGCGTCGGTCGAAAAATTGGTGGTGGTGGTATAGAATCCGCTGAAGATGTCGCGTTGCACTTCGGCCAGTGCCAGCGCGTTGATGTGATGGCGCCCCAGGGTCTTGTCCCATGTGACGATGGCATTGCCCAGCAGCGACTCGGTCTTGGCCGTCTTGCGGAAGGCCTGGCCGTGTGCCCAGATGCTGGTGGGCAAGTATTGTGAGGTTTCCACTTCATTGTGGCTATAGGCGCCGAACAGGCTCAGCTTCCACCCGCGTCCCAGCGTGAAGCTGAGCTTGGCGTGGGTGCTGATGTGCGTGGTCTTGTTGGCCGTGCGGCTATCCATCAGTGCCATGGGGTTGTTGATTTGGTTGGCGTAGGTGAATCCGTCCCAAGAGCCATCGGCATTAGGCTTGGAGCTGAAGGTGGGGTTGAAGGTGTGAGCCGAGTAGAAGGTTTTTTGCACATCGTAGACGGCGGTTTTGTCCTTCTGGATGTTGCCGAACATGCCCACGTCGATTCGCAGTCGGTTGTTGAACATGCGCTGGTACATGCTCATGTTGCTGGTGAAATTGCGCAGGTTCTCGTGCAGAATCACACCATTACGGTCGATGAATCCCAGCGACACGCGATAGCCCGAGCGGTCGCCGCCTCCCATGAAGGCCACATGGTGGTCCTGGACAAAGCCGTGCTGCTCGATTTGCCGCTGCCAGTTGGTGTTGAAGCCCTTGTCGATGAGCATCATTCCCTGTGAGCGCAGCAGCGAGCGGTAGTCGTCGGCATCGAGCATCTTGAGGTTCTTATAGACACTGCTGATGCCGAAACTGCCGTTGTAGCTGAGCGTGGCGCGTCCCGATGCGCCTTTCTTGGTGGAGACTTCAATCACACCCGATGCTCCGCGTGAGCCGTATTGTGCCGTCTCGCTGGCGTCTTTCAGAATGGTGAAGCTCTCGATGTCGGCGGGATAGATGCTCGACAACGTGCTCAGGTCGCCAAACACGCCGTCAACGATAATCAGCGGGTCGTTGCCGCCGGTGAGCGATGTGGTGCCTCGCACGCGCACGGCGTTCATCGCAGCCACGCCATTGTTGCTTTTCTGCACCGTGAGGCCGGCCACACGGCCGCTGATGGCCTCCAGCGGGTTGGTCACTTGCTTGTGGTTCATCTGCTCCTCGGTGAGGCGCTCGGTCTGCGTCGAGATGGCCGGGCCGATGACGGAGGCATAGCCTGCCTGGGCCGTGCTGTCGGGCTGTGCCGATGGCTGACTCATCGCGGCGGGCGTGAAAAGTGTGGCGCAAGCCACCAATATCCACTGTGGCAATCGTTGCAAAGTAGTCATGATTTGGTTTTTCAAGGGGTTTGATGCAAATATAGTAAAAAAGGCGCAATTAACCGCACACGACCCCATGGTTTTTACGGGTTGCGGTTAGTTGCGCCGGTGGTGATGGCTGCTCGGGCATTTTTTCTCTACCTGTGGATGGTGACTTGGGTGGCTCCGAAGCCGTATTCCTTGAAACTGGCGTCCTGCACCTGGCAGTGGGGGTAATGACGCTTGAGCTCTTCGAGGATGGCTCGCCGCAGCACGCCCTCGCCCTTGCCGTGGATGAAGACGATGCGCTGGCCCAGATGGTTGCTGTGGGCGCGCATCACCTCGTTGAATTTGTCGAGCTGATAGTTGAGCATGTCGGCGTTCGACAGACCTCGCAGGTCGTCGAGCAGTTCGGCGATGTGCAGGTCTTGCACGATGATTTCATCGCGGCGTTGCTGCTGTGGCTTGCCGTGCTGCTGTGGCTTGGGCTTCCTTTCTTGCCGCTTGGCGCGCATGGCGTGTTCCATCTCGCTGCTGTCAATCACCCATTGCCTTGCCGGCCGGTCGTTGGTGACCACTTCCACGGGCATGACCGGCACATCGAAGTAGGGGTTGCTGTGGAAGCAATGCAGTTTGTAGAATTTGGTCACGTCGAGCCGTTGTTCCACCATCACCGGATTTTTCAGTTTGAATCCTTTGCCCTGCTTGAAGGCCACAAACTGCACGGCGATGTGCGTCATGCCATTGAGGTCGTTATGGCCGAATTCCTCCAGCTCCACCTGGATGTTGGGCTCCACCAGGCCATGGAACCGGGTGGTCCACTGGTCGGTGTCGTCGCCTCGTGTCATGTAGGTGAAATAGAGAAAGTAATTGCTGTCGTTGACCAGTGTGGCAAAAAACGTGGTGGTGTTCAGATGCTTGATTTCCTTGGCTTCATAGGCCAGCAGCACGTTCAGTTGCTCCCCCTCGGGTGTTTCCACCACAGGCAGCGCAGGTGCGGCCTTGGGCTTGGGAGCCGGTTCGTCGGGCTCCACGAGCTTACTCTTTACTTGCAACGGGCGCTCGTAGGCGCTGGCTGTGGCGCCAGCCTGGCCCACGACCACTACGTCGCGTGCCAGTGCCGGCCGCTCGAAGCCGTCTTCGTCCTCGACGTAGACGGTGTTGCCCGTCACTCGAGAAACACGTCCGCCTCCCACGTCGTTGAGGAAGCGGACGATGTCGTTAACTTTTACCATATTGAAAGGTGAAAAAAGGAATTCTTAGATGTTTGCCATGAGCAGGCCCACCAGCGTGGTGACATCGGCAATGCTGGTCTCGCCGTCGCCGTTCACGTCACTGCGCTCGTTGGCTTGCTGGTTGATAATGAGGTCGACCAGTGCCGTGACGTCGGCCACACTCACCTCACCGTCGCCGTTCACATCGCCTGTGATGGCGGGCTTGTAGCCGTAGTAGAAGGCAAAGGGTGTGTTGTAGTCGGTCATGTGGTTGCCGGTTTCATCGGCCCAGGTGGTGCGTGTGCGCAGATAGTAGACCTGACCTTCCACCAGCCGCTTGCTTCCCAGCTTGATTTCGCTGGCGGGATAGTCGGTGGCTGGCTGCTCGTTGGTCAATTTCTCGCTGAATCGGGTGCGTCCCCAAGTGGTTTCGGAAGCCGAGATTTCAATGGTGTAGGACAGTGCCCATGACTGCGGCTTCACCTCCAGGAAGTCGGTGGGCAGCAGCACGCCGCCGGCTTGCGGCACCAGCATCTTCACGGGCTGCTGGGTGGTGGTGAACCGTGCCGGCAGTGAAATCAGTTCCACGCCCTGGGTAGTGAGCCGCACGCGTGCATAGAATGTTCCTCCTGCCTCCAGGATGTCGTCGGGCACGAGCAGCTCGCCGGTGGTCGACGTTCCCGAGAACAGAATATGTGCAAAGGTGTCGTCGGTGGCGATTTCCAGGGTGGCTTCTTCATCGGTGCCCACGGTGTACCACTGTGCGGTGAACGTGGTGTTCATGCCCGTGGCACCATCTTCGGGATAGGTGATGGTGAGCAGCTTGGGCGTGATGGGGCGCACCTCGCTCAGGCCGCTGAAGTGCCGTGGCGCGTTGGCTTGCACACGCCAGTATTGCTGTGCCTGATGGCGCAGCTTGGTGAATTGCACCGAGCTCACCGTGGTTGCGGTGGTTGTGACGCGCTCCAGTGCCGGCGTGAAGTTCTCGTTGTCGCAAATCTCGACGGTGTAGTCGGCAGCTCCCTCCACGGCTTGCCATTCAAAGTTGAATGGCGTGTCGATTTCGGCTCCGGCCTCGGGTGCCGTGAGCACGGGTGCGTCGAGCTGGTCGTAGTCGAGGGTGAGCAGCACCGGGTCGTATTCGTTGCCCACGCGGTCGAGCACACACACGGCATACTGATAGTCGTCGCGATACTCTTCGGGGATGGTGAAGGTGGTTTCATAACTCATGCCCAGCAGGTATTCCACTTGGCGCGTGAATGTGGCCTGGTTCATGGTGGCGGGGAAGGCATAGACGGTGTAGCGCACGCCTTCATGCCCGGTCCAGGTGAGGTTGTCGCCGCTGCGCTCCAAGTTTTGCACCGGGCCCGGGTTGAAGCCCTCTTTCCAGGGCATCATGGGCGGCAGTGCGGGGCGGGCGTAGGACGTGGAGAGTAGTTTGCGTGCCAGCGAGGGCTTGCTACCCATGCGGTACAGATATTTGCACGAATAAAAGATGGAGCCCGGCGCGTTTTGCTTGTTGGTGTCGCGGGTGAGTTCCACCTCGTCGACGTACTCGTTCAGCAGGCCGGCGGTGGCATTCGAGGTGATGTCGCTGATGGAGTGTGAGATGAAGACGTGGCGTCCGAATTTCTCGGCCACACGGCCCCACCAGGGCGTGATTTTGCCAAAGTCGGCCGTGGCACCGATGTGCCAGTAGACTTGCGGCGACATGTAGTCGATACTCTTGTCGGCATACCAGGCCAGCGGGTCGCTGAAGATGCTGTTATACTGCCAGTCGCTGCCGGCGGGGCAGGGGTCCACGCCGTATTTCGACGCCACCGAGCTGCTCGACGCCGCCACACCTGCCGGTGAGATGCCGAATCGCACCTCGGGGCGTTCTTGCTGAATCATGTCGTAGACGGCGCGCACCATGCGGTTGATGTTGTCGCGGCGCCAGTCGCCAAAGCTCAGCGTGGTGCCGCTCTGCTGCCACTCGTCGTAGTCGTCGGCCGTGCTGTTGGTGGGAATGCCGCTGGGATAGAAATAGTCGTCGTAGAGAATGCCGTCCACATCGTAGTTGGTGATAATCTCCTTGCACACGTTCACAATGCGGTCGATGGTGCGCTGCTGCGCGGGGTCAAGGATGATGTAGGTGCCGTAGGAGATGAGCCATCCGTTGTTCTTCAAGTCTTGGTCCTTGGCGGTGTTCCAGTCGGTGCCGGTGCTGAAGCGGTAGGGATTCACCCATGCGTGACATTCCATGCCGCGCTTGTGGCAGCCCTCCACCACATATTGCAGGGGGTCGTAGCCGGGGTCTTGGCCGCGGGTGCCGGTCAGGTAGCTCGACCACGGCTCATAGCTGGAGCGGTACATGGCGTCGCACATGGAGCGCACCTGGAAATTCACGGCGTTGAAGTTGGCGGTCTTGAGCGAGTCGAGCATGCGGTCGATTTCGGCCTGCTGCACGCTGGGTTCCGCGCCGATGGTGGGCCAGTCGAGCGCCCACACGGTTGCCACCCATGCCGAGCGGAATTCTTGTTTAGGCATACCATAGGCAAAAGCCTGCATCCACAACGATGCCACTGTGGCGGCAATCATCATGGCGCAGCTGCGAAATAAAGTCTTTTTCATTATGTTTAAAGTTTTGTTGTTGATTCTTAAAAAGGTTTATAGTGCAAATTTATGACAAATAATGCAATTTCGTGCCGCACTGTGATTTAAAAAAGTCTAAAAAGACGATTTGCGTTCTCGTCGGTTGTGGCTGCCACCTCGTCGACGCTCACCGCCAGGCACTGCGCCACGAAGGCGGCCACGTGCGTCACCCATGCGCTCTCGTTGCGTTTTCCGCGGTGCGGCACGGGGGCCAGATAGGGCGAGTCGGTCTCCAGCAGCAGGCGGTCGAGGCCCACCACCGGCAAGATGTCTTTCACAGTTGATTTCTTGAACGTGACGATGCCGTTCACGCCGAAGTAGAAGTCGCCGCGCCGCCTCACTTGCTCCACCTGTTCTACTGTGCCTGTGAAGCTGTGAAAAACGCCGCGCAGCGGGGCCGGGATGCCGTCGAGCACCTCGAGCGTCTCGTCGAGGCTGTCGCGCACGTGCATGATGAAGGGCAGGTCGAGCTCGGCACACCACTGCAGTTGCCGCTCCAGCGCCAGCATCTGCTGCTCGCGGTAGGTGCGGTCCCAGTAGAGGTCGGTTCCGATTTCGCCCACGGCCACATAGTGATGCCGCTCGAACAGCGGGCGCAAGGTGGCCAGCGCGTCGCGCCAGTCGTCGCGCACCTCTTCGGGATGCAGCCCCATGGCCACCGACACAAAACCGGGCCACCGCTGCTGCATGGCGTGCAGGCGCTCCACGCTGGCGGGCCCTTCGGCAGGGAGCACGATGTGGCGCAGGCCTGCGGCCCGTGCGCGTGCCATCACGTCGTCGCGGTCATCGTCGAAGGCCTCGCAGTAGAGGTGGCTGTGGCTGTCGATCATGCTGTGGCTTGCAGGTGGTTAGTGGTCGCGGCTCACAAGGCGGTTGATGAGGGCGGCAAACGCCTCACGGCCCTCGTCGCTCATGGGTACGGCTGCGAGCCCGTCGAGCGCGCGCTGCGTGTACGTGTCGATGGCTTGCTCGGCGCGCTGCCGCACGCCCAGCCGCTCGTAGAGCTCGGTGACGGCTTGCACCTTGAAGTCGGGCATCACCTTTTTCTCGGTGAGCCAGTAGCGCAACTCGCTGGCGTCTTCGTCTTGCGCGAGCTGTTGTGCCGAGATGAGCAGGAAGGTTTTCTTGTTGTTCAGAATGTCGCCGCCAGTGGCCTTCCCGAAGGTTTTCGGGTCGCCCCACACGTCGAGCACGTCGTCGCGCAGCTGGAAGGCCAGCCCGGTGTTCACCGCCACGTCGTAGAGTGCCTGGCAAGCGTCGTCGGGTGCGCCGGCGATGAGCGCGCCTATGCGGCAAGCGCATCCCAGCAGCACCGATGTCTTGAGCCTGATCATGTGCATGTACTGCTCCACGGTCACGTCGTTGCGGCTCTCGAAGTCCATGTCGTGTTGCTGTCCCTCGTAGATTTCCATGGCCGTGCGGTTGAAGGTGTGCAGCACCTCGGCCAGGCAGGCGCCGGGCACTTGAGCCACCAGCCCGGTGGCCAGCGTGAGCATTGCGTCGCCGCTCAGGATGGCCACGTTGTCGTTCCACTTGCGGTGCACTGTGGGTTGGCCTCGCCTCACGGCCGCCCGATCCATCACGTCGTCGTGGAGCAGGGTGAAGTTGTGAAACATCTCCACACCGGCGGCCGCCTGCAGTGCCAGGGCTGAGTCGCCTCCCATGGCATCGGTTGCCATGAGGGTGAGCACCGGCCGCAGCCGTTTGCCACCCTGGGTCATGGTGTAGGTGATGGGTTGGTACAAGCGGGCCGGGGTTTCCGGCAGCGCCAGGCGGGCGATGGTGTCGTTCACCATGTCCAGATATTGTTCATAGGTGCGCATGATGCTGATTATTTCTTTTTGTGTTGCGTGGTGGTTCTTTCTTCAAATAGCCTGAGCAGCCACTCGTTTTGCTCGTCAATGGTCATGTGCGAGTTGTCGAGCACCACGGCATCGGGAGCCTGGCGCAGCGGGCTTTCCTGGCGCGTGGTGTCGAGGCGGTCGCGCTCGGTGACGTTTTCCAGCACCTGCTCCAGGGTGGTGCTGGTGTCGCCCTTGGCGCGCAGCTCGTCGTAACGGCGCTGGGCGCGCACTTGGGCCGACGCGGTGACAAACACCTTCATCTCGGCCTTGGGGAATACCACCGTGCCGATGTCGCGTCCGTCCATCACGATGCCCTTGTCGCGTCCCATGGCTTGCTGCTGCCTCACCATGTCGGCCCTGACAAAGCCGATGGCTGCGATGATGCTCACCTTGCCGCTCACCTCCATGCCGCGGATTTCGGTTTCCACATTGCGTCCGTTGAGGTAGGTCTCGCTGCGTCCCTCGTCGTTGGGGCAGAAAGTGATGCGGATGTCGCCGAGCCTGCCGCGCAACGCCTCTTCATCCACTTTGTCGCCGTCGATCAGGCCGTTTTCCATGCAGAAGAGCGTCACGGCGCGATACATGGCGCCGGTGTCCACATAGGCATATCCCACCCGTCGTGCCAGCCACTTGGCCATCGTGCTTTTTCCTGTCGATGAGTAGCCGTCGAGGGCAATGGTGATTTTTTTCTTTTTCATCGGTGTTGACTCAGTTAATGGTTTAGATGTGCAAATATACGATATTTTTTTTACCTTTGCACACAAAGAAAGTAGATGATGAGAAAATTGACCATAGTCAGTGCGCTGGTGGCGATGTTGGCCGCATGCCATCACGGGCCGGGGCACTCGCCCCTCGAGGGGCAGGCGCGCCGGCAAGGTGCCGAGGCGGCCGCGGCAGTGGTGGCCGTGGACCATGCCGACACGCTGGCGCTGCAAGAGGCCATCCTCAATGCCAAGGCGCTGCAGAGCCGGTATGCCCTCATGCCCGACACGGTGGCCGTCCGTGTCTTTGACGAGGCTTTCAGGCAATATGTTAGCCAGCACGACGACGCACTCTATCGAGCCATGTTCCGATAACGCTAAATAAAGAAATACTGTGATGAGAACTACGACTTATGCCTTTGTGTTGCTTGCGGTCTCACTGATGCTCGGCGCCTGCGGCGATGCCGCGCAAAAGGGCGAGCAGGCCGCGCACGACCTCATCGCCGCCTGGGGCGACACCACGGCCATGCGGCAGGTGGTGGACCGCCTGGAGCAGGAGCGCGAAGCCCTCACGTGGCCCTGGCAGCGCAGTGCCCTCGACCGGGCTTTCTCACGCCCGTTGCTGGCCACCGGGCGCGACTCGCTGGTGCAGGCGGCCTACATCGTGACGCTCAGCCCCGACGAGTTTGCCGAGGTCAAGGTGGGTGCCATGGTCGACGCTTTTCTGCGCGGCGAGTCGCTCAAGCCTCTGGGCGAGAGTTATGAATACCTGAACATCATTCACTGGCTGGGCCGCACACTGGGCCGCGAGCAAGTGGTGGAGACCTTCGACCGCCGCATCGACTCGGCGGCCAACGCTCTCCCTGTGGCCGACCAGATGAAGCTCTACAGCCTGTCGTGCACGCCGGCCGTGCTGGGCGCCGCCCTGGCCGAGGATGCCGGACGGCCCGATGCCGACAAGGCCGACATCGCCCGCCGCATCGAGCTGCTGCGCGACCTTTACAGCGCCGATGACTTTGCGGCTTTTGAGCAAAGCTACCGTCAGGCGTTGAAAACCGAACCATAATTCATTGCACAATCATGCCGTTAAATGTTGAAATTGACCAAGGCTCGGGTTTTTGCTTCGGCGTGACGCGGGCCATCAGCAAGGCCGAGGAGGAACTCAATGCCACCGGCCATCTCTACTGCCTGGGCGACATCGTGCACAACAGCAACGAGGTGGAGCGCCTCAAAAGCCGCGGGCTGGTGACCATCACCCACGAGCAGCTGGAGCGGCTGCACAACGTGAAGGTGCTGCTGCGAGCGCACGGCGAGCCGCCGTCGACCTACGAGACCGCACGGCGCAACAACATCGAAATCATCGATGCCACCTGCCCCGTGGTGCTCAAGCTGCAGCAGCGCATCAACAAGACCTATGGCGGCAGCGACGAGCCCAACCCGCAGATTGTCATCTACGGCAAGCGCGGCCATGCCGAGGTGCTGGGCCTGGAGGGGCAAACCCGCGGCACGGCACTGGTGATAGAGAGCATCGACGAAATCGACAAAATCGATTACACCCGAAACATTTATCTCTATTCGCAGACCACCAAGTCGGTCGACGGCTTCAAGCGCATCGTGGAGGAAATCAGCCGCCGCGTGGGGCCGGGCATCAAGTTCGAGAGCTACGACACCATCTGCCGCTCGGTGGCCAACCGCATTCCGCAGGTTCGCCACTTTGCCAGCCAGCACCAGTTGGTGCTCTTCGTGTGCGGCAGCAAGAGCAGCAACGGCCGCATCCTCTTTGCGCAATGCCTCAATGCCAATGCGCACTCGCACCTCATCAGCAACGCCTCCGAAATCGATCCCGCCTGGCTGCAAGGCATGGAGCGTGTGGGCATCTGCGGTGCCACGTCCACGCCGCGCTGGCTCATGAACCAGGTGCGCGACGCTGTGCTGGCGCTCAGTGGGCAGGCGGGCACGGACGGCGGGTAAGGGTGTGTAAAATTGTAGGATTTTGGTGCTCGAATCGAAAAATATGCGATATTTTTCGGCTTTTCGCTGAAAATATGTAACTTTGTAGTCGCTGGTCAACGGTTTTTTGTAAAGATGACAAAACGCACGCTTCTCATCATCATCGCTTTGCTTGTGGTCGTGGATATCGTGGCCGCATTCTGGTATTTGGCGCTGCGCATCGAGAACAGCGGGCAGAGTGGCGACATCTTTGTGCGCGGCGAGACCGAGAAGGCGGCCCAGGCCGACACGGTGATCGACAGCTCGCTGCCCGACGTCTTTGCGCTGGGCAGCGACGAGGCTTTTTTCGTGTCGCAAGAGGCCGCCGGCACCGAGCGCGGACAGCTGTTGAGCGTGAAGCGTGTGACCAATCGCTGGCCGCAGAGCATCAATGGCAGTGACAGTCTTGTCAACATCGAGCGTGAGCTGGTGCGCAAGGCGTTCTCGCGCAGTTATGGCACCCTTGCCGAGGCCGTCGGCTCGTTCCTGAGCGAGCCGCAGTTCAACTATGGCAGCGGATTGGCCTTCACGCGCGTGCCACAGGCGGCGAATGTGCCGGCCCGGAACCGCAACGTGCGCCATGTGCTCGTCTATCCTTATTCCACGTCGTTCCAGCTGCTGGTGATGGAGATTGACCACTATGGTTACAGTGGCGACGGCTGGTCGAAGCGAACGGCCTATGTGGTGTACGACCGCGTGCGCCAGCGGGTGATAGACCGCGACAATATGCTCATTCCCGGGCAGGAAACCGCCCTGCTGGCCGTGCTCAACAAGAAGATAGCGCACATCAACCAGACGCAGCACCTCGACTTGCTCAGCGCCTCGCAGGTGCCGGCCGAGGTGTGCCCCAAGCGCACGGGCATGGTGTTTGAGTTTCAGGAGGGCGACATAGCGCCGTCGAGCAAGGGCGTGATAGATGTGTTTATCGACTACGCCGCGCTCAAGCCTTATCTCACCGACGCTTTCCGCACCATCGTGAATAATAACGGCGGCTACTGGGAATACAAGGCCCTGCGTCCCGGCGATGTTGCCCCGGCCGAATGATTTGCCATCCTCAGGGTGGGGATGGTGGTCCTTTCTTGACTTCGGGCGGCAACTATTCTTATTCGGCTGAATCTTGCTGTGACTTCTGGTAGCGCTCGTAGGCCTCGACGATGCGCTGCACCAGGTGGTGCCGCACGATGTCTTTCTTGCCGAACTCCACGCGCCCGATTCCCTGCACGCCGTCGAGGATTTTCAGCACCTGCACGAGGCCCGACGCGGTGGTGCGCGGCAGGTCGACTTGTGTCACGTCGCCGGTGACAATCATCTTCGATCCCATGCCCAGGCGGGTGAGGAACATCTTGATTTGATGTGTGGTGGTGTTTTGTGCCTCGTCGAGCACGATGATGGCGTCGTTGAGTGTGCGGCCGCGCATGAAGGCCAGCGGGGCAATCTGGATGACGTTGGTCTCCATGTACTCCTTGAGCTTCATGGCCGGAATCATGTCCTCGAGGGCGTCGTAGAGGGGCTGCAGGTAGGGGTCGATTTTGTCTTTCATGTCGCCCGGCAGGAAACCTAATTTCTCACCGGCCTCCACGGCGGGCCTGGAGAGGACGATTTTGCGCACCTCGCGGTTTTTCAGGGCGCGCACGGCCAGTGCCACTGCTAGATAGGTCTTGCCGGTGCCGGCGGGCCCCAGGGCAAAGGTGAGGTCGTTCTGTGCCACGGTCTTGACCAGCAGCTGCTGGTTGGGCGTGCGTCCCACGATGGGCTTGCCGTTCACACCATAGATAATCACGTCGTCCATCTTCAGTTCCTTGGGCGGCGCCCCCTTGATGACATCGATAATCACGTCCTCGGGCAGCTGGTTGTAGCGGACGCAGTAATCGGCCAGTTCATGGATTTTTTTCTCGAAAGTGGCTGTCTCGTTGTCATCGCCGATGACGGTGATGACGCTGCCGCGCGCTGCCATGCGCAGTTTGGGAAACAGGTTGCGGATGAGCTGGATGTTGCTGTTGTTCACGCCGTAGAAGGTGACGGGGTCAACGCGGTCGATGATGATGTGTCGTTCTATCATATGCGCAAAGATAGCAAATTATCCTGTTTTGCGCAATATCCCCGCCATCTCCATTTATATTATAATGTGTCGGCCTGGTTTGAGGCAGGCCAGCCCCGCTCTCCCCCTAAGTTAGGGGGAGTAGCCCGGAGGGCCGAGGGAGTGTGCCCTGCGTCGACGCTGCCCCCATGCAGGGTTTACACACTCCTCCGCCCTGACGGGCACCTCCCCTAACTTAGGGGAGGAACTAAGCTCGCCTGGCCATAGCCTTCCCCCTAACTTAGGGGAGGAACTAAGCTCGCCTGGCCATAGCCTTTCCTTTAGCTTGGGGGGGGATGATAAAAAAGGCTCAGCCCGCCGGGTGGTGGGCTGAACCGAAAAATAGGGTGATGTCAATCTGTTGGGATTAGAGGCCTGCCTGCATGATGATCTCCACGAGCTTGGTGATGTCGCCGATGCTGGTCTCATTGTCATTGTTCACGTCGCTGCGCTCGTTGCTGGACCCTTTGCTTACCAGGTCAACCAGCATGGTCAGGTCGCCCAGGTCGATAGCGCCGTTGCCGTTCACGTCGCCAACCAAGGTCTGCGGCCACAGGTCAACGGCCACTTGCGTGGTGCTGCCGGCCAGCGTGGCGCCCAGTTTCAGGTAAGCAGTGCCATAGCCCACGGTGTAGCTGCCGGTGGGACGGTCAAATCTCTTTTGCGAGCGGTTGAAGTAGTAGCCCACGTTCTCGTTGTAGACGTTGCGGTTGACATCGGTGGCGCTGGTGCCAATGAGCAGATTGTTCGGGGCACTCACGGTGACGGTGGGTCGCTGCAGCTTGTACATCTTGTCGGCAGTGAATCCGGTGAGGATCACGCCCGTGTTCTCGGGCACGCGTGTCACCTGCTGCGTGTTGACCTGCTTCTTGGCCGAGTCGTAGTTGTAGACCACATAGGCCTCGTTCAGGCCGCTGGCGTTGAAGTCCACCGGGTGCATCACGCTGATGGCCATCGGGCTGGTGGAGCTATTCTTGAACCAGCCGTTGAGCTGGTCGATGGGCTTGGCCGTGCTGGGCGAGATGGTTGACCATGCGCCGCCAACCGAGGCTTTGTAGTAGGGCAAGAGATCCCAGCACACATAGCACTTGAAGTTGCTGGCGTTGCCGCCGTAGAATTGTCCCAGCCATGAGACGCCGCTGGTTCTTAGCCATGTGAGGTCGGTGAGTGCGGTACACTTCACGAAAGCATAGCGGCCCAATGTGTTCACATTCTCGGGAATATTGAATGTAGTGAGCCCGGAGTTGCCGTAGAAAGCGTAATTGCCGATTTTCGTCACATATTTGGGCACTGTGAACGAGGCGATTTTGGTGTTGACATACGCGCTGTCGCCAATCTCGGTGATGAAGTATTTCTTCCTGGTGTAGCCATCGAGTTCGGGGTACTCCGAATTCGTCTCATAAACGCCGGGTGAGTAGGATGTTTCTGATGACCCCGAGAGGACAGGGTTGTAGACATACATGGCGGTGCCGTCGCAGGTGACGCCGTCCTTGGTCACCGATGCGGTGGTGAGCACGGTCATGTGGTAGTTGCTGTTGATGCCGCTGCTCAGACTGTAGTCATAGCCGCCGGGGGTGATGGTGGTGAAACGGCCCCAGTTGCTGTCGTTTTTGTATTGGTTCACTTGTCCGGCGGGCACGCGCAGAGCGGCCGTGGTGGGGGTGTTGCCAAAGGTGTAGGGAGGCGTCAAGGCCGACAACGGCTTGTTGAGGTACAAGTCGGTGAGCGACTTCATGCCGGCAAAGGCATTCGACTGGAGAGTGGTCACCGTCGAGGGCACCTTGATGCGCTTCACGCCCGACCCCGAGAAGGCGTAGCTATACAGCCCCGCGAAGCCGTAAGGCAGCTTGATGTCGTGGGTGAGCGCCGTGCAGTTCTGGAAAGCGTAGGCGTGGATGCTGTACAGATTGGGGCCGAAGGTCATCGTGCTGAGCTTGGTGCAGCCGTCGAAGGCGTAGTCCCAAATGGTGCCAATGCTGGGCAATGTGACTGAGGTGAGCCCCGTGCAGCCCTGGAAACTCCAGTCGTAGATGTTGTTTAACTTGGGGAAGTTGACGCTGGTGAGCTTGGTGGCGTTTTTGAAAGCGCGGTAGCGGAGGTGCCGACAGCGTGGCAATGTGATACTGGTCAGATTGGAACCGTTGAAGGCGTCGTTATACACCGTGTCGACATTGGAGGCGCCGGTGATTGAGAAACTGTTCGTGTTGCCGCGGAAGGCATCGGCGCCAATCGAGGTCACCGCGTAGCTCTTGCCGCGGATGGTGACCGAGACGGGGATGCTCTTGGCACCGTTTTGCTGGGTCGACATGCTGCCCGACACCAAGCGTGCCGTGCCGGCGTAGGTGATGCCGTTGACGGTGGTCGACGTGTTACTCATCACAGAGTAGCAATAGTCGCTGGTAAAGTGGTCGTAGGCCTGCCAGTAGTTGGGGTTGTAGTTGGTGAACCTGGTCCAGCCGGCGTTCTTGTAGTCAGTCACCTTGTCGTAGGGCACACGCAGGATTCCTATAGGGTTCTTGGCGCCGCTGAAGTGATCCGCGATGGTGACCGGTGTGGGCATGTTGCAATCAATCTCGTCCAGTTTGGTGCAGCCCTCGAAGGCATAGTTTTCGATCGACGTCACCGAGCCGGGGATGCGTAGGTAGGTGAGTGCTGTCATGTTCCAGAAGCAGTCGAAGCCAATGCTCTTCACCCCATAGGGGATGGCTATTGTGGTGATTTTGTTGTTTGTGTAGAAAGCGTAAGCGCCGAAGGAGGTCACCGTGGTGGGGATATAATCCGGGGCGTAATCCGTTTTTCCGGGCGGGTAGTTCACCAGCGTGGTCTGTGCCTTGTTGAAGAGGATGCCGTTAGAAACGGTGAAATTGGTGTTCGACGCGTCGATGGAGAAGGCCGTGATGCCGGTGCAATAGGCAACAGCGGTGGAACTCCACGAGGTGACTTTGTTGACGTTCATCGCCGTGAGCGCGGTGCAGCCGCGGAATGCATAGGAGTTCACGGTAATCGTTTTGGTGCGGGGGTACGCGCCCTTGAGGGCGGTGCAGCCTGAGAATGCGTACGAGCCCACAGTCTTGGCGTTGAGGTAGGCATAGGTCATGCTGGTGCAGCCCTTGAAGGCGTAACTGCCGATGGTGTTCACATTCGGAAGGTAGTCCAAGTCCACCCGGGTGATGGTGGTGTTGTTCACGCAGACACTGTCGATGATGCTGGTGAGGTTGTAATTCAGATCGTTGCAGGTATAGTCGTAGCTGGAATTTGCAGGCTTGGGTACCCATGCGTTGCTCGACACACCCGAGGCCCCACTGTAGAAGCCAACCATGGCGAATTCGCCGACGGTCGACTTGGTGGCAGCCTTGGTGACGCGCACGCAAGTGCCGTCGTTGTACCAGGTGTCGCAGGCATATGCCGACTTCTGGACTGAGGCAAAGCGTGAGCAGTCGGTGCCCTGCGTGCTGTTCTTGTACTTGTAGATGCCATTGGGGTCGCCGAGGCCGATGTAGAGGTTCATGTTCGAGTTGGCCGGGAAAGAGTTGGAGAACCATCCACCCGTCATGGGCGTGGGCGACGCCAGGTACACTTGCGACAGCTTGGTGCAGCCGTCGAAGGCATATCCGTAGATGCGCCACATGGAGCTGGGCAGATACACCCTCTGGAGGCCGGTGCAGCCCTGGAAGGCATAGGCATTGATGGTGCTCAATTGATGGTGAGCCGTGAACTCTGTGATGTTCTTCTGGTCTTTGAACGCCGATGCGTTGATTGACCTTACATAATAGCCCTTGCCGCTATTCCATGCTGTGGAGGGCAGAACGAGCTGTGAGGCGCTTTTGCCTTCATTGCTCAGTCCGTAGACCGAGCAGCTGCCGTAGTCGGTCGACGAGGGTTCACTTTGGACTTCATAAATGAAATTGCCCATGGTGAACAGCGTTCCTGCCCAAACGGTTGTGCTGAGCAGAGCCGCCATCAGTGTGAGGAAAATTTTTCTCATAGTTGTTGAGTTTTTTATGGTTAATAAATGTGTTATGTTTTGCGGTTGACAGGGGTGTGGTGCCCCCAATTTCATTCGTGATGCAAATTTACATTAAAAAACGCACGTGCGAGTAGGATAAATCGAGCAAAAATTTGTAAATTTCTTACAAAATGCAAAATATTTTTTGCCATTTTGCGCCCAAAATGGTAGTTAAATCACGGAATATCAGATATGTAATTTGGCAAATTTAACAATACACCCAATTCTCCCCTCAACTTAGGGGAGGAGTTGATGTCCCCCTCTAAGGTAGAGGGGGTGGCCCGTAGGGCCGGGGGCGTGTGCCGCCCGGCGACGCTGCCCCCACGCGGGGTTCACACACTCCTCCGCCCTGACGGGCACCTCCCCTGGGGAGGAGATTTTCATGATGCTGTGTGACGACGTGTGTTGGCGAAACGCCGAAAAATGATTATCTTTGCGTCAAAATTATGGTGGACCCCGCATTATACCTGATTCCCGTGCCGCTGAGCGATGTGCCCCCGGCCCAAGTGCTGCCTGCCCCGAACTTGGCGCTGGTGAGCCACTTGCGCCATTTTGTGGTGGAGAATGTGCGGTCGGCACGGCGGTTCTTGAAGCGGTGCGACCCGTCGATTGACATCGACTCGCTCACCTTTGCCGAACTGAACGGTCACACGCCTGCTACCGCGGTGGAAGCGTTGCTCGCGCCGCTGGAGCGGGGCGAGGCCGTGGGCGTGATCAGCGAGGCCGGCTGCCCGGCCGTTGCCGACCCCGGGGCCGACGTGGTGGCCATCGCGCAGCGTCGCGGCTGGCGCGTGGTGCCGCTGGTGGGCCCGTCGAGCATCTTGATGGGGCTGATGGGCAGCGGATTCAACGGCCAGAGCTTTGCTTTTCTGGGCTATCTTCCCATCGATGCCCCGGGCCGCGCCCGCAAGCTCAAGGAGATGGTGCGGCGCATCGACCACGAGGACCAGACGCAGATTTTCATCGAGACACCCTATCGCAACGAGCGGCTGCTGGCCGACCTGGTGCAGCAACTCCCGCCCCGGCTGCGGCTGTGCGTGGCCACCGACATCACCGGCCCGGCCGAGCGCATCGTCACGCGCACCATCAGGCAGTGGAGCGGCACGGCGCTGCAGGTGGGCAAGGTCCCCACGATATTTTTGCTCTACAAGTGAGCCAACTGAAGAGGCAGATGAAACGAAAAGACACGATATATCACACCATCAACTTCGACATCGACATGTACGACGAGCCGCAGCCTGCGGCCCATCTCGTGAAAAAGCCCGAGGCGGCGGACCCCTCGGCCGAGGTGCCGATGTACTACATCAGCCTGGGCAGCGGCAGCAGCGGTAATTGCTCCTACGTGGGGCACGCCGGCGGCGGCGTGCTCATCGATGCCGGCATCGACCCGGCCCAGGTGTTTCCCACGCTGCGGCGCAACGGCGTGGACCCCCGCCACATTGCGGGCATCGTGCTCACGCACGACCATCAGGACCATGTGCGCTATGTGTATCGCTACGTGCGCGAGCATCGCCACCTGCGCATCTACTGCACGCCCAAGCTGCTGGCCGGGCTGCTTCGCCGCCACAACATCTCGCGGCGCGTGCGCGATTTCCACGAGCCCGTTTTCAAGGAAATCCCCTTTAAGCTGGCCGGCATGGAGTTCACGGCGTTCGAGACGTCGCACGACGGCACCGACAACATGGGGTTTTCCATCGCTTTGGGCAGCAAACGCTTTGTGGTGGGTACCGACATGGGGGTCATCACCCCGCGTGCCGCCCACTATATGTCGCAAGCCCACTACTTGATGATAGAGAGCAACTACGACCGCCACATGCTCGACACCGGGCGCTATCCCGAGATGCTGAAAGACCGCGTGCGCGGGCCCATGGGGCATCTGGACAACGAGGTGGCCGCGCAGTTTGTGCGCGAGCAGTGCCGCGAGGGGCTCAAGCATGTGTTTCTGTGCCACCTGAGCAAGGACAACAACACCCCCGACAAGGCCCTGGCCGCCATGCGTGCCGCTCTGGCCGCGCGCGGTCTCACCGTGGGCGACGGCAGCAACGCGCTGGGGCAGCGCGAGTGCGACATCCAGCTGTGCGCGCTGCCACGCTATGAGGCATCGCCGTGGTTTATTCTTGAATGATGAGCAATATGCAGAACGAAGTGGAGCGCATCACGCCCTACGACGGGCAGGAAGGCAAGGCGGGGCAGGTGAGGCGGATGTTTGACTCGATAGCCCCGGCCTACGACTTCATGAACCGCGCCATGACGCTGGGCATCGACAAATGGTGGCGCCGGCAGGCGGTGAAAGCCGTGGGGCGGCACCTTCCGCACGCCCGCATCCTGGACGTGGCCACCGGAACGGGCGATTTCGCCATCAAGCTGCACGACGCCCTGGCACCCGTCGGCGTGGCGGGCATCGACCTGAGCGAGGGGATGCTGGCCGTGGCGCGCGGCAAGGCTGGCGACCGCCGCATCACCTTTGAGCAGGGCGACTGCCTGGCGCTGCCTTACGACGACGCCTGTTTTGATGTCGTGACCGTGGCCTTCGGGGTGCGCAACTTTGAGCACATGGAGCAGGGCTACCGGCAGATGCACCGCGTGCTGCGCTCGGGCGGGATGCTGTGCGTGCTGGAACTGTCCACACCGCAAAACCGTGTGCTGCGCTGGTTCTACGACCTCTACACGCTGCATCTCATTCCGGCGGTGGGCTCGCTCATCGCGCACGACCGAAGCGCCTATCGCTACCTGCCCCTGAGCATCGCCGCTGTGCCCCAGGGCCGCGACATGCTTGCCCTGATGGAGCGGGCCGGCTTCGACCGCTGCCAGGTGCGCCGCTTCACGCTGGGCACCTGCTCGCTCTACACCGCCGTCAAGCCCTGAAACGCCCCGGCCGGGGGGCGTGTGCCGACGGGCGACGCGGCAGTTCTCCCCCTAAGGGAGGGATTGCCGGCCTGCTGAGGAATGTGCGAGGGCCACTTGTGAAATTCTTGCGAAAAAATTTTGGATAGAAAGGCGAGATGGGTTAACTTTGCGTATTGAAAAACAAACACAAAATCAACTACTATGGCAGCAATCAAAACAATCGGAATCATGACCTCGGGCGGTGACGCCCCCGGCATGAACGCCGCCATCCGCGCGGTGACGCGCTCGGCAATCTTCAGTGGGTTTAAGGTGAAAGGCATCTATCGCGGCTACCGCGGGCTGATAGGTGACGAAATTGTGGATTTTATGACACAGAACGTGTCGAACATCGTGCAGAAGGGCGGCACCATCCTCAAGACGGCCCGCTGCAAGGAGTTTACTACCGAAGAAGGCCGCCAGCAGGCCTACGACGTGATGCGCAAGCATGAAATCGACGCGCTGGTGGTGATTGGCGGTGACGGCTCGCTGAGCGGCGCCCGCCAGTTTGCCAGTGAATTCGATGTTCCCATTGTGGGCTTGCCCGGCACGATTGACAACGACCTGTACGGCACCGACCACACCATCGGCTACGACACGGCGCTGAACACCATCATGTGGTGCGTGGACCGCATCCGCGACACGGCCACCAGCCATGAGCGGTTGTTCTTCATCGAGGTGATGGGGCGCAACGCCGGTTTCTTGGCCCTGAACGGTGCCATCGCCAGTGGTGCCGAGGCTGCCATCATCCCCGAAATATCGACCGAGGTCGACCAGCTGGCCGAACTCATCCAGAATGGCTTCCGCAAGAGCAAGAACTCCAGCATTGTGCTGGTGGCCGAAAGCCCTATTACCGGCGGCGCCATGGGTCTGGCCGAGCGCGTGCGCAAGGAATATCCGCAGTACGATGTGCGCGTGACCATCCTGGGCCACCTGCAGCGTGGCGGCAGCCCCACGGCCCAAGACCGCATTCTGGCATCGCGCATGGGCGCGGCAGCCATCGACGCGCTGCTTGAGGGCCAGCGAAATGTGATGATTGGCGATTCGAACGACGAAATTGTGTACGTGCCTTTCTCCAAGGCCATCCGCAAGGACAAGCCCATCGACCACGAGCTGCTCAACACGCTGCGCCGTCTGTCGATTTGACGGCTGCTGAGCCGAAATCACTCAGGACGTGAGAAAATAGAGAAATTCACCTTGCCGTAGGCACGGTGCTGCATGAAGTGGGGCAGGGCGCTGAAATCGTGCTCGCGCGGATGCTCCATCACAAAAATGCTGCCCGGCCCCATGACGGGCGAGTCGAGCACAAGGCGTGGCACGTCGGCAAATCGCGGCAGGTCGTAAGGCGGGTCGGCGAAGATGAGGTCGAAGCGCCGTGTGCAGCTGTCGATAAACTTGAATACATCGCCCTTGACCACCGTCAGGTTGTCGTCGGCCAGCATGGCTTTCACCTTGTTGATGAAAGCCGTCTGCGTGCGTGCCATCTCCACGGCGGTGACCGCCGCTGCTCCGCGCGATAGCAGCTCGAAGCTGATGGCGCCCGTGCCGGCAAAGAGGTCGAGGGCGGTGATGCCGTCGAAGTCGATGAAATTATTCAACACGTTGAACAGGTTTTCCCGCGCCATGTCGGTGGTGGGGCGTGCCGTGATACCGGTGGGCACGTCGAAGCGTCGCCGCCCGTATTTTCCGCTGATTATTCGCATAGTGCCAGATAGATTAAGTCGATGGGGGCCTGCATGGCATCGTGGCTGAGCTGCATGGCCCGGGCCGGGTAGATGGCCGGCATCACATAGGCGATGAATCGCCTGAGCTCGGGGGCCAGCTCGTCGCGCACACGGCGGTCGCCTGCCAGCTGCAACTCGTCACGCTGGCGGTCCATGTGGCAACATTCCCACGCTTGCAGCGCAAAAAACGCGGCGTCGTGTGTGGAGCGAAAGCGGAAGGTGTTGGCAATCTCGAGCCGTCCCTTCGTGTAGACGACCATGTCCATGGTGCCGGGGCGCAGGTTGAGAAACATCCGCGAGATGGACGAGCCGCTGTTCACGCCGCAGAAGTGCTCGCACAGGGCGTGCAGGTGGTGATGGATGGCCGGCATGTTGAACGTGCGCTGCAGAAACGGAATCAGCCCGGTCATGGCCTCGAAAGCGATGCACACACCGCACTGCGGCAGCGTGTCGAGCGCGGGCTCGCCTTCCATGTCGGGGTAGGCCGCGGCGAGCAGTTCAAAGAGCGCCGACTCGTGGGCCTGTTCATGCGGCATCACCACAAAATGCTCGCTGTGCACCAGAATGTTCACCGAGCCGAAGTCGTCGAGCAGGGCAGGGTTGTCGTAGACGGCGTCTTCCACCGCCTTGAGCGGCGATGAAGCCCCTTCGTCGAGAGTGATTTCTCCCCAGGTGAGCGAGTTGGCTTCGTGCCGGTTGTGCAGCGTGTAGGAAATGCGCCCGGGTTCCACTTGCAGTTGCAGCGTCCACAACTCGGGGCGCTCGATGTGTATGTGTTGCGTGACGTTGGCCATGGTGTTTTGGTGTGGTTAGTGACCACAAAGTTAAGAATTATCTGCGACAAATGTTTGACCAAATCCGTTTTATTGCTTAAATTTGCACTAAACATCCCCTTGACAATACTCTGAACGCTATGAAACTTTGGAAACATTATCTTGCATTGGCGGCATTCATGCTGGTGGCCGCCGGCCCTTGCCTCGGGGCCTCGATGGGCCTCTTCGGCTTCCTGCGCACGCTGGGCATCGACATGAAAAATGTGGCTCTGCTCACCGATGCGCCTTTCAACGGCGGTGACGACGCCCACGGCGAGGCATTGAACACCGAGCAATGTACCACCCTGCTGAACGATGTGTATCACTTCGACCGTTTCAGCCGTGAGGAATTGGCCGAGATGGAAGGCAACTTCTTCATCACCGGCGTGAGGGCATTGCCCGGCGGAAACACGCTGGTGGTGTTTCTGGTGGAGTTTGGCGACGGCTCGGACAACAATATTGCCGTCTTCGACCGCCAGGGCCGTCTCACCGACTACCTCGACGCCAACACCTGGGCCTCGATGGACAACACCGAAGCCAACGAGGATTACACCGCCGGCACAGCCTACAGCACCACGGGCATGATGCAGTTTGACAGTGACAGCGAGTTTCATGTCACCAAGTGCTTGAATCTGGTCGACTGGGTGAACCGCGGCCAGTGGAAGCTGGAGACGGTTGCCACCCACTGGACCATTGAAAGGACCTTCCACTACAGTGTTGACAAGGCCGGCCACTTGACGCTGCAGCGCATCGACTCGGCCACCGACGACCATGCCGACCCCCGCATGGTGCAGGAACAAGACATCCGCGCGCTGCAGTTCTATCCTCGCTCGCAAGAATCCCGGCTCGACATCTTGAACACCAAGGCAACGGACCCCGACGTGAAGCGCGCGATGGACAACCCCGATGTGTCGGTGGGCTTCCAGATAGAGCAGGTGATGTACATCTACTACAGGCAGAATCCTCAGCAGGTGCTCAACTGGATGGCCAGCCACCGCGGCCGCGAGAACAGCCTGCTGACGGTCTTCGAGCGGCTGTTTTCCAACAGCTGGGTGCGCAAGGAAGAACTCATCGACGAGATGCAGCGTATGACCGACCCCTCGGCCCGGTCCTACATGGAGCGCATCACCGCCCAGTGGGGACCTGCCGATGCCGTGGGCTGATGAAATGATTGTGTTACCATTTAACCATACACAAAATGAAAAAAATCAAGCAATGGGCCCTGATGGGCTTGGTCGGGGCTTTCTCGGCTTGCAACGGCATGGCCACGGGCGGCAGCCAGATGGTTGACAGCGTGGTGGCCGTTCAGGAGCCCACAAATTTCTCGTTTTTGGCCCAAGCGGGCATTGACACCACCTCCTTGCTCATCCTGCCCGATGACCCCCTTGTGAACGGAGAAGAAATATTCTCAAAGTCGGTCGACCTGACCACCGAGCAGCAGAACGCTCTGCTCGGCGGTGCGCTGCACCCCGACATCAACGTCGACGAGCATGAGGGCTCGTTTCTGCTGCTGGCCGTGAAACCGCTGCCCGGCGGGTTCACGCTGGTGCTCTACAGGGATTCGTTTGCCGATCGGGGCATGAATTACATTGCCGCGTACGGCCCGAACGGCGCCATGACCGACTATCTGTGTGCCGGCGACTGGTTCGCATGGGGCATCGCCGACGAGGCCCACCCCGGCACGATGCACTACAAGGTGGGTGCCATGCGATTCACCGGAGCTGATTCATTCGAGGTGACCGAGAGCAAAATCTACATCGCCTATAAGGAGGTGGAGTATGAGCTTGAGCCGATCGGCGAGCCCATCTGGCAGGTCGACGAGTGTTATCAGTACTCTGTGGACGACGTGGGGCACATTCTCTATGTTGACACCAAGGCCGATGTCAAAAAGAAAGGCGACCGGATGCCCACGGCCATGGATGCCGACTTTGAGAACATCCAGCGCCAGCCCATGAGCGACATCACCCGCATCGACCGGCTGAACGATCTGGCCGTGCGCAGCGATGTGCTGGCCGACCTCAAAAACAAGGATAACAGCCGTGCCGAAAACATGATTATGACGCAGCTGATGGACTTCTACGAGAAGTTGCCGCTCGAGCTGCTGTCGTGGATGGCAGTCCATGATGGCCGCTCGAATCACTTGTTGCCTTTCTTCGAGGCCATGTTTACCCAGGACCTGGTGAAAAAGTCGGGGCTGGACAAGAAAATCGGCATGATGCCCGATGCTAAGGCCCGTGCCAAGATGGAGCGCCTCACCGCCCGGTGGGAGCCCAAACAATGACGATTTCACCCGTTAACCCAAAAGTACTGATATATTTATGCTTCGAACTATTTATTATTCAATCGCCACCGCCCTGCTCGCCTGGTGCGCGTCGCCCCTGGCTCATGCCGCCGATGTGACCTTCATGCAGCGAATGGGAATTCCTGTGAACGCATTGCCCACCGAGGTCACCGAGGAAGGCTATGAACTGACGGCCGAGCAATGCAGGCAGTTGCTGGCAGCCGCCGGGCCGCTCTTCCAAGCCGAGCAGTCGGCTGTGAACATGGTGTGCGTGCGCCCAGCCGGCCCGAACCACACGCTGGTGGTCTATGACCAATTCGGTGATGAGCTTTATCGCATGATGCTGGCCACTTACGACTCCAGCGGGCGCCTTTGCGACACCATGTGCTCCTATGACAAATGGAGCGATGAGTGGGAACTGAACCCCGGCACCGGCGATGGCATCATGCGCGCCGTGAGCCAAGAGCTTAGCCTCACGTCCGATGACCGATTGACGGTGAATTGCGCTTTTAGGCAATATATGAAAGGACACTACGATGCCCCGTCGTGGATAGTGCGCTGGCACCAGAGCTACAAGATTGATGAAAAAGGACGTTTCGTACTCACCGATGTGGCCGAGGATGAGCGCCGGGTGGAGGGCGAGAGCGAGGGAACGCCGCCCTACGACGAGGTGGTGCTGACCCACATGCGTGTGTTCACCCTGTGCCTGGTGTCGCAGCACCACGACAGCGCTCTGACCGCTTGGGAAACATTCTTGCCGCAGGCCGAGCAGGCCTATGGTGGGCGGAAAGCCTTTGAGAACGGTGGCATCGCCGGCGTGGGCCTGGCACACCTCTACCGCCTCAATCCGCAGCGGCTTCTGCAGTGGGTGGGCACCCATCACGGCCCTAACGACCGCCTGGCAGCCTATTTTGCCCGTTGCGAGGATTTTATTGAAGGCCACATGGTGCGCGGCGAGGTGGCAAAAATGAAAGATGCCGCGGCGCGGCGTTACGTGAGCGGCATTGTGAGCGATTGGGAATAGAATAAACTGAAAAAGTTTTGCGATGAAATGGATGAGAAAAGTGCTGCCGGCACTCATCCTGTGCCTGGCGGCATGCGCGGGAAACAATGCCACATCCCGTGTGATCAAACCTGACGTGAACAAGGTGAACGACCTTGCCTTCTTGCGGCAGGCAGGAGTCAATGTGGACTCAATCGCCGCGGCCGAAAAGGCCGGTCAGCCGTTGTGGCTCACCCGGCCGCAGTACGAGGTGCTGGTGAAGTCACTGGGCACCGATTACGAGGAGGACATGGGCGACACAGGCATCCTTGCCGTGCACCCCGTGGGCGACGACCATGCCGTGGTGCTCTACAGGCAGACCAACGGCACCGGCGGCCGGTTGCTGATTGCCACCTACGACCATGACGGCCGCCCCTGCGACGCCATGAATTTTGAGGATAAAAATGTGTGGCCGGTCAACCCCGAGACCGTGGAGGGCAATCTTGTGCGCGAGTACAACAGGACGTTGCAGTTCGCCGGCAACAACCACTTCGCCATCCACAGCGTGCTGCGCGAGGGCGTGCTCGACCACATGGACAACGAGCACTGGGCTGTGCGCTGGCATCAGGATTACGACATCACCCCCGACGGAGTGATCATTTTCAAGGAAATCAAGGAAGATGGCCGCAGTGGCAGTGTGACCGACGTGGATGCCATCGTGCTGGCCAATATGCGGTTGACGAGTATGGGCGTGCAGTCGCGCGTCGACAGTGGCGTGATGGATGCATGGAACCGCTTCGTGCCCGATTCTGAGCAGGAATACGGTGGCCGTGCCAAAGCCCTGGAAATGGGGTATATCCGGATGGAACTGAGCGGCTGGTTTGAGCTCAATCCACAGCGTTTTCTGCGTTGGATGGCGGCTCATCGCGGTGCCGACAACCACCTGCTTCCGCATTTCAAGGCCGATGGCGTTTTCTTGGACGTCAATAAGGTAAAAGCGCAAATCGACAGTCTGCCCCACGCCGGCGACCGGGCGTGGCTGCATGATATGGTGGCAGGCAGGGAGTGCCCCCCCCGGGGGGCTCTAATGGTCATAAATGGCGGCAACTGATTCTCCCGAACCGGTTGTCGCCGTTATTGTCGACTTTCGTTTGAAGTAAATGTGTGAAGCAGGAACACGTCAGTCGTGCTGCAGCAGCGTGATGAAAGACTGGACCACCAGTGCCACCGTCACGACGGTCATCACGGCAAAGCGCAGCAGGTCGCGCAGCGTCACGGCGTTGAAGTCCTGGTTGCCAATCATGGTCACCCAGCACATGGCACACACGACAAACGCCACGACATAGATGGCGCGCACCATCATCCGGGCGGCGTTGCCGCGCCGGGGCAAGCGATTGAGCACGCGTGGCGTGAACCATTCGTTGGCCGGTGCTTGGTGTGCTTCTTGCTTGAGCAGCGCTCCCAGTTTTTTATCTTCGTCGGTTCTTTTCATTGCGATTGATGTTTTTTTGTTTGCGGGTGAAAGGGTCATCGTTCACCAATCAGAGCCGCCAGGTGCTGCTTGCCGCGGTGCAGGTGGCTCTTGACGGTGTTCTCGGGCAGTTGCATGATGCGTGCAATCTTCTTGATGGGCAGGTCCTCCATGTAAAAAAGCGTGACGGCAGTTCGCTCGGAATCATTGAGCAGGGCCAGCGCCTGCCGCACGGTGAGTGCCGCCTCTTGCGAGCCGCTGTCGTCGGCCGGTGCCACGGCGGTTGCCGCTTCCTCGGGCAGTTCCTGGCGCTTGCGCATGTGGTTGTAGAACTCGTTGTAGGCGATGCGCAGCAGCCAGGTGCCAAAGCCGGCCATGCCACGAAAACCGCGCAGGTTCACATAAGCCTTGATGAACGTTTCCTGCGCCAGGTCGTCGGTGAGCATGGTGTCGCCACCGGTGAGGTTGAGAAAGAATCGGCGCACGCGGGGCTGATAGGCCTCGACGAGTCGCCCGAATGCGTCCCTGTCGTCGGCAAGGGCGCACTGGGCGATGAGTCGTAATTCTTCCACACGGGTGAGCATGGCAGTACTTAGGTGGTGCGATTATGCGTTCTGCTCAGGTTTGTTGAACTCGGGTGGTGTCGAGGTGGCCTCGTTTTCGGCGGGCGTCGATTCCTCGTGCGTGGGCTGATAAGGTGTTGACTGATACACATACACCTGGTCTTGATAGAGGATGAACGCCTTGCCCAGCCCGATGAGCAGCGGGATGGTGCACAGGCCGACCATGGGCCATGCTCCGCCAGCCAAGGCAAAGAACAACATCCCCGACAATCCGGCAACTATCCACTTGAATGCCGGCCACAGGGCGCGCCAGTTGACGGGCATTCCCGTGGGAAAGCTGGCGTTGGGCACGGCCGAAGGCTGTGCTTGTGTGTTTTCGCTCGCAGTGCCGGCGGCTTGCGGCCCGTTGGCGGGGCGTGTCCATGCTTGTGCAGGCGGGGGCGCTACCGGTCGTGGTGCAGGTGCAGGCTGCACATAGATGGTCTGAGAGGAGGGCTTGTTACCCAAGATTCCCTCCGGCAGGGGGTAATTGTTCTCGATGGCTTTCTCAATGACGCGGTACTTGCGTCGTCGCCGCAGATAGCCAAAAAGCAGGCAAATGAAGATGATGACTCCGAGTGCAATCCAGAAGGCACTGATGGCCTGATTCGCCACACGGCTCCAGATGCGGTTCAACTCCATGATGTTGTCGTTAGGCCAAGAATCGACATTGCTGGCTACTGTCGAGTCGATGGAGGCTCGATTGATAACGGTGTCGTCAAGCGCTTGAGAGATGCGCTCGCCCAGTTTGCCCATATTCTTGCCGATGATGCGCAGCGTGTCGCTGCCATCGGTTACCATCATGGTGTCGGCCTCAGTGCTGATGACCTTTGCGCTCCATCCACATGCCGGAGCCAGAGCGGCTGCAAGGAGGATGACAAGTGTAAGAAATTTCTGTTTCATTTTGCTATGTTTTAATGTTATTATTCGGTTGTTTGTGCATTAGACGCACGGAAGGTGGCAAAAAGTTGCACCCGCCTCCACAAAAATACAATTTTTTTTTCTTTTAGTCAGTTGACCTTGATTTTGGGCTGCGTTTTGGAAATGCTCAAATAAATTTGGCATTTCACTCACCTTACACTAATGTTACCTCTCTGTGTTCGGTGAAATTAGGCTGCGGTTCGGAAATGCTCAAATAAATTTGGCATTTCACTCACCTTGCACTAATTTTGCCTTAAAAATATGCTTGTTATGGAACAGATTGCCGAGAATAAGAAATACGACCTGGACCGCGTGGTGCGGCTGGTGCTGACTGTTGTGGGTGTCGTGGCCGCCGTGCTGGTGGTGGATTACCTGACGCCCGTGTTGTTCCCGTTTTTGATGGGATTCATTTTGGCCTATGTGCTTGAGCCGGCCGTGGATTTTGTGCAGCGGCTGACGCACATTAAAAACCGCATGGTGCTGGTGGTGCTCACGCTGCTGCTGGTGTTCGGCGTGCTGGTGCTGGTGGGCTGGCTGGTGATACCTTATGTGATTGAGGAAATTGCCGGCATGACCAAGATGCTCGCGGCCTACGCCAAAGCATCGTTCCACATCCCCTATATTCCTGCTGTGGTGCACGACTATGTGCGGCAGTACCTCGACGTGGAGCAGATTGCCAGCATGCTGAGCAAGGAGCAGTGGATGAAGGTGGTGAACCAGGTGGCCACGGGCACATGGTCGTTTGTGGGCGGCACGATGAGTGTGATACTGAATGTGGTGTCGTGGCTGATAGTGCTGCTGTATATGTTCTTTGTATTGCTCGACTACGACAAACTGTCGCGCACGTTCAAAGGTGCCATTCCCAAGCGTTATCGGAAAATGGCGTTCAAGGTGATTGATGATGTGGAGGAGACGATGAGCCGCTATTTCCGTGGGCAGGCTTTGGTGTCGCTCTTTGTGGGAATCATCTTTGCCATTGAGTTCTACATCATCGGGTTGCCCATGGCCATCGTGTTCGGCCTGTTTATCGGAGTGCTTAACATGGTGCCTTATCTGCAACTGTTGTCGCTGCCCGTCGCCGCATTTCTGTGTGTGGTGGCCTCGGTGGCCACGGGTGGCAGCTTCTGGGTGCTGTTCGGATGGACGTTTGCGGCCTATTGCATTTGTCAGGTGATACAAGACTTGGTGCTGATTCCCGCCATCATGAAGGAGCAAATGGGGCTGAATCCGGCCATCATCTTTCTGGCACTCTCACTTTGGGGCTACATTTTGGGCTTCGTCGGCTTGATTATAGCTTTGCCGCTCACCACGCTCATCATCTCCTATTATTGCGAGTTTGTGCTCAATGAGCCCAATCCGCTATACAAAAACAGTGCCTATCGAAACAGGTTGAAGAAGAAACATCGCCGGCTGGAGCGTAAGGCGCGCCGGCAAAAACCGGCCACCGATGCGGCCCAAGGCAATGAGTGACCGCATGCTCATCGTCATCACCGGCCCCACCGGGGTGGGGAAGACGGGGGCGGCCATCGAGGTGGCGCGGCTTGTGGGCAGTGACATCATCAATGCCGACTCCCGCCAGGTGTTCCGCCAGCTGCCTATCGGCACCGCGGCGCCCACGGCGCAAGAGCAGGCGATGGTGCGTCATCACTTTGTGGGCACTAAGGACATCACCGAGCCGTACAGCGCGGCGCAGTTCGAGAGTGATGTGATGGCGTTGCTGCCGGGCTTGTGGCAGCGCACCGACCGTGTGGTGATGTGCGGCGGGTCGATGCTCTATGTGGACGCCGTGTGCCGTGGCATTGACACGATGCCCGATGTGGACCCGGCCGTGCGCACCGCCGTGAAAGAGCAGTATCATGCCCAGGGCCTTGAACCGCTGCAAGAAGAGTTGCGGCTCAAGGACCCTGACTACTACAGCGTGGTGGACCTGCAAAACCCGGCCCGAGTGCTTCATGCCGTGGAACTGTGTAGGCAGACGGGCCGTCCTTATTCCTCGTTGCGAACAGGGCAGGTGAAGAAGCGCCCATTCGATGTGGTGAAGGTGTGCCTGAACGTGGAGCGTGCCGAACTCTATGACCGCATCAACCATCGTGTGGACCACATGATAGCCGCCGGCCTTGAGGACGAGGCGCGCGCCGTGTATGCGCTGCGCCATCTCAATGCGCTCAACACGGTGGGCTACAAAGAATTGTTTGCCTGTTTTGACGGTGTAATGGAGCGCCAGGTCGCCATCGAGCGCATCAAGAAGAATACCCGTGTCTACGCCAAAAAGCAACTCACATGGCATAAAAAGGACGACACCATTAGCTGGTGCCGTCCCGATGAAATTGTGGCTGTGCTGCAGTCGATGGGCGTGCTATAGCGTCATCAGAAGCCCGATGAGTGCAGTGACGTCGGCCACCGACGTCTCGCCGTCGACATTCACGTCGCTGCGGGCGTTGTTGTCCTGACGAATCACCAGGTCGACGAGCGCAGTGACATCGGCAATGGAAATCTCGCCATCACCATTCACGTCACCCACAAGCTGGGGCTGCTCGTCGGCCGGCATGTGCTTGTAGACCAGCTCCATTCCCGGCACGTCGAAGGTGTACTCCTGATTCTTGGTGGGCTTTCCGGTTGAGAACATCACAGTGAGGAGTTTGAGTGGGTAGTTAGCCAGGCGTGTGGTATCGACCCACTCATCCATAGGGAAATCCACCACATACTGCTGCTTGCCCTCTTCCATGGTCACCGGCTTGGTGGTGTTGACAATCTTGTTGTCGGTCATGGATGTGGTCACGGTGATGCTTTCCACGGGCAGTTCGCCAGGGACGAAGCGCACGCGCAGCGTGTCGGGCAGTCCCCACATCGTCACGTCTTTGTCGAGGCTGATGTAGGGTGCGCGGCTCGTGGAGCCGGTGAACGTGATGCGGAAACCATTGTCGAGGTTGGTGAGCGTGCGATTCTTGCCACCGCTCTGCGTGAGCGACCAGGTGGTGGGGTCCATGGGCCCGTTCTCCACGGTGGTGATGCGTGCGGTGGGGTTCTGCACCAGCACCAGCACCGAGTCCTTGAACACTCCGTTCTCGGCCACCACATAGGCACGGCCATCGGCCACGGCGGTGACGATGCCATTGGCATCAACGGTGCACACGGCCTCATCGGATGACCGCCATGTGAAGTTGGAATTGTTCACCATGTCGGTGGCGTAGCCGCTGATGGCCTCCACCGCCACGTCGTAGGGGTGAAAGCGGTCGATGGTGACGCTGTCGTCGCGCATCAGCATGGTGGCTGTGAGAATCGATACCGGCTGCCTGGCCACCAGCCTGTCGTCATAATAAGCGTAGAGGAATCCGGAGGCGTTCACGCTGGCGCTGTGGAATTCGCCGTCGGCCGTGAATTCACCCACTTGCGGGTCGCAGTCGAAGGTGCATCCTTCGAGCGCACGGGTTTTGAGCAGTCCGTATTCGTTGTAGCCCCAGATGTTGAAGCGTGTTCGTGCCGCTACCGAGATGTTATAACACCGTGGTTCAAAGGCAATCTGGTTGATGGCATCGCTGGGCGGAGCGTTGGAGATGAGCAGGCAGCCGTTGCCCACGGCTCGCATGGAGCCGTCGCTGGGCTTGTTCAGCACCTCGTCGTTGACAATCATGCATGATGAGCCGCCACCGTCCAGGTTCACGGCATTGCTTGCCCCGATACCCTGGAAAATGCCCCACGCCTCGATGAGCGTCACGCCCACCGAGGTGGTGCTGCGTCCGTCGATGACCACAAAATAGAGGCGGGTGCTGTCGGCATTGAAGCCGATGCACGTGCGCGGATGGCGCTCGGGCCAGTCCTCGCGGAACTCGTCATTGAGCATGATGATGTGGTTGCTGCCGCCAATCTGCTGCGTGATGGTGATGTCGCGGTTCGGCTCGGATGCCAGCCACGTCTTGAATTCGATGGTTACCTCATTTCCCACGGCCAGTCCCTCGGCCTGGCTCTCCTGGCCATCGTGCAGCCACAGGTAGGCCTTGTCGTCGGGGATGGTCACGGTGCCGTTGGCGTCGATGATTTCTTCAATCACGCCGTGCTCGGTGCCGTTGGGTTTCCAGGCAAAAGGCTGGTCGCCGCTGGGCGCTATGAGCACCAGCTTGCCCTCGGTGGCGGGATAGGTCGACGGGCCGAAGTTGCGCGTATAGAGCACTGTGCTGTAGCGAGGGTCGTTCACGCGGTTGATGGTGATGGACTTGCCGGCCACCTTCACCGTGCCGCTGAATTTCACGCGGTCGATGAATGGATGGCGGTTGTCGTCGAGCACAAAGCTGGCGCGGTTGTTAGGGCTGATATAGACTCGCTCGTTGGTGATTTGCCCGCTGGTGGGAATACCCACCTGCGATGTGGGCGAAGTGGCGAAGAAGTCGCCGTTGGTGGCCCCCACCACCTCATGCCCCACCCAGTTGTTGCGTGCAATCATGTTGGCAGGCGTCTCGCAACCGATGGACTTGTCTTGGCCCATGCACATCTCCAAGTCGATGTAGGGGCAGGTGAGGTCCATCTCCATCACGCTCACCTTGAGCGGCATGTCGGGCAGGTCATACTTGGCGCAATATACGCCCGGTCCAGCTTGATGCGGGAAGATGATGGTGTCCACATCATAGTAGTGCCCGCCCACGTTCCATTGGTTCTTGGCCGTCGCTGAAATGACGGCCAAGAATGCCATAAAAAAGACTAACCGGAATCTCATTTTTCAGGTTTTTTGACAATAGATGGTATTTACCGCATCAGCAGGTTGACCAGGGAAGTGATGTCGGCCACCGAGGTCTCTCCGTCGTCGTTCACGTCACTTCGTTCGTTCTCGGTTTCCGAGGCCACGAGGCTTGCCAGCATGGTGAGGTCGGCAATCGAAACCTCTCCGTCGCCGTTCACATCGCCCACGATGGCCGGGCCGGGCCCGGGCTCGCTGGACTTGACGTTGCGTCCAATCTTGTAAACGCCAAATCCGTTGTAGGCCTTGAAGGTGAGCAGTGTGACCTCTTCGTAGCCCTCATCGTCCACGCCGTATTCCACGCCGAAGCAGTGCACACGCAGTCCGGTGTCGTTCACCTTTCCCACGCTGTCGGCGGGCAGTTGCCAGCATTTTTTCATTGCCGCGAATGCGGGCTCTTCGTCTTCGGGCACGTCAAATTTGCAGACGTTGGCCTGGCAGCCGTGTTTGTCGCCATTCATGTCGGCAATGACGTAGGTGAAGTAGCGCTCGCCGTCAAGGACGAATTCGGCGCAGCCGTTGGGCTGGTTCTGCGGCCAGAGCTCGCGGTCCACTTCCTCAAAGGTGTCGAGGATGTTGCCTTTGGCGCTGTAGAGCACAGGCGCGGTGTCGAAGCAGTCGATGTAGAAGTTGTTGCCGGCATAGTATTCGTCAATGTCCTCGGGGTCTTCGCCCAAAACCATCTTGACGATAGGTGCCAGGCTGAATCCGGCCTTCGTCTCAGGATAGAACTCGGTGACCTCGATGCTGGGCTGGCCGCGGAAGCCGCCGTTGAAGTCGTCCTCATAGTCGGCCCACCAGCGGTAGAGGGTGGTGTGGCCGGGGTCGGCGGTGGCATAGGCCACCGTCATCACCGTGCAGGTGGCATCGTAGCGGGTGATGTCGCCCATTACGTCCAGATAGTCGGTGCGGTGGATGGCATCGCCCTTGTCGAGCTCGGCCAGAAGGGTGAGCTCACCGGTTTCTTTGTCCACTTGATAGAAGGGGATGATGGGCTGCAGGTCGCTGGTCATGGGAGCCAGCCAGATGTGGCCGAAGTTGTCGCTGCCAATACTGGTGGCACCCAGGAAGCGGTTGTAAGGACGTCCGTCGAGGGTGAGGTCGAGCGGTTCCAGTTCTTCGCCCGTCTTGGCGTCAAAACGGTAAATAACGGCTCCCATTACGGTGTCGCCCGGAGCCACAACAATGAGTTTAGCCTCGCTGTGCGCAACGTAGACAATGCCTTCGTTGAGGGTGGCGGTGCGTGCCTTGGTGTTGGCCAGGGGGTGGTTCACATAAGCCTTGCCGGCATGAACGCGGTCAAACATCCATTGATTGACACATTTCACGCCATCGACTTCCTGATAGGTTTGGCCGTCGGTCACAACGGCCCATGCGCAGGCACAACTCAATGCCATGAGCGCCAGTGTGAGTAGAGTTTTTTTCATTTGAACAGTTTTTAGGTGAATGTTAATGTGTATTTGCCGTAAAGTTACGAATAAAATACCGTTTTAGCAACCCGATTGCAAAAATATCTTTGTCAGGGATGCCAAATAATCCCAAATCGCTCATCAGGCCGAGATGGGTTGTTTGTTTGGCTTTTTTTATGTCAGATTAGTTTTAATCAGAGATTGTCTTGCCGTAGCCCGCTACGCCTTCGACTATCTTTTTGCAATCTGCTCAAAAAAATAATCCGGTCAAACATTTAACCTAATGACCGATTGGGATGTATGTGTCAAAAAACATGGCGGCCCGCCCCCAAGAATCACAGGGGGCGGGCCGCCGGTTTCGTTTCAGTCAAATGCCGGATAGCAATTATTCCATCAGCATGCCCACCAGCGTGGTGACATCGGCAATGCCGGTCTCGCCGTCGCCGTTCACATCGCTGCGCTCATTGCTTGCTTGGTCCACGACAAGCGACACCAGCATGGTGACGTCGGCAATGCTGATTTCGCCATCGCCGTTCACGTCGCCCTTCTTGAAGTCGGGCTGCTCTTCGCTGGGCTTCACGTTGTAGCCGATTTTGTAGACACCGATACCGTTGTAGCTCTTGTAGGTGAGCATGGTGAGCTCTTCGTTGCCTTCTTCGTCAGTACCGGGAACGACGCAGATGCTTTGCACGCGGTTACCGCCGTCGGAAGTGGTTCCCAGGCCGTCGGCCGGCACTTGCCACAAGAACTGGATGTCCTCGCCCAGTTCGCCCTCGTCGCCAAACTTCACCAGATTGACCTGGCAAGCGCGGTTCTTGCCCGTTTTCTCATCCAGGCCGGAATACTGGGCGTAAGCATAGGCGAAATAAAGCTCGTCGTCGTAGATGAACTCGGTGCAGCCGTTGGCTCCCACTTCCGAGGGCAGCAGGTCGGTCTCCACGTTCTCAAACGATGCGATGAGGTTGCCCTTGTTGTTGTACTTGAGGGGCGACGAGTTGAAGCCGTCCACATAGAACGTGTTGCCGGCATAGTATTCATCGTAGTCCTCGGGGTCGTCGCCGTAGACCATCTTCACGGTGGGGCCATAGGACCAAGCCGAAATGGATTCGGGATAGATGTCGGTGATGGCAAGCGAAGGCTGGCCGCGGAAGCCGCCCACAAAGTCGTCTTCGTAATCGGCAAACCAGCGATAGACGGTTGAGCCCTCGGTTGAGCCGGCCGCCATGATGGTACAAGTGGCCTCCTCGCGCAGCAGGTCGCCCATCAGGTCATAGAAGTCGGTGCGCTTGATGTCGTCGCCTTTTTCCAGCTCCTGAATCAGGGTGAGCTCACCCGTCTCGGGGTCAAGTTGGTACAGCTTGACGGTAGTGGCCGTCTCGCTGGTGTAGGGCATCACCCACATGTGCCCGAAGTCGTCGACGCCAATTTGGTTCACACCCAGGAACACGCCGTAGGGACGGCCGTCGAGCGTCACGTCCAGATCGGGCAGTTGCTCGCCGGTTTTGGCATCGAAGCGGTAGATGACGGCAGCCACCACCGTGTCGCCCGGAGCGGGAACAACGGTGCGTGCCTCGCTGTGAGCCACGTAGACGATGTCGTTGAACAGCGTGGCTGTGCGCGCGCGGGTGTTGCAAACATCCATTTTGGTGAAAACATCGGGCGTGTGGACACGGTCCAAAATCCACTGGTTGGCGATTTTCAGTTCACCCACAGGCTCATAGGTCTGTTTGTCGGTAGCTGCAAGAGCCGATGTGGCCGACATGACAGCCATGGTTGCAAAAAGTAAAAATTTCTTCATTTTGTAACAGTTTTTATTGGTTTATGTAGTGATAATTCAATGAGCGGTCTATCTCCAAGCAAAGTAAGCAATAATTTTGCACGTGGCAAAATTATTGCTTACTTTTTTATCGCAAAAATTTGTAAACGACACCAAACGCTTATTAAAGGCCCATGAGCAGCGTCACCAGTGACGTGATGTCGGCCACGCTGGTTTCTCCATCACCGTTCACGTCGCTGCGCTCATTGTCGGCTTCGCGCATCACCAGGTCCACAAGGGCGGTGACATCGGCAATGGACAACTCGCCGTCGCCGTTCACGTCGCCATTGAGCGACTCGCGGTAAATAAAGCTCAGCACAGGCGAATAATCGGTGTACTGTGTGGTGGTGCCGGTGGCCAGCGTGTAGTGGGCAAACCGTGCCCTCACATAGTAGGTGTTGCCGTCCTTGAACGTCACGGTGCCCATGTCGTCGAGCACCGGTGAGCAGAACGACCAGTTGCTGATGGTGCCGCGATAGGACGAGCGTGCCGGGAATGTTTCCTTGGCGCTCACCTCAAGGCGGAGCGATGTGATGCCCTCGACGGGTGCCACCTTGATTTGCGAGGTGGGGTAGAGTGTGGTGCCATCGTGCTCGGGATAGATGATGGTGGGCACCGGCGGAATGACCTCCACCGTGCGGAAGTGGGACACGGGTGTTGTCACCGAAGTTGCTCCGCGCAGGGCGCTCACCCGCACGTAATAGTCGCGGGCGCCCGACAGCGCGTAGTGAGGCACATCGATGTGGGCGGCCCCCGTCACGGTGTCGGTGCGCACGATGTTGCTCATGGCCGACGTTGTGGCGATTTCCACCACGCAGGGCACGTCGGGCTGGTTGCAGTTCCAGGCAATGGTGGGAGTGAGCGACACATCCACGGCGTTGTTTTGCGGCGATGTGACCCTGAACTCCTCCACGGTGAAAGCGTGCAGTTCGCTGGCCGTGTCGTACTGGTTGAGTCCACGGCCCACTACGCGCCAATAATACGTTCCCAGTCCGATGCCGGGCACGCGGTCGAGCGGCACCGACAGCGAGTCGACGGCGAAGTTGGCCACCATGTCGGTCATCTCGGGGTCGGTGAAAATCTGCACGGTGTGCATGGGCAGCGGCGACTGCCATTGCAGCTTGTCCAGCAGCGACACGGTGGCTCCGTCGGCAGGCACCACCAGCTGCGGCATGGGGGCGGCCGACGGGGTGGCACCCACGGTCACCGGGGCATATTCATTCTCCAGCCTGTCGAGGATGGTCACGGCGTACTTGTAGCCGTTCAGGCGATTTTCGGGCAGGGTGAAGGTGGGCTCGTAGGCGATGCCGGCTATGTACTGCGCCTGGCACAGGAATTGGGCATCGGGCACGGTGTCGGGGTAGGCATAGACCACATAGCGCACGTTGTCCTCGGGCTGCCAGGTGAGCGTGCCGTCGGTGAGTGTGACATCGGTGACGGTGGTGTAGGTCTTGTCGGGACGCACCCAAGTCACGGCCGGACTCAGCGCCACGGTGTTATACACGCTGTCGCGCAGGTAGATGCGCAATCCCTTCACATGGCCGTCGATGCGGCCGTTGAGTTGGCGCCAGGTGGAATATTTGAAGAAAACCAGGCCCGGATTGCCGTCGGTGCTCGCATCGCGAATGATGCGCACCTGCTGCAGGTAATCGGGCAGTTCCCAGCCCGTGCTGGCGGTGCTGTTCACCGTCTGGCTGATGTAGACGTGACGGTTGAAGCGGTCGCCCATGCGTCCCCACCAGCGTGTGATGGGCTCAAAACTCTGGGTGAGCGAGCGGTAGACCTGCGGCGACATGAAGTCGATGGTGCCTCGGGTGAGCCATGCCATGGGGTCGCTGTGGATTTGTCCATACTGCCAGTCGTTGCCGGGGCAGGGGTCCACGCCGTACTTGGCGGCCACGTCGGCCGAGCCGCAAGCTACGCCGGCCGGCCCTATTCCGAAGCGCACCCAGGGTTTGGTGCTCTTGATCATGTTGTTCACGTCGCGCACCATCATGTTCACGTTCTCGCGGCGCCAGTCGGCTTGCGCCAGCGTGCCTCCCTGCCGCACGTAGGCGTTATACAGGGCCGAGTCGGCGTCGAGCGGTGTGCCTCCCTGCGGATAGAAATAGTCGTCGAAGACGATGCCGTCCACGTCGTATTTCTCGATGATGTCGCGGCACACGTCCACCACGCGCTGTCTCACCTCGGGGATGCCGGGGTTGAGCACGGTCTCATAGTCGGTGGTGAGCAGCCACTCGGGATGCGTGTGCACATAGTCGAGCTCGCTTTGCCCCCACATGTTGTTCTTGGGGGCGTAGCGGTAGGGGTTCACCCATGCGTAAATCTCCAGGCCGCGCTTGTGCGCCTGCGTGACGATGTGGTCGAGCGGGTCGAAGGCCGGAGCCACGCCTCGCGTGCCGCTCACATAGCTCGACCACGGCTCATACTTGGAGTCGTACATGGCGTCGGCCATGGCGCGCACATGGTAGTAGACCACGTTCATGTTGTTGGCCCGCAGTGTGTCGAGCATCTTGTTGCAGCTGGTGCGCATCACGGCTTCGTTGCTGGTCGTGATGGCCCCCGACGGCCAGTCGTTGACGTAGGCCGACATCCACACCGCCCTGTGCTCACGCTTGACCGGTGCGTCGGCCCACGCGGCTGTGGTGATGGCCACCAGGCAGAGAATTAGAATGATTTTTTTCATAGCAGTACCAAAACAAAGGAAAAAAGAGGGTGCTGTGACACACCCTCTTATGATGGAACTTAGCCGCTTTGTCAGAACAAATTGGTGAGACGCGGATTGATGCACACGCCCAGGATGGGGTCGGTGTTTCCGTTGTATTTCTGCACTTTGCCCGTGGCGGGGTCGAAGTAGCTCAGACCGGTGGTGTAATTCTTCTCGGTGCTGGCGGCGCGGAAGCCGAAGTAGACGTAGTGCGTCTGCTTGTCGACAGCCATCTGTGTGGTGTAGACACCCTCGGCATCGGTGGTGTTGATGGGGTCGGCGTCCATTTGCACAAAGGCCACATAGTCGTTGTAGTCGGTTCCTACCGAGGCTCCCGGCAGCAAATACTGTGTGAAGCCCACGCCCGGCGTGGTGCCCTTGGTCATCCACACATACAGGTAGCCCAGTTCCTCGTCGATGGTGAAAGCACGTGGCTGCGTGGTCTCAAGCACGATGGGGAAGGGAATCTTGTCGCCGGCACCGGTCTTGCCGATGTCGCTGGGGCGGAAGCGGTAGATGCCGTAGCCCGAGTAGTTCTTGCCCCACCAGAACACGCCGTCCTTGTCAAGATACAGTCCGGTGTGGATGGCACCGTAGGCGATACCGTTGCCGTAGTACTTGAGCTGGTTGTTCACCACAAAATAGCCGGCGGTGCTGTTGAAGTTGGTGCTTTCCACCTCGCTGCGTGTGGTGAGCGGGATGCGGCGGATGCCGGTGTTACGGTCGGTGTAGTAGAGATAGGTGCCGTCGGTGCAGCCCTGGAACGGGTCGTTGAAGGCTTGTCCGCCCACGTTGGTGATCATTACGTTCACGGTGCCGCCATCGGCGCTCATGACAGTGATTTTGCCGTCGCCCAGGTTGCTGTTCTCGTCGTTCACATAGTAGTACTGCTTGCCGCAGTCCAGAATGTAGACATTGTCCTGCTCGGCAACCGACGAGCTGCCTTCTTCCTCTTCGCCTTCGCCTTCACCTTCTTCGCCACCGCCGGCCACGCCACCTTTCTGTGTGGCGAAGACCAACGTGGTGGGCATGTTGCCCGAGCTCACACCCATGTCGAAGGGCATGTTCTTGGTGCCGGCCGGCAGTTGAGCAAGGTCAACCAGTTTGTAGGCCTTGATGTTGCCTCCATAGGTGGCATAGTAGAGCGTGGGTGCCGGAATCGACGAGCCCACCTGCACATTGACATAGGAGTCTTCGAGGCGGCGGTTCTCACCGTTGATGTCGAACCACGTCTGCAACTCGATTTTCTGAGAGCCGATGTGCTTGAAGGTGAGGTTGCCGGGATTGTCGATGGTGCCGTCTTCATGCGAATAGCCCTCAAAAGTGGTGATTTCGTTGCCGTCGGCCGTCTTGGTGCCTTCGGGGAACAGCCACACATACTTGCAAATCAGGTTCTCGGGGTTGGGAAGCTCGATGCCGAGTTTCACGCTCACGTCGTTGATGACCACCGGCTTGGCGCTCTGCTCGGTGACGCTGAGCACAGGAGCGATGTCGTAGATGAGCAGCGGGTAGGTGCATTTGCCGGCACCCTCCACGTTGAGCGTCACTTTGTAGACACCCGACTTGGCATACTTGTGCAGCGGATTGGCCTCGGTGGAGGTGGTTCCATCGCCGAAGTCCCAAGTCACCGCGCCGGTCTTGGCCGAGGTGTTGTTGAACTGAATAGTCGACACCACATAGAAGTCGAGCTGGTATTGGTCGCCGTCGACGTTATAGGTGAAGTCGACGTCCTTGCCGGGGAAATTGCCATAGGCCGGCTCTTTCTCGACGCATGCCGCCATGGTGAGCAGCAGCATCGCCAGTAGTCCAATTTTATTGATTGTCTTCATAGTTGTCAATGTCCTTTGGGTTAGTTCAACGTAACTTCTTTATTGTCGCTGGTGATACCCACTTTGCCCTCGGTGTCGTATACACGGAAGTCAGGCTCAAGATAGTACTGACGGTTGAACGACACGGCGTAGTTCTTGTCGGCTGTGTTGTAAATCCAGTCGGTGAACGGAATCTGTGAGATGAGTTCTTTCCAGTAGGGCATGTACTGGGTGCGCACGGTGGTGATTTTGCCGCCGGTGTCGTCGCTGTAGCGGCTGAATAGCCAGGGCGAAGACTTGTAGACCGGATAGACGTTCACGCCCTGTGGCGCGTCGGTCTCGGCAGCGATTTCGTGGTAGACCAGCACGCCGTCGGTTGTGACGGTGGTGTAGTAATAGTGGTCTACCTCATCACCTGCGAACCAGGCATCGCTCTTCTTGCCCGTTTCGGTCTCAGTCGGGAATTCTACACCGTACTTGGCGTTCATGGCCTGGAATTGCTCAGCGGTGAACGCGTAGTTGATGTAGATGTTGCGCAGGTCGTTGTAGTAGAGGCTGTCCTTGGTGAGCACGTTCACCATGTGGTCGACAAATTCCTGAGCGAACTCGGCGGGGTAGTAGGAGTCGAATTTCTCCTGGTCCCAAGTCTCGGGATTGTTCCACATCACGGGTGCCAGGGTGCGCGAGGTGGGGAACGAGTCGTTCAGGGTGTATTCATGACCATCCCATTCGGCCAGGCTGTGGGGGTAGGAGGCCAGTTTTTGCGCACTGCGCACGGTGTCGGTGAGTGCAAAGGTCTTGGTGTAGGACAGTCCGGTGGTGAGCTTGCTGGTGGCGGCGCTTGACTGCTCGCGCTTGATTAATGCCCACACCTCGCTGTGGTCGAGTGTGCGTTCCTCGCTGGTGTAGTACTGGGCCTTGAACGTGGCGTAGGCACCGGCCTTGACCAGCGTGGAGTTTTGCTGCCAGTCGACGGTGGGAAGCACCTGACCAATCTCCATACGGTCGGCAAAGGGGTCGTGCACGGCGCACGATGTCATGAGCAAGGCACTGAACCCGATTGCGGCTAATAATTGATATATTTTCATAATACTGTTAGATTTCACGTTAATAACTTATTGTCACTGGGCAGCGGGAGTCTGCGTGTCGGTCAGCGAGGTAATCTCTCCATAGCGGTGCGCCCAGATCATGGGTTCTTGCAGCCACTTGTAGTTCTTGTAGGCTCCCAGTCGTTGCAACTCGGCGCGGTTGTACTTCTCCTCGGTCTCGGGGTCGTAGTTCAGTCGCTGAATCCAGGTGTTTTCCTTCTCGGTCTCGGTGAGGCCGTCGATCCAATAGGCGGCATACAGGTTGTAGGGCCTGCGCAGCGTGGGATAGATGATCTCGTTGTTGTCGCCGATGCCGTAGTTGTTGCGGTTGTTGCTGTAGTGATAGCGGCGCATGTCGGTCCACTGCTCGGGCTGCAAGTACATGGCGATGTACTTCTGCTCCATGAGATCGCTCAGCGTGTACTCCGAGGGGTTGAAGAACCAGTGCTCGTTGCCTCGACCGTCCACCTTGTAAGCATATTCATAGGTGGTGTAGCGCCACTTGCCGGTGCGCTGGTTGTAGGTAGAGTCGACTTCAATGACATCCACGTTGTCCAGGAAGGCTTTCACCCAGCCGTTCCAGTACTTGGCACCCACAAAGCCGGGCTTGCCGTCGGCTGTGGCGTTGCCGGGATACTTGTTGTCCTCATCTTCCTTGTAATTGGGATTGGGATAGTGCTCGAGGAAGAAGTCGAGGTGGCGCTGGATGTTCCACTGTGTTGCTTCCTTGGCCAGTGCGCAAGCCTGCGTCTTCTGTCCCATCCAGTAGAGGGCCTCAGCCTTGATGAAGTACAGCTCCTCCATGGTGAAGATGGGGTTGTAGCAGGTGGCGTCGCCGGCATAGGCGCCCATGTAAAGGTTGGGATAGTTGGCAATCTTGAACGATGTTCCCATGCCGATGTTGTTCTCCAGATAGCGCATCTTGATGCGTGCATTGGTGTTTGATGCCGTCATGGGGCCTGTGCGGGCAATCATCAGCAGTGAGCAGCGCGGGTCGTTGGCAAAGCCGGTGGAGGTGTTGAAGAAGCCGGTGGTCTTCTCATCCTCGGGATGAACGAGTCCCAGCAGGTCAATCATGAAGAACTTCGAGGGGATGGCGCTGCCCAGCAGGTTGCCGCGCGACTCCCATGAGTTGATGATGGGCTGTGCCACACTCCACACGGCGCTCTGTGTGCCGGTGCCACCGTCCCACTTGTAGCGGGGCTCGTTGCCGAACCAGCTGCCGTAGAGCAGGTCGCCCTTGCGCCACTGGTTGATGGCGGCGTCGGCTGCGTCAACAATCTTTTGGCACATGGCTGCACTGCGGTCCACGTTGGGGATGTTGCGCAGCAGCAGGCGTGCCTTCACGGCCAGCACAAGGCCTTTCCACTTCTCCAGGTCGCCGCCGTAGACGCGGTCCTCCTTGATGGTGATGTTCTCGTTGTTGGGGTTGTTGACAATGTCGGGGTTCTCATACATGGCTATCAGCTCGTCGGCCTCTTTCAGCATCCAGTCGTAGACCATGGACTGCGGGTCGTAAGCCGGAGCGTTCGACAGGTAGGCCTGCGAGTTGGGAATGTCGCCGAAGGCATCGGTGGTGAGCTGTGTCGACATCAGTTTGATGGTGCGGGCTATCAGCTCATAGTTGGGCGAGTTGATGGCCCTGGAGTTGTTCACCAGGTTCACGGCGTTCTTGCCGATGTCGTAGAAGTGGCGGCGCCACATGGGGTGGCGGTTCATGGTCAGCATCTCCCACTCGCACTTGTAGGAGTAGGCGCCCACCGAGCTCTTGCCGCCGGTGGTGAGCATCTGTGAGAAGTAGGCGTAATACTCCGAGTGGTCGTAGACCACCTGCTGCGCGTAGTACACCAGCACAGGCAGTCCGGCCTTGGCGTCGATTACGTGCGCGCGGTCGGGGTCGATGTTGTCGCCCAGCGTGTCCTCGCAGCTCACGGTGAGCAGGCTGGTGAGGAGCAGTAAAGCTATCAGTTTTATCTTGTTCATAGTGTGATTCCCTCCTTAGAATGTGGCTTTAAGCGTGAAATTGAAACTGCGGGTGCTGGGCACGTTGTAGTTGTCGATGCCCATGCCGCCGGTACCACCGCTCACGGCTGCCAGGATGGCGGGGTCGTTGCCGGTGTACTTGGTGAGCAGGAACAGGTTGCGTGCCGTGAACGACAGGCTCAGGTTCTTCACGGGGCAGTTTTTCTTGAACAGCGGGGTGAAGTCGTAGCCCAGCGTCACATAACTCAGGCGGATGTAGGAGCCATCCTCGATGAAGTTGCTCGACACGGTGGAGAAATACTTGCTGATGAAGTTGGCGTCGAGCACCACGGGCGTGGTGTTTTTCACATAGGTGGTGGTGCCGTCGGGGCCGGCAACTGCCTGCACGCCGTTGAAGATGATTTCGCGGTTGCGGTAGTTGTCGTAGAGGTGGTTCATGCCGTTGGTGATGAGGCTGCGGCCGGTCACATTGGCCACGTCGCCGCCGCATCGTCCATCAAGCAGGAACGACAGTGTGGCGTTTTTCCAGCGGAAGTTCGAGCCGAGGCCCAGCAGGAAGTCGGGCTCGCGGTTGCCGATGTAGATGCCCTTCTGCGGGCTGATGATGGGGTAGCCGTTCTCGTCGCAGATGACGTTGCCGTCGGGGTCGCGCTCATAGTCCTTGCCCGACAAGCCCGTCGACGAGCCGTTGAGGCGGGCCACCGGGAAGATGTCGCCGTACTGTGTGCCCTGGATTTCAATGACATCGTCGGGCAGCGACTTCACGCGGCCGCGGTTGAACGAGAAGTTGGCCGTGGCGGTCCAGTCGAAGTCGGTGCTCTTGATGATGTCCTGGGCCAGGGTCAATTCCACACCGTAGTTCTCGATTTCACCCTCGTTGCGGGTCTGCAGGATGGTGCCCGAGGCGGGCGACACACGCACGCTCACAATCTGGTTGTCGACGGTGGTCGAGTAGTAGGCCACGTCGAGGCGGGTGCGGCTGTTGAAGAAGCGCAGGTCGGCGCCGATTTCCCACGAACTGGTCATCTCGGGCTCAAGCGTGATGGCGCGGCTGACGGTGGGGTTCACACCGTAGCCGCCGTCGGGGAAGAGGGTCCACTCCTTGTAGGTGTCGGTGAACAGGTAGCTCGGTCCGTCCTTGCCCACCTTGGCCCAGTTGCCGCGGATTTTACCATAGGAGAACCATTTGTTCTGCAGGTGGAACAGTTCGCTGAAAATCACACCGGCGGTCACCGAGGGGTAGTAGTAGGACGTCTGCGACGCTTGTTTGAAGCGCGAGGAGCCGTCGTGACGATAGGTGGCCGAGAGTTGTGCCACTCCCTTGTAGTCGAAGCGCAACTCACCGAAGTAGCCGTATTTGTCGTATTCCGAGTGGTAAAGGGTCGGCTTGTTGGCAATCAGCAGGTCGCCGTCGGTGAAGTTGGTGTTGTTGAAACTGTAGTACTCGCCGCCCAGCATAAAGTGCTGGTTGTAGATGGATGCCTCGTAGCCTTTGTACTTTTTGTACTCGGCACCGAACAGCACATTGAACGTGAAGTCCTCGGCAAAGGTCTTTTTGTAGGTGGCCAGTCCCTGGTAGTTCACCAGCTCGCCGCGTGAGGGCTGGAAGCTGTAGGAGCCGTAAACTCCCTGGTTGCTCTTGAGGATTTGCTGCACTTCTTCGTCGTTGGGATTGTTCAGGTCGCCGTCGTAGAAGCGCGGAATGGAGTAGCTGTCGTAGGTGCTGTAGCCCTTGTCGTAAGAGATTTTGCCTGTGAACTGCAGGTCGGTGATGGGCTCATAGGTGACTTGTCCGTTAAGCATGATGCGCGTGCTCTCGGTCAGTGACTTGTCGCGATAGCGGCCAAAGTAGGGCGACACACCGGCGTTCAGGCGCTCGGTGTCGAGCAGCAGTTCCCAGTGGTCGTAGCGGTTGGCCCAGTTCACATGGCCTTCCTTGGTCTGATAGTCGCTCATGTCCTTGTCGATGGCCCATGCGTAGATGGTGCTCATGGAGTTGCCGAAGCCGCGTGCCGTGCTGTTCTTGAAGTTCATTGAGAACTGGAACGACACTTGCTTCGAAGGCTTGAACGAGCTCTTGAGGAAGGCGGTGATTTGCTTCTTGAAGTCTTTGGGGACGATACCCTGGTTGTCCATGTAGGCTACCGAGGCGTAAGCGTTAAACTTCTCGGTTCCGCCCGAAACCGACACGTCGTACTTTTGCAGTAAGCCGGTCTTCAGGAAGTTGCCCACGTTGTCGTAGATCGTGGCGCCCTTGGGCACATAGGGTCCCCAGCCTCCGCTGGCCGAGTTCTCCTTGTACATGCCCTTGGTTCCCGGCATGAACATGCTCTGCACCTTGGGTACGCGCATGGCCTGGTTGATTTCGACGGTGGCGCTGCCGGTGACCTTGACCGAGCCGTCGCGGTTACCGCTCTTGGTGGTAATCATAATCACACCGTTGGCGGACTCCTGGCCGTAGAGAGCCGAAGCGGCCGCGCCTTTGAGCACCGATATGTTCTCGATGTCGTTCGGGTTGAGGTCGCCCAGCGAGTCGCCGCTGCCTCGGATGGCCACACCGTCGACGATGACGAGCGGCTGGTTGTTCTGCGAGTTGTTGACCGACGAGATGGCGCGCACGATAATCTGCGTTGACGAGTTGGGCGAGCCGCCGCCGGTGGCCACTTGCAGACCGGCCACCTTGCCCTGCAGCGTGTTGGCAAAGTTGGATGCTCCACCGGCTGTCACCTGGTCGCTGTCGAGCGACTGCACGGCAAAGTTCAGTTTCTTCTTCTCTTGTGTCTGGCCCATGGCGGTGACCACCACCTCGCTCAGCACTTGAGCATTTTCTTTGAGTTCGACATTGATGACCGATTTTCCGCTGGTCACCTTAATCGAAACAGGATTCATTCCCACGTAGGAAATGTCGAGCACATCGCCGTCGTTGACGTCGATGGAGTATCTTCCGTCGAGGTCGGTGGCCGTGCCGCGCGAGGTGCCGTGGACCTGCACCGAGGCGCCGATAATGGGCTCCCCGTCAGATGCCTGTGTCACCACACCGGTCACCGTGCGGGCATAGCCCAACACCGCTAAGATGGAAAATAACAGAAGCAGTAACTGTTTTCTCATGACGAATGTTTTTGGTTATAGTTTATGTGGTTAGTTTTCTTGGTTTTCGGGTTTTGTATGCGACTCTTACGCATAATAGTCTACAAACTTACTGAAATTCTCGCAAAATGACGCGTTTTTTAACACTAAAATTTTGTGTATTTTGGATTTTTTTGAGTTTGATACAAAATTTTTCAATCTTTAACAAGTCGTCTCTTGCTCGCGTTGCATTTATTGCGGTCAAATGAGTAATTTTGCAAAATCATTAACCCCAAATAGAATAAATGCTTATGAAAAAAGTCTTTACTTTCATTTTGATGGCCGCAGCCGCATGCACGCTGCAAGCCAAAGTGTACACGTTTGCCGATTTGAGCCAGATTGAGGGCTCTGGCGTTACCGTGGCCTCGGACGGCGCCTATGTGCTGACCATGAGCACAGGCCTCACCGAGCCGATGAGCCTTGATGGCGGCGGCATCATCGTGAGCAAGAGCGACCTCACTCTGGCCGATGGCAATGGGCTGAAAATCAATGACGGAGAGGTGATCAAGTTCAGTGACAAGGCGCGCATCGTCATGAACGGCTTGCTTGAGGCCGATGTGCAGGATGCCACCATCACCGCCACCGACGATGCCACCGGCACTGCATTGGGAATCAGATTGTTCGGTGCGCAGTCGAAAGCCGTGCTGAAGAACCTCACGATGAAGTATGTGGGCATCACCTTCGGCCCCGACGGCAGCGATGGTAACCTGGTGGCCGACGGATGCACGTTTGACTCCTTCAACGGCAAGATGGGCACGTCGAACATCAACTTCACGTCGGAAAGTCATGGCAATGTGGTGAACAACTGCACTTTCACCAATGGCCAGGTGGCTTGTGTGGCTTGCGGCTCGAATGTGCCCTGCGGCATCGACATCACCAATTGCGTGATGGACAAGAACGGAGTGAGCGGCCGCTTGACCCCGGCCATCAACATGGGGCTCTACGGCTCTTACGACATCAACATTGAGAACAATGTGGTGACCGGCCGCGCCGTGGTGACCCGCACCGGCGGCATCGCGGTGAGCCATCTGATGGGCGGTGAGTTCACTGGCACTGTCACCATCAAGGGCAACACTGTGACCGACAACTCCTATGGCATTACGCTCACCGGCCCCGGCAAAGTCATCATCGAGAACAATGTGGTGAAGAACAACCGCTACATCGCCAGTGCCATGAACGGCGGCAGCGGCATCAACATCACCGCCAACACCGGTGGAGCCATTGCCCGCATCCGCGGCAACGAGATTGAGGGCAACATGTGGGGCATTACGCTCATCGGTCCCAAGGCCGGTTCTGAGCTACCCCTCATCGAGGTCGACTTGGGAACCGCCACCGACCCGGGCTTGAACACATTCAAGGACAACGGCAACGACGGCACCAATTATTCGATTGAAGCCGGCAACCTCTGTGACCTGTACAACAACAGTGGCAGCGAGGTGTATGCCGTGGGCAACACATGGAACGTGGCCGACCAGGAGGATCTCGACGCCATCGAGGCGGTTATTTATAACATGAACGATGACGAGTCGCTGGGCGAGGTCATTTTTGCGCAGGAAACCGGCATCGCCGAGGTGAAAACTGCCGCCGCCACCGATGGCCGTTACTATGACCTGATGGGGCGGCCTGTGGCAAATCCCACGGCCGGAATCTACATCCACCAGGGTAAGAAATTGATTGTGCGCTGATTGACAAAGTACACTGTGGAACAGAAACAATGAGGGTGCGCCCACACATCGGGCGCACCCTCATTGTGTGAGTGATGTGGCGGCGTTATTGCGCCATGATGATGTTGACCAGTGCCGTGACATCGGCAATTCCGGTCTCATCGTCGCCGTTCACGTCGCTGCGTTCATTGGCGTCTCCGTTCAGCACCAGGTTCACCAGGGCGGTAACGTCGGCCACGTTGACCTCACCGTCGCCGTTCACGTCGCCCCGCAGCACATTGGGCTGCAGCACATAGGCCGCCAGTCCGTTGGCCGGCGAGTAGACGTAGAGATGCATCTTGCCGCCGGCTTGCACAGCGGTGCAAGGTGCGTCCCATGTGCTGCTGTTGTTGCCGCCCAGTCCGCTCTCGGGGAAGCGCCACATGGCCTGGAATCCGGCAAAGTCGGTGCCGCTGTCGTTGCGTGCCAGCATGAACGTGTGGCCCGTGCTGTTGCGGAAGTCGCTGTAGGGATACAGCATGAAATGCTTGCCCTGATAGGTGAAAGCGGCAAAGCCGTTGGCTTCGGTGCCGCTGGGCATGATACCCGTGTTGCTGAGGAAGCTGTCGGCGATGCGTCCGGTGGAGAAGTCGTAGAGGGTGGGGTGCGTGTTGCCGCCGGTGACCACCACGCGGTCGCTCGTCAGGCCCACCACGCGCGGTGCGATGCCGATGGCCGTCGCGTTGGCGGGGCAGAAGTTCTGTGCCTTCATCACGCTCACGCTGGGTGTGCCGTTGCCGGTTACCGTCCAGCGCACCACTTCGCTGCCGTTGGCAATGGCGGCGAACACCGTGAAGTTGCCCGTCGTGACATCGCCCACCACGTCGCAGTGGTCGATGCGGTTGCCGGTGGTGGTGGCTGTGGTGTTGAGGGCGCACACTTGCTTCACATTGCCGGTTTCGACATCCACCTGGTAGATGTTGAGCGGCTGATTGGTGATGTTGAGCAGCAGGTTCGAGATGAGGAAGTGTCCGGCGTCGTCGGTGAAGATGTCGTTGCCGGGGTAATAGTTGCACTGCACTTCGGACGACACGGGCACGGTCTTCATCAGCTCGCCCGTCTCGGCGCTGTAGTGGTTGATGTAGACATCGGCGCTGTTAGAGCCTTCGCTGCGCCCAATCTGGTAGACGCGGTCGGCATCGGCCGCGATGCCGCGGTTGTCGAGTCCGCCGTTGGTGAAGTCCATGTTCTCATATTCCATCTTGGTGGAGCGAATCCACTTGCTGACGAGTCGCAGCCCATCCATGTCGTCGTAGGTGTCGATGTCGTGCAGCTGCACATAGCCAGGCTCGTAGTTGCCCGTGGGAACGCTGGTGATGGTGAACACCCGTGCCAGGGACGCGTTGTCGTCGCATCCGGGTGCCTGGGTGAGCACGCGCCAATAGAAGGTGCCCTTGTCCAGCAGTGCGGGATTGAGGTCGATGGTCCTGAGCGAGCCTCCGGCGCGCGAGCCCATTTCATCGGTGATGAGCTTCACTTGCTCAAAATTGGGGTCGGTGGCAATTTGCACCCGGTAACTGGTCACGTTGGGGGCGCTGGTGCAGACAATGTCGAAGATGTCGTCCAATTCGGCCTCGTTGGCGGGGCTAACAAGTGTAACCGTGGGTGCCAGCGGCCGTGCTCCGGTGGTGAACGACTCCACTGCGCTCTGCTTGTCGAAGCGTCCGTTCTGTGAGGTGGTCACGCGCCAGTAGTAGGTGGTGTGCGACTCGAGTGCCGACAGGTCGATGGTGGGGGTGCAGGTGGTGATTCCTTCCTGGTCGATGACCGTCTGGTTGAAATTAGGGTCGGTGGCGATGGTCAGACGATAGGTGGCACCTTCGGCCTGGGTCCATTCAAAGGGTTGCTGCCAGTCGACGGTGGCGCCTTGCACAGGTGCTATAAGTGTCACTTCGTCGGCATAGCCGCTCGGGGCGTTGACCAGCGCCGGTTCAAACTCATTGCCCCAGCCGTCGACCACGCACACGGCGTACCAGAATCCGCTGCGCTTGTCGGCCGGCAAGGTGTAGGAAGGCTCGTAGGTGACTCCCAGCAGGTAGTCGCTCTTGAATCCGCCATAAAGGGTGCTGCGTGCGTCGTCCATCGACACCGATGTGGGGATGGCGTAGACGCTGTACTTGACCAGTGCCACCTCCACGCCGGTCCACTTGAGCGTGCCGCTTGCAAGGCGCGCGTCGGCAGGTGCCGCATATTCCGTCTTGGGCTTCCATGTCATGGCCGGTGTGAGCGACTTGGTGGTGAACACGTTTTGGGCCAGATAGTCGCCCAGTCCTGTGCAGGTGGGGCCGTTGATGTACTTGGCGCTGTAGAAGTTCACGCCGGGTGCACCGTCGAGGTTGTACTCGCGGCTATAGTTGATTTGCTTCTCCACCTCTTTCCAGTCGTCGAGGGTGTTGGTGCTGGCCATGAAGTAGATGTTGTGGCTGGCATAGTGATGGCGCCCGAAGTGCTGGGCGATGTAGCTCCACCACTTGGTGAGGGGGCCGAAGGGGTTGGTCGAATGGGTCGTTTTCCAGTACAGCTGCGGTGAGATGTAGTCGATGGTTCCTTCTTCGAGCCACGCCAGCGGGTCGCTGTAGATTTGGCTGTATTGCCAGTCGCTGCCGGTGGGGCAGGGGTCCACTCCGTGCTTGCCGGCGCTGGTGGCCGCCGTACCGGCCACGCCGGCAGGGCCGATGCCGAATTTCACATAGGGCTTGGTTTGCTGCACCATGTCGTAGAACTCGCGCACCATCAGGTTCACGTTGGCGCGGCGCCAGTCGGAGATGTTCATCGAGGTGCCGCTTTGCTGCCACAACTGATAGTCGGGGGCGGTGCTGTTGGTGGGGGTTCCGTCGCCGGGATAGAAATAGTCGTCGAAGATGATGCCGTCGATGTCGTAATTGAGAATCATTTCGCGGCACACCTTGATGACGTGTTGTCGCGAAGCCTCCAGGCCGGGGTTGAACACAATGCGCGAGCCCACCTGCATGAGCAGGCCCGATTCCTTCATAGCCTTGTCCTGGGCGGTGGTGCAGTCGTTACCGCTGCTGTTGCTGAAACGGTAGGGATTGACCCAGGCATGGATTTCAAGCCCGCGCTTGTGGCACTCTTCCACGGCGAACTGCAAGGGGTCCCATCCCGGATCCACGCCGCGGGTGCCGCTCACATAGCTCGACCAAGGCTCGTAGCTGGAACGATACAGGGCGTCGGCCATGGGGCGCACTTGCAGGCACACGGCGTTCATGTTGGTTTTGACAAAGCCATCAAGCAAATCGGTGAGCTGTTTCTTTTGTTTTTGCTGAACCGTGGCCGATGTGCCTCGTGTTTGCGGCCAGTCGATATTGCTCACGGTGGCAATCCACACGGTACGCATCTCGCGCTTCAGGCCTTCATCGGCCTGCACGTTGACAGCCGTGGCAAGCAATGCCGCTAATAGCAGAGTCAGTGATTTTCTCATCGTCAAAAAATATTTTAGGTTTATGCCGATGCAAAAATACAAAAATAATTTTGGTTTGAAAGAGCCACAGGGGGCATTTATAATGGCCAAGTGTTAAAATGGCGCTTTTGCTTCGAGGTCGATAACCCGGCCGGTGACCGGATGGGTGAAGGTGAGGCGCTGGGCGTGCAGCATGAGGCGCTGGGCGGCAGTGCCGTAAAGCATGTCGCCCTCGATGGGGGCGTTGAGACCTTGTGGGTGGGCGGCGTGAACGCGCAGCTGGTGAGTGCGTCCCGTCAAGGGCTGCAGGTCGACGCGTGTGCGCCCGGCAGAGCGCTGGAGCACACGGTAGCGTGTCACGGCCTCGCGGCCATCGATGGGGTCCACCATCTGCCGGGGACGGTCGTCGACATCGGGCCTGAGCGGCAGGTTGATGGTTCCGGTATCGTGCTCCACCTCTCCGGCGAGCACGGCCACATAGTGCTTGTCGATGGCGCGCGTGGCCCATTGCCGCTGCAGCACCTTGTGGGTGTGCTTGTCCTTGGCGAAGAGCAGCAGCCCGCTCGTCTCCTGGTCGAGACGGTGCACCACCATGGGGCCGGTGGCTTCGGGATGACTTTGGGTGAAGCGTTTGAGAGCCGAGTCGTCGAGCAACTTGCCCGGCACGCTCAGCATGCCGGCGGGCTTCACCACCACTGTGAGCCAGGGGTCGTCATAGATTTCGGTCAAGGGACTGTCGGGTGCAGGCGATGCCAGCGGGTTGGGGTCGACATCAAGCCCTTGAAGCATGAACGAGAGGATGGGCAGGCACTTGCTGCGGCATGCCGGGTAGTAGTGCCCGTGATGCCTCACTTGGCCGTCGGGCGACCGGCCGTACCAAAACTCGGCCATGCACAGTGGTTGCAGCCCGCCGATGAAGGCTTGCTGCAAGAGTTTGGGGGCGCAACATTCGCCTGCGCCACCCGGTGGCACCGTGCCGTTGTAATCGTTGAAGATGTGCAGCAAGTCGGCCTGCTGGCCTCGTGCGTTACGCACCGTAAAAAGGCTGAAGACGCGTTCTTGCAGCGCCTCGCTCATGGTGCGCCGCTGCCTGCGCAGGTCGTCGATGGGCTGTCGTGCCGCGACCAGTTGTTTCTCGGCTTCCACGATGGCAGCCGCATGGTGTTGCTTGATGCGCCGCAACTCGGCCCGCAGGTGCTGGCTCTCTCTGACCAGCGATTTTTCTTCGTCATCGTTCAGAGTGCCGTTCTGGCGCTGGCTGTCGCGCTCAGCTTTGGCTCGGGCCATGATGGTGCGGTGGGCGGCCAGCGCCTCGTCGGCTTTCAGGCGAGCGCCGGCAAGTTGCTGTTGCAGCCGGGCCAGCACGGGGTCGGCTTCCAAAGCGTCAATTTTCCGGTTAATGCTTGAAATGACCGCCTCGGTGCGCTTGAACTCCCCGTCGGGGTCGAGCAGGTCGTAGATGGGTGGAACAAAGCCCGGCAGACGATTGGTGCCGGCCAGCAGTCCCGAGAAAGCGGCCAGAAACCCCAGCCGGCCATCCCCGTCGCGGGCCACCAGCACACCCAGCATTTTGCCTTGTCTCAATTCGGCAGCCCACTCGCTGTGCCGCTCCACTTCGCGCGTCAACTGCCTTGCGGCGGCCACTGCCAAGGGGTGCGGCACATAATGAAACGGAAAGGTGAACCGCCTGGGTGCCGCGATAGAGGGCACCTTGTTGTCGTCGAATAAATGCCAGCCTTCGGCAGTCATTATGCCGGCCTGAATTGGTTCTCCACGATGTCGGTGAGCACATCCTTCATCTCCAGGCCTGCCGCTCTCACTTGCTGCGGGATGAAACTGGTGGCTGTCATGCCCGGTGTGGTGTTGATTTCCACCAGATTGATGCGGTCGGAGCCGTCGGCGTTGCGAGTGATGATATAGTCGATGCGGATGATGCCGTTGCAGTGCAGCAGGTCGTAAAGGCGCAGCGTGTGGGCTTGCAACTGTCGGGTGAGTTCATCGCTGATGCGCGCGGGGGTGATTTCCTGCACCTGGCCATTGTACTTGGCGTCGTAGTCGAAGAACTCGTTGTCGGTCACCACTTCGGTCACCGGAAAGGCCACGGCCTTGTCGCGGGTTTTGTAGCATCCCACAGTCACCTCGGTGCCGTCGAGAAAACGCTCAATCATGATGCTTTGGCCCTGCTTGAAGGCAAACTCGATGGCGGCCGACATCTGGTCGACCGTTTTCACTTTCGTCACGCCAAAGCTGGAGCCGTCGGCCACGGGCTTGACGAAGCAGGGCAGGCCCAACTGCCTGGCAATATCCTCGTCGGAGGGGCGTGTGGCGTCGGTGCGGCGCAGCAAGATGCTGTCGGCCACATTCACATCGAAGGCTCGCAGGAAGTTGTTGAGCACATATTTGTCGAACGTCAGTGCCTCCACCAGCACGCTGCTGGTGGAGTAGGGCACGCGCAGCATGTCCAGATAGCCCTGCAGGATGCCGTTCTCGCCGGGGGTGCCGTGGATGGTGATGTAGGCGTAGTCAAAACGTGTCTTCTGGCCTTGGCGGTCGAAGGAAAAATCGTTGCGGTCCACCCGGGGCTGCCCGCCGTTGGGCAACACCACATGCCAGTCGAGGCCGGTCATTTCCACGATGTAGACATTGTAGCGGTCGTGGTCAAAAAAACTGTACAAACCCTGTGCCGAGCGCAGCGACACCTCGTGCTCGCTCGAATCGCCACCGCACACGATGGCTATGTTACGTTTTGTTGTGTCCATTGTTGATAAATAATTTTCTTGCAAAGTTACGAATAAGCGAGCGCAGAACAAAATGAGAAACGAAGTTTTTCATTTTTTATGCCGAGCGGGAGTAACTTGGGCGCAAGCCAACGTTCGAATAAGCGAGCGCAGAACAACCGACGCGCGCAGCAAGCGCAGATCCAAGCTCGCTTGGACTATGCCTTGCAAGAAGGAGGAAAACGACTGCGGTCCGCCGAAAAAATCCTCCCGGCGAGGGGCGAGCCGCGCCGGGAGGCAATGCCATATCGTTATCCAACTACTGATTTCTTTTTTGCTGTGATGGAAATGGCTTACCAAGCAAAGAAATTGTAACCCACCATGAGCGACAGCACCCCGCTGTGGCCACGGCTGTAAGGCTCGGGCACATAGCCGGGATACGGGGTGGCGACATACATATCTTCGTCGGCCTTAGTGTAGAAACCAATTTTGTAAATGACGTCGAATGTGAATCGTTTGTACCGGTAGGACAGGCCAACCGGGATGGACAAATCGGTTATCCATGAATCATATTTCTTTGAGAAACCCGGTTGGAATCCCAAGTGCGCAATCAATCGGTTCCCGTAAAAATAGCAGTTGGCCATCAACGGCATCACCACCATGTTGTTGCCATCGGAGTAAAGGCCACTTTTCTTGCCCTGCATAGAGAACATCGCGCCTGCCGAAAGCCCCCAGCGGCCCATCACACGTTCATACTCCACGCCGCCGATGAATCCGAATCGTCCGGGATAGCCCTGTCCCCACTTGGGACCACCGTACACGTTGCTGTAGTTGCCGCCGGCCTTGACGTGAAACAGGTTCTTCGGCCCGCTCTCCTGTGCTGCCAGCGGCAGCACCGCTAACAGCCAGGCGATAATGATAGCTGGCAATCGTTTCATTTTTTAATAAATTATAGATATTGGTTTTACTTTACAATCATAATTGACCGCATTTTTACTCTGATGTTTGTCGCTTGGCTGACAACTGAGCAAATTAAATGTAATCACCATGTCTTTTTTGAGGGTGACATCGGTGAAAGCTTTTGAGCTGAAATACACATAACATTCTCCGGCAAAAGGCTTGTTGGCGGCGACAGCCACTTTTTGAGCCAACGGTGCTTTCGTCACGACGCAGCACACCTCGTTGCCCGCGCCATCGTTAATTATTCGGCCTTCATAAAGTTCGTTGTCTACTGCTCCTTCTGTTTCATTGTTTTGCTCAAAAGCGACAGCTATAGGCTTGACCGTTCCCAAGAATTCGATGCAATCCATGTAGTGCTGGTCAGGATTCCTCTGGCAATGCAACAGTTCAAAGGTCACAACCATGTTCGGTTTGAGTGTCACGTTTTGGAAAGCGTCGCTGTTGAAAATGATTCGACAAAAACCGGGGTAAGGCAACTTGGCGTTCATCGCTTCTTTTTCCGCGAGGGGGGATTTGGTCACCACACATGTCATCTTGCCGTCAACATTGCTCGGATGTGAGATAATTTTTCCTTCATACACATTGTCTCCATCAATGTTCTGGGCCTCATCTTTCGAGCATGAGGTGGAAACCATCAACATGCACGCAAGAGCAATCATTCCAATAATACCATTTAAATGTTTCATGTCAAATATGCTTATGATAAATAATTATTGTGATGTGTTTGTTCAGTTAACGGTGATAAATCCTAATGGTCCTAATGTCTACGGCAAAAATAGTTCAAACCGATCGAAAATCAAAATAAAAACCGCAGTTTTTCAGTTTTTTGCCTTGACACGGCCTGATTTATCATAAAATGACCGATTTTTCATGGAAATGCAAGGGGGGTAAAAAAACGGAACTCTTTTCCAGAGAAAAAGTGAAACTTTTTTGTCGGTTTGGTTTTTTCTGGGGTTGAGGTGGGATAATTCTGAATTTCTGTGTAATTTTGTGCAACTTAAATAATTCAGCATGATGACGGATATCCAAAGTTTGTACGAATTCTATACACGGCACCCCAGGGTGACCACCGATAGCCGGGATTGCCCGGAGGGTAGCATTTTCATCGCCCTGCGCGGCGATAGCTTTGACGGAAATCAGTTTGCGGCGCAAGCTCTTGAGAAAGGCTGTTCGCTGGCTGTGGTAGACGATGCGCGCGTTTTTGCCGACTATGAGCGGCACCCCCTTGCCGGCAAGCAAATGATGCTTGTGCCCGATGCCTTGCAGGCTTTCAAGGACCTGGCACGGGAGCACCGCCGGCAGTTCCACATCCCGGTGGTGGGTATCACCGGCACCAATGGCAAAACGACAACTAAGGAACTTGTGCGTGCCGTTCTGGCCCAAAAATTCAATGTGATGGCCACCGAGGGTAATTTCAACAACGACGTGGGGGTGCCCAAGACGCTGCTGCGCATGGCTGCCGAGCACGAGATTGCCGTTGTGGAGATGGGGGCCAGCCACCCCGGTGACATCCGCACACTGGCGCAGACTGCCGAGCCCACCTGCGGCCTGATAACCAATGTGGGCAAGGCGCATTTGCAGGGCTTCGGGTCGCTGCAGGGTGTGATAAGCACGAAGGGAGAACTCTATGAATTCCTGGCCACACAGCCGGCGGCGACGATATTTGTCAATGCCGACAACGCCCTGCTCACAGGCATCCTCCCGGCCGGAGTCGCCACTGTGCCCTATAGCCAGCAGGCCGATATGGGCGGTGCCCGCGTGACGGGTGAACTGGTGGCTTGCGACCCGATGTTGCGATTGCGCTGGCGCGACAACACCGGTGACGGCACCTGGCATGAGGTGGCCACACACCTCATCGGCAGTTATAACCTGGGCAACGTGCTGGCTGCCGTGACGGTGGGACTTCACTTCGGGGTGGATGACGCCGCCATCGATGCCGCTATCGAGGGTTATGTGCCGTCGAACAACCGCTCCCAGCTTACGCACACGCCCCATAACCATCTCATTGTGGACGCCTACAATGCCAACCCCACGTCGATGGCCGCCGCACTGGCCAACTTTGACGTGATGCAAGTGAAGCCCAAGATGGCCATCCTGGGCGAGATGCGCGAGCTGGGCGACAGCAGCCGCGAGGAGCATGAGAAGATGGTGGGTGCGTTGCAGCGCTACGGCTTCGACCAGGTGTGGCTGGTGGGCGACGAGTTTGCCCACATTGAATGTCCCTACCGCAAATTCCACGATGTGGCCCAGGTGAAGGCTGCTATTGCCCAGTGTAGGCCGCAAGGCTATTATATTTTAATCAAAGGCTCAAACGGCAACCGTTTGTTCGAGCTGCCCGAGCTGCTATAATTTTTCCTGACGATGAAAACCCCGCGTTTTATTCTGGCCTGGGCATCCGTTTTGCCGGCGCTGTGCACAGCCGCGTGGCCATCAATGGATGGATGTAATTGCTTCTGTGTGATTGCCGGAAGCCGTACCACCGTCGACGGCAGCGTAATGATGGCCCATAATGAGGACGACAGTGGCGAGATGATGCTCAATATGTATGCCGTGCCACGTGCCCGGGGCAACAACGCCTATCTGTGGGCCGAGTTTCCGGGCACCAACGATTGCGACCATTTTCTGAACGAGTGGGGCGTGGCCATTGCCAGCGACGGATGCCCGTCGCGTGAGGACCGTGCCGACCTGACCGACGGTGGCGTGCTCTATGAAACGCGCGTCACGGTGGCCCGCCAGGCGCGTTCGGCCCGGGAGGCGGTGAAAATCATCGGCCGGCTGGTGGAGGCTCGCGGTTACAGGGCCAGCGGCCGCACCTATGTCATTGCCGACCCTCATGAGGGATGGATTTGCTCGGTGGTGCGAGGCCGCCATTGGGTGGCACGCCGCATCGCCGACGACGAGGTGATGGCCTTGCCTAATAATTACATCATTGACGAGGTTGACCTCGCCGACACGCTCAACTACTACGGGGCTCGCGATGTGGTGGACTATGCGCGCCAGCGCGGGTGGTACGACCCCGGGCGCGACGGCCGCTTTTCGTTCAAAAAAGCCTATTGCGACCCCTATTATTACACCTATGAGCATAACGTCATCCGCCAGCTTTGTGCCCAGCAATACCTCACCGGCCGCACCGACATGGTGCCCGACCCCGACACCTTCCCCTTTGCCGTGAAGCCCAATCGCAAGATAGGGCTGCAGGACTTGATGCAAATCATGCAGTGCCACGGTGAGAACTCGGAGCATAAATTTGTCTATAAGCGTGAGCGGCCGTGGACCCATCCGGTGGGCATCTGCACCGACGTGACCGTGCTGAGCGCCATTTTCCAGCTTCGTCCCAACCAGCCCCGCGAGGTGGGGTGCGTGATGTGGGTGTGCGCAGGGCGGCCATGTACCGAGCCTTACCTGCCGTGGTACCTGGGCGTCACCCAGACTCCCGAATGTTGGCGCCGCTACGACAATGCGCTCACCGCAGTGGATAATCATTTCATCGACGTGGAAGGTAAGCGGCAGCAGTGGCCCGGCCATATCTACTGGCAAAGCGTGGACCGCTGGGCAGCCTATGCCACCCAGTGGCACAGTGGCATAGCCCATGTGCAGCAGGTGCGCGACAAGCGGCAGGCACAAGCCTTCAAGGCCTTTGCCCGCATGGATAAAAAACTCAAGAAATACTATGATTCGTCCACCGGCGCCATTACTCGCCGTGACGCACTGGAACGTGCGCTGAACGATTTTGTCGAGCGGCAGTACCGCTGAATGGCGGCCTTGCCGTGACAGCCTCTACTTGATGCCGCGCGCGTTGAGTGCGGCCTGGTAGCGGCGTGCATTGGCCATGTGCTCGGCGTAATCGACCGCAAAGTTGTGCCGTCCGCTGAAATCCTCGCGGGCGCACATGTAGATGTAGTTGTGTTCGGGAGCGTTCAGCACGGCGTCGAGTGTGGCTTTCTCGGGCAGGCGGATGGGCCCCGGCGGCAGCCCGTCCACGCGATAGGTGTTGTAGGGCGAGGCCGTGAGCGTCATGGGTACTGTGAGGCGGCGGATAGAGAAATCGCCGATGGCAAATTTCACCGTGGGGTCGGCCTGCAGGCGCATACCGCTCTGGAAGCGGTTGATATAAAGCCGGGCCACCATGCCGCGCTCGTCGGCCTTGGCGGTTTCTTCCTCGACAATCGACGCGATGATCGACACCTGCTCGGGAGTGAGTCCCAGCCGGCTTGCCTTGGCGCGGCGCTCGGCTGTCCAGAAGCGGTCGTGGTAATCGTGCATGCGGTCGAGCATTTTTTCGGGGGTGATGTCCCAGTAGAACTCGTAGCTGTCGGGCAGCAGCAGTGTGCCGATGGTGTGAACCGTCTTGCCCTCCTTGGCGCAGAGAGCGCTGTCGGTGAGCGCGGCCATCATGGCCTCTTTGCCGGCCATGAACTTGTCGCCCCAGCGGGTGGCCCACTCGTCGAGTGTGCGCACGTTGTTGAAAGTGAAGCGAATGCCACTGGGCTGCCCGCTGCGCAGGCGGCGCATGGTGGTGAACGGAGAATCTCCCTTGCTCACCTTGAAAGCTCCCTGACGCTTGCTCAGGTCGGTGCCGGTGAGATGAAGCAGGGTGGCCACACGTCTGGCAAAGGCGGTGTCGATGTTTTTTGCCAGCGAGTCGGCCGCCACCTCAATGGTGGAGCCGCGGCGCAGCTTCACCAGCCCGTCGGCGGGCGCCCCCGTCAAGAAGAACGGTGTCAACCATGCCGCCACGACCAAGATGACCAACCCTGCGGCGGCAACGGCAAGGTTCTTGTTGTGGATTTCGCGATTTCCTATTTTCATGAGTGCGAAATTACTGAAAATTTATAATTGTTGCGCAAAATTTGCCGATTTTTGTAACAATTGCTATCTTTACGCATTACTAAACACTTTTTACTCATGGAGCAGAATAATCAAGACAATGAACGGCTGGTGGTCTTCGGACGCTATGAAAACGCCGTGGATGCCAACATTGTGAAGGGTGTGCTGGAAACCAATGGCGTGGCTGCCGGCGTGATAGGCGACAGCACGGCTAACGCTCTGATGATGACCCCAATGATGGTGGTGGTCTTTGAGCGTGATTTGGAGCAGGCCCGGCAAGTCATGGACTCACAGCCCGAGCATCCCGAGCCGGCCGAGGACTGATTACCAGGTGAGCACCAGCTCCACCGGGCAGTGGTCGCTGCCGAAAATTTCGGTGTGGATGGCTGCGGTGTGGATGTGCGGTGCCAGGCGGTCCGAGACCAGAAAGTAGTCAATGCGCCATCCGGCATTCTTCTGGCGTGCCTGAAAGCGGTAGCTCCACCATGAGTAGATGCCCTCGGCATCGGGGTGGAGGTGGCGGAAGGTGTCGGTGAACCCTGCCTGGAGCAGGGTGGTCATCTTTTCGCGCTCCTGGTCGGTGAAGCCGGCGTTCTGCCGGTTGGATTTAGGGTTCTTCAAGTCGATTTCATGATGGGCCACATTGAGGTCGCCGCACACGACTACCGGTTTGCGTGCGTCGAGAGCAAGCAGATACCGGCGAAAATCCTCTTCCCAGTGCATGCGGTAGTCGAGCCGCCGCAGGCCGTCCTGGCTGTTGGGGGTGTAGACTGTAACCAGGAAGAAGTTGTCCATCTCCAGCGTGACGATGCGCCCCTCGTGGTCGTGCTCGTCGATGCCCATGCCACGGGTCACGGCCAGCGGCTTGTGGCGGGTGTAGATGGCGGTGCCGCTGTAGCCCTTCTTGTCGGCGTAGTTCCAATAACTGTCGTAGCCGGGAAAGGCCAAATCGAGTTGCCCGGCCTGCATCTTGGTTTCCTGCAGGCAGAAAAAGTCGGCATCGAGCGCCTTGAAGGTCTGCTCAAAGTCTTTTCCCACGCAGGCGCGCAGTCCATTCACGTTCCATGAGATGAATTTCAGTGTCATGGCTGTTGGTCGTTGTTTTCGGGTTCGTCACCGGCGGGTTTGTCGCCGTCCCACTGGGTTTTGATAAACATCCACAAGCCTGCCGAGATAACGGCCAGAACCAGAAAAGCCAGTCCGGCCCACATCCACCGCTCGGCAATCATGCCCTTGTTGGAAAAATAGAGCAGTGCGAGGGCTCCCAGCAGGATGATGATGTCGGCAATGAAGCCGATGTTGATGATGTGGCGTTGTCGGTCGTCAATCATAGGTCACCAGAATTTGTTTTGTTCTTTGTTATATTCAAACCCGGCCTCATGCAGCTTGCTTTCGAGCCACCGGCGGTCGACACCGTAGGTGGCGCAAAAGTCATCAAGGTCGGTGCACACGTCGCGCAGCTTGGTGTTGACAAAGCTCATGAGCATCACCGGGTCGTTGGGCAGATGTTGTATCATGCTTGCAAGGTGTCAGCGCACGGGGATTTTGTCGATGCGGCGCTGGTGGCGACCGCCCTCGAAGGGGGTGTCGAGAAACACTCGCACCATCTCGATGGCCTCTTCGTTGCTGACGAAACGGCCGGGCATGGCCAGCACGTTGGCATCGTTATGCTGGCGGGCCAATCGGGCCACCTCGGGTATCCAGCACAATGCCGAGCGGATGCCTTGATGCTTGTTCAGGGTGATGTTGATGCCTTCGCCGCTGCCGCACACGGCAATGCCGGGATAGCACTCGCCGCTCTCCACGGCCAGGGCGCACGGATGGGCAAAGTCGGGGTAGTCGCAGCTCTGCTCGTCGTAGGTGCCGAAGTCGCGGTAGGCGATTCCCTGCTCATCGAGCCAGCGCTTCACCGCCTGCTTGGTTTGGAACCCGGCATGGTCGCTGCACAGCGCTATGGGTTTATCGTTTTGTAAGATTGTCATAGAAAAATCATGTTTTTAGCCACAAATAATCACAAAATCAGTGTCATCGGTGGGTGAGAATGTTATTGTTTCAAGGCGTCGATGGCGGCGGTGAGGGTTTCGATACGGCTCAGCGCGTCGGCCTGCTTCTTGCGCTCGCCGGCCACCACGGCCTCGGGGGCGTTGGCTACGAAGCGCTCGTTGGCGAGCTTCTTCTCCACCGTGGCCAGGAAACCGCGTGCGTAGGCCAAGTCGGCCTCAAGTTTGGCCAGCTCTTCCGCCACGTTGATGTTGCCAGCCAGAGGCACGGCCAGCTCGAGAGTGCCCACCAGGAACGATGCCGCGGTAGCCTCCTTGGCGTCGACCTCGGCGATGGTCTCAAGGCCACCTAACTTGCAGATGATGGGCTTGAACGGGTTGTCGAGCTGTCCCACCACCTGCAGCGTGAGCGCCTCGCGCGGAGGCAAGTTCTTGCTCTTGCGCACGTTGCGCACGCCGCCCACGATCTCCTTAGCTTGCGCCATGGCGGCCAGCACGGCTTCGTTCACCGGTCCGGCTTCGGGGATGCGTGCTGTCATGATGCTGTCGCCCTCGGTGTGCTCGCCGATGTGTTGCCACAATTCTTCGGTGATGAAGGGCATGAAGGGGTGCAACAGGCGCAGCAGGGTGTCGAAATAGTGCCAGGTAGCATCGAGCGTGGCACGGTCGATGGGATGCTCGTAGGCGGGCTTCACCACTTCGAGGTACCAGGCCGAGAATTCCTCCCAGAACAGGCGGTAAACGGCCATCAAAGCCTCGTTCAGGCGGAACTTGGAGAAGAGGTCTTTTACCTCGGCCAGGGTGGCGTTGAGCACCTGGCCAAACCATTCCACTGCCAATCGGCTGTGCTCGGGCTGCTCCACGTCGTCGCTCACCTGCCAGCCCTTGACCAGGCGGAAGGCATTCCAAATCTTGTTGTTGAAATTGCGTCCCTGCTCGCACAATGCCTCGTCGAAGAGGATGTCGTTGCCGGCAGGCGCGCTGAGCATCATGCCCATGCGCACGCCGTCGGCCCCGAAGCGGTCAATCAACCCGATGGGGTCGGGGCTGTTGCCCAGCGACTTCGACATCTTGCGTCCCAGCTTGTCGCGCACGATGCCGGTGAAGTAGACGTTGCGGAACGGCATGTCGCCTGCAAACTCGTAGCCCGCCATAATCATGCGCGCCACCCAGAAGAAGATGATGTCGGGGCCTGTCACCAGGTCGGCGGTGGGGTAGTAGTAACTGATTTCGGCATTGCCGGGATGGTTGATGCCGTCGAAGAGCGACACCGGCCACAGCCAGCTCGAGAACCAGGTGTCGAGTGCGTCCTCGTCGTGCCGCAACTGGTCGGCCGTGATGTTTTCGTAGCCCGGCAAGGCACGCGCCTTGGCCAGCGCTTCCTCCTCGTTCATGGCCACCACATAGCGCTCCTCCTCGCCCTCGGCAGTGGGCAGGAAATAGGCGGGGATGCGGTGCCCCCACCACAACTGGCGCGAGATGCACCAGTCCTGGATGTTCTCCAGCCAGGCGCGATAGGTGTTTTTATACTTGGGCGGATAGAACTTGAGTTCGTCGTTCATCACCGGCGGCAAGGCGATTTCGGCAAAATGCTTCATCTTGAGGAACCACTGCATGCACAGGCGCGGCTCGACGGCCGTGTCGGGGTTGCGCTCGCTGTAGCCCACCTTGTTCTCGTAGTCCTCCACCTTCTCCAGCAGTCCGGCGGCCTCCAGGTCAACCACAATCTGCTTGCGGCAGTCCATGCGGTCCATGCCCACGTAGAGCGGCGATGCCGGGCCGATGGTGCCGTCGGGGTTGAAAATATCGATTGTCTCCAGGTTGTGCGTGCGCCCCAGCATATAGTCGTTGGTGTCGTGGGCGGGGGTCACCTTCAGGCAGCCCGTACCGAACTCCACATCGACATAGTGGTCCTCGATGACGTCGATCACGCGGCCCACCAGCGGCACAATCACGCGCTTGCCGCGCAGCCACTGGTTCTTGGGGTCTTTGGGGTTGATGCACATGGCGGTGTCGCCCATGATGGTCTCGGGGCGTGTGGTGGCCACCACGGCGTAGCGCCGTCCCTGGGCGTCGCGGTGCACGATTTCGCCCTCTTGGCCGGTCTCGCCCGTCAGGTCGTCATTGGCCACATAGTAGCGCAGGTAGTAGAGCTTGCTCTTCTCGTCACGGTGAATCACCTCCTCGGTGCTCAGAGCCGTCTGCGCCTTCGGGTCCCAGTTGACCATGCGCAACCCGCGGTAGATGTAGCCCTTCTCAAACAGGTCGACGAACACCCGCAGCACGCTCTCGCTGCGCTTCTCGTCCATGGTGAAAGCCGTGCGGTCCCAGTCGCATGACGCCCCCAGCCGCCGCAGCTGCTTCAGGATGATGCCGCCGTGCTCGTGCGTCCAGTCCCATGCGTGTTTCAAAAACTCCTCGCGCGTGAGGCTGCGCTTGCTGATGCCCTGCTCGGCCAGCCGCTTCACCACCTTGGCCTCGGTGGCGATGCTTGCGTGGTCGGTGCCCGGCACCCACAGCGCGTTCTTGCCATCCATGCGCGCGCGGCGCACCAGGATGTCCTGGATAGTATTATTCAGCATGTGCCCCATGTGAAGCACGCCCGTCACATTGGGCGGCGGAATCACTATCGTGTACGGCTCGCGCCCGTCGGGCTCGCTGTGGAACAGCCCATGCCGCTCCCAGTACTCATACCACTTGCCCTCCACCTCGCGAGGGTCGTATTTCGTTGCTAATGTTCCCATATATATTTGAATTGATTTTAAACTAAGCCACAAAGTTACGAATAAACGAGCGCAGAACAAAAGAATTTATTCTTTTTTATGCCGAGCGAAAGTAACTTCGGCGTAACTTTAGTGGAGCCACCGTTACGAATAAACGAGCGCAGAACAAAATGAGAAACGCAGTTTTTCATTTTTTATGCCGAGTGAGAGTAACTTCGGCACCGCCAACGTTACGAATTTTCATAGCTAATGCAAAAAAAAGCAGCAATCCTGTGGAACTCCCGCAGGATTGCCGTGAAATCAATACAGAGCTTCGGTATCGCCCTTCATACAAATGGTGATACCTCTTCATGAAAACTAATTCATTTCATCTAATAGATCTTTAACCTCTTGTAGAACATTATCTATCAAATACGGAAGAGCCTTCTTTTGGTTAAATCTTCCCATTAGGAAGCATTTTTCTTTATCCTCAATCAACTGTTGTAAACATTGAGATATCTTTTCCACATCATCGCACTTACATAAATACCCACCTTTCCCTTCTTCTATAAGATCAACTATTCCCCCCACTTCAGATGCTATGATAGGAAGACCTCTATACATTGATTCAATTATAGCTAATGGCAATCCTTCCCGTTTGGATGGATGTATATAAACCATGCTGTCACACATTATTCCAGCTAAATCTCTTCGATATCCAAGAAAATGGACATTGTCAGCAATGCCTAATTGATTAGCCATTTTTTCGAGTAAGGACCGAGTTGTGCCTTTTCCACACAGCAAATAATGAATTGTTGGGTTCTGAATGCGATGCATTGCCTTAAGAACCACTTTATGGTTCTTATTCTTGTTCAATTCACCAACAGAGAGCAATATTATAGAATCTTTGTTAATGCCTAATTGTTCTTTAATAGCACCTTTAGTGGTTGCTACATTCAAGCGCTTCGTATCCACTCCTATTCCATGAATATACCTTGCCGTTACTGTTCCAAATGACTTGGCCACTTTGTAGTCTTGTGTGTTAATGGTCGCAATTGTATCCGTGATAGATGAAGCGAGACGCTCAACGGGATAAAAAAGAATCCAATTCAGCAAAGGCGCTCCTTTATAAAAATGAAAGCCATGAACCATATATAGAACTTTTGTTCCACTTTTGCGTGCTTTTTGTGCAGCAATTCGAGTCATTATTCCCATCACAGGTTCATTGGTCCATATGATATCATAATAAGTGTTGGCAAGAATACACTTTAAATCTTTAAGACCCTTATAATTAGAAATACGCAATGGACTTCGTTCTAATCTCACCACATATAATTGTCCGATATATCCATTTAACATTTGGCGTACTTCCTCAATTATTCCGCCAGGTGCCGAACAAGCTACATCAATTTTATAACCATTTTTAGATAAAAATTTGACATGTGGCACAAGAAACTGGCTCATCATCAAATCGGTTGATGTTATCAGTAATTTTTTCATTACATCAAAGTGTCTGCTATTCTTTGTGATATAGACTTCGCTGAAAGTCCAAACTGATTGCGCAAATATTTTTGCGACCCGACAATATGGCAGTATTGGTCGTTGATTCCAATACGAATCAGCCGAGTTGGCAAACCGCTTTCACTAGTCACTTCTGCCACTGCGCTGCCAAATCCACCCACGACATTGTGTTCCTCCACGGTAAAAACCCAATCATACTTTTGACAACACTTCAGGATGCATTCTTTATCAATAGGTTTAACCGTCGGGAAACTAAACTGTTCCGTCCCTATCCCGAATTTTGAGGAAAGTATGGTTGTTGCTTCGCAAACTTCGCCCAGGATAGCACCGGTTGACAGGATTGCCGTTTTTTTGTCATGTAAGTCTGTGGTATCTGCAATTTTGATAGCTTTCCCGATTTTGAAATCGTCAATTACATGGTGAACACGCATCTCGCCACCGCGGCCAAGTCTCAAATATACCGTGCCCGGCCAAGCCGTGGCCGCTCTTGTTGCAGCTGCGGCCTCTACGAGATCTCCTGGGCACAAAACCGCCACATCTGGCAATGCACGCATGACCGCTATGTCCTCTGTTGCCTGATGTGTCATGCCCAATGCGCCATAAGTGAAACCACCTCCCACACTGACTATTTTTACATTCAAGCGATGATAGGCACAATCGTTCCTAATTTGCTCAAGGCATCGTAATGTGGGAAAATTTGCGATTGAATAAACAAACACTGTTTTCCCAAGCGATGCCATTCCTGCTGCTATACCAGCCATATTCTGCTCTGCAATCCCTACATTGGTAAACTGATTGGGGCATTGTTCGTAAAAAGGTTTCAGTACACCAAAGCCTAAGTCTCCAGTCAATAATTCGACATTGGGATTCTGCTTTGCGATGTCTATCAGTGTTTTAACAAAAGAGTCTCTCATAAATCTGTATCATTTAGTTTGAATGATGAAGGTTTCCAAGTTGCCGAGGTGGTGTGGTCGTTATAGATGTCAGCATCAGGCGGTATCGTTGGATATGCGACACCTGCCGGTGTGTATGGATCTTCTACTGAATCAGGCTTGATGCGATGCAATTCTGCCACGGCGGCATCATATTCCCACCCCTCATGCGGAAAACGATAATGCCACAAAATATCGTTCTGCATGAAAGGAATTCCATATCCCTTCAGCGTATCGGCGATTATCATTGTTGGGGCAGGTTTATCACCATGTTGCGAAAGCGCTTCTGCTAGTTGACGGTGATTGTTCCCATCAACCCTAGTCACATTCCAGCCAAAGGATTTCCATTTGTCGGTCAATGGATCCAATGAGATGGTCTTTTCGCAAAAATCCATACTTTGCATTTTGTTATAATCCACAATAGCAATAAGATTGCTCAAATGAAATTGGTTGGCAAACATGGCTGCTTCCCAAACACTTCCCTCGTCACATTCACCATCGCCGAGCACTGCATAGGTTTTAAATGTCTTTCCCGACTTGGCAGCTGCATAAGCAATTCCTGTTGCTACGGACAATCCATGGCCCAAAGAACCTGTTGAGAAATCAACACCGGGTACATGATGAGATACATGTCCTGAAAGTCGACTGCCATCTTGATAGTGCGTTTTCAATTCTTGCACATCAAAGAATCCACATTCGGCCAAGGCGGCATAAATCGCGGCACCTGCATGGCCTTTGCTCAGAATCATCCTGTCGCGGTTATCCCATAGCGGGTCATTAACCCGGTAATGCATTATTTGTGCGTACAGCACAGCGATAATGTCGGCCACCGACAAAACAGATGCGATGTGGGATCCCTTGGATAAATGGGTCATTTCAACGGAGTGGCGTCTAATCAACCATGCGAGGTCTTTACTGGATATCTTTTTTTGTTCCATATAACAATGTTGATTATTTTTGTATTAATAGTGCACTGTCAAATCGTTTGTGATATAATTCTATGAAAGTGTTCGGTGTCAATGCCGCAAAAATGGGTTTAAACGCAAACACATATAAATAAACAGGAAAGTGCAAAAGCTTATAGCCTTTGAGTTTTGTTATTACCTCATAGCAACGGCTCTTAAACGTCCGTCGTTTCATGGCCTCTGAGTCTTCACGCACATGGTATAGCGGCAATTGCAAGTTATACCCTTTTAGACCTAACGAAAAAAAACGGAACCACATGTCATAATCTTGAGCACGTTCTGTGCGTTTGGATACAGTATAACCGTTCACTTTATCATAAGCACTCTTGCGCATCATGATTGTGGCGTGATAAAACGGAGAACGGTTAAGCATGTCACTGGGCTCCGGACAAGGCTTTGCATAACGCGGAGGGAAATCCCCGTCTTCATTAAAAGGTAACATGGCCGTTCCCACAACATCGAATTCAGGATGAGCATCCAAAAAATCAACTTGCTTTTCCAGTCTGGTCGGTAGAGAAGTGTCATCTGCATCCATACGCGCTACATACTCACCTTGAGCAACCTCGAGGCATTTGTTCAGTGAAAAAGATAATTTGGAGTTCACTTCGTTGCGCAAAATCACAAAACGGTTCGGGTGCATTTTTTTATAATCGAGCAATATGTTGTAAGAATTATCCTGTGAGCAGTCATCACAAATAATAAACTCCCAGTCGTTGAAAGTTTGTTCAAGTATGGAATCTACACTCGCTTTCAGTGTTTTTTCGGCATTGTAGGTTGCCATTATGATAGAAACTTGTGGCATTGTGTTTGATTTGGTTATTAATCTTGCTGTTTTAGGAAGTTATGCAATTTTAGCACTATATCCCTGTGCTTCACATCGAATTTTCGGGCAAACAGATAAGGGCTGTCCATTAATGTGTCGAAGTCTGTATCTTCAGCACCCCAGGTGTAAGGGCGGCCTCGTTGCCAGTCAATGTAGCGCATGGAGCCGTTACGTAATGAGTTCACATCAAACAGTCTGTCCTTGAACGGTGAGTTCAAGGCCAATGTGTGTAGCCATAATTCGCTTGGACATAAAGTTTTTTTAAACATCTTTTTTATGAGAGATTCTTTTTCTGTCAGATACGTGGCAAACTCATGAGTGATGGATGCCCAATCCCAACCATTATAAATTTTTCCGTCAAAATGTTTTATGCGATTCACTCCCAATGGTCGCTGGCAGAGCGCCAAAACTGTCGACAACGCTTTAATAGCCTTGAATCGGTGATAATAGGGTGTGTCAATCAACCACCAATAAAAACGCACCCTTTTATTGCAGTACCAAAACTCTCGAGGCACAATGCCAATGAATTCTTTGTTTTGTTTGTCGCAAAAATCATGTATATGTTTTTGGGACTTGATAGGCAGGCATGTCCCTGAGAAGAAATGAAAATAAGTGTAGTGAAAATCTGAGTCTTTCTCATTGTCCATGGCGGCTTTTATCATGTTGAGCATCACCTGAACTTGTGAAAACTCCGCCCAATATACTTTTTGTGGAGGCATGATGTGCAAGCCGCTCTGCTTCATCGATTGTTTCAAATTGTCAAAGAGCCAAGGAGGAATGGCCTGCTTGCTATCAATTGTGAGATAAATGTCGTTTTGTGGATGGTCGAGCAAATCAAATTGCAACTGAAGTATCTCCCAATTGTTATAAGCTACCACAAGGTAAGCATGTTTTGTTTTCATAATTTGGCGCTTTAAGTGCAATCAAGGAGTATTTTCAATGAGGCCGGTAATCTCGCTGATGTAATACGAATTCTGCATCTGCAGATAATAGAAGGCAAAGTACATCAGTACGCATATCGCAGTCATTGTGTACGACATGGGGCGTGAAAAACATTTTAACAAGAAGGGCAGCAGAATGATATTGTATAACTCAAAATATATGGGCAAGCGGCCAATCATGATACCGCTCGAGAACATTCCTACCAAGTACAGGCATCCTGCCACAAATGACATCAAAACGCAATGATGGATAAATGGAGTTCCGTATTCAATAAGCACTTTGCGTCTTGCCAAAGCAATAATTGACGGGGTGAAAGCAACCAGCACGCGCAGGGGATGAACCCCGTCATCGTCTTCAAAAGCGCTGAAATCCATTGTGTATCCCGTACTGGTTTCGGACAGGATATCGTCCATTGTGCTAAATACAGGGTTCATAAAGATGATGATTAATATAATACCCACAGATATTAGCATCATGCGTGGGCCAAATGGCTTGGTGTGGGTGAGAAAGCAGAACGGCAATAGGATGATGACAGTAAGATGGACATAAGATAGCAGTACAATCAGCAAGGCGTAGATCCACCGTTTGTTGTCGACAATCAGAAGCCAACTCATTCCGAATAAAATGGCAGCTGGCAAAAACTGGCGGATGCCATTGAATAACCACATGAAATTCAAGGATACAATAAAAAAATACGCACTGAGGAAAAATGAAACCGAATGCTGACGGACAACAGTCATAACCGAAATTCCACTCACAATGGCAATGAACATGAGCCACAAATGGTAATTGGCCGACACATACGAGCGAAAAAAGATGCCCAGAGCGGAAAAACCGGGACCTTTTGGGTGACTGGCGAAGTATTGTGGCAAAACGTCAAAATCAGGATAGTTCTCGAATGCGTAAATGTATTCGGCGGTGTCGGCAACTCCAGTGCGTACTCCAGCCCAAAAAATGATGTAGCCAAACGTGAGGACGGCGAAAAACCAGTTCACCTTTCCCTTTTCAGGTGCGGGCCCACTGAAAAAAGCTGCGTATACTACAGCTGTCAGTGCGACCCAAGCTATCATGGAATTGTATAACGGCATACGCTTTTTAGGCCGACACTTCATCGAGCCTCTGTATTTCGTCAGGTGATAACCGCCAATCCATCGCCTCAAGGCTGCCTTTAATCTGCGAGGGACACTTGGCGCCAACCAGCACAACAGAACCTTTAATTTGCTGCAGGATGAAGCGCACGGCCACTGCAGCAAGCTGAACCTGATGTTTGCGTGCTATGGGGCGCATTGCATCCACGATGTGCAGGTTCTTAATGAGTTTTTCGCCGTGAAAATTCACATACACTTTGCGCGAGCGACGGTCATCGGCCCCGAAACTTGAATCCTGGGTATACTTTCCAGTGAGTATACCTTGTCCTAAGCTTCCCCATGTCATGGGCGTGAGCGATAATTTTTCGGTCAGTTCAAGCAAGTCATTTTCATTTTTTCGACAAGCCAATGAGAACTCATCTTGGACACTTGCAAAACTACCTGCGAACGGCAAGAATTCACCAATGTCTTTTTTTTGGATGTTAGACAATCCGTAAGCTCGAATCTTACCTTGGTTCTTGAAGCGCTCGAGCGTCTCAACCACCACTTCAATGGGGGTGGCATCACGATAATGCACTTGGTAAAGGTCAATATAATCAGTACCAAGCCGCTTCAGGCTGTTGTGCAATGCAGTCTCTATCCATTGTGGACTGTTATCATAGAATGTTTTGCCATTTCCTGCGCGCACGCCAAATTTTGTAGCAATCACCACCTTGTTTCTCTCGCTGCCGAGTGCCTTGCCCAATGTGCGTTCCGACGTCCCCAATCCGTAGGTGTCGGCTGTGTCGAAAAAGTTGATGCCATTGTCAATGGCTGCATGCACAGCGTCAATCAATTCTTGTTCTTGCACTATGCCCCAGCCATATTGGCCCATAGGACAGCCTCCCATGCACAGACGTGACACCTCAATATCGGTATTGAAAAGTTTTAATCTTTCCATCATTAGTTGATTTTATTGATGTTCTTTTTTCACAATATAACCATAAGCTTTGTTCGCCACTGCTTTTAAAGTGGCAAATAAAATGCGGGCATCGGTTGTCGGCGACACCTCATGGGCATATTTTATTCTTAACTCATTTTTTCGCTTGAGTATTATTTTCTCATACGTCTCATCGACATTGTCACTGCCAACTATTTCATCAAGATTAATGAATTCTATAGAGCTGAAATCGGTAATCCCGGGCCGTACTTTTAGAATGTCGAGTTCTTGTTCCTCGTATCGCTCAACGTATTGAAGCAACTCCGGTCGAGGTCCCACAAAACTCATTGTTCCCGCGATGATGTTAAACAACTGAGGCAGTTCGTCCAGTTTGGTCTTTCGTAAGAAGTTGCCCACTCGGGTGATGCGGGGATCGTGCAGAGCCGTGGTGCCTCCTCCAATTTTATCGGCATCTTTTATCATCGTTCGGAACTTGATGATTCTGAATGGTTTGTTGTGATATCCACCTCGGAGTGGCCGGTAAAAAATGGGGAATCCGGTATCAGCAAGAATGGCTACTGAAATTGTAAGGTAGACTGGAATCAGCATTATCGAGCCAATTAATGATACCAGCAGTCCGATGATACGTTTGGTGTATCGATTATAGATGCTATTAAATTTCATGTCAAATCAGTTTGGGAAGAAAACCGGAGAATTTTAATCGTAGTCGTGCTGATGCAGGATGGTGTCTATTACCTCGTGATGGGCCTCGCAGCGAAGCAGGTTGTGGACGATATTGGCGCGGTGTCTATTAAGATACAAACGAGTCATAATGTTGCCCATGCGACGGTTCATGGCCACCAGCAGTCGCGGCCAGCCAAACAGCAACGGCAGATTGAGTGATTCTTGGCTCCGACAAAAGTCGAGCCATTGCTTCTCCACGAAAGTGTCGTCGGTCACTTGTGCGGTGCGTTCGGCCAGAGTATGCCGCCACATCTCGTCGACATCGGGCTGAAGGAATTGAAGGCCACTGGGTGTCATGGTCATCATTTGATAACTCACCTGTGCTTGGGGGCCTGTTTCCATTTCTATCGTGATGGCCATGCCGGTGTTCCATCCGTCGTCGCCTTTGCGGTATCCGAAAAGGGTGTTGCCTTGGCCATAGACGATGGTGTTGCCGCCGTAGTGCTCGATGGTTCCCACACAATGGCTGTGTTGGCACAACACCACATCGGCTCCGCAGTCGGCCATTTTCCTGCATTTTCGTTGCAGAAGCGGGCTGGGATAGGGATGATACTCGATACCTCCATGATAAAGGACAATGAGCAAATCAACCTGCGCACGCAGTGCTCGCAAGGCATCAAAGTCGGTGTACACGTCGAGCCAGTTGGCACCTGCGCGTTGGCGGGTGGCAAAGTTGAACTCATGCTCGGCAAATGCAATGATTCCCACTTTCTGGCCGGCCACTTCAAGTACCAATGGCTGTTGCGCGTCGGCCAGCGACGGTCCGGCACCCACGGTGCTGATGTCTGCATCGTGGCATGCCTGCAGGGTGCTGAGGACACCCTGCGTGCCGCAGTCGCGGATGTGGTTGTTGGCCAGCGACAATACTCTCACTCCGGCATCTCTCAATGCCTTGATGCATTGCACAGGGGCATGCAGCACGGGTCCGGCTTTGTCGATAGGGTGTGGTGTGTCGGTGAGGGCGCATTCCAGATTGGCAACCACCAGATCGCTGCTCTGTAATGCCGGCAGCAAGTCACCAAAAAGTCCCTGTACATCGGCTGTTTGGAAACGTTCCTGTGTGTCGACCGTCGGGCAAACGTCGCCCAAAATGGTTATTTTCATTGCTCGGAATGTTTGGATTGATACATTTGGCACACGCGCTTGGCGTTGCTTGCCGCGTCAAATCCCATGAGTGCAATCTGATGTGCAATCTGCTTGGTGCCGATGCTATGCCGAAATGGACTTGCGGCGATGATGGCATCGGCCCATCGCTCGGTGTCGAAGTCGTCCAAGAATTGACACAAGCCCAATTGCATATCGACTGTGGTGGGAAATCCCTTGTAAAGCACACATGGAACTCCGGCAGCCTGTGCCTCGACGGCAACCAGCCCGAATCCTTCTTGCAGCGAGGTGCCGACAAAGACGTCGAACGTGTTCATAACCACTGGCACATCGGCGCGCTCGCCAAGCAGCATGATGTGTTGTTCCACCTCCAGTTCTCGTGCATGGCTCATCATGGCATCCACGTAGTCAGGGGCGTCGTTGCGGCCTGCCACCACCAGTGCGGCATCCACGCCACGGCGCTTGAGGGCGGCCAGTACATCGACCACATGGGCGATGTTTTTGTGCGGCACTATGCGGCCCACATTGCCCAGCACTAGTGTGCCAGATGGCTGTCCGTAAGAACCCCGGAGTCTGGCAGCGTCATCTTGGTTCACGGCGGCATAGGCGGCAGTGTCGATGGCGTTGTTCACCACCACGCTGTGCTTGCGCACCCATGGCCAGTAAAGCCGCTTGTTCGCTTGGGGCGAACAACCCCAATAGTCGGTGGCATAGTGGCTGATGAGGAATTTTTGGGTGAACACCTCGGCCTCGTTGAGCGCATTGCTCAGCCATGAGCCGTGAAAGCGAATGTCGGCATGGCAGTGTGCTATGATTCGGCGACAACCGGCACGGTATGCAGCCCATGCGATAATGCCGCACTTAGCGTTGAGGTGAATATGTACCACGTCGGGCTGCAACTCGTCGCAGATGGCTTTAAACTGTCGGGCATAGGCCGACGGTCCGATGCGCAACTGCGTGCCAATGTAGCGCATGCGGCAACCGGCAGCCCTGATTTCGTCGTCAAAGACACCTCGGCGGTACAAATCGTCGGGCGGATTGTTGATTAGGAAATCAAACTGCACATCCTGCGGCTTGTGGCGCAAGATGTCCATCAACATCACCTCGGCTCCGCCTCGGTTCATGGCTCCTGTCACTTGTAAAACCTTCATGACTCTGGTAAATGCAGCAACTGGCCCACGCGAGCGTCCCATTCGATGGGGATAAAGTCGGGCATGCCACTGCACGGGAAGAAAGTGAATTCGCCGAAATAGACTCTCCCTCCTGCCTCGTAAAAGTCCATGCGGACGTAAGGGAACGGCTTGGACAGCGCCCGTGCGGCCTCTACCATCTCGTCGAAGTGGGCGGGGCGCTGCACTTGGGCATCAGGGTTGTGAGGTTGGCTTTTGCCGAAAGGCAGCAACTGCCAGTCGAGGGTATAATAATTTTGTGTGGAACCCAGTTCACCGCGCCCCACATTCACTTGCAGGAAATGTGGCTCACCGTTGAAACAGTAGAATTTGTAATCCATCAGGCCACCACTGTCGTCTTGCAGGTAGCGCTCGCACACCACTCGAGGGGTCATCTCGCCGTAGTGCCACTCTCGGCCGTTCCATGCGATGTCGTGAGTGAGCCAGTAATGGATGTGCTTGCGCCAAATCCACCAGTTCACTTTGTCGCGATTCTTCACTATCAGGTTCCAGCCGCTGGCGTGTGTTGCCTTGAGCACAAATTGCTGTGGCAGGGCCTTGGGATTGAAGTCTTCTGCCCGCTCATAGACAGCAATCAGCTCGTTGAGTAGATGGCCGTAACCTTGCTGCTCCAAATAGGCACGTACGGCATATTTGTCGCCCACGACGGGCATCAGCGGGTTGCGATAGTTCAATTTGAGCCATTGCATCTTCTCGCTGAAGGTGGTCGGGTTCTCTAAGTCGGGGTCGCGGTCCACATAGCGGCGATAGAGTTGATTGATGCATTGCACATCGGTGAGTTCTTGCCGCTCTCGCCGTGCTCGCCGCGCCAGCGCCTGCAGCCACAGCAACCGAAGCCACGCGTTGTTGTCTTTCAAGTGGGCAAGATAGCGATGTAATTCTGAAGTCATGGCTTTGCTTGATTTAAAAATCCAACATAATCAAATCCATTACATTGATAAGCTCGTTTCCCATCCCATCTGATGATGTCGCTAATGTAACCTTTCAGCTCTTTTCCCGAATCGAGTCGTGCCCTATGTGTTGATTTGAATTTAGGGTGGTTGAGGCGGGTAAAGCAAATCTTTTGTTTGAAAGGCAATTGCTCAAAACGTTCCAAGGTGCTTGCCATGCAGTCATCACGAGTCGTCATCAAAACAGCCATATTATTCAAGTTCACGCGTTTGGCACGCTGTTGCCATTTGAGTAATGCTTGCTCAAAACTGTTGTAATGCACGAAGTAGATGCGCACAGGTCTGCCAGTGGCGGTCTTTAATTCGCCGATAGGGTAATTAATGCCCTTTTCATAAACCTGTTTTATAGTTGCGCCCAAAGAGTGGGGTAAATCCTCAACAAATTCTATGAAATCGTCTGGCAGGATTTTTAGATTCACTGTAGGGCTTTTGAATATCAATCCCAGATCGTGTGACATGATTCCCCCCATGCAGTGATTTGAGATAATGGAAACGTCTTTATTGGTAAGTCGACAACGGTCAATAATGTTTCTGACCCGTCGGCAGCAGGCTTGACAATAGCTTTTCAGTCTGTTCGAAAAAAGCATTGACGGAGATGGCTGTATAAAAGTGACGTTTTTGTCTGGGTACCGTAGTGTGTTGAGCACAGGATGCGCAGCAATGATTGCCATCCAAGTGTCACAAGATATTTGCGGCGTAACTGGCGGCGGATTTACTGCTTTTGAATAATTACTAAAAGATTTACTCATCTCTCCCACGCTGTATGTAATTAGCTGTTTTTCAATGGCTTTTCCTAAATCGATAAATTGTTGCTCAACAGTGGACTCTAATGGGAATCGTTTGGAATTGGAAAAGTTAGAAGCCGATGCGCTATTTTTGCGATGGTAGACTCCAACTTGAGGAATCAGTGCGTTATTTCCCATAAGCAGTGCCCTGAATGAAATCAATTCGTCTTCGGTTCGGCATCGTTCATTCAGTGGCCCAAACTCAATCATGACTTTCTTGTAAAACGCCCGAGACGGGGCCGGAATATTGGCGACATGCTTAGCGTCATCGTTAAGCGTGTAAATCATTTCACGGCTTACCACCACATCGTCGGTGCCATTAAGATGGCCATCCTCATCAATTGATTTCATGCTCATCGACATGGCTGTGCATTGAGGATGACCATTGAGATAATAATAGGAAATTTCGGTGCGCTCAGGAATGGAGATGTCATCGCCATGGGCGGCAATAATTATCTCTCCGCTAGCCAGTTGCAAGTAAACTTTGTTCATGTGCTGAACGATGCCCAAATTTTTATTGTTGCGATTGAGAACGATTTTGTGTGGTCCAGTATATTGATGAACCATTTGTTGCATGATTGTAAACGTGTTGTCTTCTGAACAGTCATCGCTGATCACAATTTCAAGAGGCTGATATGTTTGGGCAAAAGCACATTCTATGGCCTGACGGGCAAAACGCTCGTTATTGTATGTTGTTATTACATAAGATATCAGAGGTTTATCGTTAAAAGGGGACTGACTCTTCATGTCCAAATTTTACTTGGAAAAATAATTTCAGATATTAATATCTTAGAAGAACAAGTTTACAGAATAACTTGAAAATAATTTCTTCCAAGGAAGTGGCGGAAAAAGGGTTTGACAGATATCTGCGAATGATATCGTTTCGCTTGAAAGAAGCCATTGCTTTTTTTTTAGTTTTCTGTTTTTTGATGTGGAGCAAGGATAAAAAAGAATCTTTGACCAAGGGGAAAAGGAATGGTTTTAAATCGAAGTTGATTTGATGCGATTTAATGAATTCCAATTTGTGTTTGTATATTTCTAACTGGATTTCGGCGTAGTCTTCCTTAATGTTTTTAGAAAGGGTGGAGTTTCTAGTGTTATAATTATAAATCGCAGTTGGACTGATTGTTACTCGGTTGCAACAATCAAGATAACTGAGATTGAACATGACATCTTCGCCTAGTGATAGTTTGGGGTCGAAGTGTAACCCATTTTGTAAAATTTTTTCCAAAGAAAAAATTTTACAAAATGGAGGATACAATCCCCCAGTTTGCAAGAGATGCACAAATGCATCTTTTACATCTAGTGAAGTGTCTCTTTCAGCAATCTTTGCCGTGGAAATGCAATCTTCGGCTGAAAAGGTTTTTTTATAATTAAACACGCATAAATCGGAGTCACCAATAGCGTCAATCATTAACTCAATCGCATTTGAGGCCAATGTGTCATCACTGTCGACAAATGTGATATAATGCCCATGGGCCAATCTCAAACCATGGTTTCTGGCATTGCTTACTCCGCTATTCTGGATTTTTGATAATATGATTCTCTTATCCAGCTTGGCGTGTTGTTCAGCAATTTGCTGTGTCTGGTCGGTAGAGCCGTCGTTGATTACCACTATCTCGATGTTGTTATAAGACTGGTTTCGCAGGCTCCACAAGCAATCTGCTATGTACTGTTCGCTGTTATAGGCAGGGACAATAACACTCACCAATCTCTTTTCGTTCTCAATCATAAGTGCAAGCGCCAGCGGCAATAAGAGTACAGGAGTTTGTAGGAGTTGAATCTGAGTAAAGTGAAAATCACCTTTTGCTGAAAGGTGGAATGGAACCACGAGAAGTGCCGAATCGCATATTCGCATTCGCAAGATTTGCGCATATCTGCAATCTGTGACTGATAGACTTCATAATGCGGATGTTTTGATGCATTGAGAACTGTGTAACAAACACAGCTATACAGTCTGTTTGTCAATCTGCGTGTTGCCTTGATATTCCATTGGATGCAATAGTCGCTGATGAAGTGAAACAAATTCATTTGCATTCGCCAGGCGTTTTCTCTGTACCTTCCGGTTAATGAGGCGCGGTTGAAACAATAGTAATACAACGGTCTGTTGACCAATGCTACTTTATCCAATTTTTGCGCAATCAATAGATTGAAGATTATATCTTCAGCATAATACACATTCTCAGGAACAAAGAAATCCTCGTCAACAAGCTTTTTCTCTACAAGTCTCAAGCAAAGGAAACCGGGCATAGACGTGACGCTTTCTTTGTGGTTGGCACCAATCAATGGTAGAATGAACATTCCATGTATATCTTGGAGGATGTCTTGGGCATAGGGTAATTTTTTGCTAGTACTCTTGCCGTCTTCGGTTGTCAAATAATAAGAACAAATAGCCATGGATGAGCGATTGTGAGAAACGGCATGGTAGAGTTGTTTTAAAAAATCAGGGTGTATATAATCATCACTGTCAACAAAAGCTAGAAATCGTCCTCGTGCATGCTGGTAACCCGCCAGACGAGCTGAAGATAATCCCCCGTTTGTTTTATGAATTACCGATATGTTTGGGTTGCAGGCTGCATATTCATCACAGATTGCCCCAGAATTGTCTGGTGAGCCATCATCAACAAGAATAATCTCATAAGAAACAAAACTTTGGTTGATGATTGAATCCACACACCGTCGTAACGTTTGCTCAACATTATAGACAGGAACAATGACAGATATTTCATAATTGTTAGAGATTGACATGACCACTATTTGCCTTGTAAAGCAATTTGTAAATAGTTTAACGATTTTTCTCTAAAACGATTCAACTTTTCGTATGACGACTCCCAGTCAATATTGGTGTCAACATGGGTAATATTTAATTTGTTTGGTACTAAGCGTGACTCTAAGCCAAGTAATTTCAAAAAATCCACCTTGCGACTATCATTGTTATTGGGGACATTCTGATTAGCAGCAATCATTGTGTAGAATGGTTTTTTGAAAATTACAGAAAATGCGGTCGCATGGAAGGAATTAGTGATTACAAAAGCCGCATTACGCACCAGTGCCAGGAATTGCTCTGGACTTGAGTTGATGCGATGACTAATGGCCGGATTCGCATAATCACGGATATATTCATTCAAAGCAATTATTCTGTAACCAAGCAGGTGTGAGATTTTGAGAACCTGATTCCTGTCGCCGTGATTGTTATTGAGAAAATAGGTCAAGATATAAGGTTCTTTAATGTCGGTCTGTCGGTCGGCCAGTTTAGCCCATTCATCTTGTTTGAGGGTAAGGACAGGGTCGCAAACATGCGTTACAGGTTTGTCGGTAAGACCTCGTAAAATTTTTGTTCCCTCTATTTCGCGACATGAGACAAAATCAATGTTTGTTAATAAGTTTTTAATCATATATTTGTTGTCAGATGTCATGTCTGCTTTGCCTAAACTGGGGGCGTAAGCGATTCGCAACTTTTCCTTGGAAACAAAGTCCAGAAAATAGGCGGATTCAAAATCCTGACAAGAAGGATTCCAAACTTGGTCACTACCTGTTATGAATGCATCAAAATCAAAAATACAATCTCGGAGTTGGGCGCTATTGCGAAATTCGATTTCTGTAATTGGTAGAACCTTATTGATAAATCTTTCAAAATGATTGAATCGAGTCTTCAATTGAGGGTATATAATCAGTGTAAAAAACCGATGAGGAATAGATGAGATGGATTGAATCGGTTTAAGAATTCGATATGCATCTTTTTGGGCTTGGTTGCGTAGATTGATGATTTGGACATCATGCCCCCACTTGCTAAGCAGCCGGCATGTGGCATATGCTTGTAATACAGATCCGTAGTTATGGGCTCCATGAAATGTTAAAACACCTATTTTCATCTATTGAAGAACTTTTTTGCGAATTGTAATAAATGACTCTGCTCTTGATTTGTCAAGACAAAATAATAGGATAATAGGCTCATAAGGAATATTGTCGTAATCGAGATGATTATAAACCGACCGATGCCATCGTGAAGATTTTGCGTTACTACATTTGCGACACATATTGTTATAATAATAACAACGCAAGGATTCATTATGCCATTCAACAATAATTTATGAACATCAAACTCTTTTACATAATGCTTTAGAATAAATACGTTGCCAAATAACAAAACAATTGAGACAACAGTATAACACAGGTATGTAGAATAAGGTGAAAGTCCTTGTTTTAGAAGGAAAAAAGAAGTGGGAAGAACTCCAATAATAGAAATTGTGCCACCTATGAAACTTGTTAACTTCATTTCTCCGGTAGCCTGTACTCCAACGACAATGACGAAACTAACAATTACTACGCAACTAGTTGCTAATGTGATTCTACAAATCCAGGGGGTGTATTTTGGAACATTCTCTAGCCATAAGGTCAGAATATAATCCATCTCAAAAGAAAGAATGATAACTAACATTGCAAGCAATAATAATGCAAACTTTGCCGCACTTGCTATTAGGGTGTTGAAACGGGCAAAATCTTGAATAGCGTATGCTTTGATGATTTGTGGCTTAAATGCGGTAATAATGTTCTGAGCAAATCCTGATGTTATAGAAAGAACAGTTGTTGCAATGGTGCTCGCTGCATTTACTATTGGCCCGAAAAACATATTTAATAATATATTTGTACCTTGTTGACGTAGTGAGTAACACGCATCACCATATAAAGCCCATACGGAGAATGTGATCATTGGCTTGCAAGTTCCTTTGTGTAAAGCTGGCTTTGTCCTACTCTCTTGGAAACTGCGCATGCAATATATTCGATAAATGACCGTGACGATGAGTGATACCGATAACATCAAAATAGAGTAAATGATTAGTTTGTCGAAGCCAGTAATAAAAAGGAGATATACAGCGATTAATTTTAAAAATACATGAAGTAATTCCACATAAGCATAAAAATCCATTCTTTCATGCGCAATTATTGTTGAATTATATGGGACTTGATAGATAGAGATAATAGTAGACAATATTGATAGTTGATAAACTACATGAGCGGCGAATTTTCGTTCAATTGGTATCGAAAGTTTTGTGTCGACAATCCACAACCCAATGGTTTCGGCTAAAAATAAAACGATTCCAGCAATAATTAAGTGAATGGCAATGGCATTTGAAAAGGTTTCTCTAAGTCTATCGGAATTGCCGCTGCCTAGTTCAAATGTTATAAATCGAGAAGTAGAACTGCTCATGCTGGCGTTAAGAAACGTGAATAATATAACTATACCTCCAACAATACCATATATTCCAAAGTCGGATTCTCCCAATGTTTTCAGCACAATGCGTGACGTGTATAAGGATACGATTGTTGATATTAGCATTCTAAAATATAACGCCAAAGAATTATTAATAATTCTTTTATTGTCTGTTCGAGGGGTTTCGCTCTCTTTCACGTTTGAGAAAGACATTAGATTCTAAATATTCTACCAGTGAATTGTTATCGGTCAGTCTTGCAGGGCGGGGAGGCCGGTGTGGAGGCGCTGGGCGTTGGCGTGGGCCAGGGCGCGGCCCACGGCGGTGATTTGCAGGCGGATGGGCAGG
>ONMF01000003.1 GCA_900318865.1 uncultured Prevotellaceae bacterium
CAATCTCACTTACTACGTCTAATTTCTCTTCAAAATAATGTTTCATATAAAAACTGCACCTCAAAAGTTTTGTGTCTAACTTTTGGGGTGCAGTTCAATGGTGGGGGGGCACCCTATTTTCATGTTTTAGTGTGACAAATCGCGTCAGCGAATCACCTTCACGGCCTGGGTGGTACCGTCGGTGTAGGTGCGCACCACGATGTTCAAGCCGTCGAAGGCCTTGTCGGCTTGCTGGCCGGCCAGGTTGTAGTAGCGCTCGGAAGCCACGGTCTTCGAGGCCACATTTTCCTCCACTGCGGTAGTGCCGGGGAAGAAGAACTCGTCGCCGTTGATGTAGCGAATCTTGGTTGCGCTAAACACATTGTACCAGTAGCCGGTGGTCGAAGCAATTGTCCAGCCGTCGTTCAGCGTCACCTCTTCCTCGGTGGCAGTGCCGTCAATATCGACGGAAGTGCCGTCGGTGGCACCTGTGGTACTGAACACGCCGTAGGTGGTGCCGCCATCCTCAACCTGCTGCACGGGCACCACCACTTTCTGGAACTCGTCGAGCGAGAACTCCACATAGTCGCCAAGACCGGCAAAGTTCGAGACGCTCACCCAGTATTTGTTGTCTTCATCGAGTTGGTCGCTTTCGCTGATAACCACAGAGGCCGGACTTTTACTGGCAATGCTGGCAACGGGGTTGACAAACTCCATCACGCCATTGGGAGTCTCAAGAAGAGCCGCCAGGCTGCTGAGATCGCTAAAGTAGTAGCCGGCATACGCTCCAGTGGTGATGAACACACCATACTGCGGCACGGCCAGCGTTCCATCCTCAAGAATACGACCCGTGACAGCCTCGTTGGCCATACCGCCATCCTCGGAGAATTGCGAAATAGAGCAGGCACCGTAGCTCGAACTGGTGTAAGCCGTCTGCACCGGAATGGTGAACGTGCCGGCCTCCAAGTCCACCGTGGCGGTAATCACGTCGGTGGCAGCATCGGTAATCATGCCGGTGATTTTAATGGTTCCCTCGGTATCGCCAGCTGCCACGGTAGCGTTTGAGCAGTAAGCGGGAGCGCTTTCACTGACGGGGAAGTGGGTCACGATGTAGCTGCCAAGCAGTTCATCGATGCTTTCGGCCTTCTTGGGGGCGGCAAGTTTCTTGGCCTTGGCCGGAAGGGCCTTCTTCACGACAGGTGCGGTAGTGGGTTCACTGATGGCACGGGCGCCGGGGGCGAGCTGCCAAGCCGATGCGCTGAGCGCAAAGGATGCGATGATGATCAATGTGTAAAACTTTCTCATAATAATTAAGTTAAAATTTATAAAAAGGTTTTTTAACAAAACAGTTTTAACTTCCCTATTGCTTTTTGTGGTGCAAATTTAATAATAAATCTTAATGTAACAAACTATTTCCATAATAATTTCACCTTTTTCGGCCGTGTTTACAAGCAAAAGCTAAGCACACCGCACTTTTCGCCAAACAACCACATTCTCCCCTGGCCACAAAATCACTACAAGTGGTGATTGCCCGGGCGGGCATTTGGCAGTAACTTTGCGGCCATGTTATTGCGCACCACCATATCGGCCGCATTGCTGCTCACCGGGGCAGCGGCGCTGGCACAGCACCACCCCGACACACTGCGCCTGCACGAGGTCACCGTCACGGCCGTCAAGCAGAATACAGCCACCACCGATGTCTCGGCCACCGTGCTGGGCCGTGCCATGGTGGAAAGGAATGACGTGGTGGCCATCAAGGGGGCCACGGCCATGGTGCCCAATGTGTTCGTGCCCGACTATGGGTCGAGGATGACAAGCACCATCTATGTGCGCGGCATCGGCACACGCATCGACCAGCCGGCCGTGGGCCTGAACGTGGACAACGTGCCGGTGATGTGCAAGGAGAACTACGACATCGACCTGATGGACGTGAGCCGCGTGGAAATGTTGCGCGGCCCGCAGAGCACACTCTATGGCCGCAACACCATGGGCGGCGTGATGAATGTGTACACCTTGTCACCGCTGAATTATCAAGGCACACGGGGCGTGGTCACAGCGGCATCGCACGGCATGTGGAAGCTGGGGGCGGCACATTACGCGCTGGTGGGCGACAAGCTGGGGCTCTCGGCCACGGCCTACTTCACGCGCACGGCAGGAGAATTTGTCAACACACATAACGGGCGCCGCGCCGACTGGGAGCGACAGGGCAACGCGCGGCTCAAGGCCCACTGGCTGCCCGCCGACCGATGGCAGGTGAGCAACGTGCTCACCGTGAGCCACAGCAGGCAGGGGGGCTATCCTTATGAATACACGGCCACAGGCCGGATTGCCTACAACGACACGTGCTTCTACCGGCGCACATCGGTCACCGACGGCCTCACAGTCCGTTATCAGTCCCGACGCTTTTCGCTCACCTCCATCACCAGCTACCAGTTTATCGACGACAACATGACGCTCGACCAGGACTTCACACCCCAGCCCTACTTCACCCTGACGCAGGCGCGCCGCGAGCACGCCGTGACGCAGGACGTGGTGCTGCGCGACCGTGACGATGCCCTGGCAGCGGGCTATCACTGGCTGGCGGGGGCCTTCGGGTTCTATCGCCACATGACCATGGACGCGCCGGTAACTTTCAAGGACACCGGCATCGACCAGCTCATCGAGCGCCATGTGAACGACGCCATTCCGGCCTATCCCGTGAGGTGGGACTCGCGCGAGTTTTTGCTGGGGAGTCACTTCACCATGCACACCTGGGGAGCATCGGCCTACCATCTGAGCAGCATCAACCTGGGGCAGTTCACCCTTGCCGCGGCACTACGCGTGGACTACGAGCACGCTGCGCTGCGCTACCGCAGCACCGCCCACACAGGCTACACCATCTGGAACAAGAACGCCAACGAGCCGTTTGCCCACGAATCCATCGACATCGACGACGGCGGATCGCTGAAAAAAGATTTCCTGCAACTGATGCCACGGTTCACCGCCACCTGCCATCTCGACGAGAACCACACTCGCAGCATCTACCTGAGTGTGGCCCGCGGCAGCAAGGCAGGCGGTTTCAACACGCAAATGTTCAGCGATGTGCTGCAGCAGAGGCTCATGGGCATGATGGGCATCGGGGCGCGATACGACGTGGAGCAGGTGGTGGCCTACAAGCCTGAATGGGCCTGGAACTACGAGGCTGGGTGCCATCTGCAGGCCTGGGGCAACCGGCTGACCATCGACGCCGGTCTGTTCTTCATGGACTGCCGCGACAGGCAACTCACCGTCTTCCCCGACGGGATGACCACCGGGCGAATGATGACCAATGCCGGGCGCTCGCACAGTTGCGGCATGGAAATGGCCATCAATGTCAACCCCATGGCCGGCATGCACTTGAGTGCCAGTTACGGCTACACGCACGCCACCTTCCGCTCCTATCACGACGGCAAGGCCGACTATCGCGGCAAGGCCGTGCCCTACGCGCCGGCTCACACGCTATGGGCCGAAGCTTCGCACGACATCGAACTGGCCGACAGCGACTGGGCGCGCCGAATCACCATCGCTGCCAACGTGAACGGCGCAGGGCGCATCTATTGGAACGAGGCCAACGACCTCTACCAACCGTTCTACGCGCTGCTGGGCGCCAGCGTCACACTGGCCGGCAAGCACTATTCGCTGCAACTGTGGGGACGCAACCTCACCGGCACGGCCTACCACACTTTCCACTTCGTTTCCATCGGGCATGCGTTCTTGCAACGAGGGCACGGTCGCTCATTGGGAATGACCCTGCGGGTGAACATACAATAAAGAATCAAATCAAATAAATAATAACACTATAACACATTTCTACTATGAGAAAGTCAATCTTGATGCTGGCCACAATGGCTATGATGCTCACACTCGCCGCCTGCGGCAACGATAACGACGAACCCCGCCAAGCAATCGACAGCGCCTGGAATAGCGTTTACCAAAGCGCCACCGACACGCACTTCTCTTTCTACCCCACTCTGCAGCCCGGAGTGGAAAGCGCCGCCACGGGCATGGGCACAATCATGCTCTACAACGTGCAGTTCACCATCGGCGAACGCACGTCGCCCAAGATGAACATCCGCATCGATGCACCGGTGGGAACCAACAAGAACGAAATCAATTATCACGGCAACAACATCATTCCCTACCTGATGATGGGCACCACCCCCACACCGGCCGAGCAGTTTGCCGTCACCAATCTGGTAGCCAATGTCAACGTCAAGGACAAGACCTACTCCATCTCGTTCGACTGCCACGGCGGCTCATTCTCAAGCCAGGGAAAGGTGGTGAGCATCGAATGAACCGGCCACAACCGCCATGCACGGCATGGTGATTAAAAAAGTTTAAAAAAAGAGCGGAACCGCACCAACATCGTGCTGCGTTCCGTTCTTTATATTGTTATTATCGATAAAAAATGTAACTTTGCAACAGAAATTCAATACGCCAATGAAACACTTTCACCTCATCATGTGCGCCGCGTTCTTGACTCTGCTGGCAGCCTGCGGCGACGATGAGCCGGGCAAGCGCTCCGGCGAGCGCACCATGCAGCCCACGCTCATCAATCACATCGTGGACAACAACACCGGCGACGTCACAATCGAAGCGGTGCCCTACTCCTTTGTGCTCCGCACCGCAGGCCCGTCGGTCGACGCAACCGTCCAGAAAGGGACCGAGCGCTTCACCGTGTCACAGTGTGCCACGACATCGCCAAGCGCCAATTTCTACAACTTCACCGGCAGCAACGGCAATGTGAGTTCCCTCACCGGCATCATCGACCTGAACGAGGGCAACTTCTGGTGCCGTTACACGCTCGGGGGTCGATACCGCGTTGTGGCCACCTTGCCCGAGGTCTTTTTCCTGAGCACAACCACCACGCTGAGCTATGACAACGGCACCAGCAGCTCCGACGCCAGCACCATGTATCAGTTCAACATCAACCCCTCCAGCCGCACGGCTTCCATCACCATCATGTCACTGCTCCACAGCCAGGAGGAGCGGTTCTTCACCACCATCGTGGCTCACGGAGCCACCGTGGCTCTCACCGCCCAGGGCTATCGCATCAGCATCGATGACGCCGACTGCGAGGCGATTTTCCGCCGCTACGACGCCGGCACCGGCAGCAGTCTGAGCACCACCAGTGAGTACAAGCTCACCGGGTTCAGCGCCACGCTCGATATCGAGAGTCAATCGCTCAACGCCGAGTACAACCTGCTCCGCATGCGCCGCAGCGCCACGCCGCAGGAAGTCATCAGCACCACGCGCGTCACCGCCACCGGCACCGTCTACAAGCAATAAAAACACAATAAATATATCAACAACAACATGAAATCAGTTATGAACAGAATTTACGGTCTGATAATAGCCGCCACCATGATGGCAGCTCTCAATTCATGTCTGGGCTCGGACAACCCCACCAGCGAATACACCATGCAGCCCACACTCATCACACGTTCTGTCGACACCCGCATCAACGACAACGATAACCTGGGCATCATCGCCACCACGGCATCATTCATCAAGCTCGATGCCACCAATAAAACCATCACCATGACCTTCACGGCCAAGCTCGACGGAGCCAACACCGTCTCGGTGCAAACACCGACCATGAACTATTCGCAGCACGACGCCGAAGGCACCACCATGGTCTTCAGCGGAGGCACCATCACCGCAGGCACTCACACCATCAAGAATTTCAAGGGTGCCTACGACTTCAACGGCTCCATCATGGTTTCTTGCGAAGTCGACGACTTGTACCGACTCATCTGCATGTCGGCGCCCATCTACCCTTATGCCTCGATGACCACCACCGACTTAACCACGGCCACCTCCACTGCCATGGGCCTCAACATCAACACCGGCAAAACCATCTTTGCCATCAGCCCTTTCCGCATGAACGCCCAGGAAGAAGCCGTGCACGAGCTTCGCTATAACGACCTGCCGTTCACGGTCACGCTCAATGGATACAACGCCACAGGCACCGATGTCACCCCTGTATCGGCAGCCACAGGAGGCAATGTTGAAAAATACAAAGCTTCGAGCATCACCATCGACTTGCAGAACTATGGTGCCACCATGGTGGCACAGTTCGATGCCGACGGCAAGGCGGTGAAACTCACAGGCACCATGTTCAGCAACGGATACCTTCCCCTTTAACGAGATGAAACGCATTTCCCCCATCCAATGGTTGGCAGCGGCGGCACTTCTGGTTGCTGCCACTGCTTGTGTGGGCGACGCCAGCAAGAACAGCTACACCGAGGTGGGCAAGACTTTCTATTGCCTCACCACCGACACCAGCCAGCCCCAGGCGGCGCCAAAAGGGCACACGGCAAGCGGCGTAGTGAGCATTGCCGACGGCTACAAGACCATGAAGCTCACGCTGGCCTTCCCCATCGACGCCACCACACAGGTGACGCTCACCACCGACGACATGCCTCTCACTCAGGCCGGACGCACAGGCAGCTTCACGTTCCGCTCCACACAGGTCGACGCCGGAGCGCACCAGGTGACCGAGCTGAGCGGATTCTTCGACGACTTCGGCCCCATCTTTGTGGACGCGACCATCGACAACCGATATCAGGTGCGACTCACATCGGCACCCACTCTCTTTGGCTACACCGCAACGGCCGTGTCGACCGAAAAGGGCGAGCATCCCTCGCTCACCAGCACATCGGTGGCCTACCAGCTGACACTGAACCACAACACCGGCAAGGCTACACTCATTATCGACCCCTTCCAGCTCGAGGACAAGGGAGAGGTGACACGCATGCTGCAAATCCCCGACATCGCCTTCTCAATCAACGCCAATGGCTACCACCTGACCAAGGACATCGTGGAGCCGCGCACCGAGCAAGGCCGCATCCCGGCACTCACCATCACCAATCTCGACATCGATGTGTCGCAAAATGGCCGATACATTCAGGGAGGTTTCTACTGCGACGGACACTACATGAGCCTGCTGGGACGCATGGTTCCGAGCACCGACATTCTCGTCAACTGAAAAGCAATGAGCAGCCGCGAAAAATATGATGAACAACAAGTGGTGGAGCAACTGCACGACCCCGCCACCTGCCGCACAGCCTTCAGCAAGGTGATTGAGCACTACAGCTCGTCGCTCTACTGGCAAATCCGTCGCATGGTCATCGACCATGACGATGCCAACGACGTGCTGCAAAACACGTTCCTCAAGGCTTGGACCAGCATCGACAATTTTCGCGGCGATGCCCGCCTCTCCACATGGCTCTATAAAATCGCCATCAACGAAAGCATCACCTTTATCAATAAGAAAAAAGTGATGGCGCAAGTGTCGCTCGACGATGACGACTCGTTTCTGGTCAATTCCCTGGAAAGCGACCGCTGGTTCGATGGCGACCAGGCACAGGCCAAGCTGCAACGGGCCATCGCAGCACTGCCCCAAAAACAACGGCTTGTGTTCAACATGCGCTACTACGACGAGATGAAATATGAGGACATGAGCGAGATTTTGGGCACTTCGGTGGGAGCGCTCAAGGCATCCTACCACCATGCCATCAAAAAAATCGAAACTTTTTTTAACGAGCACGATTAAACCTTTTTCACACTGCGTAGTCAAAACAATGCAATGAAACAAGAAGAATCTACCATATTGAAGAAGCTCGGCAAGGATTCCGGATTCAAAACACCGGAAAACTACTTCGACGACTTTAATGAGCGCATGACCGCTATGCTGCCCGATGTAGAAATCACAGATGTTAACGTCAAACCATCCACATGGGTGCGCATCAGGCCTTATGCTTATCTGGCAGCCATGTTTGCTGGCATCTGGTGCATGATGAAGGTGTTCAATGGCATCAACGGCACCACCAGCGGGCAAATGCGCGTCAACGAAATCGCCGAAGGAATCCATGTGGAGGGTAATGCCGACGAGTTCATGATGATGGGAGCAGCCAGCGACTACGACGTGATGTCCTATCAAGACAGTGTGGCCCAGTCGATGGACGAGCCGCTGCCCGATGTCAACGATGCCAACAAACCCTAAAACCGCCAACTCATCATGAAACGATACATCACTCTCGTCATCGCAGCACTGGCACTCATCGCCACAGCGCAGAGCAACCGCTCAAAATGGGGCAACGAAATGCTCGAGGCTAAGCACCAGATGATTATTGAGGAAGTGCAGCTCACCATGACACAGCAGGAGCAGTTCATGCCGCTCTACAAAGCCATGGAAAAAGAAATCTACCAAACCAATGTCGAGGCTCGCGCTCTTGCCGCTCAGGTGGAGGGCAAGGCCAACGCTTCCGACAGCGACTACGCGCAAGCAGCGGCAGCTCTATCGGCGGCCAAGGTGCATGAAGGCGAAGTCGAGGCCAAGTATTTCAAAGAATTTTCCAAGCTGCTAACCAAGAAACAACTCTTCCAGCTCAAGCAAGCCGAACTCAAGTTCACCCGCTCGGTGCTCACACGCGGCAAGGGCCGGAACAAGAACAAATAACTAACTTTTCTCTATATTTGCGCGTCCCGAAGCATTTTCTCACCGGAAACTGCCTCGGGATTTTTTTTGCGCCTTGCACGGCACCCGAGCACCGCTTTTGTCACATTCCGGACCACGATAAGGGCATGATATAAAAATAAAAAATTTCACCATTCATTATCAGCACATTACAGTAACCGTGATATGGGGCTGATGTCTTGACAAACGCGCACGAAACCATTATCTTTGCATCGACATTACAACACAAATTATTTGCATTTGTGCTTCACTTGCATTATCTTCGCAAAATAATACTTTTATTACTATGAAACGTCTTTTTTTCTTTTCTTTAACATTGTTCATCAGCATGGCTTTGTTTCCCCTATCGTTACGAGGAGCCGACAAGAAAATCGTCGACTTCAATTTCCCTAAAGACGTGTCGAAAAATGCTTTGACCGATCTGAACACTGCATTGAAAAGTGGCAACGGTGAGATGGTGGTTGACGCCATGGTGCGCTATTCGCTGGCGCAGAGTGGCATCTCACAGGACAACATGGCCGACATCGTCGACCGCCTGGAGGCAACCATTGCCAAGGAGCCCCAACCGCATGTGAAAGCGCTGCTTCGCTACTTTGAGGCGATGGCCTTCAGCCAGTACGGCGCGCGCTATACCCGATGGGACCGCGAAAACCCCGCCGATTCGGTGCTGCCAAAGGACTACAGCGAATGGGACCGCCGGCAGTTTGAATCGAAAGTCGACGCACTGCTCAAGCAATCGCTCTCCGACCGCGATGCGCTGCACGCCGTGCGCGTGACCGACATGCCGGGCATTATCCAATGCAACGACCTGGGAGCGCAACTGGTCCCCACCCTGCACGAGTTTCTCTCGATGAAAGCACTGGAAATGCTCACCGATGAAGCCCTGCGCACCGATGTGGAGCGTGAATGGGTGGCACGAGCCGACGACGGCGCCGCGCGGATATTTGCAAGCATGTCGTGTAACAGCAAGAGTCGAGATGAACTTTACGACGAGTTCTCGCAAAGCCCCCATGCAGGAATCATCCTGAGCGAGATGAGCGCCTACAAGAGCAACTACGAGCGCTTCAAGCAATACGTGGGCCGCTTCCCCAATGCCCCCTACACCCCCGCCATCAAGAATAAAATCGCTGAAATTGAGGAAAAGAGGGTGTCATTGACCTACCCCGAGAATATTTCCTCGCGCGACTCGGTCAAGGTGAGGATTACCACCGAAAATGTGAACCGCATCACCGTGAATGTCTACCGCCTGCCCGAAGAACTGGCCGCCAACGAGGAGCGCAACCGCTTCAACATCGACCAACTCATCCTGCACTCATCGCATGAGGTAACCGTGCAGGGCACAGTGCCTTTCGAGCAATACGACGTGGTGTGCATGCTCCCGCCGCTGGAACATGGCATATATGTGCTGGCACCGGCTTTTGACAGCCCCGACGGAACCAAGCAGCCCGCCAGCAGCGGTTATTATCAGGAATTGCGCGTGAGCGACATCGCACTGTTCATCGTCGCGCACAGCGATAAAGACGACCGTGTGCTGGCGGTGGACGTGAAAACGGGCAAGCCCGTGAAGGGTGTTTCCATTACCGACGGCTCATTGACAAAAACCACCAACGCCTACGGCCTGATAACCCTGCCCGAAAACCTGATGCGGAGCAAATTCCGCGCTTCGCTGGGCACCGACCATTATGGACAGCCGCTGAGCTATAACCTCCACACGAATTATTCGTCATCGTCGACCTACGCCCAAATCTACACCGACCTTAACATCTACCGGCCTGGAGAAGAGGTGAAATGGGCGGCCGTGGTCTATCGATTCAACAACATGTCGGTTTACAAGCAGAAGGGCGACAATCCGGCTATCCGCCGCGTGATGGCCGGTGAGAAGGTGCGCCTGATTTTCTCCGACACTAACAGTGAACCCATCGACACGGTGGAAGTCACCACCGACGAATTTGGACGTGTGGAGGGAACTTTCACCATTCCTACCGACCGCATGAACGGAGCGTTCAACATACGCTTGTACAACGGCCGCAATCTGAGAAATCATCTGTGCAATGAATCGGTCAATGTGAGCGAGTACAAGACGCCCACCTTCACCGTCACGTTCCCCGATGTGCCACGCTCCTTTGTCAAGGGCAAAGATGTGGAAATCACAGGCCTTGCCGGAACCTATAGCGGCGTGCCTGTGGCCGGGGCCGACGTGAAGTTACAGCTGCGGCAGCAACAATGGTCGTGGTGGTGGTGGCGTTATCGCAACGATAATGGCACAGTGCTCACCGACACGGTGGCTCGCACCGACGCATCCGGCAAATTCACCATCAGCTTGCCGGCCAGCTTGTTCTCCGAGAACAATAACCGCTACGCGCACTACACCTATCTGCTGAGCGGCGAGTGCACCAATGCCGCCGGAGAGACACAAAACGGAAGCACCTCGTTCATCATCGGCAAGCGACGGGGTCTCAGCCTCCCCGATGAGTACACCTACGTCAACACCAAGCCGCTGAAATTGCCGCTCACTTTCAACTCCACCGACGACAACGAAACGACAGTGCAGTGCATCTACTCGGTGACCTACTTGCACACCCGTGAGGTAGTGCTGACCGGCAACTTCCGCAGCGACAATCCCGTGATTGATCTCACCAAGATTCCATCGGGAGAATACCGTGTGGAGGTGTCTATTCTCGACGACAAAGACGACACCGGCACCAAGGATGACATGGCACTCATCCTGTATCGCCCCGCCGACACCACTTCGCCCATCAAGGATTCGCCACTGTGGGTGCCCGAGGAAGGCCGCAGCGTCGACAAGGACAACGTGGCACGTATCACCATCGGCACCAGCACGCCGCTGGCCCACATCTATTATGTGGCGGCCTCCACATCGACCACTCTGGCCGAGGGCTGGCTCGATTACAAGCCGGGCATTCACACTCTTTCCATCCCCATCCCCCTTGAGCCCGAAGAATTCCTGAACGTGCGGCTGCTCTCGGTCTACAACGGGCGGTTCTATCAAGAGGATTTCACCATGTCGGCGCCGGCCAACCGCCGCGACCTGCATGTGCAGGTCACCGCCTTCCGCGACAAACTCGTGCCCGGACAACGCGAGAAGTGGACGTTCCGGCTCGTCGACAACGACAGCACCGGACGCCAAGGGGCGATGATGCTGGCCATGTTCGACAAAGCGCTCAACAAACTGAGTGCCAACAACTGGTCATTCAGTGTGCCCCGGCTCAGCGGCAACCCGATGTCACTGCACACCATGTCGCTCAACGGCAGCAACAACAACAGCACATCATGGCGCAGCCCATCGTTTAACACGGCCGACGTAATGCTGCCAACGCTCTACACCTACGACCAAGTCATGTTCTCGCCCTATATGAGCTTTGGAAGCACCCGCAAGATGTTGCGGAGCTCATCGAGCGACATGCTGGGAGCTGCTGCCGGTGCGATGGTCGAAGATGAAGCTCGGATGGTCTACGCCACGAACGCGATACGCAAAGAAGCGGTCATACAAGAAGAAGCGGTCGTCACGGCCGATGACAGCGGCGCGGGAGGCAATCTCGACAACATTGCGGTGCGCGAGAGCGATGTGAAAACCGCGTTGTGGATGCCCAACCTGGTGAGTGACGAAAATGGCAACCTGAGTGTGGAGTTTGAAGCACCTAATTTCAACACCACCTGGATTGTCCAAGCCTTGGCCTGGGACCGGCTCGTGAGAACCGATGTGGTGCAACGCGAAGTACTCACGCAGAAGCCCATCATGGTGCGTGCCAACATGCCGCGCTTTGTGCGAAACGGCGATGTGGTGACGCTCGCCGCCAGCGTGATGAACGCCACCGACGCTTCCACCGGCTACGATGCCTCGATTGAACTGTTCAACCCGCGCACTGGCCAAGTGCTGGCCACGCGCAAGCTCAGCGGCTCGCTGGCACCCAAGGGCACCGAGGCGGTGAGCATCGACTGGAACGTGCCGGCCGACCTGCCCTGGGTGGGATTCCGAATCAAGGCCGCCAACAAGGAGTTTGGCGACGGGGAGCAAGTGATGGTTCCGGTGCTGCCGGCCACACAACCGGTGATTGAGACCCAGCCGTTCTACATCGACGCCGGAACGCCGCACTTCGAGGCCCCGCTGCCCCATTTCCCGGCCGACGCACGCGTCACGCTGGAATACTGTGACAACCCCACTTGGTACTGCGTCACGGCTCTTCCCACCATCTTCGACGACAATCTGGAGATCACGACCTCGCTGGTGCACAGCCTGTTTGCCCTGGATGTGGCAGGCGGCGTGGCCAAGAGCAATCCACGCATCCGCCAAGCCATCGACCACTGGCTGGCCAATAGCCAAGACTCCACCCTGGTGTCGATGCTGGCACGCAATAAGGATTTGAAAATCGGCACGCTGCTGGCTTCGCCCTGGCTGCGTGAGGCCGACCGCCAGACGCTGCGCATGTCGAGGCTGGGTGAACTGTTCGACCCCGTCGTCACGGCCAAGCAGCGCAATGCCATTGTCGAGAAGCTGCAATCGCTGCAGATGGCCGACGGTGGCTGGACGTGGTTCCGCTACCCGGGATGCGTGTCGAGCCTGTACACCACCAGCACAGTGCTGGAACTGCTGGGCGAAATCCGCCAAATGGGCTACGCCCCCGACGACAGCCGCATCACCGAGATGGTGCAGCGGGCTCTGCCCTACTTCGATGCCGAGTACCTGCGCATCTACAAAGAGCGCGAAAACAAGAAGGACTATTCGGGCTTCTCGAGCTATGTGTATGTGCGCACTCTTTGGAGCGACGTGCCCATGAAGAGCGACAGCAAGAAACTCTTCACACGTGCACTCAAGCACATGAACAAGAACTGGAACAAAGGGCTCTCGCTGGGTGAGAAAGCGTTCTACGCCATGACACTCAACCGCAACGGCTATCAAAAGACGGCACGCAACATCGTGGAGTCGGTACGCCAGTTCTCCATCACCAAGCCCAATCTGGGCATGTACTGGGACAATCTGCAAGTGGGCTGGCGCTACTTCGACAAGGTGGCCATCACCAGCACCATCCTGCAGGCCATGAACGAGTGCGACCCGCGTCAGGACGAGATTGATGCCGTGCGCAAGTGGATTTTGCTCATGAAGCAAAGCAACGACTGGGGAAGCCGCTCGCTCGCTGCCGATGCTGTGCGGGCCATCCTCACCACAGGAAGCCAATGGCTGGGACCGAAAGCACAACCCGTCATCAGCGTGGCAGGAGAGCAGGTGGTTCTCGACGAGCTCGACGGCTATCTGGGCTATTTCCGCAAGACCATCCCGGCTTCCGCGATGGGAAGCGTGGTTATCGACCGCGACGACAACAGCCCGGCCTGGGGTGCCGTCTATACGCAGTACACCGGCCAAATGAGCCAACTGGAAGCTGCCGCCATCGACGAACTGTCCATCGAGAAGCAATACCAGGTTTACGGCGCGGATGGCAAGCTGCTGCCGGCCGGCGACCTGCGGGTGGGCGACAAGGTGCAGGTGCGCCTGATCATCAAGAATGCCAAGGACCTCGACTTTGTGACCGTGGCCGACGAGCGTGGAGCATGCTTCGAGCCGGTCGACCAGCTGTCGGGGTACCGCCATGCCGACTGGTCGTGGTACTACCTGGAGACCAAAGACTCACGCACCAACCTGTTCTTCAGCGACCTGCAGAAGGGCACCCACGTCATCACCTACGATGTGTATGTCATGGCTCCTGGAAAATTCAGCGCCGGCATCGCCACAGCGCAATGCCAGTACGCACCGCAAATCACGGCCCACAGCGCCGGCACCACCATCACGGTCAAGGCCAAGTGAGCCCGTGAACGATTAGAAACTGCCAAAACTGCGCAGAAACCTTGATTCCCGGGGTTTTCTGCGCAGTTTTTTATGTCGTCTCCTGTGCGGCGGTTTACTCGGTGAGTGCATCGAGACGCACAAAGCCGTAAGCCTCGTTTTCACGGTCTATCACACCGTAGAGGTCGGGCTCGTCGGTCACTTGGCATGATGTGGGGTCGATGGCAAGAATGAGCTGACTGCGCAGCTCGTCAAATTTTTCCTGAGCTTGCCGTCGGTCGGCGAACAGAAGCACATCGGACATTGCCGTATCCTCGGTCTCATACTCGAAAACGATGCGAAATTGTTGCGACATGGTTAGTGTGGATGTTATGATACTGATTGATAATCCAGAATCTGGCGGTTGAATTTGATGGCCTGCGACGTGAACAGGCGATTCATCACGTCGGAGTCGAGAATCTGCTCGGTGGTGCCGGTCACCACTTGCCGGGTGGCGGTGATAAGCCACAGGTCGTCGGCCATGAGCAGCGATTGCGACACATCGTGACTGCTGAGCAGCACGGCCTTGCCTTGCTCATGGGCCAGCGAGCTGAGCAACTGCATCGTCTCAATACGGCTGGCCACGTCCAAGAAAGCGGTGGGCTCGTCGAGCACAATGATGGGGGTGGCCTGGGCCAGGGCGCGGGCAATCATCACTTTCTGGCGCTCGCCGTCGCTCAATCCGGCCATGTGCTCATGGGCCTTGTGGGTCATTCCTACCCGCGCAATGGCCTGCACCACCATTTCGCGGTCATCGCCCGACAATCGTCCCAGAAATCCTGTGTGGGGCTGACGGCCCAGCGCCACCAGCTCGGTCACGGTGAGTCCACCGGCCTGGATGCGGTCGGTCGACACCAGTCCTATCAAGCGCGAGCGTTCGGTCTGGGTCATGGTCTGCACATCCTTGCCGTCGACCCGTATGCTGCCGGCCAATGGCCGCGTGGCACAGGTGATGGCGCGCAGCAGGGTCGACTTTCCGGCGCCGTTCTGCCCCAGCAGTGCCACCAGCCGCCCGGCGGCAAGCGTCAGATTGAGTCCGCTGAGCAATGTGGTGGTCCGCTTTCCGGCCCGGTAGCCCACAGCCAAGTCTTGAGTGGTGAGAAGTGCCATGATGGTCAGTTGAAATATTGAATTTTTCGACGGTTCACGATAATATATAAGATGATGGGCACACCGATGATGGGTGTGATGGCATTGATGGGAATAATGCCATGCTGGCCCACGACGCTCAGCAAGGAGCACAGCAGAGCTGTCACCGCCCCACAAAGCATGGTGGCGGGCAGCAAGCGGGTATGGTTGCTGGTGTTAAGCGTGAGGCGGGCAATGTGGGGCACCACAAGGCCCACGAAGCCGATGGGGCCGCAAAACGCGGTCACCACGGCAGTGAGCACACCGGTGATGAGCAGCAGCAGGTTGCGGGTGCGGTGGGTGTTTACACCCAGATTCTCGGCATAACGGGTCCCCAGCAGCAGGGCGTTGAGCGGCTTCACCATGAGCGCCGCCCCCATGAGCGCCAGCACGATGATGGCCGCATACACGGGCATCTGCTCGACGCTCACGCCCGAGAAGGTGCCGAAGCCCCATGCCACGTAGTTGTGGATGCCTTCCTCGGTGGCCTGCGAATTCAACAACGAAATCACACTCGAGGCCAGATAGCTGACCAAAATGCCCACAATCAGCAGCATGGTGCTGCTTTTCACGATGGCCGACATGCCGATGAGCACCGCCAGCACCACCCCGGCACCGGCCAGCGCGCCCAGCAATGTAGCCACGTAGCTGCCCACCGTCTGCCCGAACATGCTGCCCACGGTTCCGCCCGTGGCGAGCATGATGATGGCCACGCCCAGTCCGGCACCGGTCGAAACGCCCAGTATTGAAGGCCCGGCCAGCGGATTGTTGAAAGTGGTCTGAAGCAGCAATCCCGACACCGACAATGCCGCGCCGGCCAGTGCGGCCGTGGCTATCATGGGCAGGCGCGACTGCAGCACGATGATTTCCCAGGCGCGGTTTTCGCTGCCGTGGCCCATGAGTATGTCGATGACCGAACGGGCCGGGATTTTCACCGACCCCAGCAGCAGGCACGCTGCGGCCAGCAGCAACAATGCGCCTCCCAGAAGTGTCATCACGATGAGGTAACGTCTTCGGTCCATTGCGAGTTAGTTGGTGGGTTTGAAAAATTGCAGATTCTGGGTGCGGTGCGCAAATATATCGGCATATTCCTGAAGAAGCACTTCGGGGTGGAACGGAAAGCGCTCGAACAGATGCGATTCATTGGTGTCGCAAACGTACACTTGGTGGCGCTGGAATGCCTTAAACTGGTCGTTGAGTGAATAAGCGCCCTTGAGGTCGGCCAGCGAATGGATGAAAAACGACTTGATGAGCCACACATCGGCATCCTGGGCCACGGCAAGCACTTGGTTGAAGTCAAGATTGAGAGAACCCGTCGACGGCTCATCGGCCCACGGATATAAGCCGCCGGCATCCTGTATCATCTGCGACATATAGCTTTGCCCCCCGGGCACGTTCCACACGCCGCTGAGCACCATCTCGGTGAGCACCTTGGTGCGCTTCGACGGCGACTGACGGCTACACGACTGCCGAATCTCACAATACGCTTTTTCCACGGCCCGATAAATGCTGTCGGCCATGGCCCGGCGGCCCAGCAATTCGCCATAGAATTTAATCCACTCGGCACGCCCCAGCGGTGTGAACTCCATATAGTCGGCACACTCGATGATGGGGATGTCGAGTTTGGTGATTTGCCCATAGGTGGCGTCTTGGTATGGCGAGAGCAGGATGGCATCGGGCGACATCTCAATCACTTTCTCCACCGTTGGGCCCATCGACGAGCCGCAGTCGGCTATGGTGCCGTTCCGCAGGCCGTTCACCACCTCGGCATCGGTGAAATACTGCGCGTCGGTGACTCCGGCCAGCGCGTCGAAACGGCCCAGTTCCTTCATCAGCGCAGTATGAACACTGGAATAAACCAGCGCGCGGCGCACCGGGGTGCGCACTACCGTGCCCTCGGGCAGATTGCCGGGCAACAGCGAGTCGGCCGGCACCAGCACATAACGGTGAAGCACCTCGCCGGCGCGCCACGGATTTTTCACGGTGACCAGCGTATAGTGCTCGGCGCGCTCCATCGTGAGCAGGCGGGCCTGCGTGATGACCGAATCATTCGACACTTCCCGGCTCGACACCCCCGAACCCTTGCACGAGCCCAGCAGGCACAGCCAGCACAACAAGATGGCATATACAACAAATTTCATGGCGCAAAATTACGAAACTATCGTGAGAAAAACAATCTTATGGCGTTTCAACAGGCTCACAACGGCGGCTGCACGACACCGTTGTCTTTCCTGTACTGAGCCGGAGTGACGCCGGTCATGCGCTTGAAAAACTTGCTGAAAAAACTGGGATTGGGGAAGTTCATCTCTTCACTCACCTGCACCACTTGCTTGGTTGTGTGCAGCAATTCGGCCTTGCAGCGCGTCACAAGCGCCTCGTCAATCCAGTGCTTGGCGGTGTGCCCGCTCACCCGCTTCACGATGGTGCCCATGTAGCGCGGAGTGAGGCACAGCCGCCCTGCATAATAGTCGATGGTGTGCTGCTCATGGGCATGGTTGCTCACCAGCTGCAAGAATTCGGCCAGCAGCTGTTGCTCACGCGACGCGACCGTGCGCAATTCTGCCTCCTGGCGCTGCCACAAGTGGTTCACGTTCCACAGCAGGGCCCCTATCAGATGCAGTGTGGTGGGCAGGCTGGGCTCGGGGAGTGTGGTGGTGACATAAATCAGGCGATGAAGTTCATCAATCAACTGGAGTTGTTCGTCGTCAAGATGCACACAGAAGTCGCGCAAGTGTCCGTCGAATGCCTTGGGAATGTGGTTGCCCACTGCCAGCCCGAATAATTCATCGGTCATCGACAGCCCGAGGCCCATCACTTGCTCGGGCAACGAGTCGAACTGCACAATGCTCCGCCCGGCAATAAACATCAGGTCACCGGCCACATAATGACGCTGCACCATGTTCACCACCGGGTCGGTATGGCCTTCCTTGAGAACAATGATACGCATTTCGGGCATCAGCATGGGCCCGCTTGTCAGGGTGCTTTTGAGCAGCGACACCTTCATGTGCCGCGCCACAGCCAGATTCTGCGTGATGAAATGATTGGCCATTTGTTCGTCAAAACCATCAAGCAATGGCTTGAGGTCGGCCAATGAGAATGTCTGCATCCGTTTCATGATTGAATTTACGCTATATCCGACACAAAGATAACGCAAAAAAGATAAATATTGCACCGAATAGCAAATTTTCGAACAAAAAGAACATTTATTCATCCTTACGGATAACACACCCACTCTCAAAATAATGTAACTTTGCGACATGAAAACCAAACCAATCGCTGTCAAATGAAAAAAATAGCTTTTCTGGTTGCCTCGGCACTCTTGACCCTGACGGGCTACGCACACACCACGCTGCAGCAGTGCCAGCAGGCCGCCGAGCAAAACTACCCGCTCATCAGGCAGTACGACCTCATAGGCAGCACCGCCGAGCTCACCGTGGCCAACATCGGGCGCGGCTGGTTGCCGCAGGTCACAGCCACGGCACAAGCCACCCTGCAAAGCCGCGTCACTGCCTGGCCCGAGCAAATGCAGGCGCTCTTGCAGCAGATGGGGGTGGACTTGAAAGGAATCAAGAAAGACCAATACCGCATCGGCATCGACGTGAACCAGATGCTTTACGACGGCGGCAGCATCGCCCGGCAGCAGGAGATAGCACGGCGCCAGGCCGATGTGCAGCAGGCGCAGACCGACGTAGGCCTCTACGCTGTGCGGCAGCGTGTCAACGAACTCTACTTCGCATTGCTGCTGCTCGATGAGCAGCTGGCTCTGAACCGCGACCTGCAGACGCTGCTTGCCGCCAACGAGAAAAAACTGCAGTCGCTCTACAAGCGCGGAGTGGCCGCCGAATGTGATTACAACACCGTCCGGGCCGAGCGACTCACCACCGAGCAGCAAACCACCGACTTATCGGCACAGCGGGCCACACTGGCACGCCTGCTGAGTGCATTTTGCGGCATCGAGGTGGACAGTGTGGTCAAACCGGCAGTCACCCAAACCGACCCGCAGCTCAATCAACGGCCCGAATTGCGGCTGGCCGACGCGCAACTGCGGCTGGCCGACGCACAAGAGCGCATGCTTGACACCGCTTTGCGCCCACGGCTCAGCCTTTTTGCGCAGGGCTATTATGGCTATCCGGGACTCAACATGTTTGACGACATGATGCGCCACCGCTGGACGCTCAACGGCCTGGTGGGAGCACGGCTCACATGGAACATCGGCGCGCTCTATACCCGACGAAACGACAAAGCCAAGCTGCAACTGCAACGCCTCCAGGCCGAAAACAGCCGCGATGTGTTTCTGTTCAACAACCGGCTGCAGCAACAACAACAAACCGACGACATCGAGCGGCTGCGCACCATGGTCGAGGCCGACAACGAAATCATTCGGCTGCGCGCCTCGGTGCGCCATGCGGCCGAGTCGAAACTCAGCCACGGCATCATCGACGTGAACGAGCTCATCAAGGAAATCAACGCCGAAAACGCTGCCCGCGTGAAGCAATCCATCCACCAAATTGAGATGCTCAAACAGATTTACGACCTCAAATACACGACCAACCAATGAACCACAATATGAAAAATCCATCATTCTTCAAGTCTCTGTGCGCTTTCGCGGCCATGATGCTATTGCTCACGGGGTGTTCCAAGAAAGAACAGCAGCACGACGCCACCGGCACCTTTGAGGCCACCGAAGTCACCATTGCGGCCAAAGCCACCGGCCAGTTGCAGCAGTTTCTTGTGACCGAGGGACAAGAAGTCGCCGCCAACGCACAGGTGGGGCAAATCGATGACACGCAGCTGCGCTTGCAGCGCACCCAGCTCGAAAGCACCAAAAAACAACTCGCCGCATCCCGTGGAGCCACCACCAGCCGCCAGCTCGACCTCGACAAGCAGGTGGCCGGCCTGCGCCAGCAGATTGCCAACACCCGGCGCGAGCAGACCCGCTACCGCGAGCTCGTGGCCGACGGCGCTGTGCCTAAAAAACAGCTCGACGACATCAACTATCAAATTGCGGTACACGAGCGCCAGCTGGCTGCCACGCAAGAGCAAGTGCGCAGCAACAATGCCAGCCTGGCCGAGCAGGGGCAGAGCATCAACGCCCAAATCGAGGGCATCAACGTGCAGCAAGCCCAAATCGACGACCAGATTGCCAATGCGCAGGTGCTGGCGCCCATCGGAGGCACTGTGATTGAGAAATATGTGGAGCAGGGCGAATTTGTGACCACAGGAAAACCGCTGTTCAAGATGGCCGACACGCGCCAGATGACCCTGCGGGCCTACGTCACCTCGGCACAGCTGCAACAAGTGCGCGTGGGCCAGAAGGTGAAGGTGATGACCGACTACGGCAACAACCAGGGGCAGACCTACGACGGCACCGTGACATGGATTTCGCCCAAGTCGGAATTTACACCGAAAACCATTGTCACCGAAGACGAGCGGGCCGACCTGGTCTACGCCGTGAAGATTGCCGTTGCCAACACCGACGGGGGCATCAAGATGGGCATGTACGGAAAAGTGAAACTCTGAGACGCGGGGGGGGCGAGCCATGAACTGCATCGAAATCAAGGACTTGTCGAAATCCTACGGACCCGTGACGGCACTTCACCGGGTTTCGTTCGACGTCGAACGCGGCGAGGTGTTCGGCCTCATCGGGCCCGACGGAGCCGGCAAGACCACCCTCTACAGGCTCTTGTGCACGCTGCTCTTGCCCGACACTGGCAGCGCCACAGTCGACGGCTACGATGTGGTGAGCCAGATGGACAAGGTGCGACGGTGCATCGGCTACATGCCGGGGCGGTTCTCGCTTTATCAAGACCTCACGGTGCAGGAAAATCTCGAATTTTTCGCCACCCTTTTCGGAACCACCATCGACGAGGGCTACGACACCATCCGCGCCATTTATTCGCAAATTGAGCGCTTCCGCAACCGCAAGGCGGGAGCACTGTCGGGCGGCATGAAACAGAAGCTGGCACTCTCGTGCGCCCTGGTGCACAAGCCCAGCGTGCTGCTGCTCGACGAACCCACCACCGGCGTCGACCCCGTGAGCCGAAAAGAACTGTGGCAAATGCTGCTCTCGCTCAAGGAGCACGGCATCACCATCGTGGCATCGACACCCTACCTCGACGAGGTGCGATGCTGCGAGCGGGTGGCATTTCTCGACCAGGGACGCTTGCAAGGCGTAGGCACACCGGCCCACATTCTGGAACGCTTTGCCAGCGTTTTCAATCCGCCGGGCATCAATCATTCGGGCAACGGCGAAATTGCTTCCGACAATGTCATCGAAGTGGAGCATTTGGTCAAAGCCTTCGGCGACTTCCACGCTGTGGACGACATCAGCTTCGCCGTGCGTCGCGGAGAGATTTTCGGTTTCTTGGGGGCCAACGGAGCCGGCAAGACCACTGCCATGCACATGCTCACCGGCCTCAACCAGCCCACCGGCGGCACCGGCCGGGTAGCAGGCTTTGACATCCGCACCGAGCACGAGCAAATCAAGCGGCACATCGGCTACATGAGCCAGCGGTTCTCGCTCTACGACGACCTGACGGTGGCCGAGAACATCAGGCTCTTTGCCGGCATCTACGGCATGAGCGATGACGACATTGAACGCAAGACCGACGAGTTGCTCGAAAAACTGGACTTTGCCGCCCACAAGCACCATCTGGTGGCATCGCTGCCGCTGGGATGGAAGCAGAAACTGGCTTTCTCGGTATCGATTTTCCATGAGCCCGACATTGTGTTTCTCGACGAGCCAACCGGCGGGGTTGACCCCGCCACTCGGCGTCAGTTCTGGGAACTCATCTACGATGCGGCGGCACGCGGCATCACGGTGTTTGTCACCACCCACTACATGGACGAGGCCGAATACTGCGACCGTATCTCCATCATGGTCGACGGTAAAATCAAGGCCATGGGCACACCGGCCGAGCTCAAACAAGAATTTAACCAGCCCGACATGGACCATGTGTTCACCCACTTGGCGCGTCAGGCCACACGCTCAAGCGATTAGGCACCATGAAGCAGTTTATGAGTTTCGTCATCAAGGAAGCACGCCACATCGTGCGCGACCGCCGCACCATGCTCATCCTCTTCGGCATGCCGGTGGTGCTGATGCTGCTGTTCGGCTTTGCCATCACCACCGATGTGCGCAATGTGCGCACCGTGGTGGTCACCTCGTCCATCGACCACCGCACTCAGCAGGCCGTCGACCGGCTGGCCGCATCACCCTACTTCATCATTACCGCCTCAGCGCCCACGCCGGCCGATGCCGAGCGACTCATCCGCAACCAGAAAGCCGACCTGGCCATCGTCTTCGCACCCGACTTCGCATCGAAGGGCTCGAGCGTGCAATTCATGGTCGATGGCAGCGACCCCAACATGGCCCAGCAATGGACCACCTATGCACTCCAGACCATCGCCAACCCCGATGCCGCGGCGGTGAACATGAAGATGCTCTATAACCCGCAGATGAAGTCGGCCTACAACTTTGTGCCGGCCATCATGGGCATGCTACTTATGCTCATCTGCGCCATGATGACCAGTATCTCCATCGTGCGCGAGAAGGAGAAGGGCACCATGGAGGTGCTGCTGGTGTCGCCGGTCAAGCCGCTGATGATTATCGCAGCAAAAGCCGTGCCCTACTTGCTGCTGGCTGTGGCCATCTTGGCGTGTATCCTGCTCATGGCCCGCTATGTGCTGCTGGTGCCGCTGCAGGGCTCGCTGGTGTGGATAGTGGCCATTTCGGTGCTCTACATCGTGCTGGCGCTGTCGCTGGGGCTCATCATCAGCAATGTGGCGCGCACCCAGCTTGTGGCTCTGCTGCTCTCGGCCATGGTGCTGCTCATGCCCATCGTCATGCTTTCGGGCATGCTGTTCCCGGTCGAGTCGATGCCGCGCGTGCTGCAGTGGGTGTCGGCGGTGATTCCGCCACGCTACTACATCCAGGCCATGCGCAAGCTCATGATTATGGGTGTGGGCGTGGAGCAGGTGGCTCGCGAGGTAACCATTCTTGCCGGCATGACGGCCGCGTTGCTGGCCGTGGCACTGCTGAAATTTAACAAGCGTCTTGAATAAACCGCCCTAGCCATGACACTGAAGTATCTCATACAAAAAGAATTCCTGCAAATCAAGCGCAACGCATTCCTGCCGCGGCTCATCGTAGCATTTCCCATCGTGGTGATGTGCGTGCTGCCGTGGATCATGAATATGGAGGTGAAAAACGTGGTGGTGGATGTGGTGGACAACGACCGCACCACGCAATCGCAACGGCTTGTGCACAGCATCGAGGCCAGCAACTATTTCATCTTCGGCGGCCTCAAGCCCACCTACGCCCACGCTCTGCACGATGTGGAAACCAGCAAGGCCGACGTGGTGCTGGTGATTCCCAGGCACTACAGCAAGCAGCTGGCCCAGCAGCGCGTGCCGCAGGTCCTCATCGCCGCCAATGCCGTCAACGGCACCAAGGGAGCCATGGGCAGTGCCTATCTGTCACAAATCGTCACCGGCTCGCTGCCGGCCCCCCACCATGCCGCGGTGGTGGCACAGCTCAATCTCTACAATAAGCATCAGGACTACAAATTGTTTATGATTCCGGCCCTGTTTGCCATTGTCATCATGCTCATGTGCGGCTTCCTGCCGGCCCTCAACATCGTGGGCGAGAAGGAGGCCGGCACCATCGAGCAAATCAACGTCACGCCGGTGAGCAAGTGGGCTTTCATTCTGGCCAAACTGATTCCTTACTGGATCATAGCGTTGTTTGTCATCACCGTGTGCCTGCTTCTGGCATGGGGCATCTATGGCATCACTTGCCGGGGAAGCGTGGCCTGGGTCTATGTGCTGGTGATGCTGCTGGCACTGTTTTGGAGCAGTTTCGGCCTGATTATCTCCAACTATAGCGACACCATGCAGCAGGCCATCTTCGTGATGTGGTTCTTTGTCGTGTCGATGCTGTTACTCAGCGGCCTGTTCACCCCCACCCGCTCCATGCCCCAGTGGGCCTACCTCACCACCTACGTCAACCCCATGCACTACTTCATCGATGCCATCCGCACGGTGTTTGTTCGCGGGGGCACTTGGCACAGCATAGCCCACCAGGCAGGGGCATTGCTGGCCATTGGCAGCGTCATGGCCGCGTGGGCCGTGCACAGCTACAAGAAAAACTCCTGACGCATCCCGGCAGGCCACCCTGCATTTTTGCCATTCAAGTTTTTTTTGTAACGTTGGCTACGCCGAAGTTACTACACTCGGCATAAAAAAGAATAAATTCTTTTGTTCTGCTCTCGTTTTTTCGTAACTTTGTAGTTGCTATTCACCAAAACTAATGACTATGAGGACCATTTTACTGGCCATTGCGGCCATCGTGGCGCTCACGGCCATGGGCCAAAAGCACACGCTTCGCGCCACAAAGTACCACCCGGGGATGGGCGGTGCGGGATGGGTTACCGCCAGCGGCGACCGTATCGACAATGGAAAATTGAAAAACTATGAAATCCGCTGGGTGGCACTGTCGCCCGACATGTTCAGCCGCTATGGATTCAGGCTGGGCGACACCATCGAGGTGACCTGCGAAAGCGTGCCCAAGCTTAACGGGCTCTGGATTGTGAAGGACAAAATGGGACGGCGCATGCACAAACGCATCGACTTCCTGCTCCCACGGGGCGACAATTACGGATTCACCCATACCTCAGTCACCATTGAGAAAGCCAACGACAAAGCCGAAGAACCCGATAACGACTAATCAATTAAAAAGAGAATATTTGTATGAGACTAAATTTTTCCATGGGTGTCCTGCTGTGCGCGCTCGCCGCAACGGCCGCACCCGTTCGTCATGAAGTGAACCTGACCGAAGGGTGGCAATTCAGCCGCGACGAGGCCACATGGCAGCAAGTGACCGTGCCACACGACTGGGCCATCGACGGCCCGTTTGACAAAAAATGGGACTTGCAAGTGGTAGCCATCAAAGAAAACGGCGAGGATGTGGCCACCGAGCATTCCGGGCGAAGCGGCTCGCTCCCCTGGATTGGACGAGGCGTGTATCGCAACACTTTCTCGATGCCCGAGGGTTACAGTCATGCCGAACTGGTCTTCGACGGTGCCATGGCCGATGCGCATGTCTACGTCAACGGCCAGCTGGCAGGCAATTGGGCCTACGGCTACAATGCTTTCATCGTCGATGCCACGCCACTGGTCAAGCGCGACGGGTCGCCCAATACGCTGGAAGTTCGTCTCAACAATCTGGAGGAAAGCAACCGTTGGTATCCCGGAGGGGGCATCTACAGGCCGGTGAAACTGGTGCTCACCCCGCAGCAGGCCCACCTCGACACATGGGGCCTGGCCACGGCCACCCGCATCGGGCCCGACGGCAAAGTCACCCTCGACGTGAGTCAGCAGGTGGTGCGCCCGCTGGGCGATGACGGCAACTACGCCCTGCACTTCGACCTCGATGGCGCCAGCGACGCCAAGTCGTCACCCCACATTGTTGTCAAGATGACCGACAACGACAATGTGTCGATGCATTTCAACGTGCCGCCAGCGTTCAAGTTGTGGAGTCCCGAGCAACCAAATCTTTACACGCTCAAGGTGACCCTCGTGCACAACGGGAAAGCCATCGACACGCAGTGCACACGCATCGGCCTGCGCACCGTGGAGTGGGGACCGCAATGCGGAGGTTTCGCCATCAACGGCCGGCCGGTGAAGTTGCGCGGCGTGTGCCTGCACCACGACTTGGGACCACTGGGCGCCGCCGAGAACCGCGTGGCAGTGCTGCGCCAGCTCCAACTGATGCAGCAGATGGGAGCCAATGCCATCCGCACCTCGCACAACATGCCATCCACTGCCATGATGGAATTGTGCGACTCGCTGGGCCTCATGGTCATGGCCGAAAGTTTCGACGCATGGGCCGAGCCGAAAGTGAAAAACGGATATAACCGCCTGTGGAACGACTGGTGGCAGCGCGACATCACCAATCTCATCCGTCACCACCGCAACCATCCCAGCATCGTGATGTGGAGTGTGGGCAATGAAATTCCCGAGCAGTGGAAGCCCGTGGGCGCCGAGCGCTATCGCGCGCTGGTCGACCTGTGCCACAGCATCGACAGCACACGCCCCGTGACCTGCGGCATGGACAACCCCGATGCCGACATCGCCAGCGGATTTGCCATGCAGGCCGACGTACCGGGCTATAACTACCGTGTGCATCGTTACCAGGAAACGTTCCCCAAGCTGCCGCAGGGCATCTTGCTGGGCAGCGAGACGGCTTCGACAGTGAGCACCCGCGGCCACTACGTGTTCCCCGACACCGTGGCCACCAATAAAGCCTGGCCCGACGGGCAGTGCTCAAGCTACGATGTGGAGTACTGCTGGTGGAGCAACCTGCCCGATGACGACTGGCGACTGCAGGACGACATGCCGGGTGTCATCGGCGAGTTTGTCTGGACGGGCTTCGACTATCTGGGCGAGCCCACCCCCTACGACGAATTCTGGCCCTCTCGGAGCAGCTACTTCGGCATCGTTGACCTGGCCGGCCTACCCAAAGACCGCTATTGGCTCTACCGCAGCCACTGGAACAAAACCAACCACACCCTGCACTTGCTGCCACACTGGACATGGCCCGGCCGCGAAGGGCAGGTGACACCGGTGTACTGCTACACCGACTATCCCAGCGCCGAGCTCTTTGTCAACGGCAAGAGCCAGGGGCGCATCGCCAAAGACCCGGCATCGCGCCTTGACCGCTACCGCCTGCGCTGGCGCGACGTGCGCTACGAGCCGGGAGAATTGCGCGTTGTGGCCTACGACAGCAATGGCAAGCCGGCCATGGAGAAGACGCTGCGCACCGCCGGCAAGCCGGCAAGACTGATGCTTGAGGCCGAACGCACCACCCTTGCCGCCAACGGGACCGACCTGGCCTTTGTCGCTGTGAGCCTCGTGGACAATAACGGAACGCTGATTCCCGACGCCGCCAACCAGCTGACCTTCGATGTGACCGGCGCAGCCAGCTACAAGGCTGCCTGCAATGGCGACGCCACCTCGCTCGAACCATTCACTCAGCCCACCATGAAACTCTTCCACGGCAAACTGGTGGTGGTGGTTCAAGCAGGCAAGAAAGCAGGACCGGCCAAGCTCACCGTGCGCGACAACGCCACCGGCTTGAAACAAGAGCTCATCCTGCAGGTGCGGTAAACCAGCACGACCACCGTACTACCGACGAAAGAATAACAGCCGTTGCCGCCATCTTTATTGTGGCGGCAACGGCTGTTGCCATGTTCCTGCACCACAATGCGCCGGCGCAGGCTCGACGACCGGGGCGGCGCCCGAAGATGTTACATCTTGTTCTCGTGCTCGGTGATGTCGGCATCTGTCTGCGTGTAGTCGCCCAGCGACCCTTCTTTGGCCTGGATGCAGATGTAAGTCATGGGCTGGGCCGAGGTGCACTTGATGTTGCGGTCAGAGCCGGTGGCCACGCGCACTACCGAGCCTTCGGCAATGTCGAACGCGTCGTCATCCACCTGAAACCGTCCTGCACCGGTGAGCACAATGTAGGTCTCCTCGTTCAACCGGTGGCTGTGGAAAAACGGCACTTCGGCTCCGGTGGGAAGTGTCCCGAACGACACCTCACACGAAGTGCTGCCTATCACGTCTTTCACAAACTGCTTTCCTTCAAAGTTGTGCAATGTGCCAACCGAGGTGTGGGCGAATTTCTCACCGCTGTTCAAAACTTTCAATTCACTCATGATTTGTATTGCTTAAAAATTGTTAGTAACTTTGCGCAGGTAACTCACTTTATTTTTTACACCACAAAGGTACATCACTTTTTCCCATTCCACAAGAGGTTACACAAAAGTGACGCACTTACCCGAAGGTAACTATTATTGAAAATGAACACATTGCCGATAAAAGAAAATCTAAAAAAATACACTCGCATCGACGAGTGCCCCATCAGAAACGTGCTGGCTCACTTCTCGGGCAAGTGGCCAATCCTGATTCTGTGTGTGCTGGCCGAGAACGAAGCCACACGGTTCAACGCCATCGGGCGCGCCATCCCCGACATTTCTTCGAAAGTGCTGGCCGACACGCTCAAGCATTTGGAAACCTACGGGCTGATTGCCCGCACCATCTATCCCGAAGTGCCACCCAGAGTGGAATACGCACTCACCGACACGGGGCGCAGCCTGATGCCGATTTTGGGAGAACTCATCGCCTGGTCGCTCCATCACTTCGACCACTTCCAGGCCGCCGGTCACCACGCATAAGTCACATGGGGCATGGCACCCACCGGCACCATGCCCCACGTTTCATTTTCGGTTCAGAACCTGAATGGATTTACTTTAAGATTCTGTACTTGCCCACCAGGGGAAGTTCCTTGGCCTTGCCACTGGCGGCATTGATGATGCCCATGATGGCCAGCACAGCCAGCACCAGATAGCAAATCATGAACAGCACGCTCATAATGGCATAGAACTTCAGGGAGATGGCGAGGCAAATCTGTCCCAGCACCCACAGCACCAGCATGATAATGAACAGAATCAATCCCTGGTTGGCGTGGAAACGGGCAAATTTGGAATCTTTGGCACCAAAGATGGGCACGAGCACCAGAATGCCAAAGTAGGCCAAGATTGCCATCACCTTGTTTTTCTCAATGTCCTGCTTGTCGTAGTCCTTGGTGGTGTCGGGAGTTTCGTTGATGTTCTGCAACTTCTGCTCCAAGCTCTCTTCTTGCGGTTTGTTCTCTTCCATAATTTAATGTGTTGAGGGTTTATAACTATAACGATTATCTCATTCCATCCATGTCACGTCGAGGGTCTGCGTGAAGGCATCATCGGGCACGCCCACCTTCACATCCAGGCACTCGCTCATCACCCGGCCATCGCATTTGAGGTATAGCGTCAGGCCGTTCCACACGGCGAACTCCCCCGCCACGCTGTCGCGCATGAGCGGGCTGCGCACGGCACCTGCCTTTTCACCTGCATCAGCCATGAAAACGCCCTTGTACACAGCGCACAGCTTGTCGCAGACGGTGGTTGTTCCCGCAGGCTCATAACCGTGCCGTAGGCACACGTCGGCTTGGTCGGTGATGATTTCGGCAAAAAAGTTGTTGATGCTTTGCTCGGTGCGGTATTCGTCCTTGTGCCACCCCTTGCCGGCGGCGTAAACCCACTCGTTGCGCAGGCCGCCGCCCGGCGCAAAAAGCAGCACCGTGTGGTCTTGGCCCGAGAACTTGTCGAGTCGAACATTTCGCCCCTTGCGCGAGTAAACGACGATGAGACTGTCCTCAACCTTGAGTTTGACAGCGTAACCGCGACTTTTCATCGCGTCGATGCCGATGCGGTCCTCAACGTACGGTCGCACATCACGGGCCGGCTTGGATTTCCTGCCCTCACAAGCCACTGCCATAGTGAGACACACAAGGCCCATCAACACCGAGCCAACTACATTCAATACTCTTTTTTGCATATTATGGTTTGATTGATTACTTACTCAATTCCTTGAGTGCTTCTTGCACCCTGGGGTCTTCGAGCGCTTTCTCGGCATCCTTCATGGTCTCGTCCAACGATTTTTGCAGCGTTTTGTCGAGATTCATGCCGATGCGCATGGGATTTTTGCCCTTGGCCTCTTTCAACTCCAGTTCGCAGGTATAAATCACATCGTTCATGCGGAAGCACCACTTCTGCCCCCAAATATGGTCTTTGAGGTTGATTTTCTCAAAGGGCTTTTCGGCCAGCGCGTCGGCGGCATTCTCAGCCTCAAGAAAACCCACAATATTTTTGCCGTCCTGCGACTTGGCCTTGGTCACGTCGTACATCTTGCGCACAAATGCCTCATATTCTTCTTGCGAAATTTCCAAGCCGTCTTTTTTGGCAAACGCGGCCACCGCGTGGAAGCCGGGAACCTGCTCGCCATAGAAATAGTTCAACTCGCTGTCCTTGTCGGCAACATCGAAGAAATCGGGAGCCACGTCGCTTAGCGACAGGCCGTACTTATCTTGCAGAACCGACTCAAATTTCTCCACTTTCGACATGTCCTTGAAGTCTTTCTTAGCCTTCTCCACAACTTCATTCACTTTCTCGTTGTCGGTAACTGCTGCGGGATTTTTTCCACCTTGACATGAGCCGAGCAAGAACAAGCCGGCCAGGCACACACACGAAATTACAATTTTCTTCTTCATATTGATAATTTTTTAGCATTGGTTGATAACTAAACGCAAATATAGTGAAAAAATCCTAAAAACATCATCATTTGACACAAATTTTACCGACAAACATTATTTTGGTCACCAAAACAAGATAAATGCCACCATTTTAAGGGAACACACCATCAAAACAGAACGCCAACGAAAGAAAAAACTTCAGTTCACCTTGGCTTTTCACTCGCTTATTCGTAACTTTGTCCCCGTGATTCTTGGTTTGGGGGGTGCTCCGCAATGCGGGGCTGAGATCATACCCATGGAATCTGAACCGGGTAATACCGGCGTAGAGAACTAAACTAATTAGAACTATGCACAAGACTTTTCTACTGGTTGCGGCCCTCTTAGGCGCTGGCAACATCGCTGCGGAGCAAACCGCGGCAGGGCTCGACACCGCCATGACGGTGGTGCTCGACAGTGTGGAGGTGGTGGCCACTCGCGCCAGCGAAAACACTCCCATCACTTTCTCGATTGTCGACAAGGAACAGATTGAACGCCTCAACGTGGGGCAAGACCTACCCTTTTTACTCGCCGGCACACCTGGCCTGGTGCTCACCAGCGATGCAGGCAACGGCGTGGGCTACACATCGATGAGCGTGCGCGGCACCGACCACACACGCATCAACATCACCATGAACGACATCCCGCTCAACGATGCCGAGAGCGCCACACTTTACTGGGTGGATCTTCCCGACATAGCCTCGGCACTGGCCGACGTGCAAATCCAGCGCGGCGTGGGCACGAGCACCAACGGCGCTGCGGCTTTCGGTGCCAGCGTGAACATGCGCAGCCAGCGTTTCGCGTCTTCACCCTATGCGCATTTCATGGGCAGCTACGGCTCTTTCAACACCAATAAGGAAACGGTGAAGGTGGGCAGCGGCGTGCTGCATGACCACTGGGTGGCCGAAGCGCAGTTGAGCCACATCGGCAGCGACGGCTACCGCGACCGGGCCAGCACAGCGCTGTGGGGTTACATGGCACAACTGGGCTATTTCTCGGACAAAACGTCGGTGCGCTTAATCAGCTTCGGCGGAAAAGAGGACACCTACCACGCCTGGGACGGCATCAGCCGGGAGCAGCTTAGCACCGACCGCACTTACAACCCCAATGGCGCCATCAAGCATGACGGCAAGGCAACCGGCTTCTATAAAGACCAAAAGGACATCTACAAGCAATTCAACTTCCAGCTCATCTGGGAGCAGAACATCAACACTCAGTGGAAGTGGAAACTGGCAGGACACTTCACCGACGGCTTCGGCTATTATCAGGAGTACAAAAATGCGCGCACGCTCAAAGAATACGGTCTCGAACCGGTGGTCACGGCCGAGGGCACGCTGAAAAAGTCAAGCCTGGTGAGGCGCAAAATCCTCGACAGCAACTTCGGCGGACTGGTCTACGCGCTCAATTTCTCGTCAACGAAGGTCAACGCCACGCTGGGCGGCGGCTACAACCACTATGTGAACGACCACTACGGCCGGGTGCTGTGGGTGGAGAACTACACGGCTCAGCTGAGTCCCGACCATGAGTATTACCGCAACAAAGCGAAAAAGAACGACTTCAACATCTATCTCAAAGCCAACTATACCATCTGGTCGGGGCTGAGTGCCTTTGCCGACCTGCAATACCGCCATGTGGGATACACCATCAACGGCAACAACGACAAGTGGGACTGGACCGCACAACCCGAACACCCGCAGGTGCTGAACATCGACGAGCGCTTTGATTTCTTCAACCCCAAGGCGGGCCTCAACTGGCAGATCGACAAGAAAAACCGTGCCTATGCATCGGTGGCAGTGGCCCACCGCGAGCCCACACGCAACAACTACACCGACGGCCTGTTCACAGCCCTGCCGCACGCCGAGCGCCTCCTCGACTGGGAGATTGGCTACACCTTCACAGGAAAGCGCCTCTCGGCAGGAATCAATTTCTACCACATGGGCTATAAAGACCAGCTGGTGCTCAACGGCCGGCTCAACGAGATTGGAGAGCCTGCTGTCGAGAATGTGCCATCGAGCTACCGGATGGGCGTGGAAATCACCGCCGGCTATCAATTCACCCCATGGCTGCGATGGGATGTGAACGCCGCCTTCTCGCGAAACCGCATCAAGAACTATGTGGGTTATGTGCCCGATTACGATGCCGACACCTGGGACGACATGTGGACCCAGACTGCCATCGAGCGCAAGAGCACCACCATCTCGTTCTCGCCCAGCGTGGTGGCTTCGAGCATCATCAACGTCGATTACAAAGGCTTTTCGGCTCGCTTGATCACGCAATACGTGAGCCGCCAATATCTCGACAACCTGCAGAACCGCGACGACTCGCTCGACCCCTATTGCGTGAACCACCTGGGAATGGACTACACCTTCCACCTGCCGGGCATCAAGAGCATCACGGCCGGCATCACGCTCTACAACCTGTTCAACACCCGCTACGAGTGTAACGGCTACTCGCAGACTGCGGCCCTGTACAAGGGCGGCGACAAGAGCGGCCCCATGACTCTGAGCAGCGACCCACGCTTCTATCCCATGGCGGGCATCAACGTGATGGGGAACGTGGCTTTCAAGTTCTGAGTTTCTATCAAAAATAATCGCAGCAGTGGACTGGATCCGCATCATCGACTTTGCCGGCATCGTGCTCGGGTTGCTCTACCTGTGGCTTCAATACCGGGCCAACATTTGGCTGTGGGCTGTGGGGGTGATTATGCCCATCGTCCATGGCTATCTATACTATGCAAGGGGATTATATGCCGACTTTGGACTGGAATTTTACTATGTGCTGGCCGCCATCTACGGCTACATCATTTGGCGGCTCAGTGGCGGCAAGCAACCGGCAGCCGGCCATAACGACCCGAATGGCATCGTGCACATTCGTCCCAAGGAGATGGTTGCCGCCACCGCGGCACTGGCTGCGTTGTGGGCCGGTATCTGGTGGGTGCTGGTCTCTTTCACCGACAGCACCGTGCCCGTGGCCGACGCTTTCACCACAGCACTGAGCATGGTGGCCATGTGGGCGCTGGCCCACAAGCGCGCCGAGCATTGGCTCATGTGGCTGGTGGTGGACGCCGTGAGCACCGTGCTCTATGTGAAAAAGCAGATTCCCTTCACTGCCACGCTCTACGGCCTGTACACCGTGGCTGCCGTGGCAGGCTATGTGCGCTGGTGCAGGCTGGCCCGCCACACGGCGGAAAATTGAGAAAAATTGCCGGGCGTGATTCTTTTTTCATTTGATTTCACTACCTTTGCTTTTGGAAAATCAAATAACTTCAGCTATGATTACTAAACTTGCAAGAATCGCCCTGGTGCTCGTGGTTGCTGTGGCCATGAGCTCGTGCAACGACGGTGAATACATCGTGCGGGACAATCTCGTTCTTTACTCCTACTGGACTTTCAGTTTCGGCACACGCACCGACACGCTGCCCGGAGCCGACCCCGCCACTTTCAAAACCATCAAGAACTGGCTGGCGCGCGACGCTCACAACGTGTACTTCAAAAGCAGTCGCATCAACGGGGCCGACCCGGCCACTATCAAAAGCAAAAAATTTCCGCTGTCGTGCGACGCACACGACTATTATTACGAGGACAAAGCCCTTCACGTTGCACACATGGCCACCTTCGAGGTGCTCAATCATGACATTTTTTGGGCAAAGGACAGCCGGTGCGCATACTTTGAGAACAAGCGCCTCGATGTGGCCGACGCCAAGGCGTTCCACCTGATTGATCACTGCACCGCCACCGACGGGCACGGCGTGTACTACTTCGGGAATCTTCTCACCGGAGCCGACCCCGCCACCTTCGTCAACCTGAGCGACGGATACTGCAAGGACCGCACGCATGTGTGGTATCTGGGCGACCCCGTCGCCCAAGCCGATGCGGAAACATTCACCGTCGACAACGACGGCAACGCCCGCGACAAACTGGGCACCTTCTATCACGGCGAGCGCGACAGCACATCGGCCACTGCACCATAAAAACAAGCAGCCTACCCCCCCGAGAAAAAATAGAGTTGCGAATTCTGATTCTATTCACTATTTTTGCAAACTATTTTTTTGGGACAAGCAAAGATTCTGAAACATGGCACAAACCGACAACAGCCGCCAGCACGGCACGTCGATGAAACAGCGCACACGCATCGACCAGCCCAAGCGCTACAAGGTGATTCTCCACAACGACGACTTCACCACCATGGAATTTGTGACCGAAGTGCTCGTGCGCATCTTCGGCAAGCAACGTTCCGAGGCGCTGGCACTCATGCTCTACGTGCATAACCAGGGAAGCGCCGTGGCCGGGGTTTACACCTACGACGAGGCCATGAGTCGCGCTCAGCGGGCCACGTCCCTGGCACGGAGCCAGGGTTTTCCGCTGCGCATCACTTGCGAGCCCGAATGACGATTTAACAGCATTTTCACATCGACCTATGAATTATTCAAGCAACATAGAGCTGGCACTACAGTATGCCAGTTTCATCGCAGTCACAGCACGCAACGAGTTTGTCACGCCCGAGCACGTGCTGCTGGCACTCATCCAGCAGCTGGCCTTTGTCGACGCGCTCGACGAGTGTGCCGACTACAACCCCAGCCTGCTGCAAAACGAGATTGTGACTTTTCTTGAGAAACTCGACTCCTGGCCCGAGGACGACGCCGAATACACCGGCCCCACCCTCTCTTTCCAGCTCGAGGAATTGCTGCACGATGCCGAGAAACGCGCGCAGGACGCACAGGCCCCGATGGTCGACGTGCCTCATCTGGCCAAAGCCATGCTTGAACTGAAGGAGTCGTGGGCAGCCTACTATCTGCATCAACTGGTGGGCGAGCGCGAAGCCGACTTTCTGGGCGCGCTGACCGATTTCTACGCACAAGACGCACGCGAGGCGGCCGACCCCGAGGCGGCGATGGCAGGCGATGGCGGAGCGCAGCAAGCACGCACCTCGTGGCGCGACTATGTGACGTGCATCAACGACCATCTGGCCGAACACAATCCGCTCATCGGACGCGAGGCCGAGCTCGAGCGAACCATCGAGGTGCTGTGCCGGCGCGACAAGAACAACCCGCTCCATCTGGGAGAGCCGGGAGTGGGAAAAACGTCGATTGTCTACGGCCTGGCGGCACGCATCGAGCAGGGCAATGTGCCCGACCGCCTGAAGGGAGCCAAAATCTACCAACTCGACATGGGAGCCCTCGTGGCCGGCACGCAGTACCGTGGCGATTTTGAAGACCGACTCAAGCGCGTGCTGCGAGGAGTCACCGCCGAGAAAGGGGCCATCCTATATATCGACGAGATGCACAATATCGTGGGAGCCGGGCGCACGGGCGAAGGAGCCATGGACGCCAGCAACATGATGAAGCCTTACCTCGAAGGCGGAGAATTGCGGTTCATCGGCTCAAGCACCTACGACGAGTACAACCGCCACCTCACCCGCAGCAAGGGCATGATTCGCCGGTTCCAGACCATCGACATCGCCGAGCCCACCGTCGACGAGGCCATCAACATCATCAAGGCTTTGAAAGAACACTACGAAGAGTATCACGGCGTCACCTACGACGACGAGGCCATCGACTTCGCAGTCAAGGCAAGTGCCAAGCACATCACCGACCGCTATCTGCCCGACAAGGCTATCGACCTCATCGACGAAGCCGGCGCCTATCTGGTGGCACACGGCAGCAATAGCACCGTGGTCGACAAAACACTCATCGCCAGCGTGCTGGCACGCATCAGCAAGGTCGATGCGCTGGCCGTCAAGGACGACGACACCGAGCGGCTCGAAACCATCGAGGAACGCATCAAGAACAAGATTTACGGGCAGGACAGCGCCGTCAAGGCGGTGGTCGAGGCCGTGCAGATGTCAAAGGCGGGGCTCACCGACGAGAGCAAGCCCCTTGCCAGCCTGCTGTTTGTGGGGCCCACGGGCGTGGGAAAAACCGAGGTGGCGCGAGTGCTTGCCCGGGAAATGGGCGTGGAGCTGGTGCGCTTCGACATGAGCGAATATGTGGAAAAACACACCGTGGCCAAGCTCATCGGGTCGCCGGCAGGATATGTGGGTTACGAGGATGGCGGACTGCTCACTGATGCCGTGCGCCGCGCCCCCGACTGCGTGCTCCTGCTCGACGAGATTGAAAAAGCCCACGACGACATTTTCAACATCTTGCTGCAGGTGATGGACTACGGCGTGCTGACCGACAACAAGGGCCGCAAGGCCTATTTCCGGAACGTGGTGCTCATCATGACCAGCAATGCCGGAGCTCAGTTCGCATCACAGGCTTCGGTGGGATTCGCCTCGACCATGACGGCCGGAAAAGCCATGCTCCAGCAGGTAAAAAAGACGTTCAAGCCCGAGTTTGTGAACCGGTTGAGCGGCATCGTTGTCTTCAACGACATGGACGACCACATGGCACGGCTCATCCTCGACAAGAAACTGCGCGAACTCGACGAGCGCCTCGCCACACGCAAAGTCACCGTCACGCTCACCGAGAAAGCACGCTTGCTGCTGATGCGCGAGGGGTATTCACGGCAGTACGGAGCGCGTGAGATGGACCGTGCCATCCAGCTGCACCTCAAGTCGCTGCTCATGCGAGAAATTCTCTTCGGCTCGCTCAAGAATGGCGGTCATGCCACCGTCACGGCCAGCGACAACAAACTGATTCTTGCCGACGCATGATTTTTCGTCTTGACCCCGACATAGTGGGATTCCCCGACCCACGCCTGGGCGAGCCCGACGGATTTTTCGCCTATGGCGGCGCCATCAACCGCGAGTGGTTGCTGCTGGCCTACAGCAACGGCATCTTTCCCTGGTTCTCGTTTCGCGACTACGACGAGCCGCTGTGGTGCTGCCCCATGAGGCGATTTGTCATCTTCCCCGCCGAGATTCATGTGTCGCACTCCATGCGGGCGCTCATCCGCAAGCAGCAGTACCAGTTCACCATCAACAAGGCCTTCGACCGCGTGATCAAGGGCTGCGCTCATGCACAAGGGCGCTATGAGCAGGAGGGTGCCTGGCTGGGCCCCGACATCATCAGGGCCTACACCGGGCTCCATCAAGAGGGCTATGCGGCCAGTGTCGAGGTGTGGGATGCAGGGCACGAACTCGTGGGCGGACTCTACGGCGTGACCATCGGCAGTTTTTTCATCGGTGAAAGCATGTTCTCGCTCGCGCCCAGCGCATCGAAGCTGGCCATGATTGTGCTGGCCCGATACATGGAACGCATGGGGCTCACACTCATCGACTGCCAAATCGAGACGCCGCATCTGCGGTCGATGGGCGGACGCTACATTTCCTACGACCATTACATGGCTTTGCTCAACGGAAAAGACGCAGCCGAGGATTAGGCCGACTGGTTTTTTATCTCTAAAATGAAGAAAAATTTGCATAGACACATAGTTTTCAGTAAATTTGTTTCGCAAATCAAAAAATGAGTATGTAGAAAACTATGAAAACCTTTAACGAGCTGAAAAACCAACTTTGTGCTTCCTCTACCGCTAAAACAGTGGCGGTGGTTTGGCCGGCCGATGAAGACACCCTTCAATCCATGGCGCTCACTCTTGAACAGGGTGTGGCACGCATGATGGCCGTGGGATGCCGCCAGCAAGTGGAGCAGCATCCCGCACTCCACGACTATGCCCATTGCATCACCATCATCGATGCCGATTCGCCCGACGATGCCGCGCGCCAAGCCGTGATGATGGCACGGGATGGCCGTGCCGATGCCATCATGAAGGGAATGATTAACACCGACAACCTGCTGCGGGCTGTGCTCGACAAGCAGACGGGAATCCTCACACCGGGCAGCGTCCTGACTCATGTGAGCGTGGCGCAAATTGCCGGATGCGACCGGTTGCTGCTGTTTTCCGACCCGGCAGTCATCCCCCACCCCACGCACGAGCAGCGCGTGGAGCAGGTGAAATATGTGGCGGCGCTGTGCCGCAAGCTGGGTGTCGACACACCCCGCATCGCCATGATTCACTGCAGCGAGAAGGTCAATGAAAAGCATTTTCCACACACGGTGAGCTATCGCACCATTGCCCAAATGGCGGCCGATGGCGAATTCGGCCCCTGCATTGCCGACGGGCCGCTCGACGTGAAGACGGCCCTCGACCTGCACAGCATGCAGGTGAAGGGTATCCACTCGCCCATCAACGGGCAGGCCGATGCCCTCATTTTCCCCGACATCGAGGCCGGAAATGTTTTCTATAAAACCATCACCCTGTTTGCCGGCGCGCAAACGGCAGGAATGCTTCAGGGCGCACGGGTGCCGGTAGTGGTGCCCTCACGCGGCGACTCGGCCACCAGCAAGTTCAACAGCATCATGCTGGCGGTGCTCTAAGACCGTAACTTTCTTTATTTTAACTAATTAACCATAACTCTAACTTTACTCTCACACCTACATAGATATGAGAATTCTTGTCATCAACCCAGGCTCCACATCCACCAAAATGGCTGTCTATGACAACGAAAATCCCATCTTGGTGCGCAGCATCACTCATTCGCCCGAACAGTTGGCCCCTTTTGCCCAGGTAACCGACCAAATCGGCTTCCGCAAGCAGCTCATTCTCGACGAACTGCATCGCAATGACATCCCGGTTGAGTTCGATGCCGTCATCGGGCGCGGCGGGCTCGCCAAGCCCATCGCCGGCGGGGTTTACGCCATCAACCGCCGAATGATCGACGATGTGCTCGAAGCTGTCCACAAGCATGCCTGCGACTTGGGATGCATCATCGCCAGCGAGATTGCCCATGACATCGGCAACGACTGCCCGTGCTTTATTGCCGACCCAGGGGTGGTGGACGAGATGAACGAATACGCGCACATCAGCGGGTCGCCGCTCATGCCGCGCATCTGCATCTGGCACGCGCTCAATCAGCGGGCCATCGCACGGCGCTTTGCACGCGAGCACCGCAAGCGCTACGAAGACCTGAACCTCATCGTGTGTCACCTGGGCGGCGGCATCTCCATCGCAGCCCACGACCACGGCAAGGCCGTCGACGCCAACAACGCACTCGACGGCGAAGGACCGTTCTCGCCCGAGCGCGCCGGCTCTTTGCCGGCCGCCGACCTGATCAGACTGTGCTTCAGCGGCAAGTACACCGAGCAACAACTGCTGCGGCGCATCGCCGGCGAGGCTGGCATCACAGCGCATCTGGGCACCAACAACATGATTGAAGTGGAGAGGCGCGTGCTCGATGGCGACAAGCAGGCCGAGCTCATTGTCAACGCCATGATTTACCATGTGGCGAAAAACATCGCTGCCGAGGGGGCCGTGCTCTACGGCAAAGTGGATGCCGTGCTCATCACGGGTGGCATGGCGCGCTCGGCCTACATCGTGGAGCGCCTTACCCGGCGAGTGGAATATCTCGCACCGGTCTACTGCTACCCCGGAGAAGACGAAATGGGAGCTCTTGCCAGCAACGCGCTCGATGTGCTTACCGGCAATCTTGAGGCTAAAATCTACACCTAATCCCCACCTTCACATTCATGAGAGCGAAGCCGTTACTGTCACTATTCATCATCGCCTTTTTCTCAACCATCATGGCACAAGGCAGCACACATCTCTACCGGGGCAGGTCATCCTATTCCAGCGACATCCTTTATACTTGGGACGGACGGTACCTCTATCGTGGCAACTCCACCTATTCCAGCGATGCCCTTTACACCTGGGACGGGAAGCACCTCTACAACGGACGCTCCACCTATTCCAGCGACATCCTCTATACCTGGGACGGGAAGCATCTGTACCGCGGTAACTCCACCTATTCCAGCGACATCCTCTACACCTGGGACGGACGGTACATCTACCGCGGCAGGTCCACTTATTCCAGCGATATCCTTTGCACCTACGACGGGCGGTACCTCTATCGTGGCAACTCCACCTATTCCAGCGATATCCTCTACACCACCGATGCCATCCTGCCGGTGCCGCTACTCATCGCCATCACCATGTGACAGTGGCAACCGGAACCCCGAAATACATTAAAACGGTCGAGACGATGCCCCTTGCCGCTTGACGATGCCCGCTGCGTTTTTCATGTTTTATGGCTAACGCACAACAAGGAGAACCTTTCGCACTTCATATTTGAACCCTGCAGGTAGTCAAAGTCACTTGGATTCACAAGTTAATATTTTGGTATTCTAAGAAATTATTCGTATTTTTGCACAAAAGCCTTTTAGCTAATTATTTACCGATACCATACTACTATGAAACGAATCTTTTTCATCTCGGTGCTATTACTGCTGATGGCGCTGCCATCGCGGGCCAAAACCGCAGTTTTTGACTTCTCCACCAGAGCCTCATTGATGGAGATGGGTTATAGCAGCGTTGATTTATCGAGCCTGCAAAACTCATCCTACGACCGATTCTCTTACACCAACGGCCCCATTGAGGCCGAATGGACCAATACCTATATCGACCGCAGTCTTATGTTGGCATCGACCCAAGCAGTGAACGGGGCGACAAGCAATGGCTTTAATTTCGACACATCGCTGGGTGCAGGAAAAGTGAAATTGACCATACCCACCAATTATAAAATCACCCGCATATCAGTTGAGTGCCTCAGTGAATACCAGTGTGACGATGTTTTGTTCATAGTTTTCAACCCGGATTCTGATGATTTCGCCACCGGTGCGGGAACAAATATCGGAAGCAATGTCATGCAGTACACCCCCGCCTTCTCGGGTGTGCGCGAGGTCACTGTCTGCTCATCGTCGAGCGCGAGCGACCTGTCCATCAAAACCCTCAAGGTGGAATACCGTCGCACCGATTATCTGCGGTCGGACTTCAACGACAACGGCATCGTCGACATCAAGGACATCAGGCTGTTTACTACAGCGTATGATACTTATGGCTATGCTATTGGCGAAGTTCCTTCAGAAGTCCTCGATATTTACGATGTCAACGAAGATGGAGAAATCGGTCCAACTGATTACAATTTGGTGAAAGCTGACCTTATAGCATGTGTCAACGCACGCAGCTCATATTTTAATCAAGTGGCCGACCGCACCGCCATGAGTGCCAACGCCAAGATATTGATTGAAGGCGCTGGAAACCTCGAGTATCTGGAGTTACTGTTTAATATACCCAATTTTGACAACTACTCCAAGGTCAACATCGCTACCCAAAAAATGAGTAACAATCCCTTCCCCATCTTGTTCGATGGATTTTCACTTCCTCTTCCCAACACATTCACCGATGGAAAACGGGAAATTGAAATCTCGATTCCAAACGAATACGTCGACCCGACCAAGAATCTGGAGATTCTCTATGTGCGTGGCCTCGACGCCAACGGCAATTATGTGCCCAACGGCGCCGGCGGGTTCAAGGTCAGCTTCTACCACGACCCGGCCGACGAAGCCATCGTCTTTGCCAGTGCCAAGACCAAAACGGCATGCGTGGACCGCTTCGACACCAACGGCGACGGCAAGCTGAGCTATCGCGAGGCCGCAGCGGTCACCATCACGGCATTGGCCGAGAACAAATTCCAAAGCCTTGACATTGAGACGTTCGACGAATTCAAATATTTCACCCAGATAATGGAAATTCCCCGATCCACGTTCGCCCAATGCGCCAGTCTGACGTCAATCACCCTGCCCGATGGATTGTACAGAGTGGGTGATAATGCTTTCCAGGGCTGCGGCAACCTGTCGCAAGTGAACTGTGCCAATCCTTCTTATGGACTATTAGTAGGTGCCTCCGCTTTCTATCAGTGCACCAAGTTGACCGAGTTGCCTTTCGGCGATCACCTTTACAGCATTGGCAAAACAGCCTTTGCCTTCAGCGGCATCACCGATGTGGTGCTGCCCGCCAGCGTTCAGAACGTGGGCGAGTTGGCCTTCTCTCAAGCCAATAACATCACCTCACGCGTGGTGATCCCCCATGCAATCAACAACCCCACCTACTGCAGTGCCGACGGTTTAAACCATGACCAAGAAATGGGACTGCACATGCCGCTGATTGACTATAACAATCCCAACAACCGCTTGGTGCTGAACCGCGCCAACTTCAGCGACGCCTACCACAGCATCGTTGACAACTGCTCGGAAGGTTCCCTCTCGTACATGCTGCCGGCTGCCGACCAGCTGCGACCCTGCATCTATGAGGGGCAAGACTACGAAGGCTGCTTCACCACCTTCTGCAGCCCCGTAGCCATCGCTTTGCCAAGCGGCATGGAAGTTTTTGTAGTCGACAGTTTTGACACCGACACCAGGGAATTCACCGCCAAAAGCATAGGAAATGTTGTGCCCGCGGGCGTGCCTGTGGTGCTCAAGGACAGCGAGCCGCTGGCCGGACGGTTCATCGAGTTGGACACCTCGGACAGCGAAGGAACCACCATCGAACCCAACCTGCTGCAGCCCATATGGCCCTACTTCGATTACACCCTGATGGAAGTCATGGAATTTACTTCCACCGATGACAATTGCGGCTGGACATTCTCAGTCACCCCCACCAATCCCACAGGAGGCACCGCCTATATAACCATCGACCGCAACTTGCTGGGCTTCGCCGAGTGGGAAGGCATTCCCTGGGGTGAAACCTACTGGACAAGGTTCGAACAAAGCTACAAAAAGGGCGACGTGAACGGCGACGGCGAGGTGTCAATCGCCGACATGACGGCACTGTCGAACCTCCTGCTCGACGAAACAAGCAATGAACGCAGCGATGTGAACGATGACCACGAAACCTCCATTGCCGACATCACCACACTGGTGAACATCCTGCTCGAGCAAGAATAACGTGAAGCGGCGGCCTTACAGAGCCTATCGCCCATGCACACACACCACAAGGGCCGCCCCGGCATCCACCGGCAGCGGCCCTTGTCCTTGGCTCGACAGCCCGGCACACGTCCCCAAGTCGTCCTGAAGGAGCAGCATCGCTTAGGCCGGAAATGTTGTTCATTGTTGTCCGGTGCTGTCGTTTTTATTCACCCCTGCCGCCCCGCAAGGCGGGACGGGGCCACTGAAACACACTGCGCCGCAGGGCTGTTCATCGCAGATGAACCTTTTGACAAAGCCCCATGTTTCGGCACCTCCCGGCGCCAAACACGGGGGTAACGCACCGGCCATCGCACGTTCCTCGCAGAGGCACAACCATGCTTCACGTAGTAGCTAAAAGCACTCGGATTTTTCACGTCGCACCATTTTTTCTTCAAAAATCGGTTCTTTTTGCGGTCGTAATTAAAAATAAATTTCTATCTTTGTAAATTGCATGTAGCAGATATCGCCACAAGCATTTTACTGCATGCGCAAGAAATTGACAAATAACAAATTAAAACGATATAGGTTATGATGAAGAAATTTTTGCTCATCGTGTGTGGGTCGTTTGTCGGAACGTTCTTGGCTCTGTTTTTTTGTATCATTGCATCGATGATTATGAGTTTTGCCATCATGGGGGCAAGTTCCATGGGAAGCAAGAAAACTGCATCGGTCGACAAAAATTCTATCCTCTATATCGCTCTTGACGGCGACATCAACGAGCGAGGCGGTGGCGCACCCGTGTCGATGATGGACATGATGAACGGCAACCAGCAATACTCCCAAGGCCTCAATGTGCTGCTGGCAGCCATCAAGGAAGCCAAAGACAACAAGAAAATCGATGGCATCCTGATTGATTGCAAAGGTGGCAGCGCATCGCCGGCAACTCGCGAAGCCTTGCGCCGCTCGCTGGCCGACTTCAAGCAGCAATCGGGCAAATGGATTTGGGCGTTCGGCAACGAGGGCATCGACCAGGGCGACTACTATGTGGCCAGCGTGGCCGACAGCATCTTCATCAACCCCGTGGGGGCCGTCGACATACACGGATTCGCATCGGTGACACCGTTCTTCAAGCGATTGTTTGACAAGGTGGGTGTGGAGATGCAAGTGATTCGCGTGGGCACATTCAAAAGCGCTGTCGAGCCTTATATCCTCGATAGCATCTCGCCGGCCAACCGGCTGCAGCAAGAACACTACATCGGCGCCATCTGGAAAGAAATGGCCGACACCATGGCTGCAGGACGCAAGCTCACCAACGCACGCATCAACCAGCTGGCCGACAGCCTGCTTGTCGCCATGGAGGCCGACTCTCTTCTGAAGTATAAAATCGTGGACGGCTTGTGCTATCGCCACGATTTCGAGAAAAAACTCAAAGCCAAGACCAACGTCGACGAGAAGGACGACCTCAAACTCGTCTACCCCGAAGACCTGGCGCCCGAAGTTGAAGAAACAACCAGCAGCGACCAGATTGCCGTGGTCTACGCCACTGGCGAAATCGATGCCGGCGGCGGTGGCGTCATGGGCCGCAACGATGGCATCGACAGCGAGGAATTGTCCGACATCATCTATGACCTCATCAAGGAGGACAAGGTGAAAGGCATGGTGCTCAGGGTGAATTCTCCGGGTGGCAGCGCCTTCGGCTCCGAGCAAATCTGGGAAGCCGTCAACAAATTCAAGCAAAGCGGCAAGCCCGTGGCCGTCTCCATGGGCGACTATGCCGCCTCGGGTGGCTACTACATCTCGTGCGGAGCCGACCGCATCTTTGCCGAGCGCACCACCATCACGGGGTCGATTGGTATCTTCGGAATGATTCCCAACGGCGAGAAATTGATTAAAGATAACCTCTATATCAACTCGAGCGAGGTGGCCACCAACGACAACGCCGCCATGGGCGCCGGGATGTTCGGCATCCCGATGAAGCGACTCACCCCCACCCAGCTGGCTGCACTGCAGCGCATGGTGAACAATGGCTATGAACTCTTCACCAAGCGTTGTGCCGATGGCCGCCACGTGTCGCAGGACAGCATCAAGAAGATTGCCGAAGGACGCGTGTGGGACGGCGTCACTGCCAAGCAGATTGGCCTCGTCGACGAATTCGGCGGCTTGGAGAAAGCGGTGAAATGGGTGGCCGACAAAGCCGGCATGAAACCCGACAAATACAAAACCCAAAACTATCCGGCACTCGAACCCGACTGGCGAGCCATGCTCAACGCCATCATGGCGCAGCAAATGGAAGCCCGCATGCGCAGCGAGCTGGGCGACCTCTACGACTATCACCGCCAGCTGCAAATCATCGCGCAACGTCAACGCATCCTGTGCCTGATGGAACCCCTGAAGCTGCAATAATCGCCATCAGCCACACTATTTCAAGGTTCAACGGATTCACACAAGTGATTGATTTCTCTAAAATACTCAACAAGCAGCAACGCCGCACATTGCTCAACGCCATCCTCACCCCGTTCTCATGGCTCTACGGGGCCGGCGTGTGGGTGCGCAACGCTTTGTTCGGCATGAAGGTGCTGCCGCAGGAGTCGTTCGACGTGCCTGTGGTATCGGTGGGAAACATCACTGTGGGCGGAACGGGCAAAACGCCCCATGTGGAATACATCATCGAGATGCTCTGCCGCCGTTACAACATCGGGGTGCTCAGCCGGGGCTACAAGCGAAAAACCAAAGGATTTATCCTGGCCAGCGACTCACTCTCGGCACGCGACCTGGGCGACGAGCCGTTCCAGATTTCCCGCAAGTACAACGGCTTGATTACCATGGCCGTGTGCGAGAACCGGCGCAAAGGCATCCACGAATTGCTGCGCATCAACCCCGACATCAACCTCATCTTGCTCGACGACGCGTTCCAGCACCGCTATGTCAAGCCCAAGGTCAACATCGTGCTGGTGGACTTCAACCGGCCGCCATTCAACGACAAGCTGCTGCCGCTGGGGACCCTGCGCGAGCCCCCTCACCGACTGCTGCAAAGCGACCTGGTGGTGGTCACCAAGTGCCCCACCGACATCATGCCCGTCGACATCCGCATGATGAAGGAAAATCTCGATTTATTCCCGTCGACCGAGCTGTTTTTCAGCAATATCCGCTATGCCGACCCCGTGCCGGTGTTCCCGGTGCCCAATCCTCAGATTTCATCCTTGTCGTGGCTCCAACCCACCGACACCGTGCTGTGCATCACCGGCATCGCCAGCCCCAAACCGCTCGTGCGCTACCTCAGGCAGTTCCAGGCCACCGTCAAGGTGATGCACTACGATGATCACCACGACTTTTCGAGGGCCGATTTCGACGAGATTTTCCATGTCTTCGACCAGCTGGAAGGCCGGCGCAAGTTCATCATCACCACCGAAAAAGACGCCGTGCGCATTGTGGGCAATGCCTACTATCCACCCACCATGCGCTCATGCATCTACTACATCCCCATCAGGGTGGGATTCCTCGATTTCGAGGACCGCGATTTTGTCACCACACTGATTAAACGCATCGACAATTAATCCGTCCTGCCGACCTACATACACAACGACCTTATTCAACTTTATTCCCGATAATGAAAGAAACTGAAATCTCGACACTCGGCGAATTTGGACTCATCGACCATCTCACCGAGAACCTGCCGATTGCGCAGTCCTCAACGGTGAGAGGCGTGGGCGACGACTGCGCCGTCATGCATTACGACGGGCTTGAAACCCTGGTCACCACCGACCTCCTGCTCGAAGGCATCCACTTCGACCTCACCTACGTACCCCTCAAGCATCTGGGCTACAAAGCGGTAGTGGTCAACCTGAGCGACATATACGCCATGAACGGCACGCCCCGACAAATCACCGTGTCACTGGGCGTGAGCAAGCGCTTCACCCTGGAGCACATCGAGCAACTCTACGCCGGCATGCGCATCGCTTGCGAGCAATATGGCGTCGACATTGTGGGCGGCGACACCAGTGCCAGCGTCACAGGGCTCATCATCAGCATCACCTGCCTGGGCACCGCTCCGAAGGATGACATTGTGTACCGCAACGGAGCGCACGACACCGACCTGATTTGTGTCAGTGGCGACCTCGGGGCGGCTTACATGGGACTCCAACTGCTCGAGCGCGAGCGCGAGGCCAGTGAAGGCATCAAGGACTTTCAGCCCGACTTTGCCGGACGCGAATACCTCATCGAGCGCCAGCTCAAACCCGAAGCGCGCCGCGACGTAATCGACGAGCTCCGGCAGCTGGGCGTGCGCCCCACTGCCATGATGGATGTGAGCGATGGATTGTCGTCCGAGTTGCTGCACATCTGCCGCAACAGCCGGGTGGGATGCCGCATCTACGAAGAGCGCATCCCCATCGACTACCAAACCGCAGTCATGGCCGAAGAACTGAACATGAACCTGGTCACGGCAGCCATGAATGGCGGCGAGGACTACGAACTGCTCTTCACCGTGCCGCTCACCGACCACGAGAAAGTCGCACAGATGAAAACGGCACGGCTCATCGGCCGCGTCACCAAGCCCGAACTGGGGGCTTATCTGGTCACACGCGATAACGCCGAACTCGAAATCAGGGCACAAGGATGGAATGCCTTCAACTCTAACCAGTAAGCACGCTACCACCGATGACCGAACTGGAAAAAATGATGAGCGGCGACCTGTACCAGGCCACCGACAACACCGAACTGCTCAACATGCTCATGGAGACACGCGACATGTGCTATGACTTCAACAGGCTTCATCCGCGCAACGTCGAGGCACAACAGGCGCTGCTCAGGCGGCTGCTGGGCAAAACAGGCGAGCGCTTCAAAATCATTCAGCCTTTCTTCTGCGACTACGGATTCAACATCCGCGTGGGTGAAGATTTCTTTGCCAACACCAACCTCGTCATCCTCGACGAGGCTCTTGTCACCTTTGGCGACAATGTGTTCATCGCTCCCAACTGCGCTTTCTACACGGCCGGGCATCCGCTCGATGCCCTGCAGCGCAAGCAGGGCCTCGAGTATTCACTGCCCATCACCGTGGGCAACAACGTGTGGATAGGTGGCAACGTGTGTGTCATGCCCGGTGTCACCATTGGCGACAACACCGTGATAGGCGGCGGCTCGGTCGTGGTGCACGACATCCCGGCCGGTGTGCTGGCGGCCGGCAATCCTTGCCGTGTGATTCGCACCCTGTAACCGCAATTCAGCAGTGCTCCCATATGTCAAAAAAATCCCCGCGCCAGGCTGGCGCGGGGATTTTTAATGGTTAGTCAACTCTCAGTGTGAGATCACTTGTTCTGGCTGAGGATGGTGCAAACCGAAACACGGTTCCACTCGGGCTCGCTGAACATGTCGCCCACGCCAAGACCCTGAGCGTCGATACGGTTGGCATTCACTTTGTACTTCTTGACCAGCATGGACTTCACGGCTTCGGCACGGGCTTTGGCCAGACGCTCGTTGATTTCCTTGCTGCCCTCGGGCGAAGCATATCCACGGATTTCAACGGTAGCATCCTTGTGGTTCTTCAAGAAAGTAGCAACGCGCTCCACGTTGGGCATCTGAGCGTTGGTGATCACCGACTTGCCCTGAGCGAAGAACACATTCGTCTCGAGCGACTCACCGGTCTTGCTCACAACCTTCTCAACGGGCTTCTCAACCACTTTCTCAACCACTTTCTCAACCACCTTCACCTCGGGTTTGCGGTTACGCAGGTCGTTGATCTCGGCATTCAGGGCATCGATGTCGGCCTGAGTGTACTTCTTGTCGCACAGAGCGAAGTGGTGGGTACCGTTGCTGTTGCCGAAGTGATAGGTGACACCGGCCTGCAGCTCAACCACAGCGTGGTTGGCGTTGAAACGGCTCACGGGGTGAGTTTGCTCGGCACGGACCAGACGGTCAACGTCGCCGTTCATGTCCCAGAGCACCGAGGGCTTCAAGCTCACGGTCCAGGCTTTCTCAGCACCCAGGTTCCAGTTGAAGTTCAGGCCAGCCTTGGTGTACCACGAGTTGTCATCGCAGCAGCCATGCCAAGTCTCGTTGCGCAGGGCCTCATTCTGATGGTAAGCATGGAGCCAGCCGGCGCCGAGCACACCCTCAAGTTCGAAGGTGCGCGGAGTGCCCTTGTAGCCCATGAAGGCGTTGGTCAGGTTCAAGGCAGCGAATGCGCCCACAAACTGATGATCGATAACGTTAAGGCTCTTGGGTCCCCAGTAAGCCACCTCTTTGTTCCAGCTGGTAGTGTTGATGGTCCACTCACCTTCCACACCGACGCCCAGCACCGGGGTGATCTGCTTGCGAATCTCAGCTCCGAAAATGCCACGGGCATTCTGCCAGAAAGCGTAGTGCTGGAAAGGCATCACGGCACCACCCTTGACGGTGATCGACCAGTTGTCGGTAAATTTGCTACCCTGCAGGGTAACTTGTGCCTGAGCGGCAACAAAGCCCATAACGAGGGCCAGAGTTAAAATAATCTTTTTCATCTTGCTTTTTGCTTTAGAAAAAATTAAATAGTTATTGTATTTTCAGTTTTTTTCACGTTTTTGACGCACAAAGGTAGTATAAATTTCTCTTTTCACCAAAAATTATTAAATCTATCACACCATCGACTCAACTAAACCCGTGCGCAAGCATCACAAGTTCAGCACGATATTGACGAGGGCCGTAATGTCGGCTATCGACACCGACCCATCGTTATTCACATCGAAAACAGCATCTTCTTTCTCGTCAAGCAGGGCATTGACCAGCGCCGTGACATCGGCAATCGACACCGTGCCGTCGCAGTTCACATCGCCCCGCGCGCTCACTTCAAGCACCACCTCACGCACGGCGCCATTACTCTGAACATCGGCTTTCCATGCGGCAAGCCGCAGCTGGGCGCGGCTGGGCCAGCCGGGCTGGCGGTCCAGTTTCACCGCAAGGGTATTGGTCTTGGACGGGGTGGCCAGCGCACAAATCACCGAGTCGACCGTTTCGCCTTGCTCATTGAGCAGGGCAACAGTGAGTGCAGCACGCTCGGGCTTGAAGTAGGACTCGTTCCAGAATTCCGTCACCCATGTCGTGGTCACCGTCAGGGTGTCGACCGCCTCACATGTGAAGGCTGGCGACGTCAGTGTGTAGGTGTTACCGGCCTGCGTGGTGAACAATGTGATTTTATTGTGCAGAATGTTGTAGCTGTTCAATTCCACATCGGCTCGATTATAAGTCCATTGGTCAAAGCTCTTGCTGCTGAACTGGGGAAAGGCTTGCGCCAGACACACAACGCAAACCACCGAACACATCAAAAATCCAAACAGACGTTTCATCGCGTTACACCATATTTATATATTATACACGCAAAGATAACAAAATCCTATCCATAAGTGCAACAAAAATGCTTTTTTTTGAAAAAAAACGGACAAAACGATTGCGCATTCAAAAAAAAGCACTATCTTTGCATCCGCAATTGGGGCATTAGCTCATCTGGTAGAGCGCAACACTGGCAGTGTTGAGGTAAGCGGTTCGAGTCCGCTATGCTCCACACCAAGGCGGCTGGGGATTATCCCGGCCGCTGCTTTTTTATGTCACACGTCGCTGGCACCCACCTCCGCCAGGCACATCTCGCGGTATTCGGCCCAGTCGGGGTCCTCCTCGGCATGGAACTGCAAGGGCAGTACATCGAAGGGCGCCAGCGCTTCGTTGATTTTCTTTTGGAACAGGTGCAGGCTGCGCGCGTAGAACACCCAGTTGCGCTCGCCGTCACCCGTGTAGACTCCGGTCATCACCGCCACGGGGTCGGCATCGAACACGGCCGCCAGCGCATCATGCACTTCGCCCATCAGCCGCGCCTCACGTTCACGCGGCAACCCTTTGGCGTCGGCCTCGTAGGGCAAGGTCACCTCCACGCGGTAGACGAACTTTCCGGTCTTTATCACATTGTCCATGTCGCGGCGGCCCGTGACAAGAATCACCCGCCCGTTATCGGCTTCGGCGGGCGCCGTCCACCATTCATTGCTGATTATCAGTTTCGACATAATCTCGATTTGGATTTCTTGACCATAAAGTTAGGAATTATCTGCGACGTAACCAATTTTTTTATTTTCATCGATGCTTGATTTAACAGTTAGCCCACCTCACTCAATTGTTAAAAAATCGTTGCGGCTCATGCTCGCAGCATCGGTGCAAACGCTTTTGCCACCGAAGATTTAACATTTTAAGTTAATTGGTTCCGTATTTAATAATTCCTCTATCGCGGCACGCAGTGCAATAATTTCAGATTCAGGTTTTTATAAAAACATTAACAGTCGCAATTTTGTCACATGATATTTTTTCTTTACCTTTGCCGTCCCAATTCGATATGAAACGAAGTATTATTATGGGATGCCGAAAATCGGCAGGGGCCACTTCTCACGATGGATGTCGCGGAATGGCCTTGAAGTATTAACAAAAAATAGGGTTAAATGAAGAAAGTAATTTTCACCGCAGCCACGCTGGCACTGCTCACGCTCTTCACCTCGGCCTACTCCAACCGCACGGCCGATGCTCGCGTGGGTTACCAAGCTCCAAACTTCACGTTTGAGCAGGGCGACAGCATTGTTTCGTTGCAGCAGTTCCGAGGGCAAGAGGTGATTGTAACTTTTTGGTCAACAACCGACGTACAGTCGCGCCTTGACAACATGCGGCATGACCGCGAGGCACGCACCCGTGGCCTGGCCCACATCTCGGTCAACATGGATCACAGCGAGGGCGTGTATACCATGGCAGTGATTGTTGACCGCTTGCGCCGAAGCACGCAGTTTCACGCCGATTCGGCCCAGCAGCAAAGTCTGAGCCAGGCATGGCGCCTGGAAAAGGGGTACAACTCTTTCCTGATTGGCCCCGACGGCCGCATTGAGCAAGTGCTCTGACCCCCGACGGCCGGCACATCTGTTCACATCATCAACCCCGAGGCACCGTCCCCGGGATTTTTGTTTCATCCCCGATGGGTCATTAGGTTCATGAACACACGGCGCACCGCCCGGCGCGGCGCGGCACGAAAAGCCGCGGCCCGACTTCTGCTGTCAGTCGGACCGCGGCCAATATTATTTGACTATTGGTTACTTGGTCAGCGCGTGCGGAGCACTTTGCCGGCTTGCACCTTGTTGCCCTTGATGCCGTTAATTCTCTTGAGCTGGGCCACGCTCATTCCGCTGCGAGCGGCAATCTTGCCCAGGTTGTCGCCCTTGCGCACCTTATAAGTGCTGCGGGCTGCACTGCGATGCTTGCCCGTGCTGCGCGAACTCACCTTGTCGCTGCTCTTGGCGCTGCGGCTGTGATGACGCACCGATGCATAGCGGGCGCCGGGCGAGTAGTTGCGGGCCTGGGTATAATTGCTCTTGTTGAACGTGTATTTGTCGGTATGGGTCACCCGATTCTCGAAATCGAAGATAGCCTCCGGGTTGATGGCATAACCCATGAAGCGGGTCTCGAAATGGAGGTGCGGGCCGGTACTGCGGCCGGTGTTTCCGCTCAATGCGATGGGCTGGCCGGCTTTGACATACTGGTTGGGCTGGACCAGGAATCGTGAAAGGTGGCCATAGACGGTTTCCAATCCGTTCTCATGGCGCACAATCACATAGAATCCGAATCCTCCGCGCTCGTATTTGGTGAGACGCACGCGGCCCGAGAATGTCGCACGCACGGTGTCGCCCATGGCAGCCCGCAAGTCCACGCCCTTGTGCGAGCGTCCGAAGGCCGGGCGATAGCCATAGTGCGAGGTCACATAGTTGCCCTTCACCGGCATCACATATCCGGTGACGTTAATCACCTTGGAGTTGGGCACCTGGCTTTCTTTATAGGGATTCACGCGGTCGCTCTCCCACCCTTCGGTGTAAATGTCGGGTTCGGGCTCTACTTCTTCGTAAAGATCGGCGGCATAGCGCTGTGCCTCTTCGAGTTTGATTTGATCTTGGATGCGGTTCTGCTTCGCCAGCAGGTTCGAGTGCATCTTGCTGTAATTCGACACGGATTGCAGGTTCTGCGCCAGGGCGCCGGTGGCCATCATCGACAATGCGACGATTCCTGCCGCCAAAAAATATCTTTTATTTGTCATAAGCATCTACAATTATTTAGATAAAATCGAAGAAGAAAAGCACTGCGGCCCACTCTTTTTTCACTCCGCTGGCCCGGCCCACGCTGTTGCCCGACTTGTTGCGGATGGTGCCGTCGCTGTCGACCTTGCCGATGCTGTTGCCGCTGCGGTCACGCACTGTGCCGTCGCGGTCGACCTTGCCCACGGTATTGCCCGACTTGTTGCAGATGTCGCCACTGCTGGTGATGCGCCCCACGGTGTTGCCCGCACGGTCACGGATGTTACCGCTGCCGTCGATGCGCGCCACACTGTTGCCGCTACGGTCGCAAATGGAGCCGTCGCTGCGCACGGTACCCGTGACATTGCCGCTGGCATCACGCAAGCGCTGGGCCTGTGCGGCCTGCGAGGTACCCACAAGCATTGCGGCTGCCACCATCAGTCCTATTAAAGAGCGTAGTTTCTTCATCGCTTTTTTGCTTTAAATTCATTATAAAAACGTTCAAAATTAACGATTTATTTTGGGATAACCTTATTATTTTCACTAAAAAGTGTAAACTTTGGTTTCAAGTTGTAAAGCATGCCACTCAAAAACACTGAGCATCAGCTGATTTGCGACCAATCCACATTTTTATCGAACAACCGGTGCAAGTGGGCGTCAAGCCGGCGGCCTTCGTCGGTTGTCAACTGGGGGTCGGCGGCCAGAATTTCTTGAGCGGCGTCGCGCGCCATCTGCACGATTTGGCCGTCTTGCGCCAGATTGGCAATGCGCAGCGTGAAGGGGATGCCACTCTGCTGGGTGCCCTCCATGTCGCCAGGGCCTCGCTGTCTCAAATCTTCCTCGGCCACCTCAAATCCGTCGGTGGTGCGCACCATCACCTCCAAGCGGTGGCGGGTCTCGGAAGCTATCTGATATTTAGTCATGAGGATGCAATAAGACTGGTCGGCGCCGCGCCCCACACGGCCTCGCAGCTGGTGCAGCTGCGACAACCCGAAGCGCTCGGCGTTCTCAATGACCATGACACTGGCATTGGGCACATTCACACCCACCTCAATGACGGTGGTGGCCACCAGAATCTGAGCCTGCCGCGTGACGAAAAGCTGCATCTGGTAATCTTTTTCGGCCGGCTTCATCCGCCCGTGGACGTAGGCCACACGGTACTGCCTGAAAATCTCGCTCACCGTGTGATAACCGTCTTCGAGCGCGCGCAGGTCGAGTTTTTCACTCTCTTCTATGAGCGGGTACACAATGTAGACCTGCCGGCCTTTCTTGATTTCCGAGCCCACAAAACGATACATCTGCTCGCGGTCCTTTTCGTAGCGCATGAGGGTGGTGACCGGCTTGCGGCCGGGCGGCAACTGGTCGATGACCGACACGTCGAGGTCGCCATAGACGGTCATGGCGAGCGTGCGAGGGATGGGCGTGGCGGTCATCACCAGCACATGGGGCGGCGTGTGGTTCTTTCGCCACAACTTGGCGCGCTGGGCCACGCCGAAGCGATGCTGCTCGTCGATGATGGCAAGCCCCAGATTACGGAAATGAACCGTGTCCTCTATCAGAGCATGGGTGCCGATGAGGATGTGCAGGGTGCCGGCTGTGAGCCGCTGGTGGATGTCGTCGCGCTCACGCTTGCGCGTAGAGCCGGTGAGCAACGCCACACTCAGCCCGATGCGGGCCGCCATCGGCGCGATGCTCTCATAGTGCTGCGTGGCCAAAATCTCGGTGGGCGCCATGATGCATGCCTGATAACCGTTGTCCACGGCAATCAATGCCGACATGAGCGCCACAATGGTTTTACCGCTGCCCACATCGCCCTGCAGCAGTCGGTTCATCTGCCGCCCGCTGGCCATGTCGTGCCTGATTTCGCGAATCACCCGCTTCTGGGCATCGGTGAGCGGAAAACTCAGCACATGGTGATAAAAATTGTTGAAATAGTCGCCCACATGTGCCAGCATCAGCCCCGGCAACTGGGCCGTGCGGCCCTTGATGTACTTGAGAATGTTGAGTTCCAAAAAGAACAGCTCCTCGAACTTGAGGCGAAACTGCGCCCGCTGCAGTGTGGGCACATCGGCGGGGACGTGGATGGCCACCAGCGCCTCATTGAGGGGCATGAGTTTCCAGCGCGTCATTAACTGCCGTGGCAGGGTTTCGGGCACTCGCTGCACGGCCTCCGACTGCAGCAATGTGGCAACCAGGCGCTGCAGCGTGCGCTGGCTGACCGACCGGTTTTGCAGCTTCTCGGTGAGGCTGTACACGCCGCGCAGGCCTTGCGGCTCGGCATCGGGCTTGAAAACATCCACCTCGGGATGAATGATGCTGTAATGATTCTGAAAGGGTGAGGGCTTGCCGAATATAACATACTCCACTCCTGTGCGGTAGGTCTCCTGAATGGAACGCACCCGGTTAAACCACACCACCTCCACCGTGCCTGTGCCATCGGTGAACAATGCCTGGAGGCGACGGCGCGCTCCCTCGCCCTGCGGGGTGAAATTGATGAAACGCCCGCGCAACTGAATGTAGGGCATGTCGCCGGTGATTTCACTCACGGTATGGATCTTGGAACGGTCCACATAGCGGAAGGGAAAGTAATAGAGCAGGTCGTGGAATGTGAAGATGCCCAACTCCTTGCCCAGCAGCTCGGCGCGCTTGGGGCCCACACCGTGCAGGTACTTGATGTCGGTGTTCTCAAGGCTGGGCATGGTCGAGGATTTGCTCTGCCGTCAGCAGGTCGGCAGGATGTGTTATCTTGATGTTAGTGGGCTCGCCATCCACAAGCGTGATGCGGTGGCCGGCAGCCTCCACCACCGAAGCATCGTCGGTGAACGACGGCAATTCGGGGGTTTCGTAGGCCTCGAACAGCAGCCGGGCATCAAACGTCTGGGGGGTCTGCACGGCACGCAATGCCGAGCGCTCCATGGCACGGCTGGTGCCGTCGGGCATCACCATGCACACGCTGTCGGTGAGCGGCACCACCGGCACGGCGCTTCCATGCACCTGAGCGGCCTGGAAGGCGCGGCTCACCAATGCCGCGCTCACCAGCGGACGCACCCCGTCGTGCACGGCAATCACATCGCCCGGCTGCGGCTCGGGCAGAGCACCGAGCGCATTTTTCACCGATTGGAATCGGGTGTGGCCGCCGTCCACAACCCCATGGTCGATGGTGAAGTGGTGCCGAAGACAAAGCTGCCGCCACAGGTCGTGATGCTGGCGGGGCAGCACCACCACAATGCGGGTGGCCACCGTCGCGAAGGCCTCGATGGTGTGCATGAGCACTGGCCTGCCGCACAAGTCCACAAACTGCTTGGGTAGCGCGCTTGCAAAGCGCGTGCCGCTGCCTCCTGCCACAATGATTGCTGTTTTCTCCATCGTTCTGTTTTGTGTATCAATTCACAAAATTAGGCAAAATTCCCAAGAAAAGCCCTAACAACGGGCAAAAAATAAGAAGGAACCTCCACTTCGCGTCGAGATTCCTCCTTAGGTTTCAAATAGGTAAAATTTCTAAGGCAAAAAAGATTGTTTCAGGTTTATGGTGCAAAATTATATCGTTTATGCACATTTTCCAAACCCAAAAACATATTCTACAACATGTTTTTAACATTTGGCAGTGCATGCCTTTTATCCCGAGGCGTCTAATTTGTTAGCATTTAGACATTTAATGTTTATTTACACTTTGGTTAAATTGTCTTAATTCTTCGAAAACGATTTCAAACTCATCGTCGTTCCATCGAAAACGGCGTAAGTGTCATGACTAATCCAGTCGCCCAGGAAGACAATCTGCCGCGAGTCGTCCAGTGCTGTCACACGCGCCAGGTGCAGATGGCCGAAAACGAAGAAATCCACATCGGGATGCTGGCGCACATATTGCTGGGCAAACTGTTGCAAATTCAGTGCACTGCGCTCCACATCACGCTGCACCTGAGCCATGTCGCGCCGATGGGTGCGATTCTGCGTGGACCAGCCGGTGGCAATCCAGTGGGTCCAGCGCGGATGCACTGCGGCATAAAGCAACTGGCACACGCGGTTATAGAAGCAGAAGCGCATGAAGCGGTACATGGGGCGTTGATAGCCCACATCGTCGCCATGCGACAGGAAGAAGTGGCGGCCGGCTATCTCGACGGTAGTGGCACCCTTGAGCACGGTGAGCCCCACCTCGTCGCGCAGATAATCGAAGAGCCACACATCGTGGTTGCCGGTCATCCACACAATGCGCACGCCGGCATCGGCCAGTTCGGCCAATTTGCCGAAAAACCGCACATGACCGCGGGGAACCACCGACCGGTACTCGTACCAATAGTCGAGCACATCGCCCAGCAGGTAGAGCGTGGCAGCATCATCCTTGACACTGTCGAGAAAGCGCACCACACGGGCCTCGTGGGCGCGTGCGTCGGGCATATAGGATGCCCCCAGGTGCAGGTCGCTGATGAAATAGGTGTTCGTTCTCATGATGAAATACGCTGTCAGAGGGGGGGTGTCACAGCATTCCCATTTCGAGCTTGGCCTCCTCGGTCATCATGTCGGGAGTCCACTCGGGCTCAAACACCAACTGCAAATTCACGGCGGTAACGCCGTCGATACTTTCCACTTTTTGCCTCACATCCTCGAAGATGAAATCGGCTGCGGGGCAGTTGGGTGCAGTGAACGTCATGTCGATGTCCACCGTGCCGTCATCGGCCACATCAATACGGTAGATGAGCCCCATGCTGTAGATGTCCACAGGTATTTCAGGATCAAACACTGTGCGAAGCATCTTCACAATGTCGTCCTCTATTCTGAGTCTTGTCGGTTCGTCCATAATCTGACGGCAAAGGTATATAAAAAAACTGAATGAGCACGAAAAAGCAACACGCAAAGAGCATCCCCGCCGGCTCAGTGCCGCCGCGACATGCTCACCTGGATACGCTCGTCGCTCACGAGTTCACGTGCACCGGCACCCACGTCAAATTCCACGCGGCCGGTGGTGAAATCGGGAGTGTTGAACGACCACAAGGCGGTGCCATAATAAGTGGCGGGGTCGCGCTGGGGCAGCAAAAACGGCTTGGTGGCATGGCCGTCGGCATCCACCCGGCACAGATAGAGCCATGAATATCGGCCGTCGGCGCGACGGCTGGTAAACACCATCCAGTTTCCGCCGGGCGACCAGTTGTGATAGCTGTCGGCCAGCGGGCTGTTGGCTTCGGCCAGCGGATGCGCCTCGCCGCTGTGCAGGTCGAGGAGCCATTGCTCCGATTCATCGTGCCAAATGGGGAAGCACCCATAATCGGCAGTGGTGAAGAGCAGCCAGTGCCCGTCGGGGCTGGGACGGGGATGAACCGCGCTCAACCCTCGCGACTCGGCATCGAACAGCGTGTCGACCTGCGCACCCACTGTCCCCGTCGACGCGTCAAAGGACACGCTGCAAAGGTTGTAACGCACCTCGGTCAAGCCGTCGGGCACGGGTTGCCGACGCGCTGTGCAGAAATAGAGCGTGTGGCCGTCGGCCGAGAACGCCGGATAGGTTTCCATCCACTCGTCGGTGGCAAGCTGCGGGGGAACAATGAGCGCATGCGTCTGCGTGTCGTATATCTGCACATTGCTGCCGGTGTCGAACACTTCGAGAACACTGGGCGCCACTTCATGAAATGCTTGATGGGTGAGATTGGTGGAGTAAGCGATATAACGCCCCGACGGATGCCAGGACGGATAGACGCACGAAGCCAGCGTGCTGTCGGTCTTGGTCGACAGCCACTCCCGGTTGCCGTCGATTTGAACCAGGGTGGCACCGTGAGCGCCACGCACATGGAAAGTGAAAGCCGAAGGGTCGCCACCGCGCGCGGCATGGCAGTTGACACACGACGACGGCACTGCAGTGTTTTCAATGATGGCATACTCGTTGCACGATGAGAATTCACGCTGATAAAGCCCCATCGTGCCAAACGACTCGTACCCAGGGGCTATGCGGCGATAAGTGAGTCCCCATGCGCCCAGCGAATCGGCCGCCACATGGATAACAAAGTCACGGTAACGCACCCATTGGCCATCGGGGCGCCGGGCGGTCACGCTCATTGTGATGTCGCCCCCCTTGTTGGTAGCCAGCAAGCGATGCCATTGTTCATCGTCGAAGTCGGCCCAGCGGCCTGCCGCCTCCATGGCCACCGCTCCCTTCCCGCGCGCTTCCGCACAGATGTAATCGGCCACCGAATCGGGGAGCGAGAAATGTAACGGAGCCACATCCACCGGCACCGTCACGTCAACATAGTCGGGGAAGATGGGTGGCAGCTGGCTCGACTGCCTGGCATCGTGAGGACGAGGCGAGCACGAAGCCACGGCGAGCACGGTGAGCAGGCAAAAAACGGATATCGAATGTTTATGCTTCATCGTCAATAAATGGTTGAGGAAGTAGTGGGTTTGGTTGCCGGCGCGGGGCCAAGCAGAAGATAGCTCCAAAACGTCTGGCTGAGCGGCGGTTCATGCAGCGCCGCATTGGAGCGGTCGGTGACATAAAGCCGCGCAAAGTTCATCACCCCCTGCACCACATGGGGAGCCACGGGCCACGGCATGGCCGAGAAGTCGTTGCTCTGCTGCGACCACACATAGACCAAGGCCTCCTGATAAGCAAGCGGCATGTGGTCGAAGCCAATGGCCTGTCCTTGCGGGAAATAGTGCATGAAGCCGTCGAGGTTGCGGCTGAGCAGGCAATAAGCCATGAGATACTCATAGGCCATGCGATGGGTGGGAATCTGCTCAACGATTCGCGCCAGCACCTGCTCGGTGTTGTTGCCGTCGTAAAAAAGGTCGCCGTCGTGCAGGCGCGGCGGCACAGAGGCCTTTTGCAGGCTCTTCACGGCGTCCTTCGTGGTGTGCTTATAAAATAATGTGTTATCGAGCCATCGCTGGTAGCGTTGAGCCTGGCGTTCATTCCCATTGAGCAAGGATGTGTGCAGCAGCATCTGCATGCATCGGGCGCTCAGGCGGCCGTCGGGCACACAGGCCTGGGCCTCCATGGCCATACGCTGGGCGTCGTTGACCATGCCCAAATGATAATATATTTCGCCTATGGTGACCGATTCTATATAGTCGCGCGTGAAAGGCGGGATGAGACCCTGCGGGCCATTCTGGAAATAATGAAACAGGCTGTCGGAAAGCTGGCCACGCTGTGCGAGAGCCAGGTTCACGCAGGCCGTGCTCAACGGGCGCGTGGGCGGCACCTGCACGGCGCGCTCCACGACATCGTCCCAGCGGGCATTGCGAACCAGGTAGTCGTAGCCCACCACCTCACGCTGTACCGGGTCGACACCGGTCGACACCACAGGCCACGACAGGCCGGCCACTGCCACCACAGCCGCACACAGCACCACCGGCCGCACCCGCCGGCGGCACAAATGCCACAGCAAGGCGGGGGTCAGGGCCAGCGCACCCAGCATGAGCCACTGCCATGTGGCATCGTACTGCGGCAGGCGGCAATAAAACAAGCCATTGGCCACACGGGCCACGGGATATTGAACAGGAAGCGTGACATAGGCAAGCAGCGCCACAACCGCGGCCGACAGTACACATGCACCGAGCCACAGCCATCGGCGACGGGCCAAGGCCAGCAAAGCAGCGCAGGCAATGGCCATCCACACCACCGGGCCGCACAACCAGTAGAGAACCGGCATGCACACCACCGTGAGGACAGCCCTGCCCCACCCTCTCACGGGCAAGAGGCATAACAGCACGCCCCACAATGCCATGTCGGCCGCCACCAGCAGCGCCGGCAGCATGTTCACATCGGCCAGCACACGGGCGGCAAGCGCCACGGGCAGCACTGCCAGCACCGAGGCGAGCGGCCATCCGTCGCGCAAGCGGGCCAGCGACAGCAGGGCAGCATGCAGGGCCGCCAGCAGCAGGGCCATCACCAGAGCACCCGCGGCAGGAAAAAGGAAAAACTGCACCAGCCACTGAGCCACATAAGCGGCCACGCCACCGGGCAGCGACAGGTGATGAAGGAAATAAGTGCCGGTGGATTGAAACAGCTGATACTGCTCATGGAACGACATCCATGCCGGGGCAAGCAGCACACACACCACAAAAGTCACCACGGCAACGGCTGCCGTGGAGAGCCACCGGCCATGCATAATAACACGCTCTCTTTTCAACATGAATGTTCAGATAAACCGATTTAAATCACAAAATTACAAAAACCAACCGAAAAACAGCCAAAAGTCAACGCAAAAATCAAAATAATTGATAAAAAATGCTGAAACATAGCGCTTAATTCAAAAAAAAGTGCGATATTTGCACTGCAAAAATCGGAATGGTCTCAAAACAGGCCGTTTTTTGTGTCGCCCTATAGCGACACAATCAACTGCAAAACAACTGTTTACCATCCGACATGCACATGAAACAACAACCATAACTTAATAAAAAAAATTCTACAACAATGACTAAAGCAAACATCGTTAGCGAAATTGCTAAATCTACAGGCATCGACAAAGCCACCGTGCTGGTGACAGTTGAGAAATTTATGGAAACCGTGAAGGATTCTCTGGCCAACGACGAGAACGTTTATCTGCGTGGTTTCGGCAGCTTCATCGTGAAGACCCGCTCGCAAAAGACCGCTCGCAATATTTCCAAAAACACCACCATCATCATCCCCGAGCACAAGATTCCGGCTTTCAAGCCCGCCAAGGTGTTCATGGACCAAGTGAAATAATAGCATGCATGCAGCCCTCCCCCCAGGAGACGGCGCATCAACATATCAGAATCTCATTTTTTAATCACTAAAACTAAGTAAAAATGCCAAGCGGAAAGAAAAGAAAAGGCCACAAAATGGCTACGCACAAGCGCAAAAAAAGACTTAGAAAGAATCGTCATAAGAACAAGAAGTGAACGCAACACTGCTGCGTGACAATTCTTTCGAAGAAATGCCGATACCGAGAACAAACCTGTTGCGCACCGCCATCCACACCACGACCGAGCAGCACGCCCTGCAGCACGCAGGCGACGCACCGGTCAACATGACCCCGCGCGATGAGTTTGTTCTTTGTATCCACCGCTTCAACAACAAGCGATGAAAAGTGAATTAGTAGTTGACGTAAAGCCCACCGAAATCTCCACCGCCCTGCTCGAGGACGGACGGCTGATGTCGCTGCAAAAGGAGGCGCGTGACGCTTCCTACGCTGTGGGCAACCTCTACCTTGCCAAGGTGAAGAAGCTAATGCCCGGCCTGAACGCCGCGTTTGTGAACGTCGGACACAGCAAAGACGCATTCCTTCATTACCTTGATTTAGGCTCACAATTCAACACTTTCGCACAGTACGTCAAGTCGGTGCGCGAACACACCGACAAGGTGCCCACGAGCATCAGCAAAATCAAGCTGCTCGACGACATCGACAAGCACGGAACCGTGACCGACGTACTCACGCAAGGACAAGAGCTGATTGTGCAAATCGCCAAAGAGCCCATCTCATCCAAGGGGCCAAGGCTCACTACCGAGATTTCTTTCACCGGGCGATTCCTGGTGCTCACACCGTTCAACGACAAAATCTCGGTATCGCAAAAGATTAAAGACCACGCCGAAAAGACACGGCTCAGAAGGCTCATCGAGAGCATCAAGCCCAAGAACTTCGGCGTGATTATCCGCACATCGGCCGAGAACAAACGTGCCGCCGAGCTCAACTCGGAACTGAAAGTGCTGCTCAAATGCTGGGACGACGCCATCGCCAAGATTCAGTACTCACAACCGCCCACACTCGTCTATGAGGAAGAAAGCAGGGCCGTGGGGGAAATACGCGACATCTTCAGCCCCGAGCTCGAGAGCATCCATGTGAACGACGCGCAAGTTTTTGAGCAAATTCACAACTATGTGAGCCTTATCGCACCCGACAGGAGCGACAGTGTGAAACTTTATTCGGACGACACGCCCATCTTTGACCATTTCAACATTACCAGACAAATCAAAGCGGCGTTCGGAAGAACTGTATCGTTCAAGTCGGGAGCATACATAATAATTGAAAGCACCGAAGCTTTGCACGTCATCGACGTGAACTCGGGAAACAGGTCAAAAAGCTCTACCGACCAGGAAAGCAATGCGCTCAACGTGAACCTGCTGGCCGCCGATGAGATAGCCCGACAACTCAAACTCCGCGACATGGGAGGCATCATTGTCATCGACTTCATCGACATGGCACAGGCCGAGCACAGGCAGGCACTCTATGACCACATGCGGCAAGTCATGAGCCGCGACAGAGCGCGACACAACATCCTGCCGCTGAGCAAGTTTGGACTCATGCAAATCACCCGACAACGCGTTCGACCGGCTTTGGACATCGTCACCGAGGAAACTTGCCCTTCATGTGGAGGGAAGGGAGTGATTCAGCCTTCGCTGCTTTTTACCGACATGTTGAAAGACAAGATTGATTACCTTGTCAACTCACTCAAAGTGAACAACTTTATTATGTATGTCCATCCATTTGTCGATGCCTACCTCAAGAAGGGGCTTTTCAGTGAATACTGGAAATGGAGGAGAGAATACGGACGCAAATTCCGAATCCAGCCCGATCAGTCGCTGGCCTACCTGCAGTATCGCGTCATCGACAAAGACAACAACGAATTAGACCTCAAAGAGGAAAAAGACACGAGCAGTTCCACCAGCAAAAAGGAACGACGCTCCAAAAACCAAAAAGAATCGGACTGACACGCACCGTGTTACCGACAAACAACCACACAACCCACGCTCGATTCATCAGGCGTGGGTTTGTTTTTACTACCGGGCTTCAAAGGCAAAATTCGCCTCCGATTCACCGCAACCAAAGCGCTTTTTTAGTATCTTTGTCATCGGCACTACTATATACAATACATCATGATGAAGAAACAATACATTTTGATAGCCGCGTGCATGTTACTGGGGGTGACTTCAGTAACGGCTCAGCGCAAGACTTTAAGGGAATGGGGATTCCCGACAGGCATTTTTGAGACAGGCCGGTATAACGCCATTACCGATGTACCGGGAGTGACCGTGGGCCACATCACACGCATCGAGGGCGACAGCATACGCACTGGGGTAACGGCCATCGTGCCACACCAGGGCGACCTCTTCCGAAAAAAAACGCCGGCGGCCGTCTATGTGGGCAACGGATTCGGAAAATTGGCCGGCACGACACAAGTGCGCGAGCTGGGCAATATCGAGACACCGATTATCCTGACCAACACCCTGAGTGTGCCGGCTGGCATCGAGGGTGCCGTCCGCTACACGCTCATGCAGCCAGGGCATGAGCATGTGCGCTCGGTCAATGCCGTGGTGGGAGAAACCAACGACGGCCACCTGAACGACATACGCGGAATGCACGTCACGCCCCAAATGGTCGTCGACGCAATCAACGGCGCACAAGGCGGCCCTGTGGAGCAAGGTAACGTGGGTGCCGGCACGGGGACCGTGTGCTTCGGTTTCAAGGGAGGAATCGGCACGTCATCGCGCACCCTTCCACAGTCACTGGGTGGATACACTGTAGGGGTGCTGGCGCAGACCAACTATGGCGGCATTCTCGAGATTGACGGCGTGCAAGTGGGACAACGACTTCAAAAACACGATTTCATCAACCATGTGCGCAAGAACGAAAACGTGGACGGTTCCTGCATGATGGTCGTCATCACCGACGCACCGCTCGACTCCCGCAACTTGGAGCGGGTGGCCAAGCGTGCCATGATGGGAATGGCCAAAACCGGCGGCATTGCCTCGAATGGCAGCGGCGACTATGTTATCGCTCTGTCGGTTGCCCCGGAAAACCTCATTGACGATCAAGCCAAAATGATTACTTCGACCGTCCTTGCCAACGGTGAGATGTCGCCCATCTTTGCGGCCACCATCGAGGCCACGGCCGAGGCGCTGTGGAACTCCTTGTTCATGGCCGACACGATGACAGGCCGCGACGGCCACAAAGTCGACGCGATTCCTGTCAAGGAAGTGTTGGAAATGTTGAAAAACAGATAATGAACCACGACTTTTTCCCTCTCATGTCGCCACTCGAGGGGGCACACGGCTGCACGCGCCCGTCAAGGCGTGTGCAGCTGTTCTATACCGGCAAGGAAGGCACGCTCAACGACTGGCGTGGTGTAGGCATACGGGATGAAGTCGATGCTCGGAATGGGCCGGGTGATATAAAAATTCGCCACTTTGCCCGGTGCGATGCTGCCGTAATCGGCACTCACGCCCATGGCGGCCGCCCCGTTGAGAGTGGCGGCGTTTAGAGCCTCGGCGGGCTGCAGCCGCATTTTGATACATGCCAGCGACACGGCAAACTTCATGTCGCCACTGGGTGTGGAACCGGGATTATAATCGCTGGCTATGGCCAGCGGCAGGCCGGCGGCAATCATCTTGCGAGCCGGGGCAAAGGGCATATTCAGGAAGAACGATGTGCCCGGCAGTGCCGTGGGAATGGTGCCGGTGCCACACAGCAAGTCGATGTCGCCGTCGGTCATGCTCTCCAAGTGGTCGACCGACAGTGCCCTGTGGGCCACAGCCACCTCCACGCCACCCGAGGGAGCGAGTTCTTGTCCGTGTATCTTGCCCCTCATTCCGTAGCGAAGCCCCGCCTCGAGGATGCGTGCCGTCTCTTCGGGAGTAAAGAATCCCTGATCGCAGAACACATCCACATAGTCGGCGAGCCCCTCGGCGGCAACAGCAGGAATCATCTCGTTGACAATCAAGTCCACATAGTCGCTCTGTCGTCCCGCATATTCGGGCGGCACGGCATGAGCGCCAAGAAACGTGGACACCACACGCAGCCGCGTGTCCTGCTGGATGCGTGCGGTCACTCGGAGCATTTTCAGCTCGTCTGCTGTGTTGAGACCGTAACCGCTTTTTATCTCGATGGCACCGGTACCCTTGTCAATCACTTCGCGCACACGCTCCATGGCTTGTTCATAGAGTTGCTGCTCGGTGAGTTCATGAAGGCGGCGGGCACTGTTGAGAATACCCCCTCCGCACCGCGCTATCTCGGCATAGGAAAGACCGTTGATTTTATCCACAAATTCCCGCTCACGGCTATCGGCATAGACGATGTGGGTGTGGGAGTCGCACCACGAGGGCATCACCGTGCCGCGGCGCGCGTCGGCGATGATGTCGACGCGCTCGGGCGCGGGATGATTCTCGGCTGTGTCAAACTCAGTGATAATGCCATCCTCCACCAGCATCCATGCGTCGTGGATGGTGTCGAAACGAGCCATCTCGGCACCGCACTTCTTAAGGGTGGCGCCACTGTCGATGCCGGCCAGTGTGGCAATGTTGTCAACAAGGAGCCTCATGACGCAGGAATTGGATGGATTTCTCGATGAGCGGATACATCACCACATCGTCGCTGATGAAAGGAACCTCACGGCGATATTTCTCATGAATGGCCATGATCACCGGCGAGGATTTTTTCGGGAATCGGAACTCCAGCGCCTGGGCGGCATTGAACAACTCGATGGCCAGCACGCGCTCGGTATTGAAAACCACCTTGCGCAACTTGATGGCGGCATTTCCGCCCATGCTCACGTGATCCTCCTGGTCCTGGCACGAGGGAATGCTGTCGAGACTCGACGGCGAGGCCAGCGACTTGTTGAGGCTCACGGCACTGGCTGCGGTATACTGAGTGATCATGAATCCGCTGTTCAAGCCGGGATTGGCCACCAGATAGCTGGGCAGGCCGCGTGTGCCCGACACTAGGCGGTAGATGCGGCGCTCACTGATATTGGCCAGCTCGCTCAGGGCGATGGCCAGGAAATCCATGGGAAGGGCGATGGGCTCGCCGTGGAAGTTGCCGGCACTGATAATCAGGTTGTCGTCGGGGCACACCGTGGGATTGTCGGTGGCGCTATTGATTTCGGTTTCAATCACCGACTTCACATAGCTGATGGTCTCCTTCACCGTGCCGTGCACTTGAGGCACGCAACGGAATGAATAGGGGTCTTGCACATGCTTCTTGTGCCCGGCTATCAGTTCGCTGCCGGCCAGCAGAGCCTTCATGTGGGCGGCCGTCTCCAGTTGCCCCTTGTGCGGCCTCACCCGATGCACCGCCTCGGTGAACGGTTCAATGCGGCCGTCGTAGGCATCGAGGGCCATGGCGGCTATACAGTCGGCCCACGCGCTCAGATGCTGAGCCCGCAGCAGCGACCACACGGCAATCGAACTCATATTCTGGGTGCCATTGAGCAGGGCCAAGCCTTCCTTGCTCGCCAGCTCAATGGGTTTCCATCCCTTGAGAGCCAGCAACTCGGCGGCAGGCATCACGCGCCCCTCGTACTCCACCTCGCCCATGCCCACCAGTGGCAGACACATGTGGGCCAGCGGCACCAGGTCGCCCGAGGCCCCAAGCGAGCCCTGACTGTAGACAACCGGAATAACACCCTCGTTGAAGAAGTCGACCAAGCGCTCCACGGTGTCGAGTTTGCAGCCCGAATAGCCATAGCTGAGCGACTGAATCTTGAGCATGAGCATGATGCGCACAATTTCGTTGGGCAATCGGTCGCCCACACCGCAAGCATGCGACATCATCAGGTTGATTTGCAGCTGCGACAATTGGTCGCGGCTCACTTTCACGTCGCACAGCGACCCGAATCCGGTAGTCACCCCATAGACGGGCAGGTCGCTGCTGGCAATCTGCTCGTCGAGATATTTGCGGCATTTGACGATACGCTGCCGCGCGTCGTCGCTCAGCGCAATTTTGTAGTTATTCTCAATGATTTCGCCCACGCGCTCTATTGTGAGCCGTTCGGCACTGATATGATGAATTTGCATGATGTGTTGCTTTTGATTTACTGTTTTTAGTCAATTAGTCGAGTAGGCTGTCGTCCACCAAATTGGGGAGGGTCACTTGCAGGCCTGGTGTTCGCTCCATCTGGCGCCGGATGGTGTCAATCGAGCCTTTGTTGCGTGCCCAGGAGCGCCGTGCGATGCCATTGTTCACATCCCACAGAAGCATCTGGCGGATGTGGCGGTCGGCCTCGTCACTACCGTCGATTACCATTCCGAAGCCACCGTTTATCACTTCGCCCCAGCCTACTCCGCCGCCATTGTGCAGGCTCACCCATGTGGCGCCACGGAAGGCGTCGCCTATGACATTCTGCACGGCCATGTCGGCACAGAACTGCGAGCCGTCATAGATATTGCTGGTCTCGCGGTAAGGCGAGTCGGTGCCGCTCACGTCGTGGTGGTCGCGGCCCAGCACCACGGGCTTGCTGATTTCTCCACGGCGAATGGCGTCGTTAAAGGCCAGTGCGATGCGTGTGCGGCCCTCACAGTCGGCATAGAGGATTCTTGCTTGCGAGCCCACCACCAGATGGTTCTTGCCGGCCTCGCGTATCCAGTGCAGGTTGTCGGCCAGTTGTCCCTTGATGTCGGCGGGGGCCGTTTGGGTCATTTGCTCAAGCACTTCGGCCGCCAAGCGGTCGGTGACTTCCAGGTCGTGCTCATCGCATGAGGTGCACACCCACCTGAACGGCCCGAAACCGTAGTCGAAGAACATGGGGCCCATGATGTCTTGCACATAACTGGGATAGCGGAAGTGCGTTGCATCTCGCATGATTTCGGCACCGGCACGGCTGGCCATGAGCATGAAGGCGTTACCGTAATCAAAGAAGTACATGCCTTGCGCCGTGAGGCGGTTGATGGCTGCCACCTGCCGGCGCAGCGACTCAAACACACACTCTTTGAAGCGCTCGGGCTCTTCGGCCATCATCCGCTTGGATTCGTCCAGGCTGTAGCCCACGGGGTAGTAACCGCCGGCATAGGGATTGTGCAGTGACGTCTGGTCGCTGCCAAGGTCCACATGAATATTTTCCTGAGCCAGCCGCTCCCACAGGTCCACCACATTGCCCACATAGGCCATGGACACTACACGTTTTTGCTCCACGGCAAGGCGAACGGCAGCAATGAGCTCATCCAAATTGTCATGCAACTCATCGACCCAGCCCTGCTCATAGCGCTTGCGGGCGGCCAGCGGATTGATTTCGGCCACCACGCTCACCACCTGCGCAATATTGCCCGCCTTGGGTTGGGCGCCACTCATGCCGCCCAGACCGGCCGAGACAAACAACGGGATGCGAGTTTCACGCTCGGCACCCATCACCTTGCGGGCCGCATTGAGCACCGTGATGGTGGTGCCGTGAACGATGCCTTGCGGGCCGATATACATGTAGCTGCCAGCTGTCATCTGGCCATACTGACTCACGCCTAGGGCGTTCATGCGCTCCCAGTCATCGGGCTTGCTGTAGTTGGGTATCACCATACCGTTGGTCACCACCACACGGGGTGCGTCCTTGTGCGACGGGAACAAACCCAGCGGATGCCCACTGTACATGACCAGCGTCTGCTCGTCGGTCATCTCGCTCAAGTATTTCATCACCAGCCGATATTGCGCCCAGTTCTGGAAGACAGCCCCGTTGCCACCATAGGTGATGAGCTCGTGCGGATGCTGAGCCACCGAGGGGTCGAGGTTGTTCTGAATCATCATCATGATGGCGGCTGCCTGGCGGCTGCGGTGCGGATACTCGTCGATGGGGCGAGCCTTCATGGCATAGCGGGGACGCAGGCGGTACATGTAGATGCGGCCGTACTGCTCAAGCTCGTTGCGGAACTCGTCGACGAGCGCGGCATGATGTTTGGGCTGAAAGTAACGCAGCGCGTTGCGCAGCGCCAGCTTTTTCTCTTCGGGCGTGAGGATATCTTTACGCTTGGGAGCATGATTGATTCCTCGGTCGTAAGGCATCGGTTCGGGCAGCACATCGGGGATGCCGGCCCTTATGTCAATGGCAAATTCTTCGGGTGTCATAGGTTATTGGTTGGCTTATGGTTTTCTATCAGATTCAAAGTTTTGTCTCAACGATTTGTGTGATTTCAGCCTCCTCTTCGTTAGCTCTGGCTATCAACTGGTTGGCCTCATCGATGAGCGACTGTGCCACGGCACGGTCTTTGAGCGAGCCGGCGTTGATTTTCACATTCATGCCGGCGCCGAGCACGGCGGCGCGGGCAGCCAGCACCCCCACGCCGGCATCGCTCACACTGTTGGGGTTGCCCTCCATTACCATGGCACGGCACAGTTCAAAAACTTTGAACGCCTCCTTCATGGTGCGCAGCGGCACCTGTGCGGCATAGAGGGTGGCCGCCTGGATGGCGACACTGCGCGCGGCTTTCTCCTCATCGGTCTTCTTGGGCATGGCAAAGGCCTCCATGATGCGGTTAAACGCTTGGGTGTCCTCGTCGACCAAGTGCAGCAGTTCGCGGGCGATGTCCTGGCCCTTGTCGGCCCACACACTGAACTCGTGCCAGCGCTCGTCCCAGCCGGGTTTGTGGCTCGACAGATTGGCCACCATTGTTCCCAGCGCGGCGCCCAGGGCGCCCATATAGGCCGAGATGGTGCCTCCGCCCGGGGCGGGCGACTCGCGCGATGTCTCTTCGGCAAAGGCTTTGACCGTGAGGCCCACGAGGTTTCCCGCGCCGGCATCACTGTCGTCAATCATGTATTCAATCACTTTCTCCTTGGGATTGAACGGCTTGAGGTCATCAAGGCCAAGCGAATGGATGGCGATATCAATGATGTCGCCCTCGGGGATGCCCGTGGAGCGGTGTTGCTTTTCAAGAAAATATTTTCCGGCGTCAATCAGGCAGCGCTTGGGCAGCAAGCCCACAATCTCGGTGCCCGTCACGCGGATGCCGCGGTTCTGCGCGCACCGGCTCACCTCGTCAAATGCCACATGCAGTGGCGTGGCGTTGATGTCGGTGATATTCATCGACACCTGCGCCCGCTTGTACTCATCGATGTACCATCCGATGGCTTTCGTGCCCTTGAGGGTTCCGGGGCGCATGATGACGTTTCCGTTCTCGTCTTTCATGGGGGTTCCCGTGATGGGATTGCCCTCGCGCACGGGCCGGCCTTTCTCACGCACGTCGAAGGCGATGGCGTTGGCACGGCGGGTGCTGGTGGTATTAAGATTGAAATTGGTGGCAATCAGGAAGTCGCGCGCGCCCACGGCCGTGCAGCCCGTGCGGGCCACCTGCTCGTCGAAGGGGCGGGCACCGAAATCGGGTTTCCCGGTTTCTGAGGCCAGTTTCTGGGCCAGTGCCTCATATTCACCCTGCCGGCACACGGCCAGATTCTTACGCTCGGCGGTGAAAGCTGCCGCTTCGTAGCAATAGCAGGGAATACCGGCCTCGGCGGCAATGCGCTCGGCCAGCTGGCGCGCCAGCGCGGCACACTCCTCAAGGGTGATGCCGGCCACGGGCACCAGCGGGCAAACGTCGGTAGCACCCATGCGCGGGTGCGCGCCGTGATGGTGCCGCATGTCGATGAGCTCGGCAGCACGCCTCACCACCTGGAAAGCCGTTTCCACCACCGCCTCGGGAGCGCCCACAAAGGTTACCACTGTGCGGTTGGTGGCCTCGCCCGGGTCTACGTCGAGCAGTTTCACGCCCTGAGCCCGGTGTATCACATCCACAATTTGATTGATGACATCCATATTGCGCCCTTCGCTGAAGTTGGGCACACATTCAATAAGTCGGTTCATGTCGGTTAACAGTAAAAAATATCGGTTTATGTTATTGGTTTTCTGGCATCTCATTTGGCATACACTTGGCCGGTGGCAGCTTGCAGGGTGTTGGCCATCAGCGACACAATGGTCATGGGACCCACACCGCCCGGCACGGGCGTGATATAGCTGCAATGCGGCGCCACATGCTCAAAGTCCACATCGCCGCACAACCGCCAGCCCCGCTCGCGCGATGCATCGGCCACACGGGTGGTGCCCACATCTATCACAACGGCACCCTCCTTGACCATGTCCTCGGTCACAAAACCGGGGCTGCCCAGGGCGGCAATCAGGATATCGGCCTCGCGGGCCAGTTCTTTGATATTGGGTGTAGCGCTGTGGCACACGGTCACCGTGCAGTTACCCGGATAGGCCTTTTGCACCAGCAAGGTCGCCAAGGGCTTGCCCACAATGTTGCTCCGCCCCAGAACGACGCAGTGCTTTCCGCGCGTTTCGATGCCGCAGCGCTCAAGAAGCATGAGCACGCCCGATGGTGTGGCAGGCCTGAAACATGGCAGCCCGATGGACATCCGCCCCACATTGACCGGATGGAAGCCATCTACGTCCTTGCGATAGTCAATCGACTCTATCACGGCTTGCTCGTCGATGTGTCGCGGCAAGGGCATCTGGACAATGAAGCCATCCACACTGTCGTCCTCGTTGAGGGCCCGGATTTGCGCCATCAGTTCGTCTTGGGTCACATCCTGGGCCATGCGGATGAGCGAAGACTGGAATCCGCATTGCTCACAAGCCTTGGTTTTTGAGGCCATATAGCTCTCGCTGCCACCGTCGTGACCCACCAGCAGGCCCACCAAATTCGGGCGCCGGCGTCCGTCGGCAACCAGCTTTTCAACCTCGGCCGCTATCTGCTCACGAATCTCGGCGGCAATTTTTTTCCCGTCAATAATTTGCATGATGTAGTTTTATCGCTTCTATTATGCAAATATAGTGATAATCTTTGAATCCGCCCCCCGCAGCACAGGTTTTTTACTCTTAAATTTTGGTAAATGCCGGCACTCGGCCGGGCGCCGACGGCTCTACCCGAAAACAATAAATGAATTTCGAAATAATCATTGCACCGCCAGCGAGGCGAAACGATGGTTGCTCCACACCACCCAGTTGCCATCGTCGTTGGTGCTGATGGTCATCACCCCCAAGTTGTCCACGCGTTCCATCATGGCACGGGTGCGCTCCAGGCCCATCGCCATGCAGGCTGTGGCCCACGCGTCGGCCGTCATGCAGTCGGGAGCCACAATGGTGACGCTGAGCAAATTGCTCACCTGTCCGCGGCCTGTCAAGGGGTCGATGATGTGCGACACTCGCTCGCCGGCCGGGCGGTCACGGAACTTGCGGTAATTGCCGCTCGTGGCCACAGCCAAGCTGTCGATTGTGAGCACCACGGCGCTGCTGTGCACCACGCTGTCGGCTTGCGAAAGCGGCAAGTCCACCGACACATGCCACGGTGCTCCTTGCTGGTTCACCCCGCGAGCCAGCACCTCGCCGCCTATCTCCACCAGATAGTTCTTCACACCGTTGCGCTCCAGCATCCTCCCCACCTCGTCCACGGCAAGCCCCTTGGCAATACTGCTGAAATCAAACTGGGTGCGCGGGTCGTCCTTGGTGAGCACACCGCCGGCCAGCCGGGTACGCTTCATGCCCACATAGGGCAGAATGCTGTCGAGCTGCGCCTGCGTGGGCTCTGCGCGGAGGTCGTGCCCGAAACCCCATGCTTCCACCAGCGGCATCACGGTGGGGTCGTAAGAACCGCCACTGAGCCAATAGATTGTCCATGAACAGTTGTAAAGACGGGTGAACAGGCTGTCGGGCTGCGATGTGTCGTTGCGGTTGATGCGCGACACCAGCGACTGCTCGTTGTAGACCGAGGCACTGGCATCCACACGAGCCAGCACCGCCTGGATGGAGTCGGCAAGGGGGCTCGGGCTCGAATAGACGATATGATAGCCGGTAGTCCACACCACCCCATCATCGGTGTGATAGACGGCACGCTCCCGGTGCCGTCCCACAAAGAGTACACACAGTCCCACAGCCAGCGCTGCCAGCACGGCCCAATAACGCCGTGAACGGAAAACAGATTCTTCCATAGTGAGACAAAAATAATAATATTTTTTTCAAAATAGAAAAAAATTGCGTAGTTTTGAACTCTAAACCATATCACTACCCCATCAATGAAGACATCCACCATTAAATGCCTGATGCTGTGCGCGGCACTTTTGCTGGCTGCCTTTCCGGCTCACGCACAGTTCCGACTGGGCGTCAAGGCCGGACTGGCCATCAACCACTTGAAGTTCGACCGAAACATTATCAAGAATGACAACCGCGCGGGTTTTACCGCCGGCATCACCGCCGAGTTAGGCCTGCCATTGGGGCTGGGACTTGATGCAGCTGTGATGTATACTCATCGCAACAACGTGCTGAGCGGCTCCACCGACACTTATAAGCGTGATTACATTGAGATTCCCGTCCACTTGAAGTACAAGCTGAGCATCGTCGGCTTGAACAACGTCCTCGCACCCATGGCTTTCATCGGGCCAAACTTCGCCTTTTTAGCGCACGAGTCGCGGCAGGAGCGATGGGACAACCGCTCGGTAGTGACTTCTTTCGACCTGGGCTTCGGCGTGGAGCTGCTGCGACACCTGCAACTCTCGGCGTGCTACAGCATGGGACTGAACCGCGCGCTCAAACAAGTGGGGCTGAAGGGCAACGAACAAGAAATCGACGGTCGCGACCGCACGTGGACCATCGCGGCTGCCTATCTGTTCTGAGTGCCGAGCACACGGCACAAAATAACATCATCCTCTTTGCCGTAAGCGGTTTTTACACTATCTTTGCACAAGTTTTCCATTCGAGAAGTATTATGATGAAAAAAATATCACTCTTGCTGGCCGCCGCCATTGTGGCCATCGCAGCACAGGCACAAACCACCACCCGATGGGGTGTTACAGCCGGCATCGGCTACAACGAACTGCATTTCAAGCAGTCCGACATCATGAAAGTGGACCGGGGATTTGGACCCATCGTGGGCTTGACCGGTGAAATGCTGATTCCCGGAGTGGGGTTCTCGGTCGACGCATCGCTGCTTTACGCCATGCGCACCAGCAAGCTCCACATGGGCGAGAAGACCATCTGGTCGTCGCTGGGCTATGGCAATGAAATGTGCCGGATGCACTATTTGGACATTCCCCTCACTGTGCGCTTCAAATATCACAACCTCAACGGAGTGGAAAATACCATCATGCCCATGGTCTTCGCCGGGCCCACCTTCTCCATTGCCGTAGGAAAGAATCTGACCTCGGCGCTCTCCTACAAGCCCGTCAGCGTCATGCTTCGTGCCGGATTGGGATGCGAGCTTTTCAATCACCTGCAAATTGCAGCAGCCTATAACTTCAGTGTGGGGGAAAGCGCGAAAACCAAGCTCCTCGATGAGAACAGTGCGAAAAACCGCTGCTGGACTTTAACAGCCACTTACTTTTTTAAATAATTAACAAACGTGTTAATCTACATTAAAACTACGGCAATTATGCCGTAGTTTAAAAATGTTTTGTATTTTTGCAATGTAATAACACTCTAACTGAAGTTGATTCAATGTGTGGGGGAATTCATCGGGAGATGCGTACCCCCTTTTTTATTCCCGATTATCTGAAAAACAACATGCCGTCGGCCACCGCACGGGCGGTTTCCTCGCCCGCCGAGATTTCCACCAGCTTCAGCGCGAAATCCATGGCCGAGGCCGGTCCGTTACCGGTCACCACGTTGCTGTCGACTGCCACACGACTGGCACCCCACTTCACGCCGCTCACTCCTTTTTCCATGCCGGGGTAGCACACCGCATTTCGGCCGGTGATAATGCCCAGCGGAGCCAGCACTATGGCAGGCGACGCACAGATGGCCGCCACATGCCCGCCCTTGTTATTATGATTCCACAACTCGGAGCGCAATCCTTGATGCGCAGCAAGATGGGTGGCTCCGGGCATTCCGCCGGGAAGCACCAGCCAGTCGGCATCGGAATAGTTGACGTCATCAAAGGTGCAATCGGCCACCACAGTAACACCATGGGCACCCTTCACTTCACGGCTGCCTGAAATCGACACCGTGACCACCGGCATGCCGGCACGGCGCATCACGTCGACGGTGGTCAGCGCCTCCACTTCCTCAAAGCCATCGGCAAAAAACACAAACGAATTCTTCATAGTCCAATCTCCTTTCTATCGTGTTACAAAAACATTTTTTGCTAAGTTAGCAATTATTTTTCATTTCACGGCAATTTGTTTGAAAAATATCATCTTTAGATTTGGTAATTAACAATTATTTTGTACCTTTGCACCGCTTTTCCACTGCAAGAAGGGCGCTTAGCTCAGCTGGTTCAGAGCACCTGCCTTACAAGCAGGGGGTCGGCGGTTCGAATCCGTCAGCGCCCACGAAAATACGGCCGCAGCCATCGGATGATGACAGCGGCCGTATTTTTTGTCTTCAAATTGTGTCGTCAGGCGAAAAACATCACCAGCAGTTGGGCTGTGATGACCCGCAGGAACATGGTGAGCGGATACACCGTGGAGTAGGCCACGGCTGGCTCGTCGTTATTGGCGGTTTTATTGGCGTAGGCCAGCGCGGGCGGGTCGGTCGTGGAGCCGGCCACCAGACCCATGAGCGTGCAGTAGTTCATGCCGAACTTGCCACGGGCCAGCATCACCACGACTGCCAGCGGAATGAACGTGATGGCAAAGCCGTAGACGACCCACAATGCGCCATTGCTGCTGAACACCGTGGCGGCGAAATTGCCACCGGCGGCAATTCCCACCGAGGCCAAGAACAGACAGATGCCCAGCTCGCGCAGAAGCAAGTTGGCACTGCTGCTGGTGTAGGTCACAAGCTTCACCTTGTAGCCGTAACGGCCCATCAAAATGGCTACCACCAGCGGACCGCCGGCAAGGCCCAGTTTCATGGGCACGGTCATGCCCGGGAACATGAGCGGAATGGAACCCACCAGGATGCCCATGAAGATTCCGATAAACATGGTGAACAGATTCGGCTCGTCAAGACGCCGCAACGAATTACCCATTTTCTCGGCCAGGTGATTGATATCGTCAATGTTTCCCACCACGGTGATGCGGTCGCCCACTTGCAGCGCCAGGTTGGGCGCTGCCACCAGGTCGACACCAGCGCGGTTCACACGCGTGGCATTGAGCTGATAGCCCAGGTGAAGGCGCAACGAGCCCAGCTTGCGGCCGGTGTACTTGCTGTTGGTCACCACGATTCGCCGCGACACCACCGGTGCCGGGTCGTGCTTCCAGTCCATTTCCACCTGAGGGCCGATGAACGCGTCGAACACCTCCTCGTCCTGCACGCTCATCACGATGAGCAGCAGGTCGCCCTCACACAGCTCGGTGGCACTGCGCGGAATCACCACCGAGCCGTCGGTACGCTTGATGCGAGAAATGACGAAATTGCGGTCGATGATGCCCTGCAGGCGCTTGATGGTGATGTTATAAATCAGCTTGTTGGTCACGCGATAGGTCACCACATGGGGTTTCAGCAAGCTATTGGCGTTATCGTCGTCGATTTCCTTCGTCTCATGGGCAATGCTGATTTTAAACACGGCTTTCACCAGAATCATCGACAGGATGATGCCCACCACACCCAGCGGATAGGCTGCGGCATATCCCATCGACATCGACTCGTTGAGCACGGTGGCAGCGGCGCCTCGTGTTTCTAAGAGTGTCTGCTGAGCGGCGCCCAGTCCGGGCGTATTGGTCACCGCCCCCGACAAGATACCCACCAAGTCGGTCATGGTCACATTCCCTGCCCCGAAGTAGATAATCATTACCACCACAAGATTGAGCACAATGATGAGAATCGCCAAGCCATTGAGCAGCAGGCCGCCCTCCTTGAACGAAGAAAAGAAACCGGGACCCACTTGCAGGCCGATGGAGAAGATGAACAAAATGAGCCCGAACTCCTGAATAAACTTGAGAATGGACGGGTCCACCTCCAGGCCTAAATGGCCAGCGAGGATGCCTGTGAAAAGTACGAAAGTGGCACCGAGCGAGATGCCGAAAAACTTCACTTTGCCCAGTATCACCCCGATGGCGATCACCAGTGAATAAATGAATATGGCATGGGCAATGCCGGAGCCTGTGATAAGTTCAGATAACCAAGTCATTTGAGATTGCAGATAAAATGATTAATATAGGCCATTGTCAATAATGTCGAGAATGTCGAGAGGCTTGTGAACGATGGCGCCGGCATGGTACTCCACCAGCTCCTTCTCGGACCGGAATCCCCAGGTCACGCCCACCGAATCGAGGCAGGCGCGGCGGGCGGTTTCCATGTCCACACCCGAGTCGCCCACATAGAGCGTGGCAGCCTTGGGCACACGCGCCCTGGCCAAAATGGAGAACACAATGGATGGATCGGGCTTCACGTTGACCCCCTCTTTCTGGCCTTCGACGGCCACGAAATCCACGTCACCGAAAAAATGCCCGATAATTCGGTCCACGGCTGCCTGATACTTGTTCGACGCCACGGCCATCCGCACATTCTTGTCGCGCAAATCCATCAACAATTCGGGAATCCCGGCATAGGGCTTGGTGAAATCGGTGTTGTGCTCGTCATAATATTCGGTGAAGTCGCGCAGCAACATGTCCACGGTGTCGCTGTCACGCTCGTCCTCGGGCAGCACCCGCGTGATGAGACGCCGCACACCGTTGCCCACAAAAAACCGATACGAAGCCATGCTATGGGTGGCAAACCCGTTTTTCTCAAGGGCATAGTTGGCGGCGTGGCCCAGGTCTTCGATTGTGTTGAGCAGGGTGCCGTCAAGGTCAAATATCACTAAATCTTTCTTCATAACTTCATATAAAATTAAGGCGTTTCAGAACGGATAACCCACCGAGAAGTGGAATTGGAAGTCACGGCTGAATTTGGGGTGTATCAATGGCCAATGCTCCTCGCCCGACGCCGGGTTGTGAGCTTTCATGCCCATGTCGAAGCGCAGCAGGAAGTAGGTGAAGTCCAGGCGCACACCCAGACCGTAGGCCGCAGCCAGCTGCTCATAGAATTTATTAAACTTGAACACGCCGCCCGGCTGGTCCTCATAATTGCGGATTGTCCAGATGTTGCCCACATCGATGAAGGCCCCCATCTCAATGACCCAGAACAACTTGGCACGGAATTCCATGCTGGCGTCGAAGCGGATGTCGCCACACTGATAGATGAACGACTGCTGCCTGTTCTGCGCGGCGAAACTGCCCGGTCCCAGCGTGCGCACGCCCCAGCCGCGCACGCCATTGGCACCGCCGGCATAGAAGCGCTTCTCGAACGGCAGCACCGTGGAGTTGCCGTAGGGCACCGCCACGCCGGCTCCCACGCGAAATGCCACCGATGTGCGCTGGTCAAAGATATGGGTAAACGAGAAATCGGCCTCGGCCTTCACATACTGTGCATAGCGGATGCCGAACACCTTGTAGGAGTCGTCCGTATCGCGGTTCTGCCCCGTGATGCGCGAGATGCCATAAAGCAGGTTGCCGGCCATTTCGGCGGCGGCGCGCACGGTGTACACATTTTGCTGGAACGTGGGGTTGAGCGACGACACCTGCCGCTTGTTGGTGCGGTACAGGTTATAGCCCATGCGCATGATGAAGTGGTTCTCGTAGGAGTAACGCAGAAGCGGATTGGAGATGCTGTCGAGAAAATTGGCCCGGCTGCGGGGAAGATACACATAATTCAGGTCGATGAGGTTAAACGTGTGCCGCATTCGCTCACGCTGCTCGCTCCAGATGTATCGCCACGCCGCACCGGCAATGATGCGGGTGTACTCGGGCCGCTTCTGGAAATTGAAACTCGTGGCCAATTCGGTCGAAGCCATAATCTTCTTCTTGAAGTCCTTTTTCAAGAATGGGAACTTGAATTTCGGGTAAGTGATGCCTACCTCGGCCGAATATTCGCTATAATTGTTGTTGATCAAGCCGCTCAGATTGCCCGACAAGCTCTCGTAGGACATACGGAACTTGGTGTTGAGCGATTCGCTGCCATGCAGCAAGTTGCGGTGCTGGTAGTCAAACCCCACGCCGAAGCCCAGGTCGCCCTCACTGTTTGTTCCCTCGAGCGACACGCTCACCGTCTGCGACTTGTCGCGCTGCAAGAGCACATAGGCGTCGACCCACAGCTTGCCGTCGAGTTCTCCCACAGGCCTCACATCGATATTGACAAACTTGAGGATGCCCAGCCGGGCCAGCGCACGATAAGTGCGGTTCACTGCCCGGGCGTTGTAGAGCGAGCCGGGCTCAATGTAGTTGCACTCGTCGATAACTGTGCGGCGGATATAGCGGTCGGCACCATAGAAAATCAGCAGATTGTCGACCATCACCGTGTCCTGCCCGAAGTAGCCACCGTGCATGGCCACAGGGTCATACTCGGTGACATAGACCACGCGGCGCACATAGAAAGGCATGTGGCGCGTGTAATAAGGCATCCGGTCACTGTGATAGGGTGCCATGGAGTTGAGTGTCAGGTCCACTGCGCGCGAGCCTGCCGCGGTGTCGGCGGTGAACGTGATATAATCCTTGTTGAAGGCATAGTAGCCCTCGTTGCGCAACTGGTCGGTAATCGCCTGCCGCCAGGCATCGAGCTTATTATGGTCGAGCAGCGCACCCACTTGCACCGGGAAACCGGTGGTATCGGCCAGGATAATGTGCCGCAACGTGTCGTCAGGGATATTGTAGCTGATGGAACGGATGGTATAGGGCTCGTTGAGCTTCACGTGGTAGTCCACGCGGGCTTTTCGTTTGGCCGAATCGGCCTTCACATCGAAACTCACCTCATTTTTCATGAAGCCGCGGTTGTTCAAGGCCATGTGCAGCTGGTGGGCGCTGGCCACCGTCAAGGCCGAATCGTAGATGACAGGGGGCGTGCCCACCCGCTGTATCCACCGGTTGAACCAGTTGGACGAGTCACGCCCGCTTATGTTGTAGATGGCCAGCTGCAGCTTGAGGCCTCCCAGCACGCGGTGGTTCTCGTTCTGGCGCAGATAATTGTACAGGTCCTTGGTGTTGACCTGCTTCGACGGGTCCTCCACGTCGATTCGCACGCGGTCGAGCAACAATTTGCCTTGCGGCACATGCTTGGTCGAGGCACACGAGGCCATCACTGCCAGCAGCACAGCTGCGGCAATGATGGCCGATAAGTTCAGACGATGCGCCGACCGCATGGAGAACTACGGGTTAACGGCGTTCCTGAAACGCCTGCTGATTCTGCTCCACCACCGAATTGAAGTCGGCGGCACGGCGCACCAGTTTCAGGTTCACATAGGGGTCTTCGTTCACCTTCACCTCGAAGAGGCTGCCGTAGCCGTTGGCCAGCGCACTGCGCAGGTAGTCGATGGCCTGTGCTTCGTCACCCATGTCGCTGAGCAGCGCCGATGCGTAATAGTAACACTCCCCGCCGGGCATCACGCCCTTGTCGATGATGGCTTTTGCCCAGGCGCGCGCATCCTCGTCACGACCCAGCTCATGCATGGCAAAGCCACGCAGATTGTGCATCGTGTCGTCGTTGCGAAGCAGCATTTCCTGGAAGTCGGCGGCAGCCATCGTGGCATCTTTCAGCCGATACTTGTAGAGCCAGCCCCGCAGCAAGCGCGCCTCGGCAGCATCGGGATGTGCGGCCACCGCGGCATCGAGCTGCGCCAGCGCATCACGGTCTTTCTTCTGGGCGATGAGCACCCGGGCGCGTGCCAGCATCGTGGGCAGATACTGCCCGTCGAGCTTGGCGGCGTCGCCCAGCACGAGCAGAGCATTCTCGAAGTTGTTGCCACGGCCGCGGTAGCGCTCGGCGGCAGCCTTGACAAGGTAGTAATCGGGGGTGGACTGCTCCATGGCGATGGCTTTGTTGATATTGGCCAAGGCATCATCGTACTGCATCAGCTCCAACTGGCAACGGGCAGCGTTGTAGTAGATGGTGTGGTAGTCGTAGAGGTCATAGTCGATAATCGACTTCAAGTCTTTCAGAGCTTGCCCGTAATGGAAGTGCTTCATGGCAATCGACGAGCGCACATAGTAGAACATGCCCACGCGGGGAGCCTTGTCGATGCTGTTGGCCAAGGCCGACATCACGGCATCATAGTTCTTGTCGCTCATGGCCACCAGGGCCGACAGGGCCTCGCCATTATCGTCGCCGATGGCCATGGCCGAGATGAGGTCCTGGGCTGCAGGCACAAACTGCTCCATGCGGGTGAGCACATCGGCTCGGTTCATGTACACCTGCGGCTCGGCCGAGTACAGATTCACAGCCTTGTCGGCATGTGCGGCGGCCTGCTCATAGTTGCCGCGGGCCACCTCCACGCGTGCCAGCCCGTACATGGCGTTATAGTCGAGCGGCTGGTTGCGCAGCACGGCCTTGAAGTAGGTCTCGGCATTGTCGGGGTCGCCGCTGTTAAGATAGGCTTTGGCCAAAGGCTCATTGACAGCCGGCGACGACGGGTTGAGCCCGTTGGCTGCTTTCAGGTCGATGATTTCCTGGGCATAGTCGCCCTTGATGTCGTAAAGGCGCGCGCGCAGCAGCATGGTCTCAAACCGGAGGTCATTGTCCTGGGCCGGAATGAGTGTGAGGATGGTGTTCACATCGGCCAGCGCCTCGTCAATCTGACCATTGTAGTAGTATTGGTTGGCGCGTGCAAACATCGTGTTGTAGTCGCCGGGATTCTCAGCAAGGTGCTTGTTATAGACACGCATCACAGCCTCGGTGATTTTGTCGCGCACACGCTGGTCATCGTCCTGGGTTTGTGCCATGGCGGCCAGCGACCCCAGGGCCAATGCCAGCGCCAGCATGATGTACTTTGTCTTCATCATAGTGTGGTGTTTTAATTTTGTGTTTTATCGATTGTGTTAATTGTTTTTTTGATTTGCGCCAGGCGGGTCAGCAAGCCGTCGAGCAGGTCCAGGCGTAGCATGTTGGCTCCATCGCTTTTTGCCACGGCCGGATTTTGATGGGTTTCAAGAAACAGTCCGTCGGCGCCCACAGCCACCGCAGCCCGCGCCAGCGTCTCGATGAGCTCGGGGCGGCCGCCGGTCACGCCGCCTGCCTGATTGGGCTGCTGCAGCGAGTGGGTGATGTCAACAATCACCGGCGCAAACTCCTGCATGACCTTGATGCCGCGGAAGTCCACCACCAGGTCCTGATAGCCGAAGGTGGTGCCACGCTCGGTGATGGCCACGTCGGCATTACCTGCATCACGCACTTTTTGCACGGCAAATTTCATCGACTCGGGCGACAGGAACTGGCCCTTCTTGATGTTGACCATGCGGCCGGTGCGGGCTGCCGCCACCAGCAGGTCGGTCTGCCGGCACAGAAATGCAGGAATTTGCAGCACATCGACGTACTGCGCGGCCATTTCGGCCTCAGGGGCGGTGTGAATGTCGGTCACCACTGGAATATGATAGGTTTCACCCACTTTGCGCAAGATGCGCAGGGCGGCTTCGTCGCCGATGCCAGTGAACGAGTCGATGCGTGAGCGGTTGGCCTTGCGGTAACTGCCCTTGAACACATAGGGGATGCCCAGGCGGCTGGTGACCGCCAGGGCTTTCTCGGCTATATCCATTGCCATGGCTTCGCCCTCAATCACGCAGGGGCCGGCCAGCAAGAAGAATTGTTCACTGTTTTTCAGTTCTTGAATCATGAGTTTCCACTATATTTTGTTAATGTTCCTGTAACTGCCCTATGGCATGAACCGTGGCACATGCCACCACAGCGGCCGTCTCGGTGCGGAGGCGGCTTTCGCCCAGCGACACCGCCGTGAAGCCGGCCTCGAAGCATCGCTGCACCTCCTCGCGGCTGAAATCGCCCTCGGGGCCAATCAGCACCAGCACATCGCCCGTGGCCGGGCACAAGCGGGCCAGGAGCCGGCGTTGCTCGCGGGGCAGCTCAGGATCGCAGTAGGCGATGAACTTGTGCTCGGGCAGGGGTTGTTCGAGAAAGTGATGCAGCGGGGTCATCTCGTCGATAACGGGCAAGGTGGCCTTGAGCGACTGCTTCATCGCAGCCACGGCTATCTTGCGCAGGCGCTCGGCCTTGAGTTCGGTGCGCTCGCTGTTGTGGCAGCGTAGGGGCACGATGCGGTCAACGCCCATTTCCACGCATTTCTCCACCATCCACTCCATGCGGTCGAGCATCTTGGTGGGAGCCACGGCAAGCACGATTTGCCGTCCCCAGTGCGGGAGTTGCTCAACGGCCTGCAGCACATCGACGGCACACCGCTTGGGATGTGCCAACGCTATGCGGCAGGTGTAGAGCGTACCACGACCGTCCACCACCTCGATGGTGTCGCCCTCGGCCAGCCGCAACACGCGCACAGCATGCCGCGACTCATCCTCGGTGAGAGTGAGCGAGCCGGCTATTTCGGGGCAATAAAAACGGTGCATGGCCAATTTCTATATTATTTCTCGATGGGTTTCTGTGCCTCGGGGGCCTTGAAAATGAGCATAAAGGACACAGCCACTACCAGCGCATAGGCGGCGAAGATGTACCACGATGTGCTCCAGCCCTGGATAATGGCAGCCGGCTCGGTCTGGGAATTCACAAAATGAGTGACCACAGCCTGCGCGCTGAGCGTACCAATCGTGGCACCGATGCCGTTGGTCATAATCATGAATAAACCCTGGGCACTGCTGCGAATCGACTCGTCGGTCTGCTGGTCGACGTAGAGGGCGCCCGAGATGTTGAAGAAGTCGAAGGCCACACCGTAGACGATACACGAAAGCACGAACAGAATCACGCCGGGCATGCCGGGATTACCCATTCCGAAGAAGCCGAAACGGAACACCCAGGCAAACATAGCGATGAGCATCACATTCTTGATGCCGAAGCGCTTCATGCAGAAGGGGATGAGCAAGATGCACAGCGTTTCACTGATTTGAGAAAGTGAAATCAGGGCGTTGGCATGCTGAGCGGCAAAGGTGTCGGCATACTGTTTCAGGTCGCCAAATGCCGTCAGGAACGGGTTGGCAAAGCCATTGGTGATTTGAAGCGACACACCCAGCAGCATCGAGAAAATGAAGAAGATGGCCATGCGCGGATTTTTGAACAGCGTGAAGGCACGCAACCCGAAAATGTCGATCCACGACTGGCTTTTCTGCTCTTTTGACACAGGGCAATCGGGAAGGGTGAGTGCATAAGCGGCAAGTACCAGGCTCAGGCCACCCGACACAAAGAATTGGCCGAATGTGTGCTGCAAGCCCGTGAAGTCAACGGTGAGCATGGAGCAGATGAAACCGATAGTGCCAAACACACGGATGGGCGGGAAGTCCTTAACCGTGTCCATGCCGGCTTTCGTCAAGGCATTGAAAGCAACCGAGTTGGCCAGGCCTATGGTGGGCATAAAGAAGGCCACACTGATTGTGTAGAGCGCAAACAGCGGAGCAAATTGCACGGCATCACCGGCCGTCATGGCATAGTAGCCTGCGGCAGCCATAAACACGCCGGCAATGGTGTGGGCAAGGCTCAGCACTTTCTGGGCAGGAATCCAGCGGTCGGCCACGATGCCCAGCAATGCGGGCATGAACAACGACACGATTCCCTGCACGGCATAGAACCAGCCGATGTTGTCGGCCAGGCCGTGAGTGGCCAGATAGCCACCCATCGAGGTCAGATACGCTCCCCAGACTGCAAACTCCAGGAAGTTCATCACAATCAGTCTCAACTTCAAGTTCTTCATAATTATTATCTGTTTAGTTTTTGTATTAAAAGTTCAAAGTTACGAATTTCCAGCCGATTCTTCAGCTCCTTTCGATGAATTGGTCTTCGACTGAATGATTTTCTGAATTTCGGCGGCGCGCTCATATTGCTCGCGCTCCACATAATGCTCCAGACGGCGCTGCAAGCGGTCCACGGGCAGATCCTCAAGGGCCAGCGTGCGGGGCTTGCCGCCCGACGCTGCCTCGGGGTCGCGGCGGTAGCTGGTGCGCTCCAGCACCTCGGCCGTGGTGTAGATGGGAGCTCCGGTGCGCAGTGCCAGCGCCACTGCATCGCTGGTGCGGGCATCCAAATCGGTCTCGATGCCGTCCTGCCGCAGGTGAAGCGTGCTCGAAAAGATGCCGTCGGCAAAATGGTCGATCAGCACCGACTCCAATTCTATTCCGAACGCATGAAACACACTGGTAAGCAAGTCGTGAGTCAAGGGGCGAGGTGTCACCACGTTCTCGAGCTTCACGGCTATGGACTGCGCCTCGGCCACACCCACCACAATGGGGATGCGCCGGGCCGACTCGGGCTCCTCAAGCAGCAGGGCATAGGCTCCGGCAGCCACCTGGCTGCGGCTGATGCCCACTACATCGAGTTTTATTTTGTCATTATCCATAGTTTCTAAATCATTGAGTTATCATTGCCCGCCCACTATCACACCGCTGCCGTAGCACAGATGCCCGGTGGCGTCGTACACCACGGCAAACTGGCCGGGGGCTATGCCCTGCACGGGGGCGCTGCTCTCTATCACCCACTCTCCGTCCTGCACATGGGTGAACCGGGCCGGCAGCATGAGCGGGGTGTGACGGTTCTTGAACATGATGTCGACGGGAGCGCCGCCGGCAGACCACGGATTGCCCGAGATGAAATGCATCTCATCGAGTCTGAGGATGCGCCCGTACTGGCGCTCGGTATCGTATCCGCGCGACACGTACACCACGTTTTGCGACACATTCTTCTTCACCACATACCACGGACCGCCGCTCAGTCCCAAGCCGCGCCGCTGCCCGATGGTGTGAAACCAGTAACCTTGATGCTCGCCCAGCTTGCGGCCGGTCTCAATCTCGATGATGGGGCCGGGCCGCGTGCCCAGGTGGCGACGGATGAAGTCGTTGTAGTTGATTTGCCCCAAGAAGCAGATGCCTTGACTGTCGCGCCGGTAAGCGTTAGGCATGTGCACCTCGGCGGCAATGCGGCGCACCTCCTCCTTAGGCAAGTCACCGATGGGAAACATCAGGTGGGCCAGCTGCTCCCGGGTGATCTGAGCCAGAAAGTCGGTCTGGTCCTTCACCGGGTCAACAGCGGTGGCAAGATATTTCACGCCATCCACCACCGCCGTAGTGGCATAGTGACCGGTAGCCGTCATGTCGAACTCATGTCCCCACCGCTCTTCGAAATAACCGAACTTGATGATGCGGTTGCACATCATGTCGGGATTGGGCGTCAGGCCGGCCTTCACCGTGCGCAAAGCGTATTCCATCACATGGTCCCAGTACTCTTGATGCAACGACACCACCTCGAAGGGAAGACCATACTTGCGGGCAATGAGCGTGCACATCTCTATATCCTCATCGGCCGCACAGTCGCCCTCGTCGACGTCGAGCCCGATGCGGATGTAGAACAAGTGCAGGTCGGTGCATCCTTGCTCCACGAGCCGGTGCACTGTTACTGCGCTATCCACGCCTCCCGATATGAGAACCGCAATGCTCATGCTTTCTCCAGCGTTTCGTTATCTTCTTTATTATCAATGAGATGAACTGCCACAATGTAGTCGAGCGAGATTTTCCCGGGGCCGGCCAGCAAGATGAAGCAAAACACCCCTAAAAACATCACCGGGTAACCGGGCTGGAAACTGAACAGCTGCACGGCACCATGCGACGATGACGACAGCAACAGCTCCTCGGCAATGCACATGATGACCATGGGCGGCAGCACCGCCAGCCGCGTGAGCAGTCCCACGATAATGAACGTGGCACACAACAGCTCCACCACCAGCAGCAACGACATGGAGCCTTCGGGCGACAGACCCAGAAATCCCTGGAATGTGGGCACAATCTCGTCGAAATGGAGCATCTGGCGGATGCACAGTTGCAGAAACATCACTCCTGTGAACAGGCGCAAGAACAAGCGCGAGAGGTTGCTGTAGGTGTGGCCTGCATTGTACAGGAACATTTTTTTCAGTAGATGGTTGGCAGTCATGTTATATCCGTTTTAATGACAGAATCAATCAAATGCTTGCTTGATGGCTTCGACCGACACATTCTTGTTCAGAATCTTATGCTCGGCATCGACCACAAAGCACGATGGAAGCATGCGCACGTCGATTTCATCGTCCAGGCGCTCGTTATAGCCGTTCACCCAGTTGGCGGGCAGCGATTGTGCCTCGTCGGTCCAGCGTCCGGAGCACTTGTCGACCAAGACATTCACCACCACAAGCTGGCCGGCTTCAATCAGCGCATTCACATTCACATCGGTGCTCAGGCGCAACCGGTCAATCGACGAGTCGGAACCGTTGTCGGTCAGAAACACCACGGCTACCGTGGCCGGCAAGTCACTCAGCCGCTTCCTGTCGCCCTGGGCATCGGTAAACTCAAAATCGAGCACCGCTCCTGTCTGGGTGCGCTCGATGCGCGTCACCTGGTCACGATAGTGCTCGCGAACATTCTTCTTCAGGCGCGATGCTCCGGCCATGAAACGGGCCACTTCCACGTAGACCTCATCACTCCAGAACTCGGCTTGGGTGCCGTAGAGCGACCGCTCCGCCACCCGGCCCACCTTCTCCAGATTGCCTGTGTTGGTCTGAGCCTTGAACATGAAGTCGCGCATGGTGCTCATCACGATATTCCGGTGGGCATATTTGAAAAAGTCCACAAAATCGCGGAATGCCCCTTCAAAGGCATCCTCGTCGGCAATGGGGCGGCTGATGTCGTATTGATCCCAAAAATGGGTGATGATGTAGTTGCACCGGCTCTCCAGCGTGGTGCACGTGTCGGGAGCCTGAGGATAAGGAAACAGCGTGGGCCGCGATGCGGCGTCTTGCGCGCGCATCGATGCCACACCAAGCCATAACAGGCTCACAACCAGTAATATCCGATTTCGTAACATTCTGTTTTTACACATTTGTCCATTTTAACTTGTAAAAATACTGCAAAACCCCCGACTACACAAAGCACACCCCTGTTTTTTAAACCTTTTTAAGAGAGGGCGCCACCGGCAACGGCTTTTAGCGCGACAAATGCCAACGAGCCGCGGCGTGAATCATCGTCAACACGCCACGGCTCGATATCTGATTGCGCCGGCTACCGGCAATTGATGTGCCGTCGCTATTTAGCGTAGGGCTTGATGGCATCGCGCCACACAAGATAAGCCTTGCCCATGAGGTGCAGCCCGTCGTTGGTGTACTCGGCACGCAGGCGGCCTTGCCCGTCGACAAACAGCGGATACAGGTCGATCCACGTAACTCCCTGGCGACGAGCCACCTGCTCGAGCGCGCGATTGCCCTCCACCACCACATGCTCGCGGCCTCGCAGCAATTTCCATTCGCGCACCTCGTTGTTGAAGGGGAGCATCGACTGCAGGTAAATCTTGGTGCGCGGCGAGCGAGTCTTGATGAGCACAATGAGGCGCTCCATGGCGCGGGCAATGCTGTCGCCGCTCACGTCATGCGAAATGTCGTTCACGCCACCCAGAATGAAGATTTTCTTGGGCTGTCCTTTCAGAATGGGTTCCAAACGGTCGATGTAGCCCTGCACGATGTCGCCCACGATGCCGCGGTTTTTCACATGGCGGTTGTCCAGCAACTCGTTCCATTCGGCGCCATCGGTGAGGCTGTTGCCCAGCATCACGATGTCCTTCTTGCCGATGGGGAGCTCATCGAAGAGCGTTGCACGCCGGCCGTAATAAGGGTCGGTGTTGGCTTGCGCCCATCCTATCAATGCCATCACCGCAGTGACGGCGAAAAGAAGCATGCGATGGTTCATGGCTCACAAGGTTTTAGTGCTGGCTGCGATAGGCATCAATGGCACGCTTCACCTGCCCGTGGAGCAAAAGCAGGCGCTTGGCCTCATCGTAAGGCAGTCCCAGTTCCTCCACAAGCATGCGTGTGCCGCGGTCCACAAGTTTCTGGTTGGTGAGCTGCATGTTCACCATTTTATTACCCTTGACGCGTCCCATCTGAATCATCACACTGGTCGAAATCATGTTGCAGATAAGTTTCTGGCCAGTTCCGCTCTTCATGCGCGAGCTGCCCGTGACATATTCAGGCCCCACAATCATCTCAATAGGAATTTCGGCCACCTCGCTCACAGGCGCGTCGGGATTGCTGGTGATGGCCGCCGTGAGGCAGCCATGCGCACGGGCATCGCGCAAGGCACCTATCACATAGGGCGTGGTGCCCGAAGCGGCGATGCCTATCACGGTGTCCTTTTCGTTCACATCGTACTGCTGCAAGTCTTTCCACCCCTGGGCAGTGTCGTCCTCGGCATTCTCCACGGCATTGCGCAGGGCATAGTCGCCACCGGCAATGATACCGATTATCCACCCCGGCTCCATGCCGAAGGTGGGTGGAATCTCACTGGCGTCGAGCACACCGAGGCGTCCGCTGGTGCCTGCGCCCATATAGAAGATGCGTCCACCGCGGCGCATGCGCTCCACGATGCCGGTCACCAGTTTTTCAATCTGCGGGATGGCACGCTGCACAGCATCGGCCACCTTGTGGTCCTCTTGATTCATCTCGGTGAGCAGTTCATGCACCGATTTTTTCTCCAGGTCATTGTATAGCGAAGGTTGCTCGCTGATTTTCACAAAAGCCATATCTTCTGTCGGTTAAGAGTGCCCGGAAGCGGGCTCGCAGTCCCGCCTCATGCACTCGATGAATTAATTTGCGTGATACTTGACCAGTCCCTCCATGGGATTCTGGATGATGTTGCCGATGGTGATACCGCGTGCAGCGGCGGCTTCTTGCAGCACGGCCTTCTGATAGAGGGCAATCGACCCCACAAAGTTACAGGGAAGGTTTTTATAGCCCTCGTAGCTTTCCACATTGCGCACAAAGAATGCCGTGAAAGCGCGGAACACCAGGTCGTGAATCGACGGCTCATCGATGTTATGCTGCAAGAACGGGGCAAACTGAGCCAGATAGCGATTGGCGGCCGGCTGGCGGTAGACGGCATTGATGATTTGCGTGCGGTCGGTGTTGTACTCTTTGAGGAATTTCTGGCACAGATGCTCAGGAAGTTGTTTTTTCAGCACATCGCCCACCAGCAACTTGCCCAGCACGGCGCCGCTTCCCTCATCGCCCAGGATGTAACCCAGCGGCGACACATTGTCGACAACCCGCTCGCCGTCGTAGTAACAGGAATTACTGCCGGTGCCCAGGATGCAAGCGATGCCCGGCTTGTGGCCGCACAGTGCACGCGCGGCAGCCAGCAGGTCGCTTTCCACCTCTATTCGGGTAGCGGCGGGCATATTGGTCTTCAGCGCGCTCACCACGTTACCCTTGATTTCATCACTGATAATTCCGGCACCATAATAGAAAATCTCGTCCACCTTGTAGGCCATGATGTGCGGCATCAACTCATCGTGGATGCGCGCCGTCATCTCCTCTTTGGTGAGCATGAGTGCGTTCATACCGGTGGTGAAAATCTGAGCCACCTTCTCGTTTCCGTTGAGCAGACACCAATCAATCTTGGTAGATCCGCAGTCAGCAATTAGAATCATAGTCTATCGTTTTTTATGTGATTATTTTTGTTTCAGTTCGTTATATTTTGATATAAATCTTCTTCTTGAACAGGAAATAGCCGGGTACCCAACAAATGAGCACAAACAGCACGGCATAGAGCGCCGAGGCGGCCTCGGGGCTGGTGGTCACCGCCTGGCAACCGTCGTAGATGAGGCTGTGAAGGGTCACAGGACTGCCCTCGGCATCCATGCCGAAGCGCACCGTGCCGAAGATGATGGCCAAGATGGAGCCCAGCAGGTAGCAGAACAGCGGGTTCACACCGAACGACTGGAAGAAGCGGCACCAGCGGTTGTGCCCCTTCACATCGATGGCATAGATGAGCATGGCCAGGATGCATGAGGCCATGCCGCAGGTGATGAGCACATAGGTCGATGTCCAGGCCTTCTTGCAGCACGGAATGCCATACTGCAACAGCCAGCCCACCAGCAGCATCACGCTGCCCCAGACTGCAATCTGGACAATGCGCTCGCGGTTGTCGCGAATGTCGATCAGGCACTTGCCCATCATGAAGCCTATCAGTGCATGGGCAATGCACGGCAGCGTGCTCAAGATGCCCTCAGGGTCAAGAGCCAAGCGTTCGCCGAAGGCGTGCTCATGGTACATGTGGTCCTCGCCCAGCACTGCCAGGTCGATGCGCGAGATGATGTTGTCCAGCGAGAAGTCATAGCCGTGGCCCAATCCCAAAATGATGGCATAGGCCACCAGAATGAGCGCGATAATCCACGGTATGAACTTGGCACGGAACAGCACTGCAATGAGCGAGCCGAAGAAATAGACCAACGCCAAGCGCTGGAACACGCCCAGAATGCGCAGATGGCCGAACATATCGGCCCAGAATGAGGCCTCGGGATTATACAGGCCGCGCAGCCACATCCCGAACCACTGAATCACCCAGCCCACAAGGAACAGCACCACCGTGCGGCGCACTATCTTAAGCATGAGCGAACCACTCATCGAGAAGTTGAATTTACGCAGCGAGAAGTACATCGACACACCCATCACAAACATGAAGAAGGGGAACACCAAATCGGTGGGTGTGAGCCCTATCCATTCAGCGTGTCCCAGCGGAGTGTAAAGATGGCTCCATGTTCCCGGATTGTTCACCAGCAGCATCCCTGCTATGGTGATACCGCGCAAGATGTCTACGGCAAGAAGCCGCTTGGAATTATTCGTTTTTGCTATAGCTTTGACTTTCGTTTTTTCTTTTGCCATAACGATATCTTTTTAATTATCAACGGTTGTACATTCGTCAATGAGATAGATGAGCGACTGATAGGGGATGCCGCTGTGAGTGGTGAGCCCAATCTCGCAGGTACGGCTGTTGGAAAAGCCGCGATGGCACCCGGCACGCTCCACGGCACGTCGCAGATGCCGCAAAGCGTAGGCATTGACCTCGGGATGAGAAAGGCCCTTGTCGCCGGCAAATCCGCAGCACCCCACCCCCTCGGGCAGCACCACATGGCTCGAGCAGCGGCGCGCCAGCGACAACAGCTTGCCGTCGATGCCCATCAGGCGGGTGGAGCATGTGAGGTGCACAGCAATGGGCTCGTCGGTCTGGTGGAAATGCAGGTCTTGGGCCACATAGTCGTGGACAAACTCCAAGAGCTCCAGGGGCTTGACTTGTGTCATGTGCTGACGCATACGGTGCAGACACGGACTCTGGTCACACACCACCGGATAGCGGCCTCCCTCGCTGGCAGCAAGCAAGGCCGCCTCCAACTCGGCGATTTTCTTCGAGGCCACATCGGGCAAGCCCTTGCTATCCCAAATCATGCCGCAGCACAAAGTGTTCATCTTGTCAGGGAAGACGACTTCCCAGCCGGCCTTGCGCAGGAATGCCACCACCTCGTCCACCAGGTCGATGCGCGGCCCGCGCGAGCCGCGACCCATGGTCTGATTGAGGCAACTGGGGAAATACACCACTCGCTTCTCGCCGGCAGCAGGCGACACGGCACGCATGCGATGGGCCTTGGGAAGCGACGGGGTCCATAGCGGCGCACCCACACGGTGCATCGCACGGCCCACGGCAGCGACACCGCCATCGCCCAGAACGGCATGGGCGGCATCGGCCACGTAGAGCAGCCCCTTCACACCAGCCTTCATGCCGGCAAAATGACGGGCCGCAAATTCACCCACATCATGGGCCCATGTGCCCTCGCCACGCTTGGCGGCACGCAAGTGATGCGTCATCTCACCCACATTGATTTTCATCGGGCAGGAGGTGGCGCACAGGCCATCGGCCGCACACGTCTGCTCGCCATAATAGCGGTACTGCCTTTCCAGCCGTTGCAGGCGTGCAGGGTCTTCGCCGGTGGCACGCAGGCGCGCTATCTCGCGCTGCACGATGATGCGCTGGCGGCTCGAGAGTGTGAGGCCATAGCTCAGGCAGTTCACCTCGCAGAAGCCGCACTCGATGCACTTGTTCACCTCATCGTCGGTGAGCGGCATGGGCTTGATGCTCTTCACGAAGCAGTCGGGGTCGTCATTGAAAATCACACCGGGATTCAGAATGCCGTCGGGGTCGAAAATGCGCTTCACCTCGCGCATCACCTCATAGGCTGCCTCGCCCCACTCTTTTTTGACAAATGGCGCCATGTTGCACCCGGTTCCGTGCTCGGCTTTGAGCGAGCCGTCGTACTTGTCGACCACGAGCTTCACCACCTCGTCCATCAGGTGGCGGTATTGGGCCACATCGGCCTCGGTCTCGAACGACTGGGCAATAATGAAGTGATAATTGCCCTCCAGGGCATGACCATAGATGCAACTGTCCTCATAGCCATGCTCGATGAGCATATTGGCCAGGTCGACCGTTGCATCGGGCAAGTCCTCGATGTGAAAAGCCACGTCTTCGATGATGACCGTGGTGCCCAGTGGTCTCGTGCCGCCCACGCTGGGAAAGATTCCCGAACGGATGGCCCAGTACTTGCCGTACTCCTTGGGGTCGCTTGTGAAGCGGGCGGGCACATATAGCGTGAACGGTTCCAATATCTTGTTAATGGCGGCAATGTTGCCGTCGAGCTCCTCCTGTGAGTCGGCGAAGGTCTGAATCAGCACAGCGGTGAGGTCGGGACCGGTGGAATCATTGACGCTCGCCAGCGACTTTTTGTCGAGCAACTCGGCACAATGCACCGGCCCGCTCTTCATGGCCACTACCGCCTCGCATGCCTCACGCATTTGCTGGAAGTAGAGCATGGCACTGGCCCTGAATGGATGCAGATGAGCCGTGGACATCGTGAACTCGCTGGCAAAGGCCAGAGTGCCCTCGCTGCCCACCATCAGGTGGGTGATGATGTCGAAGGGGTCGGTAAAATTGACAAAGGGCGAGATATTCAGTCCTGTCACATTCTTGATGGCATACTTGCGGCGGATGCGCGCCACCAGGTCGGGGTCGGCCATGACACGGTCGCGCAGGCGCTCTATGCCGGCCACAAAGTGGGGATGTGTGGTGCGGAACTTGTCGCGGCTGCGCTCGTCGCCGGTGTCGAGAATGGTGCCGTCGGCCAGCACAATGCGCATCGAGCGCATGATGCGGTCACTATTGGCATGAGTGCCGCAACTCATGCCGCTGGCATTGTTGATGACGATGCCGCCCACCATGGCCGAGTTTTTCGACGCAGGGTCGGGCGAGAATGTGCGGCCCAGCGGCGCCAAGATTTCATCAACCTTGTGCCCCACGATGCCCGGCTGAAGGGTGATGGTGAGCGAGTCGTCGCTCACCTTGTATCGCTCCCAATTCTTGCCGGCCACAATCAGGATGCTGTCGGTCACCGTCTGGCCGCTCAGGCTGGTGCCCGCGGCGCGGAAGGTCACCGGCAAGCCCATCTCGTGGGCCGTGCGCAGCAGTCGCGACACCTCCTGCTCATTCTTGCTGCGCACCACCACCTGCGGCAGGTGGCGATAGAACCCGGCATCGGTGCCCCACGCCAGCACGCGCAGGTCGTCGGTGTAGATGCGCTCGGGTTCAATAAAAGCCTTGATGCGCTCATAATATCGTTGATAACGCTCCTCCATATTTATTTATATAGGTAATATTTGGCCGAGCGAAGACGGAACGCCTCGGCATCCTTGGTCCAGTACTGAATAATGTCCTCCACCTTGTAGCGGCGTGTGAAACGCTCGCGGATTTCCTTCGTGCCGCACACTTTGTCGAACATAGCGTAACGCTTGGGATTTTGCTCAAAAATCTGCACATCGGGATAGAGCTCGTGCATCACTTGCAGGAAATAGAACTGCGTGAGGGTGAGGTTGGCGGCATCCACATCGGTGATGTAGGTCTGCACGCCATGAACCTCTTTTTTCTCTTGGTTCACATCCACACTGGTAACAAAGAATGGTTTCACATTGATGGGACGGAACTGAAGCCCCGGCAGGTGCAGGGCGTTCATGGCATCGGCCACACGGTCGGCATCGGCCCAGGTGGCGCAAAACAGCTGGAACGGCAACGTGTAGCCAATTCCCGTATTGAAAATATAAAGCTCGCCGATGATGCCCGACAGCGGATAAAAGAATGCACACTCCGGCGTGGGAATCTGCGGAGAGGGCAGCACCCACGGCATGCCGGTGTCGCGGAACTTCATGTCGCGCGTCCAGCCTTCCATGGGAATCACCGTGAGCTTGGCATGCCCCTTGATGAATCCGCCCTCCTCATTGAGGAATGTGGCCAGCTCACCGGGCGTGAGGCCGTAGAGGTAAGGAATGGCGTATTTGCTCACGAACGAGTAATAGCCGTCCTCCACCAGATTTCCCTCCACCTTGTTGCCGCCCAACGGATTGGGCCGGTCGAGCACCATGAATTCCTTGCCTTGCTCGGCACAAGCCTCCATGCACACCCCCATGGTGGCATAGAAGGTGTAGCTGCGGCACCCGATGTCTTGAATGTCGTAGACCAGCACGTCGATGTCCTTGAGCATCTCGGCCGTGGGCTTGTGCGTCTTGCCGTAGAGCGAGTACATCTTCACGCCGGTTTTGGGGTCGACCTCGTCGCCCACCGCATCGCCGGCGTGGGCGTTGCCGCGCACGCCATGCTCGGGGCCGTAGAGCGCCACCAGTTTCACACCGGGAGCCTCATTGAGGATGTCAACTGTCGACTTGAGATTGTTGTCGATTCCACTGGGATTGGTCACCAGCCCCACGCGCTTGCCCTGCAGCTGCTTGAAGCCGCCGTCGCGCAGCACCTCGATGCCGGGTTTCACCACGGCACCCATCGTCAGGACGGCCGCCGCCATCACAATAACTAAAACGATTCTTTTCATATCTTTTTGTTCATTTATTCTCATTTATGTCCGTAGTCGGGGTCAATCTTGCGGTCGACAAAGTAGGTCACAAGCAAGGTGGCCGCACAGCAAGCAATCACCATCCAGAAGAAGTTGGCATAGCCCAGGGCCTCTTGAATATAGCCGGCAAACATTCCCGGAATCATCATGCTCAGCGCCATGAACGCCGTGCAGATGGCGTAGTGCGAAGTTTTGAACTCTCCCTCACTGAAATAAATCATATAGAGCATATAGGCCGTGAAGCCGAAGCCGTAGCCAAACTGCTCAATGGCAATGGCGATGCTGATGCTCACCAGATTGGTGGGCAGCAACTCGGCCAGGTAGCAGAATGTTAGGCACGGCAACGTCATGCACGCAGCCATCACCCACAACGATTTCTTCAAGCCCACCCGCGAGGCGTAAATGCCGCCCAAAATGCCGCCGATGGTAAGGAAAAACACACCGATGGTGCCATAGACCAGGCCCACATTCTCGGTCGACAGGCCCAGGCCGCCCACCTCACGGCCGGCGACAAGGAAGGGTGTGCACATCTTGATGAGGAAAGCCTCGGGCAAGCGGAAAAGCAGCATGAACAAGATGGCAAGCAACAGCCCCGGTTTCTTGAAGAACGTGGCAAACGACTGGCCAAACTCTCGCATAATCTGGCCGGCACTGGCTGCGCCCTGTGTGCCGGCAATATGTGATTTGTCGGCCGCCGGCTTGGGAATGGCGAAGGTGTGGTAGAGCGTGACAAGGCAGAAGATGACGGCCGACACGCCCATCGTCACCTGCCACGACAGCGGAATGTTGTTATATTTGGTCTCGATGGCGCCGGCGATGTACACAAGCACACCCTGGCCAAAGATGGACGACAACCGATAAAAAGTGGAACGAATACCGACAAAAGCGGCTTGCATCTTCTGCGTGAGGGCAAGCATGTAGAACCCGTCGGCGGCTATGTCGTGCGTGGCGCTGGCAAAGGCCGTGATGACAAACAGCATCAGCGTGATGTAGAACATGCTGATGGGAGTTTGCCCTGTGGCAATGACGTCGGGGGTGGGCTTGGGCATGGCAAGCGTGAGCAGCACAAACGCCACCGACATCAATATTTGCATCGATATCACCCACCAGCGCTTGGTCTTGATAATATCAACAAATGGGCTCCAGAACGGCTTGATGGTCCACGGCAGGTAGAGCAAGCTCGTGAACAAAGCCATCTGGCCATTGGGGACGCCCATCTTGGCAAGCATCAGAACCGAGATGTTGTTGACAATGAAGTATGGGATTCCTTCGGCAAAGTAAAGTGTGGGAATCCACAGCCAGGGATTTCGCGTAGTGGTTGCCTGAGCCACTTGTTTATCTTTCATCTTGCATTAGTTTTTAAGTGATTATTCATATTGTTTCTCAATGCCGGCACCCACAAAGTAGTGCAGCAGAATCTTCTTGTAGTCGTAGCCCTTGGCGCCCATCACGGCGGCACCTATCTGGCACAGCCCCACGCCGTGGCCCCAGCCGGCACCGCGCAGCACAAACTTGGCAGGATAGCCGTCGGCATCCACTTCATGGCGCTCCACGACAAAGGCCGAGCTGTAGAGCGCGCTCTCGCTGAGCGCGTAGCGGATGGCCAGCTCCTTGCCGATGACGCGCGTGCGTTTCTCGCCCACGATTTTCAGTTTGTAAAGACGCCCACTGGTGCCACGGGCCACGGGCTGCAAATCACGGATGCGCCCATAGTCCACACCGGTGCGCCGGCGAATCAGGTCGGCCAGTTGCTCCTGGGTGTACTCCACCGTCCAGCGGTAGAAGTCGGTGGTTTCCTGGTCATAGTCGTTGAGCACCTGGCTCAGTATCTCGCGGTCGCGCGTGTTGCAGAAGGCTTTGGGCGCGGTGAGAATCCATTCCTCGGCATCGGATTCACGGGTGAGGTCGGGGAAATTCATCTCATCCTCCGAGTCGCGGCGCGCCACCAGATAATGGTGGTGCTGAGGCTCCCAGCAGTTCTCAAACTCCTCAAACACTCCTCCGCATGATTTGGAGAAACGCGCGTCGCACAACTCTCCACTGTACATGAGCACTTCGCCCCAAGTGGCACGGATGGCTTCGGCCACCTTCTCGGTGGTGGCACGGGTGATGCCTTGATAGCGCTGGCAATGGTCGTCGGCACACACGTCGAAGTTTACATGATCATCGCGGTCCCACCACTTGATGAGCTCGTCATCGCTGTCGACAGCGGACTTCAGCGGGTCATTATCCGGAAAAACATCGGCTGCGGCATGGTCGGTTTTCTTGGCAATCTGCGCCAGCAGCCACGACCGCGAAATAACGGCGTGCGCCTTGAGTAATTCAAGCGAGGCGTTTGCACTCATCTCGCTGGAAATGACGCTGAGCAGATAGTCTTCCACACTCAGCACATTCACAGCCGTCAGCCGGTGGTTCTCCACGATGAGCTTCAGCGCGCCCTTGAAGGTTTGATTCTCTTTTCTGCGCCAGTGGAAACTCACCCCGATGGTGACATCTTTCAAAGTGAACGACGCCGCATCGGCATCCACCGGTTCAAACGACATCTCGGCGGCGGTTAAGCCTTGCCACTGCACCATGTCGGCGGCCACAGTGGCCACATGGGCTCCATTCACCAGATGACCGTTCACCCGGTAGTCGCCATGGAATTCAAAATGAATCTGCGGCTCGTTCATGATGCCCACTTTCACTTGAGGTACGTCTTTCATGTCTTATGATTCTTTTTGAAATTTTTCTTGTTGAAAACACTCTATCATGCGCACAGCCATGCGGTTGTCAACGCAAATCTCGTCGTAGAGCCGCTGTAACACGTCGGCTGTGATTGTGTCGAAATCTTTGCGCTCGGCCAGCGCCCACAACCCTCCCATCTCGGTGCTGCCGGGGCTCACAAGGAGCTGCCCGGGACCGGTACCATAACAAGCAGGACGATGCTTGCGGCGCGGGAACACCACCAGATACAGTTCATCGCCCTGGGCCCAGCACAAAATGTTCTGCATAGGCTCGGCCGCTACACCCGTGGCTTGCATCATGGCCACCTGCAACCGCGCGAAGTAAAGCGCGGCCTGCACCGGCTGCACCGATTTAATCATGAACAAGAATCGGCCCGAATGCTTTGAAAAGCCTATGAAGCCGTCGTCGGTGCCTTCGAGTTGGCTCTCTTCGGGCCAGACGGCAGGATTCATCACCTCCCCGCACAAGGGCATCACGCCCTTCAGCGCCGCTTGAAAATGGAAATGGTGCGGGGCCGAGGCACCGCACAAGGGGCCGTTGTAGAACAGCACATAGTCGGGCAGGTCGCGTGCCAGCGACAGCATGTCGACCACGCGCTGCGGATTGGCCATGCTCTGCGGCGAGTGCGTGGTGAGAGAGATGGTGAGGTGGCGGGAAAAGATGGGATAAGGATTGACTTGAATTTTATATTCTCCTCCGCCCCACTCCAGTGCCTCCTGCTCCACAGGCTGGTGGTCGCGGCACAAAAAACACGGGCGCGCAGCCAGCGATGCCGCATCGAGCGATGCCGACGCCGACGCTCGGCGCTGCGGGTTGAACTGCAGCACCACCAGGCTCTCACCGAGCCACACGTCGCGCATCAGGGCATTGTCCACAGCGTCATAATTGCTGCGCACAAGAGGCCACTCGCGGCGCTGGCGCTGCTCCATCTGCTCGACCCGAAGGGCTATGGAAAGATTTTCGGCCATGAAGTGAGGCGGAGAAGGATGTGATTATTTCTTGTTCAAAGCGATACGCGCCTGCAACTCCCAAGTGCGGATGCGATCTTTGTACAGGTTGTTGCGGTTCATTTTTTCCACATCGAGGCTGGCATCGCTGTTGTCGTCCCAGCGGCGGCACAGGTACACCGGCTCATAGACGCGCCCAATCTGGTAGACGCGCGAGATGTTCAAGCCCAGGGCATAGTCCTCGCCGTAGCTGGTGTTAGGAATCTTGACATCGCGCAGCACCGGGGTGTAGAATGCGCGCGGAGCTCCCAGGCCGTTGATACGCAAGGCGTTGTTACGTCCGTTTTCAGGGGTCCATTCCTTGTGGTCAATCACGCCCGGCGGAATGGGGTTGCAGTCGATGTCGGTCATCAGATAGGTGCCCACCACCATGGCCACATTCTGCTCATAGAAGGCATTGACCATCGTCTGGAGCGTATTCTCGTCTTTGTACATGTCGTCGCTGTCGAGCTGAACGATGAACTTGCCTGCCTGCTCATGGTGAGCGGCCAGGTTCCAGTAGCCACCGATGCCCATGTCGTAATAGTCGGCGATGATGTGAATCAGGCGCGGGTCGTCCTTGTACTCGTCGATGGCCTCGCGGGTGCCGTCGGTCGAGAAGTTGTCCACCACCATGAGGTTGAACTTGAAATTGGTCTTCTGCTTGAGCACGCTGCCGATGGCGTCGCGGATGGTGCGGATGCGGTTGCGCACGGGAATCATCACCGTGGCCTCCACCTCAAACTCGCCCTGATTGAACTCGATGTGCTTGAAGTTGGGAACCAGCTTGCCGTCGACCTCTTTCTCGGGAGCCAGATAGCCGCCCACCTCCTTCAGATGCTCGGTGCAGGCTTGCTCCATCTCAATCTGCCGGCCGCGGTTGCGCGGGTCCACATAGTCGAAGATTTTCTCGCCGCTCTTGCGGGTGTCGAGTTCCACATCACTGTAAAGAAACTCGTTGATGTGCACGATTTGCGCAAATTGCGACAACTTGAGACGCAGGTCGTAAAGTCCGGCAAACTCATAGTCGGCTTTCATGGCCTGTGCGGCCTTCTTGAAGCAGCAGCCACAGAAGAACAACACGCTGCCGAAGTCGAAGTCGTCGCGCAGCGAGCCCTGCTGATAGTCAATCACGGGAGCCTTGTCGGCACCCTTCTCGGTCACGTTATAGTGGTCGGCATAGAGCATTCCGGCCTGTGTGTCGTCGGCAAGCTTGACAAAACGCTCGATGGCAAAGGGGCCGAACTTAAGAGTGTCGTACTTGGTGTAGAGCATCACATAATCGGCACTGGCATGGCCTGCTATGGCCTGAATGGTGGCGCTGGCTGTGAGATTCTTCACATGGAGGGTGTAGCAGCCCTCCACTTGAGCCTCCACGCCGGGCGCGGCCAGCAAGAAGATGTTTTTCACCAGTTCGTTCTCTTTGAGATGAGCGATTGTTTGCGCTGCCTGCTCGGCGGTGGCAAACGGAATGAAGCAATCAATTCTTTGCATAATTTGATGTTTTATGAATTTGTTTTAATGATTATTCTGTATATCGGCTGCTGTTCATTTGCATGCGGGCCATCACCTCCCAGGTGCGCAACCGGTCTTTATAAAAATTATTGGCATTCTCACGGTTGATGTCGAGGTCGGAGTCGGTGTTGTCGTTCCAGCGGCGGGCCAGCGTCATCACGTCCCACACGCGCCCCACACGATAGTGACGCGACACCATCAGCGCCATGCCGTAATCCTCGCCGTAGCTTGAGCCGGGCAGGCAAATGGAGCGGTAAAGCGGAGTATAGAAGGCGCGAGGCCCGCCGATGCCGTTCACATGCAGCAGGTTGTTTCGGCCATTGGCATCGGTCCACTCGCGATGGGCAATCACGCCGGGTGCCACCTCATGCAGGTGCTCGTCGACCGTCTTGTAGCTCCCCACCACCATGGCGGCGCGAGTCTCGTAGAATTTCTCCACCATCGTGCGCAGCGCATAGGGCGTGGCAAAGAGGTCGTCGCTGTCGAGCCCGATGGCAAACCGTCCGCAGCGGGCATCATAGATGGCCTTGTTCCAGCATCCGCCGATACCCAGGTCGTCGCGGTCGGGGACGATGTGAATCAAGCGGGGGTGGGCGGCATAGCGGTCGATAACCTCGGTAGTGCCGTCGGTGGAGTGGTTGTCAACCACAATCAGGTTGAAATCGAAGGGGGCCTGCTGGCTCAGCACGCTCTCGATAGCATCGCCGATGACACGGGCGCGGTTCAGCACGGGAATCACCACCGTGCACTCCACGGCAAAGTCGTGGCAAGTCACGTCCACGTCGGTATACTGCCCGGCAGGCAGGTAGGCGCCGATGTGCTTCAGGTGCCATGTGCACAACGCTTCCATCTCGCGCTGGGCCGGAGCCGACGAGGCGGCCTGATAGTCATAGATGCGGTCGCCGCTGGGGCGCTGGGGCGGCTGCACGGTGGTGTACAACGCTTCTGGCACATGCACCAGTTCACCCATGCGCGACAGGGCTAATCGCAGGCCATAGAAGGCTCCGTAATCAATGCGGCGGAGCTCCAGGTCGCGGCCGTCGGCCATGTCGTCGGCCAGTTCATTCAAGGCTTCTCGTAAAGCATCGGTGCGAAACATCACCAGCGCACCGAAGTCGAAGTCGTCACGCAGCGAGCCGGCTTGATAGTCAATGAGGGGGAAGCGGCGCAAAGCACCACCTTGTTCCTGCCGCACGTAATGGTCACTGTAGACCATCACGGCACCGGTGTCGCGTGCTATGGCGACCATGCGTTGCAACGCCTTATAACCCATTTCAATGGGCACGGCGCGCATCACCACCAGCGTAAATTCTCCCTCCTGGCACAAAGGCTGCCAGGTGGGTAACACTGCCGGGTCAAAACCTTCGGCCGGGCATATTTCACACGGCAAATCGGTGGCATCGGCCCTGAGAGGCACCATGGGGCGCGTCCAGCACACCACATGAGTATTTTCATCGGCGTAGGTCATGTTGTAAGGGTTTCTTGATGAAAGGGAATCACTTGTTATCCAGATATTTCATGATGTCGGCCATCAGAGCGTGGCGCTGGTCGCTGCTCTTAATGGTTTCAAACGGGAATCCCATCACCACTGTGCGATAACCGCCGCGGTCGCTGGCAATGCCTGCAGGGATGTTGTTCTCGCTGTAACGCATGATGGTGGCACCCTGGCTGTCGGAGGCGCGGATGGCATCGGGCGACTCGACGGCATAGAATTTTCCGTTCAGCTCGTTATAGAAGTCATAGGTTTTGCCGTCAGGGACTTTTGCACCCAGACTGGGCACAGTGTAGACCTGCCCCTTGAGAGTGGCGCGGCCGTCCACATACTCATAGCCCAGCACCTGGCGGGCGAAGTCGATGTCGGCTTGCACGGGTTCGGGCTTGTCCCAAATATCGGTGGCCACATAGGCACCGGTCACCAGCACGTTGCCACCGGCCTGCGTGTAAGCGGCAAGAGCACGTTGGAGTGCCTCGGGCCAGGCGGTGTAGCGGTCGGGCATCACGCCACGGCCGTTCTTGGTGGTCTTCTGCTTGCCCAGGATGAGGTCAACGGCGGTGAAGGCGTGCAGGCTGGTCTCTCCATCTTCCACGGCCTTGACACTGCTCGACACAAACGAGTAACCGGCCTTCAACAGCGAAGCGCCGTGCATGGCGGGATAGTCGAAGGTGTTGCCGGCAATCACCTCGGTCTCGTGATTGCTGCGGCAGGCCCCAAAGCCCGGCGCGTCGTCGTCGCGCCACGGCAGGTCGCGCCTGAATTCATGCTGCGCCCCCAGATAATTGATTTGTTCCATATAGGGCACGCCATGGTCTTTGCTATCGTAGAAACCGGCCATCTTCTCACCGTCGACCCAGTCGGGGGCGCTCACACGGGTGAAACCGTTCACCACCATCACGGTGCCTTTGCTGTCGGGCGCCACGCCCACCGAAAGCGTCTCGCTGGGGAAGCTGCGGCCGCCATCGTTCATGGCGATGATGCGGAAGCTGTGCACTTCATGGTCGGTGATGGTGACCACATACTGCGGGTCGGGGGTGACAGCCACTTCCTTGAAGCCACCGCCGGCCACGCGCTCACACACGATGTAGCGCTTGGCATCGGCATTGTCGCTCAGCTCATCGGCCGTGGGTTTCCACGTGAGCAAGTAACTGCCGGCACTTGTGGCGGGCACGATCGAAAACGAATTGACCGGCAGGGGCTGCACCACATAGTTGCGATGGTCGCGCTTGGCGATAAATTTGAGCATGCCCTTGTAGATGGCACGGCTCACGTCGAAACGGAAATTGGGGTCCAGGCCGTATTTCATATCGGCAAAATTCTGGTGCGAGAGCAGCTCCATCAGCAGGGCGGGAACTTCGGGCACACGCGCCTCATAGTAGCGCTTGTCCCACATGCCGCGACGCGTCCAGTTGGGCTCATATTTCTTGCGGATGTCGCCCACCACCTGGGTCGACACAATGTCGGCAAACTGGCGCGACAGCTCTCGCGGAGTGCCGTTCTTATAGTTGCCGAACTGCTTCTTGCCGTCGTTGGTGCAATAGATGAGCAGCGTGCCCACTATTTCATCGTCGGGGGTGGTCCCGGCATCGGTGTGCAGGCAGAACGAGAGGTCGACCGGCACATTCAGTCCCTTTTGCTCGGGAAGCACTTCGCTGCCACCGGCCAGGTAGTTGACCCACTCACCGCGGCTGCGGTAGTCGTCCACATAATCGTTGATGCCCGTGGAGGTGGAATAAACCTCATGGGGAAATCCGGCCCATTGCAGATAATAACGCGCCCCGATGTGGAACCACGGGTGCTTGCCGCTTCCCACCCACTTGTAGTCCACGCCGTCCTTGCCAAGGTATTTCTCGTCGCCGTTTTCTGCGGCAATGGCACGGTTCTCTTCGGTGGGCAGAGCCACACGGCGCTCAATATTGCCAAGTCCGCCGCCCACTCTGATGGCATCGGCGGTGACCACGCCGTTCTTGGTCTCACTGTGGTTACTCAGGGTCACCACAGCGCGGTTGAGGCCTTTCTGCAGCTCAAAAGTGCCCAGATACACCCACACACCGCCGGCCATGGTCTGGTCCACCTTGAAAGTCTTGGTGCCGTTCAGCGAATTGACGGTGTACAGCGCGTCCTTCACGCTCTTGTCGACAGTCTTGTAGGATACATACAGGGCAAAACTGCCGGCTTCGGGCATATCCACATCCCATGAGGCCGTCGACAATTTTTTCTTGTCACGCTCGGTCTTGACCATCCGGTAGGTGCCCTCATCGAAGGGGTTCTCGAAGTTTTTGTAAGTGGGGCGCGCATAGGCGAAGCCTGCATCCTTTCCGGTCTCCCACTTGTGCTTGCCGTTCTTCTCGGTATAATTCTTCTGAGCCTCGCCGCCATCGTTGTCGACCACCACGCCAAAGTTGTGGGTGTCGCGCTCACGGGCGTCCCACACATAGGCGCCTGCATTCTCGAGCATCGGCATCAAGAAGGGAATCACATAGCTGTGGGTGTACATGTCTTCCACCGTCTGGAACATGCGGGCACGCTGCCACTCCCACCGGTTGAGCAACGGCTCAAAGTACCAGCCGTGGCTGGGCCACACGGCGATGATGTTGCCGTCGAGCGCGCTCTTGTAGTGGCGGTTGGGGTCAAGCTCGGTGATAAAGGGAGCATGGCTGCGCTTGTAGCTGGTTTCAAAATCGGCGAAGTAATTATTGATGTCGGCGCCGGCAATCAGGAGTTTCACATCGTGGCTGTGATAGGGGGCGCCCAGCGACTGGCCGATGTCTTTCTTCAGCTGCTCGATCGATGCAGCGGTGAAAGGTACGTCCCCGAAATTCTCGCTCAAATCGACAGTGATGGTATCGTCGTCGACAACAGCGCTGCGCACTTTCAGCGCGCCGATGCCCATGTGGGCTGGCAGGCGCGATGCCACCACCTGCTGAATGCGTGCGGTCTGCTCCTCGGTGAGCGACTGTGCCGTGGCGTTCATGGCCAGCAGCAATGCCAGTCCTAAAAACGCAAAGGTTTTGCTCAGTTTGTTTCTCATATTTTGTAGCATTCTATTGGTTTTCATTTTGTCAACGGCCACACCCGCCCAGGGCACAGCATATAACACTACAAAAATAACACAAAAAATCCTAAAACAAAAGCCGTTTTCAAAGGAAAACGGCGAATTAAACATTATTTATGATTTAACCACAAAAATTCAGAATTACCACTTCCGGCCACTTGCTTATTTGGCTGTGCGGCCCAATTTGTCGCGCTCGCGCTCACGGCGGCTTTTCGGCACATCATCGGCAAGGGTGGCATGATAGGCCACCAGCCCGGGCATGGAGTTACGCACAATTTTCTTCACCGGCGCGCCAAACTCGGCCGCCACTTCCAGCAGCACCTCGCTGAAGGTGGTGGCCACCGAACCCACAAACGAAACGGGATAGCGCTGATAGTCGTACTGGCTGATGTTACGCTCAAAAAAACGCTTGAACTCATTGCGCACCAGCAAGTGCACATACTCATTGTCGAGGTGCTCGCTCAGGAAGAACGAATAAGCCCGCAGGTTGCGGTTGGCCGACGCGTTGTTATAGACCGAGTCCATGATGTCGTCGGGCGTGACGCGGTATTTAGCAAAAAATTCATCGCGCAGGGCGGCCGGAGCTAAATCCTTCATCACATCGCCCAAAAAAAGACGTCCCAGCGCAGCGCCACTGCCCTCATCGCCCAGGATAAACCCCAGCGAGCGCACATTTTTCACAATCGTGGCACCATCGTAGAAGCACGAGTTGCTGCCTGTGCCCAGAATGCATGCCAGGCCGGCCTCGTGCACCAGCAGGCCGCGCGCGGCTCCCAGCAGGTCGCTCATCACGGTCACCGGAGTTTTGAACTGGGCCACCAGCGAGGCTTCCACTATCTTGTTTTTCTCAGGGCTGTTGCAACCGGCGCCGTAATAGTACACATGATTCCACCGGCGCTTGAAAAACGCCTCGGGAAGCTCCAAGCGGATGCTGTGGCTTATTTCACGGCGCGACTGGAAAAACGGGTTCATGCCGGTGGTGAAGGCGTGCTCAAGCATGGTGTTACCCTCCACCAGCGCCCACTCGGTGCGGGTACTGCTGCTCTCGGCTATTACGTTGATGACCTGATTGGCGTTCATTGGCTCAAGATGGTTAATTAGTGTTCATGTGGGTTAACAAGTATGTAATATACCCCGATATAGAATGCAAAGTTAGCCACAAACCGACACATTATCAAAGTAAAATAGAATTCAGAGCCAACAATTACCACCAATTTAACATACAAAAATATTATTTAACACCGAGAGGTGTGTTATTCCTATTCCGGTCGATGAACATCAACCGGTGCCGTACATGAACAGCAATGGCTGCAAAAGTACGGCACCGGTTGTTAAGAATCAGTAGTGCTGGAACTGGGCGTCAGCGCGCCACCATCACCTTGTGGGTGGATGTCATGCCATTGGTGTAAACTCGCACCAAATACACGCCCGGGGTCACGCCACTCACGTTGATGAAGTTGGAACCGTTGCGCGCAACGGTTTGTCCGGCCGAGTTGATCAGCTCCATGCCCGTGACAAAGGAACCGGCCGATGCCACCACATAGTCCACTGCCGGATTGGGCCCAACCGTCACACCTGCCAGCGTGGTCTCGGACACACCTGTGCTGTGGTCTTTGAGCAGATTGTCCACGCGCATGGTGCCCTTGCGACCCATCTTGGTGGCGTTTTTCACCATCTTCATGCCGGTAAACGAATAGTTCTCGTCGGCGGCAAGCACGTCTTTCAGATTGTCGACAACCACACGCTGCCATCCCACAAAGTCGATGACACCGAGGTCCACCCAGCGGTCGTCGGTGCCGGCCTCATTGGTGAGACGCGCATAGAAGTGATTGAAACTCATGTCGCCAAAGATGTGCAGCACCAACGCGTCGTTGCGGGTGAAGTGCTCTTCGCTTGCGGGGGCGTCAATCACCATCTCGTCGCCTTCGTTTTGGCCGGCAAACTCATAGGCCAGCTGCAGCGACTTGGAGCCAAACAACTTGGTGGAAGAGGCTGTGACTTTCACCGTCCCGACGGGTGTGTCGCCCTCGCCGGCAGCCAGCGCAAATCCCGTTGCGGCCTCAAAGGGCTCGACCACGGCCGGCGAGCCGGTGGTCTCAGCGGCATCAACGGCTGTGAAGTGGTACTCAATGGGCGCTTCGAGTTTCAGCCCCATGGTGTCTTTCATCTCCACATCCACCACCACACGGTAATCCTCACCCACCGTCAAGTCCTTGCTCAGCGGGAAGCGGAGGAAGCCATAGTCATCGCCTTCCTCGTTAAACTTGAGAGAGCGCTTGTTCCAGCCCACTTCATTGCCGTCTTTGTCGATGACATGCATATAGTTGAACGCGTCGTAGGCTTCGATAAGCGAATCGGTGCGGAACTCCACATTGGCCGACTTGTAGTGCATCTGGGAGCCTTCACGGGGGAACATGGCCAGCTCAAAGATGTGATTGCGACTCTGCGTGTCGAATTGCAGCACAAAGTCCTCCACCATCTCGGTGCCACCGCCGTGCTTGGCGCTCTTGCCGATGGTGACGGTGTAGCGGGTGTCGACTTGATAAGCGTCGTTGGGAGTGAAGGTCATGCGATAGTTGGCATCCTCCCACTGGATAGTGCCTTCCACCGGCGGATCGATGGTGAAGGCCTGTTCCACGCTCTCGGTATCCATATCCCAGTTGAACTCGAACTTGAGCGGCTCATTGCAGCGCACAGGGGCATCGCCTTCCTCCCACACGGGGCTGTAGTTCACCACTTCGGGGGGCGTGTTCCGCTGGCGCTTGAGGTCGAAGTTCTGATAGGTTTTGGCATTGGCATTCACCACCACCTCGGCGCTCTTGCCGAAATAGTCGGGGTGACTCACCTCCACGGTGTAGGTGCCGGGAGCCACATATTTGAATAGATAAATGCCGTTACGCAAATTGTCGGTCGTGTACTCGTCCACCACATTGCCGCCGGAGTCCAACAGACGCACCAGCGCCCCGTTCACCGGCACGCGCTTGTCGGCACCTATCATGGTTCTGATGTCGGTGCGGAGCAGCCTGTCGTCGCGAATGGTGCCGGTCACCAGGCCCTCACCGAAGAGGTCGAGCCTTCCGAAGTAGTCATCGGCTCCGAGCGAGAAGCTGAATCCCTCCACCCAGCAGTACTCATGGTTGAGGAGGCGGTAAGCCTCGGGATAGTAATCGTGGAAAGAACCTTCATCGAGGATGGCGGCAATGCGGTTGCCGCGAAGCACGCCGTAGCCCTGTGTGCCCCATCCGGGCTGGAACGACCAGTCGCCCCATTCCTGATACTTGTCCTGCGACCACACGGTGCTCTTGTTGTCGATGATATAGGGCGCCAGTTTCGACAGCAGCAGCATGGAGTTGGGATTTTCGGGCTGGTTGGTATAACCGCGGTAGAATCCCATCGGGAAGTTGACGGCGTAAGCCTCACCGTGGCCACTGGCATTGCTGTGGATGGAGTAGAACACGTCGGCGCCGCTGGAGTTGCTCAGCGCCACGATGGTGCTCAGCGGCAGGTCGTCGGCCGTGGTGTTTTTGATACGCGATATGCTGGTCTTGTATCCTTTCTTGCGCAGGATTTCTTGCAAAGCGAAACCTTTCCACAGGTTGGAGTTCGACTCCCAGAAGCCCAGTGTGTCGCCCTGCGTAAAGGGAGGAATCACCACGTTGCGGTCGTCACTGTCATGACCGCCGTGGCCGGGATTGATGAAGACGTGCGGCTGATTTTGTGCCATGCTCACGCTGAAAACTGCGGCAAGCAGCATTCCTGCAAGGGTTGTAATAATCTTTTTCATAGTAATGGCAGTTTTCATGGGAGTTATTCGTCAATTTGAATTCGCATTTCGGTGAGCAACCCGTCGATGGTGGTGTAAACGATGCGGCCACCGCCGGCGGTGGGCTGCATGGTCATCGACGACGGGCGTGTGAGCTCGGCCTTGAATGTGCCGTCGGCTTTCAGCAGCACAATCTGCGACGAGGTGAACTGGCGGCCGTCGTCGGTAGTGTGCTGAGCCACAAGGTAATTGTTGTCGTACCAGCTGGGCATCTCATACCGTCCCAGCATGGCAAGCACCTGGCCGCGCAGGTCTATCACCACAATGCCGGTTTCGGCGGCCACAAAGGCCACGCGCTTGCCGTCGGGCGACAAAGTGGGCCACAGATAGCCTGCCCACGAGTCGACGGGCGAGAACACACGGTCCTGTCCGTTGACGGTGACATAGACTTTGCTGCCCTGCGTCCACACGGCCGTTCCTATCGATGCGCTCGAAGCATAGCTGCGGGCGGCCGATTTCAGAGCGGCACCGCGGGTGGCCGCAGCCGGGCGCACGGCGCCGTGCTGCGCGTCGAGCACCACACGTTTCTGGCGTGTTACGGGGTCATAGGCGTGACCTGTGCGATAAAGCAAGTGGTCTTTGCCAGCCTGCTGGGTGACATAGTACACCTGGCCGTCACCGCCAAAGAAAGCATCGTTTCCGGCCACATAATCGTCGGTGACACGGGTCACCACGTTGTCGGCAAAGTCATAGACTTTGAGCGAGCCACCGTCGCTTGAGAACAGCAGTCGCGAGCCGTCACTGTTGAGCACAGGATAATAGGCCGGTCCTTCCACGCCTTGAAGCAGGCGTGTAGTAGACTGCACGGTCACCATCTGGGCACCGGCTGTCATGGCACTCAATCCCAAGAGTGTAGAAAGTAATAAGTTTTTCATCTATTTATATTTGTTTTTAGGTTAATGTCTATAGGGGCTCATCGGTAATCAAGGTGTCCAGTCGGTTCTTCACCGCCGCGCGGCCGCGATTTCGAAATTGCAGTAGGTCGACTGGTTGGCACGCACTTCGACTTCGCTCTCGGCATCGGCACCTTCCACGCGCACACGATAGCGCCCCGGCTTCAGTCCTTCGAACCAGTAGAAGCCATTGTTCAGGTTGTCGATGCGGTACTGGCCTACGGTGCGACCTTTGGCATTGAGCAGAGTCACGGTCAGCTTGTTGGCCGGCTGCAGCAAATCCTTGTCAAAAGCCTTGTAAGTGGTGTCGGTGCGCTCGCACTGGTAGCGCACCAGCCCTGCCACCACGCCGGTTTTTCCCTTGCCGCTGCGGCCGAAGTACTCGTCAATGGCCAGCGACTGGTTCCAGCCCTCCATGTGGCAGAAATCGGTGTTGAGCTTGCGGCATCGCTCGGGCACATAATCAAAAAACGACCCTTCGCACAACATGCCTGGCAGCTTGTTGTAGCGCAGCACGCCCAGGCCGGTTTTGTAGCCCCAGTTGCGATAGAACGACCAGTCGCCCCAGTCCTTGGGCGGGTGGGTCCACACGGTGGCCTGGTTGGCCTGCAGATGCTTTTTCACAGCGCGGGCGATGCTGTCGCTGCCCTCGACCACGGGCTCGCCATTATAGCCACGGTAGAGCGACAGGGTGTAGTTCAACCGGGCAGGTATGCCGGTGGCATTGCTGTGAACGGCAAAAAACAAATCGGCGCCGCTGTTGGCCGCCAATGCCACAATCTCATAGAGGTCCAGGTCATCGTCGCTGGTGTTGCCCACGCGCGTGGTGCCCACTTCGTAGCCTTTTTCCTCGAGATAGCGCTTCAGGGCGCTGCCGGTGGCCAAATTTGAGTCGCTCTCATAATACGTCACGGTGTCGCCCACGGTCCACAGGTAGAAAGGCGTGGGGCGGTCGTTGCTGTCGTGCCCGCCATGGCCGGGGTTGATAAACACACGCGGGTTGTCCTTGGCCGATGCGCACAGCGCTGTCAGCAACAGCACAGATAGGATAAAAACACTTCGTTTCATGGTGCCAAAAGTCATTCAAGGGTTATGGTCATTAGTTTCACTGTGCCGCTCTTGGTAGTGAAGAGTATGCGGCCATCGGCCGTGACCGAGGGCTGGATGCAGCCTTCTTCATCGGTGAGGGTCACCCGGCTGCCACCGTCGGCGGAAAGCAGGATGATGCCCGAGCGCATGTCGCGCTGAACATTGCCGTTGTTGCCCATGGCCACGATGTGGTCGTTATCGAACCACGACGGCATCAAACACTTCTCCAGGCGGTGGAGCACACGGCCTTGCATATCGCACACATACAGTCCGCGGCCGGCAGCCTCAAACAGCACCTTGTCGCCCGCCGGCGACACCTGTGCCCACAAGTAGCCGGCGCACTCCCCGGCGGGCTGGCACACCACGGGCCGTCCCTGGGCCACGATGTGCAGCCATGAGCCGCGCGTGAAGGCGTAGGGCGCCACGCGCTTGGCGCTGCGATAGGACTTCTTCTCGCCCTCAATCACCACGTCGGCTCCAGCCCTGACGGGTAGTACCTGCCCGTGCTGAGCCTTGAGCACCTGCCGGTGGCGCCCGGTCGCCGGGTCGTAGCACCGGCCCGAGCGATAGAGCAAGCCATTGGAGCGCCGCTGCTGTGCCACGTAATAGACACGTCCCGATGCATCCATGCGGGCATCAAAGCCCGGGTAGCCTTTGTCGGCCACTACGGTTTTCTCGCCGGTGGAGAGATTGAGCAATGTGAGCACGGTCGACTCGGTGTTGGAGTAGAGCAGCCAGCGCCCGTCATCACTCATTTGCGGGAAATAAGCCGCACTGTCGACCAGCGTGGTGGTCGACACCACACGCTGTGCTTGCAGGCTCACTGCCACGAGTGAAATTGTCAAAAAAAACAAGATTTTATTCTTCATAGCAATCCGGTTTGTTTCGGTTTACGCAATAGTTATCGCAAATATACCAAAATTTAATGAATAACTATCGATTTTTAGATTTTTTTGCACTCCGGCGTCGCACAACCGGCACTTCCACGGGCAAAAAATGAAGTACCGTGCCATAAATCCGAAAAGTTTCAGTAAATTTGCCTTGTTATAACCAATCAACTGATGAAACCATGAACCAAAAGCCATCGGCCAATCGAGTTTTTGAGATTTTCAAAGAATTGAACGCTGTGCCACGGCCCTCACACCACGAGGAGCGCGTGGCCCACTATCTGTGCCAATTTGCCGAGCGGTTGCACCTTGACTACGACCGTGACGCACAAAACTGCGTGGTTATCCGCAAGCCGGCATCGCCAGGCCACGAGAATGCCGAAACCATCGTGCTGCTGAACCACATGGACATGGTGTGCGTGGGAATGAACGACCCGCTCAACGACCCCATCGAGGCGATCGTCGACGGTGACTGGATGCACGCACGCGGCACGTCGCTGGGAGCCGACAACGGCATCGGCCTCTCCATGGCTCTTGCGGTGCTCGAGAATGACGACATCCCGCATCCGGCACTCGAGGTCATCACCACCACCAACGAGGAGGACGGCATGAGCGGAGCGGCACAGCTCTCCCCGCACTTCATCAAGGGGCGCAAGGTAATCAACCTTGATTCGGAGGACTACGACACCATCACCACCGGAGCGGCGGGCGCATGCCTGCAATTCCACAGGTTGCCCTGCACCCGTGTGGCTGCCCCGGCACATAATTACCTCTGGTACGACATCGCAATCGACGGCGGGCTGGGCGGACATTCAGGAGTGGACATCAACAAGGGCCGCGCCAGTGCCGTGATGCTGCTGCTGCAACTGCTGCGGACTGTGGACGGAGCACGTGTGGCCACCATCAGGGCCGGACAGGCCAACGCCAGCATTCCGTCGAGCGCACGGGCCACAGTGTGCCTGCCGGCGGGAATCGACGCCCGGGCCTTGCAACGCGACACCAACGAACAGCTGCAAACGGTCTTCGCCGCCACCGACCCATCCATCCGATGCACCATCACACCCTGCCAGCCTCAAGCCGAAGTCATCAACCCCGAAGCCGTCGAGGCTTTACTCACGGCCACCGCACAGGTGCCGCAGGGTGTGGTGAAAATGAGTGAGAATATGCCGGGCACCGTCGAAACATCGAACAACATGGGGCGCATCGCCACCGAGGACGACCACATCTTCGTCAGCACGCACACGCGCAGCTTTGTCGACGACGACATGCACGCGCTGAGCGCACGCATCGCCCAGGCTTTTGCGGCTGTCGGAGGCACTTCACAAGTGGTCATGGCAGCGCCGGCATGGCAGGAGAACCAGCACTCTCCTTTCTTGCGGCTCACCAGCGACACCTTCAACGATGTGCTGGGCTGGCGGCCGCGCATGGTGGCCATGCATTTTGTGCTCGAGGCGGGCTTCTTTGTGCAGCACTACCCCGGCATCGAAATCGCCAGCATCGGGCCGCGCATCGTCGAGCCCCACTCCACCAGCGAGCGCGTGCAGCTCAGCACCATCCACGACATCTGGCAGGTGCTGCTCGAATTGCTCGCACGGCTGGCACAATAAGCCAGGGCCGCCGTACGCAAAAACCGACTTAAAGTGCCCAATCGCACAAAAAATGACGATTGGGCACTTTTATTTCAAATTTTTGCCGTACCTTTGCTTTTTATCAAGGGTGTAAACAACCATCATGCAGCAATCGACCGACATAAACGAGCCTAAGAAGTGGTGGGCCCTACGCGTGACCTACAACCGCGAGATGAAGGTAAAAGAGGCACTCGACGCACTGGGTGTCACCACATTCATCCCCATGCAGTACAAGGCCATGGTGAGGGGCGGACGCATGGTCAAGAAGCTCATGCCTTCCATCCACAACCTCATCTTCGTGTTGTGGGAGGAGAGTGCCATGCGCCAGTTCAAGGCCACCACGCCGCTGCCCGTGCGCTACATCATGGACCCCGAGAAACGACGGCCGGTCACCGTGCCGCAGTACCAGATGGAAAATTTCATTGCCGTGGCGGGCACCTACGACGAGCAACTCATCTACCTCAACCCCGAGCCGGGCGATTTTGCCCGCGGCGACAGGGTGCGCATCCTGGGAGGCCCCTTCGAGGGAGCCGAGGGCGTGCTGGTGAGAATCAAGGGCGACCGGCGGGTGGTGGTGGCCATCGAGGGCGTGGTGGCTGTGGCCACGACGTTCATCCACCCTTCGCTGCTGCAGAAAATCAACAATTAACAACATCACAACGATATGAACGAGAACAATCAACGAGTGGCACTCATCACCGGAATCACCGGGCAGGACGGCAGTTTCCTGGCCGAGCTGCTGCTCGACAAGGGCTACGAGGTGCATGGCATCATGCGCCGAAGCAGCAGTTTCAACACCGCGCGCATCGAGCACCTTTACCTCGACGAGTGGGTGCGCGACATGCGCCGCCGCCGACTCATCAACCTGCATTACGGCGACATGAGCGACTCGAGCAGCCTCATTCGCATCATCGCCGCCGTGAAGCCCGATGAAATCTACAACCTGGCGGCACAGAGCCATGTGAAGGTGTCGTTCGACGTGCCCGAGTACACGGCCGATGTCGACGCCACCGGGACGCTGCGCCTCATCGAGGCAGTGCGCATCACAGGCCGCGAAAAAGTCACCAAAATCTATCAGGCCAGCACCAGCGAGCTCTTCGGCAAGGTGCAGCAGGTGCCGCAGAGCGAGAGCACTCCCTTCTATCCGCGCAGCCCCTACGCCGTGGCCAAGCTCTATGCCTTCTGGATTATGAAAAACTACCGCGAGAGCTACGGCATGTACTGCGTGAACGGCATCCTCTTCAACCACGAGAGCGAGCGGCGCGGCGAGACGTTTGTCACCCGCAAAATCACCATGGCGGCGGCTCGTATCGCCCACGGTCTGCAGGACAAGCTCTACCTGGGCAACCTCAACGCACGCCGCGACTGGGGCTATGCACGCGACTACGTGGAGTGCATGTGGCTCATCATGCAGCAGCCCGAGCCCGACGACTATGTGATAGCAACCGGCGAATACCACACCGTGCGCGAATTCTGCACCCTGGCCTTCCACTATGCCGGCATCGAGCTCGAATGGCAGGGGCAGGGCATCGACGAAAAGGGAGTGGAACGGGCCACGGGACGCGTGCTGGTGGAGGTCGACCCCAAATATTTCAGGCCGGCCGAGGTGGAACAGCTGCTGGGCGACCCGTCCAAGGCAAGGCAGCGGCTGGGATGGAACCCGCAGAAGACTTCTTTCGACCAGCTGGTGCGCCTCATGGTGGAGCACGACATGAAAAACGTGTAATGCAATATGGAAAAAAACACTAAAATATATGTGGCCGGTCACCGCGGACTGGTGGGCTCGGCCATCTGGAGAAATCTGCAGCAAAAAGGATATCACAACCTGGTGGGACGCACCCACGCCGAGCTCGACCTGATGGACGCCATGGCGGTGAAGCGGTTCTTCGACGACGAGCAGCCCCAGGTGGTGGTCCTGGCGGCCGCTCACGTGGGGGGCATCATGGCCAATCTCAAGTACCGCGCCGACTTCATCTACCAGAATCTGCAGATTCAGCAAAACGTGATCGGCGAGAGCTGGCGCCACGGCGTCAAAAAACTCCTTTTCCTGGGCTCCACATGCATCTACCCGCGCGAGGCGCCGCAGCCCATCCCCGAGACGGCGCTGCTCACGGCACCGCTCGAGTACACCAACGAGCCTTACGCCATCGCCAAAATCGCCGGGCTGAAGATGTGTGAGAGCTTCAACCTGCAGTACGGCACCAACTACATCGCCGTCATGCCCACCAACCTCTACGGACCGCGCGACAACTTCAACCTGGAGACGAGCCACGTCATGCCGGCCATGATTCGCAAGATGCATCTGGCACGACTGCTCAATGAGAACCGTTGGGACGAACTGAGAGCCGACCTGGCGCTTAGACCCGTGGAAGGCAACGACGGCAGCACCGGCAGCGACGAAATCACCGCGTTGCTGGCGCGCTACGGCATCTACCACGACAGGCTGCTGCTGTGGGGAACGGGACGGCCCATCCGCGAATTCTTGTGGAGCGACGACATGGCCGACGCCAGCGTCTACTGCCTGGAGCACATCGACTTCGACGATGTGCGCGGAACCGACCCCGACGTGCGCAACTGCCACATCAACATCGGCAGTGGCGTCGAAATCACCATCGCACAGCTGGCACAGCTCGTGAAGCAGGCCGTGAACTACCGCGGACGCGTCGAGTGGGACGCCACCAAGCCCGACGGCACACTGCGCAAGCTCACCGACGTGAGCAAGCTCCACAGCCTGGGCTGGCGGCACACCATGGAAATCGAGGACGGCGTGCCGGCTCTTTACAACTGGTACCTCAAGGGCGAGAAGTGATGGCGCGCAAGGAAATCAAGAAATGGACCACCCTGTCGAGCCGCTACATCATCAAGCGGCCCTGGCTCACCGCGCGGGTCGACGAGGTGCAGCTGCCCGACGGGCGCATCAACCCCGAGCACTATGTGCTGGAATACCCCGACTGGGTGAACGTGATTGCCATCACCACACTCGGCCAGATGGTGATGATTCGCCAGTACCGCCATGCCGTGGACGACGTGCTCATCGAGCTCTGCGCGGGGGTGGCCGAGCAGGGCGAAACGCCTCTGCAGGCGGCACAGCGCGAATTGCTCGAGGAGACCGGTTACGCAGGCGGCACCTGGCATGAGTTGATGACCATCGGCCAGAACCCCAGCATCTGCACCAATGTCACCCACTGCTTCCTGGCACAGGGTGTGGAGCGGGTGAGCGAGCAGTGCCTCGACCCGGGCGAAGACATCGAGGTGCTGCTCATGAGCGAGCGCGAGGTCTACGGCCTGCTGGCCGACAACCAGATGCTCCAGGCCCTCATGGCAGCCCCCCTGTGGCGTTACTTCGCCACTCGGCAAAGCTCTCCCCCTAAGATAGGGGGAGTGGCCGAAGGCCGAGGGAGTGTGCCAACCGGCGCCGATGGCCACCCAACTCTCCCCCTAAGTTAGGGGGAGTGGCCGAAGGCCGAGGGAGTGTGTCAACCGGCAACGATGCCCCCACACAGGGTGCCCTCCGGCGACGCTGACCCCTAACTCCCCAACTTGGAGGAAAAGGGGGACGACTTGAAGTAACTATAATTATAAAAATGTATAAAACGACACAACGAATGGAATGGAACCGCCTCATCAGCGACAAACGCCTGGGACTGGAACACTACCACGACGACAAGGGCGGCGTGCGCAGCGACTTCGAGCGCGACTACGACCGGCTGGTGTTCTCATCACCCTTCCGACGGCTGCAGAACAAGACACAGGTGTTCCCGCTGCCGGGAAGCATCTTTGTGCACAACCGGCTCACCCACTCCATGGAGGTGGCGTGCGTGGGGAAAAGCCTCGCCGGCGAGGTGGCGCTGCGCCTGAGAAAAAAATATGCCGCCGAGCCCTGGGCCGACCGCCTGCGTGACATCGCCGAAATCGTGGCCGCGGCATGCCTGGCACACGACCTGGGCAACCCGCCCTTCGGCCACTCGGGCGAGAAAACCATCGGGGCATATTTCAGCGAGGGAGCCGGCATGGCGCTGCGACAGCACTTCACCGCCGAGCAGTGGACCGACTTGACCCACTTCGAGGGTAACGCCAACTCCTTCCGCACGCTCGTCCATCAGTTCAACGGCCGCAGGCCGGGAGGCTTTGCCATGACCTACAGCACCCTGGCCACCATCGTCAAGTACCCCTACCCCTCGGCACAGGCAGGACCCGACGGCAAGTTCGGATTCTTCACCACCGAGCAGCCCATCTTTGAGCGCATCGCCACCGAGCTGGGAATCCTCGAGCTGGAGCCGGGACGCTACTGCCGCCATCCACTGGTCTATTTGCTCGAGGCGGCCGACGACATCTGCTACCAAATCATGGACATCGAGGACGGGCACAAGCTGCGCATCATCGACACCGACGAGACCATCGGCCTGCTGCTGGCCTTCGTCGACGACGACCGCCAGCAGCACATGCGCCGCGTCATGGAAACCGTGGCCGACCCCAACGAGAAAATCGCCTACCTGCGCTCGTCCATCGTGGGGCTGCTCGTGCAGCAGTGCGCCATGGCTTTTGTCGACAACGAGCAGCTCATCATGCAGGGACGCTTCAACGGATGCCTCATCGACCATATCGAGCCGCTGGCACGCAGCGGCTACAGGCGCTGCGCCGCACTGGCGGCCGACAGGCTGTACCGCGCCAGCTACGTCGTCGACGTCGACCTGGCCGGTAACCGCATCATCAACCTGCTGCTGAACAAGCTCATCGAGGCCGTCATGCACCCCGAGCGCAACTACTCGCAACTGCTGCTGAACAAGTTCCCACAGCAGTACGACGTGCACGCACCCACCCTCTTCGAGAAAATACAGGCCGTGCTCGACCACATCAGCGCCATGACCGACATCTACGCCCTGAACCTCTACCGCCAACTCGACGGCATCTCCATCCCCACTGTATAAAAAATCTTTAAAATCTTCACCACCATGCATCAAATCATCACACATCTCACCGACAACGACGCTTACACTTTCTCCTGCCTCTACTACATCCTGCAGACCTATCCACGCGCCGAGGTGGAGTACACTTTCTTCGACCGTAACCACACACCCTACCCCAAAGGCTTCGACCGCCTGCTGCAAGAGCAGGTCGACTACATGCCCGGCGTGGTCATCACCGACGAGGAAATCAATTTCATGCAGCGCAAGATGTACTACCTGCCGCTGTGGTTCTTCACCTTCTTGCGCGGCTACCGCTTCAACCCGGCCGAGGTCAGCATCAGTCAGGACAGCGACGGCTACCTCGCCATCACCGTGCGCGGCAAGTGGTACTCCACCATCATGTGGGAAATGGTGCTGCTGCCCTGCATCAGCGAGCTCATGCACCGCCTGGCGGGCCACTTCGAACGCTACGATGCCGCCCACGAGCAGGAGCGCACACGCCACAAGGCCATCCGCGCCATGCAGAACGGACTGGTCATCAGCGATTTCGGCACGCGACGGCGCTTCTCCTTCGAGCATCAGGACATGGTGGTGCGCACCTTCAAGGAGGTGGCTTCCATGCACGGCATCACCGGCCCCGACGGCGCTTTCCACGCCTGGACAGGAGCCTTCCCGGGCACCAGCAACGTGTATCTGGCCATGAAGTACGACCTCACACCCATCGGCACCATGAGCCACCAGCTCATCTCCTTCGAGGAGAACGTGAGCGGACTGTTCGAGTGCAACTTCAACGTCATGCGCAAGTTCAGCGACGTCTTCGACGGCGACAACGGCATCTACCTCTACGACTGCTTCGGCGACAAGGTGTTCTTCAACAACCTGTCCAAGCGCATGGCCATGATGTACAAGGGACTGCGCGTGGACAGCGGCAACGAGGAGGAGCAGCTGCAACGCATCATCGACCGCTACGAGAGCCTCGGCATTGACCCGGCCACCAAGCAGGTGGTCTTCTCCAACGCCCTGAACATCGACCGAGCCATCGAGCTGCACCGCCACACTGCCGGTCGCATGCAGGACAGCTACGGCATCGGCACACACCTCACCTGCGACATCGACGGCGTCAAGCCCATGAACATTGTCATCAAGCTCACGCGCATGCGCATCACCGAGCTGCGCGAGTGGCACGACTGCGTGAAGCTCTCATGCGACAAGGGCAAGACGCTGGGCAACCCCGACAAGTGCGCCTACCTCCTCTCCCAAATCGGCGAATAATCCATCTGTCCAACTCTCCCCCTAAGTTAGGGGGAGTGGCCGAAGGCCGAGGGCGTGTGCCAACCGGCGACGATGGTCCCCAACTCTCCCCCTAAGTTAGGGGGAGTGGCCGAAGGCCGAGGGAGTGTGCCCTCCAGCAACGATGCCCCCACACAGGGTGCCGCGGCAAACGTGCGTCGAAGATGCACAAGCTGACAAAGCCCCAGGTTTCGGCGCATTACTGCGCCAAACCTGGGGAAAACGCCCGCAATGCCAATGTTCCTCGAAGAGGCACAAGCTGCCAAAGCCCCAGGTTTCGGCGCATTACTGCGCCAAACCTGGGGGAAACAACCCACCACCCAAAAAACGCGGCATTGCAGCAGGGCTATAATTATTCAACGAATTATGCTAACTTTGCACTAAAAGCACGAGTCATCATGAGTTACGTCATAGCACTGCACCACATTGTCATCAGCACTAAGGATAGGCAGATGACCATCGTAGAGGAACACAAGCGCGACCTCTATGCTTATATTTTTCGAATCATCAACAACAAAGGATATTCCCTGAAAAGGATGAATGGCATAGGCAACCACATCCATCTGCTGGTCGACATTGGTGCTGTGGGAAATGTGGCCGACTTGGTGCGCGACATCAAGCGTGCGTCGAACTACTGGATTAAGCATGTCAAATCTGAATGGTTCCCGTCTTTCAATGGGTGGGGCAAGGAATATGCCTCATTTTCAGTCAGCCCACAAGACATGGAAATGATCATCAACTACATCAAGAATCAAGAAAAGCACCATCACATCGAGGACTACGATGATGAAATGCTCCGCATGCTGAAATCTTTTGGCATCACGCCGTGGCAGAACGGCGAGCGGTGATTGTGCCTCTCCGAGGAACAATCGGCGGAACCGGCATCATCAACCCCACGTTTGACGCCTGCGGCGCCGAAACATGGGGCTTTGGCATATCATGCGTCTCCGACGCATTACTCACGCCCTGCCGCCACGACACCAGGCGCCCACCATCCATCTGCCGCAGCAAACGTGCATCGAAGACGCACAACATTCCATTTGGCATCACGCCGTGGCAGGGCAGCACCGGGTGTATTGATTGTGCCTCTCCGAGGAACAATCGGCGGGAACGGCATCATCAACCCCATGTTTGACGCCTGCGGCGCCGAAACATGGGGCTTTGGCATATCATGCGTCTCCGACGCATTACTCACGCCCTGCCGCCGCGACACCAGGCGCCCCACCATCCATCTGCCGCGGCAAACGTGCATCGAAGATGCACAAGCTGACAAAGCCCCAGGTTTCGGCGCATTACTGCGCCAAACCTGGGGGAAACGCCCACCCGACGACAACGGCACATCGCCGCAACTCCTTCTCAAAAAAAAATCGGCTTCCGCTTGATGCGGAAGCCGATTTTTCATATTGGTTACGACACGGCGTCACTTCACCACCTTGGTGGTGCGGGTGGAGCCGTCGGTGTAGCGCGTCACCACGATGTTCACGCCCTGCCACGGGGTGGCGGCCACTTGGCCGGCCACGTTCACGTAGCGCACACCGTCCACAGCCTTGCCGCTCTGCAGCTCATCCACAGCGGTCGGGATGTCGTTACCCTTCACATTGCCCACGGCCTGAATCGAGTAGTTGCCGTTGCCGGCCACACGGCGCGGTGCGCCATTGCCACTGGCGGCGGTCTTGATCAGTGCATCGAAGGTGTACATCTGGCCTACGTCGTTGAACGAATCACCCAGCGAGCCCAGGTCCACGGTAATCTCGCCACTCAGGCCAGCCGTGTTCACACCGGCGCCGGTGCCCAGATTAAACGTACCCGTTGCACCGGTGGCATCGTCGTAGGTGACCGAGAGGCTGTAGATATACAGACCTGCCGCAGCCGATGAGTTGATAGTAAATGTCAATGCATCGTTCTCGCCCATCATCACGTTGGCCGAATTGGTACTGTATGTATCCTCGCCGGCATCGGTATTCCTTAAAATGGAAGTTGAGAGTAATGTTTGCGACCCGGCAGTAACCGTAAGAGTCGGACCATCAATATTCGTACATGAGGCACGGAACGACACGCCGGTAATTCTCTTACCCCCGAAGCCTGTCGTCGACATGGATATGGTTGCGGCAGGATAACTTTTGGAGCCAATCTGCGCGAATTCTTTTCCGTTATTGAAATAAGTTCCAGATTTCTGCCATGTAATAGATGTGTTCCAAGTGATTTCATCCCATGTGAGCGACGTGGCGTCACTGGTCCAGTGAACATCTTTATTTCCATTATCATTACCGTCGATGGTCATGGTGTAAGTACCGGCTTCGCCTGAAGTGCCAGACGTCTTGCTGGCGAGCACTGCATTGGTGATGTGGGCAAACTCATTCACCTGCGGTGTGCTGAAGAAATAGGTTTGGCCATTGGTGCCAGTTTGCGTCGACTGGCCCATGAAGTTACAGGGAATATAGGTATTCACATCATAATATTCCACAGGATCATTGCTCAATTCCGGTTGCTGACTCACAGCCAGGGTGAAGTTCTCCGCATCGGTGAGCGCGCCCACCAGTGTGCCGGCCGCGATAGTCTGACCTTCGGACACTTCATCAATGCCGGTGATAGCAATCCAGTTGGCGGTCTTGTTGGTGTGGCTGCGGTCGTCGGCGAGATGGGTGGCCACATAGTCATGAGCGCCTGCGGGCACCTCGATGTCTTGGTCGGCATCCTTGGCATAGGCCGTTCCATCGGCAGCCACATAGGCCACGGTCAGCATGTCGCTGATGACATAGGACTTCCCTTGCTCGGGATTGGCCTCCAGGTCGGCAAGTGTGGTGGTCGTCAGCACCGTATAGGTGGCAGTGGCCTCCTCACTCTCATTGTTATTGCCATCCACGGCCTTGGCAACGATAGTGGTAGCCTCATTGATGGTCACCGTGGCAGTGTTGCTGGTGGTGGTTTGCTCAGTGCCGTTGTTCACGGTGTACTTCAGGGTGCAACCCTCGGCAGCCGTGATGGTCACCTCGTCACCGTTGACCAGTTCAGCACCCGAAGCTGGGTCAAACGTAGGCTGGGCAACTGTCACCGTGCTCGAAACCTTCTTATAAAGCTGGATGGCTTGCTGACTCGAGGAATAATAGCGGAAACGCTCTTGACCACTGTTACTAAAGAATTGAAGTTTAGGACCACCAGTTGAAGTGATTACAGCATGGCCATCTTCAATGGTAATGGAGTTTGTGATGTTCGCAGTTGCACTAGTATTGAAACCATTGCTGGCAGCTGTGCGACCAATATAATTTCCGCTGGCGCTTTGCAGCGTACCTGCGGTTGCATTCCATGTGAAGATGGCGGCATCCACTGTGGGTGTGGCATAAATCTTATCATCTTCGATGGTGACATCAATGTAATTGTGAACAGCATCAAGCGTTTCCAAGCCACCGTTGAAGGCTACCGGGCCTTCCTCATAGACGATGAGGTACTCACCGTCGGTGAGGTCAGTGGTGCTGGTCACTTTCTCGTAGTAGTCTCCACGCTCTGTCACCGTATAGGCGGCGGGGGCGCTGGTGTAGGTCATCTGGCCGTAGGTGGCGCGGGCGTAGACGTTGCCGTCGGCATCGAGCGTCACGCTGGTGCCGTAGGTGCCGTTCTCGCTCAGGCTCACCTGCGTGGTGGCATCAGTGGCGGCCACGTTGCTGTCGATGGCGTGCAGCAGGACGCCCAGTGTGCTGGTGGCGGTCACCGTGGTGCCTTCGAGCACCTCACCGGCGGCGGGACTGAAGGTGAACTCCGGCTCCACACGCGTCACGGTCACCTGGTTGCGGTTGCGGTTCACCACCACGTCGTAGATGCCGGCCGGCACGCGGTAGCGCTTGACGCTACCCTTATACAGGTTGGCCGATTCACCGCTGGTCGAGCCGTTCAAGCCCCAATAGTCGCCTTCGGCTCCCGAGGCGTAGGTGTCGTTGTCGGCACGGAAGCGGAAGTAGCCGTATTCGTCGGCAAAGAAGACGCGGGTGCTGTACTGCTGAGCCGTGGCATCGTAGGTCATCAGTTTGCCGTTGTCCCAGTTGCTCAGGTCACCGGCCAGGAAGTACAGGTCGGGCTGGTAGAACGTGAAGTAAGCGCTAATGGTCACCGCGCTGGCGGGCATGGTGAACGAGAAGGTGATGCCGCTGTTGTCCGAGCTCACCACCGTCAGGGGCACATTGTTGTTGCTGGCATCCTTGGCGGTCACATTGCTGGCCAGAATCTTGTAGCCCTCGTTGTTGCCGGCCTTGAACTGAACCGTCTGGCCAACGGTGCTGGTCACCTCATAGTCGGTGCCCTGCACCTCGTCGGGCAGCGTGCAGTTTGTCCAGTTGCCCAGCCAGCCGCCCTGGTCGTTAGGATTCTCGGCGGTAATCGTGCGATAGATGTTATAATTGATAGCTGTGAATGTGGCGGTCAATGTTACATCGGCATCGGGCATTGTGAAGGTGTAAGGAGTGCTGGTGATATTAATAGCATTGTCGTTGTAAGCAAGAGCAGTCAACTTATAGCCAGTAGCTGGAGTGGCGGTCACGGTGACGGTTTCACCTTCTTCGGCTCTCAGCTTGTCGCTGCTGATGGTGCCACCCGTTTCAGGCTGAGTCAACGTGATGGAGTGAGCACTGGACGCAACCGCCACCAGCTTCACCTCATCCAGGAAGAAACGGTTACTACTTGTTGCGTAAAACTCAAAAGTTGCTGAGGTGGCAGAAGCGACAAATGTTGCGGTATATGCGTTCCACTGCCCCGTAGTCATTGATGCAGTTGACAGCCCCGTCAGTGTGCCACCAGTGACATCAACCGACATCGATGAGTTGTCGCTTGACCATGGTGCTGCATTGAACGTCAAGGTATAGGTGGCGCCAACTGTCAGGCCTGTAATCGTTGGGGTTTTCACTTTTCCTTTTTTCCTACTTGTTCCAGTTTTAATGGCATCATTTGCACCATAAATGGAACCCAAAGTAGCAGTGAAAGCACCAAAACCACTTACATATTTTGGGTCGTTTCCATTTCCATCGTTGGTGTTTGTTTCACCAAAATTGTCATTTGTTCCATTACTGCCTGTGAAAGGCTCGTAGAACACATAGTCCCCGCTGGGGGTGGGAGGAGTGGTTTGCTCCTCTTTGAAGGCGGCGGTGATGGTTGTATTTCCAGTGATATTGAAGGTGTAGGGGCTGGTCACCTCGGTGTCGTTAGCCTTCATCCAGTCCAGTTCATAGTCCGTGTTGGCTGTAGCAGTGACCGTGATGCTCGTGTTCGCAGGAATGGCCGAGAGGTCACCGCTATAGTTTGAGGTCACACTGCCTCCCGTCAACTCGGTGGGCAACGTCAAGCTGTATGTTGTGGGCTGCGGAGTGCCACCATCATTTTTGTAGAAAGTGGCTTTTTTGAACTGTAAACTTTTATTAGATGATTCTGTATTAGTTACAGCAAAAACTATCTTATAATAAGCATTAGTAGGCCACTCATCACCGGATGTTGGTGTGAACTCAACAGTACTGTTAGCGGCAATGTCGGTTTTACGAACCCAGTCAATTTGGTTCTCAAAATTAGCATCTGAAGCCACATAAAGGGTAATATTATACAGAGTACAACCAATTGTTCCCAATTCTACAGAAACTTTTGAAATTGCACTTCCCATAGCCGTCTTAGCTTGGAGATTTCTTGCAGCATTTGATATTTTTTTTCCACCTATTAGCCAATAGCCACTGCTAGTCATGTTAGCATTTACTGTCCATTGGATGCCATCAATCGTGACATTATAAGAACCCGTGTAATCGCTGTTTGATGCATCTCTTGTAGGTGTAAGCGTGTAAAACACTGTTTCTGCCCATCCTACGGATATGGACAGGATGAACATCATTAAAAAAGTCAGTAATTTTTTCATAAATGTTTTGTTTTAATTGGTTTATATTTTAGTTATTTTTTATCTTCAAACTCCAACTCCTCCCCTAAATTAGGGAAAAGCTTATAACAAAAACGCCCGCTTGGCGGCAAGGGCGCACAGCGGGTGGCAGCAATAAAAAAGCAAGCGTAGAGAAGGTGGTGGCGGGCACGGTGTCCGAACCGCCGCAATAGCCGCTGTAGCCGGCATCGGCGGTCAACACTCTGCGAAGCCCGACTGGTATGTTAGCCATCATTCCCATCGCTCACCTATTTTTATATTGGGTACAAAAATACGAATAATTTATCAAGTTACAAAAATATTTTTACAAACATGTGCAAAAAAAATCAACCGGCCGCCGAACGAGCGCATCACCCAACTCTCCCCCTAAGTTAGGGGGAGTGGCCGAAGGCCGAGGGAGTGTGCCCTCCGGCGACGATGGCCCCACACAGGATGCCGCGGCTACCGTGCATCGAAGATGCACAAGCTGACATGGGGCTTTGGCATAGGATGCGTCTCCGACGCATCACCCAACTCTCCCCCTAAGTTAGGGGGGGTGGCCCGCAGGGCCGGGGGCGTGTGCCCTCCGGCGACGATGGCCCCACACAGGATGCCGCGGCAGCCGTGCATCGAAGATGCACAAGCTGACAAAACCCCAGGTTTCGGCGCATTGATGCGCCAAACCTGGGGAAAACCACATCGAAAAAAACGCGGCCTCGCCGCTGGGGCGGGGCCGCGTGGTGGTTGCTACCAGCGACGGGGCGTCACTCGTCGTCGCGGCGCTGGTTGCGGTCGTCCTGACGACGGTCGCGGCGCGGTCCACGGCCACCATTGCCTTCACGGCGCGGTGCGTGGCCGCCGTTACCCTCGCGGCGCTGTCCACCGCCATTGCCGCCCTCGCGGCGCGGTGCGCGCTGCTTGCGCTCCTCGTAGCCCTCGGGCTTGTCCTGCAGGGCGCGCATGGAGAGGCGGTACTTGCCCGTCTTCTTGTCGATCTCGATGAGCTTGACGGTGACCTCGTCGCCCTCGTGCAGGCCGCTGGCCTCCATGTCGGGCAGGCGTTCCCAGCTGATTTCGCTGATGTGGAGCAGTCCGTCACGGCCGGGCATAAACTCGACAAACGCGCCGAACTCCAGAATCGAGCGCACGGTGCCGGTATAGACCGTTCCCTCCTCGGGCACGGCGATGATGGCCTTGATGCGGGCCACGGCAGCCTCGATGCTCTCCTTGTTGGCAGCGGCGATTTCGATTTCGCCCTTGCCGTCGATTTCGTCGATGGTGATGATGGCTCCGGTTTCCTCCTGGATGCCCTGGATCACCTCGCCGCCCTTGCCGATGATGGCGCCGATGAACTCCTTGTCGACCGTCATGGCCACGATGCGCGGCACGTGCGGCTTGTAGTCCTCGCGCGGCGCGGGGATGGTCTGGTTGATGATGTTCAGGATGTGGAGGCGTCCGGCCTTGGCCTGGAGCAGCGCCTGCTCGAGCACCTCGTAGGGCAGTCCGTCGCACTTGATGTCCATCTGCGTGGCAGTGATGCCGTCGACGGTGCCGGTGACCTTGAAGTCCATGTCGCCCAGGTGATCCTCATCGCCCAGGATGTCGCTCAGCACGGCGTGCTTGACGTTGCCCTCGTCGGTAATCAGGCCCATGGCGATGCCCGCCACCGGCTTCTTGATTTTCACACCGGCGTCGAGCAGTGCCAGCGTTCCGGCGCACACGGTGGCCATCGACGACGAGCCGTTGCTCTCCAGGATGTCGCTCACGATGCGGCAGGTGTAGGGGAAGTCGTCGGGCAGCATGCGCTTGAGGGCGCGGTGTGCCAGGTTGCCGTGGCCAATCTCGCGGCGGCTCACGCCACGCGGGGCGCGCGCCTCGCCGGTGGAGAATGCCGGGAAGTTGTAGTGCAGCAAGAAGCGCTCGTTCTCGCGGCGCAGCACGTCGTCGATGAGCTTCTCGTCGAGCTTGGTGCCCAGGGTGACGGTGGCCAGTGCCTGCGTCTCGCCGCGGGTGAACACGGCCGAGCCGTGGGGATAAGGCAGATAGTCGGTCTCGCACCAGATGGGACGAATCTCGTCGGTGCGGCGGCCGTCGAGGCGGATATGCTCGTCGAGGATGCAACGGCGCACGGCGTCGCGCTGCACCTCGTTGAAGTAGCGGGTAATCATGGGGGTGAGACCCTCGCGGTCGTCCTCGGGGATGGTCTCCATAAACTCGTCGAAGGCCTTCTGGAACTGCTCGTTGCGCCATTCCTTGTCGGCACGGCCGGCCTTTGCCACAGCGTAGCACTTGGGATAGACCTCGGCGCGCAGGCGAGCGTGGATTTCCTCGTCGTCCACCTCGTGGCAGTACTCACGCTTGGTGACGCCCAGCTCGGCGGCCAGTTCCTTCTGGATGAGGCACATGGGCTTGATGGCCTCGTGGGCAGCCTTGAGGGCGGCGATGAGGTCGTCCTCGCCCACTTCGTTCATCTCGCCCTCCACCATCATGATGTTGTCGTAAGTGGCACCTACCATCAGCTCCATGTCGGCTTCCTTGATTTGCTCAAAGGTGGGATTGATGACAAACTGGCCGTTGATGCGCGCCACGCGCACCTCGGCGATGGGCTCCTCGAAGGGCACGTCGCTCACGGCGATGGCGGCACTGGCAGCCAGTCCGGCAAGCGCGTCGGGGCAGTCGACACCGTCGCTGGAGAACATGATGATGTGGACGATGGTGTTGGCATGGTAGTTCGACGGGAAGAGCGGCCTGAGCACGCGGTCCACAAGGCGTGCGGTGAGCACCTCGTAGTCGCTGGCGCGGCCCTCGCGCTTGGTGAATCCGCCGGGATAGCGCCCGAAGGACGAATATTTCTCTTTGTACTCAACGGTGAGGGGCATGAAATCGGCTCCCTCTTCGGCCTCACGTGCCGAGACCACTGTCGCCAGAATCATCGTGTTGTTAAGGCGCAGTTCAACAGCTCCATCGGCTTGCTTGGCAAGCTTTCCAGTTTCGAGGGTGATCACACGTCCGTCACCCAGGTCGATGGTTTTTTTAGTAGGTGTCAACATTTATAAAAATTTAATATAGCGTAAAAATTCGTGCAAAGGTACGAAAAAATTTTTTAATTATCAACGCTTTAGGTGAAAAATCGGAACCGACGCCCCCACAACCGGCGAAAAACGCCCCCGTGGCGGGGCGGAGGAGTGTGTAATCCCCGAGTGGATGGCAGCGACGCCGAAACATGGGGCTCTGTCAAATGATGCGTCTCCGACGCGGACCCAACTCTCCCCCTAAGTTAGGGGGAGTGGCCGAAGGCCGAGGGAGTGTGCCAACCGGCGACACCGGCCCCACACAGGGCGCCGCGGCAAACGTGCATCGAAGATGCACAAGCTGACAAAGCCCCAGGTTTCGGCGCATTGATGCGCCAAACCTGGGGGAAACGGCGGCAAGGCCAATGTTCCTCGAAGAGGCACAACATTCCACCGAACGCCTCCTTGCGGGACGGCACCGGGAGCATCGATTGTGCCTCTTCGAGGAACAATCGGTGAAATCGGCATCATCAACCCCACGTTTGCCGCTGTCGCGCCGAAACATGGGGCTCTGGCATAGGATGCGTCTCCGACGCATCATCCACGCAGATTCCCCTCTAAGATAGAGGGGGAACTCAGCTCCTCCCCTGGGGAGGAAAACTCAACTGCCCTGCCACATCGGCAAAAAACGCGGCCTCGCCGATGTGGCGGGGCCGCGTGGTGGTTGCTACCTGCACGGGGCGGGGCGAAGCGTTATCGCACGCGGCCCACGTAGCTGCCGTCGCGCGTGTCGACCTCGATAATCTCACCCTCGTTGACAAACAGCGGCACACGCACGGTGGCGCCGGTCTCGACGGTGGCGGGCTTGAGGGTATTGGTGGCGGTGTCGCCTTTCACTCCGGGCTCGCTGTAGGTGACCTTGAGCTGGGTCTTGACAGGCATCTCGGCAAAGAGGATGGTCTCGGTGCTGGCGTCGGACACGACTTCCACCACGTCGCCCTCTTTCATAAAGGCCTCGCCAGTGATGAGCTCCTTGCTGATGGGAATCTGCTCATAGGTTTCCTGGTTCATGAAGATGGCGTCGTCGCCGTCCATGTAGAGGAATTGATAGGGGCGGCGCTCCACGCGCACATCCTCGAGCTTCTCGCCGATGTTGAAACGGCGCTCGAGCACGCGTCCGTCGACCACGTTTTTGAGCTTGGTGCGCATGAAGGTGTTACCCTTGCCGGGCTTCACATGCAGAAATTCGATGCAGAAGTAGAGGTCACCATCCATGCGGATGCAGGTTCCGTTCTTAATGTCTTGAGCGTTAATCATAATTGTTGATTGTGATGTTATGTGTTATAATTGATTGAATTTGCGGTGTCGTTGCCTGAAAGCAGCCACAAAATTAGTCATTATCGCACACACTTGCAAATTTGACCGTTATTTTTGCCCCGGGGGCGCTCACACGACCATCTGCACCAGGCGGGTGACGTCGGCCACCGAGGTCTCGCCGTCACCGTTGATGTCGCTGCGCTCGTTGGAGTCATCGTCGAGAATCAGGGCCACCAGGGCGGTGATGTCGGCCACCGACAGCTCTCCGTCGCCGTTCACGTCGCCCAGCAGGGGCGGCCGGCCCAGCTGCAGGTTGAGCACGATGTCGCCGCGGCGGGCTTCGTCGAAGGCCAGTCCCTCGATGGTGACCTCGTCAACCCCGTCGGCGCTCACGGTGAGGGAAAAGGTGTGCTCGGGATCCACATTGGCCTTGACAAACGTGCCGTCGGCGGCCAGCTGCAACCCCAGCACACGGCGGCCGGTGAACTCGTCGCGCAGGCGCACGCTGAGGCCTTGCAGCGGCTGCCCGTGGGCATCGGTGATGCGACCGCGCACGTCGTGGGTGTAATAGCGCATGTCGAAAGCCGGCAGCTGCGCCGCGTTGAAGGTGAAGTCAAAGTCGGGCATGAAAACCGGCAGCAAGTCGGTCATGGCGTTGATGCAGTACTGCTCGGTGCGGATGAGCAGGGCATTGGCGGCCGCCGCCGGCGCCATGTCGAATGAAAAGTTCACGGTGTCGCCCTCGGGCAGGCTGATGTCGAGCGTGATCAGCACATTGTCGCCATCATACTGGAATGGTTCGAAGTTGACATCGAACAGCGTGGTGCGGCCCTCGCCCTCGGGCAGCTGGCAGTGCACGTCGCGCGCCACCAGCAGTTCGTCGTCGGGAAAAGGATTGTAGGCAAAGCCCAGCCCGTCGACCTCCTGGTCGCGCATGGGGGTGTTCTGGGCATAGAACGACATGGTGAGGTCGCGGCTGCCGCCCAGGTTCTGCCCCTGCAGTGCGATGCCGCACACCTGCGCGCCCTCGGCCAGCCCGTTCAAATCCTCGGCCAGCGCCAGGCAGTTGACCTGGAAGCGGGTGAAATAGACATTGCGGATGGGGGTGCTCAGCGCGTTAAACACACGCTGAGTGGTGGTGGCCTGCTTGTGGAGGGTGTCGATGTTCTGCGTGTGGAGCAAGGTGTAACGCCCGGCATCGGCAGGCAGATAATGCCATTGTGCCGCCGCGGCGAGTGCCACGAGGGCAGCAAAGACGGTCGCTATTGTTTTTTTCATTGTCTGAAAAGATTTGGTTTTGTAGAGTAAAAACCCCGGGATAATTCTGTTGATGATGTAATGCGGCAAACCCCGGGTTGTTGACACGGCTCCACGTCCCTGTCGATTCCCGAGGTTGATTCCAGTGCGCGCATGCTGTGCGCATGACGGCGCACAGTGTGGCAAAATCACTTGTAGACGGTGTCGCTCACCGAGAGGCTGTAGCGCCCCTTGGCACGGCGGCGGGCCAGCACCTTGCGGCCGTCGGCCGTCTTCATGCGATGACGGAAGCCATGCTTGTTGGCTTTCTTGCGGTTAGAGGGTTGGAATGTTCTTTTCATCGTTATTGTTGATTTAAGTAATTTTCAAACGCGGGTGCAAAGGTAATAAATAATTGATAATTGGCAATGGATAATGAAAAAAATAATTTTCCGGCCAGTCAATTATCACTCGAAGCGGGCCGCAATGTCGGCGGCGAGCTGGCGCATCTGCTCCTCGGGCAGGGTGGTCTTGTGGCTGAAGTCCATGTCGCCCTCCTGGTTGAGGGGCACCAGATGGATGTGGCAGTGGGGCACCTCCAGGCCAATCACGGCCACTCCCACACGCTTGCAGGGCACAGCCTGACGCAGCGCTATGGCCACACGGCGCGCAAAATTCCACAGGCCCTGATAGTCCTGGGGGTCGAGGTCGAACATATAGTTCACCTCCTTTTTGGGGATGACCAGCGTGTGTCCGGGAGCCACGGGATTGATGTCGAGGAAAGCGAAGAAGTTCTCGTCCTCGGCCACTCGGTAGCTGGGGATTTCTCCGGCAGCGATTTTGCTGAATATTGTCATAGTTGTTCTCGTAAGGGTTGTTAAGCGTTCGTTAGGGTGAGGGTGGCAAGGCGGGGTCAGAGGCCGATTTCCACAATCTCAAACTGCATCGTGCCGGCAGGAGCCTTGACCTCGACCACATCGCCCACATGGTGGCCGATGAGCCCCTTGGCGATGGGCGTGGCGATGGAGATTTTGCCCTCGCGCAGATTGGCCTCGTGCTCGGTGACGATGGTATAGGACATGGTCATATTGTTCTTCAGGTTCTTGATGGTGACCTTGTTGAGCAGCTGCACCTCGTCGGTGCCCACTTTCGTCTCGTCGATGATGCGGGCATTGGCCACGAGAGCCTTGAGCTCGGCAATCTTCGCCTCCAGCATGCCCTGGCGCTCCTTGGCGGCATCGTACTCGGCATTCTCCGACAGGTCGCCCTTGTCGCGAGCCTCGGCAATGGCTTGCACCACCGCGGGACGCTCCACGCGCTCCAGGTGTGCCAGCTCTTCCATCTTCTTGTTGTAACCCTCCTGGGTCATGTAACTGATAGCCATGGTAAAAATAGTACTGTTTTAAATTGCTAAAAAATAGAAGAATCTCATCTGTGGAGCTGAGATCCCTCGCTTAATGCATATTCTCTATTAACGCCGCAAAATTAGTGATTTTTTTTTGAAAAGCCAATTTTTTGATGTTTTTTTACCTATTTTAACCCAAAACCATCAAAACCGTCAGCGCTGCCACAAGCCCTTGAGCTGCCACAGCGCCACCACCACGCTCACCAGCACCAGCGCGGCGGCCGGCACCGGCCATCCTGCCTCCATGCAGGCCATGGCGCCCCCGGCCACCACCAGCGTCCACAAGGTGGCGAGCAGGCTGCCGCCCGACAGCCTCAAGCCGTAACGTGCGGCATAGACGAAGCCCACGATGAGCGTATAGGCCACATACCACAGCAGGAACGACACGCCCAGCCCCGTGATGCCCCACACGCGGTAGCACACCATGTTCAGCACCAGCCCGATGACAGCGCTGGTGACCTCGGTAATCAGGTACACGCGGCCGTCGCCCCTGGCCAGAATCACAAAAGCCAGGCACCACGAGAGCGTGCGCCACACGCAGCCTATCATACCCCATGCCACCAGGGTGAGAATACCCTGGAACTCGCTGGAATAGAGCAGCCACACGATGGGTTGGCGCAAGAGCACAAACAAGCCGGCCACCGGTGCCATGACCGCCATGGCGATGAACACCTCCTGCGAAACAAATGCCTTGAGGCGCTTCGGGCTGTGGGCCACACGGCTCAACCGGGGGTAATACTCCATCCCCAGGGCCGCCAGGATGAGACCGGTGTATTTATTAACCAAGGTGTAGCCTGCCTGATACAGACCCACCTCATGAGTGCCACCCGCATGGTTGAGCCATGCGTTAAAAATATAGGACGCCACAATGGCCGCAAAATTGCCGATGGTCATGAAAATGCCCAGCTTGACGAAGCCCGCGCCCACGGCGGCCGTGGTGCGGCGGTCGACCCTCACCGGGGCGTAGTCGCGGCTGCGCAGCACCCACGCCCACACGGCCATGGCCAGCGCATAGGCCAGAATGGACGGCAAAATACTGTCTTGCCGCAGCCAGTAGAACAGCGGCACACTCACCGCCAGGCCACACACATTGCCCCACAGGGTGACCTGCGCCAGCCGCTTGAGGCGGGCTGTGCCTTGCAGCACGGCCTGCTCGCCGTTGGTGAGGGCCATGAGCAGCACGGCGGCACTGAGTGCCACAAAACTCCACACATGCTCCTGGTCGCCGAAGGTGACTTCACTGAGCAGCGGCGCCACAGCCACCGTGAGCAACGCGCCGCCCAGCCCCAGCCACAGGCTCCAACGGCGCACCACGGCGATGATGCGCCCCACGAGCGAGCGGTCATGGCCACCGGCGGCCTGCGAGATGTCGCGCACACTGCTGTTGCGCACCCCCAGATTGGTGGCCGTGTTGAGCATTTCCAGGGCGTTGTTCATCAGGCCGAAGAGGCCTACGCCCACCGGCCCTATCCACAGCGCCACGAGCTTGGTGCGCACAATCGAGCACAGGATGGTCATCACCTGCACGCCGCCAAAAATGCCCATGGCCTTCATGGCCATGCGCGATATGCCACCACCAGCTTTCGACCCAGCCATGGCTCAGAGGTCGAGTTGATAAGTGTTGAAGACTATGCCGCGGCCGCCCAGGCGCGACTTTTGCTGCACGAGGCCCTCGTTGAGGTAGCGCCCGTGGTCACGGTTGCTGGTGCCGAAATCGAGCCACCGACGCCCGGAGGCCACCGCATCCTGGCGCAGACGCGCGCTGAGCAGTGCCAGCGCGCTGAGTTCACGGCCTCGCTCGGTGCTGGCGATGTACTGGCAGCGCAGCACCGTGTGGGTGGCATAGGTGACGATGCCGGCCAGCGTGTCGCCCTCCAGGGTGGCGGTGTAGAGGCCGATGTTGGAGGGGAACCGGTCGTGCAGCATGAGCATTTCGGCCAGCGAATGTACAGGCCGGGCGCCATATCGCGCCTCGAGCACCTGCTGCAGCACCTGCCAGTAGCCCTGCCAGTCGTCCGACGGCCCCACCTGCACGCCGGCCCGCATGGCGCGGTTCATGCCCGCCTTGTTGCCCCGGTCGATGGGCAGCGGCGCATTCAAGTCGACCACGGTCGACAGATTGCACTCGGCCAGCCGTGCGCCACGGCTAATCAAGGCATAGAGGTCTTCCTCGGCGGGATAGCGATGGTAGATGTGCGGCACCGGAGTGTAGACCAGATGGCGCAGGCCATTGGCCTCCATCCACTCGCATGCCCGGCTCATCACTTCGAGCATCACCGTGCCGTCCATGTGGCGCGCCGGCAAAATCCAGCCGCCATAGGTGAGCCCCCGGTGCGACCACAGCGTGTCGCCCTCGCGGTTGGCCGGCAGGAGCGCCACCACCCTGCCCCGGTCGCTGGCCAGGAGCGAGCAGTCGTCGAAACGGTCGCTGTGATAGTCCATGTAGTGGCGCAGGTGCAGGAACGTGCCGTTGCGCGAAAGCTCCACCAGCCGGTCCCATGCCGGCTGCATCGACGGAGCGTATTTCGTTATCTCAATCATTTCATTCAAAGGGATGCCCGCTGAGGCAATCATTCTTGATTTATAACTGCAAAATTGCAAAAAAAGTGTATCTTTGCCAAAAAATAATGCATATTTGTCATGGATTCTGAAAACCGACCGACACGCCCCGGAAATAAATTTGCATTTTTGTTGATTTCGCACTAATTTAGCAATCCGAAAACCCGCTCAAAAACCATAACACATCAAGCTATGCCCTATTTTTCTGTCATCGTTCCAGTCTATAACCGTGTGGATGAAGTCCGTGACCTGCTGCAGAGCCTGGCGGCACAGTCGCTGCACGACTTTGAGGTCATCATCGTGGAAGACGGCTCCACCGAGCCGTGCGGCGAAGTGTGCGAACGCTATGCGGCGCAGGTCGACCTACATTATTATTATAAAGAGAACGAAGGGCGCAGCATCGCACGCAACTATGGCATGGAGCGAGCGTCGGGACAGTATTTCGTCTTCTTCGACAGCGATTGTGTCATTCCGCCCGACTATTTCAAGACCTTGCGGCAGGAGTTGGCACGGGACTACGTACCGTGTTTCGGCGGGCCCGATGCCGCCAGCCCCGATTTCACCGACATACAGAAGGCCATCTCGTTTGCCATGACGGCGTTTCTCACCACCGGCGGCATCCGCGGCGGCAAGATACAGATGGAGAAATTCGTGCCCCGCTCGTTCAACATGGGCTACGCCCGGCAGGTGTGGGAGCGCGTGGGCGGCTTCCGCGAGATGTTCAGCGAGGACATCGACATGAGCACGCGCGTGAAGCAGGCGGGATTTGACATCAGGCTCATCCGCGAGGCGTCAGTCTATCACAAGCGCCGCACATCGCTGGCCAAATTCTCCCGCCAGACCTACGTCTTCGGGATGTCACGCATCACGCTCAAGCTGCTCTATCCCGGCAGTTTGAAGCTGGTGCACACGCTGCCGGCGCTTTTTGTCATCGCCTCGGCGCTGATGGTGCTGCTGGCGCTGGTGTGGCACTGGTGGGCCATCGTGCCGCTGGCGGTGTATGCCCTGCTGCTATGGGCGAGCGCACTGTGGCAGACGCGCAGCCTCAAGGTGGCAGTGCTGGCCGTGGCCGCCAGTTTTGTGCAGCTCACAAGCTATGGCTGGGGATTCATCAAGGCCTATGTGTGGAAAATCCTGCTGGGCCACGGCCGCGACGAGGCGCAAGAGATTGCCATGCGCAAGGGTAAATGACCGGAGACACCATGAACGACCAGGCAAGCAAAAACATCAAGCAGACCATGGCGCTCGACGACCGCCCCCGCGAGAAGGCCATGCACAAGGGATTCGACACGCTGTCGGTGGCCGAGTTGCTGGCCGTGATTATCGGCAGCGGCACACCGGGCGAGAACGTGGTGGCCCTGTGCCAGCGACTGCTTCACGACCACAACAACAAGCTCTACCTGGTGGCCAGGCGCTCCTATCGCGACCTGATGCGCAACTACAAGGGCGTGGGCGAGGTGAAAGCGGTGCAACTGCTGGCCACGCTGGAACTGGCTCGCCGATACCAGGGAGAGCAGTTCGAAGACCGGCCCAAAATCACCGACAGCACCACGGCCTACCGCTTCCTGCGCAATGGTCTGGACCATCTGGACCATGAGGAAATCCACGTGCTTCTGCTCAACCGTGCCCGGCAAGTGGTGGGGCGCGAGCGGGTGAGCAGCGGCGGCACGTCCATGACCGTGGGCGACGTGAAAATGATTCTTAAGCCTGCCATCGAGCAAATGGCCGACGCCATCATTCTGGCCCACAATCATCCCAGCGACAACAATCGGCCCAGCACCAGCGACGACGACTTGACCAAAAGGGTGAAGCAGGCCTGCGCCATCATGGGCATGCAGCTACTGGACCACATCATCGTGTGCCGCGGCGACCGATACTACTCCTATGCCGACCACGGAGCTCTGTAATTGCCCGGCCGGCGCAAGGAGCGCGAAATCAGCCTCACGTCTTATCAGAAAGGCACATCTTGGTTGCCACCCGAGAGGAAATCGACATTGGGTGGCGGCGGCAGCTCGTCGGCACCGCCGCCCGACGGCGTGCCGCTCATGGCGGTGCCGACCGAAGCCGACGAATTGTTCATCTTCGACATATAAGTCTGCTCGGTGACTGTCAGGTCGCTGTCGTCGGCGTTCTCGAATCGGGCAAATTCCTTGACAAACCGCAGTTTCACGTCTTCGGTGGCACCGCTGCGGTGCTTGGCGATGATAAATTCGGCCTCGCCGCGGATGTCGTTGCCGGCTGCGTCCACACCGCTCTTAATATAGTAGTCGGGCCGATGGATGAAGCACACGATGTCGGCATCCTGCTCGATGGCGCCGCTCTCACGCAAGTCGCTCAACTGCGGGCGGCGGCCCATCTTGTCGTCGACCGAGCGCGTCTCGACCGAGCGGTTGAGCTGCGAAAGCGCGATGATGGGAATGTCGAGTTCCTTGGCCAGGCCCTTGAGCGAGCGCGAGATGTTGCTCACCTCCTGCTCACGGCTGCCGAACTTGGTTCCCGACGCGTTCATCAGCTGCAGATAGTCGATGATGATGATGCGCACGTTGTGCTCACGCACCAGGCGGCGCGCTTTGGTCTGGAGCTCGAAGACCGATAGCGACGGCGTGTCGTCAATCCAGAGCGGTGCCGAATAGAGGTTGCGCGTGCGGGTCATCAGGTTGTCCCACTCGGGCTGGGTGAGCTGTCCGCTCTTGATTTTGTCGCTGCGCAGCGAGCACACGTTGCTGATGATGCGGTTCACGAGCTGCAAGTTCGACATCTCGAGCGAGAAGATGGCCACCGGCGTGTTGTAGTCCACCGCCATGTTCTTGGCCATGGAAAGCACCATGGCCGTTTTTCCCATGGCAGGACGAGCGGCGATAATAATCAAGTCGCTGTTCTGCCATCCGTTGGTCACCTTGTCCAGGGCATGGAAGCCGGTAGGCAGGCCGCTCAATCCGTCGGGGCGGTTGGCGGCTTCCTCCATCTTCTTGATAGCATCGCTCACCACCGAGTCGATTTGCACCACGTCGCGCTTGAGCGTGTTTTTGGAAATCTCGAAGAGCATGCCCTCGGCCTCTTGCATCAAGTCGTACACGTCGTTCGACTCGTCGAACGCCTTCGACTGGATGGTGCTGCTGAGCGAGATGAGCTGCCGCGCTAGATACTTCTGCACCACGATGCGGGCATGATAGTCAATGTTGGCCGCGCTCGACACGCGCCCGGTGAGCTCGCCGATGCGCATGGGGCCACCCACCTCGTCGAGCGCACCGTCGGCACGCAACTGCTCGGTGACGGTGAGCATGTCGATGGGGCGCTGACGCGTTCCCAGCGACTGGATGGCGGCGTAGATTTTCTGGTTGGCATTGTCGTAGAACATCTCGGGTTTCAAGATGTCCGACACTTCGGAAAATGCCGCCTTCTCGAGCATCAACGCTCCGAGCACGGCTTCCTCGATTTGCAAGTCTTGCGGTTGCAGCTTGCCCATGTCGCTCACCACCTGAGGGTCGTGCACGGGCCGGCGGCGATAATTACGGTTTTGGTTATTGTCGTCAGGCATGATATTTCGGTGTTGGTTGTTTTTGACACTGCAAAGTTAGCACCCAGGATGCAGGATGCCAACAATCACGCCCCACAATTTATCCACAAGATATTAACAATTTGGGCCGCAGTCTCGTTTCTGGCCGCCTGATGATTTTTCCGAGAAAAAATTTCCTTTTTCCATGAGTTTTTGTTATTTTTGCCTATCATTGTAGAAAACCCCAAAAATCATTTCCTTATGGCTACAGTAAAAGGAGCAGTAACAGTAAACACCGAGCGTTGCAAAGGCTGCAACCTGTGTGTGGTGGCATGCCCAAGCGGTGTGCTCGACCTAAAAAAGAAAGAAGTGAACAACCGCGGTTACCACTATGCCTACATGATTGCGCCCGACAAATGCATCGGGTGCCAGAGTTGTGCACTGGTGTGTCCCGACGCTTGCATCGAGGTGTATCGCGTCGTGGAAAAGTGATGACCACCCCCATCCTTTAAAGTAAACTTAAAACCAAAAAACAGAAGGACAATAAACATGAAAGACGACGTAACACTGATGAAGGGCAACGAAGCACTGGCCATCGCGGCCATCCGCTACGGAGCCGACGGATACTTCGGCTATCCCATCACGCCCCAAAGCGAGGTGCTTGAGTGCCTCGAGGCACAGATGCCTTGGGAAACCACCGGCATGGTGGTGCTCCAAGCCGAGAGCGAAGTGGCGGCCATCAACATGGTCTATGCAGGCGCATCGTGCGGCAAAACTGTGTTCACCTCCACATCAAGCCCAGGGTTCAGCCTCATGCAGGAAGGCATGAGCTACATGGCTGCCAGCGAAGTGCCGGCACTGGTTATCAATGTGATGCGCGGAGGGCCCGGCCTGGGAACCATCCACCCCTCACAGGCCGACTATTTCCAAGCCTGCAAAGGCGGCGGGCACGGCGACTACCACATGATTGTGCTCGCACCCAGCAGCGTGCAGGAGATGGCCGACTTTGTGGCACTGGGATGGGACCTGGCCTTTAAGTACCGCTGCGTGTCGATGATTCTGGCCGACGGACTGGTGGGCCAGATGATGGAAAAAGTGGTGCTGCCGCCACAACGGCCGCGACGCACCGAAGAACAGATTCGCCAGCTATGCCCATGGGCCGTGAACGGCCGCAAGGGCATGCGCCCCAAGAACATCGTCACCTCACTGGAGCTCGACGACGACAAGATGGAGGAAAACAACCACCGGTTCCAAGCCACCTACCGCCTGATAGAGAAAAACGAGACGCGCTGCGAATTGGTCGACACCGACGACTGCGACTACCTGATTGTGGCATTCGGCAGCACGGCCCGCATCAGCATGAAGGCCATGGAAATCGCCCGCAAGCAGGGCATCAAGGTGGGACTCGCCAGGCCCATCACCCTGTGGCCGTTCCCGGTGAAGCACATCCGCGAGGCGGCCAAGAATGTGAAGGGCATCCTGGTGGTGGAACTCGACGCCGGACAGATGATTGAGGACGTGAAACTGGCCACGGAATGCCGGCTGCCGGTGGAACACTTCGGGCGCATGGGCGGCAATGTTCCCACTCCCGACGAAGTACTCAACGCGCTGAAGGAAAAATTCATCAACGACTAAAGAAAGGAGAGGCACATTATGGAAATCAACGATATCATCAAGCCACAGAATCTGGTTTACCGCAAGCCGTCGCTGCTGAACGACACACACATGCACTACTGCCCCGGCTGCAGCCACGGCGTCGTCCACAAACTGGTGGCCGAAGTCATCGAGGACATGCATGCCGAGGAGTTTGCCATCGGCGTGTCGCCCGTGGGATGCGCGGTGTTTGCCTACAATTATATCGACATCGACTGGCTCGAGGCGGCCCACGGCCGCGCCACCGCCATGGCCACCGCCGTGAAGCGGCTCATGCCCGACAAACTGGTGTTCACCTATCAGGGCGACGGCGACTTCGCCGCCATCGGCACCTGCGAATCCATCCACTCATGCAACCGCGGCGAGAACATCGCCATCATCTTTATCAACAATGCCATCTACGGCATGACCGGCGGGCAGATGGCCCCCACCACACTGCTGGGCCAGAAGACCGCCACCTGCCCCTATGGCCGCCGGGCCGACCTCAACGGCTACCCGCTCTCCATCACGCCACTGCTGGCCCAGCTCGACGGCACATGCTATGTGACGCGCCAGAGCGTCCACACGCCCGCCGCAGTGCGCAAGGCCAAGAAGGCCATCCGCAAGGCCTTCGAGAACTCCATGCAGGGCAAAGGCACCAGCGTAGTGGAGATTGTGAGCACTTGCAACTCGGGCTGGAAGCTGACCCCGCAGCAAGCCAACGAGTGGATGGCGAAGAACATGTTTGAGAAGTATCCTTTGGGCGACATGAAGGATAACGGGTAATTGATAACCGATAAAGAGAATTGACCATGAAGGAAGAAATCATCATAGCCGGTTTTGGCGGACAAGGAGTGCTCTCAATGGGCAAAATCCTGGCCTATTCAGGACTAATGGAAGACAAGGAGGTGACTTGGCTCCCCTCCTACGGACCCGAGCAGCGAGGAGGAACCGCCAACGTGACGGTCATCCTGAGCGACGAGCGCATCAGCTCGCCCATCCTCAACGAATACGACACCGTGGTGGTGCTCAACCAGCAAAGTCTGGACCGCTTCGAGAGCAAAGTGAAACCCGGCGGCGTGCTCATCTACGACAGCTACGGAATTCACAAGGTGCCCACGCGCAAGGACATCGAGGTGTATCGCATCGATGCCATGGAGGCCACCTTCGAGCTGAAAAACGCCAAGTCTTACAACATGATTGTACTGGGGGCGCTGCTTGCCATCAAGCCCATCGTGACCGTGGAAAACGTGCTGCTGGGTCTGAAGAAGTCGCTGCCCGAACGGCACTGGCACCTCATGCCCCAAAACGAGCAGGCACTGCGCCACGGCATGAGCCTGGTGAAGAAATAAACCAGTGTTACACATCACACATAAAAGCCCCTCGGCAAGCAAGTGGAGCTGCCGAGGGGCTTTTATGTGCCACGCTGTGGCCACAACCCGTCAGGGAATCACCACCTTCACGGCGCGGCGATTGCCTTCCACGATGAGCACATACACGCCTGCCGGCAGCACGATGAGGTCGTCGTTGACCACCCGGTCGAGGTGACCGACGAGCTGGCCGGCCGTGTTGTAGACACGCACACCGGCGAGCGGCTCGCTGCACTTCACGATGATGCCCTGCGGCGTGGTGATATAAGCCATGGGACGGTCGGCCTCCACACCGGTGATGCCTGTGTAGTCAATGTTGATGACATTGGACTCCACCGAAGTGAATCCCAGGCGGCTCGACTGCACAGTGTAGGAATAGGAACATCCTTCATGGCGCTCGTCGAAGACGTAACTTGTCTCGTCGGTGGAGAAGGTGAGGGTGGCTTTCGGATTATGGTTCACGTCGTACTCGGTGATATTGACCAGATAGGTGTCAATCACGTCGTCGGTCGCCCTCCAGTTGCACACAAACGATGTGGGAGTGATATTGGTGGCCGGCAAGGCCGTGATGGCCGACAGCGAGGGAGCCTCCACACAGGTGGCCTTCAAGTCCACGCCCACGCTTCCCACCAGGCCACCGTCGCTGATGAGCAGCTTGGCACTGTGCTCGCCGATGGCGGTGGGGGTATAGGTGATGGTGAGTGCGTAGCCGTCTTCACTGTTGGCCGCCACACGGTCGACCGATGCGACGGGAATGGAGAACATCTTAAAGTCGGCCCGATAGAGCTGCAGCGACAACGTGTTGGTCAGATGCATGCCTTTGATATAGACCACCATCTGCCGCGATTTGCCCATTGCCACCTCGCCGAAGTCGACCACAGTGCCCTGCGTGGGCGTGATGAGCTCGGGGTTGCCGGGGTCGGTCTGCGAGGCGTCGAGGGTGAATTCCATTCCTTGCTTGTCGCCCCAGATATACTCAAACAATTCGGGGAAGTCGATGAAGGGGTTGCGGTTGTTCTGGATGCCATAGACCGCGTCGTTGCGCACACGCTCCTTCTCACTCACAGGATCCTCGCGCGCCCAGCGCACCAGCAGGGCTATCGACCACTGGTTCAGCGTGAGCCAGGTGGCGTTGTTCACCATGTAGGTGTATTTCCATTTCAGGTTTTGATAACAGCTGGCCATATAGAAGTAGGTACGCGCAAAGTCGCCCTTGTACTCATCGTCGGGCTCAAACACCACGCTGGCGCCTCCGCCCTGCCCGTTGACCGGTGTCCCCACTCGGGTCACACCGTTGTCGAACGTCGCCGACGACACTTCGCCCAGTGGCCAGTTCGACTTGGCCATGTTAGCATCACCGTCGCTGGGATAAAGGTGGTTGAGGTCGGTATAGGCCGGTGTCTCGTCGTCACCTCCCCACCAGCTTTTGGGGAAAGAGTGCTCCTTGTTCATGCCGCTCACCGAGCTGTTGCCACGGAAGTAATAAGCCTTGTCGCTGTACATGTCCCACACGCGCTGGGGATTGCCGATGCGGTAGTCGGTTTTAGGGAAATAAAACCACAACTGCCCGTAATCAACCACAGTGTGGTTATAAACCAGGTCGTGAATGGCATTTTTCAATGCCTGCCCGCTCTTGTTCGACAAGGAATTGTAATAACCTGTGGGGATGGCCGCCCAGGCCACACCCGCAGCCATCATCATCCAGGCCGCAAGGAGGTTTCTCATGAAATGACGTTTCATTGTTATCTTTTTAAAAATTTATGTTTCTGGGTTGAGTTGGCGGCAAAGGTAGTAATAATTTTCGACAAAAGCGCATCAATCAAACACATAGTTCAGAAAATTGTGCAGCGGCATGAGATGGCGCAGGTCATCGGCCACACGCTCCACCCAGTCGTCGCAGTCGAAATAGTCAAGTTCGGGACGCATCATGGCGATGTACTCCTTCATCTTGATGTAGCGGGCCAGCGGGTGGTCCTTGGGGTAATCATGGGGCATGGATTTCAGGGTGTTACATTCCCAATGATACCGGCTGGTGAACTCGGGGTTCTCCACTATCTGCAGGAACTCGTCGGGCTCGGCATCGATGAGTGCGCGCAGCTTGTCGAGAATGGGTTTTTCAGGCCACCAGATGCCGCCCCCCACCATGATGTTGCCGGGCTGGAAATGAACATAGCTGCCCGACATCACTGTGTGCCGGCCGCCGCGGCCGAGCACTCCCGAAAAATAGTTTTTGTAGGGGCTCTTATCGTGGCTGAAACGGATGTCGCGGTAGATGCGGTAGACGCATCCTTTCACATCGAGGCCGCGCACGTTGTCGTCATAGCGCCCCACCAGGGTGATGAGCCGCGCCATGTCACGCTCCCAGGGGATGCGCACCTCGTCATAGAGCTGCCGGTTGGCCTTGAACCAGGCGCGGTCGTTGTGCTGCTGCAACAACTCCAGATAGCCTATCACATCGCTGATTTTGCTTTCGGATTTCATACCATAAAAAATATTTTTGCCCGCAAAATTACTAAAAAAGCCGCGGAATGACTATCTTTGCCGAAAACAAAAAATACCCGACCTCATGAAACGCTTTATTCTCACACTCACCTTGCTGGTGAGCCTGCTGGCCGCCGGAGCCCAAAATTTGGTGATAGGCACTTATAACATACGGCTGTTTCTCGACAGCGACGAGCAGAAGGGCGAGGTGTGGCGCACACGCTGCAAGGTGATGTGCGACCAGATGAACTTCGTGCAGCCCGACGCCTTCGGGGCGCAAGAGGTGCTCTACGGACAGCTGAAAGACATGCTGCGCCAACTCGACGGCTACGACGCCATCGGCCGCGCTCGCGACGACGGCCAGGACACAGGCGAGTTCTCGCCCATCTTTTACAAAAAGGACCGGTTGCGCCTGCTCGACAACGGCACCTTCTGGCTCAGCGAGACACCCGACCAGGTGAGTTTCGGCTGGGACGCGGCATGCCGGCGCGTGTGCACTTGGGGCAAGTTCAAGACACGCAAGGGAGGCTTCACCTTCTACCACTTCAACCTGCACATGGACCACATCGGGGTGACGGCACGCCGCGAGGGGGCCAAACTGGTGGTGGAGCGCATCCGCAGCATCGCCAAGGGGGCTCCTGTGGTGCTCACCGGTGACTTCAACGTGGACCAGCACGACGAGGTGTACCGAATCTTCAGCGAGAGCGGCATCTTGAACGACAGCTACACTCATGCCCGCCTGCGTTTTGCCGAGAACGGCACGTTTGTCGACTTCGACCCCGATGCCAAAACCGGCAGCCGCATCGACCACATTTTCGTGTCGCCGGGCTTCGCGGTCGACAATTACGGCGTGCTCACCGACGGCTACTGGACGCTCGATTTAGACCATGCGGGCGCCAGCCAGACCAACGAAGGCCCCGCACAAGTGACCGTGGAGCACTACCGGCGGCACACGCCCAGCGACCACTACCCCGTCATCTCCAAAATTCACTGGAATAAGTAGCGATTATCTCGCTGCACAAAAATTAACATTTAAAACTGAGAAAACTTTTGGAGTTTTAAGAGTTTTCTCCTACCTTTGTGCCGTGTTTTTAAGAAACACATTAAAAACATGGACACAAGAGAGCAAATCATCCAGGAGAGCAGCAAGCTGCTGAACCGCATCGGGCCGTCGTCGATGACGATGGACATGGTGGCGCACAGCTGTGGCATCTCCAAGCGCACACTCTACGAGAAATTCCCCGACAAGAAAAGTCTCATCATGGAGTGTCTGCACCGTGAACACGAGCGCCAGAACGCTGAAATGCGGCACATCTTCGAAACGGCCGAGAATTGCTTCGACGCGCTTTTTCAGGTTTTTACCCGAGCACGCAGCTACCTGCAGCAGACGTCGGCAGCCTTTATCGATGACATCAAGCGCCTCTATCCCGAGCTTCACGCCGAGCACCGGGAAAAGGAAAAAGAATTTGTCATCGGATTGAGCCAAGTGCTGGCCAAGGCACAGGGCGAGGGACACGTCATGCCCAACATCGACACCGACATCGCCGCCTTCCTGTTCCTCTCGACCATGCGCAACCTCAATGAGAATGAGCGCCTCGCCGACTACGGTTTCTCGCGCGTGCAGGTGTTTGAGGGGGCGTTCCTCAACTTCCTGCGCGGCATCGCCACCATAGAAGGCATCAGCTATATCGATGAGTTTGTCAACAACCAACAGAAACAATAAAACAAAAACACATAATCACATCATGTATTACCGCTTTATCACAACGATTGCTTTGGCGCTCGCCACAATAGGCGCAAGCGCACAAACCATCGACGAGCCCATGCTGCTCTCGCTCGACGAGTGCGTGCGCATTGCATTGAGCGACAACCCCACCATCCGCATCAACGAGATGGAGATTCAACGTGTGCAATACTCCAAAAAGGAGATTCAGGGCCAGCTGCTGCCCACCATCAACTTCACCGGCCAGTACAACCGCACACTGGCCAAGCAGACCATGACCATGAATGCCGGCGACGAGCCCATGACCATCAAGGTGGGTATGGACAACCAGCACTCGGTGGGCTTCAACGCCTCGATGCCGCTCGTCATGCCCACGTTGTGGAAGTCAATAAAGCTCAGCGACAACCAAATTCTGCAAAACATCGAGAACGCGCGGGCCAACAAACTGTCGCTGGTGAACCAGGTGAAAAACGCCTACTACGCACTGCTGCTGGCACAGGACTCCAAAAATGTGATTGAAGAGAACCACGCCACCGCACAGCTCAACGCCTCGATTTACCAGAAACAGTTCGAGCTGGGAACCGCAAGCGAATACGATGTGCTCAGGGCCAATGTGGCGGTGACCAATCTTGAGCCGTCGATCCTCGAGGCCGAGAACTATGTCGACCTGCTGAAACTGCAGCTCAAAGTGCTCATGGGAATGGATGTGCGCACGCCCATCGCACCCAGGCAGACGCTCGACGAGTTCAAGGCAAAGATGTACGACCAGTCGATTCTGGCCGACACCTCGCTCGTGAGCAACACCAGCCTGCGCTCGCTCGAACTCAAAACCGATTACCTCAAGCGGGCGCTCGACACCCAGAAGATGTCGTGGTACCCCACCCTTACCGCCAGCGCCAACTACATGTGGAACTCGATGTCGAACGGCAGCCCATTCAAGAATTTCAACTGGAACCCCTACTCCACCGTGGGGCTGACACTCTCGCTGCCGCTGTTTCAGGGCGGCCAGCGCTACTACAAGCAGCGGCAGGCCGAAGTGGCACTGCGCGAGATGAGCTGGCAGCGCGAGAACTTGGAACGCTCGCTCAAAATGCAGGTGCAGAGCCAAGTGGACATCATCAACAAGACCTTGAAGCAAATCAGCTCTAACGAAGGTGGCGTGCGCCAGGCAACCAAAGCCAACGACATTGTGCAACAAAGTTTCAAAATCGGCGCCGCGTCGTTCATCCAGCTGCGCGACACCGAGGACGCACTGATGAACGCGCGCCTGTCGTACTATCAGGCCATCTACAACTACCTGGTGGCCGAGTGCGACCTGGAGTACTTGCTGGGAAACACGCACTATGTGGCAAAATAAAACTCACCGTCAACGAATCAAAAAACAGCTATCACACAATATGAAAACAACAAAGTATTTAGCATTGGTCCTCGCCACCCTGCTCATAGCAGGCTGCTCGGGCAAGAAAGAAGAGAAAAAAGACCCTAATGCCGACCTGCCACTGGTGGCCGTGCAGTCGGTCTTTGTGCAAGAAGTGCCCCAAACGAGTGAGTACACCGCCACCGTGGAGGCCTTCAAGACCAACAACATCATGTCCAACTCCGGCGCACGCATCAAGCGCATCCTCGTCGATGTGGGCAGCCACGTCAGGGCCGGACAAAGCGTGGTGATTCTCGACGACGTGAACATCACCACCCAGAATGCAGCCATCGCACAGCAGCAAATCCAGATTGCCAACCAAAAACGCGACCTGGAACGCGCCAAGGAGCTGGTGCGCATCGGCGGCGGCACACAGCAGACCGTGGACCAGATGCAGGCACAATACGATGCACAGATACGCGCGCTCGAGGCCAGCAACCGGCAGCTGCGCAACTTGCGCGAGAACACGGTGCTCACCTCGCCGGTGAGCGGCGTGGTCACGGCCAAGAACTACGATGCCGGCGACCTGCCCGCCGGACTGCCCGTGCTCACCATCGAGCAGCAACAGCCGCTCAAAGTGGTGGTCAACGTGAACGAGAGCGAGTTCCCGCAGGTGAAAGTGGGCATGGGCGTCGAGGTGAAACTCGACACCTACGGTGACGAGGTGTTCCAGGGACGCGTGCACCTGATTCATCCGTCGATCGATGTCTCCACCCGCACATTCCAGGTGGAGGTCACCATCAACAACACAGGCAACCGCGTGCACTCGGGCATGTTTGCCCGCGTCACGTTCAATTACGGCACCAAGCGCAGCATCGTGGTTCCCGACCTGGCCATCCAGAAGCAGACCGGCTCGGGCGTTCGCTTCGTCTACGTCTATAACACCGACGGCACCGTGAGCTTCCGCGAGGTGAAGCTGGGCCGCCGCATGACCGACCGTTACGAGGTGCTGAGCGGCATCGACAACGGCATGCAGGTGGTGGTGAAAGGCCAAAGCCGACTGGCCGACGGCGTAAAAGTGGCATTGCAAAAGTGAAACCGGTGCCCCACCCTACAGACAAACACATCATCCCAATCACAGAATCAGCATAACCCATGAGTTTATATTCCAGTTCAGTTAAACGACCGGTAACCACCATCCTGGTGTTTGTGGCAATCACCATCATCGGACTGTTCTCGCTGCACAACCTGCCCATCGACCTGTATCCCGATGTGGACACCAACACCATCATGGTGATGACCACCTATCAGGGCGCCAGCGCGCAGGACATCGAGCAGAACCTGACACGACCGCTCGAGAACACGCTCAACAGCGTGGAGCACCTGAAGCACATCACCAGCAACTCGCGCGAGAACATATCCATCATCACGCTGGAGTTTGAGTACGGTTACGACATCGACGCCCTGACCAACGACGTGCGCGACAAGCTCGACATGATTTCGAGCTATCTGCCCGACGATTCGCAGACGCCTGTCATCTTCAAGTTCAGCAGCGACATGATTCCCATCGTGTTGCTCTCGGCACAAGCCAAGGAAAGTATCCCCGGCCTCTATAAAATCCTCGACGAGAACGTAGCCAACCCCCTGGCGCGCGTCGACGGCGTGGGGTCGGTGTCGATTGCCGGTGCTCCCAAGCGCGAAGTGCACGTCTACATCGACCGTATTCGCCTGGAGGCCTACAACCTGAGTGTGGAGAGCATCGCGGCACTCATCGGCGCCGAGAACCGCAACATCCCGGGCGGCACATTCGACATCGGTAACGAAACCTACGCACTGCGCGTGCAGGGTGAGTTCAAGGACCCCAAAGACATGGCCAACATGGTGGTGGGCTACTCCAACGGTGGCGTGGTGCACCTGAGCGACGTGGCACGCATCGACGACTCGCTCGAGGAGCGCGCCCAGGAGACCTACACCAATGGCGTGAAGGGTGCCATGATCATCGTCCAGAAGCAGAGCGGAGCCAACTCGGTGCAGATTTCCAACAAGGTGAAGAAAGAACTGCCCGCCATCCAGAAAAACCTGCCCAGCGACGTGAAGCTCGACTACATCGTCGACACGAGCGACAACATCCGCAACACCATCGCCTCGCTGGTCGAGACGGTGCTCTACGCGCTGCTCTTTGTGGTGATTGTGGTGTTCTTCTTCCTGGGACGCTGGCGCGCCACGATTATCATCGTGCTCACCATCCCCATTTCCTTGATTGCCTCGTTCATCTACTTGTATGGTACCGGAAATTCGCTCAATATCGTTTCACTGTCGGCTCTGTCCATCTCCATCGGTATGGTGGTGGACGATGCCATCGTGGTGCTGGAGAACATCACCACCCACATCGAGCGTGGCTCCGAGCCCAAGCAGGCCGCTGTGCATGGCACCAATGAGGTGGCCATCTCGGTTGTCGCGTCCACCCTTACGCTGATTGCCGTGTTCTTCCCCCTGACATTGGTCACGGGCATGACCGGCGTGCTCTTCCGCCAGCTGGGCTGGATGGTGACCATCATGATGATTATATCGACCACGGCGGCATTGTCGCTCACGCCCATGCTCTGCAGCCGCATGCTGCGCCTGAACTCGAAAAAGAGCGATTCTTTCAAGCGATTCTACGGCCCCATTGAGCGTGTGCTCGACAAAATCGACGACGTGTACGCGCGCCTGCTCGACAAGTGCGTGACGCACCGATGGATCACGTCGGTGGCTGTGCTGGGACTCTTCGTGGGGTCGATGTTCCTGATGCGGTTCATCGGCAGCGAGTTCTTCCCCACCAGCGACAACAGCCGCCTGGGTGTGAGCTTGGAACTGCCCATCGGCACGCGTGTGGAAGTGGCCAAGGATGTGTGCGCGCGCTTATATAAGGAATGGACCGAGAAATATCCTGAAATCAAGGTGTTCAACTACACCGTGGGCCAGGCCAGCAGCGACAACACCTTCGCCTCGATGCAGAACAACGGCACCCACATCATGTCGATGAACATCAGGCTGGTGAACCCATCGGAGCGCAAGCGCGGCATCACCGAGATTGCCGCCCTCATGCGCGAAGACCTCAAGCACTATCCCGAACTGAAGAAATATCTGGTCAACGTGGGTGGCATGCGCGGTGGCGGCATGAGCGGCCAGAACACCATCAACTACGAAATCTACGGCTATGACTTCGAAAAGACCGACAGCGTGGCACAGCAGTTGAAGCGCATCCTGGAGAAAGTGCCGGGAGCGGCCGACATCAACATCAGCCGAAGCGACTATCAGCCTGAGTATCAGGTGGACTTCGACCGTGAGAAACTGGCCATCTACGGCCTCAACCTCTCGACGGCTGCCAATGCACTGCGCAACCGCATCAACGGCTCCACGGCAAGCTACTTCCGCGAGGATGGCGACGAGTACGACATCAAGGTGATGTACGAGCGGTCGCAGCGCGAGTCGATTGAGGCCATCGAGAACATTCTGCTCTACAACGCCATGGGGCAAGGGGTGCGACTGAAGGAAGTGGGCAAGGTGGTGGAACGCTTCACACCGCCCACCATCGAGCGCAAAGACCGCCAGCGCATCATCACGGTGTCGACCGTGGTGCAGGACCGGCCCATGAGTGAAATCATCGCCGATGCCCAGCCCGAAATCGACAAGATGGACAAGCCCAGCGGCGTCACCATCGAGCTGAGCGGTAGCTACGAGGACCAGCAGGATTCGTTCCGCGACTTGTCGATGCTCGCCGTGCTCATCATCATCCTGGTTTACATCGTGATGGCATCGCAGTTCGAGTCGTTCTCCTATCCGGGCATCATCATGTCGTCGATCATGTTCGCCTTCTCGGGTATCGTGCTCATCCTGCTCGTCACGGGCACTAACCTGAACATCATGTCGATGATTGGCGCCATCATGCTGATTGGTATCGTGGTGAAAAACGGTATCGTGCTTATCGACTACATCTCATTGAACCGCGAGCGCGGCATGAGCATCCGCCGGGCCGTGATCGACGGCGGCCATTCGCGTCTGCGCCCTGTGTTGATGACATCGCTCACCACCATCCTGGGCATGGTGCCCATGGCTGTGGGCCAAGGCGAGGGTGCCGAGATGTGGCGGCCCATGGGTGTGGCTGTGATTGGCGGTCTCACGGTGTCCACCATTCTCACGCTGCTCTTCGTGCCCACGATGTACACCATCTTCGCATTCAACGGCATCCGCCACACGCGCAAGAAACTTCACAACAAGGTTGCCACCGAGGCACCTCAATCTTGAACAACATCCACCCACACACATAAACGTCAATTAGCATGAAAGCAATCTTTATAGCATTTGACCAAGCCTACTACGAACGCATCGTCGAGACCCTGCCACGCCTGGGATGCCGCGGCTTCACGGCATGGCAGGAGGTGCAGGGACGAGGCACCGAGAGCGGCGTGCCGCACTACGGCACGCATGCGTGGCCTTCACTGGGAGCGGCCATGTTCACCATGGTCGAGGACAACCATGTGGACACCGTGCTCAACTTTCTGCACCAGATGGATGTGGAAACGCCCAAACTGGGGCTACGGGCCTGGGTTCTGCCCGTGGAACGTTGCATCTGACGCTGCCACGCACTCGATAAGGCTTTTTCCGAACCCACACCGGCAATGCACCGCCATGCACACAAATTATGCACGGTGCATTGCCGTTTTTCAATGAAAATTCCTTATCTTTGCAGGTCAAAACGTTTCATCACATTATGGAAGAACGCATCAATCCATACCGGCGGGCAGCCGAAAACGGCATACCATTCGGCGCCTACTTGAGCGCCATGGCGGTGGGGTCGATTTTTGCCGACCGCATGCCCCTGCTGGCACTGGCCGTGCTGGTGATGATGGTGGCCACACCGGTGGTCGTGTACCGCTTCCAGCGGCGCTACTTCATCGATGAGCAAGGCTTCACCGAATTTGCCGCCCTGTGGATGATGGGAATCATGATGTTTGTCTTCGGCTCGCTCATTGCCGGGCTGGTGACCTACCTCACCGCGACAATGGCAAGGCCCGATTTCATCTACGACCAGGCCAACCAGGTGATTGCCACCTATAGCCAGATGCCCGAATTCAAGGACAGCGAGATGGTGAGCGTGCTGCAGAAGATGGTGGACGAAGGCATGTTGCCATCGCCCATCGAGACGGTGTTCAACATGTTTTGGGCGATGACCTTCGGAGGGGCAATCCTCAGCGCCGTCACAGCCCTGGTGGCTCAACGCCGCATCAATTCAATCAGGTAATTCATTCAAGACTTAAAGCACAATAGCACGACGATGGATATTTCAGTAGTGGTGCCTCTTTACAACGAGGCCGAATCGCTGCCCGAACTGGCACAATGGATAGAACGGGTGATGAAAGCGAACAATTTCAGCTACGAGGTGCTGATGATTAACGACGGGTCGACCGACAACTCTTGGCAGGTCATCAAGCAGCTGCATGAGCAGAACCCTGCCGTGAGGGGTGTGTGTTTCCGCCGCAATTACGGCAAATCACCGGCCTTGAACACCGGTTTCACACGGGCACAGGGCGATGTGGTCATCACCATGGACGCCGACCTGCAAGACAGCCCCGACGAGATTCCCGAGCTCTACCGCATGATCACCGAGGACGGCTATGACCTGGTGAGCGGGTGGAAGAAAAAACGCTACGACCCGCTGAGCAAGACACTGCCCACCAAGCTGTTCAATGCCACCGCACGCCGAGTGAGCGGCATCCACAATCTGCACGACTTCAACTGCGGCTTGAAGGCCTATCGCCGCGAGGTGGTGAAGCACATCGAGGTGTATGGCGACATGCACCGCTATGTGCCCTATCTGGCCAAGAACGCGGGCTTCAACAAGATTGGTGAGAAAGTGGTGCATCACCAGGCTCGCAAATACGGCTCATCAAAATTCGGCCTCGATCGCTTCGTCAACGGCTATCTCGACCTGCTCACGCTGTGGTTCCAGGCAAAATTCGGCGTGAAACCGATGCACTTCTTCGGACTGCTGGGCTCGCTCATGTTCATCCTGGGCTTCGTGGCAGTGATTGCCGTGGGCGCCATCAAACTCTACAACATGCACGCCGGCAACCACTACACCCTGGTCACCAACTCGCCCTACTTCTACCTGGCACTCACTGCCATGATCCTGGGCACACAGCTGTTCATGACGGGCTTCCTGGGCGAGCTCATCACACGCAACGCACCGGGACGCAACCATTACGAGATTTCCGAAGAGATTGAGGCACAATGAGATGGCTTCCCACATGCACCGCACTGAGCGCGCTGCTGGCCCTGATGCTGACAGCCTGCGGCGACGACAGCTGCTACGACAACGGCAGCAGCCTGCCCCTGGCTCGGTTTTACACGTCGGGAACTTCCACTACCGTGACCGTTCTCAACCTCACAGTGAGGGGCATCGACGCACCGGGCGACTCGATTCTGATCGACAACAGCTCGGTGAGCGAATGCTACCTGCCGCTGCGAGCCACGGTCGGCACCACGCAGTATGAGCTGAGCTACGGCGATGACGAGGGCGAAACGCTGCTGGCCGACACCATCACGTTCAGCTACCGGCCGGTGCCCTACTTCGCATCGCACGAGTGCGGCGCAATGTACAATTTTGAGATGAGCAGCCTCACGTCCACCCACCACGTCATCGACTCGGTGGTGCTCGTGAACAAAGTCATCGACAACTCCACCAGCGTGGCCGTGCGCATCTACATCCCCGACGATTCCGAATGAAACACCTTCTTTCATATCACACCGCGCTGCAACGCATCGTCCTCATCGGCTTGATGATGGCGACAGCCATTGCCGTCTCGGCCCAAGAGCGCCGCGTGACACCCGTCAGGCCCGAAACGAACACTGTGCGCACGCCCGATAAGAACCTCGACCCCAAGTACATCGAGCAATATCTCACCGGCGACTCACTCAAAGCGCAGGCCGAGGCCCGCAAAGACTCGTTGCGACGGGTCTATCCGCGCTATCCACGGCTCACCGACGTGGCATTGGGCGTCAACTTCATCGACCCCCTGCTCATGGCTCTGGGGCAGGACTATGCCAGCGTGGACGTGAGCGCCACACTCAACATGTGGAACCGGCTGCAGCCCGTCGTGGAGCTGGGTTTGGGATGGGCCAAATCCAAGCCCGACGATATGAACTACACCTACCGATGCAAGCCATCGCCCTACTTCAAAGTGGGCGCCAACTACAACTTCTTGTTCAAAAGCAAACCGCAGTACCAGGCCTATGCCGGACTGAGACTGGGATTCAGCACATTCGGCTACGAAGTGACCGATGTTACTCACCATAACAGTTACTGGCAGGAAACGGCCACCTTCAGCATCGACAACCAGCGCTCGCATGCGCTTTGGGGCGAACTCGTGGCAGGACTCAAAGTCACCTTGTTCAAGCAAGTGGCACTGGGATGGTCGCTGCGCTATCGCGGTGTTTTCAACTACAAAAAGACCGACAACTCACGCCCGTGGTACATCCCGGGCTACGGCAAACGCAGCAGCTCACTGGGCTTCACCGTAACAGCCTACTATACACTGCCGCTCAGCCGCCACAAGTGGCCCGCTACCGATTGAGCGCCCATGTGACCGCCCAGCAATCCCGACTGTTTTAAAATGTTAAATTTGCCAAGCTATCTGTTTGGCAATCTTTGTCTTGCACTTGTCAACGGGTATAAAATGGCAAAATCTTTCTTGTAAAAATGCACGTTTTTTACAAGAATTTGCTTGTTTTATCCTAACCACCACCCTTTGAATTGTTGTTATTTTGCATTGTCGAAAAAAAGACAAAACAACTCACTCAACTACTCACACATCATGAGCGACGACAACCCTTCAACCAGCGGCATCAGCTATGAGCAGATTCAGCATCTGATAGACGAGCGCATCAGCCGCATCCATGAGCGAGGCAGCAGCCTGGCCGCCTCGCATCTGCCACCGGGCCGCACGCAGAAGCGCTCATGGTACAAACGCTTCAGGCAACTGCTGGGAATGAGCGCTCACGACAAGCCCAAGTGAGACGACGTCCCTCACCCGATGAGAACAATATTACATTATATAATTGGCATCCACTGCCCCGCCCCCATGAGGCGATTTGCTACCCATCGCGCTGTACACCGTAATTAAAACAGACCCTTCGATGCTATAAAAGCACTGAACTTGAGACTAAGAACCAACACAAAACACACATCGAGTTGACCGACGTTCAAACGGCGATTCATAAGAGTCGAAGAGTGTCATAGAAAAATACAGGCCTGCTTTGCAGGATTTCGAGGCAGGCCTGAAAATTTTTCAAAAAAAGCGGCAAAAAAAAGAGAAAAATTTTGCCAATTCAAAAAATGTTTGTAATATTGTACTCTGAATAGTGATAGAAAACAGCGGTTTTCATCAAGTTGTTGACAATCAAAGACTTTCACTTTTTGAGGTGAATTGTGCTTCATTGGAAGAACTTGTAACTACAGGCAAAAAAGACGAAAATAAACGAATAATAAACATTTATTAACAAAATTACTAACTTATTAAAACATTTTTGACTATGAAGGTTAAAAGTTTACTTCTTATCGCTGCTCTTGGCGTTAGCATGAGTGCTTTCGCTCAGGAGGCTCAGCCGGGTGTTCCCACCACCGACCACTTGTATTTCAAGGGCAATGTCACCCAAGAGGACGGCACGAGCACTCTGGAGTACATCAACGGCACCAACGAAGAGGATGTTACGCTGTACCTCGAGGACATCGCCATCAAAGAGCTCATCGGTGGCAAGACCTACTGCGACTTCCAGCTTGACTTCACCGTTCCCGAGGGCTTCGCTGTTGAGGCCAACGCTCGCGGCAAACTGGTTGCCACTGCTCTCGATCGTCTCGTGAGCGACAGCCACAAGATTGAGTTCTCCAAATCGTCCAGCAACCCCCTGCAGTATCGTCTGCTCGCTTATAGCGGCGACGGCTATGAGATGACTGGCGACGATATGGACAAGGGTATCAACGACCCCATCTGCAAGTTCAAGCTGATTGCTGAGCAAAGCGCTATCGAGAACAAGGGCTACATTGGTGACATCACCATCTTCGCCCAGCAGCTCACCGACCCCGTGAACAAGGGTGCCATCTTCTTCTTCAATGGAACCGGTGGCCAGGGTACGGCTCCCCGTGTGGAGACCCAGTTCAAGCTCGGCGTCTTCGGAACCACCGCTGTTAGCGAACTCGTTGCCGACAAGGCTGTGGCTGGCGTGAAGTACTTCAACGCTGCCGGTATGGAGAGCGATGTGCCCTTCAATGGTGTGAACATCGTTGTGACGAAGTACGTCGACGGCACCACCAAGGCTGTGAAGGTTGTGAAATAATCAACTCGACTAAAGTTTAAAAAACGGACTCTGCTTGACGCAGAGCCCGTTTTTTTTTAGATTATCTATATTTTCTAAAATATCTATATTCTATATAGGGCACAAAAAAAGGGCAAGTGAACTACATCGCGCCGCTACGACCCGATACCCTTGCTTCGGTCAAGACCTGGGGGATTCTCGGGGAGCTGGCCGTATAGGACTTACCCACTGCAAAATTACAAAATTCCCGGCAAACTGCAAAGGATGAAGCGCAAAAAGTTTAACCCGGGCATCAACTTTTGAGGCTCAACGGGGCTTATTTATCGAAAATAGCGGCGCTGCAAGCTATCGTAAAGCGCCTTGTGGTCGCGCTTCACAGTGGCATGCCACGCGTCGAGGCTGTCGCGCAGAGCGAGATTGTCTTTCCTGAGTAGCCACGACTGGAATTGTGACATGCTGATGTCCACACTCACGTCTACGCCGGGCAGACGCCGGTCGAGATAACGGGCGATGCTTTTGTTAACCACAGCGTAACGAATCTCGCCGGCGGCCACCTGCATCATGAGCTGCTCAGGGCCGTAGGTGTCGTCAACGCGGATATAGATGGTGTCGCCTATCTCGCGGCTCAGGCTGTGGACACGCTCCACCATGGGCGACCCTTTCACCACCACCAGTGTGTCGCCGGCCAGGTCGAGCTGCGAATGCACGGCACCCACAGCACGCTGAACGAGCACTTGCTGGTCGATGTAGATGGGGCGGGTGAAAGCATAACGGTCGCGATTGCGCGAGGTGAGCGGGAACTGTGCCACGAGCACATCGTAAATGCCCTGTTCGATGCCTGCCAGCCCCTTGTCGAGGCTCACGATGGGGTGGAACTTGAACGGACGGCCCGCCACCGAAGAGATGGCGCGCAGCAGGTCGTAGTTATAGCCCCCCAGCGTGTCGTCGTAAGTGTAATAGGTGACCGGCGAATACTCGATGGCCACATCAATGGTGTCGCCGCCGCTGGCCACGCCGGCTGCACGAGCTTGCCCGGCGCGGGGCTTGTCGCACTTGCTCAGAGTCACCATGCACCCCACCACGGCCACAAGCAGCAGGGCATAGAGCAGCATTTGTCCTCGTTTAGGTTGTTGTTGTCGTATCATCATCGCACATGAGACCTAAGCCCGATTGGGGTTAAAACAAGAGCACGAGTGTGGCAGATGCTCGCTCGTGCTCTTGCGTGATGGGTTATCGTATTAAAGTTCAAGCGGCTCATAGGGCAGATTCCAGGCATCGGCCACACCTTTGAAGGTGACCTTACCCTCCACCACGTTCAGCCCTTTGTAGAGCGCGGGATCGTCCTTGCAGGCTTGCTTCCAGCCCTTGTCGGCAAGTGCCACGGCGTAACGAAGGGTGGCATTGGTGAGAGCCATGGTCGACGTGTTGGGCACAGCGCCGGGGATGTTGGCCACGGCATAGTGAACGATACCGTCCACCTCGTACACGGGGTCGCTGTGGGTGGTGGGGTGCGACGTCTCAAAGCATCCGCCCTGGTCGATGGCCACATCCACCATCACGGTGCCGGGCTGCATGAGCTTGAGCATGTCGCGCGTGATGAGGTAAGGCGTCTTGGCGCCGGGAATAAGCACCGAGCCGATGACGATGTCCACGTCGGGCAACTCCATGCGGATATTGTGTTCACTGGAATAGAGCGTGTGGATATTGGCCGGTGTTTCCAGGTCGAGCTGGCGCAAGCGCGGCAGCGACACGTCGGTGATAATCACCTCGGCTCCCATGCCGGCTGCATAGCGTGCGGCGGCCTCGCCTACCACACCGCCTCCCAGCACCAGCACCTTGGCGGGCTTCACGCCGGGCACGCCGCCGATGAGCTTGCCCTTGCCACCCTTGGTCTTCTGCAGATAGTATGCGCCATTGATGGCAGCCATGCGGCCGGCCACCTCGCTCATGGGCACGAGCAGCGGCAAGCGACGGTCGGGTGTCTGCACCGTCTCGTAGGCCAGGCACACGGCACCGCTCTTAATCATGGCCTGTGTGAGTTCTTCATCACTGGCAAAGTGGAAATAGGTGTACACCAGCTGGCCCTTGCGCACGAGAGGATACTCGGGAGCAATGGGCTCCTTGACCTTGACAATCATCTCGGCCGAGGCATAGACATCCTCGATGGTGGGCAGTATCTTGCCGCCCACAGCCTCATACTGCGCATCGTCAAATCCGCTGTTCTCGCCTGCGGTGTGCTGCACATAGACGGTGTGCCCGTGCTTGACAAGCTCGGCAACCCCTGCGGGCGTCAGGCCCACGCGGCTCTCGTTGTTTTTAATCTCTTTGGGAACTCCAATAATCATTGTTCTATTAGTTTTAAAGGTTTATGTTGTTATAATCACCCCCAAAGTTAAGAAAAATAGTGGAAAAAGTGATGCTTTTTCCACTATTTTTTTTGCAATTTGGAAACCGGCGGTTATCAGTTGGCGAAGTCCACGCTCACGCCCAGTTGGAAGCGGCGCGGACTGAGCGGATAGTGCGGGATGGCAAAGTAATTGTCGCCCCCGAAGAGCTTCTGGTTGAAGTGGTTCCACGACACGAAGAAGCGGGCGCGCTTCAGCTTGAAGTTGGCATAGAGGTCCATCATCGCAAAGCCGCCGCACTCGGTGGTGTTCTGCGTGTGGAACGTCATGTTCGACGGGTTATAGGACGGCGCGTGGTACTTGGTGTAATAGTTGCAGTCGGCTCCTATCTGCACATGCAGCACTCGCGCCACGCGGAACTGCAGGTAGAGGTTGGTGTAGAGGCTCAGCTTGGGCAGGGGCAGCACGGCCTCGTCGCTCGACGTCTGGAAGGTGAGGCGATTTTCCCAGTTAAAGGCCTTGAAGTGCAGATCCTGGTTCACCGTGACGCTGAACACGTGGATGCCGGCGCTGTGCTGCACCGGCAGCGCGTCGTTGCCGAAATAGATGTAGTTTTTCAGTGTCTCATAGGCCACATTCACCCGTGTCCACGACAACGGCATGTTCACCTCGCCGCCCACGCGGAAGCGCTGCGTCTTGCCGAAGTCGTTCTTCCATATGTAGTGGTTCGACACATAGTTGTTCATCAGCCATGGCGCAGTGAGGTTCTTGAAGTAGCCGTAGGCCTTCACCCACGCCGTGTCGCGGCCCAACTTGAAGCGTGTGGCCACATCGCCCGTCACGTCGACCTCGCCGGCGGCGTCGCCCAGCACGCCAAATTGCGCCGTGGCATTGTAGCGCAGCAGCGAGCCGCGCTGCTTGGTAAGCTGGCCGCCCACCCACAGCAGGTTCTGCGTCTTCCCTGTACCCACCACGGCCGGCACGACATCCAGGCCTTCGGGCCGCTCGGCCGAGCCCGTCACGGTGTCGGGCACAAGGGTGTAGCGCCGCACCTCATGGGTGCCGTAGAGCGAGAAGCCGAACTTGGCATAGCGGTTGAAGCCCTCGAGCATCGACACGCCCAGGGTGTTGCGCAGCCGCCACATGCGTGTGGTCTCGTCGGTGCCCGTCAGTCCCAGATAGGTGTGCGGGAAGAAGGCGGCATCGTCGATGGCACTGGTGTTTCGGAAGTGGTGGCGGTTGCTTTTGTAATCCATGGTCCAGATGAAACTGGTCACAGGCACATAGTATCGGCCCGTGATGGTGTCGGTCACCGAGTCGCGGCGATAACGGTAGAAGCCCACCTTGTAGCGATGATTCATGTAGAAATGTGAGCCTTCAAGCGAGTTCTGCGTGGCGCTGAGCTGCACGGGAATCGTCTTGTTGTCGACACGCGTGTCGCCGCCTTGCACCTCGGCCGGGTGGGTAATGTAGCGGTCGTCGGTGATGCCGCCGCTCTCCTTGGTGGTGTAGCTGTAGTGGTCAAAGAAAGTCTGCAACTCATAGCGGTCGCCGGTGTAGGAGCCATTGAGCCCCCAGGTGAAGTCCTTGTCGGCCTGCGCGTCGTACGACCCCTTGGAGTAGACGTAGTCAATCTTGCCTCCTATCTGCAGCCGCCGGTTCACGTTGCCCGAGAACACAGCCTGCGTGCGGTCCTGATTGCTGTATTTGTTGCCACCGGTGGTGTAGCTGATCAACGTCATGGGCAGGCGCGTGTTGTAGAAGCGGTGCGACTGCGTGGTGTGCAGCCAGGGCGCAATGGCGTCCTCCATGAAGAACGCGCTCATGGGCTGGCGCTCCATGAACACCTGGTTCTGTCCCGGCGCGCCATAGTTGCCGGTCGTGGCCCATGCCGTGCTCGGCAGCCACGGGATGAATTTGCGGTGATAATTCTCAAAAAGCGTGTCGATGGTCGACGGATAGCGCAGGCCCAGCGGCTCACTCACCGTCCAGGCATAGGACGGCTCCACTACCGGCTCTTTCTTGCCTGCGGCACCCGCCTGCAGCACCACGGCCAGCATGATAGCCAGCACGACGACAGGCCTGACGAGAGCAACAGGCCCCGTTTCTCTATTTCGCACTATTTGTCTTACGTCACTCATCATCGTCATTTCAAAATCCATCTTTTAATAAGGTCACAAAACAGCAGCACAGGCTCGACGGATTTTTTCCAAACGGCTCAGCATGGATGTCTTGCGCATGGCCACAGCCAAATTATAACGATTTTGCATGTTGATTAGCATCTGCGGGTTGATACCCAAAGCCGCCTCAACCAGTAACACAAAATCGGTGCTCATGCCTCGCTTAGCATTCAAAATCTCATTCAGCATCGTATAGGGCACCCCTATCAACTCCGAAAACCGTTTTTGAGAGATCCCCCGGCTTTCAAGTTCTTCTTTCAGCACCTCGCCGGGATGGGTGGGCAGATGTTTCATTGATTCCATATCATTCATTGGTAGTGGTTTGTAATATCTATCACTCGGCAAACAGTCACAACAAAGTTATTATGAGCATTCTTCGCCCTAAACTCAAGACGATACTGCTTGTCGATACGCACCGAATACATGTCGCTACTCTGCAACGCTTCAAAATTTAATGAGTTGAACACATATAAATCCTCCAGGCGGGTAGCAGCCATCAGGGTGTCAATACGGCGCTGGTACTTTCTCACTACCTGTGGCTGAAATCGGTAACGCTTGTTCTTGCAGCATCCGTTTTCATACAATTCAAGCAGATAATCTTTGTCATATTCAACTATCATAACAACTCACTGTTGTTTGCCCGACAAAGATACACAAAAATATTTGATATTCACTATTTTTGTGAAGATTTTAATCGCAGCCCATCATTTATCCACATTATAGGGTTTATAGGACTTATAAGCCCTATTTGACTTATTGCCTGCGCCCTGCTGTGAGAAAACAAAGCGGTGGCGCACCCCGAGGGGCGCGCCACCGCTCATGATGGTCAATTTCAGAATCGGCAGGGTGTTAGAAAACCACCTTCTTGCTGTCGCGCGTGCCGTCGTCGAAGGTGCGCACGATAATGTTCACACCCTGCCACGGCTCGGCCTTGGCCACACCCTGCAGGTTGTAGAACTTCACATCCTTCACCACCTTGCCGGCAGCCACAGCGTCCACGCCCGTGACCACACCTCCATTGGTGCCGGTCAACTCAAGCACGCTCAATGTGAAGCGCGAGGTAGGTTGGTTCTCGTCACCCTCAATTACGTCGCTGGCGTTGACGCGGCGCGGTGCACCCGAAGCGCTTGAGTTCTTAATAGCCACGGCCATGAACTCATACACTTTGCCGTTCCACTGCTCCACCTCGTCCTCATTACTGGGCCACTGCGTACCGACATTGCTGAACATGCTGACATCAAGCTTAATCTTGCCTTGGAATCCATTACCATTGGCTCCATTAACATTTTTGGGAATGTAGGCATACGCATTGCCGGTATATTTGCCGTCACTGTCCTTCTCAAAGACAATCACAGCCCAGGTGACCTTCACCACCTCGCTGCCAACAGGCGGCATGAACCAATAGCTCGTTCCTTTGTTATTGCCGGCGGTGGCGGTAAGCATACCATTGGCATCGGTGGCAAAATTAGCCGCGATGTACTGGTTGACGTGCGTTAGTGACGCGTCGGTGGTGCGCTCGCTCAACTCGCTGGCAGGACCTGTGTATACCTGGAACTCGGGGTTATTCTTGTCATCAAGGATAGCGCCAATCAGCGTGCCACCGGGGATGATGGTATTCTCGGTGCCATATTTTGCGGTTTCAGTTGCCACATCCACATCGAGCGCCACCCAGTTGTACTGCGTATAGTCGTCATGAGCAAAGCCTTTATACTCATTGGCACCGGCAGGCATGTTGACCTCGTATTCAGCATCCACACCAGCATCATGTGCGTAGACCACCTTGCCGTCGGTCACATAACCCACATAGAGGTCATTGCTCAGGATATATTGCGTACCGCTGTCATAGTTGCCATGAATCAGTTCACTAAGTGTCTTCTTCTCTATTGTTGGAATGGGGTAGGAGTCATCTGTGAAATATGCGCGGTTACCATCGTAATAGGACAATTTTATCTCCGATCCCACTCGATTGTGGAACTTGGCCTCTCCGTCAACAATGGATAGCATGCACTTGTCGCTCACGACATTTTTGTTTGCGTTCCGCACAAAATAAGTTGAAGCCGATTGTAGAGCGTTATCATTCGTGTTGGTGACATTGCCACTGCCTAACGAAGGTTGGAACTTGTAATCAGCAGGATTGTTGGTGGTAGTGCGAATCACAAACGGAGTATTGGCGGGAATAACGTAAGTCTTACTCATCGTTCCTGACGGATTGAACTCGATGTTCACCAGGCTGCGATCACTCTTCACAAAGAACAAGTCACCGGGGGTGAGTTTCGACTGCTCATTGGCGCCATTTCTCTTTGTCACAAACTGCAAAGGGAAAGGAGCGCGCATCGTTGAGTAATAATAGGTAACACCATCTACAGTGTTGGTCACCATGTCCGATACCGTTACGCTTTCTTTCGACACCGCACAAGGCAGACCCAGATAGGTGTCGTCAATATTCGCCTCGTTCACCTCTTCGAAGTACCAAATTGTTGAAGGTTCAGCGCTCATGCCCAGCGGTTCATGATAGTCTTCATTGCTGTTTCTATAAATCAACGTTTCATCTTGGAAATAGGCTTTTGTAGCGAAACCCACAGAGTTCAATCCTCGAACAGCAGCACTCAAATGGAAACCATCACTATTCTCCGCAGCCGCATATTTTATTGGCTTATTAATGCCTAAAAGGTCGGCTGTCCAAATCCAATTTCGTCCATGTTCGTCAATCAGTGAAGAACCCTTAATCGAAGACCAAACATCTTGTTCCTGAGTCTCAAGATTGATTTTTGAACTCGTCAGTCCCGTAATTTTAAAAATTGAACCAGGAGCCGACACAATATCGGACTGCCTTAAAATTTTCACTTCGTATTGCGATGCAGCATTGTCATATACAAGACACATGTAGTGCTTTTGCACCACGCCGCCCACCATGTCGGTGGTGACGCTGCTGCGGATGCGGTAGTAGTGCCCCACCTGCAAATCTTGCGTGGCCGTAGCTGCCAGCACTTCCTGCGGGGCAAAGATTGTAAATAAAAGTGTGAGGATTAACCCAATTTTTTTCATCTTTCTTGCTTTTATAAAATTAATAATAATCTGTTCGAAACTATTGTGCAACCATTCCTCCCCATAAGTCAGGGCGGAGGAGTGTGTCCCTCCTGCACGGTGGCCAGCGTCGCCATGCTGACACACGCCCCCGGCCCGTTGGGCCACCCCCTCTAACTTAGAAGGGGAATTCACTGCGTTGCACAATTATCATATTCTGTTTAACAATCAATGGTTGGCTTATTTCACAACCTTGGTGATGACTTTGGCGCCATTGCTCAGGGTCTTGACCACAATGTTCACACCGTCGAAGGCTGCGTCGGCCACCTGACCGGCAGCGTTCACATACTTCACATTCACCACCTGGGCATCGCTCACGAGCGTGCTGATACCGGTCTCTTCCTCCTCGGGGAAGATGTAGTAAATCTCCTCACCGCTGGGGTTGAGCTGATCGGCATCCAGATAAGCCACGTTGCCGTCGAGCTGGCTTGCGGGCAGGCAGAAGCCCACACCACCGTTCTCGCCCAGGGCACGCAGATTCCGGCTCTCGGCCTGCTCGTCGAAGTAGGCAGCCACCAGCAGGTTGTCGGCCGAAGCCTCGGTCACGCGGGCGGGAGCGCCTTGTGTGCCGGCGTTCTGGCTGAACTCATCCACCGGTTCCAACTTGCAGTCCTCGGCTTCGCTGCTGTCGCAGATAAGCAGCACCGGGGTCTCGGCGGGCACCTTGCCGCTAATGGCGGCCTTGGTGCAGATGTAGCCCTTAGCACCCTCTTGCTGCTCGATGCCGGTCACCTTGTAGGCTTCCACACCGTCGGGCAGCGTGTAGGGGAAGTCGGTGTAAAGTGTGGTCACATATTTCACCTCGGCAGCATTGGTGTGTGCCAGGGTGGGAGCCACAGCAAAGTAGTTGCCATCGTTCACCACGGGGTCGAGCACCCACTTGGCCATGTCGCCGGCAGCCTCCACGTTGTCGCGGCTCACATAACCGAAGGTATCGTCGCGGTCGGCAGTGAGGTAATAGGTCACACCCGGGTTAATCTTGTTGATGTTGGCCATAAAGTGCTTGTACAGGTCGGGATATTGCGTGTTGTAGCCACGAGCCTGAACTTCTTCGATGAGACGCGACTTAGCTTTCTCCCAGAAGGCATCGACCTTGAGCGAAACGGCCTTGGTGTGGTCGGCATTCCACTCAAACAGGTCGGGATGGCGTGAAGCCCATCCCTGGCCGCGGTTCATGCTCAAAGCCACGTTAATCTTGTTGGCCAGCGGGTCGAGCGACGGCGTGGTGTACTTGCAGAAGTAAGCAGCATCGCCATTTTCGGTTGCAGCAGCCTCCACACGCACCATCTTTTGGAACTCATAGGTTTCCATAAGCGTTTCAAAGTCGGCACGGTAGCTCTCCAGGTCGGGATTCTCAGAAATCATGTCGTCGACATACTCAGTGGCCAGCTCTTTCACCTTGGCGATGGCACGCTCGGCCAGACTGTTCACGTTACGGCCTTGTGCACTCAGGCGAATCACATCTTGGTCGGCTTTGCCCACACGGTCGCCCATGCCCACATAAATCACCGAACCGGCCTCGGTCACAGCCTCGGCAGCGGTGAGTTCGGGATTTGCCTTGAATTTGCCCGTCACATTCACAAACATGCCCGAGCCGGCGTTCATGATGCGGTAGTAACCACTCAGACCAGGTTCGGGAACATACTCATTGAGCGACCACTCCACGCTCAACTCACCATTGTATTCATCCATGTCGATGTAGCCAAAGGTGTCGTTGCTGTCGGCGCTGAGCAGATAGGTGTGCCCTTCCTCAATCTTCTCGATGTTGGCACGCACCAGAGCCTTGAGGGTAGCATCAGTCTTGTCGCTCTTGTCGATGTACTCAAGCACTTTGCGCTTGCCCCACTCCCACACGTTGTCCACGCCATGGGCCTGGGCCAAAGCAGTGAGTTCGGCATCGCGACTGAAATCGGGAATCTCAGCATACACAAAGTAGGTGTTATTGCCCGAGCTCTCAATCTGCAAGAAGCCATACTTGGCCACATAGCGGTCCATGAGTTCGCAAGCTTGCACCACTTCTTCCTCGCTGAAGGAGTTGCTTCCCTTGTTGGTGAGCACCTTCTCGGCATAGGTCTTGGCCAAGTTCACGGCCTTGGTGAGGTAATCGAACACTTCAATACCATCGCCCTTGAGCGAGATGATCTTGTAACCACCACCAAGCACCTTGTCGCCAATGCCAATATAGATGGGCGTGGCGTCGTCTTCGGTAACATCAGGCTTGGCGTAATACTTGCTCTTGACACTTACATACTTGCCGGTTTCAGCATTTTTGATTTTGTAATAGCCGTCAGCAGGTTTTTGTGCCGTGGCGCCGACGGCGAACAAGGTCACCAGCAGCGCAGTAACAAAGAAATGTAAACCTTTCTTCATAGTTCATTAATAGTTTTAACGTTATTTTTCGTATTCAATTATTCCTAATTGCTGGCCCATCGGCCACTATATCACGGCAAAGATAACAAATTTTCATTTACCAATTTTATAAATAAGGTGGTTTTTTTTACTATTTTTATGCAACGCGTTGCACAACAGACCGAAAGCTGTAAACTGTAGGGAGAGGCGGCATCAGCCTCGGGGCGCCAGCAACAAGATGGCACGCGCCCGTGCACGCCGGGCGGCCACGCCGTAATAGGTGTCGTCGGCGCCATAGAATGAGGCCAGCACATGATAGGCAAGCGCATGGGCCACGGCATCGTGCATGGCCGCCTCGAACGCTGCGCCCGGGTCGTGCCCGAGGCCCAGCACGATGACCAGATTCTCGTCGGCGAGGGCGGGGTTCCAGTTCGAGGCTTCCACATAGTTGCCCAGGCGCTGCAGCAGGTCGGCCACGGCGGTGCCTATGCGCCCCTCGAGCATGGCGCGGTGCTCGGCAGTGAGCAGGAAGACGAATGGAGCGTGCTTGGCACGCCAGGCGCTCTCGGCAAGGATAATGTCCAGCACACGGTCGGTGCTGAGTGTGATGGTGAAGGTGAAGGGAGTGTGTTTTTCGTAAATCAGGTTCATGGCTTCAAAAAAATAAAGGATTCAACAAATGATTTTTCTCAACGATGAATGCCGATGGCCCGCAGCAATCTCTCGCGCCGGCTGCTGGGTCTGAAACGGAGAGCGGCGTAATGCTCGGTGATGAAGAAACGCGACGCGCGGCAGTTGGTCAACACGAACTCGATGGCAGCCGCCATCGACATCTTGCCGCCGCACATCACTTGGCGCACTTTCTGCGCAATCTCGGCCCACATCAAGGCTGGCATAGAGCGCTGAAATGGCATTTTACCATTTTTTAGAATTTTCGGGACCACAATGGACGCCCGCTCATAACTCACATGGTAGCGGGGCTTGCCGTTGGCCAGCGTGAAGCGGATGGCCTCCCGCCGGGCATGCCTCACCTTGCGGCGCTCCATCAAATCGTAGATTTCATCAAACAGTTCTTGAAACTCCCGGTCGCGCTCGGCGCGAAACTTGGCTGTGTTTTTCATCATAAAATACTATTTTCTGGTTTGCGGTGCAAAGATAATGCAGAAGTTGGTATTTTGCAAATTATTTAACATTTTTCTTGTAAAATACCAACTTACCATTTTGTTAGAGCTGGGCAGTTTTTGGCGATGATGAGCAGTTTCCCCTCTAAGATAGAGGAGGAACTGCCAGGCCGCGTGCGCACGATAAGACGACAACACACTTCCTTGTTGCCACGATGTGGTCGTTTATTGATTTTGATAAGCCCGGAGGGTGTTTTGCATGAGCGAGGCGATGGTCATGGGGCCTACGCCGCCGGGAATGGGCGTGATGAAAGAGCAGAGCGGGGCCACGCTGTCGAAATCCACATCGCCCAGCAGATGCCATCCGCTGGGTGTGGACGACGAGGGCACACGGGTGATGCCCACGTCGAAAACGGCCACACCGGGCCGCACCATGCCCGCCGTGACAAGCCCCGGCTGGCCAACGGCCGTAATCAGGATGTCGGCCTGGCGGGTGAATTGTTCCAGATGAGGCGTGGCGCTGTGACAGATGGTGACCGTGCAGTTGCCGGGCTGTGCCTTGCGCATGAGCAGCGACGCCACAGGCTTGCCCACGATGTTGCTGCGTCCCACCACCACACAGCGCCGGCCCGCCGTGGCGATGCCATAACGCTCCATCAGGGTGATGATGCCCTGCGGCGTGGCCGCCACAAAGCCCGGCAAACCCAGCGCCACGCGGCCCACGTTCACCGGATGAAAGCCATCGACGTCCTTTCGATAGTCGATGGCCTCGATGATGAGTTGTTCGTCGATGTGTGGCGGCAACGGCAACTGCACGATAAAGCCGTCGACGGTGTCATCGGCATTGAGCCGGGCCACGGTGTCGAGCAGTTGCTGCTGTGTGACATCGTCTTCGAGCCGCAGCGTGGTGGAGCGGAAGCCACAGCGCGCGCAAGCGCGCATCTTGGCCGCCACATAGCCTTCGCTGGCGCCGTCATGCCCCACGAGCACAGCCACCAGGTGCGGCGGCCGGCGACCGGCACGGGCCAGCGCGTCGACCTCGCGGGCTATCTCACCGATGATTTGTTCCGATATGTGCTTGCCGTCGATGAGCGTCATGCGGTGGTGTGATAAAACAAAAACGGGAAATCAGCGGCGCTTCTTTGCGGCGCGGGCCGCGCGCATCATCTTCATGGGGCCCATGTTGGTGGCCATATGCATCATCTTGCGCGTTTGTTCAAACTGCTTGAGCAGGCGGTTCACCTCCTCCACCTTGGTTCCACTGCCCAGGGCGATGCGCTTGCGCCGGCTGCCGTTGATAATGTCGGGGTTGTGACGCTCGTCGGGAGTCATGGAGCGGATGATGGCCTCCACGCTCTTGAACGCGTTGTCATCGATGTCGATATCCTTGATGGCCTTGCCCACGCCCGGTATCATCGAAGCCAGGTCTTTGAGATTACCCATCTTCTTGATTTGTGCGATTTGAGCCAGGAAATCGTCGAAATCGAATTTGTTCTTGCGAAGTTTCTCCTCGAGTTTGCGGGCCTCCTCCTCGTCGTACTGCTGCTGCATGCGGTCAACGAACGACACGATGTCGCCCATGCCCAGGATGCGGTCGGCCATACCGGCGGGACGGAACGGGTCGATGGCTTCCATCTTCTCGCCCGTACCCACAAACTTGATGGGCTTGTTCACGACCGTGCGGATGGAAAGGGCCGCACCGCCGCGGGTGTCACCGTCGAGCTTGGTGAGCACCACGCCGTCGAAGTCGAGGCGCTCGTTGAACGCCCGCGCAGTGTTCACGGCATCCTGGCCGGTCATCGAGTCGACGACGAAAAGCGTCTCGGTGGGCTGGATGGCATCCTTGATGGCCTTGATTTCGGTCATCATCTGCTCGTCGACCGCCAGGCGGCCGGCGGTATCGACGATGACCAGGTTGCGGCCTGTGCGGCGTGCCTCGGCCACAGCGTGCTGGGCGATGGCCACGGGGTCCTTGCTGCCCGGCTCGCTGTACATGGGCACATCAATCTGGTCGGCCAGCACTTTCAGTTGCTCGATAGCTGCCGGGCGATAGACGTCGCAGGCCACCAGCAGCGGCGTTTTGCCTTGCTGCTTGAGGCGGTTGGCCAACTTGCCGGTGAATGTTGTCTTACCCGAGCCTTGAAGTCCCGACATGAGGATGATGGCCGGATTGCCGTCGACGGTGAACTTGGCCGGCTCGCCGCCCATGAGCTCGGTGAGCTCATCGTGCACGATTTTCACCATGAGCTGGCTGGGCTGCAGTGCGTTAATCACATTCTGGCCCATGGCCTTGACCTTGACATTGTCGACAAATCGCTTGGCCACTTTATATTCCACATCGGCCTCGACCAGTGCACGGCGCACCTCCTTGAGTGTCTGCGCCACATTGATTTCGGTGATTTGGCCTTGTCCTTTCAGGACCTTGAACGAGCGTTCAAGTTTCTCGGATAAATTCTCAAACATATCGCTTTATAGTGTGTTGTTATTCGTTATTATGGGGTTGTTCGGGCAGCCGGTTGGTCGCCGTGTCGGGGAAGATGACACGGGGCCGGAAAGTGCGGGCCTCCTCGGGGGTGACCAGTGCATAGGCCATGATGATGACCACATCGCCCGGCAGCACGCGCCGCGCCGCCGCCCCGTTGAGGCAGATAACCCCCGAGCGCGGCTCGCCGGCGATGACATAGGTGTCGAAACGCTCGCCATTGTTGATGTCGACGATAAAGACCCTTTCGCCCTCCACGATGCCGCTGGCATCCATGAGTTCACGGTCGATGGTGATGCTGCCGATGTAGTTCAACTCGGCCTGGGTGACAGTGACCCTGTGAATCTTGGACTTGATGACTTGAATCAACATGGTGATGAGCAGTTGTTATTTGTAACGGATATTGTCGATTTCCCGCACGTCACCGCAATAGACGGTGATGCATCCCACGATGTCGGCCGACGCGTTCCAGTCGCCAACAGGCTCGAGCGTGGTGCCGTCGCAAATCGAGAAATACTCCACCTCCATCTCGGGATAGGCGTTGATGGTGGCCACCACCCAGTCGTGCGTCTGCTGCACGGTGTGGTCTTGGGCAAAGTTCAGGCTCTCGCGCAGGGTGCGGTAGATGGCGGGCGCCACACGGCGCACTTGCGGCGTGAGCCGCACGTTGCGGCTGCTGAGTGCCAGCCCGTCGTCCTCGCGCACACAGGGACAGGCCACTATATCCAGGCTGAACCCCTGCTGGGCCGCCATGGCCCTGATGACGGCAATCTGCTGAAAGTCTTTTTCACCGAAATAGGCCCGGTGCGGCTCCACCATCGTGAAGAGCTTGCTCACCACCTGGCACACGCCGTTGAAATGGCCGGGGCGATAGGCCCCTTCCATGACCTCGGCCACGGTGCCCAGATGAAACTGCCGGGTGTCGGGCTCGGGATACATGTCTTCGACCGTGGGCATGAAGGCGATGTCCACCCCGCACTCACGCAGCATGGCGGCATCGGCTTCGGCAGTGCGCGGATAGGTGCGCAGATCCTCCTGGTTGTTAAATTGGGTGGGATTGAGAAACACACTCACCACCACCACGTCACATTCGCGCCGGGCACGCTCCACGAGGGAGCGGTGTCCCAGGTGCAGGGCACCCATCGTGGGAACAAGCCCAATGAGCTTGCCGGCGGCCTTTGCCTGCGCAACAACGGCCTTGAGTTCATCGACTTTACTGATAATTTTCATCGCAATCAATTGATTTTTTGTAAATCGGGTACAAAATTAGTAAAAAAATACCATTCTATTGTGTTCTGAGGCAAAAAATGCCCCTGCGCGATTCTGAAATGACCCCCAAAAGTTGGACGGGTTAAAAATTAATGGCTTAGAGAAAGAGTTCGGTATTGCACCGGGCTCTTTCCTTTTAACCTGGATTTGATTC
>ONMF01000021.1 GCA_900318865.1 uncultured Prevotellaceae bacterium
ATTGCCTATGCCGAGGACGGAAGCACCGTGTGGTACGGCGGTGAGGATGCCAACAATGTGCACTACTTCGAAATCACCGACGACCTGCTGGGCGGCGAGTTGAGCCTGTTCCCGGGCGACGGCTACGCCAACCTCATTGTCAAGGAGGCCGGCAAGTACGACCTCATCCTCAAGGAGGCCGAGGCCAGCGCCGCAGGTGCTCCCGCCAAGGCTCCCGCTGCCGGGCTGAAGCTGATTGTGAAGAAGAGCGAGGAAGTGCCCACCGCCGTGACCGACCTCAGCGTGGACGACATCGCCGGCGTGCACTATGTGAACCTGGCCGGCCAGGTGAGCGCCGCTCCCTTCCAGGGTGTGAACATCATGGTCACCACCATGAAGGATGGCAGCAAGCGCGCCATCAAAGTGGTGAAGTAATCACAACCATCACATCACCTTATAACACAGGCGACACCCCATTCGGGTGCCGCCTGTTTATTGTGTGGCTGTCAGCGGATTATTCGGCAGGTTCTTGGCCGGTTGCAAGCAGCAGGGAGACCAGCGTGGTGACATCGGCAATCGACACCTCGCCGTCACCGTTCACATCGGCGCGATGCATCCAGTCATCGGGAACGGCCTCCGCTTCCTGCAGGATGCCCACCAGCACAGTGACATCGGCCACGCTCACCTCGCCGTCGCCGTTCACGTCGCCCTGGGCATAGTGCTGCGGCTCACAGCCCTCCATAAACACAAAAGAGATGGAGCCGTCTTCGGCCCTGGTGATGTGCGTGATGGGCTTGTGCATCAGCTTGGTGCCGTCGGGGCCGGGATTATAGAGGGTGGCGGCTGGCTTCGACTTGTCGGTGAGGCTGTCGAGGTGCACTTTCTTGGTGGTGATGGGGAATGCGTCGTAGTAGCTGTCGTCGCTGATGCTCTTGAGCTTGTGAAACGGCTCCATGCGCGGATGGTCGTTGCTGAAATTGGCCGTGTAGCCATCGCTGCGCTTGAATGTGCCGTTAGTGTTCACCACATTGTTCTCCCAAATGAGCGGGTCGTAGTCCACATGCACGATGAGCAACCCTTCCTCGGGTGTATATTGGTCCCACGACTCATGACGGCGGTTCTCCAGCACATAGTATTCATCGGGGTGGGCATCGTTATAGATAATGTAGGCCTGGCCGTCGGGCTGGGTGAGCGGGTTCATCTGCGTCACCTCTTGCCCCGGCTCCAGCTCTTCAAAATCGAGCCAACCGGCAAAATTACGCTCATAGGCCGTCCAGCCCGCGGGACATTCCCCAATGCCTTCGGGACCGTTGTAGCTGCCGTGATCCAGCAGGTCCCAGTCGTCCATGCCGTAGTTGCCGCCATAATTGGTGTCGTACATATCGGGCAGGCCCATGCAGTGCGAGAACTCGTGGCAGAACACACCCATACCCATGGGTGTGGTGCCCGAATTGCCTTTAAGCTCGTTGCCACAGGCATACTGGTTGATATACACATTGTCCTTGGAGATGCCGCCTTTTCCGCCTGCTGAGTTCGAAAATGCCTCATCGAGTGTCCAGGCATGGGGCCACAGCGTGCCCACCGGGCCTCCTGTAGCCTGGCCGAAGCCGGCATAGAGCACAAACACCTGCTCCACCTCCCCGTCACCGTCCCAGTCATAGATTGTCCAATCGATGTCGTACTCGGTATCGGCCTTCTCAATGGCCTCGGTGATGAAATCGCCGGCATAATCAAAACCGCCGAAGTAATATGACGTGCCGCCGTAGTGCGTGGCTTTGTCCGACACCGGCACGGGGCCGTATACATCGAAGTGCAAGTCAAACTGTCCGCGGCTCATATCTTTGAAGTAGTTGTTGACGCTGCCCGGGGCTCCCGCGAAACTGAAGCCGTCCAAATTGAGCATATCGTCATAAAAGGCTTGCGCCGCTTTGTCGCCGCCGCTGAAACCCTTATCGGAAAACTTGGCCAAAATGACGATGGCACGGCGGCTGCCGGTGAAGTTGCCGGTCTTTCCCTCGGCGCGGCGCTGCACTTGCTTGGCATGAGCTTCTCGCGGGGCGCGCACACGACCCATCTGCTCGGCACTGGCGGCGGCCTCGGCCTCACCCTGTACGCGCACACTCGCTTCATGAGCCAGCACACCGGTGGTGCTCAGGTGGGCACCCTGCACTTGCGCATAGCAATAGGTGGCCGGGGCGGTCTGCACCACGGGCAGGCCGTCGCGCGTCACATAATAATGCAGGTTCTCGTCGCCCACGAGCATCAGTTCGAGCGATGTACCATCGGGTTGCTGAACAGTGCGCCATTGCCGCAGTGCCGGGATAGCCATGGCACTGAAAGCGGTAGCCAGCAGCGCTATCAAAGTTGCAAATTTATTCATCTTCTATGCTGTTTGTGTGAATTAGATGCAAAATTACACAAATCGGCACATATTAACAAATAAATTTTCTTAAACCCGAAAATCGGTCACCGCTCAGTCACTGCCCGCGGCAGGGTCACCAGCGACGGGTCCAGGTAGATGCGATAAGCTTCGTTGCGCTTGCCGGTGATGCAATAGTGGCGGGCCAGGTCGCCATTGATGATGCAGGTGGCGACGCATCGTTTGATTTTTGAGATGTACTCATTCAGCGTGTTGCTCATGGGGTCGCACAGGTTGTCCAGGGTGCGGCGGGCACGGGCATCGTCGCGGCCTGGCATCACCAGCGAGTAGATGTGTTCCAATTCGGGGCGGCAATCGGCAATGTTGCGCAGCGCGATACCCTCGGGGTGGCTCAAGAACAAGATGTAGATGGCCCTGCACAGCGCCGGCATCTCAATCTCCACCTCGTTGTAGTGCGGCAGCACGATGCGCAGTTCGCCGTTGACCAGCAGGGGGCTGAGTTTCTGATGCGGCCCCACCACAATTTTTCCTTTGAGCAGCGTCTGCATGAGTTGGGCAGGGTCGGCATGATAGGTGACCACATAATTGAGCACGGCCGCTTGGAGCGCTTGCAGAGCCTGCCGGCGCTCGACCTCCAGGGCTACAATCTCTTCTTCATCGTCGTCGGGGGGCGGGGAAATCGCGCCGAGCAACGGGGCTTCTGAATCACAAAGGACTTCTGAATCACAGCTCGCATCAGCCGCAAACTTTTCACAGGCATCGTCCTCTACCGCCATGCTTTTTGAACCACGCCGTAAACCCGGAAACCAACGGCGGGAAGAACCACACTCGCTGGCTTGCACCGACTCGCGCAACGGCGGCGACGGGGTTTGGGTGAGCGTCAAGTCACCTGCAGAACAGTCGGCCACATCGGCAGCAGCGACCAGAAAGCGCTGCACGTCGGCAGCCGACAAATGTTCGGGGTTGTCGACCCGGAGGGTCACCACGGCATCACGGCCGGCATTGCCCACATTCACGCGGCGCGCCACCAGCAGCGGCGCATCACCATCAAGATGGGCGAGAGGCAAATTCTCCTGCTCAAATCGTGGCCACGAGCTCCATTCTCCCCGTTCCAGCAGCGCCATCATCCGGCCGACCACCTTACTGAGCAGGGAGCCGGCCGTGTAGATGACACCGTATTTCAGTTCGCTTGTGTTCATAGTGGCAAATTTACTACAAACGGGGCAATCGGCAACCATTATTCCTCAAAAAACGAGCTGGCTCTATCTTTGAGGATTTTTTTCTTGTCGTCCTCCGACATATCGCAGCAGCCCATCGATGGCATCACGTCCTCAAGATAATGCTGCCGGCTTTCATTGAATCGGCCAAACATCCTGCGGGTGCCTGCACTGGTTTTATCGAACCGCAGGTGGTTGTCGATGCTGAGCGAATAGGCCACCGACTCCACATCATGGTCGGCACCGATGTAGGCAAACAGCCAGCCCTCGTTCTTGTAAGCCTCTATCAGGCTGCAGATGGCGGCATGGGAGAATTCCTTCGAGGCGTTCTCATAGCCGTCGGTGATAATGGTGACGCTGGCCATGGCATTCTCCTCGGCCTGCATGCGGCGGTGCACCTCGGTGATGGTGTGCCCCATGGCGTCGTAGAGCGGCGTCATGCAGCACGGCCGGTAATCGCGCTCGCTCATGGGCCGCACCTGCCCGATGGGAACGGCGCGGTAAATCACACGCAGCTCACATCCGCAGAAGGCCACCAGCGTCAGGTCGTTGTCCTGCTCGGGGTTCTTCTCCTGCATGCTCTTGATGGAGGCGATAGTCTCGTTCACGCCGTCCACTGCCTGACGGGCGATGCTGCTCATCGAGCCACTCTTGTCGAGGATAATCACATTGTGAATCGTTGTTTTCATCATTTTTTTCATAGCTGTAACAATTAAATGGGTTAAACGAGCTGATTTTTGTCTCACGACGCAAAATTACACCCTAAATCTCCGCGACCCCGGAAATTGCAACCTTGCAATTCTTTTTTCCCATCTTGCGGGTGCGTTTTCAGGAAGATTTCGCTATCTTTGTGATTGAAAACTAATCAAAACTCCATTGTCATGAAACACCCTCTTTTCATCGCTTTCACCATGGCTACGGCCTGCACTTTCGCGGCCTGCAACCAGCAGGCCGCCAATCCTGACACCAACACCGACTCCACCGCCGTGGCCGACACCACTGTGGTTGCACAGACTGCAGCCGACCCCATGGCGGCACCTGCCATCAACCCCGGCGACCAGGGCCTCATCACCCTCAAGCAGTGCCCCGCCACCCATGAGCATCTGCGCGTAGACATCAACGACGAGGGCACCGTAGCCACCATCTTGCGCGACGGCCAACAGCTGCAAGTGGTGAGCGGTGACGACGGCGAGCCGCTGGCCGCTGGCGGCGGACAAAAACCCGACGTGCGCTTCCTCGACGCCAATTTCGACGGCCTGACCGACATCTTCATCGGCCCGGGCGAGTCACGCACCTACAGCACCCTGCTCCTGTGGGACGCACAGGCAGGCCGGTTCACACGCGTGGGAACACTGGGCGAGCCCATGCTGCAAGGATTCATGCTTCACCCGGCATCCAAAACCGTGCTGCAAGGCGGCAGCGCGTCGGCATTCGCCTTCATCTGCACCGCCAGCAAGTGGAACGGAAACACCCTGAGCGACACCGAAGAACTCATCATCGTCGACGACCCCGAGCAGTACGAAGAATATGAGGTGACCGCGCCCTACACCCTTCGTGAGCCCACCGGCGGACCGGTCATCTCCACCGCACAGCGCGCCTCGGCCCTGCCGCGGTTCTGGCCCGATGTGCTCCAGGTCTTCGAAATCGATGCCGATGCCGCCCGTTGACCTTACCGCGGTACTGGTTTGGCACGATTCTTGCCCCACTAAAAGTGACAATATTTACAGTAACATTTATAAACCTTACACATCATGGGACCAACTGAAATTGGCATTATTGCCGGACTAATCCTCCTATTGCTACTCATTATTCTCTTCACCTGCTACGTCAAGGCACCGCCCAGCACCGCCTATGTGATTTCGGGCATCAAGCGCGAGCCGCGCATCCTCATCGGCGCCGGTGGAGTAAAAATTCCCATCTTCGAGCGCCTCGACAAGGTGTATTTGGGACAGCTCACCGTCGACATCCGCACCGAGCGCAGCGTGCCCACCAATGACTTCATCAACGTCAACGTGGATGCCGTGGCCAAAGTGGCGGTCACACCCACCACAGAAGGTGTGCGCCTGGCGGCGCGCAACTTCCTCAACATGGACGCCGAGACCATCTCCGGCCAGCTGCAAGACACCCTGCAGGGCAACCTGCGCGAGCTCATCGGCAGCCAGGGCCTCAAAGAGCTGAACGTGGACCGCGACGGATTCTCCAACCAAGTGATGGACAAGGCCGCCCCCGACATGGCCAAGCTGGGCATCTCCATCCTGGCCTTCAACGTGCAGAACATCACCGACGAGCTGGGACTCATCGAGAACCTGGGTGCCGACAACACCTGGGCCATCCGCAAAAATGCAGCCATCACCAAGGCCCAGGCCGAGAAGGACATCGCGCAGGCCCGCGCCGAGAACGAGAAACTGGCCAACGACGCCACCGTGGCATCGCAAACGGCCATCGCCGAGCGGCAAAACGAGCTCACCATCCGTCGCGCCGACCTCAAGCAGGAGGCCGACACACGCCAGGCACAAGCCGACGCCGCCTACCGCATCCAGGAGCAGGAGCAGCAGAAGGTGCTCAACGAGAAAGAGGTCGATGCCCAAATCGCACGCACGCGCAAGGAACAAGACCTGACCAACGAGCAAATCAAAATCCGCGAGAACAAACTGCTGGCCGAGGTCAACAAGCAGGCCGACGCCGACCGCTACTCACTGCAAATCCAGGCCGAGGCCGAGAAATTCCAAGTGCAGAAGAACGCCGAGGCCGACCTCGAGAAGCGCAAACGCGAAGCCGAGGCACAGCGCTACGAGGCCGAGCAGGAAGCCCTGGCCATCCGAGCCAAGGCCGAGGCACAAAAATTCGCCATGATGCAGGAAGCCGAGGGTATCAAGGCCAAGGGTGAGGCCGAAGCCTACGCCGTGCAGAAGAAAGGCGAGGCCGAGGCACAAGCCATGGAGAAAAAAGCCGAGGCTTTCAAAAAATACAACGACGCAGCCGTGGCACAGATGATTGTCGACAAGCTCCCCGAAATCACCGAGAACGTAGCCCAGCAGGTGGCAGCCATCCAGGGCGTGAACATCTACAGCACGGGCGGTGAGCACGGAGCCGGCATCGGCACCATCACCGGCACTCTGCCCGTGGTGCTGGCACAGGTCAACGACACGGTCAAGAACGCCGTAGGCGTGGACCTCGCAGGCATCGTTCGCAAGCACGACGGCTCACAGCCCGCCCCCGACCAGCCCGCCGGCAAGCAATAATCTGCCACACCTGGCCACCGCGCCACACACACGCCGAGGGCGCGTTGTCGTATGGACAACGCGCCCTCGCTCGTTTACTGCCACACGCATCCACGGCCTCGTGCCCTACTTGATTGGCAAGATGTGAGTAAACAATAGAGGGTGTGCCCCGGCACACCCTCTATTCGGCAGGTCATGCATGCCGCACCCCAGCGGCAGTGACTATTGCTTGATGATGCGCTTGGTTACGCGGTAGCCATTGACCGTGGCGGCCTCGACCAGATAGACACCGGTGGGCAGGTGGCTCAAACTGAGCGTGGCCACGTTGTCGCCCATGTTTTTCACCTCGTGCACAAGCGAGCCGTTGGGTGCGAAGACGCGTACCGCTTTCAATTCGCTGCCCGCTTGCACCTTGATGTTGTCGAGCACTATGGTGGGGGTGATGAGGATGCCGTTGGCCGCGGCGCGGAGGTCGTCAACACCTGTGATGCTTACGGTGAGAATCACAGGCTCGTCGAGGTCGCCGTAGATGACGTCACTGCCCCAGAGCAGGTGCTCGTTGATGGCATGGGTCTCATGATTGAAGACGGTGGCGAAGGTCACTGCCTTGCCCGTGTCGTCGGCATTACCGGCAATGGTGAACATGTAGTATCCATCGTCGGTGGCGGTGGCCACGCCTCGGCACTCGCCTTCGATGAAGGCTCCCACGGTGAGCGTGTCGACCCGGATGTCGTCGACCATCACATGTGCCACGATATTCATGTTGTCGCTGAACTGATGGTGGTCAACCGGCGTGAAGGGCGAGTAGGCAGGTGCGCGCATGACCATGGGCGCGGCAATATTGGTGGTTGCGTCGATGGTGGGATAATGGAACGTCACAATCTGCGCGTTCTGCGACTTGTAGTAGTAGCCCATGCCCGGCATCAAGGCGGTGAGTTCGCCCTCCCACTTGTAACCGTCGTAGAATGCCACTTGAGTCTTACTCTTGACGATGTCGCCACGAGTAGGCATCAGGTCGGCGAAGGCCTCGGCAAGGCTGAGGTTGTAGATTGACAGCGGTCCAATCCAGTTCCATCCGGGGTAGATGGTCTGGGTGGTGTTGCGCGTGTCGATCATCGTGCCACTGATGGTGTGGTTGATATCGTTCTTGACCTTGAGCTTGTAGAGGTTGCTTATGGCCAGCGTGTCGAGGCCAGTAGAGGTCCACTTGGTGCCATTGTTCATGGCAAATCCTTCTTTACCCTTGATGGTGTTGAACACCCGGGCATGGCCAAACACGCTCTCAAGGTCGGCCTTACCAGGCTCGGGCTGAACGTAGAGTGAAATCCAGTTCCAGCCGCTGAAGAGGTTGCACTGCTGCTCAACGATGTCGCTAGGCTGCCAAACGACAGGGTTGTCGTAGTCGCCCACCAAGCCGTTGGGCAGGTAGACGGGACTGAGCGTCACCCCCCCCTGCTTGGTGGTGACATTGCCGAGCACCACACCCCTCTCGGCATCGTAGATGCGGAAGGTGATGGGCTTGGTAGCGGTGATATCCTCAAGACCATAGATGGTCATGCTCACGAAGTAGGCATCACGGCTAGTGACCAGCTTGGGCGAAGCCACCCCACAGCAAGTATTGTCGACAAATGCCGCAATCTTAGTGTTAGTGTTGGTGCAGATCTTGTCGTCCAAGTAGATTTGACCAATCATGTTCATCGAGCTCTCGGCTCCATGGGGGTCAAACGTCCAGTTAGGCTCGTTGCCAGTGACCGTGACATTGAAGAGTAGCGGAGCGCAGATGCCGTTGTCGTTGGTGGCGTAGGCATAGACCATGTGAGTACCGACAGGCGCGTCGGCTCCCACAATGAACTCTATAGTCGCCCACTCGCCTGTGCTAAGCACACCAGAGGTCACCGACGGCGTGATCCAAGTGGGCAGCCCCGAAATGTCGAATCGTCCGCTCTCACTGCCCTTGTTGTGCAAGGCAGCGAACAAAGGCGTCTCGCTCAATCGGTCCTTCTCAACCATTAGCGCCTCTTGATCCCACTCGAGAGTGCTGTAGTCGACCACCGCACTCCAAGTGATTGCCTCGGAGAGGTTGTCCTGCATGTCGCGCACATTCTTGACGATGAAGGTGAGCAGGTTGCCCTGCATGCGTGCCGGCAAGGTGTTGAGGTTGATGTAGATCTCGTTGGACGAAGCCGTGAAGTCGAAGTCAAGGTTTTGCTTGAGCGGCGACTTGCGCAGAGCTGGAGCAGTGGACGATTGCACCACTCCAGGGCCAATAGCCTCGCCCATGCCCAGCTGCTCCATGCCAGGAGCATTGTTGATGAGGCTGAACTCGGTGATGATGTTGCCGTTGGCATCAAGCAGGCTGTGCTCCATTGGGTAGTAGGCTATGAGCCCAGTAACCTGTGCGGTATCGACCTGATTGTAGCGGTTGGCAACAACCGAGGTGCCATCGCATGCCACGTTCCACACACGCAGCTCGTCGATGTCGCCAGTGAACTTGTAGCTCTCCTGAATCATGCTTGACTGCGGGTCGAACTTGAGGATACCACCCACATAGAGGTAGTCGCCTGCTGCAGCTTGCAATTGCTGCTCGGCAAGAGTCTTGACCGGCTTACCGTCGAGATAAACCACGGCACTCACTCCACGATGCACATTGAGGGCGATGTGGTGCCAGTTGCCGTCGTTGTAGTCGGTGTTGGTGAGCACGATGGGCAGGCCATTGCTGTCGAGCGATGACAGGCTATCGTTGTAGAGGTGGAGAATCATGGAGTTGTCATAGTCGAAGCCTATCGACACGCGGTCGGTAACCGAGAGCAGCGTGGCTCGTGCGTTCTTGTCTTTCTCGCCACGGAACCAGGTCTCGACAACATAGCTGTCGGTAGAGCGTGGCGACACACCTCCAATAGGAACCTTAATGATGTGCTCGCCATCGAGGTGAGCGGCAAGGTTGGTGTTCTCCACGTTCCACGACTCGGCAGTAAGATGCATGTTGCGTCCACGTGCATAGTCGGTAACAATGGTACCGTGACCCTCGTTCATCTTCCAGTAGCCCACCAGTCCTGGCAGATAAGGTGCTACAACCTCATCTTTCTGTGCCAGCAGGGTGCGCACTGGGCAGTTCTTGTTCCAGAGCACAAGTTCGTGCATCATGCCAGTGAAATCGCGTCCCAGAATGAGACGGCCGTTGCTATTGTAGTCCGACACAATGGCTTCGTCGAAGAGCATCGTCTCGTTGCCATCTTCGGCCATGAGCATGGTGAGAGTGTTTTGCCCCGCCATGCCTTTCACATAGTTAAGAGCGAGGAACACCCACTTATCCATTGGCACGGTCTCTATCGACGTGATTGTGATTTCGTTGATAGTGGCATCGACCTGTCCGTTTTCGTTTATGGCAACCTTGAGCATGTTGCCCTCGGTTCCGTGCTCGATGATGGTGCCGCTGCCCTTGCGCTTGAGCCACAATGATGAGGCAAAGCTGGTGTTGGCGATGGGCAGGTAGGCATCGGTCTCGACTGGAGTGCCGTTGAACTGCAGCGACACGTCGTGTGAAACCTGGGAGTCGTTGAGCGAACCAGTGATGAAGAAGTTGTCGTCCTTGGTGAGATAACTCTCGCGGATGTCTTCGTTAAACTTGATTCGGATGTCGTCAGTCGGTGTTAGAATACCAGTGTTGGGATAAGCCTGACCGAGCAGCTTGGGACCACGAGTGTCGCGAATCACTTCAATCTCATCGGTCATCGCAGTGTATTCCTTGCCAGCCAAGATGCACATGCTCTCGGCAGCCACCATGTAATTACCGTCGATGTTAGGCAGCTTGAGATCGTAAGTGATGTTGGGCTTATCGTTTGGCATGAGCGACTGTTCGTCGGTCTCATGACCTTCGCTCAAATAGCTCTCATCAGTGAGCCATTCGTGGGCTGTAATCCACTGGGCATCGCCAGCAAAGCGGTATTTGAGTCTCACACCCTTGAGGCCGCTGAAAAGACGGTTGATGTCGCTGATGGTGGCAATTATCTCTTCTTTGTTTTGCACAGCTCGCTGGTTGAGGATTGTCTTGTTGAGATTGAGAGTGACTGGCGGCGCTGCAGGCACAAAGTGTGCCGAGAACGAAACAGTCTCATAAATCCACCTCTCAGGCTTGCACGAGTTAGCTAGGAACAAGGTGATGTCGTTGTAGTCGAGAACGGAGTTGTCGCTCTGCTTGATGGTGAGCGTCTTGGTGATTGGAACGCCATACTCCATCCACATTTCCACTCCGTTGACAAGAGGCTCTCCGTCCATATAAATCTTCAATCCATTAGGATTGGTTAGTGCGTCAACATAGACTATAGCCGAGGTGAGCGCCTCATGTGTCTCGCTCTCGTTGGTAAACACGACTTGCACTTGCGCTTCTTGGCCAGCGGGGATGTCAACAAAGTTGCGGATAGGCATCGAGATGTGAGGATTATCGCTCTTCATCGTCGCATAGTCGAGAAGAGTGCCGGGATTGTAGTACTTGGTGCGTGTCTCACCCTCATAGGGGCAACGCGTCTGTCCGCCACGAGTACGGAAGATGGTGGACCATCCCTTAGGGGATTTAAAGATGTCAACCGTGTGGGCATTACCACGCTGCGTATCGTTGAGCGTGTAAGCGAACCGTTCAACTATAGTCGTCTCGTCAATGTCATACTTGGTTTGATGATACCCAATATCGGTATTTGAGATAATGATGCAACCACTCTTATTGATCAGGTAACCGTTTTTGCCTCTATAGGCAAGTCCAGTTGAGAAATTCTCGGTAGAGTTGTCAACGTCATGTGTCGAGGTGCCAGTGGTGTTAGTAACTGTCACACCACGCTCGAACGACTCGTTGCCTATTTTGTAATTCGGGTTGTTGAATGCTTTAATCTTGTCTTCCTCATTGTCGGCAAGGGTTTTCTTCCACGACTCGATGACCTGGTTGCACCAGTGCACGCTGTCGCAACCTGCATAACCATCGGGGAAGCGAGCATAGTAGCTTGGGCCATCAAAACCATTTGCCGCTTGGTCGTTCCACACAGTCTTGTCACTATTGCTCGAACCGTAGCGCGGATCGTCTTCGCTGAGGAAAGTGTAGTAGGTAGGCACCAGAGGCTCCTCCTCAATCTCGCTCATCGAGTTGATGTGCTTGAGCATGGTGTTGCGGGTTCGTTTAATATTGCTGAACAGGGTAGTCTCGATGTAGTTCTGAGAATACTCAAAATGAGTATTGAACTTCTCATCCATCGCCATAGTCTCTTGCATATCTACTGCCCAAGAACCATCCTCCTGCTTAAAGATTCCAACCTTGTCGGCAGCACCTATTATATAATTGGTGGAGTAACCTATGAACACATCTCCATCGCGGCCCACATAGTCCATAGTTGAACTAGAAGATGTTGCCACTCCATTGGTGTAGGTAACTGACTTGTGATTGTCCCAAGTTTTATGAACGTCATATTTCCATGACACTTGATTCTCACTAACAATATTGTTGTAGAATACTGTGCCGAAAAATGCCGATCCAGCAATCATATCATATTCTACAGAGTTGCGTATGTCAACACCAAACTCGGTATTGTTGTGCACACCTCGCACAGTGTAGGTGTAGTCGCTAGTGACCGAATCTCTCGCCCAAGTTGCATAAGATGCGTCACCAGGCGGGTCACGTAGCACCATCTGCACATGGCTGGGCCCCGCAGTAATAAAGTTGTTGCCCGTAGGCACCACGCCAGCAATAATACCGTTTAAGCCTTCATAACTCCATAGTTTTGTCTTGCCTTGAACAACCATAGAGGCGTTCATGTTGCGGGTGAAGGGCGCCGTGAGGGCTGGTATTCCTGCTCTCCATTTGTAATGCCCCACTCCTACCGAATCGAGCCGCACTTGCTCGGGGTCGAGTTTCGCCATGTCGCCACGTTTTAATTCGTGGCCATCGATAACGTTGTCCTCGGCAGCAATGAGCGCAGCCTCGCCCAACTCATTGCCAAAGGTGATGACGGAGTCTCGTAGCATGTCTTTTCGCAACCTTCCTGCCGCAATCTTGTCATAGTTCATGTAAGGCTCATAGGCCAATATCTTGAAGTCGTAGGTCCGCCCTAACTGGAAGATTGGGTAGCCATAGTTGTAGGTCACCTCACCTGTTGACTCGTTGTAATTGTAGATAGGAAGCTTGATTTCTTCACCCATATCGGTGACGGTCAGGGTGTCGGTACCGAAAGCACCTGGTGGCAATCCCATCTGAGTGATGTCTATCACTGGTGTACTGTGATAGGTGAGCATCATCTTCTTGTTACACCTGAACAGTGGTAACGGTTCATTGTTTACCGTGTAAACGGTGTCGGGAGCAATTGAATCTTTAGGATTGGAGAGGTTCACCGCAGGAATTGACAAGAACACCTCATCATTTTCAATGGTAGGATTATTGGGGAAACTTACACTTTTCACCATGTAACGAATTGGAGGTATCTTGGCGCTGAATTCACCAGTATTCTCGTCGGTGGTGATAATGATATTTTTCACATCATCAACGTCACCACCAGCGCGATAGGATGTGCTGCTGATATCGAGTGAAGAACTTTCTACTGCAACATTCTCGGGATTAGGAATCCACTCAACAGTGGTGCCTTGCACTTGCTGCACGGCGTTGAGCATGCGTTGCGGGTGGTCGAGCGGCGTCAAGGTTATTATTGCTTTGCCAATGGTGTTTTCGCTAACTCCATATCCCAACGGTTTCTCGCCCTCGGTGTTGCCACCGGTAACACGGCCTGCGAATACCGCGAGCGTGTTATCATAGAAATCGATATGGGTATCATCAACGAACTCATAGGTAGCGTCCTCTTCTACAGGATAGCGACCGGCACCCTCAAAGGTGTGGCCGTCGCGGCGAGCCTCGATATAGTGGCTGCCGATAGGTACCGAAATCTCATATTCGCCATTTGCGTCGCTGTAGATGAGTTTGTCGTTCTTGTTGCAAGGCATACCGTCAACATAGAATGTCACACTATCGACAGGAATCGTGGTGCCAGAATAGCGAATTGTGCCTCGCACTTTGAAACTTGACACATCGGTAAAGTCATAACCATTGAGCGACAGCGAATTTGCACTGATGAAACCAGTGCGGCTGGCAGGATTAAAAGAGTGAATACCCTTGGTGGGGGCTACGGTGTAGCCCGTGCCGCTGCCAGTGAAAGGAATGCCACGAATGATATACTCACCATTGGTGTTGGTCAAGCCATAGAGCGAGAGCTGATCTTCGCTAGGCACAATTTCCGATGGACGGTTGTTGGTGCCCATGTCTGGGTGGTTTCCGTTAGGAATGCCATCGGTATAGGAATAGTCAAAAGCATATTCTTCTAGACCTTCGTCAAAGGGCCAGTAGAGTTTAAGTCCTGTTTCACGTCCACTGAGCAAGCGGTCGTAAGTGGTGACAATCTCGTTGTCGGGAAGCGCGCGATTCCATATTCTCACTTCATCGATGTTTCCCTTGAGGGTGTTGTGATGGTTTCCTCCATAGGCACCACAAATCCTCACTTTAACCTTGTTATCGGCATCTGCTGGAATTTCGCTGGTGTCGAAGTGAAGAGTGGGGAAATCCTTGAGGTCAAATATGTAAGGATTCTCGACATCTCCGTTGATGATGAAGGTTATTGAGCCATCGGCATTGTTGCGAATGGTGATGTGGCTGTATTTATTGTATTCAATTACTCCATAGGCTCCAGTGGCAGGGTTCTTGAACCACTTTTCGGTACCACCGAATTTCAGCATCAGTGCAAAACCGTCATGGTCGCCACCATACTGGTTGTGATTGTAATTGAACAGACCGAAATTATAGCCTACGAGGTTTCCTTCGGCATCATGAGTGTCACCATCATATTTGTCCATCTTGAAAAGTCCCACCCAGTGTTGCTCCTCATCAGGATTAATCCACATTTGCAAGGTAAATGGTCGGTCAAGACGCAGCATCCTGTTGGCAGTACTGGGATCGGCAAGCCACACCATACCGACACCGTCATCAAGCAATTTGCGACTGTAGAACTGTGGACGCGAAGTCTCGTCGCCACTGCGCAAGAGGTTGAGCCTTACTCCTTCAACCGCCGTGCCTGTATCGAATTGCACACGACCGGCAATCACACCAGCCGCCTGGCTGAAGCCGCTCTCAACAATCGAATTGCTGATAACTCGGCCTGTGCCGTCACAGTCGGCAGAATAGGCGGCCACTCGATATTCATAGAATCTACCAGGCTCAGCTGTCTGGTCCACGTAGGTATAGTTGGTTGTTGTTCCTGAAGTGGTGCCGATTGTGAGCCAGTCGCTGGCTCCTATGAAACGCCTGTGAACCTCATAGTAAGTTGGGCTGGTGCCCACCTGTTTTGCTGTCCAGTTAACATGAACGCTTCCCTGGTAGTTGCCCTTACTGATTGTGACACCAGTCACAATGCTGCCGTCAAGCAAGCTTGACTGAATAGTGTCGCTGGTGAAGTGCAATTTCCCGTCAAGCATATCGGTGTTGACAAAATATCTGTACACCTCGCAGCTTGACTCAGGCTTGTCATCGGTGAACGAAGCTTTTCCTGCATCACGTGGCACAGTGACTTCTCCATATTTTTTCCTTATTGTTCCATCGGGATCAATGCGGTTTACATAGAAAGTTACCGATGTCTCATTCTTGGGCACGTTGCCAAAATCCCAGTCTATCTTGATGTTGTCGGTGACATCCACATCCTGGCTGAGGTGCAGGGGTATCACCGGCACGGTGTTGGCCATAACAATGGCTGCATTGATATTAGCGAGTGGCTGGGGGTCGCTGGGAATATCCAACGGAGCCCACGAATTCTTGAGCTGGAAAACCTCATAGCGATAATACTCGTTGTAGTCCAGTCCATACATTTCTTTGTCGATGAAATAATTATCGGACGTTGAGCCCACTTTCACGCGGTTGCCCGTGTAGGAGCCATACTCGTTCATGGGCGTGCGGTAAATCTGGAAATCTCCTTCCTCGGCGACAGCGTTATCCACCACCCATTGCAGGCGCATCTCGCCTTTCACTTGGTTGAACGTTGCCGTCACATCAGATGACGCGTTGTTGAAATGCGTTACCGTCTTTGTGGCCTTGGGAAGCCTCAGCTCAAGTGTGGTATTGTTGTAGACGTAATAAAAAATACCGGTTTTAGTCACTTCGACATTGAAGTTTTGAGCAGGCACGTCAAGCTCTATCGTTTTTGCATCACGGTTTTCCAGGAAGATAGATCCGTCGCTGAAGACCGTGCCGTCGTCGGTAACAACTTTGGCCATGTAAGAGCTCCTATAAGTGTGGCCTTGCGTATCATAAGCCATGGGATTTGGCAGCCAAGTGTTGTCGGCAGTCATCTTCACTTTGTTGGGGGCAATCCATTCAAGTTCGGCATCCTTGCACTTCTCAAACTCCATTTCCAGCCCCTTCAGGTAGCGCATATGGATAGTGAAACTATAGTCTGTATCCCAAGCCCAAAAATGGTCTTGCTTGTAGTAGGTGTCATTCTCAATCTGGATAGCAGTCACGTTGTCAAGACCAGCCTGATTGGGGGCGTAGCGGAACGACAGCCAGGTGCCGTCCATATTGCCATTGCCAATCACACCATAAGTGTAGTCAGTCTGAGTGAAATTGCCACCTTTGGGCCACTCACCAATCTTGTGGAGCGAACCTGAGCGTGTCATCACATAGAAAGATTGATCAGAACCATTTCTTTCAAAGCCATTGGGCTGACCGTAGTGATAGCGGAACCTGATCGTGACGGTTGGATACTCTGTCGACAGCACTCCGCCAGTATTAGTATCAAAGCCACGGAAGTTGTTCATACCCGTGGTTTCATCAATACCGGTGCACCATTGATAGCTTTTGCCATGGCTCACCTCGGCGACATAGATGTTGCACCAATAGGTGCCGCCTCCTGGGTCGTCGTAGTTGCCGCTGATAGCATGCGCCGTGATGACACACGTCAGCGCCACAACCAATGTAATCAAAAATTTAATCTTAGAGCTCATATTGTTGATCGGTTGATTTTGACATGAAATGGTTAATCTCGCTCTCGTCAGATGGTTAAAGTTGTAAATTTAAAGAAAATTCTTCTGATTTTCACACAAAAAACAGTTTTTTTCAACAAAACACTCAAATTTGCCGAAAATGCCCATCAAAACGATTTAAATTAACACCCCATCACCCACAACCACCCAAACACCAACCCCATCCCCCGCTTCCCAAATAAGGTCACAAGCGCAGTCTTAAACCAAAGCATCATGGCGAAAGACCCCTGCAAGGGAGTTGTCTGTGTCGTTAACAGCAAGCTCTCAAGAAAGCCGCGCCCCCACAAGAGGAGATTCAAAAACTCATGGATACTCACCACCAGTTCGAGAAAGAGAACGTCCGCAATGCCTTCATCTTCTGTCTCTATACAGGTATGCGTTTCTGCGATGTCAAAGATCTGCGCTACTCGAACATTGACTATGCCAACAAACTCCTGCGCTTCGAACAAGACAAGACTAAAGGACACTCTGCCCGTAGTTGGGTCACCATTCCCCTCAATGACGGACTCATCCATCTGGTCGGCAGGCCAAAAGAAGGAGAGACAAAGGAATCGCTCGTTTTCAACCTCCCATCATACGAAAGCTGCTATAAGTCCGTCAAGCGATGGGTGAAACGTGCCGGCATCGACAAGCACATCAGCTGGCATTGTGCTCGCCACTCCTTTGCTGTGAACATCCTCAACAACGGAGCCAACATCAAGACCGTTGCCAGCCTCCTCGGCCACAACGATTTGAAGCACACCGAGAAATACACCCGTGCCGTTGATAAGTTGAAGGAGGGTGCCATCAACAGCCTGCCTGCATTAAACCTATAGCATTGATTCTTTTACAGGCGAAAAGAGAAGATATTTTTTCCTTTCGCCAGCAAACATCATTGTTCTGGCGAAAGAGGAGTAAGTTTAGTCCACATTGCGCATATATAGCAAGGGGGCGTACCAAACTATTATTTTAAGAGGCTAAATCATATTTTAGCCCTGTTGGCGCAATAATTAAATAAAATTATGCGCATTTTTTTGAAAAAATTATGCGTATATTAAAATTTTTGAGTATCTTTGCACCAAAACTTATTATATTATGACCAGAAATAGTATTTCACTATTGAGAAATCGCTCGTTATTTCTCTTTACAGATGAGGAAATGAATCCTCGTCAGGATGCTAATCGTGACGAAGTTTTGAGTTTTTTCACCCCTTTAGCCAATAATATCGTTGCTAAAATCCTTGAAGCAGGAGACTGCTACTTGCAATATGCAGAAGGACATGCAATCGCACGGCGTGAGAACACGTTCTGTGCAAGTAACATGCATGGATTAATAATTGAACATCTTTCTCAATTAGAAGGAGTCCGGATCGTTCAAATCTGCAAAGGGAACTCTATTTTAGAGATAGGGAGTTATAAAGTCTGGATAAAAAAACTTGATGATAATGGAATGCCATGGGTAAATATTACGAAATCTTCCACTAAGAGAATATATCAAAAGGCAGAAGGTGAAGATACTTTGCCCATGTTAATTCTTGGATATCAGCTAGATGAAGTCGAAAGGGTCTCACATATTTATATATTATACTTGGAAGGAGACCAACATCTTTGGGCTCCTATAGATATTGGTGACATTGCCGCTTCTAACCAAATTTCGATGATAACAAATACTTCTGGCGACGAACCTATAGTAACTGTAAAGCCAGAAAAACAAAGAGGCGAGGAGGCCGTATAATATGATTAACGGAAGAAGCATTAAACTTGCAAGAGAAAGCCGTGGTCTTTCTCAAAGTAAGTTATCCGAATTGTTGGGTGTTACTCAAGCTTCCCTTTCAAGATTTGAAAAGGGTGTGTTAACCGTTGCCCCTGAATTTGTCTCTAAAATAGCTCAGGTACTCAATTATCCTGCATCCTTTTTCGAAAAAGATATTTGTATTGTTGGCGAAACAAGCCTTTTTTATAGGAAGAGAGCGTCGATGACAGTAAAAGATCTTTCTATACTTGAAAGTAAAATAAGCATCCTGAGCAAAGGTATTGATGAGCTGATGGAATCTATTAATATACCCGAATTGAGAATTCCTTCGGTTGAGCCATCTGTAGATAATAGTCCCCAGGAAATAGCATACAAAGTCAGGAATTTCTTAGATGTCCCGGCAGGTCCTATAGATAAAATAGTTTCATTGCTCGAAAAAAATGGCGTTATCGTGATGTTCTTGGATGTTGATGACATGGAAAAATTTGATGGGCTGACCATGTTCACTATGAATCAAGCCCCTGTAATTTGGATTAATCGTAACATTCCGAATGATAGAAAACGATTTAGTCTTGCTCATGAACTTGGTCATCTTGTTATGCATTTGCGTTCAGATAACCTTGAAAAATCGGAAGAACAGAAAGAATTAGAAGCAAACGAATTTGCAGGTGAGTTCTTAATGCCTAAAAGTCAATGTAAAGTGGATCTGTTTAAGCTGAAATACAAAGACTTAGGAATGAAGAAATATTACTGGAAAGTGTCGAAAGCTGCCATCATCTATAGGGCAAAGGAGTTGAAGTGTATTTCGGAGGAAACTGCAAGGTATTTATATGTTACTTTAGGACGATATGGAGAGAGAAAGAATGAATCAGTGCAAGTGCCTATAGATGAACCTCAAATAGTAAAGAAGATGTATAGCCTGCATGTATCGGAATTGAAATACTCAGCAGAGGAGATGATGGACATAACTGGTCTAATGACCGATGACATTAAGGCAGATCTGCTTAATGTAAGTAATCTAATTAGTATAAAGACACGTAATCGAATTCAATTATAAAGATATGGATAAAGATTTAACAAATTCTGTTGTGATAAGGCAGAATGTATTGAACAATACATATGCCATAGAAGAGATACAGAAAGCTGTAGGCGTAAAGGGAGTACTATTTGAACAGTCATTCCGTTTTGTGAAAAAGCAGCTGGCTGATTTTTATGGTGTGACAGAACGCACAATCGAGAACTGTTTGGAGAAAAACGACAAAGAATTGCAGCGAAATGGTTACGAGGTGTTGAATGGCAAACGCCTGATAGACTTCAAGTTAGCCGCGAGCATGGCCGATGTTCCCGAAATAAATTTCGGAAACAAAACGCCTCAACTTGGCGTTTTTGACTTCAGAGCTTTACTGAACGTGGGTATGCTACTGACGGACAGTGAAAAGGCAAGGTTATTGAGAAGTGCCATACTTGACATCGTTATTGATATCATCAACAAGCGTACTGGTGGCAATACAAAGTATATTAACCAGCGTGATGAGGATTTCGTTGTAAACTTGTTGCGAGGTGAAGATTACCGAAGAGAATTTACAGACGCTTTGCGCGATTGCGTCGCAATGGGTAATTTTAAATATATAGTATATACAGACAAAGTATATGTGAGTATATTTAAAGAGAATGCCCAGGAGTATCGCAAGATACTGCAATTGGAAAAGAGCGAGAATGTAAGGCATACTATGTACAGCGAGGTTCTTGATATTATATCAAGTTATGAAGCCGGTTTTGCTGAGGTGTTGCACAAAGCATATGAGAAGAAGGGGGCGTTGTTAACAGCTTGGGAAGCAGATGCATTGTTTGCCGATTTTGAGAGTCAACGCCTTTGGGAGCCGCTAAGAGAGAAAGCGAGGGTGAAGATGGCAAGCCGTGATTTGTGTTTCCGCGACGCCCTGCACCAAAACCTAAAGGAGTATGTAAGTGCTGTACCTGCATCGGACTTTGAACGCTTTATTGGTGAAAAGAGTATGGAAATGGATCGCCGCCTAGAGGAATACCGTGAGGCTTTGGCTAGACTGAAGAAAGGGGACTAGATGATGGAGGCGCGATTAGATACTATATACATGACTCGCGAGCAGGTAATAGAGACTTATTCAAAGACCATTGAATATAGCGGTGGTAAGGCAAAGAATGAGCTTAATCAGGCGCTGTTAGATAGCATTCTTAACGCTGTACGTGATGATAGTTGTTACCCTACATTTGGGGATAAATTGACTTACATTGTATATGCGATAAACCGCAATCACATTTTTCCTGATGGTAACAAACGTTTATCGATTACTGTGGGGGCACTGTTTTTGCTCCTTAATGGCTACATGAGTTGCATAAATCGTTACATGGCAGAGATGGAAAATGTCAGTCATCATTTGGCGGCAGGGCGTATCGGCAAGGAATTACTGCATAACATGTTGTGCTCTATACTGAATGGAGAGCCAGATTATGAGGAAGGATTGAAACTTAGGTATCTGGAGGCGATTAGTGACGGAGGTATTGGTATGGATGTAGATATAAGCAATCTCCATAGTTCGGATGTAATTCCTGCACCCGATAAAAAAGTGGTCTTTATAAGCTATTGCTGGGAAGACAGTGAACATACAGCATGGGTTAAGCGATTGGCTGAAGATCTTGCTCCGTATGTTAAAATACGCTTGGACCAGAAGTTGCCACTCGGGATGGAGTTGAACCGCTTTATGGAGTGGGCTGTAGCAACATCAGATAAAGTGCTCATTATCACTACTCCAGAGTATAAGGACAGGGCGGATAATAGGAAACATGGCGTGGGTTATGAGACCTCGTTGATAACCGATGACCTTGTGAATGACCAAAACAGGATTAAGTTCATCCCGATTATTAAGAAGGGTACTAAAGAAACAGCATTCCCAAGATATCTGGGTTCTAGAAAAGGACTTGATATGACAAATAAAGATAGCTACCAAGAGCAGTTGGAGGAGTTGGTAAAGAACCTTTTGGAGTTCTGATAAAGGACAGCTGAAGAAACAATGAATGATATCAAGCACAAGCAAAAAACACTTACTCCTATTATATTAGAGGAAGGTATGCCAGGATATGAGACTGTGCAGGACATTGAGGATAAACTTAATGACCCAGAGGTTTTCAATATTGCGATTACTGGACCATATGGCTCAGGTAAAAGTACTGTACTTAAGAGTCTTAAATCCTTATACCCCAACAAGCATCAGTATCTGACCATTTCCCTGGCATCACTTACAGGTAATAATGATGAAGAGAAAGACTTGGGCGAAAAAGAGCAGCAGAAAGTGGAATATAGCCTTCTGCAACAACTGATATATAAAGAGAAGCCCAAAACACTTCCCAATAGCCGTTTCCGTCGAATAGAGGCGCACTCAGTTTGTGCAGCAGTCTTATTCGGACTGGGCATCATCGGGTTTATGCTAAGTTTCTTAGTCGTTTTTGAACCACAGTGGTTGAGAGTGGATACTTTGTATAAATTCTTTGATCTAGGAGAAAAGTGGAATCGTTTCTTTGATATAGTATGTACTATATACATGCTACTGACGACATGTATGGTGGCAGTACACTTGTATAGAAACTCTATATTCAGTAGAGTCAGAGCACTAAACGTAAATAATGTCAAAATTGAATTGGATCAAGATTCTTCGGTGTTTAACAAACACTTGGAGGAAATAGTCTATTTCTTTGAATCTACAAAATACGATGTTGTTATTATAGAAGATCTTGACCGATTTCGTTGCCCAGAGATTTTTCAAAAGCTACGTGAGATAAACTTTTTGCTGCGACAATCCGAGGTACTTAAAAAGCAACATCGGACTGTAAAGTTCATCTATGCTATTAAGGATGATCTGTTTAAGGATGCGGAACGCACAAAGTTCTTTGATTATATAGCCACAGTAATTCCAGTGGTAAATCCCAAGAACTCATGTGAAAAATTAACCCAAGAATTGACAGAACGAGGTTATACTTTAGATAAAGATGTATTACGGGATTTAAGTGAGTTTGTAGATGATATGAGGATGCTAAAGAATGTGGCAAACGAGTTCCAGCAGTATATGGAACGATTGTCTCTGTCATCCACCCCAAATCAAGAGAAACTCTTGGCTATGATTATTTACAAAAATCATCATCCAGATGACTTCGGTATGCTGCATTACAAGAAGGGTAAAATATATGAGTTTATCAGAAAGAAATCGGACTGGATGCAGATTGCCATTGATAAAGTAATAACTCCACGATTGGAAGTATGGAAGAAAAAGAGAGAGGATGTGGAGAATTCGCAGAAATTTACTCTGAAACAATGGCGGGTACTCTATATGGAAAGATACAGAGCACATCTGTCTTCAATGTTGTCACATATTACCGTAAATGGAGGGAATTACACTGTTACAGAAATAGTTAATAGTCCTGAATTGTTTGAGAATTTGATATCGAACAATAGGATTACATACCGTGAACAAACTTATAACATGCAGGGACGTAATAATACTACAAATATAGATTTTGCCACTCTTGAAAATGAAGTAGATGACAAGATAGGCTATATGAAACGAAAGGATCTAGCAACAGCCTCTATATCTGATATTGACAAAGAAATAAGGATGGTGAGGGATGACGAGAACCGTTTGAAGAATTACAAACTGGCTAAACTTTTAATTCAGTTCCCAGAAATAAAGAAGAGCAAAGAGTTTACAGCTATAGGATTGTCGGAACTGATGGTGCATTTCCTACAACGAGGATATATTGACGAGACATACTATGACTATCTGACACTATATGATGGTACGACAATGAGCCTGAATGACCGAGATTTGTTATCGCGAATAAGGCAAAATGACACCAATGTTACTTACGATGAGAAAATAGATGACATTGAGGCATTTGTTAACGAGTTACCTCTATTTGTTTATGAATATAAGAGTGTGTTGAATTATCAGATAGCAGACTATTTGGAAGAGCATCCTATTATTTACAAATCAGCATTACAAAGTTTTGAACAGCATTTCCTGAATTCTTCTATGCCTTCGCTTGATTTTATGGCGGACTACTTTAAACAGACAGGTAGCGGAAAGGAACAACTCTGGAAGAAATATGTAAAGGCGCAGTTGAGTTGGCAAAAGATTCATACTTATGAAAAACAAGAGTATCGGGATACGTTGATAGAGGCTTGGCTACAATATTGTGAACCTTCAGATATAACAGATGAAATCTGCGAATGGTTGAATGGTAATCTTGGCTTTTGTGTTGAACGCTTGGGTTCGATCGGAGTGGAACATCTAAAGGAGATTATCAATGGGTGCTTATTTAATAACATTTCTGCTTTAGGACCAATTGGAGGGCAGCACCAAGGAGAAGATGTTATGGATTTGGCCAATTATATTTTGGCAAACAGGCTGTTTGAACTAACTGATAATAACATCTTTGTGGCTTGTGAAATATCGAGTAGCCCATTTATTGAGAGGAAGGGGGCAGATTATATCACTATTTCGGATATTTTATCATCTGAGAATAATGGATTTAAAGAATATGTTCTTGAAAATATCCAAGAGGTGTTTACTGACATTATTTGCAAATCTAAAGGCCAAGAGACTGAAAGTGGACTGGTGTTTATATTGAATCAAGAGGATATTGAAGAGCCACAAAAGATAGACTATCTGAAATGTCAGACCCAAGATAAGGTGCTTGATATAACGGATATAAAAGATCCGTATAAACCGTTGGCAATTCGCGGAAGAATTCTTGATCCGAGTTGGATGAATATCTTGAAATACTATGCCTTTGACCAGGAAATGATTTCAGATGATCTAGAATTATTTATAAATGACAACGTTGAGACTTTGCTGAAGCAAGAATATCCGAAAAATATAGAATCATCGCTAGCCGGAGATATTGTATACGGCCCATATCTGAAATTTTCTGTATATGAAAAGTTGCTTCCTGTTTTAATGCAAAATGTAAGAGAAGTTGAAGAAAGCAAGCTTTCAAAAGATACAGGAATTGAAAGAGTGAAGCTTCTTGTGAAGAATAAATATCTATCAAATAATGTTGAAACCGCAAGGGTGGTTGCTTTTTACGGAGCGACTATATATGCTAAGTATCTGAGTTCTCATATAAGTAGAATTATCACAAAATTAGAGGATTACAACGTAGATTCAGAGTCTTTGTCGCTAATGATGGACAAATACTCCTCAATTACAGATCGCCAAAGATGGAATCTAGCAAAGAAGATTTCTGTGGATTTCATAAAGGAGGACACAAAATTGGCGAATGTCGTTTTGACACTAATGTTAAAGAAGAAAGAAGAACTAGCATGGCCTGTCATTGAGGCTGTACTAGAGAGTGCATCATTACAACCCAATAAACAACAGTTCCAAGAATGGCTAATTAAACGATATCGGGAGTCTCGTGAGAAAGAAAGGGCAATTGTGAAAACAATGAAGTTTCCGTATTATGAGATAGTGGATGCCTCAAAACGCCCTTTGATACCTAAGGACTTCAAAGAATATCTGGTCTTACTGGAACCGCTTGGACTCTTTACATCATTCAAAGAGGAAGAGAGGGGGTACAGGGTTTATCACAGTACGAAGTAGGGATTGAAGTCTTTGCTCTTAGCAAGATGGAACTATAATATATCAAATTATGGAGTTACCTAAATACGTAGATACTAGCAGAACAGAACGTATAGGAGTTAATAAAGCTGCATTAATTCTGTCTCAAATGGGGCTGATTTTTAGAGAAACTTCAAATTCCGATATTGGGATAGATGGCCAAATTGAAGAAGTTGATGAGTATTGTAGTGCAACAGGCCGAGTAATGGCTGTTCAGATAAAATCAGGCAAATCTTATCTCCATGAAAAAGACGATGGATGGAGATTTTACGTTGATGAAGCTCACAAGAACTACTGGAGGCTCTTCCCTATTCCAGTAATGTTGTTAGTACATAATACAGAAGATGGCAATATCTATTTCTTGGATGCCAAATATACCTTAAACTCAACAGGTGAAATTGTTATTCCCAAAAAGAATATTCTCAGTCCACAAAATAAAGGGGAATTCTTAAAAACATTAGGTGGATGTCATACTAAGTATAGTGAGATAGAAGATGTCTTCAACATGATGCAAAGCGAAATATATAGTGATGGTGACTTCTCTATTACTTTCTTTGAACTGTTTGTTTTAGGTTTAACCAATTTGTGTTCTGATTTGTTTTATGACGTTTCTATTGCTACGGAAATAGCCCAGTCAAAAAGCAAAGAAGGTATATCTATCGGTCAAGTCTTTCATGATTTTCTGTGGAACTATATCTTGTTTTTAGTAAAAGAGAATCTCGCTGAGATTAATTTCCATGCATGCTTATATGATTATGAAGTTAGACTAATACAGCCAAGGTTTATAGCTCCATTGACATATAGAGGAAGACAATTATCGCATTATGTATCTTCACTTGAACAACAATACTTAGAAGATTCTGGTGTTCCTATTATCTGCGAAAGCTTTGTGAATCTTAATTTTGATCATTATTCAGTTATACGATTAGAGAGACTAACAGAATTAAGAGTAAAGTTGGAACATGCAGTCATTAAGTAGTCATCAAGTAATCGTTAAGTTGTCATTAATTACTCCTATGACGATTGTATATAAAGACAGATCCTTTTTATTAGTGTGATTGGTTAAACAATATTATTAAAGTCTCAATGGTTGAAGAATTATCATTATTTCCAGAACTTAAAAAAGTAGATAAGACAACCCTTATTATTATAGGCAATGGGTTTGACATTTCCCATGGCATTAAAACAAGATATTCAGATTTTAGAAACTGGCTATTATCTCAAAAGAATAATAACCAGGTTGCCCTAATGGATACTTTCTTTAGCAACGAGCGAGACGTATGGGGTAATTTAGAAGCAGCTCTAGGGGAGTATGATGAAGGCGGTGTTCTTTCGTATTGTCGTCCAGATGAAGGGTTTGATTTTGATCATTCTTTGAGTTCAGCTGCTTGTGTAGAAGACTCTCCCAATGATATATTCTTACCAGTATTGGAAGACTTTAAGGATCGCTTTAAGGAATGGGTTGACTCTATAGATCTTATTGGAGTCCAGAAGGAGAAGTCCCTTCCTGCTGATGCTTTGTATTTGACATTTAATTATACGGATACGCTTGAGACGATTTATGGGATTCCACCTCAAAATATTGCCCACATACATGGAAGCCGCCAGTTAAAAGATGAATATATTATTGGCCATAATAATACTCGTAATCCTTCTGATGCATGGGATGATGAAAGTTTAGATTTTGAATGTCAAGCAAAGGAGAACATCATAAGTTGGATGAATGAACTTGAAAAAAATTATTGTGATAATATTAGAAAACATCAAGACTTTTTTAATCGAATAATTAATGTAAAGCAAATTATAACGTATGGACACTCAATGAGCGAAATTGATTGGCCATATTTTGAAGAAATAATAAGTAAAATAGGTAGAGATATTCCATGGAGAGTCTCTTGCTTTTCAGAAACAGACGTTGCTAATGCTCATAGATTTGGGTCTCACTTTAATTTAACAAATTTATCAATTATATAGTAATATGTAACAATTCAATGAGCATGCGATTCAAATGACTATTATGGTGCTGCTTTGCAAAAAGGATGCCATCACAAGAAAGCGAGACAATTAACAAGACTATGTCCTAGGTGTTACTGTTGCATGACTAGAAGATAGCCCGTCAAAGCATTATTGCATCGTAAACCCTGTACTCGTAATAGCTTAACCGTGAACGTCATCAATAGCGAAGCTAACATTAGCTGAATGTCATCAGCTGCACGACAATAGCGATATTAATTATGGCATCTCAAGCCAATGATCTTTATATAACGATTTCTGATGGCAATGAAACAGATCCTGGAGGTGAAACCTTACAAGCTCGAATGAGAAACCTTACATGCTTATGGTTCTAATCTTACAAGTTCCTGGTTATCAAGATTTGGCCAAGCGGAGGGAAGACATAACAGCTGATGGAACAATGAAAATCAAGAGGATGGACTCTTCATATCTACCAACACATCAACTCAGAGGAGTAGAGACGATATACTTCTCTGTCTCTGTTAGCTAAATCAGAATTTAGCGACACCTGACCGTTCATCAGGAGCGGCAGGAGTTCGTCGCGCTGCTTGATAAGTCCGTTGTTTTCTGCGATATTGGTATCAATCTTCGAGTAAATATCTTTTACAATATCAAAGAATTTGTGAATCAGTTCTGTTGGAGCTTTAACCCATTTGTTTGCCAAAAAAGTTTCTGTCATAAAGTTCTTGATACCACTTGTCTTGCCTTCATAATTGAACATAATATCATTGTCATAGAACATTCTCCACATAAAGAAGAAATAAGCTGATTCACTGGCATCTTTGAAAGAAAAAGCGTGGCAAAAGTTAGAGCATGTTATCTTTCCACCATTTCGTTTAATTACACCTGGCGTTATTAAGGCACTTCGCCCAGTTGCCTGAACTGGACTACCTCCTGACACCTCGATCACTACGTCCCATTCTGTGAGAAGCTTTGTCTTGTTTTTTAGTTTGATGTAGCGTCTAGGTAGGCCATTAAGTTTTATAATATCAGCTCCTCTAATGCAGCCGATTTCAATAGAATCGTCTGATCGATTATCTGCTCCCCAGTCACCAGTGTTATTCTTATTGATAAAATCACTTAACCTACAGACACTCCAATTCTGGGGTATATCTAACTGAAGCTCTTTGCAAAACGTCATCGTGCCTCCACTGGATTTATAAGGTTTCCCTTCTTCATTAGGGAAGTCGAATTGCACAAACCAGTAGTCATAAAGTTGCTTTGCGAGGGCTTCTAAATTCTGATTTATATGATTCCATGTATATTATAATATATGATATGGATTTATATTTTGGAATTTATGAAGGAAAACATCATTATGGCGGTGGTCACGGCAATGCAGCGTGATCTTGATTGCCGCCAGATGGCACGGCTTAAGGCGGTGCTTATCAAAGAACTGCAAGACGTTGAGGTATCAGAATGTAGGGAAACAGAAAAAGCTCGTATCGATGGAAATAATGACCTCCTGGAAGCTTTTATCTCCGCGAAGAAGATAGAAGGCTGTTCTGATAAAACCTTGAGCTATTATCGCAGTACTATTGAACGATTTCTTCTTGTTGTCGGTGTTGCGGTGTGCCACGTCACCACAAGTGATATTCGCCAATATCTTTCACAGTATCAGGAGAAAAACCATTCAAGCAAAGTAACTATCGACAATATGCGTCGCATCTTCTCCAGTTTCTTTTCTTGGCTCGAAGATGAGGATTATATTGCCAAAAGCCCTGTGCGGCGCATTCACAAGGTAAAAACAGACACTCTTGTTAAGGAAGTGCTCACTGATGAGCAGTTGGAGCAATTGCGTGACAACTGCACGAATAGGCGTGACCTTGCAATCATTGATATCCTGGCTTCGACGGGCATCCGTGTGGGTGAGCTTGTCAAACTGAACCGTGGCGACATTGACTTTCACGAGAGGCAGTGCATCGTCTTTGGTAAAGGCAACAAGGAGCGTATGGTGTACTTTAATGCCAGAACAAAGCTTCATCTTCAACAATATCTTGCTGAGCGAATAGATGACGATCCCGCATTGTTTGTTTCCCTCTCCTCTCCACACAAGAGGTTGTCTATTGGTGGAGTGGAGACTTGTATTAGAAAGATGGGCAAGCGTCTTGATATACCCAAAGTTCATCCTCATAAGTTCCGTCGTACACTTGCAACTATGGCCATTGACAAAGGTATGCCCATCGAGCAAGTCCAACGCTTGCTTGGGCATGTAAGAATTGACACCACGCTTCATTATGCCATCGTCAATCAAAATAACGTAAAAATGGCTCACAAAAAATACTTGGGCTAAGATATCCTGAGGGTTTCTCGCTAATTTTAAGTATCTTTGCGCTCAAAAAGAGCGCACATGGCTAAGAACGAGATAGTTAATCCGAACACTGATTTACAGGCATCATCAGTTGGCAGTCTGTATCAAGACGCTTGTCTTATCATCGACCAAGCTCAACAGGTAGCATACCGGGCCATCAATGAAACGCTGATCAAGCGTAACTGGTTGCTGGGGATGCGCATTCAGCATGAGGTACTGAAAGATCAACGTGCAGAATATGGCGAACAGGTAGTAGGAAGGTTGGCAGATAATTTGACAGGAAAATATGGCAAAGGGTTTATAAAAAGGAACTTATGGTATTTTGTCGATTTCTATGTCAAGCATCCCGACTTTTTCCAAGCAGTGAGTGGAAAATCTACAATTGTGAACGCACCGAGTTCACCATTGCCATCTTCAAGCGAAAAGATTGTGAACGCACCGAGTTCACAATCCGCATGGGAAGGTATTATGCGATCCCTGACTGCAAAATATCCTATTCGGCTCTCCTGGACTCATTATCGAATAATTCTGCAAGAGCTTACAGCCGAAGGACGTGCTTGGTATGAGAACGAAGCCGCCAAAGAAATGTGGAGCACTCGTACCCTGCAGCGCAATGTGTCATCACAATATTACCATCGACTGTTGCAGTCGCAAGACAAAGCCGTTGTGCATGACGAAATGGTTGAGTTGACAAAGCCGTTGCAAGACAGATTGGAGTACTTAAAGAATCCTGTGGTCGCTGAATTTCTTGGATTCAAAAATAATACAAACTATTCTGAGAGCAGCCTTGAGCAAAGCATCATTGACCACATGATTCCGTTCCTCATGGAGCTGGGGAAAGGCTTTGCCTTTGTTGACCGGCAGAAGCATATCCACACCGAGAAGGAAGACTATTATATCGACCTGGTATTCTATAATTACCATCTGCGCTGTTTCGTCTTAATTGATCTGAAAACCACAAAGCTACGCTATCAGGATGTGGGACAAATGGATATGTACGTCAAGATGTATGACGAGCTGGCTCGCCCTGAAGGTCACAACCCGACCATTGGCATGTTACTTTGCGCCGAGACAGATGAAGATGTTGCACACTATTCGGTCCTTAACAATAACGACCAACTGTTTGCCGCTAAGTACTTGACCTATATGCCCACACAAGAGGAACTCCGCCGTGAGATAGAGCAACAGAAAGAGTTCTTCAGATTACAAAACGAGAAATAGTATGGGTTTGAAGCGATATAAGTTAGGCGACCTTCTAGAAGTTACACGTGGTCAAAGCCTTGCTGGTGAGTTTTATGCCGAAGAAGGCAAATACATTCGTCTTACATTAGGCAACTTTGATTATGCCAATGGAGGCTTTAAACCAAACACCTCAAAGACAAACTTGTATTATACAGGACCCATTAAAGAACAGTTTATATTGGAAGAGGGTGACATCATTACACCATTAACGGAACAAACACCTGGTTTGTTGGGTAGTACGGCTCGTATTCCTGTCTCTGGGACATATATTCAAAGTCAAGATGTTGCATTGGTTAGATGTAAGGACGGGATGCTTGATCCGGCATTTTGTTACTATCTGTTGCCGTCATCAAGTGTCAAGAAGCAGTTAGCTGCTGGAGCACAGCAAACTAAGATTCGACATACAAGCCCTGACAAAATTAAGGATGTCGTTGTTGACATCCCTGATATAAGTGAACAACGCCGAATAGGGCAGTTGCTAGATGCAATTACTCATAAAATCGAACTTAACCGTTCGATAAATCAGAATTTAGTTAGCCAAACAACTTTACGACTACTGGTTTGTTCAATTCGACTTCCCTAACAAGGAAGGTAGGCCATATAAGTCAAACGGTGGCAAGATGGTGTGGAATGAAAAGCTAAAGAGAGAGATACCTGATGGATGGGAGGCCGTTTCGGTTAATGATATATCTGATTCTTATAGAGGAGTATCATATGCAAAGGATGACCTTGTTGACGAACAACATGGTCTTTTGGTACTTCGTGGAAATAATATTCAGAACAGCCAACTTGTATTTGATAGTAATGTCGCATACATTCCTGAATCGTTTGTGTCAGATGAGCAAAAAATAAGAAAAGGACATATTATTATGACGATGTCAAGTGGAAGCAAAGAACATGTCGGAAAATGCGTGTTATTTCATCATGAACCAAATGAAACCTATGGTGCCTTTCTGACAAAATTCGTTCCCCATGCTTTTTGCTCTAATTTACTTTATAATGTATTCAATTCTGATTACTTTAAGTCAATAATAAAGAGTACGGCTTCAGGAACAGGTATTAATAATCTTACAAATCAGACTTTTGACAATATATTTATAGCTATGCCGCCCATGGAACTGTTACAAAAATACGATGCACTCCAGGATCAACTATTTGGAGAAGTAGGGAATCTGCAACAAAACACATGGAACCTTATTAAGCAGCGAGACGAACTCCTGCCCTTACTAATGAACAGTCAAGTAACTTTAGAATAAATGTCTCACATTCTATATAAATATTTGGATGTAGTTGGCGCAAAGTGCATGATTGGAAACCAGAATCTCCAATTCACCAATGCTTCACAACTGAATGACCCTTTCGATTGTCATCCTAAATTGATTGACTACTCGAATGTGCCTAGCTCTAAGTTACATGGATGGATTCCTGAGAAATGGTGGATAGATAAAGAAGAAACCGATGCTCTCAATCTGCGCAACAATACATGGCTCTGTAGTTTATCAAAAGTCAATGATTCATTGCTCATGTGGAGCCATTATTGCTATAATCATAAAGGTGTATGCATCGGACTTGATGTGGAAAAAGTTATGGAATCCGTTCCTCCTATGTTTGGTACGAAATTTCTCAAGCCACTTGTTTTAGATGTCCAATACCAGGATATTATTGAACGTCCAAACGCATATTATAGCGCTGTAGATATATTCAGCTATCAATGGAAAACAAAAGCAAAGGTGTGGGAGTATGAACAAGAAGTCAGATTGGTCATGTTAGACCCTTCTCCAGCGTATGCCGCTTTTACTGCAGCACAAGCCGACCATCCTAAGGATGAATGGGATTGGCGTGAGATACACCATTATATGCCACTGAAAGGCGAATGTTTTGAGTCAATCTATTTTGGTGTCAACATAGGTGAGGCTGATAAAAACTGGATAATAGAACATATCGCAAAAGTGAACCCTCATATCCACCTTTATCAAATGCGTGTAGATGCCAATGCATTTAGGTTGCAACCTGAGGTTATCACGCAACTAAATTCTGATTTATCGAACGATTGAGAGCTATCTTGCGGTCTATGGAAGAGAAAAGGTTACCTATAGCCTCTTGTTCCTCTAACGAGGGTAACAGTATATCTTACTTTCATCAGGTGTAATTAAGGCACAGTGATAGCCAAGAAGGACATTCTCAAAATCGTCTGCAATATAAGTTGGTATGCCGATGTCATCCCTGGTCTCACTATCCTTGGTAAAGGCAACCTGTCCTTTCCTGATGGTGAACTTCTCTATCTCTTTTGCATTGGCTGTAGCTTTCATGAAGTTATCAGCCATTTCTGTTGTAATCGCCCAGTTATGGTAAACGTCAGTGAAATTGCATAGTTTCACAGGCGTTTCGCAATCTTTGGTTTTCTTATCAACGCTGCTGATCTCAACTTTTGCAACGTCTGATAGCTTATATTTCTTGATCACCATGCTCTTATTTTGCCACTTTAGTCAAATATGATAGCATCAAATTCAACTGCATCTCTATTTTATCGCGTTGTTTTTGCAAGTCGTTAAGATGCTGTTTTTGTTCTTCTTTTTCGGCCGAGTATTCAATGTCCTCTATCTTCGGACCTCTACCAAAGAATGGATCGACAGTTTCTAAGTCTTCCTTTACTGCTCCTATTTGCTCGTCTAATTGTGCTAGTTGCTGTTTATAGTGTTGCATTGCCTCCACCATATTTGGGTTCTGCGCAGCTACAAATACATCTAGCAGGTTATGAATAGCCGTTACTTGTTTCTCCGCATCGCGTGACGAACGGTTTGCAATAATCAAAGCTACAATTATCGCTATCACTCCTGCAATGGGGCTTAATAATGTTGCCCAAAACGAAATAGTCTCACTCATTATTATGAATCTAATTTCAGTGAATTTAACTGTCTCATAATCTCTTCTTCCAACCTATGGCTTTTCTCAAACTGCTCTGTTAGTGTTTTCTTGTAGTTGGCAATTCGAGTATTAAACTCATCCTCGGTTATATCGACATAATCGATCTTGATGTCGAAATACTGTCCGGCAGAAAGGCTGTAGTTCTTATCCTTGATTTCATCGTAGGTGACTGCTACGGAGAAGTCATCGATAGGCTCTTTGTTCAGGAATGTGTTCACAATCTTATCCACTTCTTCATCAAGCAGACGGCGTTTTTGGTTATTACCTTCCTTGTATTCTTCACCCAGCTTGCTGGCATCAATGAGAATAACCTTGTCTGATTTTGCTGACTTGTCGAAGAAGATCACCGAAACGTTGGTGCCGGTAGTGGCGAACACATTGCTGGGCATCGATACGCAGCCATACACCCAATGCTCATCGACAATGCGTTGCAGGATGCGCTTCTCCACACCGCTTTTTGCAGTGATGAAGCCTGTAGGGATGACCACTGCTGCCCTGCCAGTCGGCTTCAGTGAGTTCAACACATGCTGCAGGAAGCATGTGTAAATAGCCATCTTGGGCTTGTTGGGATCAACCTTGGTCACCGCATTGGGTACTCCAGCCCAAAAACGGATGGAGTCCGAAGCCAACGTGTCACGATACTCAGGGAAGTCGAGTTTGAAAGGGGGATTGGAGACGATAAAGTCAAATTTCTTTAACACGCCGTTACTCTCTTTGTGTGACGGTTCGGTAAGCGTATTGCCTTGTACCACATTGGGTAACGATGCAGACAGATTGTTCAGAATGAGATTCAGGCGCAACATTTCACTTGATTTTTCCGAAATGTCCTGACTATAGATGGAACAACGGTCTTCGCCCACTTGGTGCGCCAATGCCATCAGCAGGGTGCCTGTGCCTGCAGACGGGTCGTAGCAGGTAATTCCTCGCAGATCATTGCTCTTTCCCACCAGCAGACGTGCCATCACCTGAGCAATGGCACGAGGTGTATAGTACTCGGCATACTTGCCGCCACCGGCATTGTTGAAGCCTTTCAGCAGATGCTCGAAGATACGAGAAAAGAAATCGTATTTCTCGGCGAAAACCTCCTCAAAGTTGAAAGAAGCCACATTGCGCATCAGCGATTTGGCGAACTCGTCCCGTTTTTGCGTGTCTGTTACGTAGGTAGTGACAGGACTAAAGATATTCACCTTGCTCTTGCCGGATGTAGTGACCGAGAAGGTGTCAGCATTCACATTGGCGATGTCAATGAGCGTGGCATCAAGCATCGTAGAGAAATCGCCCTTCGTCGCAGAATTGTACAGATGCGACAATGTGTGTTCTGGCTTCAGACGCGGAACGGAGGCGGGTAAGTAACTGAACAGGTCTTCCACTTCATCGTCAGAGAAGGAATCATATTCTGCATCCCATTTCTCGGCTTGAGAGAGGCGCGGCCCATATACCTGGTCTCGTTTTGCTTCATAGCCGAACTTGTCATTGAAAAACTTATAAAGGAACATCTCTGTGACGATCTTATATTCACTGCCAGTTCCTGCCAGACCAAATGCACCGGTTGTACTCTTCAATGAGTCAATCAGGGCGATAGTCGCTTCTGTTATATTGATATTACTCATGTTACTTGTATTAATCGTATGCTTATTAGGCGTAATGATATTGTCCGAGGTATTCGGATGTAATCAAGTTGTTAATGTACTTACGATCTTGCAGGTCTGCCTTGATGTCCATGCCTATCAGTTCCTTACCAATGATAGCAAGGATGTCCCGTTTGAAGGCCTCCTCATTGTTCAATATATTGATATTGAGGAACAACATTTGGTCAATCTCCGACTTCATGCGTGCCAGGTTCTCAGCTATCTCATATTCATGCTGAGAGATAATCGGTTTTTCTCGATGCTGATTGGCTTCTTCCAATCTTTTATGGATGCGGACAAAACGCTCATCACCTTTATATTTCTTCTTCAGGATGTTGTTGCGACGATTGATTTCACGAATCTTTTTCATCACTTCCTCCATATAGGCGATGCTCTCTTTGGCTTCGCTGGTACTTTGAGGAACAAAGCCTTTTTTGCGGAAGTACTCGCGGAACTCGTCGGCCAACACGACATATCGCTCTTCCTTCTGGTCGAAGTTAGCCTCAAACTCAGCTTGCACGCGCTCACAGCGTTCTTTGATATCATTGACAATGATGCGCAGTTCTTCGGGGATACCCTTTTTGAACTCAAACTCCAGCTCCGACAGAGCCACATTGATAATACCTGAGACATCAGCCTTGTGTTCAGTGTTTTCAAGGAGATTGATACGCTCGATACGATGCGTTACCTCGGTAATCAATGTCGGGATGGCACCAAGCGGCAGTTTCTTCAGTTTCTCTTTGGTTTCGTCGTCACCGAAAGAACGCACCTGGTTAATCATCGCCTTGGCTTCGGCAAGTGTGTTGCGCAGTTCATAGAGACTGTCCTTATTCTCTATTTCGTCTATTTCCTTGCGGAACTCTTCCAGATTGTCAGTCGTAAAATTGAAAAGCAGGCTCTTGACGTGCTGGATTGTCGCCATCACCTCATCCATATCGACCTGTACGACTTTGCCGATGGGCTGTTCTTCAGGTGTTTCTTCATCTGAAGTACGGTTCAATTCACGCAGGTACCTATCATTGGTGGCTTCAAAGTTTTCTTTGATGTCCACAAAGTCCACTACATAGCCATATCTGAAGTCCTTATACGGACGGTTCACACGGGTCAAGGCCTGCAAGAGATCATGGCCGTCGAGTGAACGACCAAGGTATAGTTTCTTCAGTCGAGGCGCGTCAAAACCAGTAAGAAGCATCTTGTTCACAATCAAGACATCAACTTCCATCAGTTTCTTGAAGCCGTCGATATACTCCTTCCGCTCCATCTTATCGCCTTCGTCGTGTAGGATGAGAGAAGCCGTCAGCGGCTTGTAGCCGTATGGCGTGAGCATGGGTTCAGCAGCCATCAACATCTGTTCTTCCTGGTGCAAAGTTGCCTTTTCCGCTTGATGGAATCGTTCTTGCCACAGTCGATAGAGCTCACGGGCTTGCGGATTGGTCTTGCAAACAATCATGGCACCGACAGTATCGTCTGCCTGCTCGGTACGGAAGCGTCGGAAATCGGTAATGATGTAATCCAGCAGCGCATTGAGATAGCTTTCGTGCTCAATGATTTTGTTGCGGTCAATGTCGCTCTTCTTGACTTCCACGCCACCAGCCAATTGATCCAAGATGCTCTCGATTTTCTCTTTGTAGATAGTCTCTATGGGTTCACGCATCAATTTCCGGGTATAACCGTCTGCAATGGACTTGTCATAGTAGTAAGTGTGGATGTACTTACCAAACACGCGCCATGATTCCCGTTCTTCTTTCAGGAGTGGTGTTCCTGTCAGTGCTATCTTTACAGCGTCTTTGTCGGCTTCCAGCAAGTTGGCAAGGAAACTGCCTTGTGGATTATAGCCACGGTGGGCTTCGTCAATGAAGAAGATACGCTGCAAGTGGGTATTGTAGTTGCCGTCTATCTTGACTTGCTTCTTGTCCTCCTTGAACTTCTGGATGTTGACAACCATGATTTCAAGTTTGCCATCGCTATTCTGGGTAATAGCCGTGTTGCTGATGTCATTCATCAGTTCGTCACGGCTTTTGGCATTGCGGACAACAAGGCCTCTGGCGGCAAATTCATCCGTAGCCTGTTCCATCAGATCAATGCGGTCAACGATGAAATAGAATTTCGCAATGGTGTTCTTCTTAGCAAAGTAATCCGTGAGGCTTTTTACCGAGTAGAAAGCAAGGGCCGTCTTTCCGCTACCCTGGGTATGCCAGATGATACCGCTTTTTATGCCCTTGTCAAGCGTCTTGCGTATGGCCAGTGAAGCAAATAGCTGCTGATAACGCATGATATGCTTTTGCAGCTCTGTTCCCTGAGTTCCATCTTCCAGATCGATCTTCTTCTCGACGTATGCGATACCGTAACGGAGCAGGTAGAGAAATCGCTCCTTACCAAGCATGGAAGTGAGGATTCGATTGGTGGGAGTGTCAACTCGCTTGTTGGTGTGATACTCCTCCAGATTCTTGATGACAACGCAGTTGCGGTGCTTCAGCACAATGTTCTCCGTCTCTTCGGGCAAGTCAATATATGGGTAGTCACTGACAAAGTGCTTGTCTTCCTCACGGAACACATTGAAGAAAGCCTTTTCCTTTGCTGTACAGCAGTAGAATGCTCCTTGGATTGGCACTCGGTTATCGTTGTCGTATTCCTGATTGTTGGAGAAAATCATCAACTGGGTGAGGTTGAAGAAACGCCGGAAGCAACTCCTACTCATGCGCTTGTTGATGCGCTCTCGCTCGGCAAGAATGCCTTCATGGTTATTGGGTTTCTTGACCTCAATAAAAGCCAGCGGAAGACCATTTACAAAACAGGTGATGTCTGGGCGGAAGTTGTCGTCTGTCTCTTTGTTCTCGCATGGAAGTTCTGTCGTGACATGCCATACGTTGTTATCAGGATTCTCAAAGTCAATAAGCTTGATGCCGTTGTTTGCAGACAGTAGCTGATAAAATTCCCTTCCGAGGTCATCATTGTTTGCAATACTGACAATCTTGGAGAACAGTAAGGAAACCTCTTCGCTTGATATACCAGGATTCAGTCTTTTGACGGAATCCATGAAAACATCGACCAATATGTTAGTCCGAGTATCAAGGACATCTATATTATCAAGATAGGTATACCCCAGCTTGCATAAATGGAGTGCCGCCGGTACTTGTACCCTTGTATTTTCATTGAAACTTCCCATATAAACTATGATATTATCAATTTAGGTCGATTATTATCGCTGTACAACTTCGCTAAGTTTCTTTCCTTCAGCATCTTTCCAGTCATCCCATCCGTTGCTTGGGCGACCCAAAACATATCCAGATGCCCCACTAGGACTGTTAAATGGGACGTCATTTTGAAGTGTTATCTGCCCGTTTTCATTCTTGCAGTGTTCTTTAATGAATTTGTTGCGACTATTGATCGGCTTGTAGCTATTTACGACATCTGATGCAAGAATGCTCCCTTTCAGCAATACAAATTTCTTTGTAGCTTCATCATAGTATCCAGTTCCTAGTGCTGGACGGTCTGTTGCCTTCGTATAGAACAGATGATTTGGATTCTGCTTTGGTTGTGGAGTGTCAAAGATCCTACAGCCAAAGAACCGACAAAGAAGTTGAATGTCGTGGAAGAATACTTCCATATCATTGACACGATATGGTGCAATATTTGGCTTCTTGGGATTTGCTCCATTCAAGAGCTCATAAGACCCTGCATTCTGCGCTGCCTCAATGCCCAGATACTCTAGATACTTCACATCGTCACCATAAATTTTATGACTATCTGAGATGAAAACAAGAGCCAAGTCCCAGAAATCCTTTTTCTGCAAATGGTCATTCTTTCTGTTGGCAAAGTCTGTTGTCTGACCGATATAGGCCTGCAATTTATTTGCGTCTGGCGAACTAACCAAAATGTAGAACGCAGGTTGCCCAGAAATATCACTGATTGTATTTGCTAATGTAATATCTTCACGAGGTATTACATATAGATGGCATGTGGAATTAGCCCCCATATAAATGTTCCTTGCTCCATCAAGTTTGCCATCAAGAAGCTCGGTGTGTATGGTGAAAGTATTCTTGGTCTTCATGACTTTCTATCTATTCTAATGAGTTCTGTATAATCTATATCAAGCAGATTCGATATTTTCTCTATTGTTTCCAATGATGGTTGCGAAGAATTGGTGCACCATTTAGATACAGTGGTTGGAGCGCAACCTAATTGTTCCGCCAGCCATTTGTTGGTTTTCTTTTTTTCGGCCAAAATCACTTTCAAGCGATTTAAATCTTTTGCTTCTTCCATGCTTATTATAATTATTATGGTGCAAAGTTAGCAAATATTCTCTGAGGCAATTACATTTCAAGGAAAAAGATATAAATATATATGGTTTTAGTGAATTATTTTCACCCAAAAAGGGCATACAGAGGTCGCCAGTTGCAACTGATAAATCATAGTGATGTGCACTTATACAAATATGGGGGGATAGCTGTGTATTCGTTCGTTGAAACGAACAAAACCTTAATTTGGCAGTTCTAACTGCCGAAATGTAGATATTTAATCGTATTGATTGGCGATTAAAGACATCTGCAACACCCACTTCATTCCGGAATGGATATACAATTCATCCCAAATTCGTGCTTTTCTGGTGGGGAAGAAGTGACTCACTTTGCACGAACTCTTGCAGATGTGGGGAAAATGTGGGGAAAAAAATTTGGTCATTCAATGGATAAGTATTACCTTTGTATAAAGCTATTTACACACTATCCCAACAACCATAAAAAAGACACGAAAGTTACATTTACATCAAAAAATCGGCAAAACGGTATGACACGGAATCGACGGCCACCATATATTTGCGTCTGAGGGATGGCAGGAGATTGGATTCAGTTGCCCAGACAGAACTCACCATTAATCCTAATCTTTGGGACGAGAAGAATGAGTGTGTCAAGTCGAAGGCTATTTGTGATCCAAAGCTTCGTACAGAGACCAATGAAGAACTCCGGAAACTCAAAGGCTTTATCGAGAGGGAATACGAACGTGACAAGGACAATCTGGACAAAGACTGGCTTAAAGCTATCCTTGTCCGATATTATCACCCCGAAAAGTTTACTCCTGAAGGTGAAAAGAAACAAACCTTTGAGCAGATGTTTGATGAGTTTTTGGAGAAACATCGCCTGTCTGAAGTTCGCAAGAAGAATTTCAGAGTGGTGAAACGATCCATGCTTCGATATGAGCTTTATGTCAAGAGAACCAAGCGGAACAGAAAAGACTTTGTTCTTGACGTGAACGATGTGAACAGGGATACGCTAGCTGATATGTGGGATTTCTTTGAGAACGAGTATAAGTACTTCGAGAAATATCCTCAAATCTATGAGAACATACCCGAAAAGCGCACACCTTAACCCAGAGGCAAGAACACTCTTATAGATTGTTTCTCACGCATCAGAACGTTTTTCTTGTGGTGCTATGAGAATGGCAAGACCACCAATCGCCCATTCGATAAATTCCCCATTGAAGAGTGCCTATATGGTACACCTGTATATATCTCATTAGACGAGAGGGAGCAGATCTGGAATGCGGATTTGTCAGCAAGGCCTCAACTCGCCATTCAGCGTGACATCTTCATTTTTCAATCGGTAATAGGTTGTCGCGTCAGCGACCTTTACAGAATGACAAAGCAAAGTATTGTCAACGGTGCCATCGAGTATATTCCCAAGAAAACCAAAGAAGGACGTCCGCTAACGGTACGTGTGCCGCTGAACGAGAGAGCAAAAGAGATTCTCAAACGATACGAGGATTTTGAAGGTCCCGGCCTTCTTCCGTTTATTTCTGAGCAGAAATATAACAAGGCCATCAAGGAGTTTTTCAAGCTCGCTGGAATTGATAGGATTGTTACCACATTAGACCCCTTGACCCGCGAGGAGGTGAAGCGCCCCATCTATGAGGTCGCCAGTAGCCACATGGCCCGAAGGACTTTTATTGGTAACATTTACAGAAAAGTCAAAGACCCAAACCTTGTCTCAGCCCTTTCTGGCCACAAAGAGGGAAGCAAGGCTTTCCAAAGGTACAGAGATATTGATGAGGAAATGAAGAGAGACCTGGTCAAGTTATTGGATTAGTTCAACACATCCTCAATTGCAATGGCCCATCTCGCGTTGCTTACTAATCAGGCATTGTTTGATGACATCTTTAATGATACTCAAATAAATTATACTAAATAAGAATCGTATGATTTTATTAAGTTTGGTTTATAAAGTTAGGTGTTTTCTATAAAACAACATTTATAAAACCCGAATTCTCGCAATATTTTCACACTTTTTATCTCAGATCATTGATTTTTACATCCAAAGTGAAATCTCTTCGGATAATTCTTGTCAAAACATAGTTACATCGTTCCCTAATTTAATCGGTTTACACCCGTTTTAATGCCTATTAAAATGAAGCAAAACATATAAAAAAGAATTTGGTTAAGCTATAGAATTAATTCAACACACACCCATTTGCAGTGAACAAAAAGCCTACCGAGGTTTTTTCGGTAAGCCAAACTATCTGGCATAATAATTTTCACTAGATCAACTAAGTTCCACTTACCACAATTTTCCTTGAGCCCTTAGTTTATCTTTGAGTCCTTGAATCTTCGCATCAAGAAATTGTTTCAATTGACGTTTTAGCTCTTCTTTCTTCTCAGGCATGATAGCTGCATGTTCAATCTCATATTCTTTGAACCTAGAAATAATCTCTTTCGCAACATCTATTTGTTGCTCAGAGATTCTTCCATTTATAAAACAAGACGCTATTGCTGCCAGAAATGCCCCTTCAAAATAAGCTCCAAAAAGATTTACTTCCATAATTCTCTATATCAATGAATAACATCTTTTTTACTGTGTAACATATACTCTCCAACTTCCATCTTTCTCGCCTCGTTCCACATACTTCTTGTCAATCAAATGGTCAAGAAGTTTTTGGATGGCGGTAATACTAATGCCGGTTACGTCTTTCATGTCTGCCAAGGTCAGTGTGGGCTCTGTTCGCATGGCATTCAAGATCTTTGTGTAGTTTGGAGTCCTGAATGAAATCCTTTCTCCATCATACCACCACACATTCTCATCCTTTTCGCTCACAAACAGTACATCATTATACACTTCCCTGGCTACGAGTCCATTAAAATACTTCAGGAATGGCTTGATGTCTTTCAACTCTGCATGGGCACCATCGCTGGGAATGGGGCCCACTTCGAGGTCTGCTTGATGTAGGGCTTCAAGATACTCACTTTTTTGGCGGCTACGGACTACAATCATCGGATAGTTGTGGCGAGCCAGGATGAAGTTCACCATCAGTCGGGCGATGCGTCCATTGCCATCTTCGAAGGGATGGATGCGGATGGATCTATAGTGGAACAATGCAGCCAGTTCCACAGGTGAGAGTTTTCCTTTCTGTTCCGCTTCATTATACCAGTCCACTAAGTCAGTCATCAGTCCAGGTGTCTCCTCGGGTGAGGCATACTCAAATCGGTCTCCGTATCGTGTGATCACACTGTTCGGCCGTGTCTTATACTGCCCCGCATGGATTACATAACTGGTCTGCCCACCGCCAGGCAAATCTCGATACACCGTATAGTCCTCCCTTAGCAGCGTCTTATGCAGCGTACGGATGAAGTTTTGATTCAGTGGCATCTCTTTTACGCGGGCCTCTTCTGCCATCATCTTCAACCCAACGTTACTAGCAGTCATTTCCTGCACATCTCTCACGTCGGCTTCGCCAATTACCTTGCCGAACAATAGCAGAATCTCAGTTTGCCCGTAGGTCAGTGTGTTGCCCTCAAGGTGGTTGCTGTTGTAGTTAAAGTCCACCGTGAAGCGGCGGCTGAGCCTCTCCCGATCCTTCTCCGACAACGGCTGTATCTCTTGCCACGCCGCCAGTGCCTTTTTTATATTAAGATACTTCATACGAGTATAATTGAATCAATTGATGGCGCAAAGATACAAAATGTTTTTGAAATGGTTATATAGTTACAACCTTATTTGTGATGTTTGAGCTAATTTTACCGAAAAATGGATGATAACCCCAAAGGCTTAGTTATAAATAAGTGCATCAATCATTACTCATGACTTTGATAATCCCATCGCTGACGGGATAATTTCAGATTGTCTAGTCACTGATTGGACAATACCAGATGCCTTTTCAGCCAAACGGATAACGAAGATAAGTTCTCCGATTATGGATTTAAACGCTTTGAAAAAATCAGCACTCCGCTTCTCAACGAAGTACCTTTGCTAAAAAATATAGTATGAATAAAGTAGATTTAAAATTTATTTCAAAATTACAGTCATGTCATGATATGCTCAATACCCAAATGGGTCGTATTGACGGAATGATCATTAATAACTCATGTTTTCAAGGTAAGTATGGCTAATGACATGAAATAACTGTTAAAATGAGTAGGATTCAAAAAAAAATGCTACTTTTGCGATATTAATAATGATTTATAAACTAATTCTGAGACACATGAGAAAAGTAGTTTTTGGGGCAGTTGCCTTATTCATGGCATTCGTAAGCAATGCGCAAGTACTTGATCCAAGTGCTATCAAGGTCGAAGAACCTGAGTTTGAGCAGGAAGCCATCTTGGTTATTAATGAAACCGAGGGCATTCCTCTTGAAGTAGAACATTCCAAGCTTCGTGCAACCGCCAATGTCGGAATGGCTTTGCTTGGTTTGACCAAAGGCAGTGAATATTATCAGTTGGAAGGCCCTGAATCACCCGTGACCCTTGATGCTTCAGCCTATGACAATGATATGTATATTATCATTTCTTGGGAAGACAACAAACGCAGTCCCAAGCGCCTGTTCCAAATCATTCCGCTTGAAATTCAGAAGAAAAGGCGTATTTATAATGTCGCAAAACTGACTGCATTCAAAGGTTCTGTTGCGGCCGATCAAGGGTATGTGAATTTTTCCGCAGAGAAGTACGGCGACCACTCCTATCTGGTGAAGATTACCGCAGAGGAACTTAAGGCATTGCGCGACGATAATAATGGTGAAATGAAAAAGTTCGGTAAGCAGTTCATCATCCGCTTACTCAATGCTTCGACCGACAAACTGTCTGATACTGAGGATTTCATCACATTCGGCATTGCAAAGCCCAAATAAATAGATTATTAAAAGATACATGGACATATGAAAAAGATTTATTCAATCCTGATGGTTGCTGTTGCTGCCTTGTCAATGAGTTTCACGGCAAATGCAGAAGCAAGGAAGTAATTGTGGACATGTAAAATTAACGAAATGACCATAAAAGAAATAACGACCCACAAAGAGAATCAGATATTTGACTGCAAAGCATTCAAATAGACCCGAAGGCTTTGGCTGTGCTCATCGTGGCATTTGCCAATGCGGATGGTGGCGTAATAGCCATTGGGGTATCGGATAAAACTCGGAAGATTGAAGGGTTGACCAGTATACGGAGAAGTTGAACGAACTGCTGCGTGTGCCGTTTGATTTCTGCAATCCGTCGATTCCCGTCACATGCTCCTATCTGCCTTGCAAGGACAAGGATGGGTACGAGAACCACATTTTGCTAATGGAAATCCCGGCGAGCATGTATTTGCACACCAACCAGGCGGATGAGGCTTTTATGCGTGTGGGTGACAAGAGCCGGAAGTTGTCGTTTGATGAGCGAGTGCAGCTGATGTATGACAAGGGTGAGCGCTTCTATGAGGACACGGCTGTCTATGGTGCCACCGTTGACGACATCGACATGGATGCCGTTGCAGATTATACCAAGCTGGTCGGATATAGCAAGACCCCATTGGAATACTTGCGAGAGAACAATGGTTTTGTGATGACCAATAAGCAGGGCGAGGAAGATGTCAGCACGGCATGCATTCTGCTATTCGGTAAGAACCCTCAGAAGTTCTTCCCTCGCGCCCGCACTCGTTTTATCAGATATGAGGGTGCCGATGAAAAGGTGGGTGCTGAAATGAACGTCATCAAGGATGTGACTTTTGAAGGAACCATCCTGAACCAAGTCAAGAAAACCATAGAGTTCATTGAGACCCAAGTTCGCGAGCATACATTCCTGGGGCAACATGGCCAGTTCGTGACGCGCAGGGATTATCCAGAATTCGTCATTCAAGAGATGACGGTGAACAGCGTTTGCCATAGAGCCTACAGCATCAAAGGGACGGAAATACAAATCAAGATGTTCGATGACCGGCTAGTGTTCGAATCACCAGGCAAACTGCCTGGAATGGTGAAGCCAACTAACATTCGCAATACCCATTTCTCTCGTAATCCTAAAATAGCAGCTCAAAGCATATCACTTTGTCAAGGAGTTTGGCGAGGGCTTTGACCGTATCTGTCGTGAACAAGAGGCTAATGGTGCGAATGTTCCATCTTTCAGGACTGATGAGTTCATCCTGAAGATTACAGTACCAAAGGTAGCAGAAAACGTACAGAAGCAAACTGAAAACGTAACAGAAAACGGTGGAAAGGTAGCAGAAAACCATAATAAGGTAGCAGAAAAGGTAGCAGAAAATCATGGCAAGGTCACAGAAAAGTTGAAAGAAAAGGCTGCGGCATTAGGAGATACATTAACAGCTAATAAAATCAAGATACTTGAACTGATGATTGAAGATCCATACATATCGAGAGCTGACTTGGCCAATAATGTCGGAATTAGTGAAACTTCGATTTACCGCAATATTGAAGCCATGCGTGGTAAATATCTCCGTCGAGTAGGTCCAGATAAAGGCGGCTTCTGGGAGATAATTCTATGAGTTCTACCCTATTGCAGCTGCCAAAGGTCATTAAACTACCAATAAAAGGGTAGAAGTCGCCAAAAATGGCAAAACAAAAACGCCAACCGATTGAAAAAACAAACGATTGGCGATTCAAGCCAGTACCCAGAGCCGGGGTCGAACCGGCACGGGTGTTACCCCATTGGTGTTTGAGACCAACGCGTCTACCGATTCCGCCATCTGGGCTCGAAAAGCGGTGCAAAGATAGTGAATTATTGATAATTGGCAATGGATAATTGATAATTTTTTCGGGTTTTTGTATTTTTGTGGTCTTAAACGACCAAAGGTTATGCAAGAAGAATTTTCACGCACCGAGTTGCTGCTGGGCCGGGCGGCAATGCAGCACCTGGCGGCTTGCCGGGTGGCGGTGTTCGGCGTGGGCGGCGTGGGCGGCCAGGTGGTGGAGGCACTGGCGCGCTCGGGTGTGGGCGCGCTCGATTTGTTCGACGCCGACGTGGTGAGCATCAGCAACCTGAACCGCCAGGTCATCGCCCTGCACTCCACGCTGGGCCGAAAAAAGGTGGAGGTGGCTGCCGAGCGGGTGCGCGACATCAACCCACGATGCCGGGTGACGGCTCACGACCTGTTTTTTCTGCCGGCCAATGCCGACACGGTGGATTTCACGGCCTACGACTACGTGGTGGACTGCATCGACACTGTGAGTGCCAAGATGGAGCTGGCGCGCCGCTGCACGCGGCTGGGGTTGCCGTTCATCAGCAGCATGGGAGCGGCCTACAAGATGGACCCGATGGCCTTCAGGGTGATGGATTTTGCCAAGACCAACATGGATCCGCTGGCCAAGGTGATGCGCAAGCGGCTGCGCCGCGAGGGCATCGTGCACTTCAAGTGCGTGTGCAGTACCGAAAAGCCCCAGTTTCCCGCCGAGCCTGTTGTGGCCGATGACGGCCGCAAGTGCCCGGCGAGCAATGCCTTTGTGCCGGCGGCAGCGGGCTTGCTGCTTGCCAGCGAGGTCATCAAGGACTTGACGGCGGGTGAATCAACGGAATCCGCTGCCGCCACCGCCGCTGTAGCCGCCACCGCCGCCGTAGGACGATGAACCGCCGCCACCGCTGCTGCGCGATTCACTTGCCTCGCGTGCCAGGCGTTCTTGCCGCTCCTCGGGCGTCTCGTAACTGCGCACATACGCCATGCCGCTCATGGTGTAGGTAGCCACCTCGGTGTAGGCTTCGGTGTCCATGAGCAGTGCCTCCTGCGGCGCGAGCACCGTGTAGTCGGGCCAAATCATCTTGAGGTCGGCATAGACTTGCCTGGCGATGCCGTAGAGCGTGGCAAACACCATGTATTCCTTCCACAGCCCCACATCCAGCACATGGCGCTCCTCGAGCAGGGTGAACTCTTCCAGATATTTTTTCAGGCCATAGACCTGCAGCACCTCGTCGGCCTTGAGGCTGCCGCGCGAGCGCCCCGTGGCGCTGAGCAGCTGGCTGATGCGAGTCACCACCTGGCGGTGCTCCACGGGCGACTGCTTCATGTAGGCCTTCATCTCTTTGGGCTGCAGCACATGGTCGGCTCCTGCAGCCTTCCACATCTGCTTGTGCACCAGCCCCATGAGCTCGGCCTGCTGGTCGCCGGCGGGTGGCTTGACGGACATGGGCGGCGTGATGAGGAACTCGCCGGCCCCTTTTCCCGAAAGCCCCTCTTTCTGCCTGAGCGAGATGAGGCCCAGGTGTGTCATGCGCATCACCAAGGCGGCAATCTGGTCTTTATTGTTGACATCGGTGGGGCAGTTGGCGTGCAGCACCTGGCTGGTCTTGCACAGGTCGCCGTCGAAGGGGATCTCGCGGCTCCACTGCGTCATCTTGCCCTGCTTGTTGCCGAAAAGCCGCTGGTTCTGGTGGGCGGTCTTTACCTCGCCACCCACTGCGAATAACTGATAGATGAACACCACCACCAGCACCAGCCAGAGCACCGTCACCAGCAATGCGCTGATGGGTTCCCACAGCTCGGCCCAGAAATTGGAACTGCCGGGGTCGTAGCCGTTGCCGGCCAGCGATGCCTTGCCCGACGCGCCGTCGTCGGTGAGGGTGTAGTCACTGCCCTTGAAGGCCTCTTTCTTCACCTTGTCGAGGAAGGTGCCCTTGCGGGTGGTGACGGGATGGAACAGCCCCTTGTTGAACTGCGCCATGATGACCAGGCCCTCGCTCTCGTTGCCAAAGGGCTGGCTCGTCTGGGCCACAATCTTGCCGTCCACGATGTGCACCTGGCCATGAAAGCGGAAGGCCCACACGCGGGTGTTCTCGGGGGTGAACGCGCCGCTGTCGGGCTCGATGGTGATGCTGGCTTGCCGGGCATAAGCCCCCGCAGCCGGCTCGTAGAACTTGAAAATAAAGCCGTCGGAGTCGTCAAAACTGTCCACCAGGCGGGTGAGGGTGTAGTGGATGTTATAGGTTCGCTGCCCCGATGCCCCGATGCCCCAGCACAGTTCAGGCCCGTCGCTGCCCTTGTAGATGCCGCAGCGCCCTGTCTTGGCCCTGCGCGAGCGGTCGGTGTCCCAGGGTGCGTCCACCTCGTAGGGCACTCCCGTCTCGTCGGTCACGGCCAGCTCGCCCACTTCCATGCCGTGCAGGTTGTACTGCTTGATAAATCCCTCGGTGCCGTTTTCGCCCATGGTGCAGTTTCTCACCTCCACCACACGGGCGTTACCCAGCTTGTTGATGACTACGCGCATCTGCAGTTCGTGCACCACATGGGCCACGGCAGTGGCGGCCGTGAGCAGCAGGACCGCCGCAAGCGCCACCGTGCGTGAATAATGATTGATTGAGTGCTTCATCATGCCAGGGCTATCGCTACTTTCTTAATAACAAAAAACATCAGCCAAACGGCCCCTATCGCCAGCAGCAACGAGAGGACGGGCCACTCGCCATAGAAATCGTACAGGCGCGCCTGCCACGACATCTCGTAGGTGCCGGCGCGGCTGTCGGTCATCATGGGGCTGGCCATCTCACTGGCGGTCACGCCCATGTCGAAAGCTCCTGCATCCAGTTCGGCGAAAGCCGTGATGGGCAACTCGATGCGCATGGACAGATGCTCTTCGGCAGCCATGGGCCTGGGTGCCGTGAGGATGAACTTGCCCTTGTAGAATTCGCCGTGCGCATTACCCTCGTTGACCGACAGGTGGAGCACATCGTCCTTGGCAAAAGCGCTGTCGGCACGGGAAATGGTTATCCGGGCATTGCGTGGCGGCATGTTGCCCGCATCGCAAAACACATAGTTTATCAGCGCGCGGTCATTGAGGTATGGGCGCACCAGCGAGGTGACGGTGTAGGAAATAGTATAGACGTGGCGGCCGGCGGAGCCAACGCCCCAGCACAACTCGACGAAGCTATTGTTCTCGATCATGCCACACCGCCCTGCCTTGACGGGGGCTTCCACATTCCAGGGGCTCACCAAGTGGTATTCCCGGCCGTTCTCGGTCACACCGAAGTCGCTTATCTGCTGCGTTCCGCTCACGTCACGGCGGCGAAACAGCTCGCTGCCGCTGTCAAGGTCGTGGTCCACGGTCCACACCTCGGTGAAGCGTGCGCTGCCATCGGCCTGAAGCACGACGTTGATGTCGAGGTCGTCAAACGTTACCGTCGCATGAGCTGCGGCAGCCGCCGCAAGCATCAGCAACGATGCCAGCAGTTGCCGGCCATGATGTGCACGCATGGCTATTACTGGTTGGGGAAGAGGTCGGGCATCGACTTCTTCTGCTGGTCGTCAACGGTGAGATACTCACGCTGGCCGAAGTGCAGCATGCTGGCCACGAACGACGACGGCCATTGCCGCACCGCACGGTTCATGCGCGTGGCGGTGTCGTTGTAGACCATGCGGCTCAGACGCACGTTCTCCTCATAGCCCTTCACCGAGTCCATGGTGCGGATGAACATGTCGTTGGCCTTGAGGTCGGGATAAGCCTCGCTGATGGCCATCAGCCTGGAAAATACATTGCTCAGCTCGCCTTCCTGTGCCGTGACATCGGCCGCAGTGGCGATGGGTGTCTGCCGGCGCTGGGCAATCACCCGAATCAGCGTCTCGCTCTCATGCTTGGCGTAGGCGCTGGCCGTCTTGGCCAGGGCCAACAGGGCGTCCCAGCGGCTATTGAGCTGCACCTCGATTTGTCCCAGGGCGTTCTTGCAGTTCTCGTCGAGCGTGACGAGCTGCCGCTGCATGCTGAACACATACAATGCCACCAAAACGATAATCAGGAAGAATAAACCCAAAAGTACTACTAAAGCTGTAATCATAATATTGGTTTTTGAGTGAATAATTTCAAAACACAAAAATAGTCAAAATTGGGGCAACGGCAAGCAATTTGTCACGAAAATCACCTTTCCCCCTCACTGCATGAGCAAGTTCACCAGCGTGGTGACGTCGGCCACGCTCGTCTCGCCGTCGCCGTTCACGTCGCTGCGCGGGTTCGCGGCATCGCGCATCACCAGGTCAACCAGCGCGGTGACATCGGCAATCGACACCTCGCCGTCGCCGTTCACGTCGCCCACCAGGGCCCACGGCTCCACGTCAAACTCATGGGTCACCACCTGGCTCCATCCGCTGGCGTAGACAGCCTTGACGCCCAGCGTGTGGTGGCCGGCCGGCACATCGTTCAGCACCACCTCGGGGGTGGTCACGGTAGTCACCGAATCCCCGTCGAGATAGATCACATAGCCCGTCACGGCACCCACGTCGACCGTGCCGCCTTCCTCACGGGCACCCACATAGAAGTCGTCGAGCTGCACAAAGAACGCGTCGTACGACGTGTAGTGCACGCCCACGCGGATAGTCTGCCCCTCGTAGGCACTCAGGTTGGTCTCATATTGCAGCCATTGTCCGGCCGGCATCTGGTCGATGGTGGCCACCACGTCGTAGGGGTCGGCGGGGTTGTCATTGCCGCCGGTGAAGGCGCACACCTCCATCGACTCGGGATAGGTGTCGTAGGCCTTGGCCAGGAAGCGGCACACGAAATCCTCGCGGATGGTCAACTCGGGCGAGATGAGCCACTTGTTGGCGCCCGACATCTGCGGCGAGAAGAAAATGATGGTCTTGTCGCCGGTGGGAGCCGCCACGGCAGGGTCGGCCGGCAGCATGGGCGGCGTGGTGTGCCAGGGGTTGAACACCAGCGGCGGCACAGCGGCGGGGCTCGACTGCGTGCTGGCGCCCGGGAAGTTGATGATGGATCCGTTCAGACTGATGGGATACACCGTGCGCTGATCCAGGTCGTAGGTGTTCCACTCACCGAAGGTGAGGCGCGCGAAGTCGGGATAGTCTTCAAAGCTGTCCTTGAACGACAGGTTTTGGTTCCATCGGCCGGTCACCTGGCCGCCCTCCACATCCACGGTGATGTTATAGGGATCCACGATTTGCTCTTTCACGCTCAGCGTGATGGTGGCGTCGGCTTCAAGGGTCAAATCCTGCTCCACCACCTGATAATGGGGCGCATTGACGCCCACCATGTATTGGCCGAAGGGCAGCGACACGAACACAGCCTGGCCGTCGGCAATCACCGCCCGATAGACAGCCGCCGTGACCTTGTCGGTAGCTTCCACCACGGCCCCGTCGAGCGACTGACCGTTGTTGGTCTCCACCAGCACGGTGAGGCGGGCGGCATGATTCTCGATGACTATGGTGGTGTCGGCAATGGCCGTCTGCGAGTCGGTGTAGACGGCTTGCACACCCAGCGTGTAGGTGCCGGCGGGCAGCTGACTGAAGACGTGCTGATAGCTATCGGTCTCGGCCGTCAGCTCGCCGTTGAGATACACCTTAAAATGCTCATTGGGATTCATGGGCGAGCGTTGTGGCGCCAGCCGCCGGGCCCGGGCGCGAGCCACAGCCTGCGCCGGCTCGTCGTAGACCTGCCCCACAAACACGTCGTCGACCATGAGCATGAACGCTCCGCTCACATTGGCCTCACTGATATAGCGGATGGCAAAGCGGATGGGACGCCCGGCATACTGGCTCAGGTCGTAGGTGAAGAGACGCCAGCCCGTGTAGTCGGCCGTCTCATAGTTGCCGCTGTTGATTTTCACAAAGTCGGCGATGGCTGGATTGTCGGTCACGGTGGTCACATACACTTGGAACCGCTCCTTGTATTGATCGGCAGCCTTGCCACGGAAGGCCAGCGTGTTCATGTTGCCCGGTGTCACCACGGGCGAGATAAGCCAGTCGTCGTTGGCCGCCCCCGAGAAAGTACGGGTGAAGCCCACGTACTGCTGGCCGCCATAAGGCCGCAAGATGGGATAGTCGTACCACCAGCTGGGCTCAACGGTCATGGGGTTGATGACCTGCGCGTACTGGCGCACACCGCGGTTGGGATAATCACCCACCAGCGGGGCGGCAATCAGCCCGTCGTTGTCGATGCCGGTCCACTCCCCGAAAGCAAGGGCAAAAGGCTCATAGCTCTCAAAGTCATCGAAAAACACCGGCGCCTCTTGGTTCCAGGTGAATGTCACGTCGTTCATGCCCGTGGCAGCGTCATGCGCCACGTCCACGCCCAGCGAGAAGGGCACGAGCGTCTGCTCGGCCATCGTCACATTCACGGTGGTGTCGGCCGTGACTTGAAAATTACTCACATGGGTGTCGTAGCCCGCCTTGCTCACCTCAAGCCGATGATTGCCTGCATAGACTTTCACCGTCACCGCGCCCTGCGCATTGAGTTTGAGCGTGCCATACGACAGCGAATAATCGGTTTGCGTCAGTTTCACCGAAGCGTCGGTCACCACAGCACCGCCGGCAGTGCTCACTGCGATGGTGAGCGCCTTGTCGCGTTGTTGAGCCAGTGCCGGCAACATGGCCAGCAGCGCAATAAACAGAGCTAATTTTTTCATACTCTTGGTCTTTGAGGTTAATGGTTTTGCCACAAAGATACAAAAAAACGCCGTTCTTTCCCAATTTGTCACCGAAAAAGGTATCTTTTGAGCACTTCGGAGCCTTCCGAAACAATATAAAAAACACACATCTCCGTTGTCGGCGAAATCCGCGTGAGATAGCCAGCGTCGGCGTGGCCGGAGGCGGCCACCACAGGCACTATGTTCCGGCAACCGTTCATCAACGCAAAAATAGCAAAAACGGGTGAGAAACGAAAAAAATCCCTCGATTTTCGGCCATCGGCCGCTCTCCCCCCAGGTGTGCATCTCCGACGCACGGTTGCCAACTCCTCCCCTAAGTTAGGGGAGGTGGCGCGTAGCGACGGAGGAGTGTGTGAGCCCTGCACGGCGGCATCTTCGCCGCGTGGCACACGCCCCCGGCCCTGCGGGCCACCCCCTCTACCTTAGAGGGGGAGTTCTCCACTAAATTGAAGGGGGGAATTGCCACGGCACGGTGTGGTCATCATCACACGTTCCTCGAAGAGGCACAATCATGCCCTGCATGGGTGCCCCGGCGGCACACGTCCCCGGCAGCCCTAACGCAGAGGGGGGAAGCGGCACACTCATCCAGGTGGGGTGGATGGGGTTATTTGTACTTGACTCCGAGGTTGTACATGATGAACGACTGGATGTCGGTGTACTCGTCGATGACTTTCGACATGGGCTTGCCGTGACCGTGACCGGCGTTGACGTCGACACGGATGAGCTTCACAGCCGGCCCGGTGTGCGCCGCCTGCAACGCGGCTGCGTACTTGAAGGAATGGGCGGGCACCACACGGTCGTCGTGGTCGCTGGTGGTGACCATGATGGGCGGGTAGTTGTCCACGCCGTCGCGGATGGAGTGGAGCGGTGAATAGGCGCGCAGGTACTCAAACATCTCCTTGGAGTCGTCGCTGCGGCCATAGTCGTGGGCCCAGTTCCAGCCGATGGTGAACAGGTGGTAGCGCAGCATGTCCATCACGCCCACCTGGGGCACGGCGGCGCCCCACAGGTCGGGCCGCTGGTTGACGACGGCGCCCACGAGCAGTCCGCCGTTGCTGCCGCCGTTACAGGCTATTTTCTTGGGTGCGGTGTAGCCCTGGGCAATGAGGTACTCGGCCGCGGCGATGAAGTCGTCGAACACATTCTGCTTCTTCATCTTGGTACCCGCCTCGTGCCAACTCTCGCCGTACTCGCCGCCGCCGCGCAGGTTAGTGTAGGCGCAGATGCCACCCATGTCGAGCATGGCAAAGGGCGTGCGCGAGTAGCTGAAAGCCGGGTTCATACTGATGTTGAAGCCTCCGTAGCCATAGAGGAACACGGGGCGCTTGCCGTCGCGCTTGAGGCCTTTCTTATAGATGAGGAACATGGGCACGCGCGTGCCGTCCTTGCTGGGATAGAACACCTGCTCGGTGACGTAGAGGTCGGGGTTAAACGCCAGATTGGGCCTGAACAGCAATTTCGTCAGCCCGGTGCGCAGGTTCAGCACATAGGTCGACGTGGGGAAGGTGAAGCTGGTGAACGAGTAGAACACCTCGGGGTCGTCCTTCTTGCAGTTGAAAGACACCGAGCCGAAGGTGGGCAGCTCAATCTCGTACTGCTCACGGCCCTGCTCGTCGTAGACATAGGCGTGGCTGGCCGCGTCGCGGTCGTAGGTGAGAATGAACCTGTGGTTGGCCAGCGAGGCGCTGCTGAGCACCCACTGCATCTCGGGCACAAAATCGGCCCTGCTGGCAGCGCTGGGATGCTCGGCGTCGAAGGAAACGATTTTCCACTGCGGGGCGTCCTGATTGGTCATGACATAGATTTTGCCATGGTCCACGCCGATGGGGTTATTGGTGTAGCGCATGTCGTCGGCCAGCCGCACATAGTGCGGATTGCGGTCGTGCAAGTCTTTCACATAAAGGGCGTTGCCGTCGCCATCGGTCTCCAGGATGAAGATGTAGCGCTCGTCCTCGGTGACCATGGCCTGATAGAACATGAGCGGCTCGGTCATGGAGCGGTATTCCACATAGTCGTCGGTCTGCGGCGTGCCCAGGCGGTGGTAGTAGACCTTGTGGAACTCGTTTTTGCTCGACTTGGCATCCTCGGGCGCGTCGTAGGCGCTGTAGAAAAAGCCGTCGCCCAGCCATTGCGCGTCGGTGAACTTGGCCCACACGATGTGGTCGGGGAGCGTTTCACCCGTAGTCAAGTCCATGACGAAAATCTCGTTCCAGTCACTGCCGTTGCGCGTGATGACGTAGGCCATGTAGCGTCCGTCGTTCGAGAAATTGAGCTGCTGCAGTGCCACGGTGCCGTCGGTGCTCAGCTTGTTGGGGTCGAGCACCACGCGTGCGGGCGCGTCGAGGGCGTCCTGCACATAGAGCACACTCTGGTTCTGCAGGCCATCGTTGCGGAAGTGGTAGTATTTTCCCTTCACCTTGAACGGGGCGCCCCGCTTCTCGTAGTCGGCCAGCTCGGTGATGCGCTTGCGCACCGCGTTGCGGAAAGGAATCTTGGCCAGATAATCGGCCGTGAGCTTGTTCTCGGCCGCCACCCAAGCGGCTGTTTCGGCGCTATTGTCGTCCTCGAGCCAGCGATAGGGGTCGGGGACGGGGGTTCCGAAATAAACGTCCACCGTGTCGACACGCTTGGCATCGGGGTAGTGAATACCTGCCGCGCGGGCACCGGCGATTGTGAGCAACATGCTACTCATGAGCAAAATGGTTTTTGTCTTCATTATTGGGAACGAATGATTGATTTGGAACATTTTTTCAGAAGTTGTAAATCACCTGCAGCAGGGTTTGGCCCACGGCCCCCAGCACAGCCGGGTCGATGACGTCGGGCGTGTCGTGCGTGGTGTGCCAGCCTTCGAAAAAGCCGTGCTCGGTGCCGGCACGCAAGTCGATGATGTCGATGCAGGGAATACCGGCCCGGTTCACAAACACGTGGTCGTCGGTAACAGCGCCGCCCTGCCCCGTCACAAACCAGCTGGCGCAGCCGGCCGCGCCGGCGGCATCCCACACGTGCTCCACGAAACCGCCCGCATACTGCTGCGAGAAGAACTCAGGGGCGAACTGCGCCCCGCGGGCACCCACCATGTCGAGCAGGATGCCGAAAACCGGTTTATAGCCCGGCTCATGCGGATGTGCCAGCCAGTACTGCGTGCCCAGCGCCCACGACTCCTCGTTGTCGGCACCACTGTCGCCCCAGTCCTCCACGTCCACCATCAGCAGGTCTATCCCCACCTCGGGCCTGGACTCGTGCAGGCACTTGGCCACCTCGAGCAGCACCGCCACTCCGCTGGCCGCGTCGTTGGCTCCCAACACCGGCTGCCGGCGCTTCGACACGTCGGGGTCGGCATCGGCCCAGGGCCTGCAATCCCAGTGTGCCAGCAGTAGCAGTCGCTGCTTCGCGCCGGGGTTGACAACCCCCACCAGATTGGTGGCCGTGAGCGGCACGCCATCGAAGGTGCTGACTTGCCCTTGCTGCACCACCACGGTGTCGGCCCACCGCTCCAGCTGCTGTCGAATCCACCGGCCACACTGCTCATGGGCCGGCGTGCCGGGAACACGGGGTCCGAAGGCACACTGCGCCAGCACATGCGCCATGGCGCTGTCGGCCTCAAAACGCGGCACACGCACTGCCGGTGCCGGCTGGGAAGAGCCGGCGGTGGTGGCAGGCTTCACCCCGCAGCCACACAACATGGCCAGGGCACACACGATCACGGAGATATTCAGTGTCATTCTCATCATGTTCCTATACTGAAAATGCACGCACACGGGGCGTTGGCGGGTGTGCGTGCTTGGTGATTGTCAAAGTGAGTTGAAGCCCCACCGGGGCGTTGCGACCCGCTTACTTCTTCTCGGCGGCAGGTGCGGCGGGGGCTGCGGGAGCCTCGGCTGCGGGAGCCTGTGTGCCGAAGTTGGGGGCCTGCGTCTCGGTAGCGGTGGGCAACTTCTTGATTTGCGGAGCGCCCTCAATCATGGTGGGAGCGGTGACAAAAGCCGAAGCAATGCTCAGCACGCAGATAAAAGCTGCCAGTGCCCAAGTGGCCTTCTCAACGAAGTCGGTAGTTTTGCGCACACCGGCAAACTGGTTATAATTGCTCACGTTGGCAGCCAAGCCGCCACCTTTGGATTTCTGAATCAACACCACGCCAATCAGCAGCACTGAGGCGATGAGAATGAGAATTGCAAAAATTGTGTACATTTCGTTAATCTATTATAGTTTTTGTTGTTTTTTCTCTTCGATGAGGACCAATTTTTTCAAAAATCGAATTTGGTCTGCAAAGTAAATACTTTTTTCTGGAAATTTCAAACTTATGTTTTCAATAATTTCAAGAGCCTGTGAATATTTGTGGCGGCGGATATACATTTTTGCCAAACTTTCGCTCAGCATGGAGTCATCGGTCTCCACCGGCTCGTCGATGGCCACATGGGCTATTTCGGCCCGCTCGCTTTCCTCCACATGCTGCTGCGCCGGCGCGGTGGCCACAGCCTGCTCGCGCTCTTGGTTCTCGGCGATGAAGCGGTCGATGAGGCGCGTCTGCTCGTCGTCGGCCTCGGTGCGGGCCGCCCCTGCGCGCCGTTCCTGCGCGGCCAGGATGTCGGCATAGTCGGGCATGGGATTGAAAATGGCCGCATTCAAGGCTTCGATTTCCTTGGGACTGGAATTGCCGTAGTTGTCGAGGAAGCGGTCGATGGTCTCCTCGGTCTCGGGTGTGACGGCACGCGGGTCTTCAGGATAGAAACGGTCGAAGCCTTCCACGCCCACCCCCAGCTGCAGAGCCAGGGATTTACGGTCGGGCCAGGCGACGGCGAGCCGGGCCAGCAGGTCTTCATTCCGGTCCACGCCGTTGCGCTTGAGAAAGACAAGCATGGGCAGCGGGCAATAGGGATACTGCTCCCGCATCTGCTGCAGCCACTGGGTGGTGACCGGGGCAGTGTCGTCGGCTATGAGTTGTTTTAATTGGTCAATCATGATTCGGTGGATTGTTTCGTGCTGGTTACCAGTCGCCCAGCGTGGCATTGAAAATGAGGTCGATGAGATCGGTGCTGATTTGGTTGCACAGGTCGTCCTGCACGTCGGTGAGCATCTCGCTCGACGGGAAGTCGCGATAGGCCGAGAACGACTGCTCCTTGGAGAGATTGGAATTCTTGTTGTCGATGTAACGCACGCGCACGGTGATGGTGAGCCGCGTCTGGCTGGCATAGGCATCCTCGCCCACGGCCTGCGGCGACAGGTTGAAGCCCGTGATCTCGCCCTCCATGCGAAGGTCGCTGTTGGGGTTGTCCACCACCCGCAGGCGCGTTTGCTGCGCAATCATGTCCATCAACTTATTCTCGAACACCTGCTGCAGCGGCGGATAGACCAGCGCCGCCCTGATGGGAAAGTCGCTGAATGAGATGGTGCGATACTTGGAGTAGTCGATGGCGGCGCCGTTGAGGGTGTACTTGGGAATGCAAGCTTGCCACACCAGCACGCCCACAGCGAGAATCAATATCGTAGCTAAGCGTTTCATCGGCGTCAGTCTAACTTGTACTGCTTGATTTTGCGGTAAAGAGTCCGCTCCGAAATTTGCAGCTCGGCGGCCGTCTGCTTGCGCTTGCCGCGGTTGCGCGCCAACGCGTTCTCGATGGTCTCGCGCTCGGTCTCGTCGAGCGTTTTCACCGTCTCGGCCTCCACCTGCTGGTAATTCACCTCGTCCACTTGCCCCAAGTCCTCGGGCATGGGAGCCGGCGCAGCCTGTGCTGTGTGCAGCATGCCTCCGTAGGCCAGCACATCCTTCGACTCGCGCTTGAGCTCCATCAGGCTGTTGTTGATGCGCGTGGGGGGCTTCTCACCACTCAGCTGCTGCTTGAGTGCATCCACTTCTTGCTTGAGCTGCATAATCATTTTGAAGACGAACTCGCGCTCCTGGTTGTAGTCGAATTGTGAGCCGTCGGTCATCGTGATCAGGCCGTTGGGCGTCTCGTGAGGCATATAGGGTCGCAGGGTCGATGCCTCCACCCGCGTTCCGGCCTCGAAAAGAGCCACCTGGTCGACCACGCTCTTGAGCTGGCGCACGTTGCCGGGCCAGTGGTAGTCGGCCAGCATTTGGCGGGCATCATCGGTGAGCTCGATGTCGGGCGTGTGATTTTTTTCCGAGAAGTCGTGCAGGAATTTGCGCACCAGCAGCAGCACATCGCGTCCACGCTCGCGCAGCGGCGGCACCTGGATGAGCACCGTTGACAGGCGGTAGTAGAGGTCCTCGCGGAATTTCCCCTCGCGCACGGCTTTGAGCATATTCTTGTTGGTGGCGGCCACCACGCGGATGTTGGTCTTCTGCACGGTGCTCGACCCCACCCGCATGAATTCACCGCTTTCGAGCACACGCAGCAGGCGTGCCTGGGTGCCCAGCGGCATCTCGGCCACCTCGTCGAGGAAGATAGTGCCTCCGTCGGCCTCCTCAAAGTAGCCCTTGTGGTCGGCAATAGCACCCGTGAAGGAGCCTTTCAGATGCCCGAAAAGCTCGCTGTCGATGGTGCCTTCGGGAATAGCGCCGCAGTTCACCGCTATGTAGCGCTTGTGGCGGCGCGTGCTGTTCTCGTGGATGATTTTCGGGAAAAATTCCTTTCCCGAGCCGCTCTCGCCGATGATGAGCACACTCAGGTCGATGGGCGCCACGCGCAGCGCACGCTCGATGGCCCCTATCAGGGCGGGAGATTCGCCGATGATGCCAAACCGCTGCTTGGCGCGTTTTATTTCTTGACTGATTTCCATTTCTTCATTGAATAAGTCTGTTGCTTCAAAAATTCTCCCAGCTGCTCGGGCGTGGCATATTGTGCCTGAACCTCGGGCATGATGGGGTCGCCCACCGAGATGCGGAAGGTGGGGTTCTTGCGGCGAAACACCTCGCTGGGCAGCTTCAGCGTGCGCACGCGCCAGTCAATCATGCCCAGCACATGAAACATGACGCTGTTATGCCCATGGAAATAGATGGGAATCACCGGCACTTTCATCTTCTGCACCAGCCGCATGATGGTGGGCTGCCACTGGCGGTCCTCCACGCGCATGCCCCAGGTGAACTTCGACACGGCGCCGGCAGGGAAAAATCCCAGCGGATGGCCTTCTTTCACATGGTGGATGGCGGCGGCGATGCCCTTGAGCGACACGGCCCGCTTGGCAGGGTCGTCGCTGGCCAGCGCGTCGACATTGATAAAATTGGGGCGCATGGCGGTGATGTGGTTCAGAATCATGTTCACCATCACCTTGAAGTCGGGACGGCGCTCGCCCACAATTTTGATGAGCATGATGCCGTCGAGGGCTCCGAACGGGTGGTTCGACACCGTGATGAAGCCGCCCTGGGGCAGGTTGTCGAGCACACGCTCGTTGTTGATTTCCAGCGTGGCCCCCAAGTCGCGCAGCAAGCCGGCCGTGAAGGGCACCCCGGGGGTGTCGAAGTTGTGGTCGTGAATCCAGTTCACCTTGTCCAGGGCCAGCAGCCGCATCAGAAAAGATACCAGCTTGGGCTTCCCGTCGAAGAACGGCGCCATTTGGCGTATGTCATCGTAGTCAAGCACCGTACGCTTGACCACTTGTAAGTCTTGTTCCATAATCAATCTTGGTTAGCAGCGGCAAAGTTACACAATTTTTGCCGAACAACTACTATTCCAAGGCAAAAAATGTGCCATTTTGTCAGTCTGGTTAGGTAAGTGCAGAAAGGAGAGGGCCGTCAATTCACATTTCTGTAATTGACAGTCCTCTCCTGATGTGTTGGAACCGGGACTTAGTTCAAGCCAAGCCCTCGCTTGCATGGCTCACTTGATGACCTTGCGGCCGTCGGCCGTCACGTAGATGCCGCGGCGCGCACCATCGAGCGAGGTGCCTACGTAGCGTCCCTGCAGGTCGAAGTAGCGCATCGGCTCGCCGGCAGCGGCATTGATGTCGGCCACGCCGGTGGGCACTTCAATGACGAATGTGGCTTGGATGGTAACATTGCCGGTTTCGGGCTCGGCCGTGGTGCCGTCGTCGTAAGTCACCTTGATTGTTTCCAGCTTATAGTCGCCGGTGGGAGTCACAGTGAGCGTCACGGTTTCGCCCGGGGCAGCATTGTTCTTGTCGGCCTGGACAGAGCCGTTCACCATGTCGGCCGACACGATGACGTTGTATTCCGTCACCGGCTCAAACACGGCCACGACCGTAATGTCGACGGCAATCATGGTGAACTTGCCGTTGCGGATGCCAAATTTCGGGTCGGCAACACTGCCACCCACATCGTAGGTGTAGTAAATCTCGTCGATTTCATAGCCCGGTTCGGGAGTGATGGTCACATCCACCAGGGTGCCGAACAGGGCGGTTGCGGGAGCCGTGACCGTGCCATGCTTAATTATTCCTTAATTGGATAGTAGTCAACAAAGTGGTGATTATTTTGAAAGAATCCTTGTGCGAAAACATCACTCTAAAAACCGCCATCCCTGTTTCTTGAAGACAAAATTAAATATTTTTTTCAATGTATTACGATTCCAGCAATAGTTTTTGACAAAACAAAAGGACAAAATGCCAAGGTGAATCTCTCTGTACCACAAGACAAAAAAGAGAGTGAGGCCAATCTCACTCTCTCATGCATTATCGATGAAAGTATCCTTCAAAAAATCTCAGGTCAGTTGCCCACCGAAAGGGTGGTGTAATAACGCCCGGCCTGATATCCGAACGAGAGGGTCACATAGCCGGTGCTGTTGCCGCCAAACCAGGTGGCTGCCGACTCAAAGGCATTGTCGTTCACCGCAATGGGGCTGCCGTAGACGGCGCACAGGTCACGATACACTCGGTCGTAGCGCGAGTAGTCACGGTAACTCTGGGAGTAGACAAACTGCGCGTTGACCAGCCGTCCGTAGTCGTCGTAGTTGAGCATCACATCGTGCCAGGTGAGGTTGAGCATGCCCACGTTGCGCAGATACACGATTCCGTTGTCATAGCCGTCGATATCGTAGCCGTTGTAGTACAGGTGGCTCAGCGACACGTCCATGTAGGTGCCGAAAGTGATACCCAGGATGCGGTCGATAATCGGAGCTCCCACCAGCGGGCGATAGTGCACGGGAACCACCGGACGGTAGTAGCGCAGCGGCAGAGGACGGTAAGCTCTCGAGGGAGGAGGCAGCGGACGGCTCCAGTTGCTGTGCATATAGTTCCAGCGGTACTGGTCGCGGTGAGCGGCGGGACCTCCATGGTAGGGCTTGGGCGGACGGGGAGGATTGTGGTTCACTCGGGGCTTCACATCGGTGCCGCGGGTACCCACATTGCCGCCATGGTTGCCCTTGTTGTCGCCCGGGCGGTTTCCGCCACGGTCGTAGTTGCCGCCGGTGCCGTTGTGACCCTTGTCGTCGCTGGGGCGCACATTGCCGCCGGTGCCGGTGCGGTCGCCGTTGTGGTTGCCGCCGCGGGTACCCACCGTGCCACCGCCGTTGTTGTGGCTCTTATCGTCGCCGGGGCGCACATTGCCGCCGGTGCCGTTGTGGTTGCCGCCGCGGTTGCCCTTGTCGGTATTGCCCGTGCCCACCTGACCGCCTGCGGTCATTGAGCGCGTGCCGCGATTGGTGTCCAGGCTGCGGGTGGTACTCCTGTCGGTGCTCATCGTGGCGCGGCCAGTGGCCACACTGCGGTCGGAGCGGGTGGTCGACGAATTGTCGTGCGTCACCACGGGGCGACTGGTGGTCTGCCGGGTGGAAACACGGTCGGTATTGGGACGCACATCGCGCGTCACCGCACTGCCGGTGGAGCGAGGCATCGATGTTGCTTGCCGCGTCACGGCGCTGCCGCTGCTGCGCGTGCCCACTTGTGAGACGCTGCGGTCGACCGATGACGACTGCCGAACGGCCTGCTGCTGGGCCGAGCGGGTTTGAGGTGCAGCACTGCGGCTCACGGTTGCTTGACGGGAGTCATTGCTGCTGGTGCGTGCGGTAGCCGTGGTGTTGCTGCGGCTGCCACCCATGGTTCCACGTGCGCCCGACCGTCCTTGGGCCGAGACCGCTTGGGTGCTGAGCAGGCAAGCGGCGAGCATCAAGCTCATCATCACTTTGTTTACAGTAGCTTTCATAACTCTTATATTTTTAGTGTTCGTAATTTCGTTGCTTTGTTGGTTAGACCGCAATTATTGTGCCGCGTTTAACTACCATTTTCCCTAAACGGGGGCTTTTCACGGCTCGCGCAATGTTTTTACCGACCAACGGGCCGTTTTCACCGACCAATGCTCACCGCCTCAACAGGCAGGCATCGCCATAACTGAGAAAACGGAACCCGTTTTTCAGGGCATAATCATAGATGGGCCGCCAGGCATCATCGCCCACAAAGGCACTCACCAGCAGCAACAAGGTGCTCTGAGGCTGATGAAAATTGGTAATCATGGCCTCCACCAGCCTGTACTCGAATCCCGGGGCAATCATGAGCTGTGTGTTGCTCACCAGCTTGTCGAGGCCGTGACGGTCGAGGTAGTCGACAATGTTCTGCAGCGCGCGCCGGGTGGTGATGGCGTTGGGCTGGGTGTAGGGCATCCATTGGGTCACGGTCAGGTCGGTGGCGGCAGGGTTCTGCTCCAGTATCTGCCCCACATAGTAGAGGCTTTCCAGCGTGCGCACGCTGGTGGTGCCCACGGCCACAACGGGCCGCTGCCCGCTGGCCAGCTCGGCCAGCAGGCCGCGTGACACCTCGATGAACTCGTGGTGCATGGCATGCTCGCCGATGACCTCGCTCTTCACCGGCTGGAATGTGCCGGCACCCACGTGCAGGGTGAGCTCACGGCGCACGATGCCGCGGCGGTCGCACTCGGCCAGCACCTCATCGGTGAAATGCAGGCCGGCTGTGGGCGCGGCCACACTGCCGTCGATGTGGCTGTAGACCGTCTGATAGTCGGACGCGTCGCTGGCCTCGGTGCCACGATTGAGGTAAGGCGGAATGGGAATTTCGCCGATGGCATCGAGCAGTGTGGCAAATGTCACATCCGCGCCATCCCACTCGAAGGTGACGTCCCAGGCATTGCCGCGACGCTCGCCACGCGTGGCGGTGAGCGTCACCGGCGAGCCGTCGATGTCCACCGTCTGGCTCAGCGCACCTTCCTTCCAGCGCTTGCTGTTGCCCACCAGGCATTGCCAGGTGCATCGGCCGGTGGTCTGGAAAATGAGCGCATAGTCGTGCGGCTCGGCGGGCTCCAGGCAGAAAATCTCAATGAGCGAACCGGTGGCCTTGTGAAAGCGCAGGCGGGCGTTGATCACACGTGTGTTGTTATACACCAGCATGGCACCGGCCGGCAGTAGGCCGGGCACGTCCACAAACTTGTGCTCTTCGATGTCGCCATCGTGCCAGCACAGAAGGCGGCACTGCTCGCGGGCAGCCAGCGGATGCTTGGCGATGCGCTCGTCGGGCAAGGGGTAGTTATAATCGTCGATGCGCAGTGCGCGCACCCGTTCCAGTCGGGAATTATTCTTATCCATTTCCATGTCTATATCACGAAGAACGCCGTCAACAGCAACGTAAATATCAGCATATTGCGCGCCGTGGCGCCCAGCAGGGGATTGAGGGCGGCGCCGTCGCGCGTCGTCAGGGCGTGCCACGTGGCGGTGTGCAGCAGCAGGTACAGGGCGGGCACCACCAGCGCCCAGCGCGAAAGGTTCACCAGCCCCAGCGCGGTGTAGAGCCACAGTGGCGCGAGCAGCGACATGGCGATGTAGCCATTGAACAGATAGGCCATCGACGCCAGTTTCCGGCCGAATATCACCACACTGGTGCGCTTGCCGGCCTGGCAGTCGTCGTCCACATCACGATAGTTGTTCACAATGAGCACATTCACCCCCATCAAGCCCACGCTCATCGATGCCAGCAGCACCAGCGGATGAAAATCCAGCGCCTGCACATAATAGGTGAAACACACGGGCACCAGCCCGAAGAAAACAAACACCGCCAGGTCGCCCAGCCCGTGATAACTGAGGGGATAGGGGCCGGCACTGTAGGCCAGCGCGCCCACGGCAATGGCAATGCCCACCGGCAGCAGCCACCACCCGCCATAAGGGATGAGGCACAGCCCCACGGCGCAGTCCAGCGCCAGCAGCACGGCCGTGACGCGCCGCAAGGTGGCCGGGCTGATGTCGCCCTCGGTCACACCTCGCCGCGGCCCCACGCGCCCCACCTTGTCGGCACCACGCAGATAATCAAAATACTCGTTGGCCATGTTGCTCACCACCTGCGCCAGCAGGGCAAACAGCACACACAACGTGGCGGGCACCCACTTGAAGTGACCGTGCCACACCGCAAGCCCGATGGCCAGCACCACCCCGCTGAGCGATACCGGCAGCGTGCGCAGGCGCGCGCACTCCAGCCAAATTTTCAATTGCCGTTTCACAGGGTGCAAAATTACAAAATTAACCACACTCCCACACACTTTTCCCCCAGAAAATCATCAACTGCCCCGCCCGGCTTGACGCTTGTGGGCTGCTGTTAACACAACTACGCCAAGAAACCGATTGGCCTCTTTGCGGGAATAGAAGCCAAGGGAGCTGCATTCACTGTGTTGCCGTATTTCAATCTTCTTAATCATAAACCTATAGGTCAAGTTAAGTATGCATTATTATAATTCAACCAACAGGTTTTTAATATCAAGCTCACGTTCGGCCATCTGCAAGCCCGCTTGCACGGCTCTCGCTTAATCGCATTTTTCGGCAAATTCAGCAAAAAAATCGTTATCTTTGTGCAGTGATTTGAATATTTCTGCGTTATAGAATCCAAAAATGCTTAATATGAAGCGTTTGTTGACGAGCATATTGCTTGTGATAGCTGCTATGACTTGTGTGGCGCAAGACTCAATATCAGCAGTCGACCGCTTTCTTGTGCCACAAGGGCAATGGAGCATTGTCATCGACTGGAACCCCTACACCTGGGCGTGGACTCGTCTGCCGCATCGCCAGTTGACCGATACATCAGGATTTGGAATATTCAACCTGGGCTTAGGCACCGAGTGGACCTATCGTGACAATCGTTCGCTGCGCCTGATGGGGCACGCGGCTCTCATTGGCAACAACGATTACTCAGTGTTTGAGAGGTTTAACACAACGCCTCCACGCAGGACAGTCAGTCAGGTCTCGGTCGACATGTTGCACCATTGGTACTTTAAGCGTTGGACGGTGGGCTTGGGGCCGGCACTCGAGTGGCGATGGACACATTACAATTGTGACGAGTTTGACAAGTATATCAGTGAAAATGTCGACAATGAACGACTGGTAAACAAAGCCACAGCAACCCACGAGAAGTATGGCCCATTTGGTTTCGACCAGACTCATGTGTCGCTGGGACTGATGGCCACTGTTGCATTCAGAGTCATTCCCGCTTTAACGCTGGGCCTGGGCTATGCTCCGCGCATCACTTGTCGATCAAAACTCACCTATAAGGAACTTGACTTACCTGGTGGCCAATCTGTTCCGCAAGAACTAATCAAGTCCGAAACAGGCCATTTCGACCACCAGTTGTCGATTGTGGCCACTTGGCGCATCAATCTAACCAAACGCGACAAGAAATAAACTAACCCGTTGATACATTAACGTGCATCCAGATGATTGTTACCGTCACCATTCCCATTTACAAGACCACACTCGAGCCATATGAGCTGATGGCGCTCTCGACCGCAATCGACAAATTCTCGCGTCGTGATATTGTCATAGCCTGTCCAGAGTCACTCGACCTGTCGCCACTGCAACACATGTTCACACACAACTGCCGTGTTGAGAGGTTTGACCCTGGCTATTTTGCGGGTCGAGAGGGATACAACCGTTTGATGCTGAGCCGTGACTTCTACAGTCGGTTTGCTCAATCACGCTTTGTGCTCATCTGTCAGACCGATGTCCTCATCTTCGACGACCAGCTCGACTACTGGTGCGACCAGGATTATGACTACATCGGTGCTCCATGGTTACCAGCTCCGGGCGAGGTGGCGGGTTGGAACTTGTTCCAGCGGGCCAGCTATGGCCTCCGACGCCTCTATGGGAAAATCAAGCCGGGGTTTCACGCCATCAACCTCAAGTGGCAGGTGGGCAATGGCGGGCTATCGTTGAGGCGCGTGAGCGCCATGATTGAGGTTGTCGACGCTCATGACGATGACATCGCAGCCATTGCGGCCAACAGCCATCAAGTCGAGTGCTTTGAGGATGTCTTTTGGGGAGTGGGAGCCAATCAGCGATGGCCAGGATCACTGCGGGTACCCGATGCCGCCACTGCCGCACAATTTGCAGTCGAAGGACATCCCGATATGGCTATGCGTCTCACTCATGGGCGTTTGCCCATGGGGGCACATGCCTTTCAGCGTCGTCGCAACATCACGCATTGGCGTAAACTCGCCGGCATTGAATTGCCTTAGCCGAACGCAAATGAGCATGCTCAATTTGCGTAGCCAAGATTATTCCCTTACCACCCTTACTTCTCTACAAACCTGCTGGCGGAACCACTCCGCTGAGCGATACCGGCAGCGTGCGCACTCCAGCAAAATTCTCACTTGACAAAACCAAATTTTTTTGTTTTTGGGCTCGGCTTGCACTATCTTTGTGGCATGAATGAGGAGAAGGCACATTTGCCCAAAATTGAGGTGGTGGCCGCTGTCATCGAGCACAACGGGGCTTTTCTGGCCACGCAGCGCGGCTACGGCGAGCAGGCCGGTGGATGGGAATTTCCGGGCGGAAAAATCGAGCCCGGCGAAACGCCCCGCCAGGCACTGGTGCGCGAAATCCAAGAGGAACTGGGCGTGACGGTGAACGTGGGCCGCTCGCTGCTTGTCGTGGAGTGGGACTACCCGGCTTTTCACCTCACGATGCATTGCTTCATGTGCAGCCTGCCCCATGGCCACATCGAACTGCACGAGCACCGCAGCGCGCGATGGCTCACGCCGGCCCAGCTGCGGCAGGTGCCCTGGCTGCCTGCCGACGTGGCTGTGGTCGACTGCCTGGAGCAGGAGCGGAGCTTCACCGTACGCAGCGCCACACCGGCCGACATCGACACCCTGCTGCACCTGGCCGACCGAGCACGACACATCATGCGCGCCAGCGGCAACCGGCTGCAGTGGACGGGCGGCTACCCCACCCGGGAAATCCTTGCCCGCGACGTGGAACTGGGATTCAGCCGGCTGATGCTGCACCAGGGGCAACCGGCGGCCAGTTTTGCCTTCATTCCGGGCCCCGACCCCACCTACGACTACATCGAGGACGGCCACTGGCTCGACGAGCGGCAGCCCTATCATGTGATTCACCGCATAGCCAGCAGCGGCGAGCACAAGGGCGTGATAGCCGCGATGATGGCTTTCGCCGCGCGCCACGGGCACAATGTGCGCATCGACACCCACGCCGACAATGCCATCATGCAGCACTTGCTCGCCCGGCACGGCTTCACCCGCTGCGGTGTCATCTACCTGGCCAACGGCGAGCCCCGGCTGGCATACCAGAAAACCGACAATTAGGCCAACTTGCCACAACACCTCGCCACCATTAGGAATTAGTGACAATTTTTTAAAAAAATTATTCTCGTCCTTTTCCGTATCTGAAATATAAGGTGTAACTTTGCAGTGGTTTCATGGTTTTTCATGAAACTTTGTTTTTTTTGGCAATTTTACCATTCACTTTAAATTTATCATGTTAGAAAAAACCAAAGAATTGTTCCGGCAGAGCATCGTGGTGCGTTTTTCGGGCGATTCGGGCGACGGCATGCAGCTGGCGGGGACCATCTTCTCGAATGTGTCGGCCGAAGTGGGCGACCAAATCTCGACCTTCCCCGACTATCCCGCCGAGGTGCGCGCTCCGCAAGGCTCGCTCAATGGCGTGTCGGGATTCCAAGTTCACATCGGTCATGGCGTGCACACTCCCGGCGATGAATGCGACGTGCTTGTGGCCATGAACCCGGCAGCACTCAAGCAGAACGCCGGCTTCCTGCGCCGCGGCGGCGTGGCCATCGTGGACATCGACTCGTTCAAAAAAGCCGACTTGGAAAAAGCCCTGTTCACCACCGACGACCCCTACACCGAAATCGACCTGAAAGCCCAGGTGGTGGAAGTTCCCATGACCTCGATGGTCAAGGCAGCCCTTGCCGACAGCGGCATGGACTTCAAAGCCCAAATGAAATGCCGAAATATGTTTGCGCTGGGATTGGTGTGCTGGCTGTTCAACATGCCGCTGGATGGCGCATTGCACTTCCTGCAGAAGAAATTCGAGAAAAAACCGGCTGTCTACCAAGCCAACGCCACCGTGGTGCGCGGCGGCTACGATTACGGCCACAACATACACGCCTCGGTGTCGACCTATCGCATCGAGAGCGACAAGGCCCGCCCGGGCACCTACACCGATGTCAACGGAAACAAAGCCACCGCATGGGGCTTGATTCTGGCATCGGAGAAGAGCGGACGCCCCTTGTTTCTGGGCTCCTACCCCATCACTCCCGCCACCGACATCCTGCATGAGCTGGCCAAGCGCCGCGACCTGGGCGTGAAAGCCTGCCAGATGGAGGACGAGATAGGCGGCATCTGCGCGGCCCTGGGAGCGTCGTTTGCTGGCCACCTGGCCGTCACCAGCACCTCGGGACCCGGCTTGGCACTGAAAAGCGAGGCACTGGGGCTGGGCGTGATGGCCGAGCTGCCGCTGGTGCTCATCGATGTGCAGCGCGGCGGACCGTCGACCGGCCTGCCCACCAAGACCGAGCAGACCGACCTGCTGCAGGCACTGTACGGACGCAGCGGAGAGTGCCCGCTGGTGGTGCTCGCCGCACTGTCGCCCACCGACTGCTTCCACATGGCCTTTGAGGCCGCACGCCTCGCCATCGAGCACATGACACCGGTCATTCTGCTCACCGACGCCTTCATCGCCAATGGCTCTTCGGCCTGGCGCATCCCCGACGACGACGATTATCCCGCCATCCACCCCAACTACGTGCCCGATGAATTGCGCGACGGCTGGCGTGCCTACCAGCGCAACGCCGAGGGAGTGCGTTACTGGGCCATCCCCGGCACCGAGGGACTGCAGCACCGTGTGGGAGGCCTTGAAAAAGATTATGAATCGGGCGTGCTGTCGAACGACCCGCTCAACCACGAGCGCATGGTCAACGCACGCAAGCAAAAGGTGGCCAACGTGGCACGCCACATCCCCGAGCAGGAACTGCTGGGCGATGCCGATGCCGACACCGTGCTCGTGGGATGGGGTGGCACCTACGGACACCTCTACACCGCCATGGAGCAGCTGCATGAGCAGGGCCGGAAAATCGCTTTCACGCAGTTCCGATACATCAACCCGCTGCCCGCCAACACCCGCGAGCTGCTCACACGCTTCAAGCGAGTGATTGTGGCCGAACTCAACGATGGGCAGTTTGCCCGCTATCTGCAAGCCGAGATTCCTGAACTTAACATTTGCCGCATCAACAAGGTGCAGGGACAGCCGTTCCTCGTGCACGAGATTGTGGACCAAGTGAACAACATCATGGAGGGATAAACATCATGGAACAGAACACCCAACAACCCTATCAGCCAAAAGATTTCAAAAGCGACCAAACCGTGCGCTGGTGCCCCGGATGCGGCGACCATGCCGTGCTCAACGTGCTGCACAAAGCCATGGCCGAACTGGGCATACCCCCACACATGAACGCCGTGATTTCGGGCATCGGATGCTCCTCGCGCCTGCCTTATTACATGAACACCTACGCCTTCCACACCATTCACGGGCGCGGCGGCGCGGTAGCCACCGGATTTAAGACCGCGCGGCCCGACATGACGGTGTGGCAAGTGGCTGGCGACGGCGACGGGCTGGCCATCGGCGGCAACCACTTCATTCATGAGGTGCGCCGCAACGTGGACCTGAACCTGCTGCTGCTCAACAACAAGATTTACGGCCTCACCAAGGGGCAGTACTCTCCCACGAGCGACCGCGGATTTGTTTCCAAATCATCGCCCTACGGCACCACCGAAGACCCCTTCATCCCCGCCGAGCTGGTGTTTGGCGCCAGGGGCACGTTCTTTGCGCGCGGCATCGACGTGGAACTGAAAATCTCACAGGAAATCATGACCGAGGCAGTGAAGCACAAAGGCTGCTCGGTGGTGGAAATTTTGCAAAACTGCATGATTTTCAACAACGGCATCCACAATTACATCACCGCCCGGGAAACCCGAGCCGACCGCACCATCCACCTTGTGCACGGACAAAAGATGATTTTCGGAAAAAATCTCGACAAGGGACTGGTACAAGACGGATTCGGACTGAAGGCAGTGACCATCGGCCAGGACGGCTACACCATCGACGATGTGCTCGTGCACGACGCTTGCTGCGAAAGCAACTTCCTGCACCAGCAGCTGGCCATGATGGACGGCACCACCCTGCCGCTGGCCATCGGCGTGATCCGCAATGTGGAAGCACCCACCTACGAAGCCGAGGTGGAGGCCCAGGTTGAAGACGTGAAAGCCCGCCACGGCTATCACAACCTGCGCGAGATGATTCTCGACGGCGACACCTGGCAGGTGGACTGACCCCACGCCACACAACCCCAAAAGAAACCGTGCCGGAGTTTTGGTGAACTCTCCGGCACGGTTCCTTTTTTTCTATTCCCTTCTCCAAATGGCCGCCGCGTCACTTCACACGCGTGTCGTCCATCCGGTCGCTGTCCATCTCAATCTTGGTGACGATGCGGCGCGTGTCGCCCCGCCAGGGCACCACACCTTTGTATTCTTCATAAGTGAGCACCACCCGCCGGCCGTTGCTCTCCCACCGCTTGGCCTCGCTGGCCACGCTGTCGCTCACGATGGAGAAGAAGAAATCACTTTGATACACCAGCACCGTGTCCTCGATAAATTTTCTCGACAACATTTCGCCCTCGTAGGTCTTGAACACCGTCCCCTGGTTGCTCACGTGCATAATCCAGCCTTTTTCCTGACTGATGGCATAGGGATGATAATAGCGCTGCCAAATCCACCACCCCAAGAAAACGGCCAGCAGCGCAATCAACGTCAGCAACACGATGCGCAACGAGTTGTGGCGGCGGCGAATGGTGGATTCCTCAATTTCGCGGTCCTCGCGCTCCTGCGCTGTCTCGACGTGCGGAGCCTCAGGGGCAGGCTCATTGTCGCTCATGAAATAGTCGTCAAAATTATCGTCCATCTTCAATGGTTGTTTTCTTGTTTTTTTCTTCGCAAAGGTAATGATTTGTTTCCAATCCCGCACCGCTTTCGCCGCAAAAAAAGCAGGCTCCCCGCCAGCGGATTATTCCTGAGGCTTTTTCTTTTCAACGGCAATGCACAGGAAGGCAAAGATACCGAGCACTATCAGCAGCAGTTGCTGAACACCCCACACCAGCCACGAGAACGCCGAGGCCTGCGCATCGTAAGGCGTGGACGGCGGGAAGGCCCCCACCCCGTAAAGCGACAAGCCAAAGATAATGGCAAACTGCCACGGGCCCAGGCCACCGTTCGACGGCACCGCCATGCCGATGGAACTGAGCACAAACAGCACCAGCACGGGCAGCACGCCCAAGTGGCTGGTGAAGGAGAATGCCTTGCTGGCAATATACAACTGCAAGAAATAGCACCCCCAAATCAGCACCGTGTAAAGCAGAAACTGCCATTTCCCTTCCATCTTAGCAATCGTGGCCAAGCCCTGCCACAGGTCGCGCACGATGGCTCGCGCACGCGCCAGCACCACGTTTTCGCTGGTGCTGCGGTAAATCCACACCAGCGAGGCAATGCCCACCAGGCACAGCACTCCCACTCCCATCACAATCCAGGCATTGGCCTCCTCGCCGCCACGCTGCCCCAAGAACTTCAGGAAAGCATCCTGGGCAAGGAAAAACGTCACCAGCGTGAGCAGTGCCACCACCACGGTGTCGCTCAGGCGGTCGCCCACCATCGAGCCCAGCACCTGCGAGAACGACGCGCGCTCACGGCGTGCTATGTAGCTCGTGCGCCACACCTCGCCCAGCCTGGGAAACAGTAAGTTCACAAAGTAGGTGCCGAAGATGGAGTTCACCAGAGCCAGCAGCGGCGGATGCACATCGATGGCCCGCAGCTGCAGGCGCCAGCGAAGGGCTCTGAACACATGGCTCATGATGCTCACCACTATCACCGGCACAAACCACCAGTAGTTCACGTCCTGCTGCAGACTCTTTTTAATGGCATCAATGTCGACATTTTTATACAGAAACCAGGCCAACCCGACGCTGATTGCCACCGGGATGCCATATTTCAACAGTGCTGAAACAACTTTTTTCACGATTTTTTCTTAACTTTGCCTTTGGAATTGGCAAAGGTAATGATAATTACGCAAAAAAATGCAGAAAGTACGCGCAAAAAAGTCACTCGGACAGCACTTCCTCGTCGATTTGGACATTGCTGAACGCATCGCCCTGTCTCTGAGCGGACACAGGCAGTTGCCCGTCCTGGAAGTGGGGCCAGGCATGGGAGTGCTCACCCAGTTCCTGCTCCGGCAGGGCCTGGACTTGACCGTGGTGGAACTGGACCGCGACAGCGTGGCCTACCTCAACACCAATTTTCCGCAACTTGCGGGCCGCATCATCGAGGCCGATTTCCTCAAGCTCGACTTGAAGCAGATCTACGGCGACCGGCCATTCTGCATCATCGGCAATTATCCTTACAACATCTCGTCGCAGATTTTGTTCAAAGTGCTCGATTATAAGGACCAGGTGGTGTGCTGCAGCGGCATGTTCCAGCGCGAGGTGGCACAGCGAGTGGCCGCCGGGCCGGGCAGTAAAACCTACGGAATCCTCTCGGTGCTGTTGCAGGCATGGTACGACATCGAGTACCTCTTCACCGTCGACGAGCATGTGTTCAACCCGCCGCCCAAGGTCAAAAGCGGCGTCATCCGCCTCACGCGCAACCAGGTGCAGCACCTCGACTGCAACGAACGCCTGATGCGCACCGTGGTGAAGACGGCTTTCGGGCAGCGCAGGAAAACGCTGCGCAACTCGTTGCGACCGCTTTTGCCGCCCGGTGTGACAGCACCTCTGGAACGACCCGTTTTCGGCCTACGGCCCGAGCAACTGAGCGTAGCACAATTTATCGAACTGACCAATATCATCAACGAGGCTCAAGGCCATAACCCAGCAGCGCCATGAAAGAGTATACTGAAGACTATCTGAAGCAAATCAACGAGCTCATCGACAACAAGGACGAGGCGCAAGTTCTGGAACAAATCAAGGACATGCACCCTGCCGACATCGCCGAGCTGGTGAGTGACCTCGATGCCAATGAGGCGTTGTTTATCATGCAACTGCTCGATGAGGAAACGGCGGCCGATGTGCTGGTGGAACTCGACGAGGACCAGCGTTCCGACCTGCTGGAACTCATGCCGCACGAGGACCTGGCCCGCCAACTCGAGCAGATGGACGCCAACGACGCTGTGGACGTGATTCAAGAGCTCGATGAGGAAGACCGCGAAGATGTGATTAACCGCATCGACGACGTGGAGCAAGCCGGCGACATCGTGGACCTGCTGCAGTACGACGAGGACACCGCCGGCGGCCACATGAGCACCGAGATGATTGTGGTGAACGAAAACATGTCCATGCCCGACTGCATCAAGGCCATGCGCGAGCAGGCCGAGGACATGGACGAAATCTACAACATCTATGTCGTCGACGACGACAACAAGCTCAAGGGCATCTTCCCGCTGAAAACCACCATCACCAACCCCAGCGCCAACAAGATAAAATACGTCATGGAGCCCGACCCCATCAGCGTCAAGACCGACACCCCCATCGACGACGTGGCTCTGGACTTCGAGAAATACGACCTAGTGGCCATGCCGGTGGTTGACTCCATCGGCCGCCTCGTGGGACGCATCACGGTGGACGACATCATGGACCAGGTGCGCGAACAAAGCGAGCGCGACTATCAGTTGGCTTCGGGTCTTGCCACCGATGTGGAGACCGACGACAGCGTGCTGGCGCAAGTCAAGGCTCGCCTGCCCTGGCTGTTCATCGGGCTGGTGGGCGGCATCGCCAACGCCATGATTCTCGATGGAGGCGATGGTGAGTCGGCGCTGCTGCAGGTACTGCCCGGCATGGCGCTGTTCATCCCGCTCATTGGCGGCACGGGCGGCAACGTGGGCACGCAGTCGAGCGCTATCGTTGTGCAGGGCTTGGCCAACGGCAGCCTCAACATCCGGCACTCGATGAAACACCTGATTAAGGAGTTTGGCGTGGCTGTGCTCAATGCCATCATCATCTCGGCGCTGGTGTTCCTTTACAACTGGCTATTCCCGGCCGACGACGACCCCACCAAGGCACAAATCACCACCATGGCGGTGACTATCTCACTGTTTTGCGTCATCTTGTTTGCGTCGGTCTTCGGCTCCTTCGTGCCCATTGTGCTCGAAAAGCTCAAAATCGACCCCGCCATCGCCACCGGCCCGTTTGTCACGGTGACCAACGACATCGTGGGCATGATCATCTACATGGGCGTGAGCACGTGGCTCATCACCACCTTCACTGGCATGATGCTGTAGCCCCCCTCCCTCTCTGACTCTATATTCATTATTATAATCATCATTAAGCACTGTTATTGTATGAGCAAAGTGATTATTATCGGCTGTGGCGGCGTGGGCACCGTGTGCGCCCACAAGTGCGCCCAGCACCCCGAAGTGTTCAGCGAAATCGTGATTGCCTCACGCACGCTGAGCAAGTGTCAAGCATTGGTCGACACCATCGGCAAGCCCAACGTCAGCGCCGACCAGGTCGATGCCGACGACATCGAGCAGCTGGTGGCCCTCTTCGAGCGGCACCGGCCCGAGCTGGTCATCAACCTGGCGCTGCCCTATCAAGACCTCACCATCATGGAGGCCTGCCTGCGCTGCGGCGTGAACTATCTGGACACCGCCAACTATGAGCCCCGCGACGAGGCGCACTTTGAATACAGCTGGCAATGGGCCTACCGCGAGCGGTTCGAGCAGGCCGGCCTGACGGCTATCCTGGGCTGCGGATTCGACCCGGGCGTCACCAGCATCTACACCGCGCATGCCGCCAAGCACCACTTCAAGGAAATTCACTACCTCGACATCGTGGACTGCAACGCCGGCAACCACGGCAAGGCATTTGCCACCAACTTCAACCCTGAAATCAACATCCGCGAAATCACCCAAAAAGGCCTCTACTGGCAAGACGGGAAGTGGATTGAGACCGAGCCCCTCGAAATCCACCAGCCGCTCACCTACCCCAACATCGGCCCGCGCGAGAGCTATCTGATGCACCACGAGGAGATTGAATCGCTCGTCATCAACTATCCCACCATCAAGCGCGCCCGTTTCTGGATGACCTTCGGCGAACAGTATCTGCGCTATCTTGACGTGATTCAGAACATCGGCATGAGCCGCATCGATGAGGTGGAATACGATGCTCCGCTGGCCGACGGCTCGGGCAATGCACGCGTAAAAATCGTGCCGCTGCAGTTCCTCAAGGCCGTGCTGCCCAATCCCCAGGATTTGGGCGAGAATTACACCGGCCAGACGAGTATCGGCTGCCGCATCAGCGGAATAGGGAAAGACGGGCAGCCGCTCACCTACTACATCTACAACAACTGCGACCACCACAAGGCCTTCGAGGAGACAGGCATGCAAGCCGTGAGTTACACCACCGGCGTGCCGGCCATGACGGGTGCCATGATGTTCCTCAAGGGGCTGTGGCGCAAGCCCGGTGTGCACAACGTGGAGGAATTTGACCCCGACCCGTTCCTCGACGAGGTGGCACGCGCTGGCCTGCCCTGGCACGAGATGTTCAACATCGACCTGGAACTGTAACCCATCTTCGCACCGCAATGAATCAGCGAGCCGGCCTCCGCACATGGAAGCCGGCTCGCCGTTTTGCTGCATGCCGCCGATGCGGCAGCCGTCAATGCACCTCCTTGGTGGTGGTGACGGTGCCGTCGGCATGGGTGCGCACCACGATGTTCACACCGCCGAACGGCTCATCGCTCTCCACTCCGGCCATGTTCACATAGCGGGTCGATGTCACATCCGATGCCACCACTGGCTGCTCGACCTGAGTGCTGATGTCGCTGGGCGTGGCGCTCCAGTCAAGATAGAACGTGCTCTGGCTGATGCCGTTGTCGTAGGTGTACTCCGAGTGACCGGTATTTCCACCTTCGCTCGCCGGCGTGAGCACCACCACGGTGCCGCTCACCTGGTCGGGAACGAGCACATCGGCCGTGCCCGGGGTGTTGACCTGCCGGCGACCGGTCACTGTGCCCGACGAGCCTGCTGTCCAGCCCGTGACATTGTTCACTGCCATGCCTTCGGCGGTGAGTTTCGGGCGGGCGGCGCGCTTGAGTACATCGGTGCTGGTCTCATCGCCCAGATATTTGTTTCCACCGGTATTCTCGGCATCCACCTGGAAGAAGTACACATCGTAGTTCACCACGGCGTTGCCCTCCTTGCGGCTCACCAGCGCATAGTTGGCTGTGATTTCACGCCCGTTGTCCTCGTCCTTGATGGCTGCGGCGGTGAGTGCCGTGCAACCCGTAAGGTCAATGCCGTTGATGTGATTGTGCTTGAACTGCAGCGCCTTCAGCGCCGTCTTGCCCGCCAGGCCGGTGATGCTGTGCAGGTCGTTGGCGTTGGCATACACCTCCTCGATGACATCGCTGGCGAAGTTCAGGTCGCTGATGGTGTTCCATCCGGGATGGTCGGTGGCCACCGGCAGTTCGTTGAGCTCGGGGTCACTGCTGCAATCCAGATATTTCAGAGCATGGTTGCTTCTCACATCCAGGTCTTGGAGCATGCAAGTGTGGCAGTCGAGGAGCTCCAGCGAGCCGTTGGCCTTCACATCGAGCAAGGGCAGCGAGCGGTTGTCGTAGCAACGCAGTTTCTTGAGTTCTAAGTTGCTGGCCACGCTCAGCGCGGTGAGGTTGTCGTTCGACACCCACAAGTCGGCCAGGTGGCTGTTGGCATCCACATTGAGTCCTGCCTGACCGATGGCCGGGTCGTTGTAGGCATGCAGCGTCTGCAGCGCACTGCATGTCTCAAGGCCTTCAAATCCCGGCAACACCGCGTCATCATGCGCATAGATGTTCTTCAGCTCGGTGTCACCCGTCAACTTGAGCACCTTGAGATGCGGCAGTTCGTTGGCGTTGACTTGCAGCAGGCCCGATGCGGCACGTGTGGCATCGTCCACCCCCACCTCATCGATGGGTGTTCCATTAGGATAAACGGCACTCTGCCGCTTGTCGACGGTGCAATCGCTGGCGTCTACATACACCAGATTATAGTTCGGTGCCAAGGTGTTCGAACCGGAAGCACCTGTGCGGCAGAAGTCGAGATACTGGATGGGGTTGCCTGAGATGAGCAGCGTGTCGAGCGCGGGGGTAAAACAAGTGCCGATGCTGTCGAACTGGCTGTCGCGGAAGTCGGCAAAGTGCAGATTGGGGCAATTCTCGCCATGCAGGTTGATGCTACCCTGCATGATCACCCTGTCGGCACCTCGCATGCCACGGCCGCTGATGCGCTCTATGTTGGGGTTATGGCTCACGCCGAAGGCGCGCATGCCGTTATTGTCGGCATAAAATTCCTTGAGCGCGGCACAATCTTGAATCCAGATGTAGCGCGTGTTGTAGGTGTAATAATGATGCAGCGCGGTGTACTCGATGCCGGTGTTGTTGATGTTGATGTACTCCACCAGCGGGTTCTTCTTCAAGTCGATGTGATAGACCCCGATGGTGTCGTTCTGGTCACCGGTGTAAGGCTCCACGTTGCTTTGAGTGGCGGCAATCCACAGGTAGGGCTTGTGGTCACGATTGCCCTGGGCAATCTCGTTGGCAATGGTGCTCGTGCTGATGAACGAGCCATTCACCTTGCCCTTGTCGGGGTTGTGGGTAATGACTTGGTTATGGCTCACATCGAGGTGCTTGAGCTGTGTGTTTTTGTAAAGGTGCACCGAGTCGCACAGGGCGTTGTGGCTCAGGTCGAGCCACTCCAAGGCGGTGAGCGCCTCAAGATTGGGCAGGTCGGGGTGCGCGGCAACAGCCGGCACCTGCACCACCGTGTTGTTCTTCTCAATATTTTTGTAAGAGGAAGCCGGCAGCGAGGTGGCGTTGGAGAACGTGGTGAGGCGGTTATACGCCGCCTTCAGGGTCTTCACCTTGGTCAACCCGGCCAGCGAGCCGCTGGCACCCAGGCTGTTGAACGCACCCGGCGCATCGGCTGTGCTCTCCAGGTCCAGGGTCACCAGATTGGTGTTACCCAGCAGATAGAGTCCACTGCCCTCGCTCATGGTGGTGGCTGTGGTGGTCTTGGTCAGGTTGGGGTTGCTGCGCAGCGTCAAGGTGGTCATGGCGGCGTTGTCGCCCACCATCAGGGCCGAGAGGTTGGTGCCGATGGCCGAGAACGATGTAAGGCCATTGTTACCCAAGTCCAAGCCGTGCAGCGGCCCGGCACTTTCGGCGGTCAATTCATAGTTGGCCGGGAATGTGTTGTTCTGCTCGGCATAGAGGAAGCGCACGCCCGGGTCGGCACCGGTCATGTCGATGCTGGTGAGCTGGTTCTTGTTGAGCTTGATCGATGTGTAGGTGTCGTGGCCAAAGGCCGGCACGCTCGTGAAGTTGTTGCCGTCGAGATTGATCATCTCCAGGGCGGTGCAGTCGGCAAGACCGGTGAACAGGCCGTCGATATTGCTGTTGTCGCGGCCGATGTTGGTGAGATTCAGCGTCTCGAGGGCCGTGTTTCCGCTCACATCAATCGACGAAAGCAGCGGCGAGTCGTTGATAGTGAGCGTGGTCATACTGATGTGGTTTGAACCGCTGGTCAGGTTGTAGTTCCCGGCTGCCTTGAAGGTGGTGAGTGCCGTGAAGCCCGACATCGACGGCGCATGCATCGTGGCACGGCTCAAATCCAGGTATTCAAGGGTTGACTTGGAATTGGCCAGGTCGGAAATCAGCGTAGCCGTGGCCAAATCCACGTCGGTGAATTCCAGGCGTTTGAGATGCAGGCTGGTGATGCCTTTCAGATGGGTTGTGTTGTCGGCATCCTGCAGTTCGGTGTTGCCATTGAGAATGAGCGTCTCGAGATTGGGGGCTCCTGTTAGATAGATGCTGGTGACAAGCGGATTATGTCCCAAATCCAAATATTTGAGTTTGCTCATACCGGCAAAATGATTGACATCTGAGTTGAAACCGGCAGCCCTGAGGTTGGCATTATCTGCCTTCAGTGTTTCCAAGTTGGGCAGATATTGGTGCCAGGAAAAACCTTTCACGGTGGGGTTGTCACTCATGTCGAGATAGGTGAGGGCGGTGTGGTGATTCTCGGGAGCAAACGTTTGGCTATCATCAATGTTGCATTTATTTATCTCAAGATGTTGCAAAGCGGTGAGCGCAGCCAGGTCGACCGACGTAATGCCGCTGTTGCCGCTCACGTTGAGCGTTTCCAGGTTGATATTGTTGCTCAGATTGAGTTTCGACCGGTCGCTTGTGGAACACGTCAGGTTGTTGTTGGAGGCATTCAACTCAATGAGGTTGGTAAAAAGGTGAATTCCGGTGAGGTTGCTGATTCCTCTGTTGCTCACGTCGAGGTGGGTGATGTTATTGGGGCAGAAAGCACCAGTGACAACTGTCGACCCGAGGGCATTGCGGAAATTCTCATCGGGAAAATCCGAGGCATTTAAATCCATGAAATGGGCCACGGCCTTTTGGGTGTCAAAATATCCACCCTGGCTATAGGCCATATACTCGCAATAGTGATTGCTTCCGTCATAAAACTGAATGTATTGCGGTGTGTCGCCCCATTCTGTGAATTTCAAGTCGGCATAGACATCAAGTCCTGCGCCATCGGTGCCGATTTTGGTCATCGTGTGCTCTTCCTCGTAGCCGTTATGCTTGATTTTGCTCTTGATGTTTCCATCCCATCCGGGAGGACAGATAAAATAAGCCACTTTGCCCGATTGATAGGTGACCCCTTCGGGCATAGTGCCATAGGCTGTGGTGGAACCGTCATAAATAAACTTGGCCACGCCGTTCACGCCCGAGATGTTGAGATAATCGCCCGTCTGCGGGCCGCTGCTGCCCATGCTGAAGATGATGTTCACCTCCGAGCCCGTCACGTCCATGGTCCAGAAGCCGTCGGCATCCTTTTCGGTAAACTGAGTTCCAGGAAAGGGACCCAGCAGGTTGCCACTATCATTCCACGCATGAAGATAGGGCGCGGTGCCTCCCTTTTTCACTTTGATGGTGATGGCATGGGCCGTCGACCATCCGCACGCCATGCACAGCAGCACCACGGCCGCCGCACATCGCCTCATCACTCTGTCTGTTTTCATAGTCTTTCTGGTTTTTCAAGTTTAATGTATTGTCCTTTTTCCACAAAAAATCATGTAAAGATATACAAGATTCTACACATTATCAAGTAAAATCCTTCGAAAAGCCACAATCTTTCAATAAAGTTTCGAGCGGGTAGGTCATGCGCGCGTGGACACAGCACGCAAGCGACGGCGCATCGTGAGCCACACCACAAAGGCTGTGAGCGCGCCCACCGCCGCCACCATCGCCAGCACCATCAGCAGGTCGGTCCACACCACTTGCACTGGATAGGCATGCACCACCATACTGGCCGGGTCGCCTTGCAGCTTGAGCCAGCCGAAATGCTGCTGGCAAAGGCACAGCAGCAGCCCCAGCACCACGCCCGTGGCAGCGCCCGCCAGGGTGATGAGCCAGCTCTGCGCCACAAAGATGGCGCTGATTTGCCGATTGGAGGCTCCCAGCCACCGCAGCGTGTGGATGCTGTCGTCCTTCTCGATGATGAGCAGCGAGAGCGTGCTGATGACGTTGAAGGTGGCGATGAGCAAAATAAATCCCAGCAGCAGGAAGGCCATCCATTTCTCGATGTTCACCAGCCGATAGGCTGTGGCTTGCTGCATAAGGCGGTCGCGCACGGTATACGACGGGCCAAGACATTGCCGCACCGCGCGCAGCACCGGCCCCACGTCGGCACCGGCCGCCAGGCGCAGCTCGATTTGCGTGGCCTCCTGCTCGCGGTCGAAGAGGCGGCGTGCCATGTCGATGGGCACGTAAATCAGGTCGGTGTCGTAGCTGTTTTGTTGCAGCTGAAAAACGCCGGCCACAAAGAGAGAATCGGCCTTGAATGCTCCCATCGGATTAGCCAGGTTCACACGCCCGCGGCGCTGCGGGGCATAGAATTGCAGCATACGCAGGTAGCCCGGCCGCACATGCAACTGCAGCGCGGGGCCCACGCCCACCACGCCATAGGTCGACACATCGTCGTGCAGCGTCCACATGCCGTCCACCATGAGCGTGTCGATGGCGCACATGCGGTCGTAGTCGTCGGGCACGCCCTTCAGCCGCACTGGCATCTGGTAGTCGGCAAAAACGGCCAGGGCCTGGTCCTCGACCACGGCCACGGCGCGCTCCACGCCCGGCACCGTTGTCACGGCGGCCAGCACACTGTCGGGGCGGGCTATGGTCTTGCCCACCGCGGCGGTGATGGCCACTTCGGGGTCGAGCATGGCCAGCCGCCCCATGATGAGGCCGCGAAAACCATTGAACACACTGAGCACGCACACAAGCGCCATTGTGGCCACGACGATGCCGCACACCGACACCACGGAGATAATGTTCACCGCGTTGTGTGCTTTCTTCGACATCAAGTACCGCAGGGCTATCTTCAGTGGCAGCGACATGGTGGCAATGCGATGTGAGGGATAGCAAGTCGATTACTGCTGCGGGTCGGCTGGCGGGATGGTGCCTTCGGGATGCAGCAGGCTGTCGATGTGCTCGATATAGTCGAGCGAATCGTCGAGGTAGAATGTCAGCTCGGGCGTGCGGCGCAGCTGGTAGCGGGTGCGCTGGGCCAGCTCGGCGCGCACGGCACGCACGTTGGCATTGATGTTGCCCAGCAATTCCTGCGCTTGCTCGCTGGGAAACACGCTCAGGTGCACACGCGCCACGCTCAGGTCGGGCGAAACGCGCACCGAGCTCACACTCACTATCACGCCATGGGTTTTAGCGGTCTGCTGGCGGAAGATTTCACTCAGTTCTTTCTGAATGAGACGGGCTATTTTTTCGAGTCGGGTCGATTGCATGGGATTGTATGATATCGTTTGATTTTTAATCGTTCGGTTTTCTTGGCAGCGAAATTAGTCAAAATCTTTGATTTACGCCAACCTTGGAGGGCAAAAAAACGGCCGCAGCGGCAGCAGGGTCAGGGTTTCTTGTAAAGGATGGTGAGGCCGTCGCGCAGCGGCAGCAGCACTGTTTCCACGCGGGGGTCGGCAGCCACCACATCGTTAAAGCGGTCAATGCCCACGGTCTGTGCGTCCACACGCCCGCTGCCGGAGGCGGGCTCGGCCACCTTGCCTGCCCACAGCGTGTTGTCGGCCACGATAAACCCGCCGGGACGCACCAGGGGCAGCACCATCTCATAGAAATCGACATACGAGCGCTTGTTGGCATCGATAAACACCAGGTCCCACGGCTCGTCGGTCAGCGCCGGCACCACCTTCAGCGCATCGCCCTGGTGCAGATGGATGCGGCCGGCCACAGGGCTATGCTCCAGATGGCGCACGACGAAGTCCTCTATCTCATCGTCGATGTCAACGGTGTGAACCACGGCACCGGGTTCGACAAGGCCTTCGGCCAGGCATTGCGCCGAATAGCCGCTGTAGGTGCCTATCTCCAGCACGCGCCGCGGGCGCACCATGCGCACCAGCATCTTGAGCAGGCGCCCCTGCAGATGCCCCGAGCACATGTGCGGATAAAGCAGCTGCAGGTGCGTGTCGCGGTCGAGCCGGGCCAGATGCTCGGGCTCGGCATCGATGTGCCGCAGGATGTATTGTTCCAGCTCCTCGGTCATGACTTGGCGGGATGGGCGAGCAACCAGTCCACGGCACGGCGGTAGCTGTCGAGGCCGTAGCCTGCTATCATCGTCACGCAGGCATCACGAATCATCGACACGCGGCGATAAGGCTCGCGGCTCAGCACGTCGCTGATGTGCACTTCCACCACAGGGGCCGTGATGGCTCTGATGGCATCGGCCAGGGCTATGCTGGTGTGGGTATAGGCGCCGGCATTGAGCACAATGCCGTCCACGTCGAACCCCACACGCTGCAACTCGTCGATGAGGTCGCCCTCATGATTGCTCTGGTACAGCGTGAAGTCCACGCCGGCATAGGCCTGAACCAGCCGCTCCAGATAGGAATCGAGCGATTCATGACCGTAAATCTCGGGCTCACGGCGCCCCACAAGATTCAGGTTGGGGCCGTTGATGATGGCTATTCTCATGACCGGGCGAGGCAGTTTTTCACTTGTACACCAGCGCGATGTTGTCGACCCACAGCGTCATGCCTACGGTTCCCACATAAGCCGTGCCGCAACCGCTCGACACCATCACCAGCATGTGGGTGGGAGTGGCGTTGGGGTCGTCCCACTGCTCCTCCACCACGGGCACCATCTTGCCCTTACTGTTGCGCGCATAATAGGACTTCTCCTTGGGGATGAGGCCCTGATAGGACTGGAAACCGGGCTGCTTGGTGATGTCGCCGTACTTCACGGGAATGCGGTAGCCGTTGACCCACGACGCGGTGCTGGCGCCCAGGCGCATGCGGCCGGTGCCCACGCGGGCAGCGTGCAGCCGGCCTTTCGAGTCCTCCCAGCGACGCTGCAGCAGGATGAACACCTCGGCATAGTCGCGGCCGCGGATGGTTTTCTTGGAGCCGAAGCCCGATGAATAGGTGCGGTCGCCCAGCGGGGCGGTGAGTTTGTAGTCAAATTGCAGGTGCGACGGACGGCCCGTGAACGGGACGCCCATCTCCATCTTGCTGTAAGGGCTCTTGGTGCTCGTCAGCGGCTCAATCATGCGTCCCAGGAAGATGGTGCCGCTCACCAGCACATCCATGTTGATGATGCCCATGGCCTTCACATGCTCGAGCATCGTGGTCAACTTCACGCATTTGCCGCTGCCGTGAGTGTCGGGGAAAACGGCGTTGCTCGTCTTCACCACGCCCATCACTTTGGCGTAAACATTCGATGAGCCCCAGGGCGATTTACTGCTGTGGTAAGGCTTGGCACCTTCTATGGTCTGAGTGGGACCGATGGCATACACCGTCTTGGTCTGGCCGCCTATCACGGCCGACTCCTTGATGTGGCGGGTCACCCACTGGTCAAAATTTCCGTAACTGATGGGCACCACCTTCTCGGCGGCGGCCGTCACGCTCATCAAGGCCACCAGGCCGAGCGTAAAAAATAACTTCTTCATTACTTTCACATTTTGTTTCAGTCGGCAAAGTTAGTATTTTCCTAAACAATGACAAAATAATACGACTTTTAGAGAATTCTTCCGCCCTTTTATAACAGTTTCAAGATGTTGAAAACGCTCCGATTGTCCACCCCCGAAAGAATCCTCCTGGCGGGGGCTGAGCCGCGCCGGGAGGCAATGTCACATCATTATCCAATACTATGAATCTATTAGAAATCCTAAGGCTGCAAATGACAAAAACAGGCAAAACAGACCTTATGATGCAAATAAGCAGTGGTCATTTAGTCTTCCATTTTTTCAAATGCAACGTATATATAATAAGAACAATTAAACAATTTACAATAAACAAAAAGATAGAACTAAAATACCATTTGTCATTTACATACTCCACTCCATGTTTAATCTTCATCGCAGTAAGCAAATAATCGTCTAACGAAACTAACAAATAGATAATAATAGCTTCTAAAACAGGAATCCATTGTTTGTGAAAAATATCTGGGTCAAATCGAGTCTTTTTTATTGCGAGTGCAACCAATGTATTAACGGGGCTAATAAATAGTGCGATAACAAAAACCACGAACACAAACCAGGAATCAAATTTGAATGAAGATTCACCGAACAGATATACGTCTATAATGTGAATCAATATCATCATAAACGCAAATATGAAATAGAAACGTAATACCAAATATAAAGGCTTCATGGTTTTTGGGCGTTTAAAGTACCTTTCAATATTTGTTTAATTGAATTAATGCGCATTTCTTGCTCAACAGCCTTTTTTTGTTCAAAGCTATTCCAAAGTATTCTTTGTTATTTTCATCTTTTACGCTATATTTATTTAACTGATTCATACCAAAGATATAACGATGGAATAATTGCATTTATTGCTGTTATAATTGACAACAATATAAAAAAGGTATCATATATGCTAAAACCATCATATAGATAATAAGGAAGAACATTAAAAAGAATCATAAATAAAGCCATGCCATATGAAATTATCATGTATCTTTTTTCTTTATTACTTTTGAAGAATGTGACAATTACCCATATCACAATAATCGTGAAAAATGTTATGGCAAGAAAAAATACATTAAAGAGTCCTATCACTAAACATACAATACATATATGTAATATAGCATTTATTATTAAGCCTAAGGTCGTCCATTTATAACAGATTGCCAGATTAATCATCAAAAAAAGCGAAACACAAAATGGAAAAATCGCAAATTCAGAAGGGAGTAAATTAATGCCACATACGAGATAAAATAATATCTGGAATGTGTACCATGAAGATATAATGGAATTTACATATCTCATCTCCAAATTGTTATCTTTGATGTTTTTCAAACTTGCCCACATCGTCCTGATTCTTTATCCGTTCATCAAAAAAGAAGAAATGTTCACCATCATAGTTGGCGGTAATCCAATCCATCCCTGTGGGGTCGATGTTGCGGACGGGGTTGTTGGCGCAGTGGGCGTAGGGGCTTTGGTCGGGGTAGCACTCGGCCAGGGGGTCGGTGGTGGCGTAGGCCTTGTAGTGGGCCTCGACGGTGCCGACGGCGGCGTGCGCGGCCTGCTCGGTCATGCCGCCATGGCCGCATGCGGCCACGGCCAGCATCAGCGCCACCACGGCGGCCACCACGGGCAATATGTTCCGGCAACCGTCATTCTCTGGGGATGGGGACAACAGCTCATGCAAGGGGATGCAAGTGCCCTGCTTGCCCTGGCGTAATGAGGAGAGAACCATGCCCACTCGTCGTCACCTCTCTACCAAGGGGGGGCGCAAGGATTTAGGCAGGATGGAAGCGAGACAGAATGCCTGTGCCTGCACACATGGCACAAAAAAAATCCTCGACTCAACGTCGGGGATTGCTTAACTAATTAACCATAATACCATTAACATAAACCTTAAACAATGAAATTGCGCAACCGCCTCACGGCGCCTGGAATTTCATAACCTTAAAAACTAATACCATGAAAAACCAATGCAAAAATAGTACAAATATGTTTTACAACATAATTTTCAAGCACAAATTTGTATCGATTTAACATTGTTTTACTGTTTTGGTGGAAACACCGGCAAATTTAAACTCTTGTTAACACTACCGCGTGAGTGTGGCATAGTAAATCATGTCGATTTCATCGTAGTTGAAATCATCCGACAGGAAATTGCCGGTTTTGAGCTTCAGGTAGTGCGACATCCGCTCCAGAGCTTGCTCGAAAATCAGCCGGTGGTCGAAGGCGAGCTGCGGCACACGGTCGATGGGGAACCACTGCGCGCGGGCGGCATCATCGGCACCGCTCACAGGGCATGTGCGCGCCAGCGTGAAGAAGGCGATGGAAATGACACGCTCGCGGGGGTCACGGTCGGGACGGGTAAAGGCACCCAGCTGCTCGATGTTGGTCACTTGGAGCCCGGTTTCCTCGAGCAGTTCCCGGCGCGCGCCATCGGGCGCATCCTCGTCGATGTCGAGAAATCCGCCCGGGAAGGCCCATGCGCCCTTATAGGGCTCGTTGCCGCGCTCCACCAGCAACACATTGAGCTTCACACCGTCAAAACCGAACACCACGCAGTCGGTAGTGACGGCGGGATGCGGGTAACGGTAGGTGTATTGCTTGTCCATGGTCATTTCTTGTTAAAATAAAACTCCATGTTCTGTGTGGTGCGCGGTTTGGGCAGCGACACGGCCGCGAACGGGACAAGGCGATAGCTGTTTTTTTCGCCACGCTCCACATGATAATTGAAAATCACGGAATTGCCGTTTTGAAGCACATCGAGCACGGTCACATCGGTAGAGCGGTCGGTCTCGGGAAGAATGACAGCCAGCACATACTCCGTCTTGAAATTAACCGGCGTAGGATGCCCGTTCCGCCCCATGACAGCCGCCTCGCCAAAAAAGGAGCGGAAGTCGGTCTCGTTGGTAATGATGAGTTTTTGCAGCTTGGTGGCCTCGATGTCGTTGCGCACAAAGTAGTTGTTCAGCGGCAGGTAACGCACCTGATAGGCCTCTTTCTCAAGTTTCGACACCGTGCTGCACTGCATGCCGAGCATTGCCACGGCCGCCAGCATCAGGATGGATAAAAGTTTGCGTATCATATCTGTAAATCTTCATTATTTCATTTTGTCGTAATAAAACTTCAGCACTTCGGAAGCCGCGATGAACGACGACTGCTGGTTGCCCAGCACCATCTGTTCCTTGGCCTCCAGCAGGCGCTGCACGTCGTCGTCGTTGTAGAACCGGGCCAGCAACTGCTCGTTGATGGTGGCGCGCATCCAGTACTTCTCCTGCTGACGGCGTTTCGCCTCAAAGTAGCCGTTGGCGCGCACATGGGCAAAGTAACGGTCTATCATGTCCCACACCCTGTCGATTCCCAGCTCGTAGTAGCCGCTGTAGGTCATCACCTCGGGCAGAAATCCGCTGGGCGGCATCGGGAACAGATGCAGCGCGTTGCGGAACTGGGCCGCCGCCAGATTGGCGCGCTCGATGTTGTCGCCGTCGGCCTTGTTGATGACGATGCCGTCGGCCATCTCCATGATGCCGCGCTTGATGCCCTGCAACTCATCGCCGGTGCCTGCCAGCTGAATGAGCAGGAAATAGTCGACCATGGAGTGCACAGCCGTCTCGCTCTGCCCCACTCCCACCGTCTCCACAAAGATGGTGTCGTAGCCGGCAGCCTCACACAGCACGATGGTTTCGCGCGTCTTGCGGGCCACGCCGCCCAGCGAGCCGGCCGAGGGGGAAGGGCGGATAAACGCCTTGGGATGAATGGCGAGGCGCTCCATGCGCGTCTTGTCGCCCAAAATCGAACCTTTCGACCGCTCACTGCTGGGGTCGATGGCCAGCACGGCCAACTTTCCGCCACGCTTGAGCACATGGATGCCAAACACGTCGATCGACGTGCTCTTGCCGGCACCGGGCACACCTGTGATGCCGATGCGCTGCGAGTGGCCGGTAAAAGGCAGGCACTTTTCTATCACTTCCTGAGCCACCACTTGATGCTCGGGCACCAAACTCTCGACCAGGGTCACTGCCTGGCCCAGCACAGCGGTGTTTCCCTTGCGGATGCCCTCCACATAGTCGTTGACCGACAATTGTGGCCGCCGGCGGCGCTTCAGGTAGGGATTGATCATGGGGGGCTGCTCCACTCCTGCATTGACTTGCAGGCCGGCATACTGGCTGTCGTTCTCGGGATGATGCACATGCTCGTCGATGTGCTGCGACGGATTATTATGTTTGTTGCTATTCATTGTCGTGAATCATTGATTATTTCACCCACCACACGCACCACCTGGCGAGGGTGCTCGGGGTCGTTGGTGATGACGGTGAGCGTGGTGTTGAGCAGCGGTGCGTCGACCAGGGCAGGGTCGACCGTGACCGTTATCGTGGCTTCCTTGCCGCGCTTGACCTCGGAGCGGTCGGCCGTGGCGGTAACAGCCCGCGACGGCGACCACAACCGGCGCAGCGACAAGCGGTCGTGGCCGGTGTTTTTCACCGTGAAGCGGCATGTGGACGGCACACCGGCGGCAAGGGGGCCGCAGTTGAGACGATTGTCACAACTGAGGGTGGCCACCGGAGCCGAGCGGCGCTGCTGCTCGGTCATTTTCGAAAAATCCTCCACCACCACTGCCATCACATGCACAGTGGCGGCCGCCGTGCCTGCACCGCCGTGCAGCGGCACACTGCTCACATGCAACGAGTCGGCATGAAAGCCCCACAGCGGCGCGCGGGCGGCATCGTAGTGCACCGTCACCGCCACTGTGGCGGCTGGCGGCACGGTATCGGGCGCGGCATCGGCATCGATGGCCGGCCCGCCGCCCGACACGCTCACCACGATGGTATCGGTCGAGGCATTGATGCCGCGGATGTAGGCATTGCGCGTCTTGCCACGCAGGACTTCGCCCAGCGGCACATTGGCGCTCTCCAGCCGCAGACTGCCGGCCGCCACCGGATAGTGCTCGTCGAGCGACTCGGGAGCGGCAATCACCGTACCGGTGATGGTGATTTGCGACCGCCGCGGCTCGACGTCGGTAAATATAAGTACGCTTTTGGTGAAGTCGCCCGGACGGCCCGCGGGATTATAAGTGATGGTGACAAACGCAGTGTCGCCCGGAGCGATGGGAGTGCGCGGAAAATCGGTTGCCGTGCAGCCGCACGAGGCGCGCACAGCGGCAATCACCAGCGGCTCATCACCCCCATTGATCACGGGCATGGCACACGACACCTTGCCTTCAGCCTCATGGATGACACCGAAGTCGTGCTTGGTGAGGGGCAACACCACCCTCCCCTGCGCCATTGCGGCCACGGCAAAGGCCGCGCCACACACTATACAAGCCCAGCGTTTCACAAGCTATGATTATTTAGGCACCACCGTCCCGGTGATGGTGAGTGTGGTCACACGCTCGCGGCCGTTGGTTTTCACCTTGATGGTCTTACGGAAAGCACCCGGGCGGCCTATCGGACTGTAAGTGACCGAGATTTTCCCTTTCTTGCCCGGCTTGATGGGCCGGGTGGGATACTCAGGCCTCGTGCAGCCGCACGACGCCATGGCCTCGACAATTATCAGCGGTTTATTGCCCGTGTTGACAAACTCAAAGGTCGTTGTCACCGGCCCCTTCGCCTCCTTGATGGTTCCGAAGTCGTGCGTCAGCTCGGGAAATGTGGCTTGCGCATAATCGGCCGTTGCCGCCGTTGCTGCAAGCACCACCAATAATGTTGCAAATATGACTGATAAGCGTTTCATGTCAGTTAGATTTGATTGCAATTTACAAAATTACATTATTTCGGCGGAAAACAATTCTTAATTAAATAAAAAAACGGAGCCGCGACCCGTTGCTGGGTCGCGACTCCCTGAATGAACGATTATTAACACGCCATCTGTTTCATGCCGGCAGATGCCGTCTTGACCGATTGTCACTGGTTGCCTTCAGACACAAACTTGCGTCCATCCTCAATCACAATGCCCCGGTAGCTGCCGTCCACACGCTGTCCCATCACGTTGTAGCGGATGCCACTGCCCGCCTTGCCGACACAAATATCGGCTACTCCCGTGGCGGCGGCCACCTTGAACGACGCAATAACGGTTACCGGCGCTGCCGGCATCTCAAAGGTGTAGATGCCCTCACCGGCCGGAGTGAAATCAACATTGGCGCGGCGAGGCAGCAGGGCAACAGCACTGCCGGGGGCGGCATCATCAATGGTGGTAACGGTGAGCGTTTCCAGTTCATAGCCCTCATCGGCAACAACCGTCAAAGTCACCGTCTCGCCCTCAGCCGCGTTCTGTTTGTCGCAATAAACCATGCCATGCTCAAACTCACTCGGCAAATCAATGGCATATACCTCCGTTTGCTCTGTGTTGACCACCGGCCGCACGCATTGGCCGTCGAGCCTGCCACCATAGATATACTCACCCCAGCTGTCGAAGCCAATGTAAAAGGCACCGCCATCCGACTCAGGATCGGTCGACCGCGACCAGAAGGCACCACCCTCCAGCAGCATATCGTCGATACGCCACCCCGTTTCGGGCAGGAAGATGCTGTTGCCATTAGGCCCGGTCACTTCATAGCCATTGACATCGTCCATGGTGGTCCACGTCCATGTGCATTCGCTTTTCAGCTCGTCTTGTTGTTCTTTGGAAGGCATACGCCACTGGCTGCCCCAGTTCACATAGGCCGCATCATCTTCAGGATCGAGTTCGGTTTTTCCGTCGCTGAACCCGTCCAGCCCACGGCTGCTATCGGTGCAATATTTGGTGAAATAGGTGTCTTCACCTATCACTTCAGCCCACAGGTAGTTCTCCCAGTTGAACAAATATCCGTCGGAAGGGTCGGCTTCGTGCCCCGTTGTCTCACCCCAGGCAAAAAACAGGCCCGCATCAGAAGGGCGGGCGGCCCCGACGTTACATGTGGCCCACAACGTACCGCTGGGCAAACCCAAATCAATACATTGGAAAGAATCGGCACCGGCCGAGAGGCTGGTTGCAAGCAGTAGTGACGGCAGCATTGCTCTTAGTGTCAAAAAAATCTTTGTTTTCATCATTTTATCGTGCATTTAGGGGTTATAATCATAAAATCGTCATTGTGAGCACACGGGGCGAATCAGATAGGTGCCCGAAGCGCCTCTTACACTTTTTTCAATGGTCACTTGATTTCCGTTCACCCTGAAGCCCACGTAATAGGCATCATAGTTATTGTCGCTCGTGCTGCGGGCCGTAGATGTCCAGTGGCCCACATTGGCGGGAATATAGATGTGGTTCCCGTTGGGACCTGTCACCTTCACACCCACAGTGGGATACAGGTAGTCCGGACGAGGAATGGCGCCCACAACCTCAATGGTGCACCGCTCTAAGAGTTCTTCCCATTGGGCAAGAGTGGGCATCGCCCACCCTTCGCCCCAACTCACGCTGGGGTCGTAGGCGCTGTTGCCGCTGATGTCGGACGGAGCGGTAACACCAACGGGGAACACTATATGCATGGTGTAATTATAGAGGTGCGAAGGAATGGTCATGCCCCATTGGTAAGAGTAACCGCGCTCATAGATATGCTCTGCCCCCACATTGGTGCTCGACCACTTCACACTCAATCCCAAATCCACCGCCTCGCCGGGAACAACGGGGGTGGAGCGGTCGGCACGCATATCATGGCCAAATATATTGAGAATGGGCGCAATGGTGTAGTCCTGCCCCGACGTGAGGTCAAAAGTGGTGCTGATAAGACTGGGTTTGTTGCTGACCGAATAAGTGTCGACATACTTTTTCTCGACGAGCTGGTTGTCACTGTCGAATGCCGCAAAGCCGATTTGAATCTTTTCCCACGGCAACAATTCACGCGGTGTGAGGGTGGCTGTGGCTTGATATTTGCCGCCACCGATGTCGTCGGCGGCCATGTAGTTGAAATCGGGCAGCATGTAACCCTCGTAGAGCGTGGGGTTCTGTGTCACGAAGGTCAACGAAGCCGCCGCCTTATCATTTGTGCCGAACAACCCCGCCTGAGCGCTCAAAATGCCTTTAACGGGGAGCGACAGGGTGAGTTTGGAATCCTTGACGCTTTCGTAGAGCGACCCGTCGGCAAGATAGTCCCTGAAATTCATCTTCAGACTGCCGGTCAATTGCACACCGGTGCGGTTGGCGAGGCCGATGCCGGTCTTGGTGCCACTCACCGACACGAAAATCTTCGGCTCAAGCCCGATACCGTACCAGCCGTTGATGGAGAGCGAGAACTCGTCGACACCGGCATCAAACTGGTTTTTCAATGCCTTCGCCGTCCACTCGCCGTTTTCCATTTTCACTTCCACCTCTCCTTCATAATCCATCGAAGCCTTGAATGAGCCTTTCATCTCGGCAACTGCATCGAAATACCAGTTCAGCTGCAATTCGGGTTTAAAAAACAGAATGGGGATGGGGGTGGCGATGATTCCGAGCGGAAAAGAGGCAATCGGGTTCACCTTGGAACTATTGTTGCGACCCGCGATGGATGCCTCTAACGAGGCTTCTAAGTCGGCCGAAAAATTAAACCGGGCAAACAGCTTGCCGCCTCGGGGCTTGTGGATATACATCTTCACCTTGCCTTTGGTGGAGGTGTGCGAAGCAAAGCCCACCGTGTAGTCATCAACCGTGAGTGTGGGCGGGCAGATATCAATGGTTTTGTTCCACAGATCCATGCCGCTCTTGAGCGTCCAGCCGCCAGCGGCACGTCGCGGTGCCGATTCGCTGCCTTCCTGCTGATAGATGTTGCCATAGCCGTAGTAGAAAATCTCGTCGTAAAGGTCGTCGATGCCGGCTTTCTCGCAGGTATAGACATAGCCTTCGGAGGTCTCGTTCACACCGGTGATGCGGGCCACGATGCCATCCTCAAACACCGTGTTGTCCCAAGTGCTGCCCACCACGTTGCCCACTTTGGGCCGCAGCGCCGCGGGCGTGTCCTTGCGCATAGTGAACGACACGGTGTCGCCACGGATAATATAGCCCTCATACCCGGCATCGAGCACCACGCCACCGCTGGCCAGCTTGGGCGCCGGCGCGTTGAAGCCCACGCTGTCCACGTCGTTGAGGGCTATCTCCTGATAGGTGTTGTCCTTGAAATAAATCACCTGAGTGTCGTAGATGACACTGCCGGGCGACATATCGTAGGTGATGAAACTGATGTCATCGGCCTCGCAGGCAAACGAGTTGCCGTTTTTATAGTGGAAATAAAGCACTTGCTGTGCCGCGATTTGCATCGCCAGCGAGGCGAGCAGCGCAAGAAAAACTATCGTACGTTTCATCGTTTCAGAAATTTATAGGTTACACTTCCCACTTTTATCAAATACACTCCCTGCGGGAGGTCGTCAAGAGAGATTGTCGCATCGCCGCCCTGGCACGCCACGCTCCGCACCAGCGAGCCGCCGACGGTGTAGACCGCCGCCTCGGTGCCTTGTGGCTGCCGGGCGATGGAGATTTCGTTTTGCTTAAACTGCACAATGGGCGTGGTGCCACCGATTGTGGCGATGCCGTTGGGCGTGTCGGTGTAGACGTAGTTTTGCACATCGGCCATCGCCATGCGTAACTCATGGTCGCCGCGAATCACGACATCTCCCTCCTCAAAGGTCACATAGGGAACCATCGTGGGCGAAGTCTCGGGGCCGCGCAGGTACACCACGTTTTTGGTGCCGTCTTTCATTTTCAGCACTATCGCATTCTGGGCCTGAGCGCCGGCAAAAGCGATAATCATCAGCAAGAATAAGATAATCTTTTTCATATTTTTTTGTTTAATGGTTCATGTGGAAGTTGACGAAGAGGCTGCTGCATTTGTCATCTCAAGGATTCCAGTATCAGGCTCACCAGCACGGTTACATCGGGGATTCCCGTCTCGCCGTCGCCGTTCACATCGCTTCGCTCATTTTCCGAGCGATTGGAAATCAAATCCACCAGCACCGTCACATCGGCGATTCCCACTTCGCCATCGCCGTTCACGTCGCCTTTCTTAGCCGCGGGTGCGTCGGAGAGGTCGCCCACGATGTTGGGCATGAAGTTCTTCCACTGGTCGGCTGTTTCATACTTGCTCAAGTATTCGCTCTTGACATGGAGCACACAGGATGACGACGGGCCATGATAAAATACGTCTTTGCCCATCACCACAAGGTCGGGGTCGGGAAAAGAGTAGATTTGCTGCAGACCTGTGCAGCTGGTAAATGCGGTCCGGCCAATTGAAGTCACTCCCTTGCCGATAGTTACTTTGGTTATATTGGAGCTTCGTGAGAAAGCATTGTCACCGATAGTGGTTACATTGTCGGGAATCACCACATCGGTAAAAGCCATGCACGCATCGAAAGCCGTTGGGCCAATCACCTCGAGCGAGGCCGGGAAGGTGACATTGTTGAGCTCGCGGCAAAATTCGAAAGATTGCTCGCCAATCTCTTTCAACGTCGACGGGAAATTAACATGAAGCAGATAATCACTGCTGACGAAATAAGGGGCAATCGAAACGATGCCTTCCTTGAAGGTGATGGTTTCGGGCACATCGCCTCTTACTCCCACAGCCACTTTGCCAAAATAGACCACACCTTTGGGTTGGTTGCTGTACCACTTTGTGTAGTCAATGGCACCACGCCCCATTCTCTCCACATTCTCTCCGCCGTTGATGGTCGTCACCTTAGAGCAATATGCAAATGCACTCCTGCCTATCGTGAGGAGCGTGGATGGCAATGTGATTGTCGTAAGTGATGTACAGCCATCAAACGCACTCTCCCCTATTTCCTTGACGGGTTTCGGAATATCAAGCGTTGTCAAACTCTTACAACCCGAGAATGAACTGAAGCCGATGACTTGCAACACGCGGCCAAAGGTCACGCTCGTCAGGCCGCTGCAATCTTCGAACGCAAAAGAGTCGATGATGGTCACAGCATCACCAATGACTACTTCGGTGATGTTTTTGCAATAGTAGAATGCGTTCCTGCCTATCGCAGTCACTGTGTAGGGGCGGTTCTCGATAAGAACCATGCGCGGTATCGTCACCTTACCGCTCAGCGAAGTGTAACCGCCGTTGCTTTTCTCGGGAGCAACGCTCACGGTGTTGCCGTCTTCATTGATGTTGTAACATAGGTCGCCCACTTTGTAGTCGTAGGCGCCCGCTGTTAGCATTGCGGCAGCGAACAGCAAACAAGTAAATAATCTTGACATAATTTCATATTTTAAGGTTCTACATTGCTTTTGATTTTTGTAAATTTAAATATTCTGATTCAGAGTGCCATTGCGCTTTCATCGCATTTTGACGAAGTGGCCACTGCCAGTGACGGAATGCGCTTTTCCCGTGACGAACAAAAAAAACATTTGTTCTGCCTATCAAATTTAAATGCGATACGAAATTATAATCGTATATTTGTGGTGATTATGAGTACACGAATTACCACACTTTTATCAGTGATTTGCACCACGGTTTTGTGGCTGTTCACCACCGCCATGGTGTCACCACCCGATTATTCGACGGCTTCAATGGTGGAAAGCAACCTGAGTTTTCGTCGGTTCACCACCATCGACGGCCTGCCTCAGATGCAGACCGAGACCGTGTGGCAAGACTCCGAAGGCTATATCTACATCGGCACATTGTCGGGGTTCGTTCGTTACGACGGCCTCACATTGACGCCTTTTCTGCGGGGACGGCGGGAAAACATTGTCAACTTTGAAGAAGTGGATGGCCGCGTACGCGCCATGGGCTTCGTCAGGCAATGGCGTATCCGTGACAGGAACGTGACCGAAATACCCGTTGACAAAAAGGGTCAGCTGTTGCTCAACAACTTCAACTCAGCCGATTTACCACCAGGTTATGTGTTGCTTGAGGACAAAAGCGAGACAAATCGCGTGCTATGCAAAGTCACGTCGAAAAAAATGAAACGCATCACCACGTTGCCCATTTTCGACGACATGACACCCGACCGCAAGATGTTTATCCACACATCGGGCATCTATGTGCCCACCCCCGACGGCCTTTTCCGCGCCAGCCATTCGGGCACAGTGAAACTCACAAGCAAGGACGACATCTTTTCATTGTCGGCCTTGGGCGACACGCTCTACGCCTTTGCTGCCGACGGCGTTTATCGCGTGGATGATACCGGCCTCACACAGGTGTGCGAGCAACATTTCGACGCACCCGACTACGGATTGATGGTGCGACAGTTCCGTGACGCACTTTTTGTCATTGCCGATTCGCACACCATTTGGCTCTACGACAGCCGCGCCGCAGCCCCCATGCAGCAGTTGGCCACTGGTTTCAATATGATTAAAAGCATTTTTGTCGACAAATGGAATCGCCTCTGGGCTGCCACCTATCAAGGGGCTTATTGCTTTTTCCACTGCAACTTTGTGAATCACCGATTGACCGACCCCAACGACATCGTGCGCGCCCTTGCCTTTTGCGACAATCATCTCATAATGGGAACGCTCAACGGCACGGTGATTTGCGATGGCAAGGCTGTCGCGACCGATTATCAGAATTTCTACGCACCCAGTGCCGTTGCCATTGGCCACAAGGTGTACCTCGCAGGAAATGGCGATGTGGAGGAGGTGCAGGGTAGCACCGTGCGCAAGCTGGGGCTTCCCGATGAACGCTATCTGTTTGTTTCGCAATATAAAGGGCGGCTTATCGTGGGCACCCGCAATTGTGTGCTCGCTTTTGACGATGCCACATCACGGCTCGACACAATTTGCGGCGACTTGAAGCGTCCCTGGTGCGCCGTTGACGACGGACAGGGCAACCTGTGGATCAGTGCCAATCCCGGGCTTTATCGCCTCACCGGCATGGATGATTTGTCCAGACCGGTCATTAAGCAAGTCAAGTCCACACCCACCTCGCAGGTCATCACCACCATGGCGAGCGACGGCAAGGGGAAAGTGTGCTTTGCCGTGGGCGACACACTGTTCGCTATCACCGATGGAAAGGTGCGCGTTGTCACCGAAGCATTGCCAATTCTTAAAGAACACGAAATCCGGGCTGTTCATCTTTCGCCCAAAGGCTTCATCATCGCCGCCGCCATCGACGGCATGATGGTGGCGCGGCTCAACGACCGGGGGCAGGCAAGCCAGGTCCATTGGTTTGACGCCCAAAACGGTTTTACCACCATCGAGCCGCAGATGGCCACAATGGCCGAGGCACCCGACGGCACCGTTTGGCTCACAGGACTCGAGGACATGATGTCGTTCAGACCGCAAGACTTGCTTGCCGACAACCAAGAATCCACCATCATCAGGCAGCCCCAGCCCATCTATATGAAGTGGTGGGCGTGGCTCACCTTCGCCACGCTGCTTTCTGTTGTGATTTGGAATATCACCCGACGCTTCGAGAAGCGTCAGGCTCAAAGACGCATGGAGCATCTCGAACGTGAAAAACGACAAAAAGAGCTGCAACTGAGCGCTGTGCGACTCAAGTCGATACCGCATTTCCACTCCAATGTGCTGGCAAGCATTGAATACTTTGTGATGAATAATTCGGTGGACGAAGCCATGCATTATATGAACCTCTATTCCGATTTCACCAATCGTACCCTCTCCGACATTGACCGGCCTGCTCGCTCCATTGCCGAAGAGGTGGCCTATGTAAAAACCTATCTGGAACTGGAAAAACTGCGTTACGGTGACAGGTTGCACTACAACATCAATGTGGCTCCCGATGTCGACCGCAATCTGCTGCTACCCACCATGCTGCTTCACACTTATTGCCAAAACGCCGTGAAACACGGCATCGCGGCCAAAAATGGAGTGGGCACCGTGGAGGTGAACATTTCCAGCATGGGCATCAACGGTGTCCAAGGAGTTCTGGTAGCGGTGAGCGACGATGGTGTAGGGCGCAGTGAGGCAGCGCAGTCAAGGGGTTTTTCGACCAAGCAAGGCTTGAAAATCCTGCAACAGCAAATCGAATTTTACAACCGCGACACCCTGCATAAAATCCAGCAACACGTCACCGACCTAACCGACACGCAGGGACTTCCTGCCGGAACTCGCTTTGAAATCTGGATCCCAGCCGACTTTAAGTATTAAATCATCATGAAAAAACTGAAAACTATTGTTGTTGAGGACGAGCGGCTACCAAGACTCTCACTACTGGCCAAACTTGAAGACTATCGCCACGCCATTGAGGTTGTTGACTCATGCGACAATTATGATGACGCACGCAAGAGTATTCTCAAAAACCGACCCGACCTGCTTTTTCTCGACATTCAGTTGTGTGGACGCGATTCCATTCAGCTGCTCGAAGAAATCAAGCAAATCATCACACTGCCCTATGTTATTTTCACTACGGCCTACACCGACCGTGATTACTTGATGAGCGCCATCAAACTCTCGGCCATTGATTACCTGCTTAAACCCATCGACAAGGAATTGCTTGAACTTGCCATTGCCAAAGTCGTGGACCGGGCAATGACCGAAAAGCAACCACTCAAGCCAGCCAATCTCGTGTTCAAAACGGTGAACGGAAAACTCATCATTTCAAGTAACAGTATCGCCTACGCCAAAGCCGATGGCAATTATGCAAAGATTGTGACCTTTGAGGATGAAAATCTCGTGCTCGAGAGCCTGTTGTCGCTGGAACGGCGATTGAGCCAATACAATTTCTTCCGTGTCGACCGCAGCACCGTTGTCAACCTCTCTATGGTGTACCGCCTGGACCAACGGCTGCAGATATGCACCTTGAAAGCCACAAACGGGAACATCATCAAACTTAAGCTGTCGAAACACGGCATAGAACAGCTCATGGAAAAGGTATAATAAAAAAACAAGCCCCGGCTCTTGACGAACCAGGGCTTGCATAGGGGGCGGTTACCTACTCTCCCACTTTCGCAGTACCATCGGCGTGGTGAGGCTTAACTTCTCTGTTCGGAATGGGAAGAGGTGGAACCCTCACGCTA
>ONMF01000008.1 GCA_900318865.1 uncultured Prevotellaceae bacterium
ATCAAATCCAGGTTAAAAGGAAAGAGCCCGGTGCAATACCGAACTCTTTCTCTAAGCCATTAATTTTTAACCCGTCCAACTTTTGGGGGTCATTTCACATGGAGGGCACTCTTTTTTCGTGTGGGATGGGGTCTAAAAAAGATTTTAATGGTTTGGGTTTGGAATTTGAAGAAATATTACTAATTTTGTCCAAATAATTTAAAGATTGTAATATTTATTCAATGTTTTACTAAAAAAGAGTGTCTATGAAAAAAATCTACACAATGATTGTGGCTGTCATGATGGCAGCGGTGACTTTTGCCAATGTGAGTCCTGAAATGGCTCAAAAAGCATGTGCCCGCACCTTGGGCGTTCAACTGCCCGTCAAGGCACGCGTGAGTGCCGCCAAGAAAGCTCCCAAGAAAGCTTCGGCCGACCTGGTGACACCGCCGGCTACTGCCACTATTGAGAGTGACTGGATTATCAACGGCTCATTTGCGTCAAGCATGGGGTCGAGTGACGAGGAGTTTGCCACACAGGTGGCCTTCGACGGCAACGACGTGTATATCCAAGGCCTGGCCTACTTCTTCGAGAAGGCGTGGATGAAGGGCACGCTTGCCGATGGCAAGGTGATTCTTCCCAGCGGACAATATGTGGGTGGCGATGACTACGGTGATGAATACATGAAGGGCAGCAACGACGGCGAAACCGAGACCGACATCGTGTTTGACTATGATGCCGAGAACCATGTGTTTACCCTTGAGAATTATATCGTAGAAAATGACGGTAGCGAGGGCATCGACCCCTGGGGCTACTGGGAGTCGATGACCATCTACAAAGGCGAAATCGAGGTTCCGGAGGTGGTGGTGCCTCCAGCCGGGCTGCAGACCGAGGTCTACACCTACAACGCTCAGCAGCTGCACTACGATGCTGCCACCCAGCAAATCTCCTACACTGATTACACGGCCCAGGTGAACGTGGGCTTCGACGGTGACGATGTGTACATGCAAGGGCTGTGCTCCTACCTTCCCGAGGCATGGATCAAGGGCACCAAGGCGGGTGACAACTATGTGTTTGCCAAGGGACAATACTTCGGTGCCTACTACGATTCTTACGACATGTTCCTGATGGGACTCAATGAGGCCGGAACCGAAGAGGGCGATGTGGTGATGAGCTACGACCCCGAGGCCAACGAGTTTGTGCAGCTCACGCCGCTCATGATCAATGCCCTTGCCGACGAGGTGCAGTATTATGTCTGGTACGAGACCGGCTCCACGCTCAATGGCCCGGTGACCGCTGTTTCCGACATCAACACCGACTCCACGGTGGCTCGCCGCTATGTGAACCTGGCCGGCCAGGAGAGCGCCGTTCCATTCGATGGCGTGAACATCGAGTTGCGCGTCCAGTCCGACGGCACCACGCGCGCTGTGAAGGTGGTGAAATAATCGGCCACCAGTCCGACTAATCATTCAGGAGGGATTCCGTTGCGGGAGTCCCTCTTGTTTTTTTGCCGAGCGCGCTGCGGTGTCATTGGCAGTGATTTTCGTGGCCTCAGATTCAACTTTGTTAATAATTAGTTGTGGCGGGGTGGGGCGAAAGTGAAAAAGATTTTGTATCTTTGCGCAACGAAATGCGTTGTCTCAATCACACTTAGCTGGCTGCGTGCGGTTAACGAGGTGTGGATGAGACGTTTGTGGCGTTTCTGTAGAGCGAGAAAATAAAATTCAAACCTATTACGATTTATATGGATACATCAATCTTTGGTATTCAAAGCACTACCCTGGCTGTGACGGCGGCGCTGACCGCTGTGGTGCTGGTGGTGGGTGCCCTTGTCATCGCCTGGTTAGTGGGTCCGCGCAGCTACACCAAGAAAAAAGGTGAGCCTTATGAGTGCGGCATTCCCACGCGCGGCGACTCGATGGCCCAGTTCCATGTAGGCTACTACCTGTTTGCCATCTTGTTCTTGATGTTCGATGTGGAAACGGTGTTCCTGTTCCCGTGGGCCACCATCTGCCGCACGCTGGGCAACCAAGCCCTGCTGGCGGTGGGCACATTTCTGGTGATTTTGGTTTTAGGTCTGGCATATGCCTGGAAGAAAGGAGCGCTGCGATGGAAGTGAAGAAACCCCGCATCAAGAGCATGAAGTATGAAGACTTCAAGGACAATGAGTATATCGACCAGCTGGTGGCCGAGCTCAACGCCGGCGGCGTGAACGTGGTGGTGGGCAAACTCGACCAGCTGCTCAACTGGAGCCGGTCGAACTCGCTGTGGCCATTCTGCTTCGGCACAAGCTGCTGCGCCATCGAGTTCATGTGCCTGGGCGCTGCGCGCTACGACATGGCCCGCTTTGGCGCCGAGGTGGCCCGCAACAGTCCCCGCCAGGCCGACTACATCATGTGCCAGGGAACCATCACCTATCGCATGGCCCCCGCACTGATGCGCCTGTACGAGCAGATGGCCGAGCCCAAATATGTGATTGCTTGCGGTGCCTGCACCGTGAGCGGCGGGCCGTTCAAAAACAGCTATTGCGTGGTGAAAGGCATCGACGAGATTATTCCTGTTGATGTGTATCTGCCCGGCTGCCCGCCGCGTCCCGAGGCCATGTTCTACGCCTTGATGCAGCTCCAGCGCAAAATCAAGGTGACCAAGTTCCTGGGCGGTGCCAACCGCAAGGAAAAGCGTCTGGAATACGTCACCGACGGCAAAGATTGATAAAACCGACACGATATCGACACATATACATTACTAATATATATGGCAGAATTGAAAGATAAAATCGGTGCTCTGTGCCCGCAGGCACAGTTCGACAGCGAGGGCGAATTCCTGCTGGTGACCGTCGACGACGCCCAGTGGCACGCCCTGGCGGTGGCACTGAAGGAACAACTGCATTTTGACCAGTTGATGGCTCTGGTGGGCATGGATTGGAAAGACTCCATGGGGTGCATGTACTACTTGACCAACACCGCTACCCAAGAAATTATCCATGTGAAAGTGGCAACAACCGACCGCGAGCACCCCATGCTGCACAGCGTGAGCGACGTGTGGGCGGTGGCCAATTTCCAAGAGCGCGAGGCCTACGACTTCTTTGGCATCGTGTTCATCAACCACCCCGACATGCGGCGGTTCTTCCTGCGCAGCGACTGGGTGGGTCACCCCCTGCGCAAGGATTACGACGAGAACCCCGAGCTGAACCCGCTGCGCCTGGACGACGAGCCCAACGAGGACTACACCTGCTCATGGGTGGAGGATGAGAACGGCAAGGTCACCAAGGTGGATAAAAAGGTTTTCGAGGACGATGAATACGTCATCAACATCGGGCCGCAGCACCCGTCGACTCACGGCGTGATGCGCTACCGCACATCGCTCGACGGCGAAATCGTCAAGAAGGTGGATGTGGTGAGTGGATACATTCACCGCGGCATCGAGAAGCTGTGCGAAAGCCTCACCTACCCGCAAACACTGCTCTACACCGAGCGCATGGACTACATGGCCGCACACATCAACCGCCACTGCCTGTGCCTGTGCATCGAGAAAGCCCTTGGCATCGAGGTGCCACACCGTGCCGAACTCATCCGCCTGATGATGGACGAGCTGATGCGCCTGTCGTCGCACCTGCTGAGCTACGGCTGCCTGACGATGGACCAGGGCGCCACCACCGCATTCTTCTACGGCTTCCGCGAGCGCGAGCTCATCTACGACATCTTTGACCGCACCTGCGGCGCGCGCATGTCGATGAGTTATGCTACCATCGGCGGTGTGGTGGCCGATGTGCATCCCGACTTTGTGAAAGACGTGCGCCACGCTTGCGACGTGATAGAGAAAAACCTGAAAGAGTACCACCAGCTGTTCACCGGTAACGTCATTGCCCGCAACCGCATGATTGGCGTGGGCTTGCTCAGCCGTGAACAAGCTGTGGACTATGCCATCACTGGCCCCAGCGGACGTGCCAGCGGTGTTCACTGCGACGTGCGCAAGACGCATCCCTACTCGCTCTACGAGGAGTTTGACTTCGACGAGGTGCTCGAGACTGCAGGCGACAGCATGGCGCGCTATATGGTGCGCATGCGCGAGATGGAACAGAGCATCAAGATTCTGCGTCAGGCCTGCGACAAGCTTGAGGCCGAGGAAGGCAACGAATATGTGGCTCCCAAGGTTCCCAAACTCATCAAGCTGCCCGCCGGCCATTGGTATCAGCAAGTGGAGGCATCGCGCGGAGCGTTTGGTGTCTACATCGAGAGCGACGGCGACCCCAAGCCGTTCCAGAAGCCTTACCGCATGCACTTCCAGTCGCCGTGCTTCAATCTGGTGGGCGTGGTGGATCTCACCTGCCGCGACAATATGATAGCCGACTTGATTACCATCACAGCGTCGATCGACTTCGTTATCCCCGACATCGACCGCTGACGCGGTGGCGACACGTTAACACAGAATACTTACAATTAAACACAACGAATAATAATAGATTATGTTCGACTTTAGTATAGTCACCAACTGGCTCAACGACGCGCTCCACGGTGCCATGCCGTCCTGGCTGGCTACCACGCTCGAGTGTGTCATCGTGGCTGTGGCATTGTTGCTGGCCTACTCGTTGCTGGCCATGTTCTACATCATGTACGAGCGCTGGGTGTGCGGCTGGATTCAGTGCCGCCGCGGCCCCATCCGCGTGGGTCCATGGGGCTCGTTGCAGATTTTTGCCGACGTGTTCAAGATTTTGACCAAGGAAATCATCACCTTGTGGCACACCGACAAGTTCCTGTTCTTCCTGGCCCCCTTCCTGGTGGTGATAGCATCGGTGATGACCTTTGCATGCCTGCCATGGGGCAAGGGAATGCAGGTGGTGGACTTCAACATCGGCGTGTTCTTCATCATCGCGGTGTCGTCGATCGGTGTGCTGGGAATCCTGCTGGCCGGATGGTCGAGCAACAGTAAATACACCCTTATCGGTGCCATGCGCAGCGGAGCGCAGATGATCAGCTATGAGCTGTCGGTGGGCATTTCGGTGCTCACGATGGTGTGCATGGCCGGCACCATGTCGGTTACCGGCATTGTGGAGGCCCAGGCCGACGGGTGGTTCCTGTTCAAGGGACATCTGCCTGCCATCGTGGCCTTCATCATCTATATCGTGGCCGCCAATGCCGAGAACAATCGCGGCCCGTTCGACCTGCCGGAGGCCGAGCACGAGCTCACGGCCGGTTACCACACCGAGTATTCGGGTATCCACTACGGCCTGTTCTATCTGGCCGAGTACCTTAACCTGTTTGTGGTGAGTGGCATTGCCGCGCTGTTGTTCCTGGGCGGATGGATGCCGCTGCACATTCCCGGTTGGGACGGCTTCAACGCTGTGATGGACTATATCCCGTCGGTGGTGTGGTTCCTGGGCAAGGCGTTTTTCATGACCTTCGTGTTCATGTGGATTCGATGGTCGTTCCCCCGTGTGCGCATCGACCAGATGCTTGCCTTGGAGTGGCGCTACCTCATGCCCATGGGGCTGGTGAACCTGGTGGTGATGGCCGTGGTGGTGACCAATGGCTGGCACTTCTGAGACACCCCGTGCTGAAAAAGAAAGAAACAAATAACAAAAATAAATAACCATCAAGAAAATATTTTCGTGATTATGGCTGATAATTATGGAAAAATAACGCAAGTGATCGGCCCCGTGGTCGACATCGCCTTTGAAGGCGAAGGAACGGCCCGCCCTGCCATTTACACTGCGCTGCGCGTTCAGCGCCCCGAGGGCACTCCGCTGATTTTGGAAGTGGAGCAGCACATCGGCGAGAACACCGTGCGATGCGTGGCCATGGACAGTACCGACGGTCTGACCCGTGGCACGAAAGTTGAGAATTTGGGACGTCCCATCTCGGTGCCCACCGGCGACCAGGTGAAGGGCCGTCTGCTCAACGTCATCGGGCAGCCTATCGACCACTTGAAGCCGCTGGCCGAGGGTGCCCGCCGTGCCATCCACCAGCCGGCACCTGCCTTTTCCGACCTGTCGATTTCGCAGGAAATTCTTTACACCGGCATCAAGGTCATCGACTTGATCGAGCCTTTCTCGAAGGGCGGTAAAATCGGTCTGTTCGGTGGCGCAGGTGTGGGCAAGACGGTGCTTATCATGGAGCTGATTCACAACATTGCCCATGGGCATAACGGATTTTCGGTGTTCACCGGTGTGGGTGAGCGCACGCGCGAGGGTAACGACCTGCTCCGCGAGATGATTGAGAGCGGTGTGATTCAGTACGGCGAGAAATTCCGTGAGGGCATGGAGCGTGGCGAGTGGAATCTCGACGACGTCGACATGGAAGCCGTGGGCAACTCGCAGGCTACGCTGGTGTTCGGCCAGATGAACGAGCCGCCGGGCGCCCGTCTGCGTGTGGCGCTGTCGGGCCTGACGGTGGCCGAGCAATTCCGCGACCAGGACGGTGGCGGCAAAGACATCTTGCTGTTCATGGACAACATCTTCCGCTTCACCCAGGCCGGTAGCGAGGTGTCGGCTCTGCTGGGCCGCATGCCCAGCGCCGTGGGTTATCAGCCCACGCTGGCCAGTGAGATGGGTAAGTTGCAGGAGCGCATCACCAGTACCAAGAGCGGTTCGATCACCTCGGTGCAGGCAGTGTATGTGCCCGCCGACGACCTTACCGACCCGGCACCTGCCACGACGTTCAACTTCCTGGATGCCACTTGCGTGCTGAGCCGCAAGATTGCCGAGCTGGGTATCTATCCGGCTGTGGACCCGCTGGCCTCCACATCGCGAATCATGGACCCGCACATCATCGGCGAGGAGCACTACGACGTGGCCCAGCGCGTGATTCACCTGCTGCAGAAGTACAACGAGCTGCAGGACATCATCGCCATCCTGGGTGTGGACGAACTCAGCGACGAGGACAAGCTGGTGGTGAGCCGCGCGCGCCGCGCGCAGCGCTTCCTGTCGCAGCCCTTCTTTGTGGCCGAGCAGTTCACCGGACTGCCCGGCGTGATGGTGCCGCTGGCCGAGACCATCCGCGGCTTCAAGATGATTCTCGACGGCGAGGTCGACTACCTGCCCGAGCAGGCTTTCCTGAGCGTTGGAACTATCGACGAGGCTATCGAGAAAGGCAAGAAACTCCTTGCCCAGGCTCAAGAATAACATAACACGAAAATCAACGAATGATGACACTGAAAATCATATCGGCCGAGCAAATCGAGTTCGAGGGAACGGTGGAGCAGGTGACATTGCCGGGTGCAATGGGCCTCTTCCAGGTGCTCAAGAACCACGCCGCCCTTATCGCCGCCCTCACACAGGGCACGGTGACCTGGGTGGCCGACGGCCGCACCGAGAGCCGCGACATCAACGGTGGCGTGGCCGACGTGAAAAACAATGTGGTGTCGGTTTGCTTGTATTGACCATTACGCTATGAAAGGTAAAATCATATCAGCAATCATCGCCCTGGCTCTTGTGGGCTTGGCCGCTTTGGGATACTGGAGCGCGAGCCAGCACCGCCATGGTGAGGCCCCTGCCGAGCTCGACCCCAAGGAAATCATCTACGAGCACCTGGGCGATGAGTATGGCTGGGCGTTGCCGTTCAATCACAGCCTGCGCATTCCGTTGCCCATCATTGTGTGGGCCGACGACGGCTTCCACTGCTTCATGAGCAGCCGCCTGGCCGACGGTGCCACCTACGAGGGGTTGCGCATCTCCACCTCCGAGGACCATAACGGCAAGGTGGTGCAGATGATGCCCGACGGCAGCGAGAAGCGCCCGTGGGACTTCTCGGTGACCAAGAATGTGGCGGCCATTTTCATCGCGGCACTGCTCGTGGTGTGGATGGTGATGTCGCTGCGCAGGTGGTACGCCCGTCAAGGCATGAAGGCTCCCCGCCGCGCCATGGGACTGCTGGAGCTGGTGGTGGATTATGTCTACACCGACACCATCCGCCCCATCATGGGTAAGGAGGCACCTAAGTATGCCCCCTATCTGCTCACGGCATTCTTCTTCATTCTCACGATGAATCTGCTGGGGCTCATCGTTATATTCCCCGGCGGTGCCAATCTGACCGGCAATCTGGCGGTGACCATGGTGATGGCCATCATCACGTTTGTCATCACCAACTTTACCGGCACTCGTGAATACTGGAAAGAAATTTTCTGGCCCGAGGTGCCTGTGGCGCTGAAATGCCCTGTGCCCATGATGCAACTCATCGAGGTGCTGGGCTTGTTCACCAAGCCGCTGGCTCTGATGATTCGTTTGTTTGCCAACATGATGGGCGGCCACATGGTGGTGCTGGTGCTGATGTTGCTCATCTTCATCTTCAGCGCCATGTTCAACTATGTGGTGGGTGGTGCCACGGCCGTGTTCTCACTGTTCTTCACCGTGTTCATGCTGGCGCTGGACACGCTGGTGAGTTTTATCCAGGCCTATGTGTTCACCATCCTGAGCACCATCTTCATCTCCATGGCACATGTGGAACCCCACCATCATGATGCCTGATAAAAACATGACTTAGAGAAAAAATAAACAAAATATCAATAACTAAAAAACTACAACACTATGTTATCAATGATTTTAGCAGACGCTATCGCCAATTTGGGCGCAGCACTGGGAGCAGGTATCGCAGCAATCGCTGCAGGTATTGGTATCGGTAAGATTGGCGGCTCGGCCATGGAGGCCATCGCCCGTCAGCCCGAATCGACAGGCGACATCCGCAGCAACATGATTGTGATTGCCGCTCTGATCGAGGGCGTTGCCTTCGTGGCACTGATTGTGTGCTTCCTGGCAATCTTCATCAAATAATTATACTGACCCCTTAGCACCTGTTTTCACAGATGGAACTATTTACGCCTGAATTTGGCTTGGTGTTTTGGATGTTTGTGGCATTCCTGTGCCTTTACTTCATCCTGGCCAAGTTTGCATGGCCCTTCATCATCAAGAGCATGGAGGAGCGTGCCGACTTGATTGACAAGGGTGTGGCCTATGCGCAAGAAGCCAAGCGTCAGCTCGACAATGCCAAGGATGAGGCCAGCAAGCTGATTGCCGAGGCTCATGCCCAGCAAGCCGACATCTTGCGCGAAGCGTCCAAAATCAAAAACCAGATTGTGGAGGACGCTCGCACCGAGGCTGCCGCCGAGGCTAAAAAAGTGTCGGAGGCCGCCATGGTGTCGATAGAGCAGGCACGCAAGGAATCGGAGAAGCAGTTGCGACAGGAAGTGGGCGAGATAGCGCTGCAAATCGCTGAAAAGGTGATTCGCCGCGAGGTGGCCAACGACCAGGCGCAGCAGCAACTCGTGGAGCAGTATCTGAGTGAGGTAAAGACCAATAACTGATGATGCATTATGAGTGACGGTCTCATACCCCGACGATACGCCAAGGCGCTCTATAAGCTGGCCGTGGAGAACGGTGATGCCGCCGAGATTTATGAGCAGCTCAAGCAGCTCGACTTCCGCTATGCCGCCATCGACGAGCTCAAGCGGGCGGTGCTCAATCCCTACATCCCCGACGAGGAGAAGGGGCGTGCCATGCTTGAGGCAGCCGGTGGCAAGCCCGGCAGCTCGCTCGACAAGTTTCTCCTGCTGGTGATACGCAACAACCGCGCCACCTTCCTGCGAAAAATCGCCCTGGCCTATGTGGCCATCTATCGGGCCGAGCACAACATTGCCAAGGTGGAGATTGCCACTGCTTCGGAGTTGCCGCAGCAAGAGGTGGACCACATTCTGGCTGTTGTGAAAAAACGCCTGGGCGACATGACGCTCGAGGTGGAACGAACAATCGACCCGTCGCTGATTGGCGGATTCACCGTCAAGGTGGACGATATCTTGCTCGACGCGTCGGTGAAGAATGAATTAAAGACTTTGCGTTTAAAACTACAAAAGTAACCACAAACACATTTCACAGAAATGATTAACCCAAGCGAAATATCCGACATACTGAAACAACAACTGAGCGACCTGCAGCGCAGCGTCACTTTTGAGGAGGTCGGGACCGTGCTCGAGGTGGGCGACGGCGTGGCACACGTCTACGGACTGAACAACGTCGAAGCCAACGAACTCGTGGAGTTCGAGAACGGTGTCACTGGTGTGGCCATGAACCTCGAGGAAAGTGACGTGGGTGTGATTCTGCTCAACGAGGTGGATTCAGTCACCGAGAACATGAAGGTGCGCCGCACGGGCGAAATTGCGTCCATTCAGGTGGGCGAGGGACTGCTGGGACGTGTCATCAACGTGCTGGCCGAGCCCATCGACGGCAAGGGACCTATCGACGGAAAGCGCCTGCGCCTGCCGCTGGAGCGCAAGGCGCCGGGCGTGATTTTCCGCCAGCCGGTGAACCAGCCGTTGCAGACGGGCTTGAAGGCCATCGACTCGATGATTCCCATCGGCCGTGGTCAGCGCGAGCTCATCATCGGCGACCGTCAAATCGGCAAAACCGCCATCGCCCTCGACACCATCATCAACCAGCGCGGCCAGTACGAGGCCGGCCATCCGGTCTACTGCATCTATGTGGCCATCGGCCAAAAGGCATCGACCGTGGCGGCACTGGTCAACAAGCTCGATGAGATGGGGGCGTTGCCCTACACCATCGTGGTGGCAGCCACCGCTGCCGATTCGGCATCGATGCGTTACTACGCGCCCTTTGCCGGTGCGGCCATCGGCGAGTACTTCCGCGACACCGGCCGCGACGCGCTGGTGATTTACGACGACCTGTCGAAGCACGCTGTGGCCTATCGTGAGATTTCGCTCATCCTCAAGCGCCCGTCGGGCCGCGAGGCTTATCCTGGCGACATCTTCTACCTGCACAGCCGTCTGCTGGAACGCGCCGCCAAAATCAACGACAATCACGAGGTGGCACGTGTGATGAACGACCTGCCCGATGCCCTGAAGCCGCTGGTGAAGGGTGGAGGCTCGCTCACCGCCCTGCCCATCATCGAGACGCAAGCCGGCGACGTGAGCGCATATATTCCCACCAACGTGATTTCTATCACCGACGGACAGATTTATCTCGAGACGGCATTGTTCAACGCCGGTATCAGGCCGGCCGTTAACGTGGGTATCTCGGTGAGCCGTGTGGGTGGTAACGCGCAAATCAAGTGCATGAAGAAAGTGGCCGGAACGCTCAAGATTGCGCAGGCGCAGTATCGCGAGCTCGAGGCCTTCACCAAGTTCGGTGGCGACATCGACCCGGTGACGGCGCGCACCATCGACACCGGCCGCAAGAACGAGCGCCTGCTCGTCCAGCCGCAGTACGAGCCCATGGCTGTCGAGGAGCAGGTGGCCATCATCTATTGCGGTGTGAACGGCCTGCTGCAAAAGGTGCCGGTGGAGCATGTGGCTGAGTTTGAGAAGCTGTTCGTCAACTACCTGCGCGGCAAGCACCAAGAGGATGTGCTCGATGTGCTGCGTCAAGGCAAGATTGACGACGATGTGACGCAAAAACTCACCGCCGTGGCCCGCGAGATTGCCAGCAAATACGCCAACTGAACCACACACGTTGTGACCTATGTCAACACTTAGAGAACTAAAAAGCCGCATCGGCTCGGTCGCATCGACACAGAAGACGACCAGTGCCATGAAGATGATTTCGTCGGCCAAAATGAGGAAGGCAACGCAGCAATTGCAGCGTCTGTCGCCTTACCGCGTGATGGTGCAAAACGTCATCAGCCACTTGCTGGTCACCGACGAACAATTCGACTCGCCGCTCATCGAGCAGCGCGAGGTGAAGCGCGTGGCGCTGGTGGCCTTCGGCAGCGACGACGGCCTGTGCGGAGCGTTCAATATCAACATCTTCAAGCAGCTCATGGCCACCGTGGACGGCATCAGGAAAGAGTTTGGCCCGCAGGTGGGTGTCACCATCCTGCCCGTGGGTCGCAAGCTCACCAAGGCCTCGCTCAAGGTGGCCGGTGATGAGCTGCAAGTGGTGCCGTGCGACTATCTGAACACCCGCAGCGACAGTGATGACCTGAACCGCTTCACCAACGAGCTGCGAACGCACTATCTGCAAGGCGACTACGACCGCGTGGAACTGCTCTACATGCACTTCCGCTCGGCCAGCAGGCAAGTGTTCACCCGCGAGCAGTTGCTGCCGGTGCGCTACGAGGCGCTGGCCGAGCAGGTCGACGCGCGGCTTGCCAATTCTCCCTGCTTGTTCGAGCCGTCGGCGCAAGCCATCTTCGACAGTGTGCTGCCGCTGCATGTGCGCGCCATGATGCAGGACGTGTTCACGCAGAGTGCTGCCAGTGAGCAGTCGGCCCGCGTGATGGCCATGCAGACGGCCAGCGACAACGCCAAGGAATTGCTCGACAGCCTGAACCTGGAGTACAACAAGCTGCGTCAGCAGGGCATCACCACCGAGCTGCTCGACATCCTGGGCGGGCAAGTGGAGCGATAACGAGTGAAATTGAGTTTAATACCCTACAAACAGAACGAAAACATAAAACTGAGATAATGAGCATCAAGGAGTATTTTGCCTCTCTATTCAAGGGCTTCTACAGCCTGTTGAAGGGCATGGCGGTCACCGGGCGCGAGCTGGTGACCCCCAAGGTGACCGAGCAATATCCCGAGAACCGTGCCACGCTGCACATTCCCGAGCGCTTCAGGGCCACCCTGCAGTTTGTCTACGACGACGAGGGCAACCACAAGTGCACGGCGTGCCGCACATGTGAGCGTAATTGCCCCAACGGCACGATCAGCATCACCACGCGCATGGTCGACCTTCCCAACGGCAAGAAGAAACAAAAACTCGACAAGTATATCTACGACTTGGGTAGCTGCACCTTCTGCAACCTGTGTGTCACCAGTTGCCCATTCCATGCCATCGAGTTCAGCAACGATTTTGAGCAGGCTGTGTTCCAGCGCAAGTCGCTGGTGAAGCAACTCAACTATCTTCCCGAGAAAGAGGAGCCCGCTCCTGCTGCTCAGCCCGCCGCTTCTGCGCCCGCACCTGCCGCGGTGAAAGCCGGGGACACCGAAAAAACCGAAACTCAAGAAAACAAAGAATAATGGAATCAGTAGGTAATATTATTTTGTATTTTGTCATCGCCATTTCCATCATCGTATTCTCGGTGTTGACGGTGACCACCCGCCAGATTCTGCGTTCGGCCACCTATCTGCTGTTTGTGCTGTTTGCCACGGCGTTGCTCTATTTCCAGATGGACTACGAGTTTCTGGGCGCAGTGCAGATAGCCGTCTATGCCGGAGGCATCGTGGTGCTGTTTGTGTTCTCTATCTTGCTCACGCACCAGCCCGGTGCCGATGCTCCCGCCCTGACGTCGCACCGCCGGTGGCTGGGTATCACGGCCGCTGTGGCATCGCTGGCGCTGTGCGCCTATGCGGTATTCAGCTTTGATGCTTTCGCCGGCCGCCTGCTGGCAGCCATGCCCGAGCTGACCATCGACAAGATAGGGCACTTCCTGCTCAGTACCGACAAACTGGGCTATCTGCTGCCCTTTGAGGCAGTGAGTGTGTTGTTGCTGGCATGTATCATTGGCGGCGTAGTGATAGCCCGTAGAAGATAAAGGAGGACAAGCGCTATGAATTTGACATTATTGATGTATCTCATCCCCAGCCTCATCATGTTCGGCTGCGGCGTGTACGGGTTCATAACCCGGAAAAATATGATTGCCATCATGATTTCGCTCGAGTTGATGCTCAACTCGGTGGATATCAACTTTGTGGTGTTCAATCGCTACTTGTTCCCCGGGCAGATGGACGGAATGTTCTTCACGCTCTTTGCCATCGCCATAGCGGCTGCCGAGACGGCGCTGGCCCTGGCCATCGTGATAAACGTGTACCGTGCCGCCAAGAATGTCGACATCGAACAAATCCGTAAACTGAAATTCTGACGATTATGCCTTTAAGTTATACGATAGCAGTAATTGCCATTCCGCTGTTCATGTTCCTGTTTCTGGGACTGGCGGGAGTGAAAATGAGTAGAAAACTCACCGGTGTGCTGGGAGTCATTGCCATGGCTGTGACCACCATCATCGCCTATGGTGTGGCACTGACCTATTTCTTCGGGACCGGACAGGGCCAGGTGGGCGCCGATGGCGTTCGTCAGGCCGTGACGGTGTTCAACCCCGCATGGCTGTCGTTCACCGACACGATGGTGGTGCGCATGGGCATCTTGCTCGACCCCATAGCGGCGATGATGCTGATTGTGGTGTGCACGGTATCGTTTATGGTGCACCTCTACAGTCTGGGCTACATGAGCGATCACGACGGCAATGCCGAGCAGGGATTTCAGCGATATTACGCCTTTCTGGCGTTGTTCACATTCTCCATGCTGGGCCTGGTGGTAGCCACCAATTTGTTCCAGATATTCGTGTTCTTCGAGATGGTGGGCGTTTCATCCTACCTGCTCATCGGTTTCTATTACAGCAGCCCGGCTGCAAACCATGCCTCGAAGAAAGCGTTCATCGTGACCCGTCTGGCCGACTTGTTCTTCCTGCTGGGCATCATGATTCTGAGCTATTACACGAAGACGTTCGACTTTTCACAGCTGGTTTTCGGAGCCAATGGCGCCAACGACATGGCCGTGGCACAGAGCGCTATCGCCAGTGCCGGCGGAGCCACCTTCCTGGGTTGCTCGGTGATGGCCTGGGCGCTGACGTTCATCTTTATCGGCGGTGCCGGTAAGAGTGCCATGTATCCCCTGCACATCTGGCTGCCCGACGCCATGGAAGGCCCCACGCCCGTGTCGGCACTCATCCATGCTGCCACCATGGTGGTGGCCGGTGTTTTCCTGGTGGCCCGTCTGTTCCCGCTCTATGTTCTCGAACAGGGCGCCATGGAGATTATCTGTGTGGTGGGTGCTTTCACCGCTTTCTACGCGGCCGCCATAGCCTGTGTGCAGAGCGATATCAAGCGCGCACTGGCGTTCTCCACCATTTCGCAGATTGCGTTCATGATGACCTCGCTGGCCGTGAGCAGCTCTAACAGCGCCATGATTGAGATCCACGACGGCACAGGCCTGGGCTACATGGCCTCGATGTTCCACCTGTTCACTCACGCCATGTTCAAGGCGTTGCTCTTCCTGTGTGCCGGTGCTATCATCCATGCCGTCCATAGCAACGAAAACGACAAGATGCACGGCCTGCACAAGTTCATGCCCATCACCAGCATCGCTTTCCTGATAGGCTGTCTTGCCATTGCCGGAATACCTCCTTTCGCAGGCTTCTGGAGCAAGGACGAGATTCTGGTGGCTGCTTATCACAAGGGCTTCTTCTGGGGCCTGTGGATGAGCATGGTGGCCGGCATGACGGCATTCTACATGTTCCGTATCTACTTCCTCATCTTCTTCTGGAAAAAACATGAAGTCCATACGCATCATGCCCCCAAGGATCAGCCCTGGACCATGACGTTGCCGCTGATTATACTGGCCGCTATCTCGGTGGTGGCTGGCTTTGTCCCAGCTCATGACCTGGTCACCTGGAATGGTGCTCCCCTTCACACCCAGCTCGACTGGACAGTGGCCGGCTCGAGCGTGCTCATCGCCCTGGTGGGTATTGGCCTGGCCTTCAAACTCTATTACAAAGAGAACGATCTGCCCGAGCGCATGAAGAATGGCGCATTGGGCCTGTGGACGGCCGCCTATCACCGTTTCTACATGGACGAGCTTTACCAGTTCATCACCCACAAGGTGATTTTCCAGGGCATCTGTGTGCCCATCGCCTGGTTCGACCGCCACATTATCGACGGCTTCTTCAATATGCTGGCCAGTGCCACCGGTTCGGCCTCGTTTGCCATCCGGCGCTTGCAGTCGGGCAGCATCCAGGGTTACGTTTATGTGTATTTGCTGGGCGTGCTGCTGCTGGCGGCAGTCACCATGCTGTGTGTGTTAATTTGATGATCGACGGTCCTATAAAATGACGATAAAATGATGGAAATATTCAATAATCCCTTAATTTATTTCGTGATAATCCCGCTGCTCACGCTGCTGGGGCTGGCGTTCTGCAACAATCGTGGCATGCGCGCCATCAGGGCCGTTGCCGTCACGGGTGCTGTGGCGCTGGTGGCACTGGCGATTTATCTGGTGTGCCTCTTCTTGCAGGCACGCGCCGCCGGCGACACCAGCGAGATGATTCTTCAGAGCAAGGTCATGTGGTACGCTCCGTTCAACATTGAGCTGGCGCTCGGTGTGGACGGTGTGAGCGTGGTGATGATTTTGCTGTCGGCTTTCATCGTGTTTGCAGGCGTGTTCGCCTCGTGGAAGATGAATCCCCTGCCCAAGCAATTCTTCTTGTGGTTCTTCCTGTTGTCGACAGGTGTGTTCGGTTTCTTCATCTCAATCGACCTGTTCACCATGTTCATGTTCTATGAGGTGGCCCTGATTCCCATGTATCTGCTCATCGGGGTGTGGGGTAGTGGCAACAAGAACTACAGTGCCATGAAGCTCACGCTCATGCTCATGGGCGGCTCGGCATTCCTGATGTTAGGTCTCATCGGCATCTACTTTCACAGCAGTGCCGACGGCAACCTGACGATGAACATTCTGGAAATAGCCCATAACGACGCCATCCCGCATCAGTGGCAGCTCTATTTGTTCCCGCTCACCTTTGTGGGCTTCGGCGTGCTGGGTGCCATGTTCCCGTTCCACACCTGGTCGCCCGACGGCCATGCGTCGGCCCCGACGGCGGTGTCGATGCTTCACGCCGGCGTGCTGATGAAGCTGGGAGGATATGGCTGCTTCCGCATCGCCATCTATCTGATGCCGTTTGCAGCCAGTGAGCTGGCCTGGATTTTCCTTACGCTGACAGGCGTGAGCATCGTTTACGGTGCATTCAGCGCCTGTGTGCAGACCGACCTCAAGTACATCAACGCCTATTCCAGTGTGAGCCACTGCGGCATGGTGCTTTTCGCCATCCTCATGTTCAATACCACTGCCATGACGGGCGCTGTGCTGCAGATGCTGTCGCACGGACTGATGACGGCGCTGTTCTTTGCGCTCATCGGTATGATTTACGGCCGCACGCACACGCGCGACATCCGCGACATGGGCGGCATGATGCACATCATGCCCTATCTGGGCGTGGGTTATGTCATTGCCGGTTTGGCCTCGCTGGGCTTGCCGGGCTTGAGCGGTTTCGCCGCCGAGATGACCATCTTCTTCGGCTCGTTTGAGAATGCCGATGTGTTCCGGCGCGTGCTCACCATCGTGGGAGCCAGCAGCATCGTCATCACGGCGGTCTACATCCTGCGCGTGGTGGCCAAGTTGCTCTTTGGCGAGGTGCAAGACGAGCACCACCGCACCCTCACCGACGCGTCGTGGGACGAACGCCTGTCGACCGCCACGCTCATTGTGTCGGTGGCCATCATCGGCTGCTTCCCCAATTTCTTTGTGAACATCATCAGCGACAGCTTCCTGCCGGTGGTGAATGCCCTGAAGGACTATTTCCCCGTGGCCGGCATGTGATGAAAGTGTTGAATCTTTAAAAACCTGATAATACGATATGGATTATTCTCAATTTTTAATGATGCCGCAAGAAATCGGGCTGCTGCTCGTGTTCTTGCTCGTGTTTGTCTACGACACTTTCATGCCGCAGCGCTCACAGGACAAGTTGCCGCTTTTCACGGCCATCTTGTTTGCGCTCTACACGATATATAGTTTTGTTCCCGGTCAGATGGGCCAGGCATTTGGCGGAATGTTTGAGGCCAATGCTGCCACCTGGGTGATGAAAAACATTCTGAACATAGGCGTGCTGCTGGTGATTCTGCAAGCCGTGAAGTGGAGCAATGATGACCACGTGGCCATCCGCCGCGGTGAGTTCTATGAACTCCTGCTGCTCACGCTGCTGGGCATGTTCCTCATGATTTCGGCCCGTCACTTCCTGCTCTTTGTCATCGGTCTGGAAACCGCCTCGCTGCCCATCGCTGCGCTGGCCGCTTTCGAAAAGCGCTATTACGAGAGTCGTGAGGCCGCGGCCAAGTACATCTTCACCGCGGTGTTCTCGAGTGCCATCTTCATGCTGGGTATCTCGTTTGTGTACGGCATCAGCGGTTCGCTTTATTTCACCGACATCGCCACCAGCATCATCGGTCACAAGAGTGCGCTGCTGATAGCTGCCGTGGCGTTTGTGATAGCCGGTGTGGGCTTCAAGTTGTCGCTGGTTCCGTTCCATCTGTGGACGGCCGACGTTTATCAAGGTGCCCCCACAGCCGTCACCAGCTATTTGTCGGTCATCAGCAAGGGCGCGGCCGCGTTCTCATTTTTGGTGATTCTCACGCAGGTATTCGGCTCGGCCTATGCGTCGGTGTGGGAGTGGATGCTTTATGCGCTCATTATCCTCACCATCACGCTGGGTAACCTGTTTGCCATCCGTCAGCGCAATCTGAAACGCTTCCTGGCGTTCTCCTCGATTTCGCAGGCCGGTTACATCATGCTGGGTATCATCGCTGTGAACACCACAGGACTGGCGTCGATGATGTACTACATCCTGGTGTACATCTTCAGCAATTTGGCGGCCTTCGGTGTGATAGGCGTCATTGAGCGCGCCACCGGCAAGGTGAGCATGGATGACTACAACGGCTTGTTCCGCACCAACCCCTGGCTGGCTTTCACCATGATGCTGGCCATGTTCTCGCTGGGCGGCATTCCGCCATTTGCCGGTTTCTTCAGCAAGTTCTTCATCTTTGTGGGTGCCTGCCAGCAGGGCAGTGTGGCCATCTATGTGCTGGTGCTCATCGCGCTGGTGAACACCATCATCTCACTCTATTACTACTTGCTGGTGGTCAAGGCCATGTTCTTGCGCCAGGACGACTGCTCGGTGCCCTACATCGACAGCCACTGGACCGAGGAAATCGGGCTCACCGTGTGTGTGATGGGAATCATCGCGCTGGGGCTTGCCAGCGGAGTGTACACGCGCCTGAGCGACATTGCCAATAGTGTGGCCGGCATTTTTGCACTCATCTGAGCTTTAGACACTTTTTCCCCCTTATACTCATGGGGCACGACCTTACCGGTAGTGTCCCATGATTTTTTGTGACGAGTGTAAACGATTGCATGCTTTTTCTGCTATTAAATATTGTTTAATTGTGACAACGGCAAGGCTAATTAGATTAAATTAGCGAGCTATTTGGCTAATTTTCAACGGGAAAAAGCCATTTTGGTTTAAGAATCAACAAAAATTTAAAAACTATACCAAAATTAACATGAAAAATTTATTAAAATGCAATTGCGCCTTGATGCGCGCCGTTTGGCTCTGGGTTTTGCTCGCCGCAAGCGCGGTGACCGCCCATGCCGCATGGTACATCTACGGTGAAGCCCCGTTCGGTGGGTGGAATGTGAATAATGGCCTTGAGATGACCGCATCGGGATTGTCAAACGAATACCGTGCAGTAGCCAACCTTACATCGGAGTCTACGTTGTTCACTTTCTCGACCGGTTCGGGTAGTTGGGATGATGGTACCAACGCCATCAACAATAACCGCTGGGGAGCGTATAATGATCAAGTATGGACTGCCACGGTAGGCTCGGATTTCGGCACAAAGAAAGGAAAAGGAAATGTGAAAGTTGAGGCCACCGGCTATCACCTGTTCGTGTTCAATGAATCGGGAAGCGACACACACAATCTGAGAATAGCCAAAGCTGATAACTGCTACCTTTTTGGGGCCATAGCCTCAAAAAACATTGGTTGGAATCCCACGCAAGGTTTCGCGATGACAACCTCCGACCACATTACGTTCACCGCCACCGATGTGGTGCTGGCTGAAGGCGATAATTTCCGTTTCACGCTGCAGACATCGGCTTCTTCCAGCGATTGGACAACAGCCAACGCATCCACTTTTGGTCCCAATGGCGGGTCACGAGCAGTGGCTGAGGGCACGGTTCAGCTAAGCAACCTCAACAATTCGAGCAATAATTTCACGGTGACCGCTGCCAATGCCGGCACCTACACCATTACGGTCAATATCGTGACGGCTAAGGTGACCTTTGTCAAGAAAATCACCTCACTGTATCTGTTCAGCAACCATGGCGGCGACTGGGACTTGACTAATAGCCATCCCTTTACCATCAGCGGCTCCACGGCTTCGCTCAGTGGCGTGGAGCTCGACCGTGCCGATTACTATACGCTGGCTACCAATTATGGCAGCTGGGACAACATCAACGCATGGCGCTTTGGCGACGCCAGCGGTACCGTGACTGCCGAATCGGGTGTGACCTATAATACGGTAACCGGGAATGAGAACAGTTTCCAACCGTCGAAGACCGGTGTTTGGAATTTTGCTTTCAACACCTCTACGCTTGCCTTCACTCCCACATTGGCCTCGGCCAATGCCGATTCAAAATGGTACTTGGTGCACAGTACGGGCAGCAACAATTTCGACTACGCCCACCCCGTGGAGCTGACGCGCGATGGAAACACATTCACCTGCACGCAGTTCATGACCAGCGGCGACTACTTCATCTTTGCCCAGCAAGTGGGCAGCGACTGGGAAGGTTGCATCCGCTATACCAACGCCAGTGGCGACATCGACCCGGTGAATGCCGGCACCGCCTACACCGCCAGCCGTCATGGCACAGGCGCTTACAAGGTGGGAACTACCGGTATCTGGACATTGACCTATAATTATCTCACCGACCAATGGAGCGCCGCGGTGGAACCGGTGAACGTGAACACCGGCGAGCTCTATATGATTGGCGCCGTGAACGGCACCCCCTGGGCATCGAATGCGGGCTTGAAGATGAAAGCCAATTCCGATAACACCGTGTTCACGCTCGAGAACGTGCAGATTGTGGCCGGAGCCGAATTCGCGTTTGCCACCAAGCTGGGTACCATCGAGGGCGATTGGGCCACGCTCAACGCCTATCGCTTCACGTCGAATGCCGATGGCGACACCAAGTTCCTCGTTACCGATGCCATGACTAATCACGACTCGCCCACCCAGCTCACGCTGCAGCAGCGCCAGACCTATGACCGCAACTTCCAGATGCAGACCACCGGCCGTTACGACGTGACGGTGGACTGGACTAACAAGAAAGTGACCATTGCCCGCACGCACGACCCGCTCTATATGTTCTACGGTGACCACTGGTCGAGCAATGGCGGTGTGGTGATGAACACCACCGACGGTAACGTCTACACGCTGGCCAATGTGGTGCTGGGCCCCGGCGACTCCTTCCAGTTTACTAAGGAACTGGGTGCCTCCTGGGATGCCATCAGCACTCAGCGAATGGGTGCCAAGAATGGTCCTGTCACCATCCACAAGGAATCGATTGGCACTGCCGTGAGTGATGCCATGGAGCAGGGAAGCCACGAAGACTTTAAGATGGGCACCGACGTGGTGTCGGGTCACTTCCGCGTGGCGGTGAACCTGAGCGAGAACACGGTGACCCTCTTCCGCATGGCCGAAGTGAACCATGGTGAGGTGATTATCTATCTGGAGCAGACCCCCAACGTGGACAAGCCCGTGCTTTGGGCCTATGACAAGGAGCGCGATTATGAGGACAAGAACTATGTTCACACCGACCGCATCGCTCGCGAGGACTTCTTCAACGGCGGTAACTTATACGATCCGGAAACGAATCCCAATCCTCGCCGCAAGGCCATCATCGATGGTGGTGCTCCCAACGCCGAGGAAATCACAACGGCCGACGGCCGCAAATGGTGGAAGTGGGTGCTGGAGACGGCTATCGCCGACTTCTGGTTCACTCGTAACGACTACGATTATGCCAGCCACAAGCTGACCGACGAGGACAACGTGAACATGACCGACATCAACTGGCGCCACGCCGGCGAGCTCTACTTCACCTGGCCCAGCAACAGCAATACCCTGAGCGAGTACACCCGCGACTATTACGAGAGCGCGGCCCAGGAGATTGCCGACTGCGCCGTGATGATCGACGGTCACCTATACGCTTACTTCACCAATACGCCCGGCTGGTCACAAGTGTTCTGCCACTCGTGGTATACCGACGCGGAAGGTGAAAACCACGACCTGCTCAACAATGAGTATAACGCAACGGCCGAGCACTGGTATCCCGGCGCTCCTTGCGAGCTGATTGGCTACGACAAGGACGGCTATGAGGTGTGGCGTATCGACCTCACCGCGCATGGCGTGACCGAGGAAACCTATCCCGTGGGCATCATCTTCGACAATGGCGTCGACAATGCCAATGATGTGCAGATTGACTACGGAACCGGCCTGGAGACCACCGAGCCCAAGGAGCAGACGGGCGACTTCAAGTACAGCAACGGCGCGGCCTATGACTACTGCGGCATCATTTCACTGGGCCGCTCGCTGGGCAACATCATCGCGCAGGGTGTGGTGCATGGCCCCACCTACGTCATCGAGGATGACATCGTGGGCGTGTACTACGACCCGCTGGCTGTGACCGAGATTGAAGTGGACGGCACCACCTATACCTACAATGGCGCCCTCTACTGCAAGGACCTCAACAAGTTCACCACCACCAAATATGTGGAGAAATCGCTGCAAGAGGCCGGCCAGGTCGATTATATGCGCACCTACTACAACGGCAACAACAGCGACCGCACCAAGGACCGTTATGACCAAAGCAACTGGGTGAAACTGGTGTTCAGCACTCAGTACAAGGATGTGAATGTGATGAACGACGACGACCGCGAAGCTCTGCTCAAGAGCTATGTGGGTCGCATTCTTCCCGGCGGAACGGTCGAAGGCCAGCTCGTGAACAACGTGAATCCCGAGATGCGCCTGGCATCCATCCAGATTCCTGACGGCCTGCCCGCTGCCAGTGGTCTCAAAGAAAACCTCTACTATGAGGCTCCCAATATCTTTATCACCTGCAACTTTGTGGGCAATCAAGGAGGCAAGGCACAGGCCGCCGACGGCACCATGGACCAGCGTGCCTTCGACTTCTTCTTTGTTACGCCTAAGCCCGAGGAGTTTGCTACGGTTACATGGGCCACATGGGACGGCACCAAGTTTATCGTGCCCAAGCGTCAGCACCGCGAGGGTGACGGCTCTACCTATCCGCTGGAGCTGAACGGTTTCAACCTGAAGGGCTCGTTCGAGGTGGATTGGTCGATGTGCACCAATGATGGCGCCAACATCGTTCAGGTGAACCAGGTCTATGAGTTCCCTGCTATTATCAAGCTTAAAGAGGAAAGCAGCGCAGCGGGTGCCGCGCCGCGCCGCGTGGGCGACATCACCTCGGTCGAGGTCGACCAGTCATTGGCTCAGGAGAACAAGTACATGGTGTTCCCGCTGTCGATCGACGGCACCACCGGTGTGGTGACCGCCGTTGATGAGCTGGCCGCCAAGGCTCAGCCCGTGAGCACCACCTATGTGAACACTGCCGGCCAGGTGTCGTCCAAGCCCTGGAGCGGTGTGAACATCGTGGTCACGACCATGAGCGACGGCAGCAACCGCGTGAGCAAGGTGCTGCGCTGACGCAAAGCCGATATCTCAGGACAAGGCGGCCTGCCGGCATGGCAGGCCGCCTTTTTTCGGTCACGTGACAAGTGGTTGCGCATTTTTGGCGCGTGCCGGAGGTCGTGGCACGGCAAAAAAAGAATAAAATCTTTTGTTTTGCGCTTGCTTAGTCGTAACTTTGCAACAATTATGGATAAGATTGAAGTGAAAATAGTGAACCGCAGCACCCATCCGCTGCCAGCTTACAGCACCCGGCAGAGTGCCGGCATGGACTTGCGCGCATGGCTGCGGGAACCGGTCACGCTGCAACCATTGCAGCGGGCCCTCATTCCCACAGGAGTGTACATCGAGCTGCCCGAGGGCTACGAGTGTCAAATCAGGCCCCGTAGCGGACTGGCGCTCAAGCGCGGCCTCACGGTGCTCAACACCCCCGGAACCATCGATGCTGACTATCGTGGCGAGGTGGGCGTGATTGTGGTGAACCTGAGCAATGAGCCGCAAACCATTGAAGACGGCGAGCGCATCTGCCAGATGGTGGTGGAGCACCATGCCACAGTGGAGTGGGTGGCCGTCGAGCAGCTGGCCGACAGCGAGCGCGGTGCCGGCGGCTTCGGCCACACGGGAGTCAAGTGATAACCGATTAAAGACCCGGAAAATTGAACACAATGAGAAATATCATCGTCGTCGTGCTGCTGGTGGGGCTGTTGTTGCCGGTGCTGGCGCGAGGAGCTGCCGGTAATAAGCCATCGGACTGCGACCGCCGCAAGGCCGAATACATTTTTCTGGAGGCGCAGCGCATGAAGTCGAAAGGAGCGCCCGACGCTTTCTTCGACCTGCTGACCCATGCCCACGAACTTGACCCCACCAATACGGCCGTTTCGTTCTATATGGGCTACTGCCTGCTGTCGATGCGCAACACCACCCCAGAGCAAGCCTCGCAGGCCCTGTCGCTGATGAAGACTCACTTTGAGGAGGCCCCGACCGACCTGTACGAGACCACCTTTTACAGCGATGCCAACATGATGGTGGGACGCCCTGCCGAAGCGCTCAGGGCGCTTAAAAAACTGAGCGAGACCAATCCCAACAAGCTCGAACTGCAGGTTCGCGTGGCCGAGGCTTATGCCCGCACCGGCGATTACAAGCAGTCGAACGCCACTTACGACACCATCGAGGCCCTGCACGGCAAGTCGATGGCGGTGACCAATAAGAAAATCAGCAATTTTGTGGCATTGAACGATTCGGCGGGCGCAATTGCCGAGATGCGCAGCCTGCTGGCCACGGCACCACGCAATGCTTCCTACAACATATCCATGGGTGGAGTGCTGCAGCACTTCGGGCTCAACGACAGCGCGCTGGTCTATTTAGACCGCGCCCAGCAGTACGAACCCGACAACGGCTACACCTATCTTGCCAAGGCGCAGTACTACAACCTGATGGGCGACAGTGTGCTCTACGACGATCAAATCTATCGTGCCCTCATCAGTGAAAACCTCGATGTGGACGCCAAGGTGGGGGTGCTGAGCGACTACACGCGCCAGTTGCTGCAAAGCGGTGACACAACCCAGCGTGTGACCCACTTGTTTGAAGTGCTCATTGACCAGCATCCGCACGAGGCACACATTCACGACCTCTACAGCGAGTATCTCGTGGTGAGGGAAAAATATGCCGCCGCCGCCGAGCAGCTGGGCTACGTGCTCGATATCAATCCCACCGATGCCGCCGGCTGGCGCAAACTCATGCTGGTGAACATCATGGGCGAGAACTTTGCCGCTGCACTGGCCGCCGCCGACCGTGCACTGGCTTATAACCCCGACAGCCTGGACCTTTACCGCTACATCGCCCCCGTCTGCTATCAGATGAAGGAATATGACCGCGCGCTCAAAATTTACGACCATGCATTGGCCATGATTGACTCCACCGATGTGGAGCTGGAGTCGGACTTCCTGGGCGGCAAGGCCGACGTTTATTTCTCGATGGGCGACACGCTCAAGGCATTTGAGACCTATGAGAAGGCGCTGGAACTATATCCCGGCAACTTCGGGGTGATGAACAACTACGCCTACTTTTTGGCTCTGAGCGAGCGTGACCTCGACAAGGCCGAGCGGATGTCGGCCATCACGGTTAAGGCCTATCCCACCAGCGCCACCTATCTCGACACCTACGCATGGGTGTTCTTCAAAAAGAAGAACTATTCCATGGCGTTGATGTATATCCGCAGCGCCATCGACAACGATGACACCCACAGTGCCGATGTGCTGGAGCATTATGGCGACATCCTCTTTGTGAACGGCGAGCCCGACGAGGCGCAGAAGCAATGGCAGAAGGCGCTGGAGCTCGACCCGGAGAACGCCCGCCTGCAGCAAAAAGTGAAAACCGGAAAATTGAACGAAAACGAACAATGAGAAACTTACTGACAATATTCTTGGCCGCGTCCCTGCTGGTATCGTGCCATTCGACCCGGCAAGTGGTGACCACTCCCCCCGTGGGCGACGGCCAGCAAACGACTACCTCCACCACAACCACCGTGCCGGCGGCATGGACTACCATGCAGACCGGTGGCAATGTCACGATCAATGCCGGCAAGAAGCTGTCGAGCGGCATGCAGATGCGCATGGTGCGCGACCAGGTGATTTACATCTCACTCAGGCCCTTGCTGGGCATCGAAGTGGGGCGGCTCATCGTCCGTGCCGACTCGGTGTTTGCCATCGACAAGCTGCACAAGCGCTATGTGGCCGAGGACGTGTCGCTCATCACCGGCGGCGTGCCACTGACGGTGGGCATGCTGCAGGATGCCTTTCTGGGGCGTGAGTTCAAGGCCGACCTGGGAAGCCGGTTTTCCTGTGATTTTTCGCACGATGCGGCCGGGCAGGTGTCGAGCCTGAATGTTCATTACAACGGGCGCTCGCAAGCCACCTACCAGGTGAATTATGCTGATGTGCAGTATACGCTGGGCGGTCCTGTGGCCCACGAAGTGTCCATCGCCACCCAAATCAAGGGGAAGGACCTGATGCTCGACCTGTCGTATAACAACATCGGCTGGAACAGCCAGTTGAAGGTGGACACCACCATCCCCAAGGGTTACACCCGAATCGACGGCAAGCAATTGTTCAGCATCTTTGAGCAGTGACCCATGGAGGTGAGCATCGTCATACCCGTCTATAACCGTGAGACCATTGTGGAGCGGACACTTGCCAGTGTCGCCGCACAAACTCACCGCCCCCTGCAAGTGGTGCTGGTGGACAACATGAGCACCGACGGCACCCTGCAAGTGCTGCAACAATTCCAGCTGGCTCACAATGCGCCCGACTTCAAGGTGGTAGTGCTGCAAGAGCCCCATCGCACGGCCGGCGCGGCACGCAATGCCGGCTTCGCCGCGACTACCGGCCGCTGGGTGCTTTTCTTCGACAGCGACGACGAGATGGCACCGAAGCTGGTGGAGCGCTATGTGCGCACCATCGAGCGTCAAGGTGAGGAACCCGACCTCGTGTCCACCCGGTCGGTCCTGGTGGCTGCCGACGGCTCGCGCCGAAACACCTCGCTGTCCCGAAGCGACCTGTTCGGCCACCAAATTCTCAACAGCCAGCTGGCCACGCAGCGTTATGCCGTGCGCCGGGAGTTTTTCGCCGCTACCGATGGCTGGAACATCGACCTGCCGCGCTGGAACGACTATGAGCTGGGACTGCGCCTGTTGCTGGCACGTCCGCGCATGGCATTTATGGGAGGCCGGCCGCTGGTCACGGTCAATCACAGCGGTGAGCAGTCGATTACCGGCAACGGCTTCGCGCCCAAGGCCGGGGATTGGGAAACGGTGCTCGACATCATGCGCACCGAGGTGGTGAGCTCGACGCTCAAGCCCCGGTATAGCCAGCGCCTCAAACGCTTGCTCGATTACCGCCGCATGGTGCTTGCCGCTCAGTATCAGCGCGAAGGTTTCCCGCAGCTGGCTCGCCCGCTTTGTCAGAAGGCGGTGTCGCGCCTGCGGGAGAGCTATGGCGACGGCCGCAGCTGGCGCTGGTTCATGCAGCCTTTGCTCAAATGGATGTTTGGGCGCTTAGTGGCCGGCAAGCGCGGAACGTCGCAGATTGCTCGAATTGTTTTTTAGTCCACAAAATATCATTGAAATAAGGCGTGAAGATACTCTTCGTTGGCGACGGAAGCAACATGCATAATTGCCTGGCACAGGAATTGCGTGCCCGGGGGCATGAGGCATGTGTGGCCAGTGACGGCTCGCGCTGGATGAACACGGGGCGCGACATTGATTTGCTGCGCAAGCCCGGCGCGATGGGCACACTGGCGTATTTGGGAAAATTGCTGCGCGCGCTTTCCCGCATGCGCAATTATGATGTGGTGCAGCTGTCGGGGCTCATTTTTCTGCAATTGCGCCCTGAGCGGCTGAGCCGGGTGTTCGACTATCTGCGCCGCCATAACCGCCTTGTGGTTTATTCGGCCATGGGCACCGATGTGGTCTATCACGATGCCTGCCACGACGGCCACACCTTCCGCTACAGCGACTACATGGTGGGCAGTGAGCCGTCGCCCTATGTGGGCTCGGGCGAATATCGTGCCCAGCATCAAGACAACTGGCGCGCGCCTTTCATGCGTGCCCACAGCGACCATGTGCTGGCCGGCATCGACGGCGCGGTGGCGTGCCTCTACGAGTACTACGTGCCCTATGTGCCCTTGCTGGGCGAACGTGTGGCTTACGCCGGCATTCCGGTCGACACCTGCGCCCTGCCTTTCCATCCCATTGCCGAGGAACCCTCAAAAGTGCGTTTCTTTATCGGTATTCAGCCCGACCGCACTGTTATCAAAGGCACCGACCGGCTGCTGCAGGCCGCCCGGCGCGTGTGCGACCGCTATCCCCGCTTGTGCGAGCTCGATGTGGCTGAGCGGCTGCCGCTGGATGAATACACGCGGCGCATGCGCGGCGCGCACGTCCTGCTCGACCAGCTTTACAGCTACACGCCCGCCACAAACGCGCTGATGGCCATGGCGCAGGGACTCGTGGCAGTGTCGGGAGGGGAGCCCGAGTATTATGAGCTGATAGGCGAGCGCCACAACCGCCCCGTGGTCAATGTGGACCCCACTGTGCCGGGCGACATCGACGCACGTCTGGAATGGCTGGTGCGCAACAAGAGGCAGTTGCCTGCCATGAGCCGTGCCGGGCGCGACTTTGTAGAAAAACATAACGCCGCGCCGGTAGTGGCGCAGCGTTATCTTGATTTCTGGGCTAAAATAGCCACGATGAAGGGTTGATTATCGCATTTGACGGTCGACGGCCGCCTCGAGTTGCAACCCATCCTCCACACGTTCCACCACATCACCGTTCTTGATGATGAAAGTAGTGGGCACGCCACTCACTTGATAATTGCCCACGTTGGCCGACTGTGTGCTCATGGGGTCGAAAACAGTGATCCACGGCAGGTTCTGGGCCGCTTGCCTCCATGCCACGTTGTCGGGGTCAAGGCTCACCTGATAGATGGCCAGGCCGTTGTTCTTATATTTGGTGTAGAGGTCGTTGAGCAATTTGTTGTAAACCGGTGAAAACTCAGCCTCGTACATGGTGAAGTTGAGCAGCACCACGCGGTTGTGTGCTGCCACATCCTGCAGCTGGTGAGTTTTGCCATTGTAGTCCTGCAACTTGATGTCGAGCAGCGAGGTCTCGGTGACAAACATGGTGTCGGACGGCTCGCTGGCTGCCATGCGGCGTCGCTTCTGGCCCTGCAGCAGCACATCGACCAGATAGTCGGTGCGCGGGTCGTTAGGGTGGAAATTGTTGAAGGCATTGGCCACAGCCCCCACAATGCGCAAGTCTTCATCGTTGAGCGGGTCGAAAACGGGCACTCCGTCGATAAACTTGTTGATGGCATAGTAGGCCACAATGCCGCCCGGGTCGCTCACAATCTGCTGGGCCAGGCGGTGCTTCCACGCCTTGATTTGCTCGGGCGAGCCCTTGCCGCCGGCCAGCTGCATGGCCTCGCGGTCAATTTTCATCACCTGCTCGGCATGCTCGCTGCCACTGAGCGTGTAGTTGGTCCCAAATTCTTTCAGTCCGGCTTTCACCGTGATGTGGTCCAGGCTGTCGATAGGGAAGTAGATGGCTTGGTCGGCAATGCGCAGGCGGTAGATGTTGGGAAATTCAGGAGCCTGGCTGGTGACGGCAAACGAGCCGTCGTTGTCGGGCTTCACCGAGTCGACGATGTACCACATGCCGTTGCTCGACACTTCCAGCACCATGGCGGTGGTGTCGGCGGCGCCGGTGATGGTTCCGTCCACCTTGAATTGATTGCCCGAGCATGATGCGAGCAGGGCCACGGCCAGGATTATCAAAGAAAAATGCTGAATCTTCATTTTCGTTGTGTTTTTTGAATTGCGGTGCAAAGTTAATCATTTTATTTCAAACCGCGGTTATGCAGCAGGGCATCGGCGGTTGGTTCCTGGCCGCGGAAGCGCTTGTAAAGCGTCATGGCATCGTCGGTGTCGCCAGCCTCGAGGATGAGGTGGCGGTAGTCGTCGGCCACGGCCCGGTTCATGACGCCTTCTTGCTCAAAGCGCTTGAAGGCATCGGCCTCGAGCACCTGGCTCCACAGGTAGGTGTAGTAGCCGCAAGAGTACTGGTCGTTGTCAAAAATGTGCTTGAAATAGGGACTGCGGTAGCGGAACTGCACCTCGGTGGGCATGTGCAGGCGCCTGGCCACCGACCGCTCGAAAGCGCGCACGTCGATGTCCTTGCACCAGTTGAGCTTGTGCCACTCGATATCGAGCAGGGCGGCACCCACCAGCTCGGTGGTCATGAATCCCTGGTTGAACTTGCGCGACTCCAAGATTTTGTCGAGCAGCGTCTGCGGAATCACCTCGCCCGTGCGGTAGTGGCGGGCATAATTCTTGAGCACCTCGGGAACGTAGGCCCAGTGCTCGTTGAGTTGTGATGGCATCTCCACCAGGTCGCGGTCCACATTGGTCCCTTCCAGGCCGCGGAAGGGTGCTTTGGTGAGCATCCCGTGCAGGGCGTGTCCAAACTCATGGAACACGGTTTCCACTTCGTCAAGACTGAGCAGCGAGGGCGTTTCCTTGGTGGGCGGGGTGAGGCTGGCCACATTGAAAATGATGGGTCTCACGCTTTGTCCCTGATAGTTGTACTCGGCGTTCATCTCGCTCATCCAGGCTCCTTGTGCCTTGGTGGCGCGTGGAAAATAGTCGGTCATGAAAACGGCCACGTGCTTGCCTTGCTCGTCGCGCACATCGTAGACGGTTACCTCGGGGTTGTACTTGGGCGCGTCTTTCATCTCGGTGAAAGTGAGCCCGTAGAGTCGGTTCGCGGCATAGAAAATGCCGTTTTTCACCACGTTGTTCAGTTCGAAGTAAGGCCTCACTTCTTCCTCGCTGAAGTTGAATTTCTGCGCTTTGACCTTTTCGGCATAGTAATAGTAGTCATAGGGTGCGATTTTGAAGTGGGCCCCGTGTGCGTCGGCATAAGCCTGCATGTCGGCCACTTCTTCGGCCACCTTGGCGATGGCCGGCTCCCACAGTTGCATCAACAGCGCTTCGGCACGTTCCACGGTACCTGCCATGACCGGGGCCACAGCGTAGTCGGCAAACGTCTCGTAACCCAGCAACTGTGCCTTGCGCTGGCGCAGTTGAATGAGTTCGTTGATGTTTTTTGAATTGTCGCAGTCATTGCCTCGGCTGGCGGTGTTGGTATAGGTTTCGTACATGTCGCGCCGCAGCTGGCGGTCGTCGGCACTGCCCAGCACGGCCAGTCGAGTTGCTCCGGTGGCGGTGAAGGCCCACTTGCCGGGCTGCCCCTTGTCGGCAGCCAGACGTGCGGCGTCGTCGATGGTGCTCTGCGACAAGCCGCTGAGCCGCGCTGCGTTGTCCACCCAAATCACGTTGTTGGCGATTTCGTTCATCACGTTGTTGGTGAATGATAACGACAGCGCCGCCTGCCGCAGGTTGATGGCTTTGAGCGTGTCCTGCAGGGCCGGGGTGAGCAGCGCACCGTTGCGCACGAAGCGTTTGTAGTATTTATCGGTGAGACGGCGCTGCAGGCGGTCGAGTCCCAGTTGGTCGGCCTTGTCGTGAACGGCCTTGATGCGCTCGAACAGTGCTGAGTTCATGTTCACTTCGTTGTCCTGCGCGGTGATCATGGGCATCAATTTTTCGGCCAGGGCGTGCATTTCGTCGGTGTTGTCGCTTTCCACGAGTGCAAAGAACACGTATTGCACCTTGTTCAAGATTTCTCCGCAGTTGTCCAGTGCCAGCACTGTGTTCTCGAAAGTGGGCTGCTCCTGATTGTTGACGATGGCAGCAATCTGGGCGTTTTGCTGGTCGATGCCGGCCTGCAGCGCGGGCAGATAGTGCTCGTAGCGGATTTTCTCGAACGGCGGTATCTCATACCGGGTGGTGTAGGCCGTGAGGAAGGGGTTCGTACTTTGTTTTTTCACGTTTTTCTTGCTTGCGCCGCTTGCTGCCAGAGTGATGCAGGCAAGCGCCGTCAGGGTTAATAATACTCGGTTCATAATTGAAGGTGTGATACTAATGATGCCACAAAATTAGCACATTCAAGGCAAATACACAAAAATGCCGGTTGCCGGCATGTTATTTGCCCCCGATGGCAAAGGTGGTGATGATGGGGTAGTGGTCGCTGCTGCCTGCGCGGGGGCTCTCTGATTTCAGCGCCTGCAGGTTGCCGCGATAGAGCATGTGGTCGATGTGGAAGTAAAGGCGGTCGGCGTTGAATGTGTAGGTGGGCCAGAATGCGCAGTCCTGCCAGGCGTCGCGCATGTCGTTGCCGCGCACCGTGCGATAGGTGAACGAGAGCGGGGTGTCGTTAAAATCGCCGCACACAATCGTGTTTTCAGGGCTTTGGTCGAGAATGGTGCGCAGTTGCTGTGCTTCGGCGGCGCGGCGGCGGCACGCACTTGCCACCTTGCCCATCAGCGAATGGCGCACCTCGCTCATCTGGCTGCGTGTGCCCTTTTCCATGCGTGTGAGTTGCTTGTACAATTCCTTGTCGTTGCCGCTCAGGCCGATGGACTGCATGTGCACCCCGATGATGCGCACCGCTGTGCCTGCGGGCAGTGTCACGTCGAATGCCTTGGCATAGAAGTGGTATTCGTTGTGGATGTTGTCGGGTGACATCCAGCCCTGCTTCAAGGTGGTGTCCTCGAGCACAGTGTAGGGGTGTTTTGACAGGATGGCGATGTCGTGATAGCCATGCGAGTGGTAGGGGTAGAGGCTGTCGATGCGTTGTCGCATCGACTTGACCGGTTCTGTGCGCGTGAAGTCGAGGGGGCCGAGGGCGGTTTCTTGTGTGATGACAACATCGGCATTCTGCTCCAGAATAAAGCGCATGGTGCTGCTGGTGGGGTCGGTCTTGTGGCGCATGCGGTTAATGAAGCCACTCACGTTCATCGTCAGCACCGTGAAAGTGCTGTCTTGGCTTGCGGGAAGAGGCGGTGTGCTCAAGTTCATCGGGAAGTGCACATTCGTTGCCGGCCATGTCGCCGCCAGTGCTGCAGCCACGATGATGGCTGAGCGCCATTGGCGCAGGAGCACCGACAGAGCCAGTACCAGTGCCGCTGCAGTGGCGATGACGGGGAACGCCATGACGGCAAAGGCCGGCGGCGTCCACGAGCGCGGGTCGATGTAGCCGCCATAGGCCGCCGTGGCCAGCAGCAAGGCTGTGGCCAGTGCGATGACGGTGCAGAGGGTGGACCAGATGGTTGACAATCGTTTCATGGGGCTGTGAATGGCGGCAGGGCCGCCACGCTTATCGCTTGCGTGATGCGTTGAACAGGAAATCTTTCTCGTCGTCGGTGAGGGCGGTGTAGCCCGACTGCTTGATTTTTGCCAGGATTTGGTCAAGCCGCTCCTCGTAGGCTGTGGGGCCTTTGGGCTTCTGGCTGGCCGATGGCCGCTGGCTGCTGACGTCCTGGGCTGCGGGCGCTCCTGCAGCATCCTTGCCTTTGTGGCGTGCCAGATGCCTCACCGTGCCCACCACCATGTCGATGACGGCATTGATGGGATTGGTGATGTCGTGACCGCGCTTGATGTTCAAGGCCCACAAGGCGCCCGTGAACGCACCGCCCAGGTGCGCGATGTGGCCGCCGGCGTTGCCGGTGTCGAAACTCAGCAGGTCGATGCCCACGGTGATGATGGCCACCCACTTGAGCGAAATGTCACCGATGAAGAGCAACCCTATCTTGTAGTGAGGCGCATAGACGGCCGCCGCCACCACGATGGCGATGACCGATGCGCTGGCTCCCAGCAGCAGGCCCGGCTGGCCGGCAAAATGCGGCAGCAGATTGTAGGCCAGCACGAAAAATGCCGCACCGCCCAGTCCGCCCAGCACATATAGCCCTCCCAGCTGCCGAGGCATGAAAAACTCCAGGAAGATGCGTCCCAGCCAGTAGAGCCACAACATGTTGAACAAGATGTGCAGCAATTCGTAGTGGGCAAACATGTAGGTCAGCAGTGTCCAGGGCCGTCGCAGCAGTTGCTGCCAGGCCGTGGGCACTTCCACCATACGCAGGGGCCACTGGGTGTCGATGCCCAGCAGCAGGAAAACGAGCGTGAGCACATGCAGCACGACGAATACCGCGATGTTGATGTAGATGAACCGCATCAGCATCGAGCCCTGGCTGTAGCGGGTTTTCAAGTCGTCAATAATAGCCATTGCCGAAGCCTCCCTGAATGGTGCCGTTGCGTTTCCAATACCAGATGATGAAGAATCCGAAAATCATGCCGCCCAGGTGTGCGAAATGCGCCACGCTTTCCATGATGCTGGCCACCCCGAAGAGCAACTCCACGGCGCCATAGCCCAGCACCATCCACTTGGCCTTGATGGGGAAGGGGAACGGAATGATGTACATGGGCATGTTGGGGAAAAGCATGCCGAAGGCCAGCAGGATGCCGAACACCGCGCCGCTGGCTCCGACCGTTACCAGCGAATTTTGGAAAGCGTCCACATAGGCGTTGATTTGGCCGGTGTCCATCAGTTGGGTCACCTGGTCGGCCGTGAGGCTGTTGAGCGACGCAAAAGCAGGCACAAAGGTGCCTTGCCAAGTGAGTGTCCAGGTGAGTTCCTGCACGATAGCCGCTCCCACACCGCAGGCCATATAATAAAAGAAGTAGCGTTTCTGCCCCAGCACGCGCTCCAGCGTCACACCGAACATCCACAGCGAAAACATGTTGAAGAACAGGTGTGCTATGCCCGAAGTGTCGTGCATAAACATGTAGGTGAGCAACTGCGCGGGATTGAAGTCGCTGGCCTGCCAGTAGTGAAGTCCCAGCCACTGCGTCAAGTCGATGCCCGACGAATGTCTCAGCACGATGGTGCCCAGCCACATGATACAATTGATGATGAGCAAATGCTTCGTCACCGCGGGGATGCTTGCCCAAAAATTGCCTCGATAGTTCATAAAAAAGAATTTTGGTAAGAATTGTTGATTTCTGCGCAACAATCGTGCAAAATTACTGAAAAACTCCATAAGTGCAGGAGAAATGGTGTTAAAAGGTGGTTTTTTTTGAAAAAAACGCTTTTTTTTGGATTTTTTTTTTGTTTAAATGTTTGTTTTGTCTATATTTGTGGCAACGTTAAACCAAAACCTTATTTAATAACATTAAAAAACAAACCATTATGAACAAGAAAGAATTAGTGAATGCAATTGCTGCTGAGGCAAAATTAACGAAAGTTCAGGCTGCAGCTGCTCTCGACGCTGCTCTGAAGGCTGTGGGTGAGGCTCTTGCCAAGGGTGACAAGGTGGCTCTTATCGGTTTCGGAACCTTTGCTGTTGCCGAGAAGGCTGCACGCACAGGTGTGAACCCCGCCACCAAGGCCAAGATTGAAATTCCCGCCAAGAAGGTGGTGAAATTCAAAGCCGGTGCTGAGCTTGCCGCAAAAGTGAAATAATCACAGCAAATAAGAAGAACATCAAAATTCCTGTCGCAACGAGCGTTGTGGCGGGAATTTTGTGTATTTAGCAATATTTTAGATTTGGAAATGAAAATTCAGAAATAAATTTGCTATATTTGTAGCGGTGTTATGGGGTGCGGTGCGCCCACCCGCAATGCCATGAACAAACCAAAGGAAAACCAACTATTTAATTGTTAACCAAAATATTTTACTATGAACATCAGCATTACAAAATCATTGTTGAGACGCAGTGCGGCTGTGGCAATGCTGGGATTGTTGCTGGTGCCTGCATCGATGGCTAAAGTGGTCAAGGTGGATGGCATCAATTACAATTATAGCACCAAGACGCGTGTCGCCACTGTGGAGCAGTACGACATCCAGAACCTGCGCGATGAGAATGGAAACCTGGTAAAGGACGAGAATGGCAAGAATGTCAAGGACTCGACCTTCTATGTGGGTGACATCGTGATTCCCCCGACGGTTTCAATCGACGGCGTTGATTATCCCGTGGTTGGCACCGAGGCTGCCGCTTTCCAGAATTGCCGCGACCTGACTTCGGTGATTCTGCCCGAATCGTGTGTGACGATTGACAACAACACCTTCAACGGCTGCGAGAAACTGACCAACTGGCCGGTTCCCTCCACGGCCACCAAGATTGGTCAAGGGTCGTTTGTACGTTGCAAATCTCTTACCGAGGCGGTGATTCCCGCCGGTGTCAACGGCAAGCTCATCACCGGCATGTTTGCCGAATGTTCAAGCCTGAAGAAAATCACCTTTGCAGCCACTACCGAGGCCACGCAGCTGCAGCTCAACTACTTTGTGCTCAGCGCTCCGGCCACGGCCGGGTATCCTCCTGTCGAAGAACTTTACATCTATCGTCAGCTGTCGGACCCCACGCAGAACAACCTGAGTCCGTTCCACAATGTGACCACGCTCAAGAAAGTGGTCCTGGGCGGTGAGATGACCAGCGTGAACAGCACCATGTTCCAGGGTTGCACGGCTCTTGAGGCGGTGGAATTTGAAGAAGGTAACAAGATTGCTGCTATCGGAACGTCGGCTTTCGCAAGCTGCAAGGCTCTCAAGTCGATTGACCTGCCCGCGGCAGTCACCGCCATCGAGGCCAGCACGTTTAACGGAGCCTCTTCACTGGAGTCCATCACGATGGGCGATGTGACGTCGATAGGTGTGACGGCTTTCTATAATTCCGGCCTCACTTCGCTCGACGGTGTTGCCGCTACGGTGCAGACCATCGGCCAGCAGGCATTCCAGAACAGCAAGATTGCCGGTGATGTGACGCTGCCCGCAGCGGTCACCGCCATCGGCAGCCAGGCATTTGCCGGCACGCAGGCCACTTCGTTTGCCATTCCGGCCGGTGTGGCATCGATTGGCAATGCCGCTTTCGCACCCATAGAAACTCTCGCCGCTATCAACCTCGATGAGGGCAACGAAGCCTTCAAAATGGAGAACGGCGTGCTGTATAACGCAGCAGGCACCCGCCTGCTCGTAAGCGCCCATCAGGGCGAAATTGGCACCGAGCTCAGCAATGAGGCAGTGGAGAGTGTCGACAATTACGGATTGGCATTCTCGCCGTTTGAGACAGTGGAACTGCCCAATGTGACTTCGCTGGGCAACTACGCTTTCTATAAAGCCGCTGTCAAGGCCTATACAATCAAGGCCGCCACATCGCTTGGACAAAACCTGTTCAATAGCTCGGCTCTTGAAAGCCTGGTGATTGAGGATGGCCGCAACGAGATTCCGCAGGGATTGGCGGCCAACTGCCCCAAGCTGGCCAGCGTCACGCTGCCTGAGACAACTACCAGCATGATGCGCGACTGCTTCGCCAACTGCCCCTCTCTGGTCGAGATGGAGCTTCCGTCGAATGTGAGCTACATGGAGCCGGGTTCGGTGCCCGCCACCATCCAGACTCTGCGCGTGCTCAATCCCAGCGTGCCCGCATTGGCCGACGGCGTGTTCAATGCCGAGCAGGGCAATGTGGTGTGTAAGGTGGCTCCGGGCTCGGTCAAAGCCTTCAAGGCCGCGGCACAGTGGCAGTACCTCAACATCCAGGCCGACCCCACCATCGTGGTCGAGAACGTGGAGAAGGGCTGCCCCACCGGTCTGTACTTCACTACCACCGACGGCAAGCTGTACTTTAAGAACGAAGACGGCGATATCATCGACACCAACTTCGAGGCCGGTGCCCACGCCTTCACGCTGGGCAGCTACAAGAACCGTATCTACGTGGCCGATGCCGGTGTGAACTTCACTTATCAAGATCCCAACCAGCCCCTGGGCGACGGTCAGCTCTTCTATGTGAACCGCACGGGCGACATCTATTATCGCGTCACTGTGCTCAACAACGTGGGCGGAGCACCCTCGGAGGACCCCTTCACCATGTTTATCGACGCGACCGAGAACAAGATTTACATTGCCGACCGCAACGTGGGCGTGCATGAGATGAGCGCCGATGCCGCAGGCCTCTATGGCCAGCAGCCGTTCCTCTTCCAGAACCAGTGGCTCCCCTTCTACAACGACTATATCGCTTGGGGCTCCATCACCGGCGGCTTCACGCGCGACAGCCACGGCATCTTCTGGATGACCAAGAAGTATAACGGAGTGGGCGTGCTGCGCTTCACCCGCAACGACATCTACAGCGACGGCGTCATCGCCGGCAAGCCTGTGCCTTACAAGAAGCTCTTCTCCGATGTCATCATCAAAACCGCTTATCTTGACGAGGCCAACGGCTACTACTACATGCATGTGCTCAAAGATCCTTACGGATGCGCACCCGGAATCTACCGCATCGCTCTCAATCGCCTGTGCGATCCCGAGACCGGTGCCGATGTGGAAGGCAACACCGAGCTTAAGATTGCCGACTGCCAGCTTATCGACGATTCTCCCATCCTGAGCAACCGTGGTCAGGAAGCCAGCGGTGAGATTGCCAATGTGGCCCAAATCACCGGCGACGGTGAGAACATCTATTGGGGCTATATCGCTGCCACCAGCGATGAGAACTCCATTACCGGTTCGGTGCCTCTGGATGCCGAGAACCCGCTGCACAAGAGCGGTATCAAGACCATCAAGAGTGCCGATGAGAATCCTGTGGTGACCTTCGCCGTGGAGAATGTGGAGGCCTACGGAATCACCGGTGCCACCTATGTGGCTCCGCCGGTGGTCGCTCCCCAGTCGATTACGCTCAACCAGACCGAGGCCGAGTTCACCCAGGTGGGCGAGCAGTTGCAGCTCGAGGCCACCATCCTGCCCGACGATGCCACCGACCAGACTGTGGCTTGGGCTTCGGATAACGAGACCTTCGTCACTGTCGACGCTGCCGGTCTGGTGACCGTTGTGGCGCTGCCCGAGGCCGATGCCGAGGATGCCGTGGTGAACATCACTGCCACTTCCAACGCCAACCCCGAGCTTGTGGCTACCTGCGTGGTGACTGTCAAGAAGCAAGAGCCCGTGGTGATACTGCCCACGTCGATTGAGCTGAATGTCGAAGAGATTGAGTTCAGCGAGCCGGGCGAGCAAGTGCAGCTCGTTGCCACCATCCTGCCCGAGGAAGCTACCGAACTCGAACTGGTGTGGGAATCGAGCAACCCGGATGTGGCCACCGTCGATGAAAACGGCCTGGTGACCGCCAGCGAGACGTTCTTCGAGGGCGCCGCCGGCATCCGCCGCGCTCCTGTCGATGGCCAGGGCCTGGCAGTGATCACCGTTCGCTCGGCAGCCGCCCCCGAGGTGAGCGCCACCTGCAACGTGATTGCCAGCCGTCCCACCGGCATCTATGATGTCAACGCCGGCAAGGCCGTGGAGAGCGTCAAGTACTACAACGCTGCCGGCCTTGAGAGTGCTGCACCGTTCCAGGGTGTGAACATTATGGTCAAGAAGTTCCAGGATGGCTCCACTCAGGTGCTGAAAGTGGTCAAGTAATCCCTTATTCAACCACCCATAACACAAGGGCGGCCCGCGACACGGGTCGCCCTTGTTTTTCGATTGGCAGAACCGCTTCGTTTGTGAACATTTACTAAACTTTCGGGGCAGGGTTTTAACCTTTGGCCCATTTTTTGTAAATTTGTCGGTTAAAATTCATAGAATGGAAGAAAACGGACTGAAAACCGAACAGCAGACTGCCGATTTCGGCGGATATGACAAACTGAAAACCCTCACCCCGCGCGAGCACATACGCCAGCGCCCCGGCATGTACATCGGCAAGCTGGGCGACGGCTCGCAGAGCGATGACGGCGTGTACGTGCTCATCAAGGAAGTGGTGGACAACAGCATCGACGAGTTTAACACCGGCTATGCCAAGCCCACTATCACCATCGATGTGGCCGACGGCGCTGTCACCATCCGTGACTATGGGCGCGGCATCCCGCTGGACCAGGTGCGCGACGCGTCGAGCAAGATGAACACCGGTGCCAAGTACGACACCGAGAACTACAAGCGCTCGGTGGGCCTGAACGGAGTGGGAATCAAGGCGGTGAACGCGCTTTCTACCGAATTCTATATCCGCAGCGTGCGTGCCGGGCAGGCATCGGCAGTGCTCTATCATGAGGGAAAAGTGGTGGAAGAGACCGGCGTGATTGCCGCCGACCCAGGCGAGGAGAACGGCACGCTGGTGCGCTTCAAGCCCGATGCCGGCATTTTCCGCAACTACACCTTCCGCGAGGATATCATCGAGAACATGGTCAAGAACTACTCCTTCCTCAACACGGGGCTCTCGCTTATTCTCAACGGCAAGCGCTATCACTCGCGCAACGGCCTGAGCGACCTCGTCAAGGAGAACATGACCAGCGAGCCGCTTTATCCGCTGATGCACTTCTCAGGCCCCGACATTGAGGTGGTCATCACTCACGCCGCCCAGGTGGGCGAGGAGTTTTACTCGTTTGTCAATGGCCAGCACACCACGCAGGGCGGCACGCACCAGAGTGCTTTCCGCGAGGCCATCTCGCGCACTATCAAGGAGTTCTACGGCAAGAATTTCGAGTACAGCGACATCCGCAACGGCATCGTGGCGGCCATCAGCCTGAAGGTGGAAGAGCCCGTGTTCGAATCGCAGACCAAGATTAAGCTGGGCAGCAGCGTCATGTGGAAGGATGGCCCCACCATCTACAAGTTTGTCAACGACTTCATCAAGAAAGAGCTCGACGACTATCTGCACAAGACTCCGGCCACGGCCGACGTCATGCTCAAGAAAATACAGGACAGCGAGCGCGAGCGCAAGGCCATCGCCGGCGTCACCAAGCAAGTGCGCGAGCGTGCCAAGAAGGCCGCTCTGCACAACGACAAGCTGCGCGACTGCCGCGTCCACCTGAACGACGCCCGTGCCCCCAAGGATAACGACCGCCGTGACGATTCGTCGATTTTCATCACCGAGGGACTCTCGGCAAGCGGTTCGATCACCAAGATTCGCGACGTGGAGACCCAGGCCGTGTTCTCGCTGCGCGGCAAGCCGCTGAACACCTACGGGCTGGAGCCTAAAAAGGTGCTCACCAACGAGGAGTTCGCCCTGCTTCAGGCGGCATTGAACATCGATGACGGCATCGACGGCCTGCGCTATAATAAGGTGATTATTGCCACCGATGCCGATGTGGACGGCATGCACATCCGCTTGCTCATGCTCACCTATTTCCTGCAGTTCTATCCCGAGTTGATCAAGACGGGCCACTTGTTTATTCTGCAGACGCCGTTGTTTCGCGTGCTCAACAAAAAAGAGGCCAAGCGCCGCACCCGCGGCACCAAGCGCGAGGCCACGCCGCAAAAGGTGGAAACGTATTATTGCTACACCGACGAGGAGCGCATCGCCGCGCTGAACAAGCTCGGAGCCGATGCCGAGATAACCCGCTTCAAAGGCTTGGGAGAGATTTCGCCCGAAGAGTTCAAGGATTTCATCGGCCCCGATATGCGCCTCGACCGCGTGTCGCTGCGCCGCGAGGACTCGGTGAAGGATATGCTGGCCTTCTTCATGGGGAAAAACACCATGGAGCGGCAAAATTTCATTATTGACAACTTAGTGAACGAAGACGATGAAGACATCACAGTGCACTGAGCGCGTGGCCCTGTTTCCGGGCTCGTTCGACCCCTTCACGCGCGGGCACGAAAGCATCGTGCGCCGGGCTCTCCCCCTGTTCGACAAGGTGGTGATAGCCATCGGAGTGAATCCCGACAAGCAGGGGTTCATGCCCGTGCAGCAGCGCCGGGCCTGGATTGAGAGCGTTTTTGCCGGCGAGCCGCGCGTGAGCGTGGTGGCCTACACAGGGCTCACCGTTGACGTGGCACGCGAGTGCGGCGCCCGATTTTTGCTGCGCGGCGTGCGCATGATACAGGATTTTGAGAACGAGATGCACATGGCCGAGGTGAACCGCGAGCTCTCGGGCTTGGAGACGGTGCTGCTCTACACCCTGCCGCAGTACAGCCACATCAGCTCGTCGATTATGCGCGAGCTGGTGCACTATGGCAGCGATGTGAGCTCCTACCTGCCCACCACACTCGACCGCGCGCTGATTCCCGCCGAATGGAACATACCGAAACCCTTGACACCCATCCACCCCGAATGAAACAAATGAGATACATTCTGCCGCTGCTGGCCGTCATGGCGACCCTTGCTGCGGCTGCCCAGCGGGGCATGCCCAAGTCCCTGCAAAAACTGATGAATGCCGAGTACGCCATCAGCACATTCTACGTCGACACACTCAACGACGAGCGCCTCGTGGAAGATGCCATCAAGGGCATGGTCGAGCAACTCGACCCGCACTCGGCCTATACCGACGCCAAGGAGACGAGCGACCTCGAGGAACCGTTGCAGGGCGAGTTCAGCGGCATCGGCATCCAGTTCAACATGAAGCAAGACACGCTCTATGTGATTCAGACGATAGCAGGCGGGCCCAGTGAGCGCGTGGGCATCCTGGCGGGCGACCGCATCGTCACCGTGAACGACTCGGTCATCGCCGGCGTTCACATGAAGAACACCGACATCATGAAGCGCCTGCGCGGCAAGAAAGGGACCAAGGTGACCGTGCAAGTGAAGCGCGGCACAAAGCCCGAGCTCATCACATTCCGCATCACACGCGATAAAATTCCGCTCTACAGCGTCGACGCGGCCTATATGCTCGACGAGCGCACCGGATATGTGCGTATCTCGCGCTTCGGAGCCAAAACCTACGATGAGATGATGACTGCACTCAACGACCTCACCAAGCAAGGCATGACGCAGCTGGTGATGGACTTGAGCGATAACGGCGGCGGATACCTGAACGCCGCCATCGAGATGTGCAACGAATTTCTGTCGCACGGCCAGCTCATTGTCTACACCGAGGGGACCAACTCGCCCCGCAACGAAGCATCGGCCATCGGCAACGGGCGCTATCGCGACTTGCCCATGGTGGTGATTGTCAACCAGTACTCGGCGTCGGCAAGTGAAATCTTCAGCGGCGCCATGCAGGACTGGGACCGTGCCGTGGTGGTGGGACGGCGCACATTCGGCAAGGGATTGGTGCAAAGGCCGTTCAAGTTCGAGGACGGGTCGATGCTGCGCCTGACGGTGGCACGCTACTATACCCCCACCGGCCGCTGCATCCAGAAGCCCTATACGCGCGGCAACAAGAAGCGCTATGAGCAGGATTTGGCCGACCGTGCCCGTGAAGGCGAATACTATAACCTCGACAGCATCCAGTTCAACGACTCGCTGCGCTTCATCACTTTGAACAACCGCAGGCCCGTTTATGGCGGGGGAGGCATCATGCCCGACATCTTTGTGCCGGTCGACACCACCCAGTATACCACCTACTATCGCGACATGGTGGCAAAGGGTATCGTCAACCAGTTTGTCATCGACTATGTGGACCGCCACCGGGCACAGCTCAAGCAGCAGTATGCCACCGTGGCCGACTTCGACCATGGCTTTGACTTCACTCCGGCCGACATGAAGGATTTTATTGCCGCCGGAGAGCGCGACAGCGTGCATTACGATGAGCAAAAGTTCCGCACCAGCGAGCCGCTGCTGCGCATCATGATGAAAGGTCTGGTGGCCCGCGATGTGTATGCCGACAAGAGCGCCTACAACATCGTGGTGAACCACCGCAACCCCGACCTGAAAATGGCCCTCGACATCATCAACGACCCCACGCGTTACCGCTCGCTGCTCGAGCATGGCAATCCCCTCTACGAGGAACTGCGCGCCAGGGGGCAGAAGAAATAAAGGGTCACGACCCGGAAGGATGCTTGAACTCGGGCATGGAGCGCCACATCACCACGGCGGCCACCACGGCTGCCAGCGTGTCGCTTGCCGGCAGGGCGGCCCACACGCCGTTCAAGCCCCAAAACAGCGGAAACACCAGGATGAGCGGGAGCAAGAACAGCAGCTGGCGCGACAGCGATAGGAAGATGCTGATGCGCACCCGCCCGATGCACTGGAAAAAATTGCCGGTCACGGCCTGGAACCCGATGAGCGGAAACACCAGCATGTTAATCATGATGCCGTCGGCACCCAGCTTGATGAGAGTGGGGTCGGTGGTGAAAATGCGGGCCATCTGCTGCGGAACGAGCAACGCCAGCAGCCAGCCGGCGGTCATCACCACAGTGGCCCAGAAGATGGACAGATAAAGGCAACGCAACATTCGGTCGAACTTGCGTGCCCCGAAATTATAGCCTGCGATGGGTTGCATGCCCTGGTTGATGCCCAGCACAAACATGAAGAACAGCATCCCGATGGCATTGGCGATGGAATAGGCACCCACGGCCATGTCGCCGCCATAGCGCAGGAACTGCTTGTTCATGAAGATGACGATGATGCAGGCTGCCGCGTTCATCAAGAAAGGGGAGATGCCGATGCCGATGATGTTGCGCACCAGCATGCTTTTCAGCCGATAGATGCCGCTGCGCAGATGCAGCAGTTCGCGCTTGTTGCTCAATATCCACATCTGCCAGCACAGCGCCAGCGATTGAGAGGTGATGGTGGCCAAGGCCGCCCCGCGGATGCCCCAGTGAAACCACCACACAAAGGCGATGACCAGCGCCACGTTGCACCCCACGGTGAACAGCGTGGCGTACATGGCCTGCCGCGGCTTGCCGCTGGCGCGCAGCACGGCATTCATGCCGAAGTACATGTGTGTCACCACATTGCCCAGCAAAATCACCTGCATGAACTCGCGGGCATAGGGCAGGGTGACCTCGCTGGCACCGAAAAAGAGCAGGATGGGGTCGAGAAACACCATGCACACCGCCATGAAGAGGACGCCCACTATCAGGTTGAGCGTCACGGTGTTGCCCAGCAGGAGTTCGGCGGTTTTGTAATCGCGCTGGCCCAGTTTCACACTGATGCAGGTGGAAGCACCCACTCCCACGGCTGCACCGAAGGCTCCACTCAGGTTCATGAACGGAAACGTGATGCCCAGGCCCGCGATGGCGTCGGCGCCCACCACCTGCCCGATGAAAGCGCGGTCGATGATGTTGTAGAGCGACGACGCGGTCATGGCAACAATGGCCGGCAGGGCGTACTGCGCCAGCAGTCCGCCCACGGGTTTGGTGCCCAGTTCCAATGCTTTTTGCTTGTTATCCATGACGATGGGTTGAAACGACTCTGCAAAATTACAACAAAAATTGTAGAAATGCTGCAGCGGTCGTGCTTTTTCGTGCCGTAAGCACTCATTTGTGAAAGGCGGCCTCGATGGCCGCATCGGCCGCGGCAAGGTAGGTGGGCAGCGATGTGGCCTTCTTGATGGCTTTGCGCGCGCGGGCCGGTGCATCGGGCAGAAAAAGCTGCCACAACGCCTTCAGGTGGCTCAGCACCTGATGGTCGCCACCGGTCAAGTGCGAGCGGTAGCCGGCCACCAGCATGTTGTGAAAGGCACGGTGGTGCTCGGCCGTGGCCCGTTCGGGCCGCAGCAGGGCGGGGTGGGCCACCAGTGCGCGCCCCACCATGGCGCCGGCCAGTGAGGGATAATGCTTGCGCAGGTCGTCGATTTGCTCAGGGTGTGTGATGTCACCGTTATACAGCACCGGCCAGCGTGATGTGGCCAGTATTTGCTCGAATTGGGTCATGTTCACCTCGCCGCCGTATTGCTGACGGCCGATGCGGGGATGAACCACCACGCGCACCGGTTCCAGCGCGTCGAGCAGTGGCAGGATGGCTTGCCACTGCGTGTCGTCGTCCCATCCCAGGCGCATCTTCACCGAGAATCTGACGTGGCCTGCGGCGGCCAGCGCGCTCACCAGTTCACCCACCCGCTCGGGATGTGCCAACATGCCCGACCCCTTGCCGTGCAGTGCGATGGGTGGGAACGGACATCCCAGGTTCAGGTCGATGTGGCGGTAACCCATGCCGGTGAGTTCGCGCACCATCATCAAGGCCTCGGCGGGTTCGCAGGCCAGAATTTGCGGCACCACGGGCACATCGCGGTTTGCCTCCGGAGCCGCGTCGGCCAGGTCGCGCCGGCGCACCGTGCCGCGCTCCACACGGATGAAAGGTGTGGTGTAATCATCCACCCCGCCCATCACGGCATGATGCGCCCGGCGCCACAGGTGAGTGGTGAATCCTTGCAGTGGCGCTGTCGATATAATGAATCGTTCCATGGCTCGAATGGCATATTTCGCCGCAAAAATAGCAAATTTCTGCCAAAAAAGTCGTAAATTTGCATTTTGTAGATAAATTGCAAGAGCTATGAACAAATTTGTTGAGTTGATACCGAACCAGGCAGCCCGATACGGCGACCGCGAGGCATTGCGTTTTCGTGACTATGAGACCCAGGTGTGGTCGTCAATTACCTGGCAGGGCATGCAGGAGCTTGTGGACCGCGTGGCACTGGCGTTGCTGGCTTGTGGTGTCGAGGAGCAAGGACGTATCAGTGTGTTCACCCAGAACTGCCCCGAAATTCTGATTACCCACTTCGGTGCATTCTATAACCGGGCCATTCCGGTGCCCATCTATGCCACCAGCAGCAAGGATGAGGCCGCCTACATCGTGAACGATGCGGCGGTGACCGTGCTCTTTGCTGGCGACCAGCGGCAGTACGACATTGCGCGGCAGCTTGTGCACGAGTGTCCCTCGCTCAAGCAGGTGGTGACCCTGAACCCTGAGGTGCGCCATGCGCCCGATGACCACAGCACGCTCACATGGAAGCAGTTTCTGGGCCTGGCTGATGGCGCCGGCCCCGAGCAGATGGCCGTCGTGGAGCAGCGCCGCCAGGCAGGTGCCGACACCGACATCATGTACCTCATCTACACATCGGGCACGACCGGAGTGCCCAAGGGTGTGATGCTCACTCACAGCAATTTCAACGCCGCCATGTGGGCTCATGGAGAGCGCATCGCAGTGGACGACGCCACCGACGTGTCGCTGTCGTTCTTGCCGTTCAGCCACATCTTTGAGCTGGGATGGACCATGTTCTGCCTCACCAAGGGCGTGCGAGTGGCTATTAACTACAATCCCAAGGAAATCCAGAAAGCCGTGCGCGAGGTGCGCCCCAGCTGCATGTGCAGCGTGCCACGCTTCTGGGAGAAGGTCTATACCGCCGTCACCGACAACCTGGCGGCTGCCAAGCCCGTGGTGCGCATGCTCTTCAAGCGTGCCATCGCAGTGGGACGCACGCGCAACATGAAGTATGTGCGCGCCGGACGCAAGGTGCCTGCCATCATCGAGAAGCAATACCAATATTTCGACAAGAAAGTGTTCAACCGTCTGCGCAGCGCCATCGGCTTGGAGAACGGCCGCTTTTTCCCCACAGCCGGCGCCATGCTCAGCGACAATATCACCGAGTTTCTGCACTCGGTGGGCATCAACATCGTGATTGGCTACGGATTGAGCGAGACCAACGCATCGGTGTGTTTCTACGAGACAACCGGCTGGACGCTGGGCACCATCGGATACCCCATTCCCGGCGTAGAGGTGAAAATCGGCGAACAAAACGAAATTCTGGTCAAAGGCCCCACCGTGATGAAAGGTTATTACAACAAGCCCGACGAAACGGCCGCCGTCCTCGAGCCCGACGGCTGGTTCCACACCGGCGATTGCGGCGAAATCAACGAGCGTGGCGAGCTCATCATGACCGAGCGTCTTAAAGACCTGTATAAAACCAGCAACGGCAAGTACATCGCGCCGCAAGTGCTCGAGACCATGCTCGGCCAGGACAAATTCATCGAGCAGGTGGCCATCATAGGCGACGGGCGTAAGTACGTCTCGGCACTCATCGTGCCCGACTTCAACGAGCTCAAGGCCTATGCGCAGAAGAAGAAAATTGAATTCCACTCGGTGGAGGAACTGGTCAACAACCCCACAGTGCATCGCATGATAGAGGAGCGCATCGAGGGCTATCAGAAAGACATGGCCAGCTATGAGCAAATCAAGCGCTTCGTGTTGCTGCCCAGGCCTTTCACCATGGAGAACGGCGAGTTGACCAACACTCTGAAAATCCGCCGTGCGGTCATCAACAAGCGCTATGCCGTGCTCATCGACGCACTCTACGCCGCCGACTACCGCAAAAAGAAATAATTTCCAGTCAACAATCAATGATAACGCAAGATCAACTGAAAGAATTACAAGAGCGCAGTGCGGCGTTGAGCCGCTACCTGGACGTCGAGGGCAAGAAAATCGAGGTCGAGGAGGAAGAACTGCGCACCCATGTGCCCGACTTCTGGGCCGACCAGAAGGCAGCCGAGGCACAAATGAAGAAAATCAAGCAACTGCGGTTCTGGATTAACAGTTGCAGCGAACTCGACCAGGCTGTGGAAGAAGTGGCCACAGGCTTCGACTTTGTGAAAGAAGGCCTCATCGACGAGGCCGAGCTCGACGGGCTCTATGCCACCGCGCTCGACAAGGTGGAGCGGCTGGAGCTGCGCAACATGCTGCGCCAGGATGAGGACAAGATGGACGCCATCTTGAAAATCAACTCCGGCGCCGGCGGCACCGAGAGCCAAGACTGGGCGCAGATGCTCATGCGCATGTATCTGCGCTGGTGCGAGCGTCATGGCTACAAAACGGCCATCGAGCATCTGGTGGACGGCGACGAGGCCGGCATCAAGAGTGTGACCATCGGCATCGAGGGCGATTTCGCCTACGGCTACCTCAAGAGCGAGAACGGCGTTCACCGCCTGGTGCGCGTGTCGCCCTATAACGCCCAGGGCAAGCGCATGACGTCGTTTGCATCGGTGTTTGTCACGCCGCTGGTCGACGACACCATCGAGATTGTTCTCGACCCTGCCCGCATCTCGTGGGACACCTTCCGAAGCAGCGGTGCCGGCGGCCAGAACGTGAACAAGGTGGAGAGCGGTGTGCGCGTGCGCTACCAGTTCAAGGACCCCTATACCGGCGAGGAAGAGGAAATTCTGGTGGAGAACACCGAGACACGCGACCAGCCCAAGAACCGTGAGAACGCTCTGCGCAACCTCAAGTCGATACTCTATAACAAGGAATTGCAGCACCGCAAGGAAGAGCAACGCAAAATCGAGGATTCGAAGAAAAAAATAGAGTGGGGCAGCCAGATACGCAGCTATGTGTTCGACGACCGCCGTGTCAAGGACCACCGCACCGGGTACCAGACCAGCGATGTGGGCGGTGTGATGGACGGCGACATCGACGACTTCATCAAGGCTTATCTCATGGAGTTTGCCGGCGAGTGAGCGTTGGCGAAAGGCGTTTTAAACACTAATTGAAAAAATAAATCATTGCAATATGAGAGTAGCAATAGTTGGCGCCAGCGGCGCCGTGGGGCAAGAATTCATGCGCGTGCTCGACGAGCAGAATTTTCCGGTCGACGACTTGGTCCTGTTCGGCTCCAAGCGCAGCGCAGGGCGCATCTTCACCTTCCGTGGCGAGGACTATGTGGTGAAGTTGCTTCAGCACAACGATGACTTCAAGGACATCGATGTGGCGTTTGTTTCGGCAGGGGCCAAAACTGCCATTGAGTTTGCTCCCACCATCACCAAGCACGGCTGCACCATGATTGACAACAGCAGTGCCTTCCGCATGGACCCCGACGTGCCTCTTGTGGTGCCCGAGGTCAATGGTGACGACGCCCTCAATGCGCCGCGACACATCATTGCCAACCCCAATTGCACCACCATCATCCTGGTGGTGGCGCTGAAACCGCTCGACCGCATCTCGCACATCAAGAATGTGCAGGTGGCCACCTATCAGGCCGCCAGTGGCGCTGGGCTTGAGGCTATGGACGAGCTGGCGCTGCAACAGGCTGAAATAGCCCACGGCAAACTCGACACCACGGTGAAGCACTTCCAGCATCAACTTGCCTACAACGTGATTCCGCACATTGATGTGTTCGGCGATGCCGACTACACCCGCGAGGAGGCCAAGATGTATCACGAGACGAGGAAAATCATGCACAGCGACATCCGGGTGAGTGCCACCTGCGTGCGTGTGCCGGTGATGCGTGCGCACAGCGAGGCCGTGTGGATTGAGTGCGAGCAGCCCATCACGCCCGACGAGGCACGTGCCGCCTTCCATCTGGCTCCGGGCCTTGTGGTGATGGATGAGCCGCGGGCCAACGTGTATCCCATGCCCATCTTGTGCACCAGCAGCGACCCGGTTTATGTGGGGCGCATTCGTGAGGACTTCAGCAGCGACAACGGCCTCACCTTCTGGCTCGTGGGCGACCAAATCAAGAAAGGTGCCGCCCTGAACGCCGTGCAAATAGCCCAATACATCATTGCCCACCGCCCCCGGTGATACATCGGGAGCCGAGGTAAACGACGACAATATTCATCAGCGGCCACTACTACTTGTAGCGGTCGCTGATGTTGTAGATGGCCGTGAAGATGTCGCGGTCGGCATCGGTCAGCGTGATGCCTCGGCGTGCCATGACGCGCTGTGCGGTGTCGAAGAAGGCTTTCAGGGGCACGTCCTTGAACCCCGCTTCGGCGCTTCCTTCCTGGAAGGAAGCCACAAAGTTGCGCGGGAATCCGGCTCCGTGGATATTCACTCCCACGCCGAGCACCGTGGCAGTGTTAATCATGCAGTTTACGCCGGTTTTGCTGTGGTCGCCCATGAAGAGCCCGCAGAATTGGAGCCCTGTGCGCTCAAATCGCCGTGTGGCGTAGTTCCACAGCTTGATCTCGCTGTAATCATTTTTCAGGTTGCTGGCGGTGGTACCTCCGCCGATGTTGCACCACTCGCCGATGACGGCATCGCCCAGAAATCCGTCGTGTGCCTTGTTGCTGTAGCCGATGAAAATGGTGTTTTCCACCTCGCCGCCCACTTTGCTCCATGGGCCCAGGGTTGTGCCGCCATAGATTTTGGCACCCATCTTCACCTGGGCATTCGGGCAGGCGGCAAACGGGCCTCGGATGCACGCCCCCTCCATCACCTGCACATTGTGGCCGATGTAGACCGGTCCCTCCTTGACATTGAGCGTTGCCCCCTCGACGACTGCGCCCGGCTCGAGAAAGATGCGCTCGGCCGACCCGATGACGGTGTTGCTGGCCGGCAATGCTTCCGACTGGCGGCCGGCTGTGAGTTCGCTGAAATCTTGTGCCATGACGGCCGCATTGTTCTCGAAGAGGTCGTAGAGGTGATGCAGCGCCAGCGTTGTCTCGTCGGCATGCAGGATGTGCTCGAAATGCCGGCTGTCGAAGTCGGCCGCGCGTCCGTTGAAGGCGATGAGCTCGCCACTGGCCGTCATCAGCGCCTCGCCGGCGTTGAGCTGTGCCACTTGCCGTGCCAGGTGGCGTGTGGGGACCACATGGCCTGCCACCATGAGATTGGAGCTGCGCCGTGCCTTGATGGGAAATTTCCCCTTCAGGTAGGGCACGGTGAGGTAGCTGTAGGTGGCGTCGGTGCCCAGCAGGGTCCTCCATTTCTGCTCGATGGTGGTGATTCCCAGCCGCAGGCATGCGGTGGGGCGGGTGTAGGTGAGAGGCAGCAGGCTGCGCCTGATGTCGGTGTCGTCGAAGAAGATGATATTGGATTTCATAAAAATTTACACCTTATTATATATTATAGCACGGCAAATTTAGTCATTTCTTGCCAAATTGTTGTAACTTTGCACGCAAAATCATAAACCGACATCGTACATGACATTTATCGAGACATCCATAGCCGGCGTGTGGCAAATCGTGCCCAAGCGTTACGGTGACCATCGAGGATACTTCAGCGAGGTGTTCAAGCAAGAAGAATTCGAGCGGCATGTGGGCCGTGTGATCTTTATTCAGGACAACGAGTCGTTCTCCACGCACGGTGTGGTGCGCGGGCTTCATTTCCAGGCCGGCGAGTGGAGCCAGGCCAAGCTGGTGCGTGTGTCGCTGGGCACCGTGCTCGACGTGGTGGTGGACCTGCGCCATGGCAGCCCCTCCTACGGCCGCCATGTGGCCGCCCTGCTCAGCGCCGAGCAAGGAAACCAGCTGTTCATTCCGCGTGGCTTCGCCCACGGCTTTGCCGTGCTTTCCGACCGTGCCCAGTTCCAGTACAAAGTGGACAATGTGTATGCACCCCAGGCCGAGGTCACGCTGCGTCTCGACGACCCAGCCCTGGGCATCGACTGGCAGATTCCGCGCCACGAAATGATTTTGAGCGAGAAAGACAAAATGGGGATATTGCTAAAAGATGTTAAACCTTATAAAGATTAACAAACTTTTACCATTCTCTGAATAGCTTGAAAGTTACAAAGTTAGGCGCTGTGCCCCGTGTGGTGCAGCGCTTTTTTTACCTATTATAAAAGGAAATAGTGGCCAAAACATTTGGTAGTTAGGAAATTAGTGCGTAACTTTGCAACGCTTTTGCGGCCCGAAAAAACGCATTGTCGTTCACTAATCGACTGATTTAGTGGATGATAACTTTGTGTGACGGGCTTAAAGGCACGAATGTAATAACAATTAAAAACTAAAAGTAAAACAGAACTAAGATGCCAACAATTCAGCAATTAGTAAGAAAAGGCCGTACTTCGCTGGAATCGACCAGCAAATCGCCCGCGTTGGATTCTTGCCCGCAGCGTCGTGGAGTGTGCGTTCGCGTCTACACTACCACGCCCAAAAAGCCTAACTCGGCAATGCGTAAGGTGGCGCGTGTGCGCCTGACCAACGGCAAGGAAGTGAACTCGTACATTCCCGGTGAGGGACACAACCTGCAAGAGCACAGCATCGTGATGGTGCGCGGCGGTCGTGTCAAGGACCTGCCCGGTGTGCGCTACCACATCGTTCGCGGCACGCTCGATACCGCAGGTGTGTCGGGCCGCACGCAGCGTCGCAGCAAGTACGGAACCAAGCGTCCTAAGGCTTCGAAGAAATAATCCATCAAGCCGACCTTTGATTACTAACAAAAAAAGACAAACAAATTAATTAACTTAGTTTTTAGTTTTATTGGATTGATGTAACATCGGTTGAGTAAATGGTCATAGAGTTGGCCGTTGAAGAACAAAGACGCAAACAACCAAGCAGACTGAAACTACAACAACAGAAACAATGAGAAAGGCTAAGCCAAAAAAACGGGTCATCCTTCCCGATCCCGTGTTCGGTGACGTGCGAGTGTCGAAATTCGTGAATCACCTGATGTACGACGGCAAGAAGAACACGTCGTATCGCATCTTCTACAGCGCCCTCGAGCTCGTGGGCAAAAAGATGCCCAATGAAGAGAAAACTCCTCTCGAGATCTGGAAGCAGGCTCTCGAGAAGGTCACACCGCAAGTCGAGGTCAAGTCGCGCCGCGTGGGTGGTGCCACTTTCCAGGTTCCTACTGAGATCCGCCCCGACCGCAAGGAGTCAGTGTCAATGAAAAATCTTATCATCTTCGCTCGCAAGCGTGGCGGCAAGACCATGGCCGACAAGCTGGCTGCCGAAATCATCGACGCCTACAACGAGCAGGGTGGTGCTTTCAAGCGCAAGGAGGACATGCACCGCATGGCCGAGGCTAACCGCGCATTCGCACACTTCAGATTCTAAACAGATAACGCGCTGACCTGACAATCAATGAAGACTGATCCACAACTGGAATTGACGCGCAACATCGGCATCATGGCTCACATCGATGCCGGAAAGACTACTACGTCGGAGCGCATCCTGTACTACACCGGCCTTACGCACAAGATCGGTGAGGTGCACGATGGTGCCGCCACGATGGACTGGATGGTGCAGGAGCAGGAGCGAGGCATCACGATTACCTCGGCTGCCACCACAGCATTCTGGAACTACGACTCGAAGAAATACAAAATCAACCTTATCGACACTCCGGGACACGTCGACTTCACCGTGGAGGTGGAGCGGTCGCTGCGCGTGCTTGACGGTGCCATCGCCACATTCTGCGCCGTGGGTGGTGTGGAACCGCAGAGCGAAACCGTCTGGCGCCAGGCCGACAAGTACAATGTGCCCCGTATCGCCTATGTCAACAAGATGGACCGCGCCGGCGCCAACTTCCTGGAAGTGGCCCGCCAGATGCGCGACATCCTGGGTGCCAACCCGTGCCCCATCGAGCTGCCTATTGGCGCCGAGGAGAACTTCAAGGGTGTGGTGGACCTCATCGCGATGAAGGCCCTCTACTGGCACGACGAGACGATGGGTGCCGAGTATTCGGTGGAGGACATCCCGGCCGACATGCTCGACGAGGCTGCCGAGTATCGCGACAAGATGCTCGAGACGGTGGCCGAGTTTGACGATGAGCTGATGGCTAAGTATTTCGACGACCCCGACACCATCACCACTGCCGACGTGAAGCGCGCCCTGCGCAATGCTACCCTGAAAATGGAGATTGTGCCCATGTTGTGCGGCAGCTCATTCAAGAATAAGGGCGTGCAACCGCTGCTCGACGCAGTGTGCGCGTTCCTGCCCAGTCCCGAGGACAACACCGAGGTGACAGGCCACGACCCCGCCGACCCTGACAAGACGGTGAAGCGTCGGCCCCTGCCCCAGGAGCCCATGTGCGCACTGGTGTTTAAAATCGCCACCGACCCCTATGTGGGGCGCCTGGTGTTCTTCCGCGTGTATTCCGGACAGATTGAATCGGGCTCTTACGTGTTCAACGCGCGCTCGGGTCGCAAGGAGCGCATCTCGCGCCTGTTCCAGATGCACTCGAACCACCAGAATCCCATGGAGGTGATTGGGTGCGGCGACATCGGCGCAGGTGTGGGCTTCAAAGATGTGCGCACCGGCGACACGCTGTGCAGCGAGGATGCACCCATCGTGCTCGAGGCCATGGACTTCCCCGATCCCGTGCTGGGAATCGCCGTGGAGCCCAAGACACAGAACGACCTGGAGCGCCTGGGCGTGGGCTTGCAGAAACTCTCGGAGGAGGACCCCACCTTCCAAGTGGAAACCAACGAAGAGACCGGCCAAACCATCATCCGCGGCATGGGCGAGCTTCATTTGGACATCATCATCGACCGTCTGCGCCGTGAGTTCAAGGTGGAGTGCAACCAGGGCCGTCCGCAGGTGTCGTACAAAGAGGCCATCTCGCAGCCCGTGGAGCTGCGTGAGGTGTTCAAGAAGCAGACCGGCGGTCGTGGCAAGTTTGCCGACATCATCTGCCGTGTGGAACCCGTCGACGACGACTTCGAGGGCTCGCTGCAATTCATCGACGAGGTGAAAGGCGGCGACATCCCCAAGGAGTTCATCCCGGCCATCCAGAAGGGCTTCCAGAACGCCATGCGCAGCGGTGTGCTCGCCGGATTCCCCGTCGAGCAGCTGAAGGTCACCGTCATCGACGGCTCGTTCCACCCGGTGGACAGCGACCAACTCTCTTTCGAGCTCTGCGCCATGCAGGCCTTCCGCAGCGCATGCGTCAAGGCCAAGCCGGTGCTGCTGGAGCCCATCATGAAGGTGGAGGTGGTCACCCCCGAGGAGAGCATGGGCGATGTGATAGGCGACCTGAACAAGCGCCGCGGGCAAGTGGAGGGCATGGAAAGCAGCCGCAGCGGAGCGCGCATCGTCAAGGCGTCGGCCCCGCTGGCCGAGATGTTCGGATATGTGACGGCGCTGCGCACCATCACGTCAGGACGCGCCACGAGCACCATGTCGTTCTCGCACTATGCCGAGGTGAGCCGGCCCATCGCCGAGAAAGTGCTCACCGAGTGCCAGGGACGAGTAGAACTATTGAAATAAATTTTAAAAACAATAATAATGAACCAGAAAATTAGAATCAAACTGAAATCTTACGATCACAGCCTGGTCGACAAGTCGGCCGAGAAGATCGTCAAGACGGTGAAGGCCACCGGTGCAGTGGTGAGCGGCCCGATTCCCCTGCCCACGCACAAGCGCATCTTCACAGTGAACCGTTCGACTTTTGTCAACAAAAAGTCTCGTGAGCAATTCCAGCTGTCGGCTTTCAAGCGCCTCATCGACATCTACAGCAGCACGGCCAAGACCGTGGACGCACTGATGAAGCTTGAGCTGCCCAGCGGCGTTGAAGTAGAGATCAAGGTGTAATAACCGCCACAACAAACAAAGAAAGAAAATCAAACAACGTGTTAATTAAAAAATTTTAGAGAAATGCCAGGATTAATTGGAAAGAAAATCGGAATGACATCCGTGTTCAGTGCCGACGGCAAGAACGTGCCGTGCACTGTTATCGAAGTAGGTCCTTGTGTCGTTACTCAGGTGAAAACTGTCGAGACCGACGGTTACGAGGCTTTGCAGCTGGGCTTTGTCGAGAAGAAAGACAAGCACACCACCAAGCCCGAGGCCGGTCACTTCAAGAAAGCCGGTGTGGCGCCGCAACGATTCTTGGCCGAGTTCAAAGGATTTGATGGTGACCACAAGGCTGGCGACACCATCACCGTGGACCTGTTCAACGACGTGGAGTTTGTCGATGTGCAGGGAACCTCGAAGGGTAAAGGCTTCCAGGGTGTGGTGAAACGCCACGGCTTCGGAGGCGTAGGGCAAAAGACCCATGGCCAGGACGACCGCCTGCGCGCACCGGGTTCAATCGGTGCCTGCTCGTATCCCGCAAAGGTGTTCAAGGGCATGCGCATGGCCGGACAGATGGGCAACCAGCGCTGCACCGTCCAAAACCTTCAAGTGATTAAGATTTTGCCCGAGAACAACCTGCTTGTGGTCAAGGGGTCGGTTCCGGGTTGCAAAGGTTCAATCGTAATAATTGAGAAGTAATGGAACTCGCAGTATATAACATCAAGGGTGAGGACACCGGTCGCAAGGTGACCCTGAACGACGAGATTTTTGCCATCGCTGAGCCCAGCGAGCACGCAGTCTATCTCGATGTGAAGCAATTCTTGGCCAATCAGCGCCAAGGCACCCACAAGGCGAAAGAGAGAAGTGAAATCGCAGGCTCCACCAAGAAGCTGGGTCGCCAGAAGGGCGGCGGCGGCGCACGTCATGGCGACATCAACTCGCCGGTGCTCGTCGGTGGTGGCCGCGTGTTCGGTCCGCGTCCCCGCGACTATCGCTTCAAGCTCAACAAGAAGGTTAAGGCTCTGGCCCGCCGCTCGGCTCTCACCTTCAAGGCTATGAACAACCAGATTATGATTGTCGAAGACTTCACTTTCGACGCTCCGAAAACTAAAGATTTCGTAAACTTTACTAAAAATCTTAAACTTTTCGGTCAAAAGATACTCTTGGTTTTACCAGGTCAGAATAAAAATGTATTTTTGTCGGCTCGTAACTTGCCCGAGGCAAGAATCATTACTGCCAGCGATGTTTGCACCTACCGCATCCTTGACAACAAGATGCTGGTGATCACCGAGGGCAGTGTTGACGTGCTCAATAATTTAAAGTAAAAAAAGGAGGTAACAACAATGACAATTCAAATCATCCCTGTCGTGACCGAGAAGGCCACTGCCGTGAGCGAGAAGAACAATCGCTACACGTTCAAGGTATCTCCTGAGGCCAACAAGTTCCAGATCAAGGACGCCGTTGAGAAAATGTACGAGGTCAAGGTGGTTGGCGTGAGCACCATGAACTACGATGGCAAGAAGAAGCAGCGCTACACCCGCACGGGGTTGCTGCGCGGCAAGGTGGCTGCCTTCAAGAAGGCGGTTGTGACCCTGGCCGAAGGACAAACGATTGATTTTTATAGCAATATTTAATAATTAGAAATGGCAGTAAGAAAATTTAAGCCCACAACACCGGGGCAAAGACACAAGGTTATTGGTGTATTCGATGACATCACTGCACGTACACCAGAGAAGTCTCTTACGGTCGGCAAGCGTTCCACCGGCGGACGCAACAATGAGGGCCACCTCACCACGCGCTATCGCGGAGGAGGCCACCGCCGCAAATATCGCTTCATCGACTTCAAGAGAAACAAAGACGGTGTGCCAGCTCGTGTGAAGAGCATCGAGTACGATCCCAACCGCTCGGCTCGCATCGCGCTTCTTTATTACGCAGATGGCTATAAAGCTTACATTATTGCACCCAACGGACTTGAAGTTGGCGCTACAGTAGAAAGCGGTGAGAACGTGGCCCCTGAATTGGGAAACGCGCTTCCACTCAGTAAAATTCCTGTTGGTACGTTAATTCACAACATCGAACTGCGTCCCGGCCAGGGAGCCGCCATGGCTCGCGCCGCCGGCACGTTCGCTCAGTTGACATCGCGCGAGGGAACTTACGCAATCGTCAAATTACCTTCGGGAGAGACACGCAAGGTGCTTGCTGCATGCAAGGCTACCATCGGTGTGGTGGGTAACAGCGACCATGCTCTCGAGCAGTCGGGCAAAGCCGGCCGCTCGCGCTGGCTGGGCCGTCGCCCGCACAACCGCGGTGTGGTGATGAACCCTGTCGATCACCCCATGGGTGGTGGCGAGGGTCGCCAGAGTGGCGGTCACCCGCGGAACCGCAACGGTCTCTATGCTAAGGGCTTGAAGACTCGTGCACCCAAGAAGCAGTCTTCGAAGTACATCATCGAGAGAAGAAAGAAGTAATTTGATTTAGAATGTTAACACTATGAGTCGTTCATTAAAAAAAGGCCCTTATATCAGCGTGAAACTGGAAAAGAAGGTCGATGCCATGAATGAGAGCGGAAAGAAGTCGGTGATCAAGACCTGGTCGAGAGCATCGATGATTTCGCCCGACTTTGTGGGCCACACCTTCGCAGTGCACAATGGCAACAAGTTCATTCCCGTGTATGTTACCGAGAACATGGTAGGTCACAAGCTGGGTGAGTTCGCACCCACGCGCACCTTCCGCGGACACAGCGGCAACAACAAGTAATCAGGGCCCGGGATTTAACGTAATTTGATTTAAAAGAAATTCAATACAATGGGTAATAGAAAGAAAAAATCAGCTGAACTGATGAAGGAGGCACGCAAGAGCCAGTCGTTCGCCAAGCTGCGCAATATCCCCAGCAGCCCGCGCAAGATGCGCCTCGTGGCCGACATGGTGCGCGGCAAAGAAGTCTTCAAGGCTCTCGGACTCCTCCATTTCTCCAACAAGCAAGCTGCTGCCGATATTGAAAAGCTGCTCAAGTCGGCCATCTCTAACTGGGAACAGAAGAATGGCAAGAAGGCTGAGTCGGGCGAGCTCTACATCAAGACCATCTTTGTCGATGCAGCCCCGATGTTGAAACGCCTCCGTCCGGCACCCCAAGGCCGTGGCTACAGAATTCGCAAACGCTCCAACCACGTGACATTGTTCGTGGACACTATTAACACTAACGAAAAAGACGCATAAACAGATATGGGACAGAAAGTTAATCCAATCAGCAACCGTCTGGGAATCATCCGCGGTTGGGACTCCAACTGGTACGGCGGCAGCAACTATGGCGACACTTTGCTGGAAGACAGCAAAATCCGCAAGTATCTGAATGTGCGCCTTGCTAAGGCCAGTGTGTCGCGCATCGTGATCGAGCGCACGCTCAAGTTGGTCACCATCACCATCTGCACTGCCCGCCCCGGTATCATCATCGGCAAGGGTGGCCAGGATGTGGACAAGCTCAAGGAAGAGCTCAAGAAACTCACCGACAAGGATGTTCAGATCAACATCTACGAGGTGAAGCGTCCCGAGCTCGACGCTGAAATCGTGGCAAGCAACATCGCCCGCCAGATTGAGGGCAAGATTGCCTATCGCCGCGCCGTGAAGATGGCCGTGGCATCGACCATGCGAATGGGTGCCGAGGGCATCAAGGTGCAGGTGAGCGGACGTCTGAACGGCGCCGAGATGGCCCGCAGCGAGATGTTCAAGGAAGGCCGTACGCCGCTTCACACGCTGCGTGCCGACATCGACTACGCTCTGGTTCCCGCCCTGACCAAGGTGGGCCTGATCGGAGTGAAGGTCTGGATCTGCCGCGGTGAGGTCTATGGCAAGAAGGATCTTGCCCCCAACTTCACCAACAACGCCGGCGAGCGTCGCCCCAGCGGTGGCAGCCGTCGCGGTGGCGGTTTCCGCAAGAAAAACAACAATCGTTAAACAATCGTTTTTAACACTACACTACAACAATGTTACAACCTAAGAGATTAAGATACAGAAGACCTTCTGACGGACATCCCCGGCAGTACAGCAAGCGCGGCAACCAGCTGGCCTTTGGCTCGTTTGGCATCAAGACGCTTGAGTCGAAGTGGATCACCGCCCGCCAGATCGAGGCTGCCCGTGTGGCCGTGACGCGCTACATGCAGCGTGAAGGTCAGATTTGGCTTCGCATATTCCCCGACAAGCCCTACACCCGCAAGCCTGCCGATGTCCGTATGGGTAAAGGTAAAGGTGACGTGGCCGGTTATGTCGCTCCCGTTCATCCCGGACGCATCCTCATCGAGGTCGACGGCGTCAGCTACGACATCGCCAAGGAAGCTCTGCGCCTGGCTGCCCAGAAGTTGCCGGTTATCACCAAGTTTGTGGTCCGTCGTGACTATGATCCCGAGCAGAATGTGTAATTTTTAATGTATCAGAGAAGAGACTATGAAGAAGGAAAATATCAAAGAACTGACCGATAAGGAATTGCTCGACCGCCTCGATGCCGCCGAGAAGGCCTACGCTCAGGAGAAAATCCAGCACGCCATCTCTCCGCTCGATAATCCTGCAAAGATTACACTCGACCGGAAACTGATTGCTCGCATCAAAACCGAGATCCGTGCACGCGAACTGAAAATTAACAAATAATCCCAACCCACACTATGGAGAAAAGAAATTTAAGAAAAGAGAGAATTGGGGTTGTTTCCAGCAACAAGGGTGACAAGACCATCACTGTGACTATCAAGTGGAAGGAGAAACACCCAATCTATGGCAAGTTTGTCAACAAGACAAAGAAGTACCACGCTCACGACGAGAAGAATGAGTGCAACATTGGCGACACCGTGAGGCTCATGGAAACCCGTCCGCTGAGTAAGACCAAGAGATGGAGATTAGTTGAAATCATCGAAAAAGCGAAGTAATTAAGAGTTATGATACAGACTGAAAGCAGATTGACCGTGGCCGACAACAGCGGGGCAAAAGAAGTGCTCTGCATCCGCGTGCTCGGCGGAACAGGCCGCCGCTACGCCACCGTTGGCGATATTATCGTGGTCACCGTCAAGAACGCCATTCCGGCATCGGAGGTGAAGAAAGGAACCGTCTCGAGAGCGGTGGTGGTTCGCACCAAGAAGGAAATCCGTCGTGCCGACGGATCGTATATTCGTTTCGACGACAACGCATGCGTGCTGCTCACCAACGCCGGCGAGCTGCGCGGAACGCGTATCTTCGGCCCTGTGGCACGTGAGCTCAGAGCAACCAACATGAAAATCGTTTCTCTCGCTCCCGAAGTTCTTTAATCAATTTAAATGTAATAAACTGAAATAATGGCTAAGTTACACATTAAGAAAGGTGACACCGTCTATGTGCTCGCTGGAGACGACAAGGGCAAGACCGGCCGTGTGCTCCAAGTCCTGGCCAAGGAAGGACGAGCAATCGTGGAAGGCGTCAACATGGTGAAGAAAAGCACCAAGCCCACCGCCCAGCATCCGCAAGGCGGCATCATCGAGAAAGAGGCCCCCATCCACTTGAGCAACATCAACGTCGTGGACCCCAAGAGCGGCAAGACTCCGCGTCCCACTCGCGTTGGCTTTAAGAAGGGCGAGGACGGCAAGACCATTCGTTATTCTAAAAAATCAGGAGAGGAGATCAAGTAATGACAACGCTCAAGAAACAATACGAAGAGAAAATCGCACCGGCCCTGATGAAGCAATTCAACTACAGCTCGCCGATGCAGATTCCGCGTTTGGTCAAGATTGTCCTCAACGAGGGCCTTGGCGACGCAACGCAAGACAAGAAAATCATCGAAACCGCTATCAACGAGCTCACCGCCATCTCGGGCCAGAAAGCCGTGCAGACACTCTCGAAGAAGGACATCTCCAACTTCAAGGTGCGCAAGAAGATGCCTATCGGCGCACGTGTGACGCTGCGTCGTGATCGCATGTACGAGTTCATGGAGCGTTTCATCCGCATCGCCCTGCCGCGTATCCGCGACTTCAAGGGCATCGAAGGCAAGCTCGACGGCCGTGGCAACTACACCGTGGGTGTCACCGAGCAGATTATCTTCCCGGAAATCAACATCGACTCGGTCACCAAGATGACGGGTATGAACATCACGTTCGTCACCACCGCCAAGACCGACGAGGAGGGATACGCACTGCTCAAGGAATTCGGACTACCGTTTAAGAACAAATAAACACTAACCAAACAATCGTATGGCAAAAGAATCAATGAAAGCTCGCGAGGCCAAGCGTCAGCGCCTCGTTGCCAAGTATGCCGCCAAACGTGCGCAGCTCAAGAAAGAGGGCAATTATGAAGCGCTCCAGGCTCTGCCCCACAACGCCTCGCCCGTGCGTCTGCACAACCGCTGCAAGCTCTCGGGCCGTCCCAAGGGCTACATGCGTCAGTTCGGCATCTCGCGCATCGATTTCCGCGAACTGGCTTCGGCTGGACTGATCCCCGGCGTGAGAAAGGCAAGCTGGTGACCCTTGTGCCGCCACCTGCCGGCATGACCAAGCCGGTATCGAGCAAAAACAACCAAACAAACACTATTTTTAAATATTGTTCGGACGCACAACGTCAAAAAGCCGTGAGTTCCGAATCAATTTAAACAAAAAACTATAATGACTGATCCAATTGCAGATTATTTGACAAGATTGAGGAATGCGATCAAGGCACAGCACCGTGTTGTTGAAATCCCTTCTTCGAAACTCAAGAAAGAGATTACCAAGATTCTCTTTGAACAGGGCTACATCCTGAACTACAAGTTCGTGGAGGATGGTACTCCGGCTGGAGCCATCAAGATTGCTCTGAAGTATGACAACGTGGACCACGTGAGCGCCATCAAGTGCCTCACTCGCGTGTCTCGTCCGGGACTTCGTCAGTACACCGGCTACAAGGACATGCCCCGCGTGCTCAACGGACTGGGTATTGCCATCGTTTCCACTTCCAAGGGCGTGATGACCAACAAGCAGGCCAAGGAAGAGAAAATCGGTGGAGAAGTTTTGTGTTACGTTTATTAAACATGGAGGGTAAAGATTATGTCAAGAATAGGTAAATTGCCCATTGAGTTACCCGCAGGCGTAACCGTAGAACTGAAAGACAATGTGCTCACCGTGAAGGGTCCCAAAGGGGAGCTCAAGCAGAACATCAACCCCAACATCAAGGTGGAGGTCGAGGGAAACCAGATTAAGGTTTCGCGTCCCGACGACGAGCGTGAGTCGCGTGCCCAGCACGGCTTGTACCGCGCCCTGATTCACAACATGGTGGTGGGTGTGAGCACCGGATTCAAGAAAGAAATGGAAATCGTGGGTGTGGGTTACCGTGCCACCAGCAACGGCCAAGTGCTGGAGCTGGCTCTGGGTTATTCGCACGCCATCTATCTGAAAATGCCGCCCGAAGTGAAGGTCGAGGCCAAGAGTGAGCGTAACAAGAACCCGCTCATCACGCTCGAGTCGTGCGACAAGCAGCTTCTGGGTCAAATATGCGCCAAGATACGTTCGTTCCGCAAGCCGGAGCCGTACAAGGGCAAGGGTGTTAAGTTTGTGGGCGAGGTGATTCGCCGCAAGTCTGGTAAAACGGCAGCAGCCAAATAATAACAACCGTACATCATGATATCGAAAACTGAACGTCGTAATAAAATCAAGGCACGCATCCGTGGTCGCATCAGTGGCACAGCCCAGCGCCCCCGTCTGTGTGTGTTCCGTAGCAACAAGCAAATTTATGCCCAGGTCATCGACGACCTCGCCGGCAACACACTGGTCTCAGCTTCTTCCAAGGGCCTGACCGAGGGTACCAAGAGCGAGATTGCCGCGCAAGTGGGAGAGGCAGTAGCCAAGAAGGCCATCGAGGCCGGCATCACTACTGTGGTCTTCGACCGCAACGGTTTCTTGTTCCATGGCAGAGTTAAATCATTGGCTGACGGCGCCCGTAAAGGCGGACTTAAATTTTAATAAATCATGGTTAAGAAGAATAATAGAGTCAAAATATCAAGTGATATTGAACTGAAGGACCGTCTGGTGGCAATCAACCGCACCACCAAGGTCACCAAGGGTGGACGCACTTTCACCTTTGCAGCTATCGTGGTCGTTGGCGACGGAAACGGAGTCATCGGTTACGGACTAGGTAAGGCCAATGAGGTGACCACAGCCATCGCCAAGGGCGTGGAAGTGGCCAAGAAGAACCTCATGAAGGTGCCCGTGCACAAAGGCACCATTCCTCACGAGCAGGTCGCCAAGTTCGGCGGTTCGCGTGTGTTTATGAAGCCTGCCACTCCGGGTACGGGTGTGAAGGCCGGTGGCGCTATGCGTGCCGTGTTTGAGAGCATCGGTGTGACCGATGTGATTTGCAAGTCGAAAGGTTCGAGCAACCCCCACAACCTGGTGAAGGCCACTTTGGCCGGCCTGAGCGAGATGCGCAGCCCGGTGGAGATTGCGCACTATCGTGGCGTGACGCTCGACAAGGTGTTCAACGGATAATTTTAAACGGTTTTTTGAATTATGGCTAAAATTAAAGTAAAGCAAGTGAAAAGCCGCATCAATCGTCCGGCTCGTCAGAAGAGAACCCTCGATGCACTGGGTCTCAAGAAAATGAATCAGGTGGTGGAGCACGAGGCTACACCGGCAATCCTGGGAATGGTTAACGCTGTTCGTCATCTCGTCACTGTTGAGGAGGTTGCCGAATAAAATAAATTTGTATTAGCATTATGGAATTACATAATTTACAACCCGCAGTCGGGTCAAACAAGAAGAAACGTCGTATCGGTCGCGGTCCGGGTTCGGGCAAGGGCGGCACATCGACTCGTGGTCACAAGGGCGCCAAGTCGCGCTCGGGTTACAAGAAAAAAGTTGGATTCGAGGGTGGACAGATGCCTCTGCAGCGCCGCGTGCCCAAGTTCGGATTCAAGAACATCAACCGCGTGGAGTACAAGGCCATCAACGTGGCCGTTCTCGAGCAGCTGGCCGACAAGACCGGTGCCGAGAAGATTTCTGTGGCCGACCTGATGCAGGCCGGACTGGTGCGCAAGAACCAACTGGTCAAAATCCTGGCTAACGGACAACTGAATCACAAACTCGAGGTTGAGGCCCACGCCTTCTCCAAGAAAGCCGAGGAAGCCATCACGGCTGCCGGAGGCACAATCGTAAAACTCTGATTTAGCGATGAAACTTATCGAAGCAATTAAGAATATCTGGAAAATCGACGACCTGCGCCGCCGCCTCATCATCACGTTCCTGTTTGTGCTCGTGTACCGACTGGGATGCTTCGTGGTGCTGCCAGGCATCAATCCTGCCGACCTGGAGGCTATGCGCAACTTCACCAACAGTGGCCTGATGCAGCTGCTCGACATGTTCTCGGGCGGTGCATTCTCGCAGGCATCGATTTTTGCCCTGGGTATCATGCCCTACATCACGGCGTCGATCGTGATTCAATTGCTGGGCATGGTGCTGCCGCAGTTCCAGAAGATGCAGCGTGAAGGTGAGAGCGGACGCATGAAGCTCAACCAGTACACACGCTACCTGACTGTGCTCATCCTGCTTGTGCAGGCTCCTGCCTATCTGGTGAACCTCCAGTATCAGGTGAACGCCGCGGGCGGCCACGCTCACATCGGTGGATGGATGATGCTCTATCTGTCGATTGTGCTCACCGCCGGCGCCATGTTCATCATGTGGCTGGGTGAGAAGATCACCGACAAGGGTATCGGCAACGGTATTTCCATGATTATCTTGGTGGGTATCATCGCCCGTTTCCCCAGCGCCATCGTGCAGGAGTTCACCAACCGTCTTAACACAGCTCAGGGCGGTCTGGTGATGTTCCTGGTGGAAATCATCATCCTGTTTGCCGTCACGGCCGGTGCCGTGTTGCTTGTGCAGGGAACCCGCAAGGTGCCCGTGCAGTACGCCAAGCGTATTGTGGGTAACAAGCAGTACGGCGGTGCCCGCCAGTACATCCCCCTGAAGGTGAATGCCGCCAACGTGATGCCTATCATCTTTGCTCAGGCATTGATGTTCATCCCCATCACGCTTGCCGGATTCGGCGCACGCCAGAACGAGGCCGGCTTCCTTGGAAGCTTGTCGCGCACCTTCGGTGACATGAACGGATTCTGGTACAATGTGGTCTACTTCCTGATGATTGTGGCCTTCACCTATTTCTACACAGCCATCACCGTGCGTCCCACGCAGATGGCCGAGGAGATGAAGAAGAACAGCGGCTTCATTCCTGGCATCAAGCCGGGTAAGAAAACGGCCGACTATCTCGATTCCATCATGTCGAGAATCACGTTGCCGGGCTCTATTTTCCTGGGTATCGTTGCCATTCTGCCGGCCTTTGCACGCTACTTCGGCGTGAACCAGCAGTTTGCGCAGTTCTTTGGCGGAACGTCGTTGCTCATCATCGTGGGTGTCGTGCTCGACACGCTCCAGCAGATTGAGACGCACTTGATGATGCACCACTACGACGGACTGATGAAGTCGGGTAAAATCAAAGGACGCACACACTGATGTGGCCCAATGTACTGACAATTGTTATTAAGGTTTTATGATTTATCTCAAGACTGATGAAGAAATAGAGCTTCTGCGCGAAGCAAACCTTGTGGTGGCACGCACACTCGGCCTCATGGCCGAGTGGGTGGCCCCCGGGATCACTACCAGGCGCCTCGACCAGCTGGCCGAGGAGTATATCCGCTCACAGGATTGTGTGCCCGGATTCCTGGGGCTCTATGGCTTTCCCGCCACCTTGTGCATATCGGTCAACGAGAACGTGGTGCACGGCATCCCGTCGAACTATGTGCTTGAGGAGGGCGACATCGTGTCGATTGACTGCGGTGCCGTGACCCGGGCGGGGTTCAACGGTGACTCGACCTACACTTTCCCCGTGGGCGAAGTGAGCGACGATGTGATGCAGCTGTTGCGCACCACCAAGGAGTCGCTCTATGTGGGCATCGAGCACGCGCTGCCCGGCAACCGCATCGGCGACATCGGCAACGCCATCCAGACCTACTGCGAGAAGCGGGGTTATGGCGTGGTGCGAGAGCTCACCGGACATGGCGTGGGCCGCAAGCTGCACGAGGACCCGGAAGTGCCTAATTACGGCCGCCGGGGCACCGGGGCGCTCATCAAGAACGGCATGTGCATCGCCATCGAGCCCATGATCAACATGGGGAGCAAGAATATCGTGCAAGAGCGCGACGGCTGGACGTGCCGCACCCGCGACCGCAAGCCCAGTGCGCACTATGAGCACAGCATCGCCGTGCATCATGGCAAGCCCGATATCCTCTCGTCGTTCGATTTCGTGAAAGATGTGCTGGGCGACCGCTTCATCTGACGCATGAATCATTATCAACCGAGAAGACAGAATATTTTCAGTACATTTTCAACACCATTTTTACCCACTATGGCTAAACAGACCGCAATAGAATTAGACGGGACCATCGTCGAGGCATTGTCCAACGCCATGTTCCGCGTGGAATTGGAGAACGGGCACCAAATCACCGCTCACATCAGTGGCAAGATGCGCATGCATTACATCAAAATCCTGCCCGGTGACAAGGTGAGAGTGGAAATGTCGCCTTACGACCTGTCGAAAGGAAGAATTTCATTCAGATACAAATAATCTTAACACAACGCAACCATACAAATTATGAAAACAAGAGCCTCCATCAAGAAGCGCACCCCCGATTGCAAGATTGTGCGTCGCAAGGGTCGCTTGTACGTAATCAACAAGAAAAACCCCAAGTTTAAACAGCGTCAGGGTTGATAATCAATTTTTTTTACTAATTTTGCAAAAAATTTCTAACAGAATATATGGCAGTACGTATTGTAGGAGTTGATCTCCCCCAAAACAAGCGTGGCGTGATTGCATTGACCTACATCTTCGGAATCGGTCGCAGCAGCGCCGCAAAGATTCTCGAGAAAGCTGGTGTTTCCGAGGACACCAAGGTCAAAGACTGGACCGATGCCGAAGCCGCCAAGGTGCGTGAGGTAATCGGTAACGACTACAAGGTTGAGGGTGACCTCAGGACCGAAGTGCAGATGAACATCAAGCGACTGATGGACATCGGTTGCTACCGCGGTATCCGTCACCGCAACGGCCTTCCCGTGCGCGGTCAGAGCACCAAGAACAACGCCCGCACCCGCAAGGGCCGCAAGAAAACTGTTGCTAACAAAAAGAAAGCTACTAAATAATTTTAAAGTATGGCAAAGAAGACAGTCGCAGCAAAGAAGAGAGTGGTCAAGGTCGACGGCGTCGGGCAGCTCCACGTTCATTCTTCGTTCAACAACATCATTGTGTGCCTCGCCAATGGTGAGGGACAGGTTATTTCTTGGTCTTCGGCCGGCAAGATGGGATTCCGTGGCTCGAAAAAGAACACTCCCTATGCCGCCCAGATGGCCGCGCAGGATTGCGCCAAGGTTGCCTATGACCTGGGCTTGCGCAAGGTGAAAGCCTACGTGAAGGGTCCTGGCAACGGTCGTGAGTCGGCTATCCGCACCATTCACGGTGCAGGCATCGCCGTGACCGAGATTATCGACGTTACGCCGCTTCCGCACAACGGTTGCCGGCCTCCCAAGAGAAGAAGGGTCTAATGGGTTTTAGCCCCTTGTTCGGAACCAAATTTTATCAATTTTATTTACCAAACAATTTTTTCGCGAGTCTCTTACAGTGATTGGATTGCACTTTATCATCGACCTCTCTGCAATCGCGGCTGCACTGTAGCGATTCTGCTTTCAAAACTTTAATTATTTAAAAAATGGCTAGATATACCGGTCCAAAATCGAAAATCGCCCGCAAACTGGGCGAGCCCATATTCGGCGAAGATAAGGTTCTCTCCAAGAAGAACTATCCCCCGGGTCAGCATGGACTCAACCGCCGGCGCAAAATGTCGGAGTACGGTACGCAGCTTCGCGAGAAACAAAAAGCTAAGTACACCTACGGTGTGCTGGAGCGTCAGTTCCGTAACCTCTTTCACAAGGCAGCCCGCATGAAGGGTGTCACCGGTGAGGTGCTTCTGCAGCTGCTCGAGCAGCGTCTCGACAACATGGTGTACCGCCTGGGTATCGCTCCCACGCGCGCTGCAGCCCGTCAGATGGTGCTCCATCGTCACATCACCGTTGACGGCGGTGTGGTGAACATCCCCTCCTATTCGGTTCAAGTGGGACAAGTGGTGGCCGTCCGCGAGAAGGCCAAGTCGCTCGAGGTGATTCAAGACGCCCTCGCCGGCTTCAACCACAGCAAGTATCCCTGGATTGAGTGGGACGACAATGCCAAGGGTGGCAAACTGCTCCACCTGCCGCAGCGCGAGGACATTCCTGAGAACATCAAGGAACAGTTGATCGTTGAGTTGTATTCTAAATAAAAAACTGAACATCCATGGCTATTTTAGCTTTTCAGAAACCCGACAAAGTTTTAATGTTGGAAGCCGACAACACTTTCGGCAAGTTCGAGTTCCGTCCTTTGGAACCGGGCTACGGTGTGACCATAGGAAATGCGTTGCGTCGCATCCTCTATTCCGGGCTCGAGGGATATGCCATCTGCAATATCCGCATCGACGGTGTGCAGCATGAGTTTGCCACCATTCACGGAGTGAAGGAAGATGTGGCCAACATCATCCTCAACCTGAAGAAGGTGCGGCTCAAACGAATCGTCGAGGACACCGAAAGCGAGAAGGCCGTCGTGAAGGTTGCAGGGCAAGAAGAGTTCAAGGCCGGCGACATCGGCAAGGTGCTGAACGGCTTTGAGGTTCTCAACCCCGACCTGGTGATATGCCATGTGGACCCCTCAACCGGTTTCCAGATTGAGCTGTCGATTAACAAGGGGCGCGGCTACGTTCCCGCCGACGAGAATCAAAACGCCAACGATCCTATCGACGTGATAGCCATCGACTCGATCTACACGCCCATCATCAACGTGAAGACCACCATCGAGAACTATCGCGTTGAGCAGAAGACCGACTATGAGAAGCTTTTGCTGGAAATCACAACCGACGGTTCCATTCATCCCAAGGATGCACTCAAGGAGGCAGCGAAAATCCTGATCCAGCACTTCATGCTGTTCAGCGATGAGAAGATAGCGCTCGATGTGGCCGAGACGGAAGGCAACGAGGAGTTTGACGAGGAAGTGCTGCACATGCGGCAACTGCTCAAGACCAAGCTCATCGACATGGACCTGTCGGTCCGTGCGCTGAATTGCCTGAAGTCGGCCGAGGTGGAGACGCTGGGCGAGCTGGTGGTGTTCAACAAGACCGACTTGTTGAAATTCCGCAACTTTGGCAAGAAGTCTCTTTCCGAGCTTGAGGAATTGCTGCTGAGCTTGGGCCTGTCCTTCGGCATGGATATTTCAAAATATAAATTAGATAAAGAGTAATAAACACGATGAGACACAATAAGAAATTCAACCACCTGAGCCGCAAGTATGCTCACCGCAACGCCATGTTGTCCAACATGACCACGTCGCTCATCCTGCACAAGCGTATTTTCACCACCCTGGCCAAGGCCAAGGCGCTGCGCATTTACGCCGAGCCCATCATCAACCGCGCCAAGAACGACACCACGGCCTCGCGTCGTGAGGTGTTCAGCATGTTGCAGAGCAAAGAGGCCGTGACCGAACTCTTCTCGAACATTGCCGAGCGCATTGCCGAGCGCCCCGGAGGATACACCCGTATCCTGAAGATGGGAAACCGTCTGGGCGACAATGCCAAGGTTTGCTTCATTGAGCTTGTGGACTACAACGAGGCTATGCTCGAGGCCAAGAAAGAAGGAACGGCCAAGAAGGCTACCCGCCGCAGCCGCCGCTCCACGAAGAAGGCCGCCGAAGCTCCCGCTGCCGAAGCCGAGAAGCAGGAAGAGCCCAAGGCCGAAGAGTAATTGCAGCCGCGATTGACACTTTTCATAATCAAATAATTTTGTGCGTGCCGTGACACATTTCCCGTGTCGCGGCACGTTTTTTCTTGAATATTTGAACGCGATAATCGTTTTCTTTGCTAATTTTGTAATCTCAACGCATTGAACAATGTCTTTTTTGCGAAGAATCATAGTGAGCGTCGTGTGTCTGGCCGCTGTGATGTGCCCGGCGCAGGTGCCCAAGGCGCAGCGCGTGTGCCTGGCCTACTGCACGTGGTACGGCTCCCAAATGCCGCGCCCCGACCTTGTGACGCACATCAACTACGCCTTTGCCGAGGTGTATGTCACGGCCGACGGTGTGTACAACGGCTTCAAGCTGCAAGGCAGTGAGAGCCGTTTTGCCCGTGTGGTGGCACTGAAGGAGCAAAATCCCGACCTTAAAATCTGCATCTCGTTCAGCCACACGGTTGAGAACAGCGACAATCGCCAGGGTGGCGGTTTCTCGGCTATCGCCGCCAATGCCGATTCCCGGCGACAATTTGCGCTCGACTGCCTGGCCTTTGTGCAGAAGTGGGGCATCGACGGTGTGGACCTCGACTGGGAGTTCCCCGGCCTGTCGTGGAGCGGGGCGGCATCGAATCCCGCCATCGACACCCAAAACTACACGTTGCTCATGAAGCAACTGCGTGCAACGCTGGGCCCCGACCGCCTGCTCACCTTTGCCGGCTACGTCATGGACCGGCAGCGAACCGCGCAAGGCGGCTACCGCTATATCGACATTGCCGCCGTGATGCCCTATGTGGATTTTGTCAACATCATGACCTACGACATGGACGCCGCGCCTCATTATCAGTCGGCACTGGTTTCGCCCGAGTCTTATTACGACTGCAAGCGTGCCGTGGGCACTTATGCCTCGCTGGGCGTGCCTTACGAGAAAATGCTGCTGGGCATCCCGTTCTACGTGAGGCACAGTTTCGACGGCCAGTCGACCATCATCGACTATCGCCGGTTGTCGTCGCTCAACTCCAATTTCGTCGTCGACAACTGGAACGACGCGGCCAGCTCGCCCTATGTCACCTATAAAGGTGAGTTTTACGGTTCTTATGACAATGCGCGCAGCATTGCCGTCAAAGGGCGCTGGATGGCCGCCTTGGGATTGCGCGGAATGCTCTACTGGGAAGCGGGCGAGGATGATGGCGACTACACCCTGTCGCGGGCAGTATGGAATGCTGTCAAGGCAGATTATTGACGACTTTTGTTAACGAGTATTAAAAGTAATTTATTCCTTTAAATTTTAAAAATTCAATCATCTGATTATCAGTAGTCATGTGATTTAAAAAGGTGAAAAAATTAAGAATATTTAATGTATATAACATTTTTTATACAAAAAAACAGCCTTAAAAATTTATTGCCATAGTCCAAATGGTGTAATTTTGTAAAAGAAGATAAAACATAACCTATTTTCGCGCCAAAAGGCGCATGAAACCTAAAAAAACGAAGACTATGGCTGTTATTGCATTAGACGTTGGCGGAACCAAGGTTGCCAGTGCCATCATGGAGAATGACGGGACGATACGTTTCTCGCACAAGAATCTGCTGGGTGGCCGTGAAGGACATGATGTGGGCAAACTCATTGTCAGCAATCTGTCTCGGCAGATCGAAAAAGCCAAGTATCACAAAATCAACATTGAATCGATAGGCGTTTGCATTCCCGGAACGGTGAACTTGGAGACCGGTAGAGTGTGGGCTCCCAACATCCCGCAGTGGCAGAACTATCCGCTCAAGGAGGTGATTCGCAACTCGCTGGGAAATCCCGACATCGACATTTTTATCGACAACGACCGCATCTGCTATGTGTATGGCGAAATGTGGCTCGGTGCCGCCCGCGGCTGTCGCAATGTGATTTTCGTTGCCGTGGGAACAGGTATCGGCGCCGGCATCATCATCGACGGCCATGCCCTGCATGGTGCCGACAACATCATCGGAGCCACCGGATGGATGGCGCTTGAGCCTCCTTACAAGAAAGAATACGACCCGATGGGATGCTTTGAATATTATGCTTCGGGCAGCGGCATCTGCAATCGCGCCAAGGAACTGGTGAGGCAGAACAAGGCCTACCGTGGCGAGTTGCGCCAGATGCCCATCTCACGCATCACGACGCCCAGCGTATTCGAAGCCTTTGAGAACGGCGACCCCATTGCCACCGAAGTAATCAACAAAGCGGTGGAAATGTGGGGAATGGCCTCGGCCAACCTGGTGAGCCTGCTCAATCCCGAGAAAATCATCTGGGGTGGGGGAGTCTTTGGCCCCGCCCGCGGATTGGTGGACCGCATTTATGACGAGGCCTGCAAGTGGGCCCAGCCGCTCACCATCAAGACGGTGAAATTCTCGTCATCGCAGCTGCCGGGCAATGCCGGTCTGCTCGGTGCCGGTTTTTTGGCCGTCAAGCATGGCTCGGTGGATCTCTAACTATTAAACACAACCATAGTTATGGACAAAAAACAGACATTCAAGGCATTTGTTGCCGCCTGCATCGGCATGGCGTTTTTCGGAGTGACCATGGTGGCGCTGGGTTCGGTGCTTCCCGCCCTGACCGAGAAATTGGCGCTCACCGGGCCTGAGATGGCCACGCTGGCCAGTGTGCTCACCGGTGGCATCCTCATCGGTTCGCTTGTGTTCGGTCCCGTGTGCGACCATTATGGGCACAAAGGCATCTTCCTGGCCAGCTGCATCGCGGTGCTGCTGGGCCTGTTCGGCTTGTCGCTTGTGGGTTCCTTCACCCCGCTTGTGGGCTGCTATCTGCTCATCGGCATCGGTGGCGGAGTGCTCAATGGGCAAACCAATACCCTGGCCAGCGACCTCTACGGTGGCGACGGCGGCAAGTTGAGCCTGCTGGGGGCATTCTATGGCGTGGGTGCGGTGTGCATCACATTCCTGGTCTACATCACCGACCAGCGCGTGCCCTTCGAGACGATTATCCGAGTGCTGTCGTTGGTGGCCCTGCTGTGCATCGTCTACTGCTTCACGGTCAGCTTCCCCGAGCCCAAGCAGGCCCAGAGCTTCCCCATCAAGCAGGCCGTGCAAATGCTTGCCCAGCCGGTGTTGCTGGTGATGAGCTGCGTGCTGTTGCTCGAGAGCAGCGTCGAGACGATTACCAACAACTTGTCGACCACCTATTTCGGCCAGCAAGGTCTTGAGGGTGTGGTTATCCTGCTCACGGTGATGATGGTGGCGCTCACGCTGGCGCGTTTTGTGCTGTCGGTGCTGTCGGCCCGCATGTCGCAGCAAGCCATCCTCTACACCTTCTTCGCCATTTTGTTTGCCGGCTTTGCGCTCGTGTCAGTGGCACGCACCATGCCCATGGCTATGGTGGCGATGGCCCTTGTGGGAATCGGCACGGCAGCCACCTATCCTGTGGTGCTGGGCCGTTTGGGCGCCCGGTTCAAGCAACTGAGCGGCACGGCATTCGGCATCGCCATCACCATTGCCCTGGCTGGCAGCACGCTGCTCAATGCCCTGGTGGGTGGCCTGCTCTTGCACATCTATCCCTATGTGATGATGGCCTGCGTGGCGCTCATGGCCTTGCTGTTCTTCACGGGTAACCGTCTGCTGGACGGCAACGACAAATAAGACAACCTTCAGCAAATACCATATTTATTTATTAACCCTTTAAAATTTGTTTTTTTATTATGTATGCAAAAGATTGGTTAAAAAATGCGCATGAGATTATGAACACTATCGAAGCCAGCCAGATGGAGAATGTCCGCAAGGCAGCCACCATCATGGCCGATTCGATAGAAGCCGGTCACTGGGTGCACACCTGGGGCTGCGGCCATGCCACGATTCCCTGCGAGGAAATGTATCCCCGCATCGGCGGCATCGTGGGCTTCCACCCGCTGTGCGAGCTCCCGCTCACGTTCTTCACGCAAATCATCGGTCAAATGGGAATCCACCAGTTCTTGTACCTCGAGCGTCTTGAGGGATACGGACAGGAGATTATGAAAAACTACAATTTTTCCGACAAGGATTGCATGTGGATTTTCTCCCACACCGGAATCAACGCAGTTAACATCGACATGGCCAACGAGGCCCACAAGCGCGGCATGAAAGTGATCGTCTATGGCAGCGCAGGTTTCACCGGCGACAAGCCCGGCCGTCATTCCAGCGGCAAGAACCTCTTCCAGGTTGCCGATGTGGTGGTCGACTCGTGCGTGCCCCTGCAGGACGCTTCGGTGACCACGAAGGCCCAGTTTGACAAGATTGGCCCGCTCTCGACCCTCGGTTTCGTTTCGCTGGTGTGGATGACCATTTGCACCGTCGTTGAAATCCTTGAGGAGCGCGGCGTGAAGCTCTACATCAATCCGTCGCACAATGTGCCTGGCGACACCACCGCCGGCGAGCGCCTTGATGCCGCCATCGACGAGTACAAGCGCCGCTTGCAGATTCTTTGATGATTCACCTATTTTCATTCATTTATAAACTTACATTAACATGAAAGGCAAACGAATCAATTTTTTCATGACGGCATTATTGCTGGCGGCGTTTACTACGGCAAGCGCCAGCAATGAGGCCATGATGGGCTCTATGCCTTCGCCAGCTCCCCAGCAGCAGGCTACCGTCCGTGCCAACGGTAAGGTGGTCGATGCCAATGGTGAAGCTGTGATCGGTGCCAGTGTGGTGCAGAAAGGTAATCCGTCGAATGGTACGACTACCGATGCCGACGGTGCTTTCTCACTCAATGTGCCCCGTGGTTCCAAACTGCTGGTGTCGTTCATCGGCTATGCCAGTCAGGAAGTGAATGCAGGCAGCGGACTGTCGATCAGCATGGTCGAAGACGCTCAGGTGCTTAACGACGTGGTCGTGGTGGGCTATGGTGTCCAGAAAAAGAAACTGGTCACCGGTGCCACTGTCCAGGTCAAGGGCGAGGACATCGCCAAGCAGAACACTGTGGACGTGCTGGGCGCTCTTCAGAGCCAGGCTCCTGGTGTGAACATCACCGCCAACAACGGCTTCCTTAACCAGGGATACAAGCTGAGCATCCGTGGTTTGGGTTCCTACAATGGTTCAAGCCCGTTTATCGTGGTGGATGGTGTTCCCAACGCCAGCCTCGACGCTCTGAACCCCACCGACATCGAGTCGATCGACGTGCTGAAGGATGCTGCATCGGCAGCCATCTACGGTTCGCGTGCTGCTAACGGTGTGATTTTGGTCACCACCAAGCACGGTAAGGCCGGACAGTCGCAAATCAGCTACGATGGCTATGTGGGCGTGCAGAACCTCTACAAAATCCCGACCATCCTCACGGCCCAGGAATTCATGGCCATGCAGGACGAGGGTCGCGTCATGGACGGTCTCGACCCCTATGCCTGGGACACTTTCATTCCCATGAAAGACCTTCGCCTCATCGAAAGCGGTGAGTGGAAGGGTACCAACTGGCTCAAGGAAATCATCAACCAGGATGCCATGGTTCAGAACCACGCAGTCGCCATCAACGGTGGCACCGAACGTGGCACCTATTCGCTGGGTGTGTCTTACACCCGCCAGGAGGCAACCCTGGGTGTGCCGGGCCAGAAACCCTACATGGATCGTTACAACTTCCGCGTGAACAACGACTACGTGATCAAGCGCCTCAACGACCATGACTTCATCAAGGTGGGTGAAACGCTCAACTATCGCATGTACAAGCAGTTCGGTAGCTTCGCAACCGACGGTATCTACTGGAATGCCATGCACAACATGCTGGTGATGAGCCCGCTCATGCATGCCTACAACTACAATGGCGACTACTACGTATACGCCGACCGCATTGCCGACGGCTACAACTGGGACATCTCGAACGGTGCCGACCGCAACCCGGTGGCTTACCTCGACTACCTGATGAACCAGAACAAGACGCACAGCCACACGCTGCAAACGAGCGCTTACCTGGAGATTCAGCCCATCAAGGACCTGCGCATCAAGTCGCAGTTTGGCTATCTGTACAATTCGAGCGACTATCGCTCCTATCGTCCTGTGTGCCAGCTCTCGCAGAACATCGACTACAAGGTGGACCAAGTGAGCCAGTCGCTCTCGAACAGCTACCGCTGGTCGTGGGAGAACACGGCGAACTACCTGTTCACCGTCAACGACAAGCACAACTTCGACGTCCTGCTCGGCCAGTCTATCGAGAAGGCCGGTTACGGCTTGTCGATGAGTGGTTCTGAGACTAACTCAAACTTCACCGACTTCAAGCACGCCTACCTGAGCAACGTGCCCTTCGTCAATGCCAATGTGCAGTCGCTTTCGGGCGGTCCCAACACCCCCATCCGCATGGCATCGTTCTTCGGTCGTATCAACTACAACTACGACGAGCGCTACATGGCCACGGTCATTGTCCGTGCCGATGGCTCCTCGAAGTTTGCCCGCGGCCACCGCTGGCACACCTATCCTTCGATTTCGGCTGGTTGGGTGATGTCGAACGAGGCCTTCATGGAGTCGACCAAGAGCTGGCTCGATTTCTTGAAAATCCGCGCATCTTACGGTGTGAACGGTAACGACGCAGTCGCTTCGTTCCAATATCTGTCGCTCATCACCACCAACAATGGTTACGGAGGCTACTCGTTTGGCGACGTGATTGACGCCGTGCAGTCGGGTTCTTACGCTTATCAGGTCATTAACCCTGACCTGACTTGGGAGAAGAACGAGGCGTTCAACATCGGTTTCGACGCACGCTTGTTCCGCAGCCGCCTGGGCATCGAGTTCGACTTCTACAACCGTACCACCAAGGACCTTCTGGTCACCGCTCCTATCCTGAGCTCGGTGGGTGCCAACGCCCCGTCGGTCAACGCCGGTAAGGTTCGCAACCGTGGTGTGGAGCTCGCCATCAGGTGGAACGACACCTTCGCTCGCGACTTCTGGTACGGCGTGAACTTCAACATCGCCTACAATAAGAACAAGGTGATCAAGATTGGTAACGCCGATGGCGTGATTCATGGCGAAGGCAGCGTCCTGTGGGAAGGCTGCGACGAGGTGATCCGCACAGCCGAGGAAGGAATGCCCATGGGCTACTTCCTGGGTTACAAGACCGCCGGTATCTTCCAGAATCAAGAGCAAATCGACAACTACCAGGGTGCTAAGATCAATGGCGACAAGACCATGCCCGGCGACGTGATCTACGTCGACGTGAGCGGCCCCGACGGCAAGCCCGATGGAACTATCGATGCCTATGACCGCACTATGATTGGCGACCCGCATCCCGATGTGACGATGGGTCTGAGCCTGAACTTCGGCTGGAAGTTCATCGACTTCTCGGTCAACACCTACGGAGCCTTCGGCCAGCAAATCGTCAAGTGCTATCGCGACTTCAGCTCTTCGCCGCTGCAGAACTTCACTACCGATATCTTTAAGCGCTGGCACGGTGAGGGCACCAGCAACAAGTATCCTCGCCTGGCTTCGACCTCCAGCAACAACTGGAACATGGTGTCGGACATCTACGTCGAGAACGGTGACTATCTCAAGATTAAGAACATCACCCTCGGATTTGACTTCAAGAAGTTGTTCACCAAGCTGCCGCTCGAGCAGTTGCGTCTCTATGCTACGGTTCAGAATCTGTTCACCTTCACCGGCTACTCGGGCATGGATCCCGAAATCGGTTTCGGTGGTGAGGGAGCCGGCAGCTATGCTCAAGGTATCGACCTGGGATACTATCCCACCTCGCGCAATGTCTTGTTTGGCGTTAACGTAAAATTCTAACTCGATATGAAAAAGATTAGTTTATTTGCTACTATATTGTCGGTCGCACTGGCATTGACCAGTTGCGAGAATTTTCTCGACACGGAGAACCTGACCCAGAAAACTTCGGGTAACTTCCCTGCTAACGAGAAAGAGGCCGACGAGGTGCTCACGGGCATCTATGCGCACTTGCTCTTCGAGAGCCCTGAGTCATCATCGGCAACCTACATTGCCCAGCTGGCCAGCGACGATTGCCTGGGTGGAAACCTTTCTTACTCGGGTAACTGTGCTACCAACTTCCTTCTTTACAAAGACAACCTGAACAACTTCTCGGGACTGTGGGATCGTTGCTACACGCTTATCAACCGTGCCAACGCCGCTCTCCAGTCGTTCAAGAATGTCCAGAAGTGGTCGAGCAAAGAAGAAGAGAACCGTCACTATGGTGAAACCTACTTCCTGCGCGGCATCACCTATTTTGAGCTGGCTCAAATCTTCGGCCCAGTGCCCCTGCGTACCGAACCCACGGCCGACAACATTCCGCGCGCTTCGATTGAAGAGGTCTACACCGTCATTGCCAACGACCTGAAGCAAGCCATCGAGCTGCTTCCGGCCAAGAACTACTTTGCCGGCTCCAACATGACCGGCCATGCCACCAAGTATGCCGCCGAGGCTTTCATGGCACGTGTGTTCTTGTTCTACACCGGCCGCTATGCCCAGGAGACCTTGCCCAACGGAACAACCAAGAGCGAGGTGATTGCCTGGATCGACGACTGTGTGAACAACTCGGGCAACGACCTGGTGAGTGACCAGCGTAACATCTGGGCCTACACCAACCAGGCCTCTGAGAAGAACGACCTCAAGTACGCTTATGTCACGGCCAACAACCTGAGTTGGGAGGGCAACAGCTGCAAGGAGACCCTTTTCGCCAACAAGCACAACCTGAAATCGAACTGGACTTACACCTGGTGGTCGAACACCGTGTCGCAGTTCTACTCGCCCAGTGCCGATAACTACAGCAATGTGCAGAGTTATCCGTTCGGCACCGGTTGGGGAGCTGGTCCTGTGTCGCCGGCATTTGTCAAGGAATGGCAAGACTGGGCAAGCAAGCAGCAGTACACCGACGGCTACACCACCGACCCCCGTATCTCGGGCTCGATTTGGTCTTATGCCGCTTACGACCCCAACACAGCCGGCAAGGTTATCTTTGACCGTCGTCTCGACAGCAACGAGCCTGCTTACACTGTGTCTTATCGCTACTACGAGCAGACCGGTTACTTCAACAAGAAGTACATCAACATCAACGCCAAGGCCGACGATGGCTCCATCACAGCCTTCGGTCGCGTGATGTATCCCGGTGTGACCACCTACACCTCGCAGCAGTTGATTCAAATCCAAGACCTCATCCAGATGCGTTTTGCCGACGTGCTGCTCATGCAGTCGGAGCTCAAACAAGAGCCCACCGGCCTGAACCGTGTGCGCGCACGCTCGCACCTGGCTCCCGTGGCCTACTCGCTTGAGGCTATCAAGAACGAGCGCCGCTATGAGTTGGCCTTCGAGGCTCTGCGCTGGTTCGACTTGCTGCGCTGGTCGGGACCGTCGCTCGACGAGGCCGCCGCTGCCCTTAACAAGCAGACGGGCTTCACCCTCATCAACGCCGCCGTGGAGGTGCCCATGGTCAATTATGACTACGGCAAGCGCCTCAAAGAAACGCAAGGCTACTGGCCCATTCCGCAGTACGAAATTGACCTCTCTAATGGGGTGCTTGAGCAGAATCCCGGATGGAGTCCTGCAGCAATGTTCAGAGATTGGAATAATTTGTAAAAAATTCTCACTATGAAAAATATATTGAAATATTCATTCATGATGTTCGCTGCAGCTCTCATGTTCACATCCTGCGACCCTATTGAGGACAAGGATGCGCACAAGAATTTTGAGAATGCAGGCGATGCAATCACGCAAGAAGCTCTCACGGCAGCACTGTCGGTGCGTCAGCTTGAAAACGCTGAAGGCAAAATCGAGGGCGACCAGTACATCATCGTCAAGAACAGCCGCCCCGAAATTGGCGGCATGTGGCTGCTCAAGCGTGGTGAGGTGGTCGTCGCCAAATCGGCTGCCGACGTGGATACACTCATCTCGCCGTCGAATGGTGAGTTTGATTTGATTTATCAATGTGTCTCCAACTACAAGAATGTGACCTCCAAGGTGTTCAAAATCACCGTGACCAACGTCTTCGACGAGTGGGATAATTTCCTGACCGGCGCCGCCGACAAGGCCGATGTGAACGCCAAGAAGGTGTGGAAATTCCGCCGCCTGCCCAACGGCACCGACTTTGCCTATGGCCACAACGGTGCCCACGGAGCTTGGAAGTACACCAGCGCCGGCTACACTCCCGAGTCGATCAAGGGTGTGGCATGGTGGGGTGAAGTGACCGATGCCATGATGGGCGACAACATCAACATGCGCATGGTCTTCTCCTACAATGGAAACAAGATGCAAATCTTCGACAAGAACGGAAACCTTTCTCAGGAAGGTACCTTTGCCTACAATCACGAGACGCCCGAAACGGGTGTCAAGGGCTGGCTCAACACGTCTATCCCCACCATGGGACAGCAGTGGAACGAGTGCGTGGGCTCGGGTGACCCCTATTATTGCAAGTACTATGTGCTCACGCTCGACGAGAACTACATGTCGCTCTACAACCCCATGGCAGTGCCTGGCGGCGACTGGGACGACTGTGGCTGGTACATGTATTTCGAGGCTGTCGAAGAGTGATTTTTCAGATTTTGACACTTTTATAATTTAAAAGAAGCAATGATGAAAAAATATTTGAATCTTTTAATCGCTGCCATCGTTGTGGTAATGGCCACATCCTGCCACGACAATGACTATCAGTCGCTTCCGAGCACCAACCCGGCTACCGACCCCGAGGAGACGTCGCTGCCCAGCAACATCGACAAGTTCCTCCCGGCCCTTGAGGAAAAATGCCAAACAGTGCTCAATGCTGCCTATATGGCCGAGACCGATCTCGGAGAGAACAAGAGCGTTCCCGGATGGGAGGGATATCCTGTACATCTCTATTCCTATCATGTGACCGACGGTGTTACCGGAGAGCGCAAGAACGCCAAGGTTTATATGCTCAACCCCGATGCCAAGAAACTGGCTATGTGGGTGGCTACGGCTGCATGGAAGGCCAAACGCTCGCTCGACACGAAGTACACCGACAAAATCTGCGAGCAGATTCTTTATCAGTCGGGTGGACAATTCCCCGTGTTGGGCATGGTCTACGAGGACATGGACGGCGAGGGACAGTTTGCTTATCTCTTCAAGGACGGTGTCACCGTCTATCCTGCCGATGACGATAAGAAGATTGGCTACCTGGTGCCTACCGACGACATGATTAACTACTACATCAATATCACCAATGCGCAGCTCAAGAATTACACCGGCCGCTACGCACGCATTTGCAGCACCACTCGTGAGCAATACAAAGCCATGGGCGGTACCGAAGATGTGGGCACGAGCGACAGCCAGGAGACTCGCAACTTGCACTGGCTCGATGTGGTGCGTGACCTCTATCAGAAAGCATGGGATTCGAATTACAACGAGCTCATCATAGCATGGGCTAACGAGAATCTCTGATTTCCTTTTCCATTTCGATGGATGCCCAGGCCTGGAACGACCGGGCATCCATCGTTTTTTTAATACTAACTGTAACCTTTTTCTTTAGCCGAACAATGAAAGTTTCTTTGCGATTTTTGAATCAACTCTTATTGTCAGTATTTCTTGTGACGTTTATGGGATGCGGGTCGGACGAGCCCGATTCGCCCACTCCCAAGCCCGAAACCGAGGAGCCGACGCCCGAGCCCGAGCAAAACAAGCTCGAAACGCTCAAAGAAGGGCGCCTGGTCATTGCTTATGCGCCTTACTATCGGTCCATGCTGCCCAATCCCGAACTGGTTACGAACATCAGCTACTCGTTTGCCGAGGTTTATGTGCGCGACGGCGTTTACCAAACTTTCAAGTTGCAAGACCCGTCGTTTGCTCAGGGCAGCTATAACCAGACGGCGGCCGAAAGCCGATTCCGTGAGATTTTGGCACTCAGGTCGAAAAACCCCAACATCAAGATATCACTTTCGTTCTCTCACACCGTGTCGAATGGCGACAACTACCAGGATGGTGGATTCTCGGCCATCGCAGCCACCGATGAGAACCGAAAGAAATTTGCGCAAGACTGCCTCGACTTCCTCAAGAAGTGGAATATTGACGGCATCGACCTCGACTGGGAATTTCCCGGACTGTCGTGGAGCGGAGCGGCTTTTGACCCCATTCACGATGTCGACAACTACACGCTGCTGGTCAAGCAACTGCGTGAAACGCTCGGCCGTCAATATCTGCTCACCTTTGCCGGCTATGTGATGGACAAGCGCCGCACCGAGGACGGCTCGGGATGGCGTTACATCGACCTGAAGGCCGTAAGGCCCTATGTGGACTATGTGAACATCATGGCCTACGACATCGACAGCCCCGAGGACGGAGGACGCGGATTCCAGTCGGCCGTTTCTTCATCCACATCGTGGTGGGACATCACCCGCTGCCTGGCCGAATATCGCAAGGCCGGCTATGATTACAACCAGCTGGTGCTGGGCATCCCCTTCTACATGCGTCACTCTTTCAGCGGAGCCGACGGCGAGCCCGTGGCCATTGACTACCGTGATCTCATTGTCAAGGCGGCCAACGACAAAACCTACAAAATCGACAACTGGGATTCGTCGGCACAGACCCCCTACGTCACCCGCAACGGACAGTTCTGGGGCTCCTACGACAACGAGGAAAGCATCGTCAAGAAGGGGCGGCGATATATAGGCGGATTAGGCATGAAGGGCATGCTCTATTGGGACAGTGGCGCCGACGACGACCGCTACACCCTGTCCAAGGCATGCTGGAATGCGGTGATGAAAGCTTATTGAAGCCGATATTTTTTAGTATCTTTGTCATCCGTTACGAATAACCTATGATCAAGTCAAAAGTCATCACACGTTGGGCGGTAGCTGCTTGCCTCGCGGTAGCGATGGTGGCGTGCGGATCGGACGAGCCCGCCAATCCTGCGGGCGGCGGCACCGATACGGGTACCGACCCCGCGCCCACCGAGACGCTCGAGACGGCAAAGGATGGCCGCATCTGTCTGGCCTATGCACCTTACTATCGCACCAGCCTCTTGCCAAATCCGGCCATTGTGACGCACATCAACTATGCTTTTGCCGAGGTGTATGTCGTCAATGGAGAGTATAAGACGTTCAAGCTGCAAGGTGACAACGACGAGGCGCAGTTCCGCAAAGTTGTGGCCCTGAAGAGCCAGAACCCCAAGCTGAAAATATGCCTGTCATTCTCGCACACGGTCGTCAATAGTGACAACCAGCAAGCGGGCGGATTCTCCGACATTGCTGCATCAGACGACAACCGCCGCCGCTTTGCGGCCGACTGCCTGGCCTTCGTGCAGCGGTGGGGAATCGACGGTATCGACCTCGACTGGGAGTTCCCCGGCATTTCATGGAGCGGGGCTAAGTGCGACCCTGCCCACGATGTCGACAACTTCACGTTGCTGGTCAAGCAACTGCGTGAAACGCTTGGAAATCGGTATCTGCTCACCTTTGCCGGCTATGTCATGGATAAGCAGCCCACATCGGGCGGCTGGCGCTACATCGACCTGAAGGCTGTGCTGCCCTATGTCGACTTCATTAACATCATGACCTATGACCTGCAGTCCAACAAGCCCCATTCGGCTGTTGACCAACCCAGTGCTTACTGGGACATTGAGCGCACCCGCAAAGCCTATCTCGCCGCTGGAGTGCCCTACGAAAAAATGGTGCTCGGCATCCCGTTCTATGTGCGCCATTCCTTTGACGGGCCTAACTCGGCGGTCGACTGGAAAGACCTGAATGCGCTCGCCGCATCCGACAAGGCTTTCAAAATCGACAACTGGGACAGTGAGGCACAAACGCCCTACGTCACCTACAACGGCCAGTTCTGGGGCGGATATGACAACCCCGAGAGTATTGCCAAAAAAGGACGGCGATATGTCGGTGGCTTTGGCATGAAAGGCATGCTTTATTGGGACTGCGGTGCCGACGATGCGCGCTACACCCTGTCCAAGGCATGCTGGAACGCAGTGATGAAATCATACTAATTAACTATCATACCATGATGAAAAAAGTTTTTTGTATCGCTTTTTTTGCAGTTGCTCTTGCATTGGCTGCCTCGGCCGGACAGTGGGTCAGGGTCAACCAGCTGGGCTATCTGCCGCAGGCTACCAAGGTGGCGGTCTTCATGAGCAACGAAGATTGCCAGGTGAGTGATTTTGACCTGGTCGACGCTTTCACCGGACGCGTGGTTTATCACGGCACAAAAGTGGAACGACGCGCTGCCATGCAGAACATGAAAGCGGCTTACCGGCTCAATTTCTCTGACTTCAAGCAGCAAGGCACTTTCAGCGTGAGGGTGGGGAATACGTTGTCGCCGGCCTTCCCGGTCAACGGCACGGTCTATAACGGCACGGCCGACTTTGTGCTCAACTATATGCGCCAGCAGCAGTGCGGCTATAATCCCTTCCAGCGCGACACCTGCCATCAGCACGACGGTTACATCCGCTATCATCCCACCAAGGAGGGACAGCATCTCGACGTGCGTGGTGGCTGGCACGACGCTGCCGACCTGCTGCAGTACACCACCACCAGCGCCAACGCTATCTACCAGCTCATGTTTGCCTATCAGGAGAACCCGCAGGCCTTTGGCGACCAATATAACGCCATGGGCGATCCCGGTGCCAATGGAATCCCCGACATCGTTGACCAAATCAAGTGGGGACTCGACTGGCTCGACCGCATGAATCCAGAGCCGGGTGAACTCTATAACCAGATTGCCGACGACCGCGACCACATCGGCACCAAGATGCCTAAGGACGACCCTGCCGACTATGGCTGGGGACCGAATAACGGGCGCCCGGTGTATTTCGTCAACGGACAGCGTCAGCAACGCGGAAAATTTCTCAACGCCACGATGGGTGGCGCGAGTACGGCCGGAAAATTCGCCAGTGACTTTGCGCTGGGGAGCAAGATTTTGGCTCCGTTCTATCCCGAATTTGCCAAGAAAATAGGCGACAAGGCGGCAGCTGCCTATCAGGTGGGCATCGACCTGCCCGGAAACGCGCAGACGGTGTCGGTCGTGTCGCCCTACATCTATGAGGAGGACAACTGGGTCGATGACATGGAGCTTGGTGCCATTGAGATGTACCGGAAAACCGGCCGTGAAGATTACCTCGTTCAGGCCATGGAGTATGGCAGGCGTGAGCCGGTCACACCGTGGATGGGTGCCGACAGTGCCCGTCACTATCAGTGGTATCCCTTCATGAACATGGGGCATTATCAGCTGGCCTTGGCCGGCAACCCGAGGCTCAAGGCTGAGTTCGTGCGCAACATGCGCGCGGGCATCGAGCGCGTGTATCAGCGTGCCCAGCAGCTCAATCACCCGTTCCTTTGGGGCGTTCCGGGAATCTGGTGCAGCAACAATCTCACCACAGCACTGCTCACCCAGTGCATCCTCTACCGGCAGCTCACAGGTGACCGCACCTTTGAGGAAATGGAAGGCTCGCTCCGTGACTGGCTGTTCGGCTGCAATCCATGGGGCACAAGCATGATTGTGGAGCTGCCGCGGGGTGGGGTGTATCCTCACGCCACACACAGCAACTGGGTGTTCCAGAGTGTGGGCTTCCCCACTGGCGGACTGGTCGACGGCCCGGTTTATGCCACCATCTTCAACAGCCTCAAGGGCGTGAATCTTACCGACGACATGCCTTTTGTCGCAACCAATATCTACGAAGAGTTCCAGCCGGGCGATGTCGTCTACCACGACAGCACACACGATTACAGCACCAACGAGCCCACCATGGACGGAACCGCTTCGCTCACTTTCCCGCTTTCCACCTATCAGAAAGAAGGGGCTGAGCGAACGGCCGCAGCTGCCGACCGCAATGTCTACGACCGTGGCGGCATCGTGCAGGGCGACCCCGCAAAGAAGAATGTGTGCCTTGTCTTCACCGCCGACCGCTGGGCCGAAGGTGCCGACAAGATTATCAAGTCGCTCGACAAGGCTGGCGTCAAGGGTGCTTTCTTCTTCACCGGACAGTTTTTCGACAACCATCCCGAGATTGTGAAACGCCTTGTCAAGGGAGGCCACTATGTTTCTTGCCATGGTTTTGAGCACAGGGTGCTCTGCTCGTGGGAAAATCGTGACTCATCGTTGGTCACCAAAGAAGAATTTCAGGCTGATATCAAGCGCGCCTACGACAAGATGGCCCAGTTTGGCATCAGCAAGGCCGCCGCTCCCTATTTTGTGGCACCCTATGAGTGGTATAACGACTATCACGCCTCGTGGGCAAAGCAAATGGGCTTGCAAATCATCAATTTCACGCAGGGAACTTTCACCAGCGACGATTACACTTATCCCGGTATCAAGGGCGCTACCTACCGCTCGAACAAATGGCTGTGGAACAGCCTGATGAACTTTGAGAAAAAACATTCGCTCAATGGCCACTTCATCATGCTCCATCTGGGAACGGTCAAGGAACGCACCGAGAAGTTCTACGACCGCCTGCCCGACATCATCAGCATGCTCAAGCGCAAGGGCTACACCATTGTCAAGCCCGACCAAATTACTGGGCTAAACCTGCAATAAAGGCAGCGTTTTATAAAATCAATCGAGGGCGCGACCGCATGATGGTCGCGCCCTCGATGTGTGTTGTGGGTGGCAGTGTGGTTGTGCTTGTCATTCCATGATTCTGAACACTCTGATGCCAATCACCGTCTTGCTGTTGCGAAACATTTGTAGCATGTTTTTGGGCTCCAGCATCACCCGGCCGCCGCTCATCGATGCGTCGAGCAGATAAATCTCGCCCTTTTCATCCTTCTCGATGATGCCCAGGTGTGAAATGTCAAGGCCTTCGATTTTGGTGACAAGCCCGATGAAGTCGCCCGATTTCAGTGCAGCTTTCAGTTTCTTGTCGCCAAACCATGTCTTTTTCACGTAAGGCGTGCGGTGGTTGCGGTAACCAATCTCGTAGCCCTTGATTTTCTCCACCATGGCGCTGTCGCTTTTCAGACTTTGGTACGAGTCTTTGTGCGTGCTCATGAAGTTGATGGTCTTCACCTGGTAGTCGGCGTGCGGCAGGTCGCCTGTCACCTCCATCAGGTTGCCGCGGCTGCGGTTGTTCACTATCCATTCGCTGATGTAATGCAGGCGGCTCGAGTAGTCGCCCAGCACACCGTTTCGATAGCGCAAGTCTTCCAGGTGGTGGGCATAGTCGCGCCAGGAATAACGGCCATTCAGGGTGGTGCGGGTCAGGGCATAGAGTGTTTCCACAAACGTGGTGCAGTCCAGTTCGTCGATGTTGATGGTCAGCATCTCGCTGTCTCCTTCCAGGGTGTGGGCTACATAGGGGGTGCCCAAGAGTCGGTGCGCGTAGTAGCTCACCAGCTCGTTGGCCGTTTTATTGCCGCTTTGCAAACCATCGGCAAGAAGGCTGTTGATGCGAGTGGTGTCTTTGTAACAGTGAAAACGCATCTGCTGCATGGAGGCTCCATTTGCGCCCAGTGCGCCCATGCAGCACGCAATAAGAACCAGAACACTCGTTTTAATGTTTGTTTTCATGTTTTTATTGATTTATTGATGGCGAAATTACACAAATAATCGCAAACTAACAACTTGTTGAGCCGATAACCGGATGCATCGGCAATTTTTTTTGATTCGTCCGGGGGTGGGCTTGTGGGCGCTGGCGCGCGTGCGTGGCCGCGTCGGCTCGCGCGCGTGTATATAATTAGGTGTGGGGCGGCTTTTTCCGGCTGCTGCGTGATTTTTTTCGATTTTTTTGAAAAAAAGTGCCGAAAAAGTTTGGCGGTTCAGAAAAAGGTTGTACCTTTGCATCCGCAAACGCGAGAGCACCCATCCCGGCAAAAAAAATCGGGTGGTCCGCGAAAAAAAATCGCGAAACGCTTGCGTGTTTGGAAAAGTTGCAGTAATTTTGCAACGATTTCGCCTCACGAGATGAAGAATTGAGTGAGCGATTTTTTTGAC
>ONMF01000022.1 GCA_900318865.1 uncultured Prevotellaceae bacterium
TCGCACTGCTCACCTGCTGCTGCGTGCGGGTGACGGCTTGCTGCCTCGTCGTCACCGTCTTGGCGGCAGTGTCGGCCTTCATCCTTGTGCTCTCAACGGGCGATGGCATCTTTGATTTTATATATTCCTTGCCCTTGTCGATGCCATATTCCATCGTCTTGTTGACAAGGTGCTTCTTGGCTTCTTCGGCCATGCCAGCCTTAGCCTTGTCGAGGGCCTTACTCAGGTCGCCGCTTTCGGCATATTCGTCTAATCCATCCGTGACGCCCTTGCCGCCTATCACCACCGCGGCCTCGGTGCCAAGCTCCACACCCTTCTTGACAAGCTCGCTCGACGCGCCGGCCAGTTTCCCGGCAGCCGCGCCGCCGATGTCACTGGCATAGTTCTGGGCCACTTTCACCAAGCCTTCGGTCACGCCATGCGCAGTGGCCTTGCCAATACTTTTACCCTCGACGTAGGCATCGCCCACTTTTGTGACCACCGAGTCGGCAAAGGTGAAGCCGCTCTGCACAAGTTTCGCATTGGCCATGGTGGCTGCCGAGACCGTGCCCACGCCGCTCAGCGCCAGCGGTATCAGCACCAGCGATGTGGACGCCACGTTCTTCGTGCTCTCCAGGCCAACGACCACCACGTTGTTGTCGGCGGCGATGGACTCCTGCTTGGCCGATCGGCGGCGATGGACTCCTGCTTGGCCGACTCGATGCCGGCCTTGATCTGCTCTTCTTTGATAGCCCGCCTGACCGACTCTTCGTCGGCCGCGGTGAAATACTTGTCGGCGAGTTTGATGATCTGCTCCGTCTTTCGCTCCTCCTCTTCCCTCCACTTCTTGTAGTCGGCCGACTCGTCGCTGTAGCCGCGCTCGGCATCGCGCCGGGACTGTTCCTCCCATTGCGCGTGCTGCTCGGCCTGGTTCCGCGCCGCTGTGGCGGCGTCCTGCGACAGGGGGTCGCGGTTGCGGTCCAGGTAGGCCAGGTGTTCGAGCATGTCTTGCTCGCTTTGGAACCCGCCGCCAAGCGGGTTGTCATACCCTCCATGCCCGTCGGGCAGATACAGTTTCTCCTCGCCCGTGATAGGATCTCTTACGGTGACACTGCCGTCGGAGTCACGCGTCACATACTTGTCCTCGATGCTCTGATAGGGCGACGAGGGACCACCGGGACCGCCCTCAACCGGCGACGGCATTCCGCCACCCGCGGCGCCTCCGGCTCCGCCGAGGCCACCGCCGAGGCCACCCAAACCACCGCCGAGGCCTCCACCAACGCCGCCGCCGATGGCACCGCCCAAACCACCGCCCAGCAGCAACGATATCAGCGCGCCAACCGTGCCTACGCCCACCGCCTCTTCGGGTGTGGCCGCACGGTCAAGTCCCAGCGGGTCGCCGGCAAGCCACTGCTCGATGGCGTGCTTCATGTCGTCGGGCAATGAGCCAAAATCAACATCGGGCAGGGAACTGCCTTCGTCGTCGGCATTTTCATCAACACCGTCGGCATCCGAGTCGTCATTTTCCATGTCGCTATCGGCATCCTCATCCGGTGGTGTTGACGTGTCTTCCTCCTCCGGTTCCGGTTCTGGCTCCAGCTCCATTGGGGGGATGGAAACCGCTTCTTTCATGTACGCCCCTTTAGAATCACCGAAACTGACTATCACTGTACTTCCATCGCTGGGAGCCGTAAAACTGAATGAGGTTGAAGATGTTTTGTTTTTTCTCACAACAACCGTTGAACGGGCAATCGTTCGACCTCCGGCCGTGACTGTTACAACACCGGTATATGTGCCATAAATATGGTCGTTGCCGTGAAATGAGGCATTCAAAGTGTAAGTCACTCCCGGCTTATAACTGCCGTCCAAATTGTGAATGGTATAGGAGAGCGTACCATAGCGTATGCCACTGCTTCCGGTGAGAGCACCGGCATCGGCTGTCAACAACAGTGCCACAATCACAACAAACGCAGTACCCAACGCGCGCGCATGACGCGCCAGCACCATGAAGACCGATGATGATTTATAGTTATATCGACCCATCTAATTTTGATTGAGAATGGTTTTGCAATTTATTCTATTTCACCTCGATGCCGGCACAGGAATCGGAGGAGGGGTGGGCTTTTTCTTGCCGAACAAGCCCAGCAGGAAGCCCAGCAGCAGCATGGGCCATGCCAGCCAGAAGCACCAGTGCAGCCCCGAGAGACTCAGACCGGCGGCGAGGGTGAATCCCAGCGTCATGCCCATCAAGACGCGGGTGACGGTGGCATAGTCGGGTGTGCGCCCACCGGTCACCGAGTTGGCCATGCTGAACAGGAAGCCCCACAAAAAGCCCCCCCTGTTGCCGATGTTCTGCAGCAACATCACCACAGCCACGATACCCACCATAGCGTTCTGGCCACTCTGCGTCACGTTCATGAACGAGTAAAGCAGCAGTGCAACGCCCAGTCCATAGAACAACGGTCGCAACGCGCCGGTGCTGTTCAGCCGCATGCTCGATGCCATCTGGCCGAAGCTATTGCCCACACCACTGAACGGCATCTTGCCGTGGAATAGCGGCAGCAGGGCCGCGTTGACAAAGGCGGCGACCACCACCTTGCCTACAATGCCACCCACGGCGCCTATCACGCCACCAAACAGGCCGCCCTCGGTGAAGGTGAGGAAACTCACCACCTTCAGCGGCAGGGCCAATTTGGCCTTAGCGGCCATCCAGCCCAGTACAATCCAAACCACCGACAGTAGCACAGTGGGCAGCAGGTTCAACGGGTGTTTGATGTTGTTGATGCAGTCCTTCCAGTAACTCTTCAAGAACTGCCCTACGGTCATTCGTTCTTTTGCCATATCTTTTATGATTATATCCTATTGAATGGGGTAATGCGTTTCTCAAGTGAGGTCGGCCGATGACTTCAGCGAGGGATATTGAGCGAGCAATGCTTCAACCTGCTGGTCGAGTTGGCGCAGCATCTCGTCGAGCAGCGGGCACGGCTCCATGGGCACAAACAGCCACTCGGTGAGCCACTCTTGCCCCGGGCACAGCCCGATAGCGCCCTCACGCGTCACCGCATAGTACATGCCGTCGGTCAAGGGACCCTCGCTGTCACACTCGCGGGCATACTCGGCCAGTTCCATCACGCTGTAAGGCTCGCCGGTCTCATCGTCGGCACGCCATGCTTTACACAGCGTCGTCGCCACCAGCACGGCCTGCAGCATATAGGGGTATTGGCCACTGTCGATGGCTGCGGCCATACTCTCTTCTGAAAAAATTTGCATATTAGGTTCCATAAATGCAGATATTTGTGATTTTTATAATGCAACGCATCCGATGGCTCCGGTTGATAAACCTGCCATCAAAATAGCCAACAAGATTCACGATTTGTTCACACCTGGCACCGGGGTACCCTGATGATGGGGTTCTGCACCCGGCTGGCACTGATAGAAATTGCCGCCTGGAAAATGTCCGGGAACATTGATTCTGTCCATAACAAATTGCTTTTAGTATTGGTTTGTATCGTATTGGTTACGCAGTATTGGTTGTTTCAACATTCGCGCTTGCCGAGTTCCCCGTGGCCCCAAAGCACGAATTTATCGCAAATTTAAAGAAAAACCTCGAAATTCCAAAGAATACCCCTCATTTTTTTGCAGAATCTTTCTTTCTGTCCTCGACCGCACACCGAGGCGCCCTGTTTATAGAGAGTGTGACAAGGGGGGCGCGGCTTAATGGCCGCGCCCCCCTTGTTGATAGCACATGAACAGGAGTTAGATGCAGGTGTAGCCACCATCCACTGGCAGTGCCACGCCGGTGACATAGGTCGATGCCGGAGAGGCAAGGAAGATGGCGGCCGAGTCGAGCTCGCCCTCCACCCCATAACGCTCCATGGGGATGGCACCCTTGGCATAGTCCTGGAACCACTGGCTGTCGAGCGTTTCCTTGGTGAGCGGGGTGACAAAATAACCCGGGCAGATGGTATTGACCGTGATGCCATATTTGCCCCACTCGGCAGCCAGGGCACGCGTGAGGTTCACCACGCCACCCTTGGCGGCATGATAGGGCGAGGCCGGCGCAATCTTGTTGCCCACCAGGCCGTACATCGAGGCGATGTTGATGATGCGGCCGTAGCGGGCCTGTATCATGGCCTTGCGGGCCACGGCGCGAGCCACACGGAACGAGCCGAACAGGTCGATGTTCATCTCGTTGGCAAACTGCTCATCGGTGATTTCCTCGGCCGGAGCCACAGCCCCGGTGCCGGCATTGTTCACCAGAATGTCAATGCGTCCGAAACGTGCCACCACCTCGTCGACCATGGCATCGACCATGGCGGTGTCGGTGATGTCGCAGCGGATGGGCAGCGTTTCCACACCGAATTCGGCCGTGATGGCTGCAGCCACCTCTTGCAGTTTCTCGAGTCGGCGGGCAATGGGCACAATGGCACAGCCCTGGCTGGCCAGCGCACGTGCCATCTGCACTCCCAGACCGGTGGAGCAGCCGGTGACGATTGCCACCTGGCCCTTGAGGTCAAAATAATTGGTTTTCATCGTTATCAGTATTTATGGAAATTTGATTTACTCTTTGACAATCAGCGTGCCGGTTTGGCCCTGCAAAGCATCGTGGGCACGCTCGAGCGAGGTGATGAGCGCCGTGGCACCGGTAGCTTCCACAAAGTCGATGCAACTTTCCACCTTGGGCAGCATGCTGCCGGGCGCAAAGTGGCCCTGCGCGATGTACTGGCGTGCCTGGTCCACGGTGATGCGGTCGAGGTCGCGCTGGTCGGGTTGGCGGTAGTTGACCGACACCTTGTCCACCGCGGTGAGAATCACCAGCATGTCGGCCCGCAAGTCACACGCCAGGCGCGCGCTGGCACGGTCCTTGTCGATGACCGCTGCCACGCCCTGATAGTCGCCCGGCGCTTTTTCCATCACGGGGATGCCGCCGCCGCCCACGGTGATGACGATGGTGTGCTGCTCCAGCAGTTGTTCCACAACGGGCAGTTCCACAATCTTCACAGGCACCGGCGAGGGCACCACCCGGCGGTAGCCGCGCCCGGCGTCCTCGACAAACGTGTAACCCGTGCGGGCCATGATTTCGTCGGCCTGGGCTTTGTCGTAAAACATGCCCACGGGCTTGGTGGGGTGGCTGAAGGCCGCGTCGGCGGGGTCCACCACCACCTGCGTAACCACAGCGGCGCAGGGGCGTTCAAGGCCGCGGCGCGCCAGCTCGCGCTGGATGGCCTGCTGCAGATGGTAGCCGATGTAGCCCTGCGTCATGGCGCCGCACTCGGGAAACGGCATGGCCGGCGTGCCGGCATCGTGGGTGGCGCTGTGCTCGAAGGCCAGGTTCACCATTCCCACCTGCGGGCCGTTGCCATGGCCCACCACCACATCGCAGCCCGCAGCCACCAGGTCGACGATGGTCACCGCCGTGGTCTTGACCAGCTGCAACTGCTCTTGGGGCGTTTTTCCTAACGCGTTACCTCCCAGGGCAATAACAAGTCGCTTGCTCATGATGTGCAACGATTATTTCAGTGTGGCATACATCACCGCCTTGATGGTGTGCATGCGGTTCTCGGCCTCGTCGAAGACCTTGCTCTGCTTGCTGCGGAACACCTTGTCGGTGACCTCCATCTCGGGCAATCCGAATTTCTCGTGAATCTCGCGCCCCACCGTTGTCTCCAAATCGTGGAACGACGGCAGGCAATGCATGAAGATGGCATCGGGGGCGGCGTTGTTCATCACATCATCGTTCACCTGATAGGGACTCAGCAACTTGATGCGCTCGGCCCAGATGTCGTCGGGCTCGCCCATCGACACCCAGATGTCGGTATAAATCACATGGGCGCCGCGCGTTCCCACCCGCACATCGTCGGTGAGGGTGATGTCGCTGCCATGCTCGCGAGCAATCTCGCGGCAGGTGGCCACCAGGGCGGCATCGGGCATATTCTCGCGCGGACCGCATGCCACGAAGTTGATGCCCAGCTTGGCCGACACCACCATCAGCGAATTGGCCACATTGTTGCGGGCATCGCCCATGAACACCATTTTCAAGCCTTTGTAACGGCCGAAATTCTCCTCGATGGTGAGCACATCGGCCAGCATCTGCGTGGGATGGAACTGCGTGGTGAGGCCGTTCCACACGGGCACACCGGCATAGCGTGCCAGGTCCTCGACCACCTGCTGGTCGAAGCCGCGGTACTCGATGCCGTCGTACATGCGTCCCAGCACACGGGCGGTGTCCTCGAGCGACTCCTTTTTGCCCATCTGCGACGAACCCGGGTCGAGATACGTCACGCCCATTCCCAAGTCATTGCCGGCAACCTCAAACGAGCAGCGCGTGCGGGTCGACGTCTTCTCAAAGAGCAAGACGATGTTCTTGCCGGTGAGGTACTTGTGAGGCGTGCCTGCACGCTTCATCCGCTTGAAGTCCTTGGCAAGCTCAAGCAAATACTGGATCTCTTCGGTGCTGAAATCAAGCAGTTTCAGAAAACTGCGTCCTGATAAACTTCTTGGCATAATTTTGTGATAATAAGATAAAAGTTTTTAAGTTATTCGTTTGTTGTTATTCAGTGATGGATTGGCTTCAGGCTTCGCGCCACAGGGGCATGCTCATGCAGCGGGGCCCGCCGCGGCCGCGCGACAATTCACTGCTGGGAATCTCGAGCACTGTCAAGCCATAGTCGCGCAAAATGGCGTTGGTCACGTCGTTGCGCTCGTACACCACCACCACGCCGGGGGCGATGCACAGCGTGTTCGAGCCGTCGTTCCACTGCTCGCGCTCGGCGGTGATGCGGTCGCCGCCGCCACACTTGATGAGCGTGACGCGGTCCAGCCCCAGCACCTCGGCAAAAATCACTTCAAGCGGCTCGTTGCGGCGGGCAATGGCCACCGTGCCGGGGGCAGTCCCGGGCGTTATCACGAACACTTCCATCGGCCCGAAGATGCCCGGATGCACCATGAACTTGTCCACATCGATTTGCGTGAGCACCGTGTCCAGGTGCATGAAAGCGCGCGTCTCGGGGATGTGGATGGCCACGATGGTGTCGATGGCGGCGTTTTTACTCTTGAAAATATTCTTTGCCAGGCGCTCGATGGCGTCGGGCTCGGTGCGCTGGCTGATGCCGATGGCCAGCGCGTGCTCGGTGAGGTTGAGCACATCGCCGCCCTCGATGTGGAATGGGTTCACACGATCGTAGTAGTGCTCCACTTCTCGGAAATCGGGGTGATACTTGAAGATGTAGTCGGCATAAATCGTTTCGCGGCAACGCGTGGGCGAGAACATGCGGTTGATGCCCACTCCCGTGCCCATGCTCTCAAAGGGGTCGCGTGTGAAGTACAGGTTGGGCATGGGGTTCACCACGATGCGGCTGTCGCCGCGCACGAGGTCCACCAGCGAGTTTTCCACATGGTGGCGCTCACGCGTCAACTCGTTCAGATACACACCCTCCATCGTCTTGAGCACCAGCTCCTTGCTCGACTGCAGGCCATTGAGAAAATCATAGATAATCTCATGATATTTGGTGGCGCGAATGCCTGCCTCGGCGATAAACTGCCGCAAGAAGTATTCACGGATGTCGCTGCTCTGGTCGAGCACTTGCGACATGAGGTCCTCCAGATAGACCACCTCCACGCCATGGTCGCGCAGCACCTGCGAGAAGGCATCGTGCTCCTCGTCGGCCACCTTCAGATAAGGGATGTCGTCAAAAAGCAGCTCTTCCAGGGTGTTAGGCGTGAGATTGAGCAATTCCCGGCCGGGCCTGTGAAGGAGCACTTTTTTCAGCGGTTTGATTTCGCTTGTAACATGAATGCCTTTCATGACAGAAAAGTTGTTAGTTAAGTTTGGCAAAGTGTTAATGGTTGACAAAGATAATCATTTTCGGCCAAAGCACATAATTATTCCCATTTTATTTCAAAAACAATTCGGGAATTTGAGTTGGCAAAATGGATATTTTTTTTAACTTTGCATTTCTAAGTTCACGACTTTTACGGCCAGAGCACTTCATCATGAAAAAAAGCACAAAACCACCAGTCGACCGCTTCACACTGCAAACCCGATATAACCTGGCGATGATTATCGTCACCGCGGTGATTCTGCTGGGACTGTTTCTCTACACCTACGACGTGGCACAGACAGGAATCAACCGGGCCGTCGAGGGGCGTGCGAAAAGTGAACTCAGGGCGCAATGCATCGACTTGGAGAGCCGACTCAACATGATCGAAGCCTTGGTTTCCAACCACGCCCGGGTGGTAAGCGATGACCTGGACGACCCAGACGAACTTTTCAATCACAACCGGCGCTTCGTGGAGGAGAACCCCGACATCGAAGGGTGCTTCATGGCTTTCATCCCCAACTATTTCCCAAAGCAGGGACGGTGGTTTGAGTGCTACGCCGTCAGGCGCGACAGCGGACGCATCGAGACTCGGCAGATGGGGTCGGCCCAGCACGACTACACCAAGAGCGAATTCTACACCACCCCCATGAGCACCGGCAAACCGGTGTGGTGCGAGCCCTATCACGATAAAGACGGGGCGCACATGATGCTCACCACCTACTCCATACCCATCAAGGACGACGACGACCGCATTGTGGCGGTGCTGGCTGTCGACATTTCACTCGACTGGCTCAGCAACTACCTCAACTCCGACCTGCGCTACAAGTCGTCCTACCTGATGATGCTCTCGCGCCAAGGGCGCCTGCTGGCCTACCCCGACACGAACTTGCTGGCCGACAAAACGGTGCACGAGCTCAACAACAAGAAGCGCGACCCCAAGGTGAATGAAATGAACCAGCGCATGATGGCAGGCGAATCGGGAATGGTCAAGGTGAAAGCCGAAAACGGCGACAACACTCTGGTCATTTTCAAGCCTGTGAGTAACGACACGGGATGGTCTATGGCCATCGTGTGCCGGGAAAAAGAGGTTTTCGGCAACCTTTATCGCACTGGAAACATCCTGATGGGACTCATGCTCGTGGCGCTCTTGGCACTGGCGCTGATGCTGTGGTATGCCACACGCAGTGTCAACAAGCTGCAGGCCGCCAACGACGAGAAACGCCGCATCGACGGCGAGCTGGCCATCGCCGCCAACATCCAGAAGGGAATGCTCCCCTCCAAGCTCAACCGGCATCATGACAACATACAAGTCCATGCATCGCTCATTCCCGCCAAAGAAGTGGGAGGCGACTTGTTCGACTACTACATCCGCAACGAGAAACTATTCTTCTGCGTGGGCGACGTGAGCGGCAAGGGGGTGCCCGCATCACTGCTCATGGCGGTCACACGCAGCCTGTTCCGCTCGCTGTCGATGCACGAGAGCAACCCCACACGCATCATCACCACCATGAACCAAACCATGGTCGAGACCAGCGATTCCAACATGTTTGTCACGCTCTTTGCCGGTGTCATCGACCTGCCTACGGGAGAGATGCGTTTCTGCAATGCCGGCCACACACCGCCCGTGTTCATTCACGACGGCAAAACGAGCTTTCTGGAACTCAACGCCAACCTGCCGCTGGGTGTCTTTGCCGACTTCACCTACAAGGGTCAGCAACTGACCCTGACGGGCAATGATGCCATCGTCATCTACACCGACGGCGTGACCGAGGCTTTCAATGCGCAGCACGAACAATTCGGTGAGCAGCGAATCCTCGATGCGTTGCAACCCATCGAGACACACGACCCGCTGCCCACACCCGAGCAACAAATCGAGCACCTGATTCTCGAGGTGAAGCAGTTCTCCGGCGACAGCATTCAAAGCGACGACATTTCCATCCTGGCGCTGCGCTACGTCAGGCCGCTCGACGATGTGATACTGCAAGACAAAATTGTGCTTCCGGCCGACATTCAGCAGGTGGGACGCCTCAACGACTGGATTGACAGTGTGACGTCGCGCCTTGGAGCCGACGACGAGAAGGCCATGAATTTGCGACTGGCCGTCGAAGAGGCCGTAGTCAACGTCATGAACTACGCCTACAAGAACGAGAAAAACCCCGACGGCACACCGGTGCAGGGTGAAGTCGAGGTGCAGGCCATCGCCGACCGCCAAGAGGTGGTATTCACCGTTATCGACAGCGGCTCGCCTTTCGACCCCACGGCCATTCCCGATGTCGACCCCACGCTGCCCGTCGAGGAACGGCCCATCGGCGGCCTGGGCATATTCATGATGCGCCAGCTCACCGACTCCATCAACTACAAGCGGCTCGACGAGCACAATGTGACCCGGCTCAGAAAGAAATATTCTAACTAAACACATAGTTTATCAATGAAAACGACTATCCAACAAATCGACCAGCAACTGGTAGCCCTTCTGGAGGGAGAACTCGACACCGCGGCAGCGGTCGAGGCACAAAAACAACTTAAACCCTTGTTTGACAACACCACACTCGACACCGTGCTCGACTGCACGGCATTGCAGTATATCTCATCGAGTGGGTTGCGCCTGTTCCTGAGCATCCTCAAGAACGGCAAGGCGCACGGATTCAAGGTGCAGCTCAAGGGGCTGAACCCCGACCTGGTGAAAGTGTTCAAGATGACCGGCTTCTACAGCTTGTTCGAAATCTTATGAAAGCGCTGGCAACATTTGCCCTGGCACTGATGGCTATGCTGGCTTCCGCTCAGGAACCCGCACAGGAACAAGAGCCGCCCAAGAACAATGAGTTCGCCCTCAATGCCCAGTTGTTCACCCGCGGCGAATGGCGAGATGGAGGTGTGGCCATCGAAAACAACATGGACGACATGAGGGCGTTCGTGCAGTCGCGTCTCAGGCTCACCACCTCCTATCGTCACAAGTTCATCGATGCCAAAGTGGCCATTCAGCACACCGGGCTGTGGGGGCAAACGGGCAAAGGCAACTTCAACCTGTACGAGGCCTGGTTGCGCCTTCAGTCCAAGCAGGGACTGTTTGTCAAGCTGGGCCGGCAGGAACTTGTCTACGACGACCAGCGCATCATCGGCAACGACGACTGGACCATGGCCGCCCAGTCGCACGACATGCTCAAGCTGGGGCTCGACAACCCGGTGCACAAGCTGCACCTCATCGTAGCCTACAACCAGAACCCCACGCAGGGAGGCACCTTCTACAGCAACGGTGCCGAGCCTTATAAAAACATGCAGACGTTGTGGTACCACTACGCCGCGCCACGCTTCCCCTTCGAGGGGTCGCTGCTGGCCATGAATGTGGGCACGCAGCATGGCGACGAGTCGAAATACGACACTCAATACCAGCAACTGGTGGGTGCCTACATCAAGTTCGCTCCCGGCCGGTGGCTCATCGAGGGCTCCTACTATCGGCAAATGGGACACGAGGAGAATGCCCTCCCCATCCACGCCTGGATGGCCAGTGTCAAGGTCAGCAACACAATCAGCAAGCAGTGGCAGGCTTATGCCGGCTACGACATTCTCAGTGGCGATGACAATTTCTTTGTTCCTCCCAAGGGAGCAATAGGAATGGCACAAAAGAAAGAAGTCAGGGGATTTAATCTGCTCTTTGGCTCACATCACCAGTTCTATGGCGCCATGGATTTCTTCTATCTGAAAGCTTACTACGGCGGCAACACGCCCGGTCTTCAAAACCTCTATGGCGGTGTCACATGGGCACCCATCAATCCACTGAAATTCAATGCCGCCTACCACTACTTTGCCACTCACGTCAGGGTTGAGGGCTACAGCCATTCCCTGGGCCATGAACTGGAGCTCACCGCTGCCTATACACCGCTGCCCAGCCTCAAAATCTCGGCATCCTACACCTTTATGCGTGGCACCAAGACCATGGAGGCACTCAAGCGCAGCGACGAGAACCGGCGCCTGCACTGGGCGTGGCTCTCGGTGTCCTACACCCCTCAATTCGTAAAAACCCGTTGGTAACCATCACCATAACACAATCGCAACTCTTAACTTTATCCTCTCATGAAATCTACCGCACCACTCACCACCGCCCAATATGGCATTTACGTTGAATGCATGGGGCATCAAGGCGAAATTTGCTATAACGTACCTTATCTTTATACGCTCGACGGCTCGCTCGACGCCGACCGGCTGGTACAAGCCGTCAAGACCGCCGTGGCGGCACACCCCACGCTGTTCACACGCATCATCAATGACGACACCGGCGAGCCCCGCCAGACGATTGACACCGACGACATGCAATGGACGCTGGAAGTGGAGCTCATCACCGACATCGAGCAAGAGAAAAAGCGTCTGCTCAGGCCCTTCGACATCAATGGCGGCCGATTGTTCCGCTACAACATCCTGAAAGACGCCGGCCATCTGTATCTGTTTGTCGACATTCACCACGTTATTGCCGACGGCACCACCCTGTCAATCTTGCTGCACGACATCGAGGCGGCCTATAACGGGAAGGAACTTGCCCCCGAGCCGTACACCATGAGCGAGCTGGCCCGCGACGAGGCGCAGCTGCGTCAAAGCAGCACTTTTGATGAAGGGAAGCAGTGGTATGCAGAAAATTTCGGTTGCGAAGATGTGTTCACCCCGCTCCTGCCCGATAAACACGAGGCACAACACGCCGAGGCCAGCATGGTCAGGGTGCTTGACGTGGACATGGAGCGCGTGGACCGCTTCTGCACCGAGAACGGTGTATTCAGGAGCAACCTGTTCACCGCGGCCTACAGCTTCCTGCTGGCCAAGTACAACAACGAGCAGCAATCGCTGTTCACGACCGTGTTCAACGGCCGTTCCGACAAGCGTTTCAACCATTCGGTGGGAATGACGGTGAAAACACTGCCTGTGTACGGCAAGTTTGCCCCGGACACCACTGTGCTTGATTTCCTGATGGAATTGCAACGGCAGATGAGCGGATGCCGCAAGTACGAGATTTACGGGTACGCCGATGTCATGCACGACCTGAACCTGCAATCCAACTCCATGTTCGCGTGGCACGGAACCCTCTTTTCCGACGAAAGCTTTGCCGGGCTGCCCATGGCCACGGCACGAGTGATTAACAGCACGCTTGAGGCACCCTGCTACTTCAAGGCTTTCATTCTCAACGGCAAGTACCACATCAAGGCCGAATTCGACAGCAACGTTTTCAGCAACGGGCTCATTTCGCAATTTCTCGAGAGTTATGAAGCCGTGGTCAATGGACTATTGTCGTGCCAACGTCTCGCCGACATCGACATTACCACCCAGGCACAAATGGCCCTGCTCGACCGGTTCAACGACAATGACCAAGAATACGACGACCGGGCCGACGTGGTGACTCTTTTCCGCCGCCAGGCACAGCGCACCCCCGAGCGCCACGCCGTGGTCTTCAACGGCAAGCGCTACACCTATCGCCAGGTCGACACCATCTCGGACCGCATCGCCGCACACCTGGCCGCACAGGGCCTGGGAGCGGGCGACGTGGTGTCGGTGCTCATCCCCCGGTGCGAATGGATGGCCATCGCCTCATTAGGCGTCTTGAAGGCCGGTTGCGCCTATCAGCCGCTTGACCCCACTTATCCCAAAGAGCGCCTTAACTTCATGATGCAAGACGCCCAGGCACGCCTGCTCATCGCCACCGAGGAGCTGCGTCCCGTGGTCGATGAATACACAGGGCCGGTGCTGTTCACCAGCCAAATCGAGTCGTTGCCCCAAGCGCAGGCGCCCCAGGTGGCCATCGGACCGCACGCGCTGTTCATTCTGCTCTACACATCCGGCTCCACCGGCGTGCCCAAGGGCTGCCAACTTGAGCACGGAAACCTCGTGGCTTTCTGCGACTGGTTCCAGCGCCACTACGAACTGGGCGAGGGATGCCGCGTAGCGGCTTATGCCAGCTACGGCTTTGATGCCTGCATGATGGACATGTACCCCACGCTCACGTGTGGAGCTGAGTTGCACATCATCGCCGAAGAAATCCGCCTCGACCTGATTGCTATCAACGAATATTTCGAGCGTGAGGGTATCACTCACGCCTTCATGACCACGCAGGTGGGCTACCAGTTTGCCACGAGCATCGAGAACCACTCGCTCCGCCACCTGTCGGTGGGCGGCGAGAAACTGGCCTCGCTCATCCCGCCAACGGCCTACACCCTGCACAATTGCTATGGCCCCACCGAGTGCACCATCTTCACCACCACCTTTGCCGTGCACGAGCAGCTGACCGACATTCCCATCGGCAAACCGCTGGACAACATGCGCCTCTACGTCGTCGACCCGCAGGGACACCGCCTGCCCGTGGGCGCTGCGGGCGAGCTGTGGGTGAGCGGCCCGCAAGTGTCGCGCGGCTATCTCAACCGGCCCGAGAAGACCGCCGAGGTCTACATCGGCAATCCTTTCACCACCGATGAGAAATATGCCCGCATCTACCGCACGGGCGACATTGTGCGCTATCTGCCATCGGGCGACTTGCAGTTTGTGGGACGCCGCGACGGCCAAGTGAAAATACGCGGTTTCCGCATCGAACTGAAAGAGGTGGAAAGCATCATCCGCCAGTTCCCGGACATCAAGGATGCCACCGTGCAAGCATTTGACGAAGAGGGAGGCGGCAAATTCATTGCGGCCTATGTGGTGAGCGACAAAACCATCGACATCGAAGCGCTCAACGCCTTCATCCTCGATGAGAAGCCGCCCTACATGGTGCCTGCCGTGACCATGCAAATCGACGCCATCCCCCTCAACCAAAACATGAAGGTCAACAAGCGCGCGCTGCCCAAGCCCGAAAAGAAGGCTGCCGCGGCACAGGAAGTGAACGCGCCCATGAACATCCTTGAGGCCGACATTCACGAGATGGTGGCAGCCATTGTGGGCAACCACGACTTCAACATCACCACACCGCTGGGCTATGCGGGCCTCACTTCCATCTCGGCCATCAAGCTGGCCGTGCAGGTCAACAAGCGATACGGCGTGTCGCTCGAGCCGAAGGCACTGGTCAAGACCGGCACCGTGCAGACGGTGGAAAACGACATCTTGCAGCACCTGCTGGCCGGCAACGCCACACCGGCGCCGGTGGCGGCAAGCACACAGCAGCGGCGCACTACCGCTCCGCTGTCGTACGCGCAGACGGGGGTCTATTTCGACTGCCTGAAGAACCCCACCTCCACCATCTACAACATCCCCTACCTGCTCTCCTACCCCGCCGGCGTGGAGCCACAGGCGCTCATGGAAGCGGTGAAGCAGGTGGTGGCGCTGCATCCCGAGCTGGCGGTGCATTTCGAGACACAGGGCACCGACATCGTGCAGACCACCGACGGAGCACCGGCTCCTGTCATCCCCGTCACACACATGACCGACGACGAGCTGGCGGCCTACAAGCACAAGTTTGTGCAACCCTTCAACTTGCAGAAAGCTCCGCTCTACCGCTTTGAAATTGTGGTCACACCACAATCGGGCACCCACCTGCTCATGGATGTGCACCACTTGCTGTTCGACGGCGGCAGTGCCGACTTGCTCATCCGTCAAATCAGCACCGTGCTCGAGGGCAATACGCCCGATACCGAAAGCTATAGCTATCTGGACTTTGCGGCACAGCAGCTCTCCGACGAGCAAACGCCTGAATTTTCTGCCGCCCGCGATTTCTTTGCCGAAAAACTGGCTGCCTGCGAGGGAGCCAGCGAAATAGCGGCCGACCTGCGCGGAGACGGCGCACAAGGCTTCATCGGCGAGGCGGTGTGCCCCATCGAGCACGACGCGGTGGCAACATTCTGCCGCCAACACGGCATCACTCCGGCTCACTTGTTCTATGCAGCCACAGGCTATGTGGTGGCGCGGCACACCAACAACCGCGACGTGTACCTGTGCACCGTGAGCAGCGGACGCAGCAACCTTCGCATTGCCGACACCGTGGGCATGTTTGTCAACACGCTGGCTCTGGCTTTGACCATCGACGATGTGACAGTCGATGAATTTCTGCACAACGCATCCAATGCCTTCGATGCCACACTGGGCAACGAGAACTATCCTTTTGCCCGCATCGCGGCCGACTTCGGTTTCAAGCCGGCTATCGCCTACGCCTACCAGGTGGGGGTGCTGAGCCGCTACACCGTCGCCGGCAAGCCCATCAGCCAGGAATTGCTCGAACTGAATGTGCCCAAGTTTAAAATCAACATCAAAATTGAGGACCGCGGCGTGGTGGTGCAGTACGACGACGCTCTCTACACTGCCGAGCTGGCTCAGTCGCTGGCACTGAGCATCCGGGCCGTGGCGCAGCGCATGATAGCCCAGCCCCACGACAAGGTGCGGCACCTGTCCATTGTGGCCGACGAGCAAGAACGCCAACTGGCAGCAATACGCTGCGTGGGAAGTGGCACAGCACCGTTTGCCCTGATGCATGAATGCATCGGCCACTATGCGCTCTCACAACCCGACCACGAGGCCCTGGTGGCATGCGACGCCACCTTCACCTATGCGCAAATGCACCTGGCCACCAACCGCGTGGCCAACGCGCTGCGCCAGCGCGGAGTGCACGAGGCCGACCGCGTGGCCTTGCTCTTGCCGCGCACCAGCCGGCTGATTCTGGCTCAGTTCGGTGTACTCAAGGCCGGAGCAGCCTACATTCCCTGCGACCCGGAATATCCCGCCGACCGCGTGAAACTCATTCTCGAAGATTCCGAGGCCCGCTTCATCATCACCACTGCCGAACGCATGGCACAAGTGCCCGATGGGAAAGCCATCGACGTGGAGGACTTGCTGGCCTGTACCGACGAGACCACGCCGCAACCGGCCATCACGCCCGACGACCTGGCTTACATCATCTACACCAGCGGCTCCACAGGCCGGCCCAAGGGGGTGATGCTGCGCCATGAAGGCATCTGCAACTATCTCTACGGCCATCCGGCCAACGTTTTTGCCAACGCCGTGGCTACCGATGCCACACGTGTGCTGTCGGTGACCACCATCTCCTTCGACGCGGCACTGCAGGACATCGGCACGGCGCTGTTCAACGGCAAGACGCTTGTCGTGGCCACCGAAGAACAAGCCAACAACCCGCTGGAGCTGGCCAGCCTCATCACGGCGCAGAGGGTCGACATGGTGTCGGGCACGCCGTCGCGATGGCTCACTTGGCTCACGAGCGAAGATTTCGGCCGGGCTATCAGCCACATCAAGATAGCGCGCGCCGGTGGCGAAAAATTCAGCGACCAACTCCTCGAGCAGTTGCGCGCCACCACCCGGGCACGCATCTTCAACTGCTACGGCCCCACCGAAATCACCGTGGCATCGAACAACAAGGAACTCACACACGCCTCGGCCGTGACCGTAGGACGCCCGCAGCTCAATGTGGTGGAATTTGTCGTCGACAACGACGGCAACGAACTCCCGGTGGGTGTCGTGGGAGAGCTCTACATCGGCGGACGTGGTGTGGGACGCGGATACAACAACCTCGACGACATGACCCGCGAGCGCTTCATCGATTACCACGGCACTCGCGTCTACCGCTCGGGCGACTACGCCAAGTGGCTGCCCGATGGCGACATCGTGATTCTGGGACGCACCGACAACCAAATCAAACTGCGAGGCCTGCGCATCGAACTGGGCGAAATCGAGAACGTGATGCTCAAGGTCGACGGCATGAAGAAAGTGGTGATTCTCATCAGGAAAATCGGCGGAAAAGAGCATTTGTGCGCCTATTACACCGCCGACCGCGAGATTGCACCCGACGCGCTCAAGGCCGAGATTTCCAAGAGCCTCACGCAATACATGGTGCCCACGGCCTACCTGCAACTGCAAGCCATGCCCATGACACCCAACGGAAAAACCGACGTCAAGGCACTGCCCGAGCCGCAACTGGCCGGCATGGGCGAGTTTGTGGAGCCGACGAACGACACCGAGCGCACTTTCTGCAACATCTTTGCCGACATCTTGCAGATGGACCGCGTGGGAGCCACCGACAACTTCTTTGACCTGGGCGGCACCTCACTGGTGGTGACGCGGGTCATCATCGAGGCCGACAAGGCCGGGATGCATGTGGCCTATGGCGATGTCTTCGCCAACCCCACCCCGCGCCAGCTGGCAAGGCTCGTCACCGGCGAGGATGCCGCCGACAACGGCGCAAGCGATGTCACCGACTTCGACTACTCGGCCATCGACGCGATGCTCAAGCAGAACACACTCGACGCCTTCCGCAACGGCACACCGCAGACCCTGGGCAACGTGTTGCTCACCGGCGCCACAGGATTCTTGGGCATCCACATCCTGCGCGAGCTCATCGACAGCGACGCGAAAAACATTTATTGCCTGGTGCGCGGCAAGACTCTCGACGAAGCCGAAGGGCGACTCAAGACATTGCTGTTCTACTACTTCGACAATGCCTTTGCACCGCTCTTCGGCCAGCGCCTGCACATCGTGCTGGGCGACGTGACCGCCGACTTTGACCCGTCGCTGCAAGTCGACACCATCTTCAACTGCGCGGCGGTGGTGAAGCATTTCTCCGAAGGCACCGAGATTGAGGACGTGAACGTGGGAGGAGCGGCGCGCTGTGTCGACTTCTGCCTGCAACACGGGGCACGCCTGGTGCACATCAGCACGGCCAGCACCCGAGGGTTGTGGACCGGCACGCCACGCGACGATGTGTTCACCGAGCAACGCTTCTACATGGGGCAGTTCCTGGGCAACAAATACATCCACTCCAAGTTCATGGCCGAGCGACTCATTCTGCAGGCCATTGCCACCCAAGGCCTGAGCGCCAAGATCATGCGTGTGGGTAATCTGGCCGCACGCAGCACCGACGGCGAGTTCCAGGCCAACTTCCAGACCAACTCGTTCATGGGCCGCATCAAGGTCTACAACATGCTGGGATGCTGCCCCTACAGCATGCGCAACAAGCGCGTCGAGTTCTCGCCCATCAACGAGGTGGCACACGCCATCGTGCTGCTGGCCGACACGCCGCGCCAGTGCTGCGTGTTCCACCCGTTCAACAACCACACGCAGTTCCTGGGCGATGTGCTCGAGGGACTCACAAGCGTGGGCAAGGGTGTGCGCTTCGTCGAGCAGGAGGAGTTCAACGACAACATGGAGAAAGCCAAGGCCGACCCCGCCAAGGCCAAGCTGCTCTCGAGCCTGCTGGCCTATCAGGACATGGCTCACGGCCAGCGAACCACCGACGTGGCACGCGACAACGACTTGACCACGCAGGTTCTTTACCGACTGGGCTATGTGTGGTCGCCCACCTCGTGGGACTATGTGGAGCGCATGCTCACGGCCATCGGCGGCCTGGGATTTTTTGACTGACTAAATGGTGACTATGCATGAAACAAAACGGCAATAACGACAAAATCAACGCGCAATTCTACCGATACCTCTGGGCCTACATCCTGGTGGCACTCTCGGGTTGCCTGGGAAACGTGGTGGACGGCATCATCGTGGGCAACCTCATCAATGCCGACGGCGTGAGCGCCATCAACCTGTCCAAGCCCATCAACCAGTTCATCTTCACGCTGCACCTGCTCATCAATGCAGGAGCCGGCATGCTCGTGGCTTATGCGCTGGGCAAGGGCAACACCGATGACGCGCGGCGTTTCTTCACCAGGGCTTTGTGCCTGAGCGGTGGCATCGGGCTGGTGCTGGCCATCGTGGGTGGCGCCATTTTCCCCGACCAGACGGCACGCATGCTCTGCAGCAACGACACCATTCTGCCGCTGGCCCGCGACTACATGCAGGTGCTGCTGCTGGGCAACCCAGCCTTCATCATCATGTGGGGACTGTCGACCATGGTGGGCGTGGACGGCAGCCCGCGCCTGGTGAGCGTGGCGGTGATTGTCGACAATGTGGTGAACCTGTGCCTCGACATCGTGTTCATCCAAGCCTTCGGATGGGGCATTACGGGGTCGTCGGCGGCCACTGTGGTGGGCCATCTGGTGGGCATTGCCATCTTGCTCACACACTGGCGCAACCCGCTCAACCGACGGCTCACGCTCGTGATGGGCGGCGATGGATTGCTGGCATCCTGGAAACGCATCATCGGCCAGGGAGCGCCTCTGGCGCTGGCATCCATCTGCCTGACGTTGCTGCTGCTCTCGGCCAACTCCATCGTGCTGTCGACCACCGGCCGCACAGGTATCTTCGTCTTTGCCGTGTGCATGAATCTGCTGCAGGTCTACAACTTGTTCCTTTCGGGCACATGCCAGACGCTCCAGTCACTTGGGGCCATCCAGGTGGGCAAGGGCGATTACAATGGGCTGAAGACGGTGCTGCGGCGGGCGTTCCGGTTCATCACCGTTTCCATGGCGATAACATGCGCCTTCGTGTGGATCGACCCGCAAGCCATCGCACGGCTGTTCGGGGCTGTCGACCCGGCCATGATTCAGGAGAGCAAGCACGCCCTGCGGGTGTTCGCACTCAGTTTCATCCCCTTCTGCTACATCTATGTGCTGATGATTGTCTACAAGCTCTACAGCCAGCACCGCATGGCGCTTTTCATCTCGCTGGCGCTGTCGCTCACGGTGATTCCTGTGCTGTGGCTCATGGCGCGCTACGTGCCGCAGTATTTGTGGTACAGTTACCTGGTGGCCTACGTCATCGAGGCTGTGGTCATCTTCATTCTGCACAAGGCCCGCCACATCCAGTTCAAGCAAGCGTGAGCGCATGGCACCCGTTGTATTGATTGCCCCCGACACAAGCCGCCTCAACGTGGAGCGGGCGGTGCGGCGGGTGTCGGCCGAGCGGCGCGCTCTGGTGGAGCGCCTGCTGCGTGTGCAGGACAGGCAGGCGGCATTGGCGGCTTGGCTGCTGCTGGAGCGGGCGCTGGAGTGGCGCTATGGCATCGCCGAAATGGGCCCATGGGCGCGCGAGCCGGGCGGCAAGCCGTTTCTGGCCCGGCACCCCCTCATTCACTTCAATCTGAGCCACACAGCGGGCGTGGCCGTGTGCGCCGTCGACGACAGGCCTGTGGGCATCGACGTGGAGCGCGTAGTTCCCCTCGACCCCGATGTGCTCTCATGCGTCATGAGCCGGGAAGAGCAGGCTTCCATAGCGGCCAGCGGCAGCCCCGAAGAGGCCTTCATGCGGCTGTGGACGCGCAAGGAGGCCCTGCTCAAGCTCACCGGCCGGGGCCTCACCTCCCGCCTGCCCGCCGTGCTCACCGAGGCACACGGTGCCACCCTGCACACGTTCTGCCCCGTTGAGGGTGTGGTGTGTTCTATTGCCTCGCGCCAAGCCACCACCGGCTTTGAGAGCATCCTTGTGGACGCATTGCCCTGACAAATTCACACCCGTCTGATTGGTTTTTCACGTTTTTTTGGCAAAAAAAGAATTATTTTTTGGCTGAACATGTACTTCGTTTTAAATATTTGTTGTACTTTTGTAAATTGATAACTGGAACAATTTATCAACTTTAACCAAAATACTAATTTATTATGAAGAAAAACGTACTTTATGCCATGCGCGGTATGTTCATGACCGCAATGGCCCTGTGGGCGGTGAACGCAAGCGCAACCACCGACCCCAACGACCCCAAACTGGTGAGCACCTGCGGTCTTTACATTGAGGACTTTGCCGTGGTGCCCGGCGAAACCTATCAAATGGTTATCCAGTACAAGAGCGGCGAGGGCTGGGACAAGGACGGAAATCCCGACATTCAATACGCTCACAACACCCAGTTCGACATCACCCTTCCCGAAGGAATTGACTTCACCTACACCCCGCGCGGCAAAGTGAAAGATTATTTCAGCACCGAGCGCACGATGCCTTATTACGAGGATGAACCCACCTTCTGCCTGACTGTTGACTGGAAAAAAACCTCCAGCGGAGCACACCGCTTCATCTGCAAAAACACCGGCGCTGGCGTAAGTGACCCCCTGCCCGGAGTCGACGGCCCGTATTTCGCAATCAACATTGCCGTGGCTGAAGATTACGATGGCACCGGTGTCATCAAAATCTCCAACGCCCAAGGTTCTGACGCGACGGGTGCCAAGGCTTACCACTTCCTCGACACCGAGGCCAAAGTGCTTCTGGCTACCGACATGAAGAACGTGGAAGAGGCTGCCGGCCAGGTGGGCTTCGCACAGCCCCTCACCGTGGTTGAGAAGATTCCGATGGCCAACTCTCTGATTGTCACCGACGGAGAAAACAACTGGCTGCGCGTGGCTGCTCCCGATGCCGAGACCTTCGGCGAGCTGGCCAAGCACGATGTGTTCAAACCCGGTACTGTGGTGGGTGAAATGACCTGCGAGAACGGCAACCCCGCCATCGCCCTTGCCAAGAGCCCCATCGACTACAACGTCTACACCGCCGCGGGTCCTGAGCCCGGCGAGCCCTCAACTTACATGATTGACGAGTGCAATCTTGAGCACTATGACAATTTCCGCCCCAAAGCCAACCAGGTGATTGCCATCCAGGGCTACTTCTTCAACGGCAAGCTGCGTGGCTGGAGCGACAACTCGGGCATGAGCGCCGACCTCGACATGTCGTGGTACGAAGGCAACAACAGCATGACCCAGGGCAGCTCTTACCGCATTCCTAAAGCCGTGGCTCAGCTCAAGAGCGCTTGGGACAAGGCTGCCGGTGCACCCGCCAAGATGGCTGCCGACGACAACCTCTATTTCCAGAACTACACCCTCTATGCCCTCGACGTGCCCGAGCTGCCCACCGCAGTGACCGAGCTTAACAACGACAAGGGCGTGGCTGCTGTGAAGTATGTCAACGTGGCAGGTGTCGAGAGCGCCAAGCCCTTCGACGGCGTGAACATCAAGGTCACCACCTACAGCGATGGCAGCTCCAAGGCTGTGAAGGTGGTGAAATAAACCACTGTAATCACAACTTCACCCATTTGTTTTTGCATCAATGCGAAAAACACTCACTTCATTGGCTATCATCTTGACATCGACGACCCTCTGGGCCGTCGATGTTGAGACTGTGGCCGGACGGTTGGCCGACGAACTGACCGACGCCACCACCACTGAGCTGACTCTGCATGGCACCATTGATGCGCGTGATTTCCGCTTCATTGCCGACAGCCTGACGCAACTCACCGCCATCGACCTGACAGGGGTGGAAATTGTCGGTTACCGAGCCGACAAGCCTACGTTTGGCATGCAGACCGAATTTGCACCGGGCGAACTGCCGCAGCAGGCGTTTTTCGGTTCCAAGCTGGCCAGTATCATCCTGCCGGCCACTATCAAGGTCATCGGGCAAGCGGCTTTTGCCGGATGCGAGCAGCTGCAGTCCATCCTTCTGCCCGAGGGCTTGACCGCTATCGAAGCCTACGCCTTCAGCGGCGCGGGGCTCACTGCGGTCGAAGTGCCGGCCACGGTGGCCAGCATAGGCCGCGGCGCGTTCGCCAATTGCCCGCAGCTGGCGCAAGCCACGCTGGGCTGCGCTGTCATCGGCGAGCAAGCGTTCATGGGCGATGCAGCTCTTGAAAGCATCGCACTGGGCGAGGCTGTCACCACCATTGCCGATGAAGCATTTCTCAACACTGCCCTCACCAACATTGACTTGAGCACGCTTCCGGCACTCAAGCGAGTGGGCACATTGGCCTTCGCCTCGACGGCGCTTGCCACGGCGGCACTGCCGCAGCAGGAAGTGGCCGTGGGCGACGGAGCATTGTTTAACAATGCCCTGCTCACACAAGCCAACCTGCCCGACGACATGGAGCAAGTACCGGCCTACGTCATGGCCGGCAACGAGGTCCTGGATTTCGCAGGCATCATCCCCTCGCAGGCACAGAGCATCGGTGACTATGCCTTCTATAACTGCACGGCACAGGCCGACACGCTTCACATTCCTGCTGGCGTTAATTATATAGGTACGCGTGCATTAGCGGGCACCATCGGCGTGAAAAACATCTACGTCGAGCCCACCACCGTGCCGCAGCTGGGCGAGAATGTGTGGGAGGGAATGAAGCAGGACATCGTCAACCTCGACACTCGTGAGGCCGAAGGCAACGAAATTGCCGACCTTTACGCCGAGGCCGAGCAGTGGCAGGAATTCCACATCCTGCACAACTACCTGCTGGGCGATGCCAACGTCGACGGCGAGGTTTCCGTGGCCGACATCACTGCCATCACCAACTACCAGCTGGAGATTGAGAGCGACCAATTCGACGCATTCCTGGCCGACGTCAACCAAGACGGCGAAGTGGGGGTTGCCGACATCACCATGGTGACCAACATCCTGCTCGAGGAAATGGAAATCAACGTCGTGAGGCGCGCACCGGCACACAGCGAGGTGGCTGGCGAGATTTTGCTCGACGACTTGAACATCAAGCCGGGCGCACAGCAAGTTATCGCCATGAGCCTGAACAACAAGGTGGCGCTCACCGCATTGCAGTGCGATGTGGTGCTGCCACAAGGGCTGCGCATCGTGGCTGTGAACGGAACCGGACGCACGGCCCGGCACCACTTCACCACGGCCACTCACAACGGCGTCACCCGCATCCTGGTCACCTCCAACACCAATGAACTGATGGCCGGCAACAGCGGCGACATAGCACTGCTCACCATCGAGGCCGATGACACGGCCACGGGCGACATGGAAGTGCGCAACGCCAGTGCCGCCGACCCGCGCGCCACGGCTCACCGCCTGGCCGGCGCATCGGCACAGGCAAGCACCATCACCGCCGTCGACGAGATTACCGATGCCCAGGCACACGTGTTCACCCGGAACCAGACTCTGGTCATCGACTCACCGGCCCACACCACGGCACAAGTGGTGGCTGTGAACGGAACGGCCACAACGCTGCAGCTGCAGCCTGGCCGCAACGAGTCGCAGCTCGGCACGGGGGTCTATGTGGTGGTGATTGACGGCAAGGGACACAAAATCGTTATTCCATAACCCATTTGCCCGTTTTCGGCCCAGGCGCCGAAGCAATATTTTAGCAATTCCTCCGTTTATATTAACGGGGGAATTGTTTTTTCATGCCGTTTGCCCCAAATGTCAAGAATTTTCATTATATTTGTCAATTCAAAACCACCACAATTATGCGCTATACTTTACTGACTCTCATAGCAGCCTTGGCAAGCCTTGCCTCATGGGCCGTCGAAGTGAACTGCACACCCGGAGCACTCGAGCAGCAAGTGACCGACCACAGCATCACGGCGCTCACCGTCACCGGGCAAATGGACGCACGCGACTTCCTCTTTGTGGCCGACTCGCTCAAGCAGCTCAACTCCATCGATTTGAGCAACGTGGAAATCGTGGCCTACACATCCATCAAGCCCATCTTTGGAACCACCACGCACCATCTGCCCATGACTCTGCCCACAGCCAGCCTCGCAGGCAAGCCGCTCACATCGGTGGCCCTGCCCGACGGCCTGAAAACCATCGGCGAGGCGGCCTTCGCGGGATGCGACAAGCTGGTGTCTATCGCCCTGCCCCAGCAGCTCGACACCATCGGCAACTATGCCTTCTCGGGTTGCTCGGCGCTCAGCACGGTGACACTGCCAGCCACCGTGGCGCATGTGGGCAACGGCGCTTTCGCGCACTGTACGGCGCTCACCAGTGCCACCGTGGACAACGGCAGCCGATTGCAGCATGTGGGCAATGAAGCGTTCATGGACTGCCCGCTGCTCACCACCCTCACACTGGGAGGAAATGTGGTGACCATAGGGCACTCGGCATTTGCAGGAACAGGGCTCAAGGCGCTCGATCTCACCACAATGACCAAGCTCGAGCAATTAGGCGACTGGGCCATGACCGGCACACCTATCACCGAAGCCCGCCTGCCGCAATCGCTGCAGACCCTCGGAACCGGTGCCATGCTCTACCTGCCCAACCTCACACAGGTCACCATGCCGGGCAGTCTCACCACGGTGAGCGACTTCCTGCTGGCAGGCAGTGACAAGGTGAGCATCATCTCGGCCATTCCCGAGGGTGTGCAAACCATCGGACAGGCCGCATTCTACAACCTGAGCACCGTGGCCACCCTGAGCCTGCCGTCAACCCTGCAGCACATCGGCACGCTGGCCATGGCGGGCATGACGGGGCTGGAGGAGCTCACCAGCAACGCCGTCACTGTGCCCACGCTCGATGATGACATCTGGCTGGGTGTCGACCAGGGAGCGGTCACCCTGAAGGTGCCGCTCAACAGCGTCGAGGACTATCAGGCGGCCGCACAATGGCAGGAATTCCTCATCGTGCCGTCGGCCAAGCTGGGCGACGTGAACGGCGACGGTGAGGTCAATGTGGCCGATGTTTCGGCACTCGTGGCCATCGTCATGGGCGACAACTCACACCCCGACTACAGGGCACGCGCCGATGTGAACGGCGACACCGAAATCAGCGTGGCCGACGTTTCGTCGCTCGTGGCCATCGTCATGAGCGGTATCAACGCACCGGCCATCTATCCCGATGTGGACCGCCTGGTCACAGTCGACGCCCTGGCGATTGCTCCGGGCGAGTCGCAGACGCTCAACATCCGCTTGAGCGGTGCCCAGGATTACAACGCCATGCAGTTCGACGTCGACCTGCCGCAAGGTCTCAGCGTCACCGCACACGAAAGCACCAAATCGCATCAAGTGCTGGTGGACCACAACACCGGCAGGGTGATGGTTTACTCCATGCAAAATAGCACGCTCAACCTCGCCAATCAGGGCGTCATCCACCTCACCGTCACGGCCAATCGCTCCCTGGCCGATGAAGCGCAAATCACGCTTAACAACATCGTCCTGGCCGACAACAATGCGCAGGCACACTATGCACCCAGCGCATCGGCACCGGTCAACAATATCACGGGCATCAACGACCTGACGGCCGCCAGCCACCGTGTGTGGACCGACGGCAATGTGCTTCACATCGTGGCGCAGCAGCCCATGTCGGCGCAAATCGTGGCCATCAACGGCACCATGCAGCAAGTGGCGCTGGACGCTGGCGACAATGCCTACGAGCTCACACCGGGCATCTATGTGGTGCACATCGACGGCCGCGGGCACAAAGTGGTAGTCAAGTAAAACAATCAATGGCGGCATCATGGTGCCGCACCGAAAAAAGTTACTACTCAACGAAATGGGTAAAAACAAACTCAAGAAATTCGCTGAGATGGAAACCCTCACATGTGTGTTCCAGTTTCCTTTCTCAGCGATTGTTCATGGCCAAAACACCATGCGGGGCCACTGGAACGAACTGTATTTTCACAACGACAACCCCATCGTGCTCGAACTCGGGTGCGGAAAGGGAGAATACGCAGTGGGACTGGGGCGAAAGTTCCCCCACAAGAACTACATCGGCGTCGACATCAAGGGCGCACGCATGTGGACCGGCGCCAAGCAGGTCGACCGCGACAAGATGACCAATGTGGCCTTCCTGCGAACATCCATCGAGCTCATCGACCGCCTTTTCGCCCCAGGCGAGGTGTCTGAAATCTGGATCACCTTCCCCGACCCGCAGATGAAAAAAGTGAACAAACGCCTCACCAGCACGCGGTTTCTCGACAATTACCGCCACATCTTGCGGCCCGACGGCATCGTTCACCTGAAAACCGACAGCCCGTTCCTCTACACCTACACGCGCGAGCTGGTCAAGCTCAACGGCCTGCCGGTGGAAGTCGATACCGACGACCTCTATCACAGCGGGCTGGCCAACGACATCCTGGAGATAAAGACCCACTACGAGTGCCAGTGGCTGCAGCGAGGGCTCACCATCAAATACCTCAAGTTCCGTTTGCCGCACGGCGTGGAGCTGAAAGAGCCCGACATCGACATCGAGTTCGACACCTATCGCAGCTACAACCGGGGCTTCATCCAGATGCCCCAGCTCATGGACAAAGATAATCAACAACAATAATAACAACAACAACCGACATCATCAACTTCGGCACATGACGCTCTACCCCGCTCTCCTACTCGAAGCCCTGCGCACCGTGCGCTATCCGGGCACTGGAAAAAATATCGTCGAAATGAACATGGTTGAGGACGACATCCGCATCGATGGCAACCGTGTGAGTTTCTCTCTCATCTTCGATCGGCCCACCGACCCGTTTATCCGCTCCATCGTCAGGGCGGCCGAAGTGGCCATCAACACCCACATCGGACCCCAAGTGGAAGTGAAAGGCAACATCGCCGTAAAAACCCGCCGGCAGGAACCGGCAGCCAAGCCCACCCAGCCTCTGGACGGCGTGAAAAACATCATCGGCGTGTCGAGCGGCAAGGGTGGCGTGGGCAAGAGCACCGTCGCTGTCAATCTGGCGGTGGCGCTGGCACAAGCCGGCTACAAGGTGGGGCTGCTCGATGCCGACATCTTCGGCCCGTCGGTGCCCAAGATGATGGGTATCGAGGACGAGCAACTCTATATGCACGACGTCGATGGCCGCCACCTCATCATCCCGGCTGAGAAATTCGGCGTGAAGGTGCTCTCCATCGGTTTTGTGGTCGACAAGGACAAAGCGGTGCTGTGGCGAGGTGCCATGGCCAGCAATGCCCTGAAGCAACTCATCAACGATGCCGACTGGGGACCGCTCGACTACTTCGTCATCGACATGCCGCCGGGAACCAGCGACATCCACCTCACCCTCGTGCAGACGCTGGCCATCACCGGGGCCATTGTGGTCACCACGCCGCAGCAGGTGGCGCTGGCCGACGCACGCAAGGGCATCTCCATGTTCCTGGGCGAGCAGGTGGCCGTGCCTGTGCTCGGAATCGTAGAGAACATGTCGTGGTTCACACCCGCCGCACACCCCACCGAGCAGTATTTTATCTTCGGGCGCAACGGCGGCCGCGACCTGGCACAGTCGCTCGGCGTGGAACTGCTTGGACAGATTCCCCTTGTGGCAGGCATCTGCCGCGGAGGCGACGACGGCATGCCCATCGTGCTGCAAAACACCGTCTCGGGCCAGGCATTCACCGCGCTGGCACAACAAGTGGTAAAAGCCGTCGACCACCGCAACGCCACCTTGCCCCCCACGCAGCGCGTCCACACCCACTGACCGTCAACACAAGGTGTCCCCATGTTTGGCGCGGGACGGCGCCGAAACATGGGGCTCTGTCAAATGATGCGTCTTCGACGCATCACACACCGTGCCGTGGCAATTTCCCCCTTCAATTTAGTGGAGAACTCCCCCGCTAAGGTAGAGGCGGTGGCCCGAAGGGCCGGGGGCGTGTGCCACCCGGCGACACCGGCACCCATGCTGTCATCACACACTCCTCCGTCGCTACGCGCCACCTCCCCTAACTTAGGGGAGGAGTTGGCAACCGTGCGTCGGAGACGCACAAGCTGACAAAGCCCCAGGTTTCGGCGCATGGATGCGCCAAACCTGGGGAAAGCAATGCCAATGTTCCTCGAAGAGGCACAACCCTCCTTTTGGCATCACGCCGTGGCGGAGCGGCACCGGGCGTATTGATTGTGCCTCTCCGAGGAACAA